>CBDCJN010000007.1:0-87950 GCA_965217855.1 Actinoplanes sp. | reverse complement strand
TGCCCGCGTCGCGCTGGGCGAGCGCGTCGGCGACCTGCGAGGTGCCGAGGTTTTGCAGAGCCTGCGGGTCGACCGCTTTCTGGTCGGGGATGCTCGAGGCGCCGAGGGCGACAACACCCGCTCCGACGAAAGCTGACGTGACGGCGATGGCGTAGCGGCTGCGCGGAGGGGTGGGCACGCGGCGGCGACCGCGATAACGATCGGGCTCAGACGACAAGCGCTGGCGCACGAACAACCCTCCGTCGGTGGCAAAAAGTCGGTGGTCACGATGCCGAATTACCGGTGAACCGGGACCGTCCTAGCTGTCAGATCAGCGTTAACTGGTTGACAGCCGTGGGCCACGGTAGCCAAACGGCGTCCGGGCCACAAGTCGCAGCGCCAAATCGCTGACAGTTCCTGGTCCGCATTGCGCAGCGAATGTCCGAATTAGTGACTTTCCTGTGGTGGATCTCTGCACACTCCCTGTAATGGCAATAAAAACAGAAAGTAAGGTGACGCAGAATACATTTCTCGTTACTGCTGGTGATCTCGCTTTGGTCGGGGCGCTACCCCGCAGCCGCCTAGCGGGGTTAACGTTGGTTCAGGTGACAACGCGGTCAGCGACACGGAGGGTCAGGATGCAGGCACGGATCAGGGTGGTCGTCGCGAAACCCGGGCTGGACGGGCATGACCGCGGGGCCAAGGTGGTGGCCCGGGCGCTGCGTGACGCCGGTATGGAGGTCGTCTACACCGGGCTGCATCAGACGCCCGAGCAGATCGTCGAGACCGCCATTCAAGAGGACGCCAACGCGATCGGTTTGTCCGTTCTGTCCGGGGCCCACATGACGCTGTTCCGCAAGGTCATGCAGCTGCTCTCCGAACGCGACGCGACCGACATCGTGGTATTCGGCGGAGGCATCATTCCGGCCGACGACATTGCCGAATTGGAGAAAGCCGGAGTCGCTCGCATTTTCACTCCGGGAGCCACTACCGCGTCCATCATCGAATGGGTACGCGCCAATGTCGCATCACCGGTGGCCTGACCTGCTGCTTTCGGCGGGAGTGGGTCCGGAAGGGTGAGGACGGGCAAAAGGCAAGGGGAGAGGCCGGACGCACCCCTCACACGTCCGGCCTCTCCATGCACGATGCCCCGCCGCCACCCCTCGACCGACAGGGCATCGGCCGCCTTCGCGCCGGTTCGCCTGAGCGGTCCGACATCACACTCAACGAAGCCCCCGGAGGCTGGTTACGTGCGTACCCGGGGAAGTTTTGTCACAGCCGTCGACTGCTCTCCCGTGCGCCTCTGGTGTGCGGTCTTGCACACCGCGCACCCGCGCCTCCGCGGTGGCACCGCAGGTCGCTAGTCTGCGAATGAGGGCCCGTAGGGCCGGACATTCTTCACGCCGGCGACGCCAGTAAAGAGGCCGCCGCGCAACTCAGGTCGGGACGCAACGGTGCGGTTTGCCGGCGCTTGGCGTCGCGAGCGAAAGGAGACACGTGGACCTGTTCGAGTATCAGGGGCGCGACCTCTTCGAACGGCACGGGCTGCCCGTGCTGGGCGGTGGCGTCGCTGAGACCCCGCAGGAGGCCCGGGCGATCGCCGAGCGTCTAGGCGGCAAGGTCGTCGTCAAGGCGCAGGTCAAGGTCGGCGGCCGGGGCAAGGCGGGCGGCGTCAAGCTGGCCGACGGCGCCGACGAGGCCGAGGCTCGCGCGACCGACATCCTGGGCATGGACATCAAGGGCCACACGGTCCACAAGGTGATGCTGGCCGAGACGGCCGACATCAAGGAGGAGTACTACTTCTCCTACCTGCTCGACCGGGCCAACCGCACCTTCCTCTGCATCGCCAGCGTGGCCGGCGGCGTGGAGATCGAGACGGTCGCCGAGGAGCAGCCGGACCGGGTGGCCAAGATCGCCATCGACGCCAGCAAGGGCGTCGACGAGGCGAAGGCCCGCGAGATCGTCACCGCGGCGCAATACCCGGCCGAGGTCGCCGAGCAGATCGTCGACATCGCGGTGAAGCTGTGGCAGGCCTTCGTGGCCGAGGACGCCACCCTGGTCGAGGTCAACCCGCTGGCCAAGGTGGGCGACGGCCGGGTGCTCCTGCTGGACGCCAAGATCACGCTGGACGAGAACGCGTCGTTCCGCCACCCCGACCACGAGGCGCTGGTCGACCAGTCCGCGGTCGACCCGCTGGAGCAGGCGGCCAAGGCCAAGAACCTCAACTACGTCAAGCTGGACGGCGAGGTCGGCATCATCGGCAACGGCGCCGGCCTGGTCATGTCCACGCTCGACGTGGTCGCGTACGCCGGGGAGAAGCAAGGCAACGTCAAGCCGGCCAACTTCCTCGACATCGGTGGCGGCGCCAGCGCCCAGGTGATGGCCAACGGCCTCGAGATCGTGCTCGGCGACCCGGCCGTGAAGTCGGTCTTCGTCAACGTCTTCGGCGGCATCACCGCCTGTGACGAGGTCGCCAACGGCATCATCCAGGCCCTCGCCCTGCTCGGTGAGCGCGGCGAAGCGGTCACCAAGCCGCTCGTGGTGCGCCTCGACGGCAACAACGCCGAAGAAGGCCGGGCCATCCTCGACAAGGCGAGCAACCCGCTGGTCGAGCGAGTAGACACGATGGATGGAGCGGCCGCGCGGGCCGCCGAGCTCGCGGCTGCGGGGAAGTGAACTAATGGCTATCTGGCTCACCAAGGAATCCAAGGTCATCGTCCAGGGCATGACCGGCTCCGAAGGCTCGAAGCACACCCGGCGCATGCTGGCCGCGGGCACCAACGTGGTCGGCGGCGTCAACCCGCGCAAGGCCGGCACGACCGTCGACTTCGACGGCACCGAGCTCCCGGTCTTCGCGAGCGTGGCCGAGGCGATGAAGGAGACCGGCGCCGACGTGTCGGTCATCTTCGTGCCGCCGGCGTTCACGAAGGCGGCCATCGTCGAGGCGATCGACGCCGAGATCCCGCTGGCCGTCGTGATCACCGAGGGCGTGCCCGTGCAGGACAGCGCGGCCGCCTGGGCCTACAACGTCGACCGGGGCGAGAAGACCCGGATCATCGGCCCGAACTGCCCGGGCATCGCGTCGCCGGGTGCTTCGAACGCCGGCATCATCCCGGCCGACATCACCCCGGCCGGCCGCATCGGCCTGGTCAGCAAGAGCGGCACGCTGACCTACCAGCTGATGTACGAGCTGCGGGACTTCGGCTTCTCGACCGCGGTCGGCATCGGCGGCGACCCGGTCATCGGGACGACGCACATCGACGCGCTGAAGGCGTTCCAGGACGACCCCGACACCGACGCGATCGTCATGATCGGTGAGATCGGTGGCGACGCCGAGGAGCGGGCCGCCGAGTTCATCAAGGCGAACGTGACCAAGCCGGTGGTCGGCTACATCGCCGGCTTCACCGCCCCGCCCGGCAAGACCATGGGTCACGCCGGCGCGATCATCTCGGGCTCCGCGGGCACCGCGGACGCCAAGAAAGAGGCCCTCGAGGCCGCGGGCGTCAAGGTCGGCAAGACGCCGAGCGAGACCGCACGCCTCATGCGTGAGGTCATGAGCTGAGCCGGCTCCCGGTGCGATCGACGCGCCGTCAATCGGGTCCGGACGATCCGTTTGGCGGCGCGTCGCCGTTTCTGCGTCGCCGACCCGGCTCCGGCGTGGAAAAGTAGTCGACGATGCCGAGCACACCCGACCGTCCCGACGACTCGGGCGACCCGTCCGCGGTCGCCGAGGCGGCGCCGACCGACGTCCGCGACACGGCGCCGGTCGAGGTGCAGCGCGACACCGAGGCGATCGGCCGCCCGACCGAGGCGGTCACGCCCGGCGATCGCGATCGTGACTTCCAGGACCAGGCCGATGAGGACCGCGAGCACCGTACGGTCCTGGTCGACGACAAAATGCAGTCCGGCCGCGAGACGGTCAAGCTGCCCACCCAGCGCCGCCCGCCCCAGCGCCCGCAGAGCCGCGCCCCGCTCCCGGTGGCGGCCGCGTTCGCCACGATCTGGGCTGCCCTGCTGTCCTACCTCCCGGTGGCCGCTGTCATCGGCCTGGCCCGCACCCTCGAGGGCAGTGGCGGGCTGGCCGGCGCCGCCCACGCCGGGCTGGCCGGCTGGCTGCTCGGCCACGGCGTGCCCATCGGCACCTCGATCGGCTCTCTCGGCCTGGCCCCGCTGCTGCTCAGCATGCTGATCGTCTGGCGGCTGGCCCGGGCCGGCCTGCACGTCACCCGGGCCGTGGGCGCCCGCCGTTCGGGCTCGACGGCCCGGGCCCTGTCGGTGGCCTTCGCCATCGCCCTGACCTATTCGCTGCTCGGCTCGGTCGCCGCGCTCGCCGTCGACGGCCGCGGCACCGAGGTCACCCCCGGCCGGGTCGCGCTCAACTTCTTCCTGATCGGCGGGGGCGCGGCGCTGGCCGGCTCGCTGCGCGGCACCGATGCGCTCAGTGCCTGGGCCCGCCGCCTGCCCCGGGTGGTGCGTCACGGCGTCCGCACCGGGTTGGTCGCGGCGCTCCTGGTGCTCGCGGCCGGCGCCGCCGTCACCGGCCTGTCGGTGGCGTTCGGCGGTGGCCAGGCGGCCGACATGATCTCGGCCTACCGCACCGGGGTGGCCGGTCAGGCCGGCATCACCCTGGTCAGCCTGGCCTACGGGGTGAACGGCGTGATCTGGGCGTCGGCCTACCTGCTCGGTCCCGGGTTCGCGCTCGGCAACGGCTCGGTCGTGCAGCTGACCGAGGTGACCGTCGGGCCGCTGCCGACCCTGCCGCTGCTGGCCGGCCTGCCCAACGGCCCGATGGGAGCGACCGGCGCGCTGCTGCTGGGCACGCCCGTGCTGGCCGGCATGGCCGCGGGATGGCTGCTCACGCTGCGCCTGGCCCGCGAGGAGGACGAGGCGACCAAGCCCTCTTCGCCGCCGTGGTCGAGGGTGCTCGGCGGGAGCCTGCTGGCCGGTCCGGCCGCCGGTCTCGTGCTGGGCCTGCTCGCCAAGGTCTCCGGCGGGCCGCTGGGCGACGGCCGGTTGGCGATCATCGGGCCCGACCCGTGGACGGTCGGCCTGGTCGCGACGGCCGTGCTGGCCGTCTCCGCCGCGATCGGGGCCACGGCCGCCCGGGCGTTCCGCACCACGCCGAAGGCATGAAATGGGGACGCCCGAGGGCGTCCCCATCCCGACTGGAGCGGGTCAGTTGCTGTTGGTGAAGTCTTCCCAGTTGATGCTGCTGCCGGCGGTGATCGCCCAGATCAGCAGGCCGATGCCGAGGACCGCCGCCACGGCGCCGCAGATCAGGCCGGTCATGGCCTGGCTGCGGTTGGTGGCGCGACCGGCGTTCGCCTTCTGCAGGCCGAGGTAGCTGACGATGGCGCCCGCGATGCCCAGCGGGATGCCGAGGTAGAAGCAGCAGACCAGCGGGATCGCCACGATCCCGAGAATCATGCCGACCAGGCCCTGCGTGTTCTCAGGAGCGGCCGGCACGCTGCCCGGCTCGCCGCCCGGGGGGCCGTAGTACGGGGGTGGGGTTGTCACGCGCTGTCCTCCAGTGCATATGTGGGGTCGAGCAATGGTGAATCGTGAAATCTGAGGATCGGCAGCGTAACCGATGATCAGGAGTTTTGCCGCCCGTGACGACGACCCGTTGTCGGTTCGTCGTGCTCGCGGAGATAGGGTGCTGAGGTGACCGACCCCGCGCCCGCCCGCCTGGTCGTCCTCGTCTCCGGTTCGGGCAGCAACCTGCAGGCCCTCCTCGATGCCTCCGCCGATCCGGCTTACGGCGCCCAGGTCGTGGCCGTGGGCGCCGACCGTGACGGCATCGCCGGTCTCGACCGGGCCGCCGCCGGCGGTGTGCCCACCTTCGTCGACTCGGTGAAGGCCTACGAGACCCGGGACGACTGGGACGCCGCCCTCGCCGCCCACGTCGCCGAGTTCAAGCCCGACCTGGTCGTCTCGGCCGGCTTCCTCAAGCTGGTCGGCCCGCACTTCCTGGCGGCCTTCGGCGACCGATACATCAACACGCACAACGCGCTGCTGCCGGCGTTTCCCGGCATTCACGGCCCGCGCGACGCGCTCGCCTACGGCGTCAAGATCGCCGGGGCGACCCTCTTCTTCGTCGACGCCGGAGTCGACACCGGACCGATCATCGCCCAGGTCGCCGTCCCCGTGCTCGACGACGACACGGAGGATGCGCTGACCGAGCGGATCAAGGTGGCCGAGCGGGCCCAGTTGGTCGAGTGGGTCGGCCGGCTGGTGCGCGCGGGCTGGACCATTCAGAACAGGAAGGTACGTATTCATGACCTCGGCTGAGGGGCGTCGCCCGATCAAGCGGGCGCTGCTGAGCGTGTACGACAAGACCGGCCTCGTCGGGCTGGCCCAGGCGCTCGCCGCCGCGGGCGTGGAGATCGTCTCCACCGGCTCGACCGCCTCGACCGTGGAGGCGGCCGGCGTGCCGGTCACCCGGGTCGAGGAGCTGACCGGCTTCCCCGAGACGCTGGACGGCCGGGTCAAGACGTTGCACCCGCGGGTGCACGCCGGCCTGCTGGCCGACCTGCGGCTCGACAGTCACGCCGAGCAGCTCGGCGAGCTCGAGATCCCGCCGTTCGAGCTGCTGGTGAGCAACCTCTACCCGTTCACGCAGACGGTGGCGTCGGGCGCGACGGTCGACGAGTGCGTCGAGCAGATCGACATCGGCGGTCCGGCCATGGTGCGTGCGGCCGCGAAAAACCACCCCTCGGTCGCCGTGGTCACGGCCGTCGAGGCATACCCGCTGGTGCTCGAGGCTCTGCAGGGCGGCGGCTTCACGCTGAGCCAGCGCAAGGTGCTCGCGGCCCGGGCCTTCGCCGACATCGCCGAGTACGACGTGGCCGTGGCCAACTGGACGGCGAGCACCCTGGTCGAGGAGGCGGGGTGGCCGGCGTTCGCGGGCATCGCGCTCAAACGGCAGAACACCCTGCGCTACGGCGAGAACCCGCACCAGCAGGCCGCGCTCTACCTCGACCCGAACGCGCCGGCCGGGCTGGCCCAGGCCGAGCTCGTGCACGGCGGCGAGCTGTCGTTCAACAACTACGTCGACGCGGACGCCGCCTGGCGCAGCGCCAACGACTTCACCGAGCCGTGCGTGGCGATCATCAAGCACGCCAACCCGTGCGGCATCGCGATCGGCGCCGACGTGGCCGAGGCGCACCGCAAGGCCAACGACTGTGACCCGGTGTCGGCGTTCGGCGGGGTCATCGCGGTCAACCGCGAGGTCACCGCGGCGATGGCCAGGCAGCTCGATGGCATCTTCACCGAGGTGATCGTCGCGCCCTCGTACGAGGAGGCGGCGCTCGAGATCTTCCGGACCAAGAAGAAGCTGCGGGTGCTGGTCGCCCCGGCCTGGGCCCCGGCTCGGGCCGAGGTCAAGCAGATCGGCGGCGGCGCTCTGATGCAGTTCTCCGACCGCATCGACGCCCCCGGTGACGACCCGGCCAACTGGACGCTGGCCACCGGCGAGGCCGCCACCGCCGACGAGCTGGCCGATCTGGCCTTCGCCTGGCGCGCGATCCGCAGCGTGAAGAGCAACGCGATCCTGCTGGCCTCGGGCGGCGCGACCGTCGGCGTGGGCATGGGCCAGGTCAACCGGGTCGACTCGGCGCACCTCGCGGTCAACCGGGCCGGCGCCGACCGGGCCAAGGGCAGCGTGGCCGCCTCCGACGCGTTCTTCCCGTTCCCGGACGGTCTCGAGGTCTTGATCGCGGCCGGTGTGAAAGCGGTCGTCCAGCCGGGCGGCTCGATCCGGGACGACGTGGTGATCGAGGCCGCGAAGAAGGCGGGCATGACCGTCTACCTGACCGGCACGCGCCACTTCTATCACTGACATGGACACCCTCGTGCAGGACACCACGTTCTCGGGCCAGGATTGGGCGCTCGAGGAAGTGACCGGTGCCCGGTACGAGGATTGCGCGTTCCACGACGTCGACTGGTCGGAGGCGCGGCTCACCGGCTGCGTCTTCACCAACTGCACGTTCGGCAACGTCCGGTTCAACGCGGCGGTGCTCGAGGGCGTGGCGATCCTGCAGTCGACGCTGCAGCGGTGCTCGTTCTTCGACGCCACGTTGAGTGGCTGCAAGCTGACCGGCTCGCAGTTCCTCGACTGCGGGCTGCGCCCGATCAAGGTCGAGGGCGGCGACTGGGGTTTCGTGTCGCTGCGCGGACAAAACCTGACCGGTACGGGGCTGGGCGGTCTGCGGCTGCGCGAGGCCGATCTGATGGGCGCCGACCTGTCGCGGGTCGATCTGCGCGACGCCGACCTGTCCCACGCCCGGCTGACCGACACGATCCTCAAGGGCGCCGACCTGCGGGGCGCCGACCTCGACGGGGTGGAGCTGCGGGGCGTCGACATCAGCGGCGCCAAGATTGATCTCCGCCAGGCGGTGCTGTTCGCGACCGCGTACGGCGCCACGGTTTCGTAGGGGTGTTTCACGGATATGGTCGAGCCGGGCGGCGGAGTGGCTTACCTCGCGTCAAGCCGACCGGCCGGTAATACGCCGTTAACCGACTGATACGGTCCGGAAAATCATCCCGGACATGGGAGTGGAAGAGCTATGGGCAAGAAGGTAACCGTCGTTGGTGCCGGTTTCTACGGCTCGACGACCGCGCAGCGCCTCGCCGAGTACGACATCTTCGAGACCGTCGTGCTCACCGACATCATCGACGGCAAGCCGGCGGGTCTTGCTCTCGACATGAACCAGTCCCGGCCGATCGAGGGCTTCGAGACCAAGGTCGTCGGCGCCACCACCGGCCCCAACGGCGAGGGCTACGAGGCCATCGAGGGCTCCGACGTCGTCGTCGTGACGGCCGGCCTGCCGCGCAAGCCGGGCATGAGCCGCATGGACCTGCTCGAGGTCAACGCCAAGATCGTGCGCCAGGTCGCCGAGAACATCGCGAAGTACGCGCCCAACGCCGTCGTCATCGTGGTCTCCAACCCGGTCGACGAGATGACCGCGCTCGCCCAGCTTGCCACCCAGTTCCCCAAGAACCGGGTCTTCGGCCAGGCCGGCGTGCTCGACACCGCGCGTTTCACCAACTCGATCGCCGAGACGCTGGCCGTGCCGGTCAAGAGCGTCAAGGCGCTCACACTCGGCTCGCACGGCGACACCATGGTGCCGGTGCCGTCGCGCTGCACCGTCGACGGCAAGCCGCTGGCCGACCTGCTCCCCGCCGACAAGATCGAGGAGCTCGTCGTCCGCACCCGTAACGGCGGCGCCGAGGTGGTCGCGCTGCTCAAGACCGGTTCGGCCTATTACGCCCCGTCGGCCGCCGCGGCCCGCATGGCCAAGGCCGTCGTCGAGGACTCGGGCGAGATTCTGCCGGTCTGCGCCTGGGTCGACGGCGAGTACGGCATCTCCGGCGTCTACCTGGGTGTCGAGGCCCAGATCGGCGCCGAGGGCATCAAGAAGGTCGTCGAGGAGAAGCTCACCGACACCGAGATCGCCGGCCTGAAGGAAGCGGCCGAGGCCGTCCGGGCCAAGCAGGCGGACGTCGCCACGCTCTGATAGTTAGCTTCTGCGGAAGGCCGGGGCCGTTTGGGCTCCGGCCTTCCGTATGTACGCGACATGGCCGCGCCCAACCGCAGTGTGGGTCGTCCTGGGCTCGTGACGAGGTCAGCTCACCCTCATGAGATCGGCCAATCAGCGGCCCGCGCCCGGCGCTCACCAGCTTGCGCCTCGTGTGTCAGCGGCCCGGATGGAACGCCGTGCCCAGGTGGGAGACAGCGGCTGTTGCTCCTCGTGTGCGCACCTCCGCCAGCGCCTGCTGCCGTGACGCGCGGGCCCGCTCAGGATCCACGTCGCCGGCGTAGGGCAGGTCGGGGTCGAGCAGCTGGATGGCGTGGACCAGCAGGTCGCCGGTGACCAGCAGGCTGTCGTCGCCCGACTCGACCCAGACGGACTGGTGCCCGGGCGTGTGACCGGGGGTCGCCACCACGCGCACGCCCGGGGCCAGCACGCGGTCGCCGTCGACCGTCTCGAGTCGGCCCGCGGCCAGGAGGGGCTCGATGAGCAGGTCGTACTGCCCGGCGTGAGCGCGATTGGCCGCATACGCGTCGATGTCGGCCTGTTGCACCACCACCCGCGCCGACGTGAACGGCGAGTCGCGCGGCACCGCCCACCCCATGTGGTCGTTGTGCAGGTGGGTCAGCACGATGGCCGACACGTCGCCCGGCGCGATGCCCGCCTCGGCCAGCGCGTCGGGCAGCCGCCCCGGCACCGGCGCCCAGTCGGAGGCCAGCGCCCCCACCGGCCCGATGCCCGCGTCGACCAGGATGACCGGGCCGTCGCCGTGCCGGACGGCATAGCTCCGGAACCTCAGCAGCCACTCGCCGTCACCGGTGCGGGCGGCCGGGTCGAGCGCGGCGGCCGCCGCCCACTGCTCGGCCGTCGCCGTGGGGAAGGCCGAGGCCCGGGGTTCGAAGAACGGGCCCGCGGCATCCTCGACGGCGATGACCGTGAGCGGCCCGACGGTGTGTGTCAGCGGCATGCGTCCATTCTGGTGGATCGCCCGGCCGCTGAACGGCCCTGTGGATAACTCAGGCGGGCGTGACGATGACCAGCAGCGCGACGTCGTCCTCGCGGGTGGCCGAGCCGCCGTTGAAGTCGAGGAGCAGGTCGGCCAGCTGCTCGGGATCGTCCCCGGTGTGCGTGGCGAACACCCGGTGCAGCCGCTCTATCCCGTCGTCGAGCGGTGCCGTCCGCGTCTCGACCAGACCGTCGGTGTGCAGCAGCAGGACGCTGCCCGCGGGCAGATAGGCCGTGTGGGTGCGCCGCGGGAGGCGGCGGCCGGCGCCCAGCAGCGGGTCGCGCCCCTCGAGCAGGGTCACCCGGCCCCCGGAGAGCAATGACGGCGGCGGATGCCCCGCGTTCGACCAGGTGAGCTGGTGGCCGCCGTCCGGCCGGGGGTCGAGGTAGGCGAGCACGACCGTGGCGATGCCGTCCAGGCCCAGGGCGCTGCCGGTGCGCTCGAGCCGGCGCAGCAGGGCCGACGGCTGCTCCTGGCGATCGAGCAGCAGCGTACGCAGCATGCCGCGGTATTCGCTCATCTTCACCGCGGCGTCGATGCTGTGCCCGGCGACGTCCCCGATCACCACGGCCAGCCTGTTCTCGTCCAGGCTGATCGCGTCGTACCAGTCACCGCCGACGTGGTCCTCGTGGTTGGCCGGCACGTAGCGCGCCGCCATCCGCAGCCGTTCGTGGCGGGGCAGAGCCGTCAGCAGCGCCTTCTGCATCGTGGCGGCGGCGGTACGCCTGTCCTCCAGGAGTCGTACCCGGGTCAGGGTCTGTGCCACGTAGCCGGCCAGAGCGACGAAGACCGCCTGTTCGTCCTCGTCGACCACGTGCGGCTGTTTCCAGACGAAGGTCAGGGCGCCGATCGTGCCGTCCGGACCGGGCAGCGGCAGGCTGGCCGCGGACTGCCAGCCCATCTCGTCGAAGGTGACCGCCGCATCCGGGGCCACGGCGTCGACCGCGGCGCGATCGGGCAGCAGAACCGGCCGCCCGGTGCGGGTGGCCAGCGCCGACGGTGTCGTCCGGAGGGTGGCGTAACGCTCCCACCGGTCGGCCACCTGGGCCGGAAGCAGCCGTCGCGAGGACAACGACAGGTGCCCGACGTCGTCCAGCAGCGAGAAACCCACGTACGCCGGGTCGAGCGTGCCGATGACCAGGTCGCGCACCGCCTCCACCACCCCGGCCAGGGTGCTCGTGCCGGCCAGCGCCGTGCTGGCGCTCAGCAGCAACCGGCTGCGGTCGAAGGCGGCCTGGGTGCGTTGGTTGGCGATGCGCAGCCGCAGGCTGTCCGAGCAGCTTGTGGCCAGCTCGGCGAGCAGGCCCAGCTCGGCCGCCGTCCACTCGCGCGGGGCGTGGTCGATCGCGCAGAGCGACCCCAGCACCTCGCCGTTCGCGTCGGTCAGCGGCATTCCCGCGTACCCCACCACGCCGAGGTCGCCGATGGCCAGGTTGTCGCTGACTCGTGGGTCGAGGCGGGCGTCGACGACCACCAGCGGCTCGGCCGTCTTGACCACGTGCTGGCAGAACGAGTGCGACAGCGGGGTCTCGCGGCTCTGCGCCCAGGGGTCGCCCAGCCCACAGGCGCCGGGGAAATACTGGCGCTCGTCATCGACCAGCGTCACGAGAGCGACCGGCACCCGCAGCACGACCCGGACCATCTCGGCGAACCGGTCGAGGGCGGGATCGGCCTGAGCGGCCAGCCGCGTACGGAGAAGGGCGTCCAGGCGTGCGGGACGGGTGAGCCCAGGATCGGGAGTGTCGCGCACAGTCCTCCTCATCACGTCCGCCGGCGCCGGGTGGGCACCGGCGCGCCCGAGAATTTTGCCACGATACCGGGCAGGCCGCCCATGGGCCGGACGGCGCGATTCCGCCGTCCGGCCCACGCGACTATTTGCCCAGTGGGAAGACTCCCTGGTCATCGTGCACATCGAAGATCGGCCCGGCCGAGGCGGACAGTGGGGTCGGTGAATCAATGACCTCGGCGATCCCGGGGCGACCGGCCTCGATCACGAACCGGGCCGCTGTCCGCACCGACGCGGTGGGCGCCCACACCGTGTCGACGAGCCGCAGGCTGCTCACCATCTCGTCGCGGGTGACGTCACAAACGACGTACCCCCGCTGGTTGTCGATGTATCGCCAGTGCGGGCTCTCCGCCATGATCGGGTCGTAGGTGGCGTGAAACGACGCTGTGTTCGGGTTGCCGCCCGAGGTGATCGAGGTGCCTGTGATCTCGGCGCCGACGATCGGGGTCGTGATGTCGTCGAAATCCGGCCGCAGGTCGCTGACCCACGTGCAGTGCCGGTCCCCGGTGAGCACGACCGGGTTGTCGACCTGCCCGCTGCCGAAGAACTCGAGCAGCCGCTTGCGCTGCACCCGATAGCCGTCCCAGTTGTCGAAGTCGAACGTCTGCGCCGCCCCCGCTTGCCGGTCGTTCTGCGCCCACATCACCTGATTGGCCAGCAGGTTCCACTCGCTGCCGAAGCGGCGTAGCCCGTCGACCAGCCATTTCTCCTGCGCGGCGCCGGTCATCGTCAGCGCGGGGCTCTGCGCGTCGGCCAGGGTGGCCGGCTGGTCGCTGCGGTACTGCCGGGTGTCGAGAACGTGCACGCCGGCCAGCGACCCGTACCGGAACCGCCGGTAGACCTGCATGTCCAGCCCGCGTGGCAGCGACGACCGGCGCAAGGGCATGTGCTCGTAGTAAGCCTGGAACGCGGCGATGCGCCGGGCCCGGAACGCCTCCGGGGTCTGCAGGGCCGGGTCCTGCGGGATCTCGTCGGCCCAGTTGTTGTCGATCTCATGGTCGTCGAACGTGACGATCCACGGGAACGCGGCGTGCGCGGCCTGCAGGTCCGGGTCGGTCTTGTACTGCGCGTGCCGGTTGCGATATTGCGCGAGCGTGTACGGCTCGTCCGTACCTTCGTGCTGCCGGGCTGCCGCCGCGTTGCGCGCGCCCTCGTAGATGTAGTCCCCGAGGAAGACCACGAAGGCCAGATCCTCGGCGGCCAGGTGCTGGTAGGCGGTGTAGAAGCCGGCCTGGTAATCCTGGCAGCTCGCGAACGCGAACCGCAGCTCCCGCGGCCGGGCGGTCGCGGCGGGCGTGGTGCGGGTGCGGCCGATGGGGGAGAGCTGCCCTTCGACCCGGAAGCGGTAGAAGTAGACCGCGCCCGGCCGCAGCCCCTTCACGTCGACGTGCACCGTGTGACCCAGTTCGGGGCGGGCCAGAGCGGTTCCCGTACGCCGGCCACGGGTGAAACGGTCGTTGTCGGCGATCTCCCATCGGATCGGTACGTTCCGGTCGGGCATGCCGCCGCCGAGCAGCGGGTCGGGGGCGAGCCGGGTCCACAGCACCACCGAGTCGGGCAGCGGGTCGCCCGAGGCCACGCCTAAGCGGAAGACGTCGGCCGGGATGGGTACGGCAGTCTGTGCGTAGCCGCCCTCGGGGTGCAGCAGCACCGGGGCGGCGGCGGTGGCGGCGCCACCGGCGAGGAGGAGTCGTCGGCTGAGCGGCTGACCGAGCTTCTCAGAGAATGACATTGTTCGATGCCACCGCGTTTCGGTCACACCGGGCCGACAAGCGACCAAACTGGTGTTGGCGATCCGGCCAACTCCGGCCCGGGGTCGCCGGGCACACGTGAAGAGTCCTGCAGTACGCTCGTACTGCTAAGCATGGTTTTCGGGAGAGGAGCGCCGGCCGCATGGCGAAAATCAAGGTCACAAACCCGGTCGTGGAGCTCGACGGCGACGAGATGACCCGGATCATCTGGAAGCAGATCCGGGAGCAGCTGATCCTGCCCTATCTCGATGTCCCCCTCGAGTACTACGACCTGTCGATCCAGTACCGCGACGAGACCGACGACCAGGTGACGATCGACGCGGCCAACGCCATCAAGCGGCACGGCGTGGGCGTCAAGTGCGCCACGATCACCCCGGACGAGGCCCGCGTCGAGGAGTTCGGCCTCAAGAAGATGTGGCGGTCGCCCAACGGCACCATCCGCAACATCCTCGGCGGCGTGGTCTTCCGCGAGCCGATCATCATGGCCAACGTGCCCCGGCTCGTACCCGGCTGGACCAAGCCGATCATCATCGGCCGTCACGCGCACGGTGACCAGTACAAGGCGACCGACTTCGTCGTGCCCAGCGCGGGCAAGCTGACCGTCACGTTCACCCCCGAGGACGGCTCGGCGCCGATGGAGTTCCACGTCGCCGACTACCCGGGTGGCGGCGTCGCGATGGCGATGTACAACTACGACGAGTCGATCCGCGACTTCGCGCGGGCGTCCTTCCGGTACGGCCTGGCCCGCAACTACCCGGTTTACCTGTCGACGAAGAACACGATCCTCAAGGCGTACGACGGTCGCTTCAAGGACCTGTTCGCCGAGATCTTCGAGACCGAGTTCGCGTCGGAGTTCGCCGCGGCCGGCCTGACCTACGAGCACCGCCTGATCGACGACATGGTCGCCGCCGCGATGAAGTGGGAGGGCGGCTACGTCTGGGCCTGCAAGAACTACGACGGTGACGTGCAGTCCGACACCGTGGCCCAGGGCTTCGGCTCGCTCGGCCTGATGACCTCGGTGCTGATGACCCCGGACGGCAAGACCGTCGAGGCCGAGGCCGCGCACGGCACGGTCACCCGGCACTACCGCCAGTGGCAGAAGGGCGAGAAGACGTCGACCAACCCGATCGCGTCGATCTTCGCCTGGACCGGCGGCCTCAAGCACCGCGGTGTGCTCGACGAGACCCCCGCGGTGACCGAGTTCGCCCGGACGCTCGAGCAGGTCTGTGTGGAGACGGTCGAGGGTGGCCAGATGACCAAGGACCTCGCGCTGCTCATCTCGCGCGACGCCCCGTGGCTGTCGACCGACGAGTTCATGAACGCGCTCGACGAAAACCTGGCCCGCAAGCTCGCCTGATTTTCTTCGCTCGCATGAGGGCCGCTTCCCTGGACGGGGAGGCGGCCCTCATGGCGTAAAAGGTGGGATCTTCGGCGTTGCTGCCACCCACTGCGCCCGCGACGATCGAAGACGTGCCCGCCCACCATGTGCTGATCGTGCTCTTCGACGGAGTGCAGAGCCTCGACGTCACCGGCCCGCTCGAGGTCTTCGCCGCCGCTGGGGCCTACCGCGTCACCACGGCGTCGCCGTCCGGGGCGCCCGTCCGCACGTCGAGCGGCCTGACGCTCGTACCGGATGAAGCCCTGGGTGACGTCGCGCCGGACACCCTGGTCGTCCCCGGTGGCGCCGGCACCCGCGTGCCGTCGGACGGGGTCGTCGCGTGGCTGCTCGCGCCGGGAGCGGGCGCCCGGCGGATCATGTCGGTCTGCACGGGAGCGTTCCTGCTGGCCGAGGCCGGGCTGCTCGACGGCCGGCGGGCCACCACGCACTGGCAATACTGCGCGACCCTGGCCAAGCGTTTCCCGGGCACCACGGTGGAAGCCGACCCCATCTTCGTCCGCGATGGTCCGATCTTCACCTCGGCCGGTGTCACTGCGGGCATCGACCTCGCGCTGGCGCTGGTCGAGGAGGATCTCGGCCGCGAGACCGCGCTGGCCATCGCCCGTGGCCTGGTCATGTTTCTGCGCCGACCGGGCAACCAGGCCCAGTTCAGCGCCCCGATGACCGCGCAGCTCGCCCATCGCGAACCGTTGCGCGAGGTCCAGCGCCTGATCGTCGAGCATCCCGCGGCCGACCTGTCCGTGCCCGCCCTGGCCGCCCGGGCCAACCTCTCGCCGCGCCAGTTCACCCGGGCCTTCGCCGAGGAGACGGGCCTGTCACCCGGTCGCTACGTCGATCGCGTGCGCCTGGAGACCGCCCGCCGCCTGCTCGAGGACACCACGAACGGCATCACCGAGATCGCCCGCGCGGCCGGCTACGGGACTTCCGAGGCCATGCGCCGCGCCTTCCTCCAGGCCGTCGGGGTCGCCCCCGCCGAATACCGCCGCCGTTTCTGACCCGAGGAGTCGACCCATGCAGATCAACATCCTTCTGTACGACCGGATGACCGCCCTCGACGCGGTCGGACCCTACGAGGTGCTCGGTCGCCTCCCCGGCGCCGAGGTGCTGTTCGTGGCCGCACAGGCGGGCCCTGTCCGGGCCGACACCGGCCGCCTGGCTCTGGTCGCCGACGCCGCCCTGGCCGACGCCCCCGCGGCCGACCTGGTGCTGGTCCCCGGCGGTTACGCACCGCCGGTCACCGACGAGGCGGTGCTCGACTGGCTACGGGCCGCCGACGCCGGCAGCACGTGGACCACCTCGGTCTGCAACGGCTCGTTGCTCCTGGCCGCCGCGGGTCTCCTCACCGGCCGCCGGGCCACCTCGCACTGGCTGGCCATGGATCGCCTGGCCGCGTACGGCGTCGTCACCGTGCCGGAGCGGGTGGTGATCGACGGCAAGTACGCCACCGGAGCGGGGGTCTCGGCCGGTCTCGACCTGGCCCTGACGCTGGCCGCCCGCCTGGCCGGCCCCGAGTTGGCGCAGGTCGTTCAGCTGGTGCTCGAATACGATCCGCAGCCGCCCTTCGACGCGGGCTCGCCGGCCAAGGCTCCCGAGGAGGCGGTGGCCTTCCTGCGGGCCAACCGCGCGATGGTCATGGCTCAGTGAAGCATGCGCCGGATTGCATGTTTAGGTCCGTAACCGATGGTTACAAGCCTCGTTTCACAGGGCAGAACGGATGACGGTTGCGACGCCGAGGGTCGCCCACCGGTTCGGGCTGCCTTGTCCCGGGCGCCGACCGGTTCTCTCGACGGCACGTGGCCCGCGTAGGCGTCCCGGCGCCTGCGGTCCCTTCCCCTGCGGGGGGTCCTGTCCCGGACCCCCCGCCCCTCTCGTCGTCTGCCCCCTGCAAGTCTGTCCACAGGCCTGTGGATAACTCGTCCTGGTGGCTTGAGTTCGGCGTAGCGTCACCCCACGTCCCGGGGTGGGCGGGGGAGGCGGTGGCTGCTCGGATGATCAAGAGGCATGAGGAGCAGCGACCAGAAGACGATCAGCGGCGGTTCGCACATGCCACGCACTTCGTGGCGAAGGGGCGGATCTCCAGGCGTTCGGCGGCGATCGGGTGGCCGCAGGTCTCGCACACGCCGTAGGTGCCGTTCTCAGGCGGGACATAGCAGCGTTCACTTCGGCCAGCTGCGTCCGGGCGGCCGACAACACGGCCGTCAGCTGTGCCCTTTCGTACGCGATGGTTGCGCCTTCGGGGTCGTGCTCGTCGTCGGCGTTGTCGTCGCGCGACGCCTCGAACAGCGCCCGCAGATCGGCGTCCAGCGTCGCAATCGCGGCGGCGGC
Organism: Actinoplanes sp.; assembly: GCA_965217855.1. Classification (GTDB taxonomy): domain Bacteria; phylum Actinomycetota; class Actinomycetes; order Mycobacteriales; family Micromonosporaceae; genus Actinoplanes. The sequence goes on along the minus strand of CBDCJN010000007.1, from coordinate 70,171 downwards.
TTCGTCGCGCAGTCGTTCCAACGCCACCTGATGCCCAGCTTGACGCGCCCCGCCGGGCGAGATGTCACGCCCGGCGCCGGGCAAAGAGGCGCCGGGCTCCGCCGGATGCTCAGCGTCGCGCCAGGCGGCGCTCACCGTTGGCTCCGGTCGAGTACGGCAGGCTGTAGTGGGCGAAAACCGCCGGCTCGTCCGCCGCCGTCAGCTCGCCGTCCGTCTCGATCGAGGGGGCGTCGCCGATCAGCTTCTTGGAGTGGAGCACCCGCAGCGCCCCCGGCTTCACCACGGCTCCGGTGACGGGGACGAAGACGAGTTTGTGTCGGCCCACGAAGCCGACGCGCACAGTGATGAAGGACGGCTCGTCGGTGGCGGTGTCGACGTAGATCGCCTCGAGCTCGCCGATCTTGTTGTCGTCGGGGTCGATGACTTTTTCGCCGCGCCAGTCGCGCAGGTTTTCGGCGGGGAACATGAGGTAGCAATTCCCCGCACGCGACCTGCGGAAACTACGCTTCCCGAAGCATCTGTGCGGCCTTCTCGGGCACGATGTCGTTGACGAAGAAGCCCATCGCCGATTCCGAGCCGGCCAGGTATTTCAGCTTGTCGGCGGCCCGCCGGATGCTGAACAGCTGCAGGTGCAGATAGCCGAGCTCGCGCCCCTCGCCGACGACCGCCTGGTGCCAGGCCGAGATGTACGGCATCGGCTGGCCGAACAGGCCGTCGAAGCGCCGCAGCACGTCGAGGTAGAGCGGCCCGAACGCGTCCCGTTCGGCGTCCGACAGCGCGGGGATGTCGGCCACCTTGCGGTGCGGGGCCAGCTGCACCTCGAAGGGCCAGCGAGCCGCGGCCGGCACGTACGCCGTCCAGTGCTCGTTGGCCGCGATCACCCGAGCCCCGTCGGCCCGCTCGGCCGCCAGCACGTCGGTGTAGAGGTCCCCGCCCGTGCGTTCCCGGTAATTGAAGGAGGCCGCCAGCATCGCCCGAGTGCGGGACGGCACGCTCGGGTACGCGTAGATCTGGCCGTGCGGGTGGTGCAGCGTCACCCCGATCTCGACGCCCCGGTTCTCGAACGGGAAGACCTGCGCGACCCCCGGCAGGGTGGACATGTAGGCGGTCCGGTCGGCCAGGGCATCGACCACCGTGCGTACGCGGGACGGGGTCAATGATCCGAAGGCGCTGTTGTGATCGCTGGTGAAACACACGACCTCGCACCTCCCGACCCCGGGACGCACCGGGACCATGCCGGTGACCTCGGTGATCTCGTCCGCCGGGACGCGGTCGCTGAACGACGGGAACTGGTTCTCGAAGGTCACCACGTCGTAGTCGGGCGCCGGGATCTCGCTGGCGAACGTCGGCTTGGTCGGGCACAGTGGGCACGCGTCGCTCGGCGGCAGGAAGGTGCGGGTCTGCCGGTGCGCGGCCACCGCCACCCACTCGTCGACCAGTGGGTCGTAGCGCAGCTGCGAGGTGGGCGGCGGGGGCGGCAGCTGCCGGGTGTCGGGGTATTCCGCCCGGTGATCCTGCCCGTCCTCGTTGAAGTAGATCAGCTCGCGCCCGTCGGAGAGACGGATCGCGGTACGGCTCTTGAAGGTCACTGTGCACTCACAACCACGAGATCTTGAACCGTTTCGAACAGCAGGGTGCGGGCGGACTCGTCCAGCCCGTCGTCGGTGATCAGCACGTCTGCTCGTTCGAGCGGGACGATCGAGGAAATGCCGACGGTGCCCCACTTGGTGTGGTCGGCCAGCACGACGAGGCGCTCGGCCGCTTCGACGAGGGCCCGGTTGACGTCGGCTTCCATCAGGTTGGGCGTGGTGTAACCGGCCCGCTCGCTCATCCCGTGCACGCCCAGGAAGAGCATGTCGAGGTGGAGCGTGCCGATCGCGGCCACCGCGACCGGGCCGACCAGGGCGTCGGACGGCGTACGCGTCCCGCCGGTCAGCACCACGGTCTGGTCGGGCCGGCCGGCGCGGTAGAACACGTCGGCGACCGGGATCGAGTTGGTCACCACGGTCAGGGAGGGGACGTCGACCAGGCGCTGGGCCAGGCCGGCCGTGGTGGTGCCGGCCGAGAGCGCGATCGCGTCACCCGGCGAGACCAGGGCGGCGGCCCGCATGGCCATGGCCGCCTTCTCGGCCCGCTGGCGCACGCTTTTGGCCGCGAAGCCGGGCTCGTGAGCCGAGCCCGGGCTCACGGTCGTCGCTCCGCCGTGTACCTTCGCCAGCAGACCGCGATCGGCCAGGGACTCGAGGTCGCGGCGGATCGTCATGTCGGAGACGCCGTACTCGGTGGCGAGCTCGCTGACCCGGACGCCGCCGGCGGCCCTTACCCGGTCGAGGATGGCCGCCTGTCGCTGCTGTGCCAACATCAGCGGACCACCGCCGGGAACCGCACTAATTCGAACACGCCCGAACACTACCTGGTGCTTGGGCGTGAGCGAAAGAGCGTAGTCAGATACCTCGGCCACGTTTGTGCAAGGCGGAGAGAACGTTCTCAACCTTCACTGCTCCGGTCATTGCCGCAAGGGCGATCGCGGTACGAGGTTCCTTCCAGTTCGCCCGCACGGCCTCCTTGCTGAACTGCCACGCCTGGCTGCGGTTGCCGGTCGCGGCCGACCAGCAGGCGAGCTGACCGTAGACTCGGGCCGCGCCGGGCCGGCAGCCGCTGATCTCCGGATGCCGTTGCATCATCCAGCGCAGCGAGCTGATCTTCGTCGCGTACTCGTAGGCGTAGTGCGAGGTGCGACCCCACAGTACGCGGACCAGCGGCTCGTCGAGGTGCACGATCGGCGCCCGGCGAGCGGCCCGCAGCAGCATGTCCCAGTCCTCGTTCTGGCTGCCCGGCGCGTCCTCGGCGACCAGCCCGATCGCCTCGGGGGTGAGCGCCGAGCGGCGGATCAGGAACGACGACGAGTGCAGCATCGACATCCGCGAGCGGGCCAGCTCGTCGACCGTCACCCGCGCCCGGCCGGCCAGCCGCGGTGTGCTTTTTCCCTCGTACTCGACCTCGATCGCACACGTGGCGAACTCGGCGTCCGGCTCGGCCATCAGCGCGGCCACCTGACGGCGCAGCTTGTCCGGCTGCCACTGGTCATCGTCGTCGCAGAACGCCACGAACTCGGTGTCCAGCGCGAGGATGCCGGTGTTGCGGGCGCCGGCCAGACCGGACGTACGCCAGTTGGTCAACACCAGCACCTGCACGCCCTCGGTCGAGGCGAGCAGATAGTCGGGCTCGGTCTGGTCGTAGACCACCAGCACCTTGACCTCGCCCGGATAGCGCTGGTCACGCACCGCGCCGATCGCCTTGCGGACCAGCTCGGGGCGGTTGCGGGTGGGGATGACGACCCCGACGGACGGCCAGTTCATCGAGTCTCCTCTACAGACAGCGGATATCCGTACGCCCGCAGCATCGGTCCGCACACGGTGCCGACCAGTCGCCTCTGGTTGCGGGGCAGGGATTGTTTCCAGGCGTCGTCGCGGCGCAGCGGCAGCCGTCCGACGGTGAAGCGCATCGGGTTGCCGGCCGCGCTGTGCCCGACCTTCAGATCGGCGTGACCGTCCCCGACGAAGGTCAGATCCTCGGGCCGCAGCCGCAGCCCGGCGAACTCGCCGATCCGCAGCAGAGCGGCCCGGGGCTCGGTGAGGAACTCCTCGTAGCGCAGCCGGTGCACGGCCACGCCGCGCTTGGCGAGGAGGCCGAACGCGGCGTTGTGAGCGTTCCACAGCCACGCCGAGCGGCCGGGGGAGTAGCGGGTCATCTCGTCGGCGCCGTCGGACTCGGGCCGCGACACTTTCTTGGTCCACGAGTACGCCACCCCGCGCGGGTCCCGCACGACATGCACCACCCGCAGGTCGATGTCGGGCGCCCAGCGCAGCACGTGGGCCAGGGCGGAGTGCTTGGACGAGTCGACCACCACCCGGGCCCCGGCGATCTCGGTGGCCGCGGTGTAGATCCGGCCGTAGAAGTGTGCGTATTCGCGCACCTCGTCGGGCGCGTCGACGGCGGTGGCGAGCCGGGGGATGTGCCGGGTGCGTTCGACGGCGTCGCGCAGCGCGTGCACCCGGTCGACGTCCACGTTGTGCCAGCCGCCGAACGCGTACTGCCCGACCCGCTGCCAGAACTGGCAGGCCGAGAAGCGCGCACCACAGCCGCAGCGTTCGTCGTCGAGCAGGTCGCGCTGCCAGAGGTGGACGACCTCGCCCAGTGCGCAGACCCCGGGCAGCTCGCCTAGCAGGCGTTCGACGAGCGTGGTGCCGCTTCGTCCTAATCCACCCAGAAAAAGCACACGTGCCACTTTGGCCCACCTTCGCTCGTTTCGCTCGTATAACGAGCCAACAAGCGTGAAGGAGGCGTTGCGTGTCAGTCGAGGCTTTCGACCGCGTCGAGCTGGACGGAACCGGCATCGATCGGATCACCGAGGCCGAGGTCGTGGCGGTGGTGCGGGAGGCGCTCGCGCACGGCCGGGGCGGCCGGATCGTCACCCCCAACATCGACATCCTGCGCCGGGCCCAGCGCGACGCCGAGTGTCGCCGGCACCTCGACGACGCCGACCTGATCGTGGCCGACGGCATGCCGCTGATCTGGGCCAGCAAGCTGAGCGGGTCGCCGCTGCCCGAACGGGTGGCCGGCAGCAGCCTGATCTGGTCGCTCTCGGCCGGCTTGGGCCTCGACGGCCGCTCGATCTTCGTGCTGGGCGGCACCCCCGCGGCCGACGAGGCGACCGCGGACGGCGCCACCCGCGCGGCCGACCGGCTCCTGAGCGAATGCCCCGGCCTGCGTCTGGCGGGCACGGTCTGCCCGCCGTTCGGCTTCGACGAAGACCCCCTGACGTACGGCGACGTCTGCGCCAAGGTGATCGACGCCCGGCCCGACCTGGTGTTCGTGGGCCTCGGCTACCCCAAACAGGAGCGCGTGATCTCGCGGCTGCGGTCGTCCCTGCCCGAGACCTGGTTCATCGGCTGCGGCGCCGCGGTCAACTTCGTGGCCGGCGACGTCGAGCGGGCCCCCCGCTGGATGCAGCGCACCGGCCTCGAGTGGGCCCACCGCCTCGGCACCGAGCCCCGCCGCCTGGCCGGCCGCTACCTCAAACACGACGCCCCGTACGCCCTGCGTCTGCTCGTCCAGGCCCCGGGCCAGCGCTCCCGGGTCCGCTGACCACCCAGCCCGCTTCCGGGGTAACCACTGTGGAGTCGGCCGTGGTCACGATCGACAGGGTTCCGTCGGTGGCGACCCGGTAGACCTGGTCGTGCCACCTGTCGCCGAAGTACACGGTGCCGTCGGGCGGAGGAGGATGGAGGGGTCGCTAGCAAGACGTACGTACGGTTTAATGAGCGTATGTTCGTCAAGCTGCACCACGTGCAAATGCTGTGCCCGCCGGGCGGAGAAGAGAAAGCCCGCGACTACTACGCGGGGGTGCTCGGCCTGGCCGAACTGGAGAAGCCGCCCGTCCTCCAGGCCCGAGGCGGCTGCTGGTTCCGCGGCGGTGGCTGGGAGGTGCACGTCAGCCCGGTCCCCGACTTCGTGCCGCAGGTGAAGCTGCACCCCGGCGTCCTCGTCGACGATCTGGACGGGCTGGCCCGGCAACTGGAAACCGCCGGTCGCCCGGTGCAGTGGGATCCCCACTTCCCGGGCCACCGGCGGTTCTACTCGAGCGACGATCACGGCAACCGGCTGGAGTTCCTGGAAGAGATCAAGGATTGAAGTACGGGTCCTTGACCATCGAGTGGAACGCCTTGAACGCGGGTGGGTCGCCGGTCAGCTGGAACTGTTTCGTCGGGCCGTTGCCCTCGGGATTCGACTCGAAGTAGGCGATCGCCTTGATCTGCGGGTTCACCTTGAAGGTCCGCCGCGCGTCCTTGATCCAGTTCGCCCGGCCGGTCGAGCCCCACGCCTTGGCCACCCCGAACTCGCCGATGACGATGGGCTTGGGGCGCTGCGCGGCCCAGGTCAGGAACGGGCCCATCAGCTCGCCGATGGGCTGGAACTTCTCGCCGGCGTAGACGTCGACACACGTCCAGTCGACCTGGTCGTCGCCCGGGTAGAAGGCCGGCGCGTCGCCCCGGATGAAGCCCTCGGCGGTCGGGCACCAGACCCACGACACGTTGTCGGCGTGCTCCTCCTTGAAGATCTCGCGCACGTACTTCCAGGCCGCGATGTAGTCGGCGCCCGACCACATCGTCGCGCGCAGGTTGGGGCGGTCCATCTCCCAGCGCATCCGCAACAGCACCGGCCGGCGGATCTTGCGGACCTCCTGGGCCTGCTTGCGGATCAGGTCGTCGTGCTCACCGTCCAGGATGGACCGGTTGTCGCCGGTGGCCCAGCTGATCATGAGGGTCGCGCCCCGGGCCAGGAACTCCTTGTCCGAGGGGGTGCCCACCATCTGCTCGAAGCGGCGGTACGTGTTCACGATGCTCAGCGGGCGGCCCAGGTCGGCCTGCAGGCTGTCGACGGCGGCGAGCCGGCCCACGTGAGTCAGCGCGTCCGGCTTGATCCACGCCCCGAAGAGCGCGCCGCGCCGGGGCGCCTTGAACGGGCCCGACTCGAACGGGCCGCCGTTGACCGCCACCGCGGACGGCGAGCTCGTCAGGTCGGGCGACGGCTCCGGGTGCGGCTCCTCGTTGTCGGACGAGCAACCGGTCAGCAGCAACAGGGAGGCGACCAGCAGGGCCGCCAGGCGCCTACGCGTGGACACGACGCGCGGTATAGAGGACGTTGACCGCGTAGGCATCGCTGCCCGGCAGCCGGCGAGCGGCGGCGTCGGCGGCGCGGGCCACCGGGTTGCTGTGCAGCGACGGCGTGATCATCGAGAAGCCGCGCCGCTCAATGATCACGAAGCCGTGCCGGTCGAGCAGCGTCGCGACCTCTTCGTGGGACAGCTCGGCGAACCAGCGCTCGCCCTTGTGCCGCCGGGCCCGCAGGTGCCGCACCGAGCCGGCGTTGCCGTGGTTCTCGACGACCAGCACGCCGGAGTCGGCGGTCGGCAACGCGCGGGCGGCGAAGGCCAGGGCCCGGTCGCGAACGGTTTCGTCCACATTGAGCAGCAGGCGGAACATGGTCACGATGGCCGGGAAGCCCGCGGGCACCGGGTGCGGCACGGGACCGTGGGCCGCCACCTGGTGCCAGTTCGCGCGCGACCCGACCTCGGCCGCCTTGGCCATCATCTCGGCCGACGTGTCGTACCCGTGCGCCTCCCGGACCAGGCCGTGCAGCGTACGGATGGCCCGGCCGGTGCCGCAGGCGAAGTCGTGCTGCACCGGGGCGAGCTCACCGAACTCGCGCCGCACCAGCGTCCGCAGGTAGTCCTGCTGCCGATCGTTGATCTGCGAGGCGTAGCTGTCCGGCGCGTACGTGACGTTCTCGTACTTCTCGACGGCATCGGTGTCCTGGAACACCTTCGTGTAGTCGGTGGTCAACTCGTCCTCCTCATCGGTTTGAACGCGTCCAGAGCGAGAGGAACGCGCAACAGCCAGGTGCCGGCCAGGAAGGCGGGCACGGCGGCGAGCATGGCGAGGGTCCGGCCGGTGGCGCCGGTGCCGGCCACGGCGGTGACGGCCCAGGGGAGTACGCCGAAGCAGGCGATCGACAACCCCGCGGCGGCCCGGGTGCCCCGGCCGAACGGGTGCAGCCCGACCGACCGGCCGACCTGGATCAGCGGCAGCAGGTTGTTGGCGACCATCGAGCAGGCCAGCCCGACCGCCGCCCCCAGCGCGCCGTAGCGGGGGATGAGCAGCACGTCGAGGCCGATCGTGACGCCCAGCGCGACCAGCACGTTGGCCAGGTTCCACGAGGTGCGGCCGGCCATCGCGAGCACCATGTCGACCATCCCGCAGCCGGTCGCGACCAGCATCGCGGCGGCCAGCAGGGCGACGACCAGCGAGCCCTCGGTGGCATAGCGGTCGCCGAACAGCCGCAGCCACAGCGGCGCGAAGAAGATCACCAGCAGGTTGACCGGCCAGGTCACCAGCACGAGCCAGCCGGTCGCGGTCTGGTAGAGGTGGTTCGCGGTGTGCCGGTCGCCGACCGCCAGCGCCTCGGCCAGCCGCGGCTGCACCGACTGCGAGATCCCCTGGTTGGCGAACTGGATCAGCACGACGAACCGGCCCGCCACGGCGTAGACCGCGGCCGGGACGAGACCGCCCAGCGCGGCCAGGAGCAGCACGTCGATCCGCTGCAGGGCGAGCTGGGCCACGCTGGCCAGCGCGCGCGGCCCGGTGAAGCGCCAGAAGTCGCGGCGCAGCTCGGCCCGTTCGGCCCGGCGGGTGGTCACCCCGGCCGGCTTACCGGCGAGATAGACCTTCTTGAGCGCGTACGCCGCAAGGATCGTCACCGGCAGATAAGGCACGGCCCAGGCGAACGCGAAGGCGGGCAGCGACCCACCCGTCCACAGCGCGGCCACCCCGGCCGCCCCCACCAGGACCAGCTGGAACACGCTGCGCAGCACCCGGTCGAGCAGCACCGTCGGCCGCATCGCCCGGTAGCCGCGGGTGGCCGTGAGCAGCGCGTCGGTCATCGCCTGCAACGGCAGGAAGACGGCCAGCATCCGCAGCCCGGCGGTGTGCACGTCGATCACGTGCCCGGCGTCGTGCGCGGTGATCCGGGCGATCGCGGGCGCGGCGAACCACATCGCGACGGCCAGCACGACCGACAACACCATGACCGGGACCAGGCCGGTACGCAGGCACGCGCCGAGCAGGTGATCCCGGCCGGTGGCGCGCAGCCGGGCCGGCCAGTAGACCAGCCCGGTCTGGGTGCCCAGTTTGGCCAGCCCGCCGGCCAGCACGAAGGCGGCCGTGGCGGCGAAGAACGCGCCCGCCTGCTCGGTGCCCAGCGACCGGGCGACCACCCAGGTGACCACCACTCCGGCCCCTCCGGCGAGCGCCGACCCGGCCATGTTGGCCAGCCCGCCCCGCGCCGCGCCCCGAGTCCCCTTGGCCGGTTTGTCGAGAACGTCGGTCATGGCGGAGCTGGCTGGGGCATGCCCTCCTGGCCCTACGACCGCTCCGCTCACTCCGGTGCAGTCGGTCATACCGAGCGCCAGACCGGCTCTCGCCCCAACCAGCGCCCGAGGGCCTCGTCGTGGGGCTGGTAGTAGTCGCTCAGCTCGCGGCGCAGAGCCGGGTCCATGTCGGCCTGCCGGGGCCGGGCGTTGTGCCGCTCGAACGGCGGCCGCTCGAGATAGCTGGGCAGGCCCAGGAAGTCGCAGACCTCGTCGTAGACGTCCTCAGGGTCGCTGAAGAACCGCTCGCTCTCCACGACGTGGATGCGCTCCCGGCCGACGTGCTGGGTCATCACGCTCAGATAGCGGGCGTACTCCCCGCGCGCCCGGTAGGCGTGGTGCTGGTGGCCGAAGCTGTAGTACTCCGGGTCCTCTGCCAGCCGCTCCTCCTGCTTGTGCAGGCGGGCCGGTTCCAGCGCCACCGCGCCGCCGAAATCACGCTCGGTCTCGAAACCGCGGGCCACCTCGTGGTGGTGCTGCGAGTAGGCGCGCTCCACCGGCTCGCGGACCAGCACGATCAGCCGGGTGTGGGGCAGGTCGCGGGCGATCCGGGCGGCCGCCTGCGGGTGGTACATGTAGTACGGGCTCGACTCGAACGTCTGCGGCGCCACCCCGTAGCGCTCGCCGATCTTCTCGCCGCTGCGCACCATCGGGAAGTGCGCGCGGTACCAGGCCATCCCACGCTGGTAGTTCGTGTCGAAATAGTGCACGCCCTTGTGCAGCACGGCCTTCATCACGACCGGGTGCTGGGCCAGCGCCCGGTAGAGCGACGTGGTGCCGCAGCGCTGCCCGCCGCAGATCAGGAAGGACGGCGTCATCCGGCCCGGCGAGGTCAGCCGGCCGTAGGACCTGGACCCCAGGTGCACGACGCGCTTCATCGGCGCCGGCATTTTGCGTACGTCCATGGTGTGGTCTCCTCAGAGCTCCTCGACCCGCCGGATCAGCACCGGCAGCAGCCAGGTGCCGAGCACGCCCAGGCGGGCGCCGGCTTCGGCCTGGCGATCGGTCAGGTATCGGGTGGCCAGGTCGACCAGGTAGAGCAGGGCGGTCGCGTCCCGCCCGGCCACCGGCACGCCGAACGGCGCCAGCAGCTCGGCCGAGCGCCGCACGGTCGCCTCGACCGCGTCCTTGGCGTCCCCGGTCGACTGGATGCGTTTCTGCAGCTCGTGGTGCACAGCGTCGAAGCCGAGCGGCACCCCGGTCGCGAACCGTTCCCAGTCCCAGACCAGCAGCGAGTCGGCGATGTTGGCCATGTTCCAGGGGGCCCAGTCGCCGTGCCACGCGCCGTACCGGAAGACGATGTCGCCGGCCCGCTGCACCAGCAGCTCGGCGGCGGCGGCGAGCCCGACCCCCTCGGGCCGGTCGGCCACCGCGGCGAGCCGGCCGCGCAACTCGTGCCAGTACGTGCTGCCGGCCAGCGCGCCCGTGGTGTAACCGCAGCAGCCGGCTATGTCGAGCATCGCGGCGACCAGGCGGCGCTGGCTCAACGGCGCCCGGGGCAGCCAGACCGGCAGCGCCGACTGCACCAGCACCTCGAGGTCGCGCCACTGCCCGGCGTGCAGCACCCGCGGCACGGTCAGCCTGGTCAGACCGCTGTTGCCGAGCGCGGTCAGCGCCGCGGTCTCGGCCCGCACGAGCTGCTGGGTGAGAGGGCCGGTGCCGAGCTTGCCGAACCCGAACGTGTCGCCGTCCGGGCTGATCAGCTGGAGCACGGGCTTGCGGTTGGCCCGGGCCGGACCGATGTGGACGCTGACCGACAACTCGCGGCCCAGCGCCTCGCTCAGGTGCCCGTCGATGCTCTCCGAGAACGGCCCGGTGACCCGGATCCGGTCGCGCAGCAGCATCCCGGAGGCACCGGTGCGCACGGCGGCGACCACGGCCTCCCGCTTGAGCTTGGCCACCCGCGACTGCGGCTCGGCATAGCGGCGCACGGCCGCCGCGGCCACTCGGCGCGAGGTCGACGGCACCAGCAGCTTGGGCCGCCGCGCGTCCGGGACCACCAGGTATTCGGCGATCGGGGTGCCGGGCGAGCCGTCGGTGCGGCAGGGCGGCGGATAGAGGAGGCCCAGCACCTCGTTCAGATACCGCGTGCGCAGCTCCGCGTCCCCGGCGGTCAGCTCGGCGGGCGCGGTCCTCACCGGACTCATGTCGTTTCCCCCTCAAGTGAGTTGCGCCAGAGCAGCGCAAACGCCAGAACCATGAAGGCCAGGGGGGTGACCAGCGAGTTGTACCAGAGCATCGCCGAGAACGACGTGACGATCGCGGCGCTCGCGGCCACCCCGATCGCGCTCCGGTCACGACGGAACCGCCACAGGCCGTACGCGAAGAAGCCGAGATAGCCGACCGTGCCGACCGCCCCGTGTGCGAAGAGCAACTGCCAGAACTGCCCGTTGCCCCCCACCGTGAAGTTGCCGCAGCGCTCGCAGCCCGCGCTCTCGCCCACGGTGATCGAGTTGCGGCCGCCCAGGGTGTTGCGGGTGCCGCCGTACCCGATGATCGGCGAGCCGCGGAAGCCCTCGACGGCCCGGTCGATCAGGAACGACCGCACCCCGTTGGACTTGCCGTTGTCGAGCCGCGCGCTGACCACCCCGCCCAGCGGGGTCGCGCTCAACGCGACCGCGAGCAGGGTGCCGGCCAGCACGACCGCGCCGATGATCCAGAGCTTGCCGGCCAGCACGGAGCGGATGGCGACATAGACGATCAGTACGCCGACGCCGATCCACAGGCCGCGGTTGAGGGAGAACACCGCGGGCACGATCGAGACGAGGAGGCAGACGACGGCCCAGAACTTGGCCCGGGCGGTGTTGCTCTGCCAGGCGGCGACCACGATCCAGCCGGCCAGCAGGCAGAAGTTGTTGCCCCAGGTGTTGGTGTAACCCCAGGGCGCGGCCGGCCGGGGCTGGCGCTCGCCGACGATGTCCATGATCTGAGCCGCGTACGGGTGCACGAGCGACTGGACGAAGCCCTTGTTGCGCACGCTCCCCGGCAGCAGCCACTCGACCGGGGAGGTGAACTGGAAGTTGCCGGCCACCATGCCCAGCAGGCCACCGAGCACGGTCACCACGAACAGCCAGCCGAGCAGCTTGACCAGGCGGCGGCGGGACAGCTCGGCCTCGGTCAGGTTGCCGGCGTAGACCATCAGGACGGTCAGCGAGGCGTACATGAGGGCCTTGTAACCGGCCGGGAGCAGCCGGCCCGTCGCGTGCCCGGCCACCGTGCCGGCCGGGTCGGCGCCGAGCGCGCCGATGCTGACCACCACGGCGATCAGGAAGATCGCCCACCAGGCGAAGCCGGGCGGCAGTCGCAGCGGGCGGCCGGCCGCCCGCCGGCGGATCAGCAGGAACAGCATCGGCGCGGCCATCAGCGGGAAGATCAGCACGCCCAGGCCGAGAGCCCACCAGATCGGATAGAAGGCCAGGATGCTCGCCACCGGCCAGGCCGGGAGCTCTGTGCGCCTACCGATGCCTGGTCCTTCGGACGGCGCGGAGAACCCGGGGTCGGTGGTTGCGCCCGCGGGGAACCCGGACCCGTGGGGGGCCGGGGACACCTGGGTCACTTCGTGTCGTCCTGCGCCTTGGACTTGTCGGCGCCGGCCAGGTCGACGCCGGACATGTCGATCACGGCGGTGATCTCCTCGGCGCTGTCCGCGACCCGCTGCCGCATCGGCTGGGTGGAGGCGTTCATGGCCGCCTTCTCCACCGCCTTCTCGGCGGCCGACATCGTGTTGGTCGGGAACCGCACCGGCTGGATCAGGTCACGGTCGAGCACGGCGGTCTCGTCCGGCCGCGGTTCGTTGTGGTTCGAGTCCGCCCGGGACGACTCCGACCGGGACGAGTCAGAACGGGGGGACGGGCGCGGCGGGCTCAGCGTGACGGCCGGCCCGGCCTGCTCGGCCGCCCGCAGGTTGGACAGCCGCGGCAGCACCACGGCCCCCAGCAGAGGCGTGCCCACCCGTTGCAGCTGTTCCGCGGCGTCGAGCAGGGCGGGGCGGCGGGCCCGGCGCAGCTCGACCGCGAGGATCGCCGCGTCGGCCAGGCTGGCCAGGCTCTGGGCGTCCGCGCTGCTGGCCGTGGACGGCGCCTCGATCACGATGTATCCACCCTGCCGGCGCAGCGCCTCCAGCGTGTCCTTGAGCCGCTGCGACTGCATCAGCCCGCCCGCCGTGGCGGCACCACCCGTGGTGATCACCCGCAGCGACGGGATGCGCGGGGTGCGCTGCAGCGCCCGGGGCAGCCCGACCCGGCCCGCCAGCAGATCGGAGAGGCCGGGCACGTTGGACACGCCGAGCATCCGGGCCAGCGGGGCCGCGTCGACCACGCTGTCCGGCAGGTGCGCGCCGATCAGCACGACATCGCTGCCGGTGCGGGCCAGCGCGGCGGCCAGGTTGGCCGCGACCAGCGTGCTGGCCGAACCGCGGCTGGCCCCGGTGACCACGATGACCTGGTCGCCCGCGGGCAGCGTGGCCAGCACCTCGTTGCGCAGCCGGTTGAAGACCCGGCCACCGGCCCCGTACGGCTGCAGGACGTCGTCGAAGTGCGGGGTGGTGCGCTCGTCGAGCGCGGCCAGGATGTGCATGCGGCCGCGATCGCGCACGTCCGACGCGGAGCGCAGCCGGCGGTCGAACCGCTCCCGCACGAAGGCCAGCCCGAGGCCGAGCAGCAGGCCGATCATGCCACCGGTCGCGATGTTGATCATCGGGTTGGGGCTGGTCGGGGTGTCCGGCAGTCGGGCGTCGCTGATGATGCTGCCCGCGCCGATGGTGGTCGTGGTCAGCTCGTTCAGCTTGCCGGTCATGCCGTTGAGCTGGTTCTGCGAGTTGGAGCGCAGGCTCAGCAGGTTGCTCTCGTCCGAGCTGCCCTTGTTGGCCCGCGACAGCCGCGCGTTGATCCCGGCCAGCGTCGTGGTGAGCTGCTTGATCTTCGCGGTCAGCGTCTTGATCTGCTGGTTCAGGCCGTTCTGGGCGGTCTCCTCGCGGTTACGCAGGTAGGACTCGGCGAACGCGTGCGACCCGGACTGGGCCTCCTGCGGCGACCCGGCCTGGAACGTGACCATCAGGACCGTGGTGTTGGCCGGGACCTCGACGGACACGTCGCGGGCCAGCTCGATCGGCGAGCGCGGGCTGCGCAGCAGGGCAGCGGCCTTGGTGGCGACCGCGCCCGAGCCGACGAGCTGGGCCTCGGTGTCGAGGTTGACCATGCCCTTGGTCCGGCCGCCCTGGGCGTTGGTGTCCTGGTCGACCGCCTGGACGAGGACGGCGGTCGACGACTGGTAGACCTTCGGCATCGCCGAGGTCAGGGCCGCGCCCGCACCCAGACCGGCCCCCGTCGCGATCAGTGCGATCCACCAGTGGCGGCGGAACACGCCGAGATAGTGCGAGACATCGGCCGGGCGTGACGCTTCCATCGGTTGGCGGCCCTTTCGGGGGTGGAGTGAGAAAGAGGTACGCAATCGGGCGATTCGCCCCCGAGGGGGTAAACGTCTCACTCCCGCCGACGTGATGGGTTGCTACATTTTCGGCTCCACCCAGCCGTGTTCGATGAGATGGGCAATCACGAGTTCGATGGCCTCTGGAACCGTGATCGTCGTCGTGTCGATCGTCAATTCGGCGTCGGTCGGCTCCTCGTAAGGGTCGTCGATGCCGGTCATGCCGCGCAGCTGCCCGGCCCGGGCCCGGGCGTAGAGGCCCTTGCGGTCGCGCTGCTCGCACACCTCGAGCGGGGTGTTGACGTGCACCAGCACGAAGCCCGCGCCCGCCTCGACGGCCATCGCCCGCACCGCGGCCCGCGCGTTTTCGTAGGGCGCGATCGGGCAGGCCACGGCCATGCCCCGGTGACGCCCGACCTCGGCCGCGACCCAGCCGATCCGGCGGACGTTGGCGTCCCGGTCGGCCTTGCTGAATCCCAGCCCGGCCGAGAGCTCGCGGCGCACCACGTCCCCGTCGAGCAGGGTGATCGTGCGCTCGCCGCTCTCGCGCAGGTTGTCGGCCAGGCCGCGCGCGATCGTCGATTTGCCCGAGCCGGAGAACCCGGTGAAGAAGACGACCAGGCCGCGGTGCCGGCGCGGCGGGCGGGCCCGCACCAGCTCCTTGGCGACGGCCGGGGGAGTGTGCCACTCGGGCAGCGGGAAGCCGCGGTCGAGCAGGTCGTCGACCTCGGCCGGGGTCATCGCCAGGCGCCGGTTGCGCGGCGGGATGTCGTCGCGCCCGCGCCACTGGCCGTCCCGGTTGTCGTAGGCCAGGTCGCGCGGGACGAGCACCCGGACGTTGCCGCCGGAGAGCATGTCGCCGGTGGACAGCACGTGGGTCACCCCGTAGGAGCCGGCGACCCGGGCCCGCAGCAGGGCGTCGCGCATCTCGTCGCCCCGGGTCAGCAGCGGAACGGCGACGATCGTGGCCGGGGGCATCCGGTCGCGGGCCGCGAAGACCGCCCGGACGAGGGCCTCGGGCGGCAGGCCGTCCGGCCCGGGCCCGCTCACCGGAATCATGATCAGCAGGTGGGCGCCCAGGGTGCGGGCGGCGTGCGCGATCTGGGCCAGCTGAGGCCGGTGCAGGGGCCGATCGGCGATCACGCCGAGGACTCGCCCGGGTGGCAGCAGGGCGCGAACCTCTTCCGGCGTACGCCGCAGGCGCTGGAACGGGCCGTGCCCGCCGTCGCCCATCCGGCGCACCGTGCCGCCCACGCCGTAGCGCCGCTCGGCCGTCGGCCAGGCGTCGTCGACCTCGAGCGCGGCCACCGGGGCGCCCTCGGGATCGGTCAGGACGATCGTGCGGTGCAACGGATCTTCGAGCACCATGCGGGCCGCGAGATCCTCGGGAATCTCCAATGTGACCGCGACGGGCCAGGCTGTTCCGTCCGCGAGCCGGCCTCGCCGGCGCAACGCGGTCAGATCGGCCCGGCCGAGAAAACCGGTCAGAGGCGCGTACGCCCCCGAGAGCAGGAGTTCGAGGTCCGCAAGCTCGTGCGGGTGCGGTGTGTACGACGGGGCGTCGCGCAGCACGTCCTCGGGCAGCACCGAACCATTCACTTCCGTATCCCCCTGCGGCCGACTAGGGGACAGTTTCGCAGCCGCGCTGATCGTGGTCGAGACGGGTGTCCCGTCCACTATTTCCACTCCGGTATTCGACAAAACGGATAAAAGTTACAATACTGGCTGATCGTGAGTCCACGCCCCGGCCGTAAAAGGCTTGTCCAGATAGCTGCCGTTCCCACCGCACTCGCTCTTTCCGTCGCGACCACCCTCGCCTGGGCGTGGACCGGCGGAGTCGATCAGATCGGGCTCCCCCTGGGGTCGATGACCGATCCGACCGTCACGGTGCCGGTGCTGACGCCCACGACGGAGGACCCCGGCATCCCCGGATTCCTCCCCCCGCTGGCCCGGCCGTCCTCGTCGGCCCCGGCCGTGCCCGGCTCGCCCTCGGCCCCGGGCGTGAGCACCGCCCCGGCGCTGCCCGGCTCGCCCGCTGTCCCGGGGACGACGGACGCCACGACCCCGGACACGCCCCAGGGCCGGATGGCGCAGGACGTCACCGTCGTCGACTCGCAGCAGAGCCGCGGGGGGTCCTGCTACACCGGGGACGACCTGGTGCCCACCTGCGGCATCCTCTGGGGTGTCGCGCCCGGTGCGCACACCGAGAGTCGCGGCGCCTCGGCGCTCGCCCGGTTCGAGAGCAAGACCGGCCGGCACCAGGCGATCTATCACGCGTATCACGGCGGGACGCGGCAGCTCTTCCCGACCGAGCAGGAGATCGCGATCGCGCACCAGCCCGGTAAGCGGCGCATCCTGTTCCTCAACTGGAAGCCCGAGTCCGCGTCCTGGGCCAAGATCGCCCAGGGGGACCGGCGGACCGACGCCTACCTCGACCGGCTGGCCAAGCACATCAAGCAGAACTTCCCGGAGAAGTTCTTCTTCGCGGTGCATCACGAGGGCGAGAACGACGTCCGCGAGCGGGCCGGCTCCGGCTACACCGCGCGCGACTACGCCAACATGTACCGGCACGTCGTGAAGCGGCTGCGGGCCCGGGGCGTCAACAACATCGTCACCGTGCTGGTCCACATGGCCTACGTGCCGCACGCGCAGAAGAGCTGGTTCAACTCGATGTACCCGGGCGACGACGTGGTCGACTGGATCGGCCTCGACACCTATGCCTACAGCGACCCCGGGTACGGGCACGGCCAGTTCTCCGAGGTGCTCAACCGCAAGATCGAGGGCCGGCCCGGCTGGCCCGGCTTCTACAACTGGGCGGTCACCAAGCACCGGAGCAAGCCGCTGATGATCGCCGAGTGGGGTGTCTGGTCCTCGAAACGCAACCCGCGTTACAAGGCCGACTTCTATCGGCGGCTGGGCAGCGAGCTCCGCAAGTTCCCGCGGATCAAGGCGATGGTGCAATTCGAGACGCCGAGCAACCAGAAGGGCCAGGACTCGTCGGTGGACAGCACGCGGGCCGCTTTGAACGCCTACCGTGAGCTCGGCCGCCTGCCGGTCTTCCAGGTCCGGGTCACACCCTGACCGCGCGGTGAACAGGACGCCCATCGTCTACTGCAGGGCGATGGGCGCACCCTTCGAGGAGAACGACTCGTGCAGCATCACAAATGAGAGAACGGCCTCGTCCGGTATGTCGAAGACGAGCGTTCCCTTGATCTGGATGCCCGGCTTGATCTCGTCGAGGAAGTTGGGGACGTCGGGGTTCGCGTACACCTCGGCCTGTTTGTCGATGGAGTATTCGATGCCGGCCGTGTCGTACGCCTTCTGCGCCGTGCTGTCGAAGTGGACGGCCTTGGTCCCGTTGTTCTTGACCAGCACGTCGATGAGGCAGAACGCGCCCCGGGCCTCGATGTCCACCAGTTCGTCGCCGACCTTGGCCAGCCCGCAGCGCATCATGGTGACCGTGAAGATGATCGCGCCGTCCTGGGTCGGCCGGGTGAACCCGCCGCCGGTGGTGGTCACCACCTCCTGACCGGCGCCGTCGTCGCGCAGCACGAAATACCACACCCCCGCCGCGGCGAGCACGAGGACGACAAGGCCGGCCACCCACGGCCACCGACGGTGGCGTGGTGCGGCCGGCCTTCTCTGGATCGGCGTGGGCGCGGGCTGGGTCATGCGGTGCTCCCCGACTTGGATGACCACGAAGTGCACCCATCCAAGCACCACCGTCACTGTCCGCAGCGGGCCGTTCGGTCACAAGCCGGTCACTCTACGGTTGGTCTGCGGACCGGCTAGCTGGTTTCGCCGGCCACGCTGAACGAGCCCAGCCGGTTGATCGCGTAGAGCGTCCCACCGACCGCGAAGATCACGCTCATCACGATGGCCACCGGCACCGAGACCTTGCCGTCCAGCATGCCGGTCGGGGCGATCTTGTCGGTGATCGAGATGACGTACTGCTCGATCGAGAGCACCCGGGTGCCGCTGACGAACCGGCCGAGCAGCCCCTCCCAGACCAGGATGTAGGCCAGGCCGAGCAGCACCGGCCGGCGGGTGACCAGGCTGAGAAGCAGGAACAGCGCCGAGTAGGCGAGAGCACCGGCGACCGCACCGACCACCAGCGCGAGCCCGAACCGCACCGAGTCGGCCAGCACCCCGGTCACGAACAGCGGGATCGCCGAGGTCACGGCGCTCACCCCGGCCGCCACCAGCAGCTTGGCCAGGATGATGTCGCGGCGGGCCAGCGGCTTGGTCAGGATGTGCACGATCGTGCCGTCGTCCACCTCGGAGCCGAGCACGCCGGTGCCGACGATCAGCGAGATGACCGGGAGCATGACGGCCAGGCCGAGGCCCACGACGACGGCCTGCCCCCACTGGTCGGGGCTCACGTCGTAGGCCCGGCAGATCACCGCCAGCCCGACCAGCAGAAGCGGCAGGGGCAGCAGCAGGAGCACCCGGCGGCGGCCGAGCAGGCCGCGTGCGGTGATGTAGGCGACCGTGGACATCATGCCTCCAGCAGGTAGGAGAAGACGCTCTCCAGGGACTCGTCGGACGGCAGCAGCTTGCGCAGCCGGATGCCCTCGCTGAGGGCGATACGCGGCAGCGCGCGGGTGAAGCTGCCGTAGTCGGACGCCCGTACGGTCAGCCCGGTCGCCTCGATCTCGATGCCGTTCACCGATTTCTCGCCGATCAGCGCGACCGCGAGTTTGCGGTCGTCCGAGCTCTGCACGGCGAAGACGTGCGGCCGGTTGGTCATCAGTCGGCGGATGCGTCGGAAGTCGCCCGAGGCCGCCAGCCGGCCCGCCACGATCACCTGGACCAGACCGGAGAGCTGCTCGACCTCCTCGAGGATGTGCGAGCTGAACAGGATCGTGTGGCCCTGGTCGCCGAGTTTGTGCAGCAGATCCATCATGTGCATGCGCTGCCGCGGGTCCATGCCGTTGAACGGCTCGTCGAGCAGCAGCACCTGCGGCTCGTGCACCAGCGCGGCGGCCACCCGGGTGCGCTGCCGCATGCCCTTGGAGAAGGTCTCGATCCGCCTGTCCTGCGCGTCGGTCATCTCGACCAGCTCGAGCGCCCGCTTGGTGGCGGAGGCCGGGTCGGGCAGCTTCTGCATCTTGGCGCAGGCCAGCACGAACTCGCGGGCGGTGAGGAAGCCGTGCACCGCCTCGCGCTCGGCGACCAGGCCCAGGGTGCGGTAGATGGCCGGGTTGCGCCAGGTCGGCGCGCCGTCGATGGTGACCGCGCCGCGCGACGGGGCGAGGAAGCCGGCCATCATGTGCAGCACCGTGGTCTTGCCGGCGCCGTTCGGGCCGAGCAGGCCGGTCACGCCCGGCTGCAGGCTCATGCTGATGTCGTTGACGGCCACCACATTGCCGTACCAGCGGCTGACGTTCTTCAGGTCGACGGTGCTCACCGAGCTACCTTTCGTTCGTGCTGCGGGGCTCCGAAAAGCTCACTCCTCGCACTCACAGGGAGGCCACCTTCCGGTAGCGGGCCAGTAGGAGCAGCAGGGCCGCGGCGACCAGGCAGAACAGCTCGATGCCGTAGATGACGCCGAAGTCGCCCACGTCGATGCCGAGGTCGTTCTTGCCGCGCAGCCAGCTCTGGACGCCGACCAGCAGCGACATCGGGCTGGCCAGTCCGGCCAGGTGCTGGGCGGTGCTCGAGGGCAGGATGCTGAGCACGCCGACGACCGGCGCGGTCATCAGGAAGAAGGCGACGATGCCGCCGGCCGCGAAGGCGCGCTTGCCGGTGACCGACGCGATGATCAGGCTGATCGAGGCGAACAGCACGGCCCAGAGCAGGCTGTAACCCCAGCCCGGCAGCAGCTTGAGAACCTCGTCCCAGACGCCCCGGGCCCCGTTGTCGGTGGTGAACGCGCCGCCCAGGAACATGATGAGCTGGGGCACGCCGAGCAGCAGGAAGACGGCCGTCACGAGCGCAGCCCACTTGGCCCCGATGTAGTCGGCGGCCCGCAGCGGCCGGCTGAAGTAGAGCGGCAGGACGCCCGAGCGCATGTCCCGCGAGACCAGCTCCGGCGCGACGATCGCGACGAAGAAGATCACCAGCCAGCTCATCGTGTCGTCGAACGAGTAGTAGTCGAACAGCACGATCTTGGCCTGGGCCAGCACCGCCGCGTTGATCACCGCGACCAGGATGACGATGCCCGCCACCAGCCACGGGAAGATCTTGGCCTTGGCCGAGCGGCCCAGCCCGAACGCGGCCCGCAGGCCATGCTGGTAGATCGAGGCGAACACCGCGGTGCGGCCCAGACGTGGGCCCTCGTACCGCTGGTATCCGATGTCGTGGATGACGCCGGCATCAGACATCGGCCGTCTCCTTCGTGGTGAAGAGCTCGGCCACCCGGTGGCGTCGCTGGTCCAGGCGGTGCAGCGGAAGATCGAGCTCGGCCACGGCGCGCAGGATCGCGTCGTAAGAGGACTCCGAGGTGAGCGGCACGAGCAGCAGCCGGCCCTCGCGGGTGACCGGCAGCTCGAGCCGGGTCAGCGCCTCGGCCAGCTCGTCCGTGCCCTCGCTGACCTCGACCGCGAGCACGTCGGAGGCCGTCGTCATGGCCGAGATCCGGTCGGCCCGCAGCAGCCGGCCGCCCTCGATCGCGATCAGCGAGTCGCAGATGCGCTCGACCTCGCCGAGCAGGTGCGAGCAGACCACCACCGAGATGCCGAACTCGGTGCCGATCCGGTGCACCAGCGCGAGCATGGCGTCCCGGCCGGCCGGGTCCAGGCCGTTGGTGGGCTCGTCGAGCAGCAGCAGGTCGGGGTCGTGCACGAGAGCCTGGGCCAGCTTGACGCGCTGCTTCATGCCGGTCGAGTAGCCGCCGATCTGGCGGTACCGCTCCTCGTAGAGCCCGACGTGCCGCAGCGCCTCCGAGGCCCGCTCGCGCGCGGCCGTCTTGGGCAGCCCGCTGAGCCGTCCGAGGTGGGTCACGAACTCGGACGCCGAGACGTCCGGCGGCAGGCAGTCGTTCTCCGGCATGTAGCCGACCCGCGCGCGGACCTGGTCGGTCTCGGTCACCGGGTCGAGCCCGAACACCCGCACGTCGCCACTGGTGGGCGCGGTCAGGCCGAGCATGATCTTGATAAACGTGCTCTTGCCGGCCCCGTTCGCGCCGACCAGCCCGATGACGCCCGAATCGACGTCGACGGTGAGTTCGCTGAGGGCGGTCACCCCGCCGCCATACGTCTTCGTGAGCGATTGTGTCGCGATGATGGTCACAGGCCTCAGCCTAGGAACCACGCGCACCTGAGGGATCCGGCTAAACCCTGAGAGACCGTACGGGGTCTCTCAGCCCACTCTCAGGTTGCTGTTCCGGACGGGGTTGTCGGACATCACTCCTGATCGATATCTTGCTCCGATCAAGAATCGACGGGGGAAACGTGAAAATTGATGCCGTCCCGCGCGCGCCACGCGCGGGCCATGTCTGGTTGCGCCGAATCGCCACGGTCGCCACCGTGGCGCTCGCCGTTCAAATGCTCCACGCCCAGGCGCCGGCCTGGGCCGATGAGCCTCAATACGATCTGGGCGTCGTCGTCGACGACATGATCGGCGGCGGTCCGTCGCTGAGCCGGGCGGCGGAGTCCGTCCTGCTCGGCACCGACGCCGACTTCCAGGCCTATCAGGACAGCACCCGCGACGCCGCGGTCGAGGCCGACCTTCGGGCGTCGGCCGCGGTGCTGGCGGGCATGGACGGTCCCTCGACGCGAAGCGCGGCCCTGCAGGCGCTCAGCGGCGACACCGACGATGTCCGGGCTTTCGTCAACGGCGGGTACGACGCGGCCTGGAAGGCGGACGAGCGGGTTCGCGCCTTCCGCGTGCTAGAGGCCGGCGGCCCGACCGTGAGGGCGGCCGCCCAGCGTGCCCTGGACGGCGGGCCGGAGGCGCTCAACGAGTTCCTCTCGTCCGGCCGGGAGGCGGCCGAGCGCACCGACGACCGGCTGGCCGCCACGCGCATGCTGACCGGCGGCGCCGGCAACAGCGGACCGGTCCTCAACGAGGCGGCCTCACGCGCGCTGGCCGGCAGCGCCGAGGACCTGGGCGAGTTCCTGGCCACCGGCCAGTACGTCGCCCGGGCCCGCGACGAGGAACTCGCCTCCATCACCAAGCTCACCGAGCAGGCCAAGGCGGCCGGCGAGACGACGGCCCGCGAGTCGCTGGCCGCCCAGGAGGCGTCCACCCGGGCCACCAACGCCGCCGCCGAGGCCAAGAAGCAGGCCGAGGTGGCCGCGCAGGAGACCAAGGCGGCGGGCGGCGCGGCGGCGGCCGCGTCGGCCGCGGCCGGCCGGGCCGCCGACGCCGCCGCCGGTGCGGCCGATGCCGCTCGCGACGCGGTCAGCGCCTCGAACGCGGCGATGCGGGCCGCCCGGGTCGCGGCCGACGCGGCCCGCAAGGCGACCACTGCCGCATCCCTGACCGCACAGGCGGCATCCCGGGCCCAGCAGGCGGCGGCCGCCGCGCGCACCGACGCGAGCAAGGCCTCGGCCGCACGTCAGGCCGCGCAGCAGGCCCGCGACGCGGCCGCCAAGGCCCGCGAGCTCCAGCAGATCAAGGCCGAGCGCGACCGCGCCCTGGCCCAGGCCGAGGCCGCGGCGGTGGCGTCCAAGAGCGCGTCCGGACAGGCCGACATCGCCGCCTCCGCCGCCGACCGGGCCAGTTCGGAGTCCGGTGTCTCGGCCACCCAGGCCCAGCGGGCGCGGGACGCCGCGGCCCGGGCACGCCGGCAGGCGGCGGCCGCGGCCCGCGCCGCCGACCGGGCGATCGCCCTCGCGCGTGCCGCGGCCAAGGCCTCCGACGAGGCCTTCTCGTTCGCCGAGCAGGCAGCCCAGCACGCTGAGAAGGCCGCCGCGGCGGCGCAGGCGGCGGCCGACTCCGCCTACGACGCGGCGACCGCCGCGGCCGAGGCGACGAAGCACGCCACGGCGGCCGCGGAGGCGGCAGCCACCGCGGTCGCCGCCGCCAACCAGGCTGTGGAGCTCGAGAGCCTGGCCCGTGACGAGGACGCGGCCCGCCTCGCCGAGGCCACCGAACAGGGTGTCGCGGCCGCCGAGGACGCGCGTGCCGCCGACCTGGCGTCGAAGGCGGCCGGTGGCGAGATCGCCGAGTGGAACCGAAGCCTCACCTGGGACACCCCGGAGGAGGACCGGGTCAGCCCCTCGACCCGCACCCTGCTGACCCAGGCCGCGGCCACCGGAGCCTCGACCGCGGTGATGCTCGAGCGCGGGCGCCGCGCGGCGGTCGAGCTGACCAAGACCGGTGGCGACTGGTCGCGTCTGGCGGCTCAGGACGTTCTCGCCGGTGGCGAGGTCGAGATGCGCTCGTGGCTCGCCGAGGGTCGTCGGCTGGCCTCCGGTCAGGACGACCGCGCACGGGCCTGGCGACTGATCGACACCCTGCCCGACGGCGCCGAGAAGACGGCGGTGCAGACCGCGCTGGCGGGCGACGACGCCACGGTCGACCGCTTCCTGCGCACCCGCACCTATGCCGGCAAGGCGGCCAAGGACCGGCAGGAGATCTACCGGATCATCGAGACGGCCGGTGCCAACGTCAAGGCCGCGGCGACCGCGGCCCTGGCCGGCACCACCACCGACGCGCACCAGTTCCTGCGCACGGGTCAGTACGCCGCGCGGACGGCGGACGAGCGGCTCGAGGTCTACCGGGTCATGGACGCCGGCGGTCCCGAGGTCAAGGCGGCCGGTCAGGTCGCGCTGGCCGGCCCGTCGTCGTACATCTCGTACTTCCTCACCGTGACGCGCTACAAGGCGGCCCAGCGCGATGCCGAGCAGGCCGCGCACGTCAGCACCGTACGAGCCCTGATCGTCCAGGCCCAGCAGTACGCCCAGACCGCGCTCTCCGACGCGGCTGAGGCCAACCGGGTCGCGGCGCTCGCCCGCAAGGCAGCGACCGAGGCCGAGACCTGGCGGCAGAAGGCGGCGGACTCCGCGGCCAAGGCCACGCAGTTCGCCAACGACGCCCGCAATTCCGCGGCCGCGGCCAAGGCCTCCGCCGAGCAGGCAGCCCAGTCGGCCGACACTGCCCGGGCCGCCGCCAGCCGGGCCCAGGCCAGCGCCGAGAACGCCGCGCGATCGGCGGCGACGGCGACGGCGGCCTCCCGCCGTGCGGCCGGCGACGCCCGGAACGCGGCCAACGCCGCTTACGACGCTCGGCAGTCGGCGCTCGCGGCCGGCCGGGACGCCGCCGCGGCGGACCAGGCCGCCAAGGAAGCGTCCACGATCTACACCAACGCGCTCAAGGCCGACGAGGAACTGCGGCGCAGCCAGCTCGCGGGCACCGCCTTCGAGGGCGACGGCACGGCCCTCGACGAGCACAAGACGTGGGGCTGTCTCGCCTCCACCGACGCGCTGAGCTCGAACTGCCTGACGGTCTACAAAGACTTCGCCAAGGCACTGGTCAATCCCCAGCAGTGCGCCTCGTCGACCGAGCGCAACCAGGGATGCGACATGTTGAACGACCTCAAGTCGTTCGTCAACGACAACCCCGGCCTGCTGATGGACATGCTGCAGTTCGTGCTCGGCCTGTGCGGGATGGTGCCGGGCGTGGGCGAGGCGTGCGACGCGGCCGACGCGGCAATCTCGTTCGGCCGTGGTGACATCGTCGGCGGCCTGCTTTCGGTCGGCGCGACGGTGCCGGTCTTCGGCTGGCTCGCCTCCGGGGCCAAGGCCCTGAAGAACTCCGACAAGCTGCGCAATATCAAGAACATCGTGCGCACGCTCATGGGCGGGTGCAAGAACAGCTTCACCGGAGACACGCACGTCCTCCTGGCCGACGGCAGCGAGCAGCCGATCGACGAGGTCGAGAAGGGCGACGAGGTCCTCGCGACGGATCCTGTGACGGGAGCCACCGGGCCGCGACCGGTCAACGACACGATCGTCGGCACGGGCCCGAAAAATCTGGTGGACGTCAAGGTCGCCGGCGGCGGCACCGTGACGGCCACCACGAACCATCCGTTCTGGGTGGCCGACCTGCGGGCCTGGACGCCGGCCGGGGACCTGCAGGCCGGCCAGTGGCTGCGGACCTCGAACGGCACGTGGACCCAGGTCGATGCCGTCACCAAGCGCACAGCCGAGGCGCGGGTCTACAACCTGAGCGTCGAGGGCATCCCGACCTACTACGTGATGGCCGGGAAGGCCTCGGTCCTCGTCCACAACTGCGCGAGCAGTGATCTGGCGTCCGCCTATCGGGCGAACGCCAACAACGGCGTGGGTATCACTCGCAACGTCGCCGTGGCCCAGCACGATCTGTTCGGCGAGATGGACACGCTCTACAGCGTCAGCGGCAAGCACCGGAACCCGGGCACGGTCGAGCCACCGGCGGCGCGGCAGTTCTCGACCTCGGCCGGTCGCGAGTGGGACTCCGAGGCCCAGCTGCTGGAGCACTACGCGTCTTTTCTGCCGCCGGACTCGCGTGGCACGATCAAGCTGTATTCCGAGGCCGCGCCCTGCTCCAGCTGCTCCACGGTCATCGACCAGTTCCGGGCCAAGTTCCCGAACGTGAAGGTCGAGGTCACCTACACCTGGGAGACCCCGCAACAGATGCAGGACGCCCTGAGAAAGAAGCGAGAACCCAAGCCGTGAGCTCCGTTCCGTTCGAGGCGCTGGCCCAAGCGATGATCGACGCGGGGGCACGGATCGGCGGCCTGTCCGCCGGTCAGATCCGCGAGGTCATCGAGGGGCAGCGCCTCGAACGGCTGCCCAGCCGATACGAGGAATACCTCGCCGTGCTCGGCGGCGACAAGACCATCGTCCTGTTCGCCGACATCGACTGCTATCCGTCTCTCGTCGACCTCAAGGACGAGGCCCAGGCGCTGCTCGAGACCGAGGGCGTGCCCGGCCTGTTGCCGGACAATGCCGTCGTGATCGGGATCCATCAGGGGTATGCCGTCTACTGGCTGACCGACGCGGCTCTCGACGATTCTCCGGTCCAGCTGTACGTCGAGGGCGACGAGACCGTGTCGACTGAGTGGCCGACGTTCACCGCCTGCGTCGAGTACTACGCGCGCGAGGCCAAGTTGCCCTGGGGCGAACCAGCGTAGCCGCACCCTCGGCGGTGGTCGGCGCGTTCCTCAGGGCATGAGGCAGACGTCTATATGGCCGGGAGGGGTCTTCCTTTCGTTCGGCCTGTGGTTCGATCGGGAGCTCGACGAGCCCGCCCCGGCCGCGGTCGGTGATGTTCTGGAGCGCTGCGGTGCGACGTACACCGGGGCGATGTTCGCCGGGTTGCCCGGCCTCGCGTTCGCCCGGGTTCCCGGGCCGCCGGGCCTCACCTACGTCGGTGATCGCCCGGCCCGGGAGGTGCGCCGTCGCCTGCGGGAGGGCGGCGCCTACCGGGTGGCCATGACGCTGCCGGGGCTCGGCCCGGCCGCGTTGTCCCTGGAGGCGACCCCGGGGACGGCCCCGGCCGACCGGCACCCGGTGGACGTGACGGTGGAGGCCGGCGCGTTCGCTGTTCCGCGTCCGCTCTGGGACGAGGCCGAGCGGGAGGCCGCGCAGATCCGGCAGGAGGTGGTGATGCGCTATCTGGAGGTCTGCTGCACGGCGCTCGACCCGGCCTATGCCGTGCTGCACTCCGAGGGCGGGACACCGGCCCCGGCGGCGCTTTCGTCCGGCCGGCCGATCGGCGTCGACGTCTATCTCTCCCGGCGCCTGGGTCTCGAACCGCGGCTGGGGCAGGTGGCCCGGCTGTCGCACAAGCTCGAGTGGGCGACCGGCACGTTCTATTCGGGCTGGTTCCTCGGCGAGACGGCCAACCTCGACGCCCTGATCGCCGCCTGGACCAGACCGGCCCTGATCATCGGCGAGAGGTTCGCCAACGCCGGGGTCGGATGAGGAAAGACACGTGCGCCCCGAGCTCGTGGGTGCCCGGGGCGCACGTGGGTCTCAGCCGGTCAGAAATTGTCCGGCGTACGGATGCGGCTGCGCAGGTAGGCGCCCGACTCGGAGAGAACGGCGGTGCCCGCGTAGGTCGAGCCGGAGCAGGTGCCCGGCTTGAACGCGGCGCTGCTCTCGCCGGCGTCGGAGAACGTCCAGTTGGCGTAGCTGATCTGCAGGCGGTCGAGCAGGTCGAGCCAGGTGCCGGTGCTGGACAGGTCGACCTGGCCGCCGCCGGTCGCGGTCACCGTGCCGAACTCGGTGACGAACAGGGGCAGTGAGGCGGCGGCCCGCTGGACCTCGGCCCGGTAGTTGTCCTTGTGCGAGGCGGCGTAGAAGTGGAACGCGTACATGATGTTGGTGGCGTTGACCGGGTTCGCGGTGATCTCGCTCGAGCTCGAGCCCTCGGAGACCCCCAGCGACGACCAGCCACGGGTGCCGACGATGACCACGGCGTCCGGGTCGTGGGCCCGGATCACGGGGATGACCTGCTCGGCGTAGCTCTTGATGCCGGCCCAGCTCACGCCGTTGGGCTCGTTGGCGATCTCGTAGATGACGTTCTTCTTGGCCGCGTTGCGCGTCGCGACCTCGGCGAAGAAGGTCTTGGCCCGGGCCAGGTTGTAGTTCGGGTCGCCCGGGGTCAGCGTGTGGAAGTCCACCAGGGCGTAGAGCCCGCGCGCCTCGGCCTGGTCGACCAGGTTGTTGACCTGCGACGTGAAGCCGGCCGGGTTGGTCTCGTAGCCACCCTCCTGCACATACATCGAGATGCGCAGCAGATCGGCCTGCCAGTCGTCGGCGAGCGCGTTCAGCGACGCCGAGTTGTAGCACTTCGCGAACCACTGCAGGCCGTGCGTGCTCATGCCGCGCAGCTGGATCGCCTTGCCGCGCTGATTGCACAGCTTGACGCCACAGACCCGCAGCTGCCCGTTGATCGCCACGGGAGTCGTGCCCGTAGGCGGCGCGGTGGTCGTGGGCGGGGGAGTGGTAGCCGTGGGGGACGGTGACGTGGTGGCGGGGGACGTGGTGGCGGGGGACGTGGTGGCGGGGGACGTGGTGGTAACCGTGGGGGACGGTGTGGACGAGCCGTTGCAGGAGGCGCCGTTGACCTGGCACGAGGTGGGCCGCCCGGTGCCGTTGGCGACGAAGCCGAACGAGGTCGACGCCCCGGCCGCCAGCGTGCCGTTCCAGCCGGCCGGCGTGAACGTGTAGGTCGAGCCCGAGACGGACTGCGTGGCGTTCCAGGAGTTGACGACCGTCGTTCCGGCGGGCAGGGTGAGCTGCACGCGCCAGGTGTCGATCGCGGACGAGGTCGTGTTCTTGACCTCGACCTGACCCTGGTAACCGGTGCTCCACGAGTTGGTGACCGTGAAGGCGGCCGTCTCGGCGCTGGCCGGCAGGGCGATGACCGTGGCCACGGTGGCGGCGGCGGCCGCTACTGCGACGCCGGCGATGAGTCTCCATCTGCGCATGGGGATTCGGGGCTCCATCGGGGAGGGGAAGGGGGACGTGGGAGCGCTCCCACGGACCATAGCCGCAACCCCGCAGCACTGCAAACAGAAGGAGGGCCGAGGCGTGAGCCCCGACCCTCCAAAAGCGACAAGAGCTGGCTATGTCAGCCCGTGTTACGCATTCCGGCAGCGATGCCGTTGACCGAGGTCAGCAGCGCCCTTTCCAGGGCCGTCGAGTCGTTGGGGGCCCGGCGGGAACCCGGCGCCACCACGGTCTGACGGGCGTCCTCGCCGGCCTCGCGATACTGGCGGAGCAAGGCCACCTGCAGGTGGTGCAGCGGCTCCAGGTACGTGTCACGGACGCCCAGCGTGCGCAGCAGCTCGGGCTGATTCTCCAGTAGCGACGACGTGCCGGTGATGGCCAGCACCTCGCGCACGGTCAGCTCGTACTCCTCCTCGATCTTGGTGAAGATCGGGCGGAGATTTTCCGGGACCAGGGTCTCGACATACCGGCGGGCGATGTTGAGGTCGGTCTTGGTCAGCATCATCTCGACGTTCGACAGGAACGTCCGGAAGAACTGCCAGTTGCCGTACATCTCCTGCAGGTTGCCGGCGTGGCCGGCCTCGCGAGCCGCCTTGAGACCAGTGCCGACGCCGAACCAGCCGGGCACGATCTGCCGCGTCTGGGTCCAGCCGAACACCCACGGGATGGCCCGCAGGCCGCCCAGACCGGCGTCGGTGTTGGGCCGCTTGGCCGGCCGGGAGCCGATGTTGAGCGCGCCCAGCAGCTCGGTCGGGGTGGCCGCCCAGAAGTAGGCCGGCAGGTCCGGGTTTTCGACCAGCGAGCGGTACTCCGCGAAGGCCGCGTCGGAGGCGCTGTCCATCGTGGCGTCCCAGCGGGCCAGCCGGTCGAGATCGACCGACGGGGTGGTGTGCAGCAACGTCGCCTGCAGCACCGCGGCCACCGTGAGCTCGAGGTTTTCCCGGGCCAGGGCGGGCAGCGTGTATTTGTCGGAGATGACCTCGCCCTGTTCGGTCACCTTGATCGCGCCGTCCAGCGTGCCGTACGGCTGAGCCAGGATCGCCTCGTGGGTGGGGCCACCACCGCGGCCGACCGTGCCACCGCGGCCGTGGAAGAGCCGCAGCCGCACGCCGTGCCGGGCGGCCACGTCACGCAGCGAGCGCTGCGCCTTGTGGATGCCCCACTGGCTGGTGGTGATCCCGCCCTCCTTGTTGGAGTCGGAGTAGCCGAGCATGACCTCCTGCACGTCGCCCCGGGCCCGCACGATCTCGCGGTAGGCCGGCAGCGACAGCATCTCGTCGAGCAGGTCGCCACCGGCGTCGAGCTCGGCCGGGGTCTCCAGCAGCGGCACGATGTTGACCCGGGCCCGTCCGGTGTGGACGTCGACCAGGCCGGCCTCGCGGGCCAGCACGGCGGCGGCCAGCACGTCGTCGACACCCAGGGTCATCGAGATGATGTATGTCTCGATGACGTCCGCCCCGAAGCGGTCCTGCACGTCACGGATCGTGTTGAACACGTCGAACGTCTTGCGTGCCGAGTCGGTCAGCGGGATGTCGCCGGCGGCCAGCGGGCGCCGGCCGGTCAGCTCGGTGGCCAGCAGCTTGGTGCGCTCGGCACGGTCGAGGGCGTAGTAGTCGTCGACCTCGCCGACCTGGGCGAACATCTGCTGCAGCACCTCGTGGTGCTTCTCGGCGTGCTCGCGCACGTCGAGCGTCGCGAGCTGCAGCCCGAAGGCCGAGACCGTGCGGATCGCCGTGGCGACCACGCCGACCGCGGTGAGCTGGCCGGAGTTGCGGGCCAGCGAGGCGCGCATCAGCTCGAGGTCGCCGATCAGCTCGTCGCTGCCCAGGTAGTCGCGGCCCGGCACGTGCGCGGTGCCGTTGCGCAGCCGGGACCGGGTGTTGGCCAGTTTCGCCTTGATCGCCCGCACCTTGAGCCGGTAGGGCTCCTCGGCGTTGGTCCGGCGGAACCGGGGCGCCACCTCGGCCAGGTTGTCCAGGTCTTTGGCCAGCGATGCGGACAGGTCGAGCGAGACGCCGCGCAGCCGCCGGGACACCGAGAGCACGTCGATCAGCTTGTCCATGGCCGCCTCGGTGGCCTGGATGCCGTGCTCGTGCTGGATCATCAGCACGTCGCGGGTGACGGCGGGCGTGACGAACGGGTTGCCGTCGCGGTCGCCGCCGATCCACGACCCGAAGGTCAGCGGCCGGGCCGTCGGCGCGGTCTCGACGCCGAGCTGGCGCAGCGTCTCGGCCAGGTCGGCCAGCACCTGCGGAGCGGCCTCGGCGTACAGGTCGCGCAGGTAGTAGACCGCGTTGCGGGCCTCGTCGGTCGGCTCGGGCCTGTCCAGCCGCAGCTCGTCGGTCTGCCAGAGCAGGTCGATGAGCTCGGCGAACTTGCGGGTCGAGGCGCTGGTGTCGCTCTGGCCGTAGAGGACCGCGGCGGCGGCCTCGGCGTCCAGCGCGTCGGCCAGCTGGCGCAGCTTCGACAGGATCGAGCGGCGCGACGCCTCAGTCGGGTGGGCGGTGAAGACCGGGCGAACGGCGAGCCGCCGGGCCGCCGCGGCGATCTCGTCGGCCGGCACCCCACGCTCGGCGATCAGCTTGGCGGCCTGGTCGAGCCAGCCGCCGTCCCGGGCCCGGCGCCGCTGCAGGTCGCGGGCGCGGTGCACCTGCTCGGTGATGTTGGCCAGGTGGAAGTAGGTCGAGAAGGCGCGAGCCAGCTTGGTGCCGGTGGTGACATCCATGGCGTCGAGCCGGTCGGCCGCGGCCTGCGGGTCCTGGCGGACCAGGGCGCGGATCTCCTCGACCAGGTCGAGCAGCGGGCGGCCTTCCTGCCGGGCCAGGGTCTGGCCGAGCAGCGTGCCGATCCGCCGGATATCGGCACGTAACGCGGCGTCTGGGCCGTCAGGGTCGAGGTGGCCGTGCTGATCTGTCATCGGGGGCGCTCCTTCGCCTCAAAGGTGCTCCAGGACAGCGCTGTCCCGACTTCGCCGATCGTATCGGCGTGGCCCCGTGGAGGGGGGAATTGAGTCAAGTCTCACCCAGGGCCGGGGAATGCACTCACCGGGCTAGGGCCAGCGCGTAGGCCGGGAACCACTGTCCCGCCGGAGGGTGACCGGGCCAGCACGCTCCGTCGGACTCCCCGGGGCGTTTCACCCAAAGGTACGCATCCACCAGCGCGTGCCCCGTGTGCAGCGTGGGCGCCGGGCCGAGGCGGCGACCGGCCGGATTGCACCAGTGCCGGTCACCGGCACCCCGCTGGGCCGGTCCGTTGCCGTTGCGGCTGGTGTCGACGACGTAGTGCTTGCCCGCCAAGATCCGGGACACGGCATTCCCGTACGCCACGTTGTCCGCCGTGGTCTCGAAGTTGGCCACGTTGAGCGCGAATCCGGTGGCCGTGCCCACCCCCGCGGTGCGCAGGGCCGGCCCGATCTGCCCGGCCGGGATCCAGGTCGGGTTGCCGGCGTCGAGATAGACCCGCACTCCCGGGGCTTTGCGCAGCGCCGCGACGGCGTGCCGCAGCAGCCCGTAGCGCTCGGCCACCCGCTCCGGCGACAGGCACCCGCGTACGGCCTGGGCCACAGCGTCCGGTTCGAGCACCACGATGGCCCGATGCCCGCCCAGGGCCGCGGCCAGCCCGTTCACCCACCCCCGGTACGCCGCGGCGTCGCCCGCCCCGCCCGCCGAGTGCCCCGAGCAGTCCCGGTACGGAATGAAATACAACGTCAGCACCGCCGTACGCCGCGCCGCCGAGGCCGCCGTGACCAGCCGCCGCGCCCGTTCCGCGTAGCCGGGGGCGGCGTCGGTGAACCAGACCGAGGCCGGCTGGTCGGCGATCCGGCGGATGATCGTCGCGTCGGTCGTCCGGCCCGCCTGGTCGAGGGCGCGCACGGCCGCCGCCGCGGCCCCCGACGGGTCGACGTAGAGGTGCGGGCTCGCGGCCCGGGGCGGCGGCGGGATCCGCACCTCCGGGTCGCGCTCGCGGGCCCCGGCCGCCACCGCGAGGCTGCCCAGGCCGATCAGCGAGACCGTGAGGATCAGGGAGAGCCGGGCCCGACGGGCCATCACCGCACCCGGAGCCAGCGGGCGACCGAGGGCCGCCCCTGGTCGTCGACGAGGAAGAGCATGTACCAGCCCGAGGGCGCGATCCCCTCCTGGTTCGGCACGCGCAGCTGGAGCCCGCTGCCCGTGCGCTCCACCGCGACCGCGATCGACCGCTGGTCGGTGTCGGTGCCATGGGTGACCGAGCTGGGCCGCAGCAGCCGGGCCGACGTGACCCGGGCCGCGTCCGGGGTGCCGACCGGGAAGGTCCCGCCGCGGGCGACCTCGTGCGGCGCCTGGGTGATCCGGGGTCGCTGACCGCGGAACAGGTAGGGCGGGCGGTAGACCTCGATCCGCTGCTCGAACACGCCCGGCGCCCGGCCCGTCCGGTCGTGGAGCGGGTCGCTGCCCATCGTGATGACCCGGCCGTCGGGCAGCAGGATCGCCTCGGAGTGATAGTTGCGGCCCACGGTCGACTCGGCGGCGGTCCGGAACGAGTTGCTGCCGGGCACGTAGAACTGGGCGTTGAACAGGTCGCTGCGCTGCTCCCCGCGGTACGGGCCGCCGCGGTAACCGGACGAGCCGCCGCTGGTGAAGACGGTGTCGTCGGGCAGCACGACGGTGGAGAGATAGCGGGCCGGTTTGGGCAGGTCGGGCCCGGGCCGGTAGGCGGGCTTGCGGCCGCGCAGGTCGACGATGTCGGTGCGGGCGGTCGAGATCGGCGAGTCACCGACCCCGCCGCCACCGAAGATCATCACCTGTTGCCCCTGCACCGGGGGCAGCATCAGCGAGGTGGCGGTCTCGTTGAGCTCCGGCTGCCGCAGACCGGGCACGGGCTGGAATCGGTTGTCCTTCAGATCCCAGATGCCCGGCGTACGCCCCTCCTGGTCGGAGCCGTAGCCGCTGTTCGCGCCCGAGTAGAAGACCCGGCCGTCGGCCATCAGATGCAGGCTCGGGTAGGTGGGGAAGTAGCGCTCCAGCTGCGGCGCGGCCGACCAGATCTGCTTCCGGGAGTCGTAGACCTCGTTGCGACCGGGCAGGATCCGGCCGAACTCGTCCAGCCCCGACACCGCCAGCACGTTGCCGCCGGTCAACGTGACCAGCGTCGGATACCACCGGTGCTCGGCCAGGTCACCGGTCTTGTGGTAGCGCTCGGTGCGCGGGTCGAACTCGTACGACGTCTTGTCCCCGCCGTACTCCTGCTTCTCGCGGGTGATCTTGTCGGCGACGCCGTACAGGTTCTGGCTGTCACTGCCGGTCAGGCCCTCGATCCGATATTGAGCCGGCCCACGAACGATCGGGGCGTCGCCCGCGCGGACGGCGTCGACCCACACCTCGACCTCGCCGGCGTGGATCGCGACGTGCGCGCCGTGCACGATCTTGCCCGCGGCCGGCACGGTGACCGCGGTCCGGCTGACGTACTCGTGCCCGGCCGTCGAGCGGAACTTCGAGCCCTTCACGAACGTACGGGGGCCGTGGTCGGGCGATTCGTTCTTGATCTTCATGACGCCGCCGGCCCGCTCGACGTCCTTCTCCAGCACCTCGTACGACTTGGTGCCGCCCGCGATCAGCAGGTTGCCGTTGGGCAGGAAGCTGTGCCCGGCGCAGAAGACGTCGGTCGGCGTCGCGACGTCGCTGAACTTCTCGGTGCGCGGGTCGTAGAGGATCGTCCGGAACGTGCCTGCCTCGAACTGGTCACGGTTGTTGCCGCTGCCCGCCACGATCAGTACCTTGCCCGTGCTGAGCAGGGCCGCATGGATCGCGTTGACCCGGAACTCGGGCGGGACCGGCAGCGCGGCCCAGTGGCCGTACTTCTCCTTGTAGGACTGCCGGTTGATGGTGTAGCTGTGCAGCGCCTCGGATCCGGCCGCGAGGACCGGGCGGTTCGCGAACGCGACCACGGCGAGCACCACCACCGCGACTGTTCCGCTGGCCGTCCGGCGCGCGAGACTGGGGCGGGGGCGGGGCTTCATCCGGGTGACTCCTCGGGTTTGCGACGACTTCTGAGAAAGAACCACAGGGCCGGCGGGGTCAGGCAGATGACCAGGTTGAGCGCGGGCCAGACGAACATGGCGTTGTCGACGTGACCGGTGAACCCAGCCACGATCAGCAGTGCGACGAAGAACGCGGCCCAGCGCAGGCCGGGTGCGAAGGTGGCGAGCCGGTCCGGGCTGGTCGAATCGCCCTTGGGCGTGACCACGAAACCGGCCTGGCGGCGCAGCAGCGCGCCGATCATCGAGGAGACGTAGATCGGTGTGGACAAAGTGGACGCCACCATGCCGGTCAGCCCCGACGAGCCGGCTTCTTCGTGCGGGCTGGTGTTGTGCTGCCGGTTGAACAGGTAGAGCCCGACCTGGAAGATCGCGGCGTCGATGTAGAGCATCAGCCACACCTCCTGCGGCACGTGCACGCCCTGCGCGCCGAGCGCGAGATAGCAGAACGCGTTCAGCGCGCCCAGCAACCAGGCCAGCGCGGTCAGCGGGTAGTACGACATCAGCAGCCCGTAGTGCAGCGCCCGGCCCGGACCGAGCCGCCAGGCCAGCCGGCCGAACTTGCGCAGCACCACCTCGTCGGTGCCGCGCGACCAGCGGTGCTGCTGGGTGAAGTAGTCGGTCCAGGAGGACGGACCCTCACCCACGGCCAGGACGTCGGGGGTGTAGACCGAACGCCAGTTACCGCCGGTGGCACTGCTCTGCGCCGCGTGCAGGGCCAGGCTGGTCGCCATGTCCTCGGTGATCGAATCCTGCAGGCCGCCGATCGACCGGAGCGCGTCGATGCGGACGGCGTTGTTGGTCCCGACCAGCATCGCGATGCCGCGCCGGTTGCCGGCCCGCTGCAGCAGCGAGTGGAACAGATACTGCTGCGACTCGGCCCACCGCGTGACCAGGTTGTCGTAGTTGCCGTAGATCTGCGGGCCGACCACGAACGCCACGTCGGGATCGCGGAAATAGCCCAGCAGCCGCTCGCAGAAGTTGGGCAGCGGCACGTGATCGGGGTCGACCGACACGAAGACGTCGTACTCGTCCCCGTTGACGTGCACCCACGAGTTGTAGTTGCCGTGCTTGGTCTTCGCCTTGTACGCGCCCGACGGGGTGTTGAACTCCTCGATCCCGCGGCGGCTGAAATGGCGTACGCCCAAGCGCTTGCACATGGCCTTGACGTCGGGATCGTCGCCCTCGTCGAGCAACCACACGTCGTACGTGCCGCCGTAGCGCACGTTGCGGGCGGCGCGCAGGGTCCGCTCGACCATCGCGATCGGCTCCTTGCCGGGCACGATCGTGGTCAGGAAGGCCACCCGCAGCGTCGTGTCCGGCACGACCGGCACCGGGTCCCGCGCCCACACCGTCGACAGGCACAGCGTGATCACGTTGACCAGGCGGAACAGCTCGATCGCGGAGGTCGCGCCGATCATCACGATCGCGCCGAAGTAGTGCCCCGGGTGCAGCGACCAGGCCGGGATCTCGATCGACGCGATCAGCCAGGCGAAGAACGTGCTCTCGAAGGTGAACGCGAACAGCGTGATCAGCACGGTGCGGATCGGCCGCCGGCGGGCCAGCCGGCGCATGCGGACGCGATAGGGCTCCTCGTCGGCCGGCGCGGGATCGGCCGGCCCGGCGAGCACGCTGTAGGCGCTGTAGTTGTAGCGGGCGGGCAGCAGCATCGTGGCTGCCTGCAGTGCCTCGCTCACCTTCACCCGGCCGGTGGCGGGGGGTGCGCTCATGCGGACAGGGGCACCGCGGGACGGACCACGGGTTTGCGTTCCTGGAGCGCGACCCGGCTGCGGGCGGGCGTCACCACCACGGGCGTCCGCGGGGCCAGGAGCAGGCGTTCCGGCGTGCTGGTGGCCGGTTCCTTGGTCACGAAGGCGTGCCGGGCGTCGGCGAAACCGGACCGGTCGCCGTACATGTCGCGGCTCATCTCGGCCAGCTCGCGCGCCTCGTAGACCTCGAGCGGCACCCGTTCGGCGGCCAGCCGGCGGGCCTTCTCCTGACGGCGGCGGCGGGCGGTCCGCGGGTCGCTCTCGCGCTCGGCCAGGGCGCCGAGCCATTCCGCGTACGCGTCGGGGTGCCGCGGCCCGACCTCGTCGACCAGCCCCATCGTGGCCGCCTGCGCGGCGCTCACCGGCAGCTTGTCGTCGATCAGCTGCTGAGCCTGGTCCGGGCCGACCCGCCGGGGCAGCGTGAAGGTGTGCAGCTCGGAGCCGAACAACCCCATCTCGTAGTACGGGTTGAGCACGATGCCCTCGCGAGCGGCCACGATGTCGGCGCCCAGGCCCATCATCACGCCGCCGGCGCCGGCACTGCCCGCGTACGCGGCCACGACGACCTGCTGGGCGCACCGGATGATCTCGCGGCACACGTCGTTGATCGCCCGGATGTTGGCCCAGGCCGAGCCGGCCGGGTCGCCGGACGCCTCGATCACGGTGAGGTGGATCCCGTTGCTGAACGCGTCCGTCCCGCCGCGCAGCACCACCACCTCGGTGTCCTGGCCGACGGCGTGGCGCAGCCCGGCCAGCAGGCGGCGGCAGTGCCCGGGCGCCATCGCGCCGTTGTAGAAGTCGAAGGCCAGCCAGCCCACCCGGCCCGTACGGCGGTAGCGCACCTGGCGGTAGGCGCCGGCCGACTCGGGTTCGGTGCCGACCGGCAGCGGCGAGTGCGACAGCCCCCGCAGCCGCGCGCCGAGCAGCGTGGTGGCCGGCAGCTTGATGCCCTGCAGGCCGTGGCCGGCCTCGGCCGCGCGCAGGTGGCCCAGCCAGATGCTGCCGTCGCCGGTGCCGACCAGCACGGCCCCCTGCCGCCGGGTGATCAGGCGGCCCGGCGGCACGTGCCGGGCCAGGCCGGGCGTCGCGTCGTAGGCGAAGACCGGCAGGCCGGCGACCTCGGTCCGGACGCCGGGCGAACCGTCCGCGGCCCGGATCCGGCGCAGGATCTTCTCGGTCGGGTCCGACCAGTCGAAGGCCCGATCGGCCTGCGTCATCGACGGCCGGGGCCGCGCGCCGGGCATCTCGGTCGGTGCGTGGTCGGCCGGCACCGGCTGGAAGGCCGGGTCGGCCGCCTTGGCCACCACCTCGAGGACGCACTCCATCGCGGCGTCGGCGACCGGGCCGTTGTAAAGCGACGACTTGCGCGGCGGCGCGGTCGGCAGGGCGAACGTGCGGGTGGCCCAGATCGGGCCGGCGTCCATCTCCTCGACCGCCTGCAGCGCGGTGACGCCCCAGGTCCGGGCGCCCTCCACGACCGCCCAGTCCAGTGAGGACGGTCCGCGGTCACCGACCGGGCCGGGATGGATGATCACCGTGCGCCACTTCTGCCAGACCTCGGCCGGCACCCGGTGCTTGAGGAACGGGCACAGGATCAGATCGGGGTCGGTCTCCCGCACCGCATCGATCAGGTCGCAGGCGCCGGTGGCGAGCTGCACTCCGACGTCGTGGCCGGCTTCGCGCAGAGCGCACCAGACGCGCTGACTCAAACCGTTGAACGCCGTAACGAGTAGCAGGATCCGCACGTTGCCTCCCCAGGGATGCCTTTCCGCTGCTGCGACTATTGCCCGGTTATCGATGCTTATGTCGGACATGCTGTGCGTTCTTCGTGGGTCACCGAGAATGTCGGTGGGTCGGACTAAGCTTGTCGACGTACCCCCGCCCTCTTAGGCGTTTGGGGTTTTTCGACGTGCTTGAGGTGCCTTGTCATGCAGCTGTCCGGTCTCATTCCCGCCGCGCTCCGCGACCGTGGTCTCGCGCGCGCCCGCGACCTTGCGCGCAAGGGCTTCGCCTCGTCCGACGCGCTCGATCTCACCGCGCCCGCCTCGCTGCGCCCGTTCATCGTGGCCACCGTGGCCGGTGCGGCCGACCTGGGTGGGGCCGCCCGCCCGGTGCTCGCCGTCACGGCCACCAGCCGCGAGGCCGACGACCTGGCCGACGCGCTGGGCTGCCTGATCAGCCCCGACCGGGTGGCCGTCTTCCCGTCCTGGGAGACGCTGCCCCACGAGCGCCTCTCGCCCCGCTCCGACACCGTCGGCCGGCGGCTCGCCGTGCTGCGCCGGCTGGCCCACCCGGCTAAGGGGACCGAGATCAGCGTCGTCGT
Organism: Actinoplanes sp.; assembly: GCA_965217855.1. Lineage (GTDB taxonomy): Bacteria > Actinomycetota > Actinomycetes > Mycobacteriales > Micromonosporaceae > Actinoplanes. The sequence continues at coordinate 31,263 of CBDCJN010000007.1, read as the reverse complement.
GGCGCCCGTCCGCTCGGTGCTCCAGCCCCAGCTCAAGGGGCTGGGCGACCTCGAGCCGGTCGAGCTGACCACGGGCGGCTCGGCCGAGCTGGAGGGCGTCTCGCGCCGGCTGACCGACATGGCGTACGCGCGGGTCGACCTGGTTACCAAGCGCGGCGAGTTCGCCGTCCGCGGTGGCATCCTCGACGTCTTCCCGCCCACCGACGAGCACCCGTCCCGGGTCGAGTTCTGGGGCGACGAGGTGGAGGAGATCCGCACCTTCTCCGTCGCCGACCAGCGCACCATCGACCCGGTCGAGCGGCTCTGGGCCCCGCCCTGCCGTGAGCTGCTGCTGACCCCGGAGGTGCGGGCCAAGGCGGCGACGCTCGCCCAGGAGCACCCCGAGATCGGCGAGATCCTCGACAAGCTGGCCGAGGGCATCCCGGTCGAGGGCATGGAATCGCTGGCCCCCGCGCTGCTCGACGGCACCGACAGCATGGAGCTGCTGATCGACACCATGCCGGCCGGCACCCACGTGCTGCTCTGCGACCCCGAGCGCATCCGCACCCGGGCCCACGACCTGACCCGCACCTCGGACGAGTTCCTCGAGGCGTCCTGGGCCGCGGCCGCGGTCGGCGGGCAGGCCCCGATCGACACCGGCGCCGCCGCCTTCAAGACCCTGGCCGACGTCCGCGCCCACGCCGCGACCCTCTCGCAGCCGTGGTGGACGGTGTCGCCGTTCGGCCTCGCCGCGGCTTCCGACTCGTCCGGTTCCGATGATCAACCGTGGCTCGAGCAGCCCGCGGTCGAGGTCGCGCCCGACCTCGGCGACGCGGTGGCGCTGGCCGCCCAGCCGGTGCCGCTCTATCACGGCGACACCGCCAAGCTCGCCGCCGACCTGCACGACTGGGCCGCCGCGGGCTGGTCGATCGCGCTCGTCTTCGAGGGCCACGGCACCGCCCAGCGCGCCACCGAGGTGCTGCGCGACGCCGGTCTCGGCGTCACCCCGGCCGACTCGATCGAGACCCCGATCGAGCCCGGCCAGCTGGTGGTCACCTGCGGCGGGCTCAACCACGGCTTCGTCGACGAGGCCTCGCAGCTCGTGGTGATCACCGGCAACGACATCACCGGCGGTCGCGGCGCGTCCACGAAGGACATGCGCAAGATGCCGTCCCGGCGGCGTAACACGATCGACCCGCTCGAGCTCAAGATGGGCGACTTCGTCGTGCACGAGCAGCACGGCATCGGCCGCTACGTCGAGCTGGTGCAGCGCACGGTCAACGGCGCCGACCGCGAATACATCGTGCTGGAGTACGCGGCGTCCAAGCGCGGCCAGCCCGGCGACCGGCTCTACGTGCCGACCGACCAGCTCGACCAGCTTTCCCGCTACGTCGGCGGCGAGGCGCCCGCGCTGCACAAGATGGGCGGCTCGGACTGGCAGAAGAGCAAGGCCCGGGCCAAGAAGGCGGTCAAGGAGATCGCCGCTCAGCTGATCCAGCTGTACGCCGCCCGGCAGGCCTCCAAGGGTCACTCGTTCGGCCCCGACACCCCGTGGCAGCGCGAGCTGGAGGACGCGTTCCCCTACACCGAGACGCCCGACCAGATGGCCGCGATCATCGAGGTCAAGCACGACATGGAACTGCAGGTCCCGATGGACAGGCTGATCTGTGGCGACGTCGGTTACGGCAAGACCGAGATCGCCGTGCGGGCCGCGTTCAAGGCGGTGCAGGACGGCAAGCAGGTCGCCGTGCTCGTGCCGACCACCCTGCTGGCCCAACAGCACTTCAACACGTTCACCGAGCGGATGAGCCAGTTCCCGGTGACGATCAAGCAGCTGTCCCGGTTCCAGACCCCGACCGAGACCAAGCTGACCCTCGAGGAGGCCGCGAACGGGACGGCCGACATCGTGATCGGCACCCACCGGCTGCTGGCCAACTCGACCAAGTTCAAAAACCTCGGCCTGATCATCGTGGACGAGGAGCAGCGCTTCGGCGTCGAGCACAAGGAGCAGCTCAAGGCCCTGCGCGCCTCGGTCGACGTGCTGACCATGTCGGCCACGCCGATCCCGCGAACCCTGGAGATGGCGATCACCGGCATCCGCGAGATGTCCACCATCGCCACCCCGCCCGAGGAACGCCACCCGGTGCTCACCTTCGTCGGGGCCCAGGACGACAAGCAGGTGGCCGCGTCCATCCACCGCGAGCTGCTCCGCGACGGCCAGGTCTTCTACCTGCACAACCGGGTCGAGTCGATCGACAAGGCGGCGCGCCGGCTGCGCGAGCTGGTGCCCGAGGCCCGGGTCGCGGTGGCGCACGGCCAGATGAGCGAGGACCAGCTGGAAAAGGTGATGGTCGGCTTCTGGGAGAAAGAGTTCGACGTCCTGGTCTGCACGACGATCGTGGAATCCGGCATCGACATCCCCAACGCCAACACCCTCATCGTCGAACGGGCCGACCTGCTCGGCCTGTCCCAGCTCCACCAGATCCGGGGCCGGGTCGGCCGGGGGCGCGAGCGGGCGTACGCCTACTTCCTCTACCCGCGGGAAAAACCGCTCACCGAGACCGCGCACGAGCGGCTGGCCACCATCGCCCAGCACACCGAGCTCGGCGCGGGCATGTACGTGGCGATGAAGGACCTCGAGATCCGCGGCGCCGGCAACCTGCTCGGCGGCGAGCAGTCCGGCCACATCGAGGGCGTCGGCTTCGACCTCTACGTGCGCATGGTCGGCGAGGCCGTGTCCGCGTTCAAGGGCGAACGGCCCGAGGAGGAGCCCGAGGTCAAGATCGACCTGCCGGTGGACGCGCACCTGCCGGTCGACTACATCTCGGTCGAGCGCCTGCGCCTCGAGATGTACCGCAAGCTGGCCGAGGCCCGCGAGGACGCGAAACTCGACGAGGTCGTGGCCGAGATGACCGACCGCTACGGCGAGCCGCCGGCCCAGGTGGCCAACCTGATCGCGGTGGCCCGGTTCCGCCAGCTCGCCCGCCGGTACGGCCTCACCGACGTGTCGATGCAGGGCAAGCACATCCGCTTCTCGCCGCTGCCGCTGCCCGACTCGAAGCAGCTGCGGCTCAAGCGCTACCACCCCGACAGCGTCTACAAGTCGGCCAACGACCAGGTCAGTGTGCCGCGGCCGAGCACCCGCCGGCTGGGCGGCGAACCGCTGCGCGACCTGACCCTGCTCGAGTGGTGCGCCCAGCTGCTCAAGGACGTGCTGGGGGAGGTGCCCGCCGCGGCCGCCGCCTCGGCCAAGGCATGATGATCTGTTTGCCGGGGCCGGGTGACATGGGTCATAAGCAGCGTGAGAGAGTCAACGCCATGCAGCGTGCCCGTCGACTCGCATCCATCGCCGTCGTTGCGTCTCTGACCGTGGCCGGCCTCACCGCCTGCCGCTCCGAGCCGTCCGTCGCCGCATACGTCGGCAACACCAGCCGGGTCACCGAGAAACGCGTCCAGGAGATCTGGGACAACGCCTCCGCCGAGCTGGCCAAGGCGGCCGCCGACCAGCCTCAGGCGAGTGGCGCCCCGGTCGCCATGCCGATCACCCGGGCCGAGATCGTGCGCACCCTGGTCAGCAACGACGTGCTGGGCGAGGTGGCCGAGCGCGAGGGTGTGGCGCTGCCGGCCGACGTCCCGCTCGGCGACTACGCCACCCAGATCCGGCTCCCGCAGACCGCCGACTACGTGCGGCTCTACGCCGAGTCCGACACCCTGCTCCGCCAGCTGCGCACCAAGGTCCAGGCCAGCGCGCCCGACGCCGGCGACGACGACCTGCGCGAGGTGTTCGACGTGCTGGTGTCCAGCCAGGAAGTGCCCGCCGCGACGACGTTCGAGCAGTTCAAGACCCAGCTGCCGGCCGAAAACCTGGCCCTGGTCAAGACCGCCGTCGCCGTCCGCAAGGAGGTCGCCCAGGTGACCGACGGCATGAACATCACGGTCAACCCGCGCTACGCCCCGCTGGGCATCCCGGTCCTCGAGTTCCAGACCCAGAACGGCGAACTGCGCCCCTTGGTCATCGTCCCGCTGGGCGACACCGACAACGACAGCCCGGTAACCGACGTCCGCTGACGAACCCGCGACCGGCGTCGCGGGCTTGTCGCGCGGGCTGGCACAGTGGCGGCATGACCGCTCGGATCTATCTGCTCGTCACCTCGCCGCGCCTGCCCGCCGGGCTGCTGACCGCCGCCGCCTGGGACGTTCTGCGGGCCCATCCGGTCTTCGCCGCGGCTGAGACCGAACAGTCCCACGCGCTGCGCACGAGCGGCGTCCCGGTCACCGTGATCGAGAGCGACCCCGAGTGTGTGGTCGCCGAGCTCGGTAAGAGCAGCGGGGCCGTCGTATGGCTGGCCGGGCCGACCGGTGACGAGAGCTTCGCGCGCAGCCTCGGGCTTCGGCTGGCCCGCGAGCCGGAACTGGCCGAGCTCGAGCTGATGTACGGCTCCTGGGACCCGCCGGGCGCGCGGCTGCTCGACGCGGTCGCGGTGATGGACACGCTGGTCTCGCCGGGCGGCGACCCGTGGAAGCGTGCGCAAGATCACCGGACCCTCGCGCCCTACCTGCTCGAGGAGAGCTACGAGGCGTACGACGCGATCGAGGCCGACGACACCGACGCGCTGCGCGAGGAGCTGGGCGACGTGCTGCTCCAGGTCGTGCTGCACGCCCGCCTGGCCGAGGAGCTGCCCGAGGACGAGGCCTGGTCGATCGACGACGTGGCCGGTGGGCTGGTCGACAAGATGGTGCGCCGCAACCCGCACGTCTTCGCCGGGGTCGAGGTGGCCGGCATCGAGGAGATCACCGAGAACTGGGACCGGATCAAGAAGTCCGAGAAATCCCGCGACTCGGTGCTCGACGGCATCGCGCTCAGCCAGCCCGCCCTCGCCCTGGCCGCCAAGATCCTTCAGCGTACGCAGCGAGCCGGTCTCGACGTACGGCTGCCGGCCGGGTCTGATCTTGGTGCTCGGCTGCTGACGATCGTGGCCGCGGCGCACGCCGAAGGCACCGACGCTGAGCAGGCCTTGCGCAAAGCAGCCCTGGAGTACGCGGACGCCGTGCGGGCGGCGGAGTCCAAAAATGTCGGAGCCGCCGAGTAAGTTTCTCGGCATGCCGGAGTTCGTACCGCTCGCCGAGAGCATCGTCGACGCCATCCTCGAGAGTGAGCCGGGGCTGGCCACCTACACCGGTGACCACCGGTTCGACGATCGCCTGCCCGACCTGTCACCCGGTGCGGCCGAGGCCCGGCTCGCCATGCTGCGCGACGCGGCCGACGCGCTGGCCGGCATCGACGCCGACGGCCTCGACCCGGAGGATCAGGTCGACCACTCGATCCTCAGCGCGATCGCCGAGCGGGGCCTGTTCGAGCTGGCCGACGTCCGCGAGCACGAGTGGAACCCGTTGGAGCACAACCCCGGCCCGCTGCTGCACGCGTTGATCTCCCGCCAGTTCGCCCCGGCCGAGGAGCGGCTGGCCAGCCTCGGGGGCCGGCTCGCCGCGATCCCCGACGCGCTGGCCACCGCCCGGGCCGTGCTGCGTGACGTGCCGCGCATCCACGCCGAGACGGCGATCGGCCAGTTCGCCGGCACGGCCGCGCTGATCCGTGACGAGCTGCCCGCCCTGCTCGAGCAGGAACCGGGCATGCGGGCCGCGATCGAGCCGTCCTCGGCCGCCGCCCTGGCCGCCCTGGCCGAGTTCGACACCTGGCTGCACGGCCTGGTCGACAGTGGCGAGCCCGGCCGCGACCCGCGCCTGGGCCGCCGCCTGTGGGAGGCCCGCCTCTGGCACACGCTCGACACCGAGCTGCCGGCGGCCGAGGCCCTGTCCCGCGCGCGAGCCAATCTCGAGATCACCGGCGAGCGCCTGCGGGAGGCCGCGGCCGAGCTGATCGGCGGCCCGGCCACCGACGAGACGGTCCGCCGGGCCCTCGACACCCTCGGCGCCCAGCACCCGGCCGACGACACGATCGTCGATCTGGCCAAGGTGACGATGGAGGAGGCGACCGAGTTCGTCCGCAAACACGACATCGTCAGCCTGCTCGACGACCCGTGCGTCATCGAGGAGATGCCCGAGTTCGCCCGCGGCGTGGCGGTGGCCTATTGCGACCCGCCGGGCCCGCTCGAGACGGCCGACGTGCCCACGTTCTACTGCATCTCGCCGACGCCGTCGGATTGGCCGGCCGAGCGCGTCGAGTCGTTCTACCGCGAATACAACAACCACATGGTCCGCGACCTCACGGTCCACGAGGCGATGCCGGGCCACTTCCTGCAGCTCGCCCACTCGCGGCGTTTCCGGGCCAACACGCGGGTGCGGGCGCTCGGCTGGTCGGGCCCGTTCGTCGAGGGCTGGGCCGTCTACACCGAGGAGGCGATGGCCGATCTGGGCTTCGGCGGCCTCCCGGTCCGCCTGCAGCAGCTCAAGATGCAGCTGCGGATGAGCCTCAACGCCATCATCGACCAGCTGGTCCACTGCGACGACCTCCCGGAGCAGGAGGCGATGGCCATGATGACCGGCGCCGGCTTCCAGGAGGAGGGCGAGGCCGCCGGCAAGTGGCGTCGCGCCCTGCTCACCTCGACCCAGCTCTCGACCTACTTCGTCGGCTACACCGAGGTGGCCGCCATCGCCGCGGCCCGCCCGTTCGGCGCCACCCCCCGAGCCTGGCACGACGCCATGCTGGCCCACGGCTCCCCACCCCCACGCCACCTACGGACGCTCCTGGGCGTCTAGGGCGTGTTTCAGAAAGGGCCTCGCCGCAGCCCGATCATCCTTTCTGAAACACGCCCTAGACGGGGAGGTCGGCGGCTGACCAGGTGGTGAAACGGGCGGGCGCCTATCGAGGCGGCCGGGAAAGCTGGTCCCGGCGCCGGAGCAGGGCGGACCGCCGCCGGAGCGCCAGGCCCAGGTTGGCCACCGCCGTGATGCCGAGCGTGACCGCTACGACGATCAGCCACGCGGGAACGGCGGGCGCGACGACGAGCGCGCCCACGGCGAAGACCGTCCAGGCCAGCAGCCCGAGCCAGCCCGCGACGACCCGGTCGCGGGCGAAGAGCGGGGCCCGCCGGGTGACCGCCCATCCGCCGAAGGCGGCCCAGCCCACGCCGATGGCGACCAGCACGGCGAACGCCACCTGCGTCCGACCGGGCAGCCGGGGCTCGGTCGCCCACAGCAAGCCGATCAGGCCGCTGCCGACCAGCCCGGCGAGGGCCAGCGCGACGTAGCCGACCCGGCGGCCCAGGGACAGCCGCCCGTCGAGGCGGCCCAGCAGATCGTCCGGCGTCATGCCTCGTACCCCTTTCGGATCAGCTCTTCGCGCAGCAGGCGCCGAGCCCGGTTGAGCCGCGACTTGATGGTGCCGACCGGCACGGCGCAGATCTGGGCGCACGCCGCCAGCGGCAGGTCCTCCAGGTAGAGGAGCAGGAGCACCTCGCGCTCCCGGGCCGGCAACGCCGCCAGCCCGGCCGCAACGGCCTCCCGGTCAACGACCCCCGCCGCCGCGTCATCGGTAAATGCCGGCCCGGCAAAATCCTCAGAAGCGCCGGAAGGCCCGGCTGAAGGCGACTCAGCCGGGTGAGAGGAGTAGGCGTCGCGCAGGCAGTTCATGACGGCTCGCCGGGCGATCGTGAACAGCCACGGGGCGAAACGGTCGGGCTGCTGCAGCCGGGGCAGGCCGCGGAAGACGGCCAGCCACACTTCCTGCACCACGTCGTCGTCGGCGCCGTCGAGCATGCGCTCGACGTAGCGCTCGACCCGCGCGTGCCAGGCCCGCACCAACTCGGCAAAGGCGTCGCGCTCGCCCAACTGGCAGCGGACCACCAACAATTCGTCGCTCATCGTCTGTTCAGTCGCGGGGGCGGCGGAACAGGTTCACGAACCGTCGATCAGCTTTGCGCCCTGGGGGACGTCGAAGGCGTCCGGCTCGGTCTCCCCGACGTACGACGTCAGGGCCTGGTCGATCGGTTTGCCGTCGATCGTCGCGGTGAAGCTGGCCAGGGCGCCCTCGCTGGTCACGCACAGGTCGAACGAGCGCGTCGGCGTCCCGTCGACGTCTTGAAGCGTCAGGCAGGTGGCGTGCCGGCCGGCGATCGTGGTGTCGTGCGGGGTCGTGACGATCGACGGGTCGAGGGCCGCAGCCGCCAGCATCGCCTGCACGGCCTCGGGGGAGATCAGCGGCGCCTGGTCGAGCTCGGCCGCGGCGGCCGCCTCGGCCGGCGTGGACGTGCAGGTCGAGCCCGTGCACTTGATCGTCACGGTGGTCGTCGTGATCAGGCGGCCGCCGGGGAAGACATAGGCCGCCCGCGAAGGCCGCTGGGCCCGGATCACGGTGGCCGTCTCGCCCCCCGCGATCTGGTATTTCGCCGTCCAGCTCTGCGTCGAACCGGCCGCGAGCTGGCCCGCGATCTCGCTGACCAGGTCGTCTTTCGTCAGCGGGGCCGCACTCGCCTCGTCGAGATCGCCGCAGCCGGTGCCCACGCCGAGGAGCGCGACGGCGACGAGGCCAGCGAGCACACGGCGAGTAACAGAAGGCACGCCTGACACCTTGGCCCATGCGCGCAACCCGAGGCAAACCAGTATTGGCGAAGAGACGGAAACCCACCCCAGGAAGTACGCGTCGTGGCCGGTACCGGGCTAGCAGTCCCGCTGCGTCGGCCACCGGGCCGTTCGCCCCACCGGGCCGGTGGGGTCAAGGGCGAAACCCTACGAGGTTACGCTCCGTGCCCGAGCCATCAGCTGCTCGTGCATGATGTAGCGCCGGATCACCTGGGCCGAGTGCTCGTCCGTCCCGCTGAACACGGCCACCAGCTCGACCAGCATCGGCCCGCGCCGGGGGATCTGCTGGCGCATCGAGCTGACCGACACCACCCGGGCCGGGAACTCGACCACCTCGTCGCCGACCTGCACCCGGAGCGTGATGTCGTCGCCGGATTTCACCTCGACGTCGGTGAACTGGGCCCGCACGGCGCCCTCGCTGAGGTCGCGCACGTGGCCCTCCGCGGGCGCTTGCGAGGGGAGCAGCAGCACGATCGGCTCGCCGCCTCCGCCGCGTACGAAATCGCGGGTCTGTTCGATCTCGGGCTCGCCGGAGAGCCGCACGTCGACGCGGTTCCCGTCGACCGCGGCCACGTTGCCGGCCGAGGTGTAGCGGCCGCGCGGGGCCGCGGCCCAGCGCAAGGTCACCGCCGAGTTGGCCGGGGGCACGTCGGCGACCGCCAGGGACAGCGTGATCACCGTGCCGTCGGCGTGCACGACGCGTACTTCGGGCAGCGTTTCGCCGTAGGAGGTCAGCTCGATGAACGACCCGTCGGCGGGAAGCATGGGTGTGCTCATAGTGACCGGGTCATCGGCGGAACCGAGCCGGACCTGAGATAAAACCCAAGGGCAACCGTACGGGCGCTGCGGCGGGTCGATACGCTCAGTGCTGTGGTCGGCCGCAGGGTCGCGGTCGGTGAACGACAGCCTTTTACTTAAGGGAGCGACACGACACATGGCCACCATCGAAGCGATCGTCGCCCGCGAGATCCTCGACTCCCGGGGCAACCCGACCGTCGAGGTCGAGGTCGGGCTGGACGACGGCACGGTTGGCCGCGCGGCGGTGCCCTCGGGCGCCTCCACCGGCGCTTTCGAGGCGATCGAGCTGCGTGACGGCGACAAGGGCCGTTACCTCGGCAAGGGCGTCGAGAAGGCGGTTTCGAACGTCGAAGACAAGATCGCCGACGAACTGATCGGCTACGAGGCCAGCGAGCAGCGCCTCATCGACCAGAAGATGCTCGACCTGGATGGCACGGCCGACAAGTCCGAGCTGGGCGCGAACGCGATTCTCGGCGTTTCGCTGGCCGTCGCCAAGGCCGCCGCGCTCTCCGCCGAGCTGCCCCTGTTCCGCTACGTCGGCGGGCCCAACGCGGCTCTGCTGCCGGTGCCGATGATGAACATCCTGAACGGTGGCGCGCACGCCGACTCGAACGTCGACGTGCAGGAATTCATGATCGCCCCGATCGGCGCCCCGAGCTTCCGCGAGGCGCTGCGCACCGGGGCCGAGGTCTACCACGCGCTCAAGTCGGTGCTGAAGAAGAAGGGCCTCTCCACCGGCCTGGGCGACGAGGGCGGCTTCGCGCCGAGCCTGCCGTCCAACGCCAGCGCCCTCGACCTGATCGCCGAGGCCGTGCAGGCGGCCGGCTTTTCGCTGGGCAGCGACATCGTGCTCGCCATGGACGTGGCGGCGACCGAGTTCTACAAGGACGGGTCGTACGTCTTCGAGGGCGCCCCGAAGTCGACCGACGAGATGATCGCCTACTACGCCAAGCTGGCCGACGAATACCCGATCGTCTCGATCGAGGACCCGCTGTCCGAGGAGGACTGGGCCGGCTGGAGCGCGATGACCGCTCAGCTCGGCAGCAAGATCCAGATCGTCGGCGACGACCTGTTCGTCACCAACCCGACCCGCATCGGCCGGGGCATCGCCGAGAGCGCGGCCAACTCCGTGCTCGTCAAGGTGAACCAGATCGGCTCGCTGACCGAGACGCTCGACGCCGTCGACCTGGCCCACCGGGCCGGTTTCACGACGATGATGAGCCACCGCTCCGGTGAGACCGAGGACACCACGATCGCCGACCTGGCCGTCGCGGTGGGCAGTGGCCAGATCAAGACCGGCGCTCCGGCCCGGTCCGACCGGGTCGCGAAGTACAACCAGCTCCTGCGCATCGAGGAGCAGCTCGAGGGCGCGGCCCGGTACGCCGGTGCGGGCGCTTTCCCGCGTTACCGCACCGCGTGACGAACGCCCGCTAGATCATGGAGTTGTGGCGCTCGCGGAAGTGGGCATAGGTTTCCTGCGGGCGCCACAGCGCATGACAGAGGGCGATCGGGGAGGGTTGGGGTGACACCACAGCGGCGAGCACCGAGCGGTCAGGGCCCAGCCCGCCGCCCTGGTTCGTCGCGCGGTCGCAACCCCGGAGCCGCTCGAAACACCGGAGCCGTGCGCAATACCGGTGTTGTGCGCAATACCGGTGCTGTGCGCAACACCGGCGCCACCCGCGTCACCCGGGGCGGCAGCGTCAGCGGCACCCGGAACCGTCCGGCCGCGTCACGGCGCCCGGCCAACGGGTCCCGCGGCGCCACCAAGCGCACGGTTGCTCCGCGGTCGAGAGCCCTGACCGGCCGCGCGACGGTTCTGATCATCGTGTTCGTCGCGCTCGCCCTGGCGTACACATATCCGTTGCGGGTCTATCTGGCTCAGGAGTCGCAGATCGCCCAGCTCGAGGCCGACCAGGCCGAGCAGCGGAAACTGATCGCCCAGAAATCCGAGGAGCTCCAGAAATGGAGCGACCCGGAATACCTCCGGGCCCAGGCCCGGGAAACGCTGTTCTACGTGCGGCCGGGGGAGATTCCGCTGGTGGTGCTGAACGATCCGGCCGGCGCGGCAGCCGACGCCGGGAAGAAGAACCCGGCGGCCGCACCCGACCGCTGGTACGACACGCTGTGGAGCAGCGTCCGAGCCGCCGACGCGGAGCCCTCGAACTGATCATGACTGAGCCTGTCCGCAGCGGAAAACCGTACGAGAATCACGAAGAGCCCCTCGAGGCCGACCTCGACATCGTCGAGACTCAGCTGGGCCGTCGCCCCCGGGGCACCCGCGCCGTCGCGCACCGCTGCCCCTGCGGCAACCCGGACGTCGTCGAGACGTCGCCGCGCCTCGACGACGGCACCCCGTTCCCGACGCTGTTCTATCTGACCTGCCCGCATGCGACCGCGGCGTGCAGCCGGCTCGAGTCGGCCGGTGTCATGCGCGACATGCAGGAGCGGCTGTCGACCGATCCCGACCTCAACGCGCAGTACGCGAAGGCCACCGATGATTACCTGGCCCGGCGCAAGGCGATCGAGGACGTGCCCGAGATCTCGCACGTGGCCGCCGGCGGCATGCCCGATCGGGTGAAGTGCCTGCATGTCCACCTCGGGCACGCGCTCGCGGTGGGCCGGGGCGTGAATCCTTTCGGTGACGAGGTGCGCGACGCGGTCGAGCCGTGGTGGGTCGACGGCCCGTGCGTCCCCCGGGAGAATCGGGAGCCCTAGTGGAGATCCGGCGCGCACGCACCAAGGACGTCCGGGCGATCCGCGCTCTGGTGGATCAATACACGGCCGACCGCAGGCTGCTCAGCAAGGCGACCGTCACGCTCTACGAGGCGGTCCAGGAGTTCTGGGTCGCCGTCGACGACGACGATCGGGTCCTCGGCTGCGGCGCCCTGCACGTGATGTGGGAAGACCTGGCCGAGATCCGTACGGTCGCGGTCGATCCGGCCTGCCGCGGTCAGAAGATCGGTCACAAGATCGTCGAGCGCCTGGTCGACGTGGCTCGCGAGCTCGGCGTGGCCCGGGTCTTCTGCCTCACGTTCGAGACCCGGTTCTTCGGCTCGTTCGGGTTCACCGAGATCGACGGCGCTCCCGTCCCGCACGCTGTCTACGAGCAACTTCTGCGGTCGTACGACGAAGGTGTGGCCGAATTCCTCGACCTGGAACGGGTCAAGCCGAACACGCTGGGGAACACGAGAATGCTTCTGCACCTGTGAGCCGGGTCGGCGGGATCGACTGCGGCACCAATTCGATTCGCCTGCTCATCGCCGACGTGTCGGGCGGGCGGCTCACCGACGTGGCCCGCCGCATGGAGGTCGTGCGGCTCGGCGAGGGCGTCGACCGCACCGGCCGGCTCTCCGACGCCGCGCTCGCCCGCACCCGGACGGCCCTGCTCGGCTACGCCGCCGAGATCGCTGAGCTGGGCGTGACCCAGGTCCGCATGTGCGCCACCTCGGCCTCCCGCGACGCCTCGAACGCGCAGGAGTTCCGCGACATGGTCCGCGGCGTGCTCGGCATCGACCCCGAGGTGATCACCGGGAACGAGGAGGCCGCCCTCTCCTTCACCGGGGCGGTCGCCGGCCTCACCGCCGAGCCGCCCTATCTGGTGGTCGACATCGGCGGCGGCTCGACCGAGTTCGTCACCGGCTCGACGGCCGTCGACCACGCCATCTCGATGGACATCGGCTGCGTCCGGATGACCGAGCGCCACCTGCACAGCGACCCGCCGACCGCCGCCGAGATCGACCACGCCGAGCGGGACATCCGGGCCGCGGTCGACATCGCCCTGACCGCGGTGCCCGGCCAGGCCGCGAAGACCCTGATCGGTCTCGCGGGCACGGTCACCACGGTCACCGCGCTGGCCCAGAACCTTCCCGAGTACGACGCCACGCGCATCCACCACGCCGAGGTGAGCCTGGAAGCGGTGACCCGGGTGACGGCCGATCTGCTGGCCATGACGGTCGAGAAACGCCTGGCCCTGCCGGTCATGCACCCGGGCCGGGCCGACGTGATCGGCGCCGGGGCCCTGATCCTGCGCACCATCATGGAGCACTCGGGGCACTCCTCGGTGGTCGCCTCGGAGCACGACATCCTCGACGGCATCTGCTACAGCCAGGTCTGACGACTTCGGCCCGGCAAGGGCGCCGGTACTGCGGTCTTGACGGTATTTCGCAATGCGCAGTACTGTCCACCGCGTGGATACCACCCAGCTGCTCAAGGGCGTCCTGGATCTCGCGGTCCTGGCTGCCCTGCGCGACGAGGACGGCTACGGCTACGACATCCTCCGTCGCCTGCGGGCCGCCGGTCTCGACGAGGTCGGCGACGCCTCGGTCTACGGCACCCTGCGGCGCCTCTTCGCCGGCGGCCACCTGAACACGTATGTGGTGCCCAGCGACGAGGGCCCACACCGCAAGTACTACGGCCTCAATGCCTCCGGCCGCGCGGAGTTGCAACGGTCAGGCAAAGTTTGGCAAGGCTTCGCATCAACGATGGACGATCTGCTTCGCGAGCGGGAGACGGCGTGAACCGCACAGCACAGGACGAGATCACCGACTACGTCGAGCGGGTCCGGGCGGCGCTGTCCGATCTGCCCGACACCACCCGGGACGAGCTGCTCGAGGACCTGCCCGAGCACCTGGCCGAGATCCGGGCCGAGGACACGGTCACCCTCACCGATCGGCTGGGCACCCCGGAGTCGTACGCGGCCGAGCTGCGGGCCACCGCGGCGGGCTACGTCGGCGGCTTCCCCGACCCGCCCCAGCAGCGCTGGGAGCCGCTCCTCGAGATGCGCGACAACGCGCTGCAGGTGCTCGGCCGGGCCGACGTCAAGATCGGGCCGGTCATCGGGTACGTCAAGGCGAGCGACTTCCTCGTGCTGCTGCGCCCGGCCTGGTGGGTGCTGCGCGGTTACCTGGCCGCGATGGCCATCGCCTACCTCTTCGACTCCAGCTCGCAGGCGCCCGGGCTGCTGCCCCGCATCGGCGGCAGCACGATCATCGCGCTCGTCCTGCTGGCCGCCTGCGTGATCGGGTCCATCGTGCTCGGCCGCCGGCGCCTGCAGCTGGCCCGGGGGCCGCGTTACGCGCTCTTCGGCGGCACGGCGGTGCTGGTGCTGTTCGCCCTGATCGGCTTCTCCACGGCCGACGGCGACGTGCGCGACCCGTCCTACAGCGGCGTCGGCTACAGCGGCGGCGGCAACCCGTACGACAACGTCGGCGACGTCTTCGTCTACGACGCCAACGGCAAGCTGGTGCCCGGCGCCCGCCTGTTCGACCAGGAGGGCTCGCCGATCCAGCTCGGCAACCCCTGGTGCAACGACGAGACGACCGGCGAGTCCTACCACTCGCGCAACATGGGCTATCCGTACTGCCCCGAGTCGGCGCCGTTCGGCTCGCCCAGCCCTCGCGCCTCCTTCCTGGACTCGACCGACCCCGACGCCCTGCCCACGCCCGACGAGGCTCCGTCCGCGCCGTCCGTCAGCCCGTCCGTCACCCCTCCGCCGACCCCGCCGAAGCCTTCGCCGTCACGCTGAGCACGGCAAACTACGGACGCCAGTTCCATGGCACTCCTCCCCGAACGCACCTGCCCGGTGTGGTGGGTGTGCGGGACACCAAGGACCGCTCGGGTCCGGTGCTGGTGTTCGGGCCGGGAGCGTGGGCCGAATTCCTGGACGGTGTGAAGTCGGGCGAGTTCGACCTTCCTGACTGACGGGGGTCGCGGTCTGCCTCAGGTGATCGTTACTGTCTGCTCCGCGTGATCCGGCCGGGTTGGCACGGCCGGCACCCGGAAAGGAACACCCCTTGAGTGACCCCGTTCCGCCTCCCAGCGGCACGACTCCGCCTGACCCCACTTTCGCGCCGTCTCCGCCGGTCTTCGCGCCCTATCCCGGCCCGCCCGCGCCGCCGGCCGCCCGTCCGCCGTACGGCGCATCCGAGAGTGCCGCCTTGCAGTTCGGTGCGCCGCACACCCCAGCCGCAGCGCCGCCGCCCGGCTACCCGCAATTCGCCCAGCCCCAGGGCCAGCCTGGTTATCAGCCGCAGGGTCCGCCCGGGTTTCCGTCGCCGGGGCAGTCCGGCTATCCGCCCGTGGGTTATCCGGGATTTTCGCCGCCGCCCGGATTCGGGCCGCCGCCCGCGCCCGCGAAGAAGCGCGGCACGCTCAAGATCGTGCTGTTCGTAGTGGGCATCGTCGTCATTCTGCTCGTCGGGCTCGGCATCTTCGGAGTGAATCTCGTGCTCTCGGCCACCGCCGACCCGGCCCGTCAGGCGGAGGTCGGCGACTGCCTCTCCGCCACCGGCACGGTCGCCGATGTGGGCACCACCGAGACCTCGGCCGACGTGGTCGCCTGCACCTCGGCCGAGGCCGAGTTCACCGTGGTCGCCCGCATCGAGGGCGAGAGCTCGCCGGACAGCAAGTCGTGCGACAAGTTCTTCGCCGAGGACGAGGAGTTCTACGTCTACGGCAGCACGGCGAACGGTGGTTACGTCCTCTGCCTTCGGCCCCAGGCCTGACGCGGGGGCGCTCGTCGAGAGTCGCGGGGGAGCCGGACGGGTCGCTACTGTCTCCCCTGCGACCGGTCGACCCTGGAGAGGAATTCATCCGTGAGCCATCCTGTCCCACCGGCCGGCGACACCGCGTATGCCCCGGCGGCCCGGCCCCCGGCCGCGAACAAGAAGCAGAAGATCCTCGTCCGCATCCTCATCGCCGTGGTCGTCGCGATCGCCGTGTTCGCGCTCAAGGGCGTCTTCTTCGGCGGCGACTCCACCGGGGATGCCAAGGCCGGCGACTGCATCTCGTCGGACAAGGCGGTCTCCGACGAGGGCACCACCGAGACCGGCGCCGACGTGGTCGAGTGCTCCTCGGGCGACGCCGCGTTCACGGTCGTGGCCCGGGTCGACGGCGAGAGTTCCCCGCAGAGCAAGTCCTGCGACAAGTTCTTCCAGCCCAGCGAGGAGTTCTTCGTCTTCGCCAGCAATTCCGGCGACGGTTACGTGCTCTGCCTGAGGCCCCGAGTCTGACCGACCGCAACCGGCCGGGGGCCCGGCCGGCCCGGCCGGGCGCCGCCCCCGAGCACGCCCACCCGACCCGAGAAATGCTGTGCTGCCTTGGTGAAGTTGCCGCAGTCCCACCCCCGTACGGCCGCAGAGGTCTCGGTCGCGGCGGCCGGCGCCGCCTCGCTGAGCGTGCTCGACGCCGAGATCGCGGATTGTTTCGCCTGCCCGCGCCTGGTCGCCTGGCGCGAGGACGTCGCCGTGGTCAAGCGGGCCGCCTTCCGCGACCAGCACTACTGGGGCCGTCCGGTCCCCGGTTTCGGGCCGGCCGACGCCTCGATCGGCATCCTCGGCCTGGCCCCCGCCGCGCACGGCGGCAACCGCACCGGCCGGGTCTTCACCGGTGACCGATCGGGTGACGTGCTGTTCGCCGCGCTGTTCCGGGCGGGCCTGGCCAACCAGCCGACCAGCGTCTCGGCCGACGACGGCCTCGAGCTGCGCCACACCCGGATCTTCGCCGCCGTCCGCTGCGCCCCGCCCGACAACAAACCTCTTCCCGAAGAGAGGGACACGTGCGCGCCGTGGCTGCATCGCGAGCTCGACCTGGTCAGCCCGACCCTCAAGGTGGTGGTCGCTCTGGGGGGTTTTGCCTGGCAGGCGTGGTGGCCCGCGATGACCGCGGTCTACGGCAGCCGGCCGCCCGTGCCCCGGCCCAAGTTCGGGCACGGCGCCCGGGTCACTCAGCCCGGGGTGCCGGATCTGCTCGGGTGCTTCCACGTCAGCCAGCAGAACACCTTCACCGGTAAGCTCACCCCGGCCATGCTCGACGACGTCTTCGCCGAAGCGAAGCGGCTGGCCGATTTGTAGGGTTTAAGGACCGATGGATCTAGCAGCACTGCGGCGCTGGTGGCCTCTGGCCGCCGTTCTCGTGCTGCTCTTCGTCACCTCGCTGGCCGCCACGCGTTCCGAGCCGCGGCTCGAGCAGATCGTGCGCGACGAGCCGCCGGCCAAGAGCCCGCTGCTGCCCACCACGGTCCCGTCGGCCGACACGTCGAGCCCGCCGCCACCCGAGCCGGCCCGCGGCCTGCCCGACTGGGTGAGCACCGTGGCGCTGATCGCCCTGGGCGTGATCGCGCTCGTCCTCATCGGTCTGGTGGTCTTCGCGCTGCTGCGCGATCGTCGCAAGCGTTCCGGCAAAAACCCCCGTCGTCAGCGCCGCCACGACAAGCCGCGCACGGCCGAGGAGCTGGTGGCCGCGCTCGACGCCGGTCTGGAGGAGCTCTCCGACACCGACCGTGACCCGCGCCGCGCGGTGATCGCCTGCTGGGTGCGGCTGGAACAGGCGGCGGCCGCGGCCGGCACCCCACGGCATCCCGGCGACAGCCCGACCGACCTGGTCGGCCGTCTCCTGCGCGAGCAGCAGGTCGACGCTCGGGTGCTGGCCGCCCTGCTCGAGGTCTACCGCCAGGCCCGCTACGCGACGCACACCGTGGACGACCAGATGCGCAGCCAGGCTCGTTCAGCTCTGGAAAGGCTGCGGGCCGACCTGGGGGCGGGGGTGCCGGCATGAGCGACTGCACCGGAGTGAGCGAAGCGGTCGTAGGGCCAGGAGCGCGTGCCAGGGGAGGTCGAGCGTGACGACGGGTGGGTTGGAAGACCTTTTCGGGTCTCGCGAAGAGGTCCCGGTCGCCGACGAGTTCGTGGCCGAGCCTCGCCAACGGTCGTGGATCGGCTGGATCCTGCGCAACCTGCTGCTGGTCGCCCTGGCCACGGTCGTCGTGGTGGCCGCCCTGCGCTCGGCCGACTACGAGATCTCGGTGCTCTTCGTGGTGGCCGCGCTGGCCGGGCTGCGGCTGATCCTGCTGGCGGTGGCCGAGGTCCGGTCGCCGCCGACGCCGAAACGCTCAGACCGGCGCGGCGACTCCGACGGCAGCAGCGGCACCGATTCGCTGCGGGCCGCGGTCCGCCGGTGGGAGCAGAGCCTCGAGCGGGCGAACGCGGATGAGGATATGTACTCGCGTAACGTCTTGCCGGTGCTGGCCGAGCTCACCGACGAGCGGCTGCGGTTGCGTCACGGGATCACCCGGGCGTCCGACCCGCGGCGGGCTCGTGAGCTGCTCGGTGACCCGCTCTGGGCGGCCCTGCACGACCGCGGCCGTCGCACGGCGAAGGCGCGAGATCTCGAGACCTACGTGGACGTGTTGGAAAAACTGTGAGAAAGGTGCCCCGGTGACGGAGACAGGCGTGCAGGCCCTTCCCCCGTACGAGGTGGGAAGGCTGGCCGCGGCCGTCCTGGATTCGGTCGGCAGCGTCGTGGTCGGCAAGCGCGACTCGCTCGAACTGGTGCTGGCCGGCATCCTGGCCGGCGGCCACGTCCTGCTGGAGGACCTGCCCGGTCTGGGCAAGACGCTGACCGCGCGCTGTTTCGCGCAGTCGCTCGGCCTCGACTTCCGCCGGCTGCAGTTCACCCCCGACCTGCTGCCCGCGGACGTGACCGGCTCGTTCCTGTACGACCAGCGCAAGGGCGACTTCGCGTTCCGGGCCGGCCCGATCTTCACCAACATGCTGCTGGCCGACGAGATCAACCGGACGCCGCCCAAGACCCAGTCCGCGCTGCTCGAGGCCATGCAGGAGAAACAGGTCTCGGTCGAGGGCGTGACCTACCGCCTCGACCCGCCCTTCCACGTGCTGGCCACGGCCAACCCCATCGAGTACGAGGGCACCTACCCGTTGCCCGAGGCCCAGCTCGACCGCTTCATGCTGCGGGTGTCGTTCGGCTATCCGACGGCCGAGGAGGAGTGGGAGGTGCTGCAGCGCCGCATGTCCCGCCGCCAGGAGGAAGCCTTCCTGCAGCCGGTGGTCGACGCGGCCATGCTGCAGGCGATGCAGGCCGCGCTCGAGGCGATCACGGTGGAGGATTCGATCGGGCGTTACATCGTGTCGCTGACCGCGGCCACCCGCGAGCACGCCTCGGTGCTGGTCGGCTCGTCCCCGCGTGGCTCGCTCGCGCTGCTGCTGCTGGCCCGGGCCCGCGCCGCGATGGCCGGCCGCGACTTCGTGGTCCCGGAGGACGTCAAGGACGTGGCCGGGCCCGCCCTGTCGCACCGGATCACGCTGCGGCCCGAGATGTGGCTGCGCCGGGTCGACCCCGCGTTCGTGGTCGACGAGGTCCTGCAGGCCACCCCGGCGCCGGCGAGCGGAGCGCTGCCCACCTACGCAACCGGCTACAGCGGGACGTGACCGTGCCGGAGCCGCTGCTGCGCCGTGCCGTTCCGCCGGTCTCTTCGGGCGAGTCGGGTTCCGGGCCGGCCTGGGCGCCGACCCGCGCCCTCGGCCGGGCGGTGCTGCTCACCGGCCTGCTGCTGGTGCTCGGCGTCGCGCTGGGCCGGGTCGACCTGGTGCTGCTGGCCGCTCCGTTCGCGATCGGCGCGGCGATCCACCTGCGCCGGATGCCCCGGGCCACCCCCGAGCTCATGATCAGCGCCGATCAGGAACACGTGGTCGAGGGGGGTGAGGTGCAGGCGTCGGTGACCGTGACCAACCCCGACGTCATCCCGTACGACCTGGTGGTCGTCCGCACCCGCACCTCGCGCTGGCTGAAACTCGAGCACGCCGACCGCCCGTTCGCGATCACCGTGGCCTCCGACGGCTGGGCCGCGGTCGATCTGTCCGGCGACGCGCTGCGCTGGGGCCGGCAGGACGTGGGCCCGGCCGCGGCCCGGGTCGCCGCCTGCGGTGGGCTGCTCGCCTGCCGCCCGGTGGTCACCTCCGCGCACGGCGTGCGGGTCTATCCGGTCACCGACCCATTCAACGCGATCGAGGCCATGCCCGCCGCCGCCGGTCTGGTCGGCGCGCACCGGTCGCGGCGCATGGGTGAGGGCGGCGAGCTCGCCGGGGTGCGCCCGTTCGCTCCGGGCGACCGGCTGCGCCGCATCGACTGGCGGGTGTCGTTGCGCACCCGCGATCTGCACGTCGCCTCGACCCTCTCCGACCGGGACGCCGAGGTGGTGATCCTGCTCGACGTGCTGGGCGAGATCGGCCTCTCCGGCGGTGTCCAGGGCAGCGCCTCGGTGCTCGACACGACGGTCCGGGCCGCGGCCGCGATCTCCGAGCACTATCTGCAGCGCGGCGACCGGGTGTCGCTGCTCGAGTTCGGCGCGAACGCCCGCCGGCTGCGTCCCGCCACCGGCCGCCGGCAATACCTGACCGTGCTGGAGTGGCTGCTCGACGTGCGGGCCGACCCGATGGAGCACGAGCACGACTTCGGCGCCCACCACGTCAAGTCGGACGCTCTGGCCATGGTGCTCACCCCGCTGATCGACCCGCGGGCGGCCGACATGCTGGCCCTGCTGGCCCGCTCCGGCCGTTACGTGGTCGCGGTCGACACTCTGCCCGGCAACGCGACCCCGCCCGGGCGCAGCACGTGGACGCCGCTGGCCACCCGGCTGTGGCGCATCGAGCGGGAAAATGTGCTGGGCCGCCTGCGCGAGCACGGCGTCCCGGTCGTCGAGTGGGCCGGAGCGGGCAGCCTCGACCTGGTCCTGCGGGACGTCTCCCGGCTCGCCTCGGCACCCCGGGGGCGCTGATGTTCGACCTGATCACCCGCCGGTTCACCGGGGCCCGCCGCACGGCGTCGCGGGCGACCGTGCTGCCCTTCCTGGTGCGGGTCGGCATCGGGCTGTGCGGCCTGATCGCGATGTCGGTGGCGTGGCCGCTCGAGCTGTTCGGCACCCGATACTTCGTACCGCTGGCGGTTGTCGCCCTTTATCCGGCGTTCGCTCCGCGGGGCCGGGGGGCCACCTTCGCCGCCCTCGTCGTGATCGGGGGCTGGCTGGTCGACACGGCCTACAACGACTCCGACGTGGCGCTCTGGCGGGTGCTGATCATCGCCAGCGCGCTCTATCTCGGCCACTCGCTGGCGGCGCTGGCGGCCGTCCTGCCGTACGACTCGATCACCAACCTCGACGTCGTCGGCCTGTGGCTGGCCCGCGCGCTGGCCGTGATCCTCGTCTCGGCGGTACTCACCGTGTTCGCGCTGGGACTCACCGCGGAGGTCGCGGGCGGCCCGTTCCTGGCGGCCACCGTGGCCGGCCTGGCCGGAGCCGCAGGTGCCACGCTGCTCATAGCACGCCTCGTTCATAGAGCGTGAAATCTCCCCGCAACTTGTGCGTCACGGCACTTGACAAATGCCTTTGTTGTAGATCACACCAGGAGGCGCGAGGGCCCCTCGGCGCGCGAGAATGCCAACGTGAATCCGCAGCGCATCGTCGTCGTCGGGGCAGGGCACGTCGGGCTTTACGCCGCCCTGCGCCTTTCGAAGAAGCTCAGCCGACGTCGGGCCGAGATCGTCGTCATCGACCCTCAGCCGCACATGACGTACCAGCCGTTCCTCCCCGAGGCGGCGGCCGGCAACATTTCTCCGCGGCACAGCGTTGTGCCGCTCCGCCGCGAACTCAAGAAGTGTCGCGTGGTGGCCGGTGAGGTCACCAAGGTGGAGCACGCACGCAAGACAGTGACCATCCAGCCCATCGAGGGCCCGGCCACCGAGATGAGCTACGACCACATCATCGTGGCCCCGGGCTCGGTCTCGCGCACGCTGCCGATCCCCGGCCTGAGCGAGCGCGGCATCGGTCTCAAGACCATCGGTGAGGCCATCTATCTGCGTAACCACATTCTCGACCAGCTCGACGTCGCGGCGGTCACGCCCGACCCCGAGGTCCGCAAGGCGGCTCTGACCTTCGTCTTCGTCGGCGGCGGCTTCGCCGGCATCGAGGCCCTGGCCGAGATGGAGGACGTCGTCCGCGACGCCCTGAAGTACTACCCCGAGCTCGACAAGGACGAGATCAAGTTCGTCCTGGTCGAGGCGACCAACCGGATCCTGCCCGAGGTCGGTCCCAAGATGGGCGCGTACGCGGCCCGGGAGCTCGACAAGCGCGGCATCTCGCTGCGCCTGGACACGTTCCTCAACTCGTGTGTCGACGGCGAGATCGTGCTCTCCGACGGCGACACGTTCCGCGCCGAGACCCTGGTGTGGACGGCCGGCGTCAAGCCGTCGCCGATGCTCGACCACACCGACCTGCCGCGCGGCCCCAAGGGGCACGTCAACTGCCTGCCCACTCTGCAGGTGGCCGACAGCGACGGCAACGTGCTCGAGGGGGCGTGGAGTGCGGGCGACAGCGCCCAGGTGCCCGACCTGACCAACCCCGGCGGCTGGTGCTCGCCGAGCGCCCAGCACGCCGTCCGGCAGGCCCGGGTGCTGGCCGACAACATCCGGCAGGTGGTCCTCGGGGGCGAGCCCAAGGAGTACAAGCACAAGTACATCGGCAGTGTCGCCGGTCTCGGCCTCGGCAAGGGTGTCGCGCACGTCTACGGCATCAAGGTCAAGGGCTGGCCGGCGTGGTTCATGCACCGCTCCTACCACGTGAGCCACATCCCGTCGTTCCACCGCAAGGCCCGGGTGATCGCCGACTGGACCCTCGCGGCCCTCTTCAAGCGGGAGACGGTGGCCCTCGGCCAGCTGCACTCGCCGCGCGAGGAGTTCACCGAGGTGACCCCGCCGGTGCAGCGCCCCACGGTGGGTGCCGGGTCCCGCTGAGGCGGGCTCCTGCGTAGCCTCCCGGACGTATACGGTGTCCTAGGGTGTGCCCGTTCGGCACGCCCTAGGCGGTGGTGGTTCAATGCCGCCCCGGCCCGGGTGGTGGAATGGCAGACACGGCCGCCTTAAAAGCGGCTGCCTCACAAAGGCGTGCGGGTTCGAGACCCGCCCCGGGCACTCCTCACGTTCAGCCTGTTCACAGCTTTCCGAGGCTACTTCGATCAGCTTCACCCCGTACGCTGGTCAGGCACGTCAAACGTGCCTCAACCTCAAAGGGAGGCTGGACACAGTGAAGACTTCCAACCCGGTGCTCTCGCGCCTCGGCCAGGCGGCCGAGCGGGAGCGTACGGCCGGGTACGGGGCATATGGTCCCGCCGGGGCCGCTCCGGGTTACGGTCAGCCGTACCCGGGTTCCTCGGATTACCCTGCCGCTCCGCCCGCCGTCCGGCCGATGACGGTCGACGACGTGGTCGTCAAGACGGTCACGCTGCTCGGCATCACCGGCGTCTCCGCCGTGGTCGCCTGGAATGTGATCCCCGAGTCGGCGACCGGCGCCGCGTGGATCGGCGCTGCGGTCATCGGCCTGATCCTCGGTCTCGTCATCTCGTTCATGCGGGTCGCCAACCCGGCGCTCATCGTGACCTACGCGGTGGTCGAGGGCGTCTTCGTCGGCATGGCCTCCAAGGTCTTCTCGGTGATCGCCGGCTATCAGGGCGTCGTGCTGCAGGCGGTGATCGCCACCTTCGGCGTCTTCTTCCTGACGGCGTTCCTCTACAAGGCCAAGATCATCCGGGCCACGCCGAAGTTCCAGCGCGGCATGATCATCGTGATGGGCGGCCTGTTCGCCGTCATGCTGATCAACCTGGTGCTCTCGCTGTTCGGCTTCAGCACCGGCCTGCGCGACAACGGCCCGCTGGGCTACCTGTTCAGCGTCATCTGCATCGTGGTGGCCGCGCTCAGCTTCATCCTCAGCTTCAACGAGGTCGAAGAGGGCGTGCGGATGGGCCTGCCCCAGCGCTACTCCTGGGTCGCCGCGTTCGGCATCCTGGTCAGCCTGGTCTGGCTCTACCTCGAGATCCTGCGCCTGCTGAGCTTCCTGCAGGGCGGGGACGACTAGCAGTTCCGGATCAAAGCGCCCGGCCCGTCTTGCTGATGGGCCGGGCGTTCTCTTTAGGGTGGTGTTCGTGACCGATTTCGCGACGTCCATCGACCGGCTGCTCAACCAGGTGCGTCACTGGGAGCAGCCGCGCTGGCGGACCGACGGCCGCGCCGACCGGGCGTACGCGCTGGTGCAGACCTTGGCCGATCTGGGCGCCGATGCCGAGCAGCGGCCGCGCCGGCCGGTGCCGCGTGAGCACGACATGAGCCTGCCCGACCAGCTCCGGGTGATGGCCGACGACCTGCTCGACGCAGGCGCCTCCCCGGCCGTCCTGGCCGAGGCCACCGCGGCCGTCGATGAGCTGCGAGCAGGCCTCTAGGCAGATCGCTTCGTAGATAAATCCGCCGAGCCCGGCCGCTCGTGGCAGACCGGACCCGGCGGTGATCTTTGGGCTCGCTAGCTCAGGCGCTCGATGATCAGGGCCATGCCCTGCCCGCCACCGACGCACATCGTCTCGAGACCGATGCTCTTGTCGTGCCAGTCGAGCGAGTTGAGCAGCGTGCCGGTCATGCGGGCGCCGGTCGAGCCGAACGGGTGGCCGATGGCGATCGCGCCACCGTTCACGTTCAGCTTGTCGATCGGGATGCCCAGCTCCTGGTACGACGGGATGACCTGGGCCGCGAAGGCCTCGTTGATCTCGACCAGGTCGATGTCGTCGATGGTCATGCCGGCCCGCTTGAGCGCCTGCCGCGACGCCTCGACCGGGCCGAGGCCCATGATCTCGGGGCTGAGCGCGGTGACACCGGTCGAGATGATCCGGGCCACCGGCGTGAGGCCCAGCTCGCGGGCCTTGGTGTCGCTCATGATGACCACGGCCGCGGCGCCGTCGTTGAGCGGGCAGCAGTTGCCCGCGGTGACCCGGCCGTCGGGGCGGAACACCGGCTTGAGCTGCGAGACCGCCTCGAGCGTGACACCCGCCCGGGGGCCGTCGTCGTGCGAGACGACCGTGCCGTCGGGCAGCGTCACCGGGGTGATCTCGCGCTCCCAGAAACCGTCGGCGATCGCCTTCTCGGCGAGGTTCTGGCTGCGAACGCCGAACTCGTCCATCTCCTCGCGGCTGATCCCCTTGATCTGGGCGAGGTTTTCCGCGGTCTGGCCCATCGCGATGTAGACGTCGGGGACCTGGCCGTCGTCGCGCGGGTCGTGCCAGGTGCGGCCACCCTGCGCGTAGGCCTGGGTGCGGGCCCGCGCCTCGTCGTACTTCGGGTTCTCCCAGCCGCCGCCGAGCTGCGCCTGCAGCGCCGAGGGGAGGCCGTCAGAGCTGCCCCGGGCATACCGTGAGACCGTCTCGACACCGGCCGACAGGAAGATGTCGCCCTCGCCGGCCTTGATCGCGTGGAACGCCATCCGGGTCGTCTGCAGCGACGACGAGCAGTAGCGGGTGATCGTCGCGCCCGGCAGGCCATCCAGCCCGAGCTGGGTGGCGACCACACGGGCCATGTTGAAGCCCTGCTCGCCGCCCGGCAGACCGCAGCCGAGATAAAGATCCTCGATCAGGGTGCGGTCGAGCTGCGGCACCTTGCTGAGTGCGGCGTCGATGATGGTGGCGGCGAGGTCGTCGGGACGCAGGTCCCTCATCGATCCCTTGGCTGCACGGCCGATGGGGGATCGGGCGGTGGCGACGATGACAGCTTCCGGCATGGCCCCAATTTAACTCGCGAGTAACTTAGCCGGAAGTGCAACTTCGTCACACAGGCGTCATGTTCGGCTACGCCGGGGACATTGCGGCCTTGACCACCGCGGGGTAAAGAGCGTGCGCCCACACCCGGTATCCGTCCGCGGACGGGTGGAAGCCGTCGTAGCAGAGCGTGCCCGCGTCGGCCCGGAAGACCGCGCCCGTCTCGTCGGCCAGGTCGACCACCGCGCCGCCCGCCGCCGTCACCGCCTTGGCCTGCGCTTTCGCCAACCGCCGGCCCATCACGCCGGCCAGCTGACGCAGCGGCGGAGCGATGGCCCGCAGCGCGCCCAGATCGGGGCAGGTGCCGACGACGACCCGGACGCCCGCCTCACGCAGCCGCCGCACGGCCGTGCCGAGCTGGGCCGACGACTCCTCGGGGCTGCGCATGCTGGTCGCGTCGTGCGCGCCGATCAGCACCACGGCCACGTCGGGCCGGTCGCCGAGCAGCGCCCGCGCCACCTGGGTGGCCAGGTCGGACGAGCGGGAACCGGCCACACCCACGCTGGACAGCAGCACATGCCGCTCACCGGCCTCGGGGCTGCCCTCGGCGAGCAGGCGAGCCAGGTGGCCGCCGACGGTCTCGCTCAGCCACTCCACCCCCACGCCGATCGCGGCCGAGTCACCCAGCAGCACCAGGCGCAGCGGCGGGGCCGAGACCCGGCCCATCGAGGTGCGCAGGGCCAGGCCCATGGTGGGCTTGGCGTAACGGCGCGCCTTGGCCGCCAGCACCTCGCCGACCAGCAGGGCGGCGCTGCCGACCGCGCCGGCGAGCAGACCGGTGGCCGCCGCTTTGCCGATCCGTGCGTTCAGCCCAGCCATCCCACTCGCCTCCCTGCGTCACGCTGTTTCCGTTTGCTCTTGATCCTCTGGGGTCCACCCTACGGCGCTGGACGCCGAGCGGCCGCTGGGAACGATGTCCGTCCCCGTCCCCGGTGCTGTCCGATGACCGAACCAGGATCGGGGCTCGCCGAACCACGGATGCTTGCGCAACACGGCCCACCGGCCGGCCGAGCTCACCTCGGTGCCCGGCGATTGGGCGGCGACCTGAGCGGCCTCCTCCAGACTGCGTACCCCCTCGTCGGCCCGCAGAACCGTGCGGTCATCCTCACCGAGGACAGCCATCAGGGTGGGCATGACGACGGCCGCGGCCCGGGCGTAACCCTCGGCCGACGGGTGGAAGCGGTCCGAGCTGAACATGCGGACCGGGTCGGCCTCGAAGATCGGCCCGAGCAGGTTGCCGATCGACACCGTGCGCCCGCCGGCCTCCACCACCGCGACCGTCTGCGCGGCGGCCAGATCGCGGCTCCACTTGCGGGCCAGCCAGCGCAGCGGCGGCTTGATCGGCTGGATGGCGCCGATGTCGGGGCAGGTGCCGACGACCACCTTGCACCCGTTCTCGCGCAGCCGGCGCACGGCGTCGCCCAGATGCCGGATCGCGGACGCGCGGTCGGAGACGTGGGTGACGTCGTTGCCGCCGATCAGGATGACGGCCGCATCCGGCTCGTACTCGAGAGCGTCATCCACCTGATAAGGCAGGCCGGACGACATCGAACCGACCACGGCCAGCCGGTGCAGACGCACGGGCCGGTGCAGGCGGCGCGACACGCCGGTGGCCAGCAGCGCACCCGGTGTCTCGCGGGGACGGTGCACGCCGAACCCGGCGGCGGACGAATCCCCGAGGATCACCAGGCTCAGCGGCTTGCCGCCGAACTTCGCGCCGTACAGGCCGTCGCCCCGAGGCGGAGGCGCTTCGGCCATCGGAATGATTTTGCGCGCGTCAGCGGCCTGCCGCAGCAGCAGACCGGCCGACAAGGCGGTCACTCCGGCCACGACTCCCGTGACACCGCCGAGGACCTGACCAGCCAGTTTGAGGCGGCGCCAGTCTTCCGCGGTCATTTCGATCGTGCTCACAAGCTCCCTCGCTGTCGCTCGTTTCGGGCAACTGCCCGGTCCTCGACGAGGCGAAACCGGTAGGGAATTCGAGGCTAGCGCGCGGCTACGAGAGGCAATCATGGCGCGCCCAAGTCATGCTGGAGTAGCGACAAGTCGGTTGGGGGAGCAAAAGGAGAACAGCATGGCGAAAACGCTGAAACGGACGGCGGCGTTCACCGCGCTGGCCAAGGCGCTGATGTCCGGGGCCAAGGGTGGTCCGTCGCTGTCCACCCGCATCGCGGCGATCCCGCGGATGATGCGAGCGACCATGCGAGGCCAGTACGACGGCGGCATGCGCGTGGCCCTGATGGCCGCGGCCACGGCGTACGTGATCTCGCCGATCGACGTCATCCCGGAGGCCTTCCTCCTGGTCGTCGGCCTGGCCGACGACGCGGTGATGGTCGCCTGGCTGGCCGGGTCGGTGCTGGCCGAAACGCAGCGCTTCCTGGAGTGGGAGAAGGAGCAGGATCGGATAGTCGTAGTCTAAAGCGTGCGCTACTACGACAACGTCGTCGACATCATCGGGGACACCCCCCTGGTCAAGCTCAACAAGGTCACCGAGGGCATCGCCGCGACGGTGCTGGCCAAGGTCGAGTACTTCAACCCGGGCGGTTCGGTCAAAGACCGGATCGCCATGCGGATGGTGCTCGACGCCGAACAGGCCGGCCTGCTCCAGCCCGGTGGCACCATCGTCGAGCCGACCAGCGGAAACACGGGCGTCGGCCTGGCCCTGGTCGCTCAGCAACGCGGCTACAAGTGCATCTTCGTCTGCCCTGACAAGGTCAGCGAGGACAAGCGGAACGTCCTGAAGGCGTACGGCGCCGACGTGGTCGTCTGCCCCACCGCGGTCGCCCCCGAGGACCCGCGCTCCTACTACAACGTCTCCGACCGCCTGGCCCGCGAGGTGCCCGGCGCGTGGAAGCCGGATCAATACAGCAATATGGCCAACCCGCGGTCCCACTACGAGGAGACCGGCCCCGAGCTCTGGAAGCAGACCGAGGGCCGGATCACCCACTTCGTGGCGGGCGTCGGCACTGGCGGCACGATAACCGGCGTCGGGCGTTACCTCAAGGAGCAGGGTCAGGTCAGCGTGGTCGGCGCGGACCCGGAGGGCTCGGTCTACTCCGGCGGGACAGGCCGTCCCTACCTGGTCGAGGGCGTGGGCGAGGATTTCTGGCCCACCACGTACGACCGCACGATCTGCGACGAGATCATCGAGGTCTCCGACTCCGACTCGTTCGAGATGACCCGGCGCCTCGCCCGCGAGGAAGGCCTGCTGGTCGGCGGGTCCTGCGGCATGGCGGTCGTGGCGGCCCTCGAGGTGGCCCGCCGAGCCGCCCCCGACGACGTCATCGTGGTGCTCCTGCCGGACGGCGGCCGAGGCTACCTCTCCAAGATCTTCAACGACGACTGGATGGCCCGGTACGGCTTCCTCCGCACCGTCGAGGGCGCCCCCACGGTGGCCGACGCGCTGGAGGGCAAGGGCGGCGAGATGCCCCCGCTGGTCCACGTCCACCCGACCGAGACGGTCCGCGACGCGATCGATTACATGCGCGAGTACGGCATCTCGCAGCTCCCGGTGCTCAAGGCCGAGCCCCCGGTCGTCACCGGCGAGGTGGCCGGGTCGATCGCGGAGAAGGCCCTGCTGGATGCCTTGTTCACCGGCCAGGCCCACCTGCACGACACGATAGAACGGCACATGGGCGAGCCGTTGCCGATGATCGGCGGCGGCCAGCCGGTGAGCGAGGCGGTGGCCCTGCTGGAAAAGTCGGACGCCGCCATGGTCCTGATCGACGGCAAGCCCGCCGGCGTGCTGACCCGACAAGATCTCCTCGCCCACCTTTCCTGAGCAGTTTTTTCACGGGGCCGGCCCAGATTGCTGGGCCGGCCCCGCGCGTTTCCCCGTCGCCCCTGTCTTACGGCCCGCTGCGGTACCGGTTCGGCCGGGATGCCGACGTTACGCGTCAGCGAGTGGCCGTGTTCGGTTGTCCACAGCTCGTTCGCCTTTGGGGCCGGCTTTGCTACGACCCTCTGCCGGCCCCCGCCCCGGGGCTGCCGGGCCGACCACGTCCGGTTGTCCACAGGCCGTTCGTCGCGATGGTGGGCCGGCAATACATCCCCTAGCCGGCCCACCCGCCCGGGGGCGCCGACCCTACGCCTCTCTGAGCGTGGGAGATCTCGTTATCCACAGGGCTGGGACTGCGGCGGCGCGGGAGGGCGGTGGGGCCTAGGTTGGGCTGGTGACACCGACCCTGCGCCGAGTTTTTGTTCTTCCGCTGGTGGCCCTGATCAGCGCTGCCGTCGTGCTGGTCGGCGGGCCGGCCGTCGCCCAGGCGCCCGAGCGGCTCGCCACCCAGGTGACCGATCCGGCCGGGGTGCTCGCCGACCGCAGTGCCGTCGACGCGGCGCTCAGCGACCTGCAACAGAAGACCGGGCTTCAGCTGTGGGTCGTGATGGTCGACTCCTTCGACGGCACGGCGGCCCAGCAGTGGACAGATGAGACGGCCCGGCTCAGCGACCTGGGCGACCGCGACGCGCTGCTCGCGGTCGCGGTGACCGATCGGGCGTACGCCTACTCGTTCCCCACCGCCTCGCGGCTCAGCGACAGCGAGCTCGCCGACGTCGCCGCCAACGACATCGAGCCCGCCCTGAGCAAGAGCGACTGGTCGGGCGCGGTGATCGCCGGAGCACGGGGATACGCGGACGCCGAGAGCTCGGGCGGCTACGGCTGGGTGTTCCTCGTCCTGGCCCTGATCGTCATCGTGGCGCTCGCGTGGTTCTGGCTGCGGCGACGGCGTGCGGCCGCCCGTCCGGCCCCCGCCGGGGAGCGGTCCGTGCCGTCCGGCCCCAGCCTGGAAGAGCTCACCAATCAGGCCAACGCCCTGCTCATCGAGCTTGACGACGACCTGCGGGCCGGCGAACGCGAACTGGGCATGGCCACCGCGCAGTACGGCACCCAGGCGACCGCGCCGTTCCAGGCCGCGCTCGAGGCCTCCCGCCGGGACGTGGCCGAAGCGTTCCGCCTGCGCATGACGCTCGACGAGGTGCCCGCGCCCGACGAGCCCACCCGGCGCGCCACGCTGACCCGCATCGTCGAGCTCTGCAAGGCCGCCGACGACCGCCTGGACGCGGAATCGGAGGCCTTCGACCGCCTCCGTGACCTGGAGGGCCGGGCCGCCGAGGCCGCCGCCGAGATCGACCAGCGCCGGGCCACGATCGAGGCTTCCCTGCCGGCCACCGAGGCCACCGCCCAAGAGCTGCAGACCCGCTACTCCGGCGGCACGGTCACAGCGATCACCACCAACGTGCCGCAAGCCCGCGAACGGCTGTCCTTCGCCGCATCCGCCCTCGCCGCAGCCCGCGAGGCCCTCTCTGGCACCAACGCCGGCACCGGACACGAAGACAATTCGCCGTCTGGGGCGTCTGGGGCTGGGGATGTGCCTGGTGGGGATCGCGCCGAGGCCGCGCTTGCGGTGCGAGCCGCGGAGCAGGCAGTTGACCAGGCCGACCAGCTGGTCACAACCGTGGGTAAGGCCGCCGCCGATCTGCCGGCCGCGCGCATAGCCGCCGATGCTCTGATTGCCGAGATCACCGGCGAGAT
>CBDCJN010000006.1:0-67958 GCA_965217855.1 Actinoplanes sp. | reverse complement strand
CGCCGCCACCGTCGGCCGTACCCGGGTCGGTCACCGTCGGGGTGGGCTCGGCACTCGGCGTCGCGTCGGGCTCGGCCCGGGGCCGAGCTCTGCGGTGCGGCCGGTTCCGGTGCGCCCGGCACGTCGGGGATGTCGTCGCCGCCGTCGCTGCGCAGCAGGAACTCGCTGCTGCGCGATGTTCCAGTTCTTGGCCAGGATAGCTGCCCGGCTTCGGGTTGGTGCTGAAGTAGTCGTCGTGGCCGCAGTCGAGGCGCGTTCTCGTGCCGCTTCGGGCAGACGTTGCTTCAGCGGCTTGCCCGAGCGGTCCTTGCCCGCAGAGCAGGTCGTACTCGTCCAGGCAGCCGCCCGCGCCGCTGGCGTTGGGCGAGTCGGTGAGCACCGCGCCGAGGCGTCTGGGTCAGCTCCTGCGCGGCCATCGCTCGAGCTCCAGCAGCCCGAGTCGACCCGGCCGTAGGAGGGACCGCCGTTGTTGCGGTTGCCCGAGCCCGGGCCGCCGGTCGGCGATGTAGGTCGCCGATGCCGCAGTAGACGTTGGCGTCGGCGAACATCAGGTATTTGCGGTCGGTGCGGTTGTAGCCCAGTTTCGTGCCCAGCGCGCCGATGCTGGCCGGTGAACGAGGTCAGCTTGCGCTGGTCGGCCAGCTGCACCTCGGACACGTCGACCCGGCACTGCGGGGTGGTCACGAAGCGCACGTGCCGGGAGCCGCCGGTCTCGGCCGCTCGCGCTCTCGTCGAAGATCTGGTCGACACCGGTCGACCAGGTGCGGATCGAGCCGAGGAAGTCGCTGTAGCGGCTGGCCGTGCCCGACTCGTGCAGATAGAGGGACCTGGACGCGCTTACCGCTGCGCCCGTCGCCCTCGCAGGCCACGTCGTGCGCGCCCATGATGAAGTCGGCCTCGCCCGGGGCCGCGTCGGGCACCAGGGCCGGCGCTTCGGCGGTCAGCGCACTGCCACCCTCGTCACGGGCGAGCTCGGCGTCGCTCGGGGTCGAGGTGGCGCTCTCGCGGACCGGTAGCTTGGGCTCGGGCACCTTGGCCGTCACCGGGGTGACGTCGCTGCGCACGTCGAGGCCGGTCGGCGCCTCGTCGGGGGCCGTGCGTGCAGGTCTGCTTGTCCAACTCGTACGAACCCGCGCAGAGCGTGCCCGCCTTGGCCGGCTTGAGACCGTCGTAGACCAGGCCCTCGGCCGGCTTGTCGGCCGGCAGTGAGGTGAGCGACAGGTTCCGCGAGTCGGTGCCGCCGGTGACGGTGCCGACCACGCTCGGCCCGACCACTCCGCCCCACACCCAGCAGCGCCAGGCCGAGGGCGACCGGCAGCAACCGGTGGGGCCGCCCGGAAACGGCCCGGCGATGACCACGCGGGGCCGGTCGGCGATGCGCGGACAAAACCTCTCCTTGCCTGGCTGGTGCACGATGCCTGTTGACGGCGGGCGAGCTGACTGCGGGCCGGAAGGGATCGGGGCGAACACTGCCAGCCCCGGCCCACGAGCGGAACGCCTTTAAGAGAGAACTAAGCAAGAACATGGCCCGCTTCACTCGGACCGGGCCGGGCGGCTGCCACGCTCCCGGGCCAGGCGCCCGACCAGACCGAAACGGCTGGCCTGTTTGGGCGTCGGCGTCGGCGTCGGCGGAACAGCATGACCACGCTCGCGCCGCCCATGGCCGCCCGGTCGAGGCTGACCGAGCCGCCCGCGGACTGGGCCGCCCGGCGGGCGATGTCGAGCCCGAGCCCGGTGGAACCCTGGTTGCTCTGGCCACGTTGCATTGCTTTCTCCGGATCGGGAATGCCGGTGCCGGCGTCGTCGACACGCACCGCGACCCCAGCCGTCCACGCCGCGAGATGCCCACCTCGAACGCCGTGCCCTGGGGGGTGTAGCGGAACACATTACCCAGAATCGCGTCGAGTGCGGCCGCCAGCTCCGCGCGCGCGACCGGAACCGGGATGCGCATCTGCGCGCCGACCACGCGGTACTGCCGATCCTGGTCGCCGGCCAGCGCCGACCAGAACGTCATCCGCTCGCGCACGACCTCGCTGGCATCGCACACGCCGGTCTCGGGCGCGGCCGCCACCTGAGCCGCGACCGCCTGGCGGGTGGTGTTGATCAGCTGGTTGACCTCGTCCTCCAGGGTGACGATGGCCTGCCGGATGCGCCGGATGCCCCGGCGCCGGTCGATCTCGTCGTCGGTCAGGCTGATGATCTGGGTGTCGTCCGGGTCGAGCGCCTCGGCGTCCAGCCGCAGCGCGGTCAGCGGGGTGCGCAACCGGTGCGACAGGTCGGCGACCATCTCGCGCTCGTCGGTGCGCGAGGTGACCAGCCGGTCGGCCATGCGGTTGAACGCGTAGCCCGCCTCGGGCCAGTTCCCGTGGGCCCGAGGGCTGGATGCGCACGCCGAGGTCGCCGCCGCCGACGGCCATGGCCGCGTGCACCAGGTTGCGGGCCGAGTTGACGGCGCCGCGGGCGAGCCGGTCGACCACGATGACGCTGCCGGCGACCAGCACCAGCGCGATGCCGAGCAGCAGCCACCAGTTGCGGCCGGTGCCGCTGGTGAGCTCGCTTTCGGGCACGAAGACCTCGATCACCGACGTACGGCCGGCGTACGCGACCGGTTCGAGCCGCACCTCGCCGCCGTCGACGTTCTGGGTGACCGTCGAGCCGCTGGACGCCGCATGCTGGATCTCCCCCGGCGTCGGCCCGTCCGCCCGCGGTCGTGCCCGGCGCGTGCACCACGATGCGGCCGCCCGTGCCGGCCATGGGCCGCGGCCATGCCCTTGGCGCCGGCTCCGACGGTGATCGCGCCGGCCACCTTGGCGCTCTGCCGCTCAGCGGTGGCCAGAGCCTGTTCGCGGTGGTCGCTGCGCAGCTCCCAGCCGAGCGGGACGAGAAAGGCG
Source organism: Actinoplanes sp. (assembly GCA_965217855.1). Lineage (GTDB taxonomy): Bacteria > Actinomycetota > Actinomycetes > Mycobacteriales > Micromonosporaceae > Actinoplanes. Next base: position 65,067 of record CBDCJN010000006.1, on the reverse strand, counting down.
AGAGCGGCCACGGCAGTCGTGGCAGCGGTGATGTAGGCCAGACGAGCCCTCAGTCCGGCGCCACCAACCGGAAGCCGACCCCCCCCGCACGGTGCGCAGGTAGCGAGGCTTCGCCGCGGACTCGCCCAGTTTCCGACGGAGCCAGTACAGATGCACGTCGATCGTCTGATCCTCGCCGACCGATGGCTGTCGCCATACCTCCTCCAACAGCTCGCGACGGGGAAACCACCCGGCCTGGGCGGGCGGCGAGGTACGCCAGCAGGTCGAACTCCTTGCGGGTCAGCCGCGAGCGGCTGGTCGCCCAGGGTGGCGCTGCGCTCGCCGACGTCCACCCGGAGCTCGCCGACCTCGTGCACGGCGGGCTGCGCCGTACGACTGGCCCGGCCGACCCGGCGCAGCACGGTGGCGATCCGGGCGTCCAGGTGGGCGCCGGTGAACGGTTTGACCATGTAGTCGTCGGCGCCGGCCCGCAGCAGCCGGACGACGGTCTGCTCGTCGTCACGGGCCGTAGCGATGATGATCGGCACGTCGGTGATGCCGCGGAGCATGCGCAGGGCGTCCGAGCCGTCCAGGTCGGGCAGCCCGAGATCGAGCACGACCAGGTCGGGGGTCTCGGCCGCGACCCGCCGCAGCGCGTCGAGAGCCGTGCCGACGGCGTGCACGGCATGCCCCCGGTCGGCTAGCGAGCGAAGCATGGCACCGCGCACGACGTGATCGTCCTCGACGAGCAACACCGTGGCCATGCGAAGAAGGTACTGGCTCCGGCGGGCACGGCCTAACCGGTCATCCAGGGACACCCTTCGATCACTCTACGTAAGGGAATACCATCCGTTGTGCCGATGTCATTCACTCTTTTTCCCGATACGCGCCTCGCGCTGGCGCTCGAGAGCCTGGCCGGGCTGAGCGTCGGTGACGCGCTGGGCGCGCAGCACTTCGTCGCGCCGGTCGACCTTCGCGATCCACCGGTCGCGCCGTGGCCGTGGACGGACGACACCGAAGAGGCGTGCTGTCTCGTGGCGGTGCTCGAGGACGGCGACTTCGACCGTGACGCGTTCGCCGATCTGCTCGGCCGGCATCACGATCCCTATCGCGGCTACGGCCCGGGCGCGGTGGTGATGCTGCGCGAGATCCGGGAGGGGCTGCCCTGGCCGATCGCCGCGGCCGCCGCCTTCGACGGGCAGGGCTCGGCCGGCAACGGCGCCGCCATGCGGGCCGCCCCGCTCGGCGCCTGGCACGCCGACTCGCTCGCCCGCGCCGCCGCCCAGGGGGCCCGGGCGGCCGAGGTCACCCACGCGCACGCCGAGGGCATCGCCGGGGGAGTGGCGGTCACGGTCGCCGCGGCCGTGGCGGCGGCGGGCCGGCTCGACGGGCAACGGCCCCGGCTGCTGCCGGCGGTGGCCGCGCACACTCCGGCCGGGCGGGTGCGCGACGGCCTCACGGTGGCCGGCCGCCTGACCGATCCGCTCGAGGCCGCGTACGAGCTGGGCAACGGCACCCGGGCGATGGCCCGCGACACCGTGCCGTTCGCGGTCTGGGTGGCCGACCGCTTCCTCGACGACTATCCGGCCGCGATCGGGGCGTGCGTGCGGGCCGGCGGCGACGTCGACACGACCTGCGCCATCGCCGGCGGCATCGTGGCCGCCCACACCGGCCCGGCCGGCATCCCCGCCGGCTGGCTGTCGGCCCGTGAGCCGCTGCCGGGCTGGCTCTCCGCCCGGAGCTAACCCAACCGCTACCGGGGCATCGCTCAGGCGGGTGGGGGCGGGGCCGAAAGATCGGGCATGCCCAGGGCCAACAGTCTCTTCATCGTCGGCGGCCTCGCGGTCGCCGCGTTCTGGTCGGTGATGCACCACACCTGGATCGGCTTCGCCCAGGCGGTGGTGATCGTGGCCGTCATGGTCGTGGTCGTCCGCATGCTGGCCGGCCGCGACGCCGACCTGCGCGCGTTGCGCCGCTCGGTGGCCCGCGAACAGGTGCTGAGCGAACTGGGCACGGCGCTGATCCACACCGCCGACGAGACCGAGGTGCACCGGCTCGCGGTGCGGGCGGCCGGCACCCTGCTGGCCGACATTCCCGGCGCCCGGGCGACGATCGTGGACCTCGACGCGAGCGGTTTCCACGTGGCCGAGGCCTCCGGGGCTCACGCCGACGCCATGGTCGGCCGCTCCGTCGCGGCCTCGGAGGGGACGGCGAGCCTGATCGCCCGGCTGCTGGCCGGCGAGGTGGTGGTCGTCCGGGATCTGGCCGCTCTCGGCTTCTCCAACCTCGACCGGGCGACCGACCGGCCGTACACGCTGATGCCGTTGACCCTGGGCGACCGGTTCTTCGGCATGCTGTCGGTCAGCGCCGACGCCGACCTGCCGGCCGAGGTCTTCCAGTCGCTGCAGGCGCTGCGCACCCAGGTCGCCCTGGCCCTGGCCAGCGCCGCCCTGACCACCGAGCTGACCGAGCGGGCCCTGCGCGACCCGCTGACCGGTCTGGGCAACCGGGCGATGCTGCGCGAGCGGCTCACCGGCGCCCTGGCCCGGGCCCGGCGCTCCGGCCGGCCGGTCGGTGCGCTGCTGCTCGACCTGAACGGCTTCAAGCAGGTCAACGACGTGCACGGGCACAACGTGGGCGACCAGCTGCTGCAGGCGGTGGCCGAGCGGTTGCACGAGTGCGTCCGGGACGAGGACACCGTGGGCCGGCTCGGCGGTGACGAGTTCGTGGTGATCACCGAGGATCTGGCCTCGGCCCGCGACGCCGTCGTGGTCGCCGAGCGGATCGTGGCGTCGCTCGACCAGGTCATCCCGATCGGGTCCCGGCGGCTGCAGACCGCGGCCAGCGTCGGCATCGCGCTGTCGCACACCGACGTGGCCGGCCCGGACGACCTGCTGCGGATGGCCGACACCGCCATGTACGAGGCCAAGCGCCGCGGTGGTGGCGGTTTCCAGCTGCACGGGACAGCCGTCGCCCAGCCCGCGTAGCGCCTGTTTCAGAAGGGGGGTCGAGTTGCGGTGCGGCCAGACGGCGGCTGGGCCTCGCCGCAGCCCGATCATCCCTTTTGAAACAGGCGCTCAGTAGGGTGAGGCTTGTGAGCGACGAAGCCGAGCACGTCGAGACCGGGGAACCCGACGGCCTGGAGCGGCTCTGGACGCCGCACCGGCTGGGCTACGTCACGGGCGAGGAAAGGCCCGAGGGCGGTTACGAGAAGCCCGGCGGCTGCCCGTTCTGCCGCGCTCCCGGTACCCCCGACGAGGAGAGCCTGGTCGTGGCGCGCGGCGAGCTGGTCTTCGCGGTGCTCAACCTCTATCCGTACAACCCGGGTCACCTGATGGTCTGTCCCTACCGGCACGTCGCCGACTACACCGATCTCACCGACGACGAGACCGTCGAGCTGGCCGCCTTCACCCGGACGGCGATGCGGGTGATCCGGTCGGCGAGCAGCCCGCACGGCTTCAACCTGGGCATGAACCAGGGCGCCGTGGCCGGCGCGGGAATCGCCGCCCACCTGCATCAGCACGTGGTGCCGCGGTGGGGCGGCGACGCCAACTTCATGTCGGTGGTGAGCCGGACCAAGGTGCTGCCTCAGCTGCTGGCCGACACCCGCCGGCTATTGATCAAGGCCTGGCCCGCGGCTTAGGGCGCGGACGCCCGCGGCGATCTCCTCGGCGCTCGGGGCGCTTGCCGGGTCGGTGAGCCACTGGGTCACCACGCCGGACATCAGCGCCATCTGGGCCGAGCCGACCGTGCGCACGGTGGCCTCGTCCAGTTTGTCCTCGTCGATGCCGGTGGCGACGGCGGCCATGCCCCGGCGGCCGGCCGCGAGCCCGGCCGCGAGCTGGGCCCGCAGGTGCGGGTTGTGCTCGCTCTGGATCATCACCTCGACGCTGGCCAGCCACAGCTCGCGATGCGTGGTGATCGAGTGGATCACCCGGCGCCAGAAGCCGATCACCGGGTCGGCGTCGTCGCCCTCGGGCTCCTCGGCGAAGGCCCGGGCCAGCTCGTCGCCCCAGTCCTCCATCGCGCCCAGCATCGCCGCCGTCATCAGCGCCTCGGTCGAGCCGTAGTGATAGCCGATCGACCCCAGGTTGGTGCCGGACAGCGCGACGATGTCGCGCGCCGTGGTGCGGGCGTAGCCCTTGTCGTAGAGCGCCTTCTTCGCGCCGGCCAGCAGATCGTCCCGATGCCCCATGAGTGGCCACCTTAACTTCTATACAAACGTGTAAGACGTTTGTATAGTAACTCGCATGACAACCGACGTGCTCATCTCCGGAGCCGGAATTGCCGGCCCCGCCCTCGCCCACCTCCTGACCCGCCAGGGCCGCCACGTCACCGTCGTCGAGCGGGCTTCCGGGCCGCGCTCCGCGGGCTACAAGGTCGACGTCCGCGGCGCGGCCGCCACCGTGCTGCATCGCCTCGGCGTCTACGAGCAGGCGCAGGCCGCCGACACCGGCATGCGCCAGATCACCTACGTCAACAGGGTCGGCAAGCCGTTCGCCGCGCTCCCGGCCGACCTGATCATGGGCCGGCGCGGCGACGACCTCGAACTGATGCGGGGCGACCTCAGCGGCATCCTGCATTCCTCGTGCGGAGCCGACTTCGTCTTCGGCGACTCGATCGCCTCGCTCAAGGACGGGCCGGACGGGGTCGACGTGACCTTCGCGAGCGGGCGCACCGGCCGGTTCGCGCTGGTCGTGGCGGCCGACGGCCTGCACTCGGCCACCCGGCGGCAGGTGCTGGGCGACGTGCCACTGAGCCACCTGGGCGGCTACATCTCGATCTTCTCGACCGCCAACACCCTCGGCATCCACCGCGAGGAGGTCATGTATGCCGAGCCCGGCCGGCTGACCTTCGCCTACGCGATGGACAAGGCCGGCCCGGCGCGAGTCGGCATGATCTTCGCAGCGCCCGACCTGGCCCACGACCGGCGCGACGTCGCGGCCCAGAAACGCCTGGTCGCGGACGCCTTCGCGGGCGGCGGCTGGCGCACCGGGGAGTTCCTCAAGGCGCTCGAGGCGGCCGACGACTTCTACTTCGACTCGCTCAGCCAGGTCGAGGCGCCGCGCTGGTCGTCCGGGCGCGTGGTGCTGCTCGGGGACGCGGCGCACTGCCCCGCACCCTCCTCGGGTCAGGGCACCAGCCTCGCGCTGGTGGGCGCCTACGTGCTGGCCGACGAGCTCGCCTCGAAAAGCCAGGACGAGGCCCTCGCGGCGTACGAGGCCCGGATGCGCCCCTACGTGGCCAAGAACATGGCGTTCGGCCGCCGGATGGTCAAGGACATGGTGCCCGGCGGCCGTCTTATGATCGCTTTCCGGAACTACGGGATGCGCACCCTCAAGTTCCACCCGCGCAAGGAGCAGGTCATCGAGCGGGTGCTGGCGCCGCTGCGTGACGCCGCGAACGCCATCACCGTGTAGTGGACTCCTTGGTGACTCCCTCGGCCAGGTGCGACGGCATCGGCTCGTGCCGGGTGTAGGTGCGGGTGAAGGTGCCCGAGCCCGAGGAGAGGGCGCGCAGCTCGACGGCGTACCGGATCAGCTCGGTCGCCGGCACCTCGGCCCGCACCAGGCTGTGCTCGCCGTCGTTGTCGGTGCCCAGCGGCCGGCCGCGGCGCCCGGAGAGGTCGCTCATGACCGCACCCACGTACGCCTCGGGGACCCGGACGACGATCTCGTCGATCGGCTCGAGCAGCGTGACCTGGCCGGCCGAGGCCGCCTCGCGCAGCGCCAGCGCCCCGGCGGTCTGGAAGGCGGCATCCGACGAGTCGACGCTGTGGGCCTTGCCGTCGACCAGGGTCACCCGCAGGTCGACCACCGGGTAGCCGGCCATCAGGCCGCGCTCGAGCTGGGCCCGCACCCCCTTCTCGACCGAGGGGATGTAGTTGTGCGGCACCGCGCCGCCGACCACCTTGTCGACGAACTCGAAGCCCGAACCCCGGGGCAGCGGCTCGACGTGGATCTCGCAGACCGCGTACTGCCCGTGGCCGCCGGACTGCTTGACGTGCCGCCCGTGCCCCTGGGCGGCCGAGCCGAAGGTCTCGCGCAGCGGCACCCTGACCGGCTCGGTGTCGAGCTCGACGCCGCCCGCGCGCAGCCGGTCGAGCACCACGTCGGCGTGCGCCTCGCCCATCGTCCAGAGCACCAGCTGGTGGGTGTCGGCGTTGCGCTCCAGCCGCAGGGTCGGGTCGCCGGCGACCAGGCGGGAGAGGTTTTTGGCCAGCGCGTCCTCGTCGGAGCGGGTCTTGGCGACCACGGCGATCGGCAGCAGCGGCTCGGGCATCGTCCACGGCTCCATCAGCAGCGGCTGCTCCTTGCTGCTGAGTGTGTCGCCGGTCTCGGCCGTGCCCGACTTGGTGATCGCGCAGATGTCGCCCGCGATGCACTGCCCGACCTCGCGCAGCTGGGCGCCGAGCGGGGAGTAGACGTGCGCGACCCGCTCGTCGGCGTCGTGGTCGGGGTGACCGCGGTCGGCCAGCCCGTGCCCGGAGACGTGCAGCGTCTGCTCGGGGCGCAGGGTGCCCGAGAAGACCCGGACCAGCGAGACCCGGCCCACGTGCCGGTCGATCGTGGTCTTGACCACTTCGGCCACCAGCGGCCCGGCGGGGTCGCAGGTCAGCGGCGGGCGGGGCGAGCCGTCGACCCCGGTGACCACCGGCAGGTCGTGCTCGAGCGGCGACGGCGCGCTGCTGACCAGGCCGTCGAGCAGCGCGTCGAGGCCCACGCCGGTGCCCGAGCAGACCGGGACGACCGGGTAGAAGTTGCCCCGGGCGACCGCCTTCTCCAGGTCCGGCAGCAGCGTGGCGGTGCTGATCAGCTCGCCGCCGAGGTAGCGGTCCATCAGGGTCTCGTCCTCGCTCTCGGCGATGATCCCCTCGATGAGCGCGTTCCGGTCGTCGGCGATCGGGTTCAGATGCTGCTGCTCGGCCTCGCCGACCCGCGGCGGATAGCCCTCGGAGTAGTCGAGCACCCGCAGCGTGACCAGGCCGATCAGGCCGGCCACGGAGCTGCCGTCGTCGCCGAGCATGGGCTGGTAGATCGGCATCACGTTCTCGCCGAACGCCTCCTGGCAGTCGGCCAGGGTCTCCTCGTAGTCGGCCCGGGGGTGGTCGAGCCGGGTGATCGCCACGGCCCGGGGCATGCCGACCGTGGCGCACTCGTCCCAGAGCGCGGCGGTGGCCTCGTCGACGCCGTCGACGGCCGAGACGACGAAGAGCGCGGCGTCCGCGGCCCGCAGGCCGGCGCGCAGCTCCCCGACGAAGTCGGCGTAACCGGGGGTGTCGAGCAGGTTGATCTTGACGTCCTGGTGCACCAGCGGGGTGCAGGCCAGCGCGACCGAGCGCTGCTGGCGGACGGCGGCGGGGTCGTGGTCGGACACCGTGGTGCCGTCGGTCACCGAGCCGGCCCGGGAGATCGTCCCGGTGGCGGCCAGCAGGGCCTCGACCAGGGTCGTCTTGCCCGCGCCGGAGTGGCCCACCAGCACCACGTTGCGTACTCTGCCGGGCTCGGTCACCACCGGCGCCGTCGCGCCGTTGAGCCCCTTCTCCGAGGTCTTCTGCGCCATGGCGACCGCTCCCGTCGTTCGATGACTGTTACGACGCTGTTTCCCAAATCCCACACCCGGCGGTGTCCGGAGGGCAACCCTTTGTAGTCGGCTCGTCGCCGTCAAACGTCGCACAAGGCTTGCTTCAGTCAGTTTAGGGGTGGTGGGCGGGGCGGTCGGATGGACGATACGGCTACGAGGTGTCGGCGGGACGCGCTGACCTCCCGTGCGGCCGATAAGGTGGGACGGCCATGGCAAAGATCGTCCAAGTACCTGCGCGCGCCGTTGTCGCCTACGGCGTCAACCCGACCGCCCGCTTCCTGCTGCGCATGGGGGTCACCCCCAACGCCGTTACCATCGCCGGAACCGTCGGCGTGCTGTTCGGCTCCTATTTCGGTGCGACGGGCCACCTCATCTGGGGCACCGTCATCGTCACCGCCTTCGCCCTGACCGACGCGCTCGACGGCACGATGGCCCGGATGAAGCCGAACAACAGCAAGTTCGGCGCCCTCCTCGACTCGTCGATGGACCGGCTGGCCGACGCCGCGGTGTTCGGCGCCGTCACCTACTACCTGGCCGGCGAGGGCAACCCGTACGGCGGGATGGTCGCGGCCCTGATCAGCCTCTCGGCCGGTCAGGTCGTCTCCTACGTCAAGGCGCGCGCCCAGAGCCTCGGGCTGAACGCCGACGTCGGCATCGCCGAGCGCCTCGAACGCCTGCTCATCGTGGGCGTCGGCGGTCTGCTCGGCGGCTTCGGCCTCGACTGGGGCCTGCCCGCCGCGCTCTGGGTGCTGGCCGCGCTGTCGCTGGTCACCGTCTTCCAGCGGCTGATCCACGCGGCCCGCACCGAGCCCCAGCCGCTCCCGGAGAGTGACAGGGAACCGGCTGCGTGAAGGATCGGCTGATCGAATTCGGCTACGCGGCCGGGTGGCGGGTGGTCCGTGCCCTGCCGCTGCCGGTGGCCCGCCGGCTCTTCACGGCCGCGGCCGACCGGGCGTACAAGCAGAACGGCCCGGGCACCCAGCGTCTGCGCCGCAACCTGACCCAGGTCCGGCCCGGGCTGGACGACTCGCTGGTGCGTGACGGGCTGCGGTCGTACGCGCGGTATTGGCTCGAGGCGTTCCGGCTGCCGTCGCAGACGAAAGAGCAGTTCCTGGCCGGCTTCGGCATGTCGAGCGAGAACTTCGGCGAGCTCAAGCAGGCGATCACCGACGGCAACGGCGTCGTGCTGACCCTGCCCCACCTGGCCAACTGGGACGCCGCGGCGGCCTGGGTCGTCTCGCACGGCTGGCGCATGGTCACCGTGGCCGAACGGCTCAAGCCCGAGGGCGTGTTCGAGCAGTTCGTGGCGTACCGGGAAAAGCTCGGCATGGAGGTGCTGCCGCTCACCGGCGGCCAGCGGGCCCCGCTCGACGTGCTCGCCGAGCGGCTCCAGCAGGGCTTCGCGGTGTGCCTGCTCGGCGACCGTGACCTGTCGCGCAACGGGGTCGAGGTGACCTTCTTCGGCGGGCGCACCCGGATGCCGGCCGGGCCCGCGATCCTGGCCATCCGCACCGGCGCGCCGCTCTTCGCGGTCGACCTCTCGTTCACGCCGACCGGCACGTGGGCGGTGCTGCGCCGCATCACGCCGGCCACCGAGGGCGCGCTCGACGTGCGGGTCAAGGCGACCACCCAGGCGATCGCCGACGCCTTCGAGCTGGGCATAGCCGAGCATCCGCAGGACTGGCACATGCTGCAGAAACTGTGGCTGTAGGGCGCCATGCGGACCAGCCGGCGCTCGTTCGCCATCGGGATCGTGTCGCCGTACTCGTTCGACGTGCCCGGTGGCGTGCAGAACCACATCATGGATCTCGCCGAGGCGCTGATCAGCCTCGGGCATTACGTGAGCGTGCTGGCCCCCGCCGACGAGGACTCCGAGCTTCCTCCCTACGTGGTCTCGGCCGGCCGGGCCGTTCCGCTGCCCTACAACGGCTCGGTCGCCCGCATCGCGTTCGGCCCGGTGTCGACGGCCCGGGTGCGGCGCTGGCTCAAGGCCGGCCAGTTCGACGTCCTGCACGTGCACGAGCCGATGACGCTCAGCCTGTCGCTGCTGGCGGTGCTCTCGGCCCGCGGCCCGGTGGTCGCCACCTTCCATACCGCGATGACCCGGTCGCGAGCCCTCTCCGCGGCTCAGGGCATGCTCCAGCTGGTCGTCGAAAAGATCACCGCGCGGATAGCGGTCAGTGAACTGGCCCGCAAGGTGCAGGTCGAGCATCTCGGCGGGGGAGCGGTCGAGATCCCCAACGGGGTCGCGGTGGCCAAGTTCGCCGACGCGCCGCCGCTGGACGGCTGGCCCGGCGAGGGCGGGACGCTCGGCTTCCTGGGGCGCTTCACCGAGCCTCGCAAGGGCTTCAACCTGCTGCGTACGGCGTTCGTGCAGCTGGCCCGGCAGCGGCCCGGGTTGCGGCTGCTCGTGGCCGGCCCCGGCGACCCGGACGACCTGTACGACGAGATCCCGGCCGAGCTGCACGAGCGGGTCACGTTCCTCGGGCTCGTCTCCGAGGCCGACAAGGCCCGCATGCTGCGCAGCGTCGACGTCTACGTGGCGCCCAACACGGGCGGCGAGAGCTTCGGCATGATCCTCACCGAGGCGATGGCGGCCGGCACCGCGATCGCGGCCAGCGACCTCGACGCGTTCCGCCGGGTGCTCGACGGCGGCCGGGCCGGGGCGCTCTTCCCCACCGGCGACGCTCAGGCCCTGTGTGTGCTGCTCGACACGTTGCTCTCCGCCCCCGGGCGCCGCGCCGAACTGGCCGCGGCGGCGCGTACGGCGGTCATGGCTTTTGACTGGCCGAGCGTCGCGCAGCGTGTCCTCGAGGTCTACGCCACGGCGATCGAGGCCACCGACGGGCGGGTCATGGACGAGGAGTGGGCGGAACCACGTTCCGGCACCTGACACTCCCCGGCCACGGGGCACTACCATTCCGGCCATGTGGTGGGTGGTGGGTGTCGTCGCGGCGGTCGTGCTGCTCGCGGCCTACCTCGGGTGGACGGCTCACCGGGTCGAGCGGGTGCACGTGCGCGCCCAGTCGGCCGAGCGGGCCCTCGACGCCCATCTGATGCGCCGGGCCGCGGCGGCCGCGGTGGTGGCCGAGCAGTCCGACGTCATCGAGCTCTACGCGGCGGCGCGGCTCGCGCTGGACGCGGAGGCCGACGAGCGCGAGTCGGCCGAAAACGATCTGACCCGCCAGCTGCAGACGGCCTCGCTGACCGGCGCCGACCCGGCGATGCGGACGCTCATCGCCGCCAGCCGGCGGGTGGTGCTGGCCCGCCAGGTGCACACCGACACGGTGCGCGACGCGCTCACGGCCCGGCACCGGCCGCTGGTGCGGGCCTTGCGGATGGCGCGGAGTTACCCGCGCCCCCAATATTTCGACATCGAGGAGCCGGCGATGCCCGCAGCCGTGCTGCTGCTGCCGTCGCCGGCCGTCCCCGCGGCTCCGCTCGAGCCGGTCTAGCCGCTTTACCGGCCGCTTTTTACCAGCCGCGCTCGGCCAGGCGGTGTGGGACCGGGATGTCGTCGACGTTGATGCCGACCATGGCCTCGCCCAGGCCGCGCGACACCTTGGCCAGCACGTCCGGGTCGTCGTGGAAGGTGGTCGCCTTGACGATCGCGGCGGCCCGCTGAGCCGGGTTGCCGGCCTTGAAGATGCCGGAACCGACGAAGACACCCTCGGCGCCCAGCTGCATCATCATCGCGGCGTCGGCCGGGGTCGCGATGCCGCCCGCGGTGAACAGCACCACCGGCAGCTTGCCCAGCTCGGCCACCTCACGGACCAGCTCGTACGGCGCCTGCAGCTCCTTGGCCGCCACGAAGAGCTCGTCCTCGGGCAGGTTCTGCAGCCGGCGGATCTCCTGCCGGATCTTGCGCATGTGGGTGGTCGCGTTCGAGACGTCGCCGGTGCCGGCCTCGCCCTTCGACCGGATCATCGCGGCGCCCTCGGTGATCCGGCGCAACGCCTCACCCAGGTTGGTGGCGCCGCAGACGAACGGGACGGTGAAATTCCACTTGTCGATGTGGTTGGCGTAGTCGGCCGGGGTCAGCACCTCGGACTCGTCCACGTAGTCGACGCCCAGCGACTGCAGGATCTGCGCCTCGACGAAGTGCCCGATGCGGGCCTTGGCCATGACCGGGATCGACACGGCGTTGATGATGCCGTCGACCATGTCGGGGTCGGACATCCGCGACACGCCGCCCTGGGCCCGGATGTCGGCCGGCACCCGCTCGAGCGCCATGACGGCGACGGCTCCCGCGTCCTCAGCGATCTTGGCCTGATCGGGCGTGACGACGTCCATGATCACGCCGCCCTTGAGCATCTCCGCCATGCCGCGCTTGACCTTGGCGGTCCCGACGGCTGACTGGTTCTCAGACATGGTGATCGGCTTCTCAGACATGGTGAATCGGCTCCTCACGCAACTTTTCGGTCACCGAATCGTATCCACCAGGACCGGCCCGTCCGATGGCCAATCGACACCCCGGTGGCCTGGCCCGAACCGCATCCACCTCACCCGCCCCGAGCGGCTGCCCGCACCCCTCCCGCACCGACAGTTTTTCTTGCCTGTTACGCCGCCGCCTCCCCCGCCCACCCAGGGAGAGGGGCTGATCTTACGAGCTGTCAAGGCGGGAAGCCGGGTTGTCCACAGGTGGGCTCAGGCGAGATCCTCGGGGTGAAACTCCTTGCGCTCGACGAGCACGAGCCAGTTGCCGGTGTTGTCGCGCATCACGGCCTCGATGCCGTACGGACGGTCGGCCGGTTCCTGAAGGAACTCGACCCCGGCCGCGGACAACTCGGCGTACGTCTTGCGGCAGTCGTCGACCCGCAGGCCGAAGCCGCCCATCTGGCCCGCCTCGAGCTGACCCCGGATGAACGTGGCCGACTCCGGCGACAGTGGTGGGCCGGGCACCATCAGGGTCAGTTCCAGTTCGGGCTGGTTGGGGTGCGCCACCGTGACCCAGCGCAACTCGCCCATGGTCGCGTCGACCCGGGGCTCGAAACCGAGGTGCCGGACGTAGAAGTCGCGGGTGGCGTCCTGGTCGAGGCAGTAGACCGTCATCAGCGAGACGTTGAGAATCATGGCTCGACGCTAAGGCCCGGGCCGGAAAGGGGCTTCTCCGCGATTGCTATCACCCCGTGCATGAACAGCCAGCACCCTGGGATGGGCGACGCCTGCGCGGCCCAGCGGCGCTGATAGGCGAGCGGGCTCTCGCCGACCAGGTCGGAGAAGCGGGCCGAGAACGACCCCAGCGACGAGAAGCCCACCGCCATGCAGACCTCGGTGACGGTCAGATTCGCGTACCGCAGAAGCTCTTGCGCCTGGGCTATCCGCCGGCGGGACAGATAGCGCATCGGGGGCTCGCCGTAAGCCCGCCGAAAAGCCCGTACCAGGTGAAATTTGGACATGCCACTCAGCGCGGCCAGGTCGCTCAGCGTGAGGGGCGCCGCGCTGTTGCGGTCGAGATGGTCGCGCACCCTGCGTAAAGCGAACACCGTCCGAGCCTAAGCTGACCACGTGAACATCGGAGTGCTGGCCCTGCAGGGCGACGTTCGGGAACACCTCGCCGCGCTGGCCGAGAGTGACGCCCTGGCCCGGCCGATCCGGCGGCCCGAGGAGCTGGCCGACGTCGAGGCGCTGGTCATCCCGGGTGGGGAGTCGACCGCCATCAGCAACCTGGCCGTGTCGTTCGGTCTGCTCGACCCGATTCGCAAGCGGATCGCCGACGGCATGCCCGTCTACGGCTCGTGCGCGGGCATGATCATGCTGGCCGCGAAGGTGCTCGACGGGCGGCCCGACCAGGAGTCGTTCCAGGGCATCGAGATGACCGTGCGGCGCAACGCGTTCGGCCGGCAGGTCGACTCGTTCGAGGCCGACGTGGCCATCGACGACATCGCGGGCGGCGATTTTCACGCTGTCTTCATCCGCGCGCCATGGGTCGAGGAGGTCGGCGGCGACGTGCGGGTGCTGGGCCGCGTCAAGGACGGGCAGGCCGCCGGTAGGATTGTGGCCGTTCGGCAGGGGAACCTGCTCGCCACGGCTTTCCACCCGGAGCTCACCGGCGACCTCCGCGTCCACCGGTACTTCGTCGAGATGGTCCGCCAGGCCGCCTGACACCACGGAGGTTACGCATGTCCGGCCACTCCAAGTGGGCGACGACCAAGCACAAGAAGGCCGTCATCGACGCCAAGCGCGGCAAGATGTTCGCCAAGCTGATCAAGAACATCGAGGTCGCGGCCCGCACCGGCGGCGGGGACCCGGCGGGTAACCCGACGCTCTTCGACGCCATCCAGAAGGCCAAGAAGAGCTCCGTCCCGAACAACAACATCGACAACGCGGTCAAGCGCGGCTCGGGCCTCGAGGCCGGCGGCGCCGACTGGCAGACGATCATGTACGAGGGGTACGGACCCAACGGCGTCGCCCTGCTGATCGAGTGCCTGACCGACAACCGCAACCGCGCGGCCACCGAGGTGCGTACGGCGCTGACCCGCAACGGCGGCACGTTCGCCGACGCCGGCAGCGTGTCCTACCTGTTCAATCGCAAGGGCATCGTGATCGTCCCGAGCGAGGGCATCAGCGAGGACGACCTGATGATGGCCGTCCTGGACGCGGGCGCCGAGGAGATCAACGACGTCGGCGAGCAGTTCGTCGTCGTCAGCGAGCCGACCGACCTGATCGCGGTGCGCACGGCCCTGCGCGAGGCCAACATCGAGTACGACTCGGCCGACTCGTCGCTGGTCCCCACGATGAACGTCGAGGTCGACGAGGAAGCCGCCCGCAAGGTGCTCAAGCTGGTCGACGCCCTGGACGACTGCGACGACGTCCAAGAGGTCTACACCAACGCCGACATCAGCGACGACATCATGGCCGTCATCGACGCCTGACGGCCTGGTCGCATGACCAGTATGGTGAACGGGATCGGCTGTGAGGCCGGTCCCGTTCGTCGTTCCGGCGTGGAGGTGCGATCCGCTCGTGACCGACTTCTCGCTGCCGCCCATCGAGGACCTCGACATCGAGGATCTGGCGGCGCTGCCCCGCCCCTACCGCTACGAGCTGCGCGAGGGCAACCTCGTCATCTCGGCCCCGTCGAGCTTCTGGCACAAGGTGATCGCCCGCCGCGTCCTGCTCATGCTGCACGCCGCCGGGCTCAACGTCTTCCAGGACCCGGGCGTCCGCGGTGACCGCCCGCGCGACAACCGGATCCCCGACCTCGGGGTGGTCACCCGCCTGCCGGCCGACCCGGCCTCCTACTCCAACCTCGGCGCCTCGTCGTTCAGCCTGGTCGTCGAGATCGTCTCCGAGGGCGCGGCCAACGGCGAATACACCGACAAGGCCGCCTGGTACGCCGAGCACGGCATCCCGGAGTACTGGATCGTCGACCAGGCCCCCGACCGAGCCGACGACGACGCCTTCGTCTACGTCCACCGTCTCCTGCTGGCCGGCGGCGAGCCCATCTACGGCCGCGAGC
Source organism: Actinoplanes sp. (assembly GCA_965217855.1). Lineage (GTDB taxonomy): Bacteria > Actinomycetota > Actinomycetes > Mycobacteriales > Micromonosporaceae > Actinoplanes. Next base: position 50,045 of record CBDCJN010000006.1, on the reverse strand, counting down.
GAAATGTCCTGCTCTCCGAACTCGAAGCGGAATATCCCGGCGAGACGACTGTCTAATGTCGCCGGTCGATGTCCGGTCGCCATTTCAGTAGTCGACGGAGACCCATGTGGCGGACTGGATGAGGAGGGCCAGGAGAAAGATGCCGAGGGCTATGCGGCGGCCGACGGCGTGCCACTGCTGGCGGCGGTAGGCGTGGACCCAGGCGATGCCGGCGTCGGCCTTGGCGACCACGCCCGTGCGGACGGTGCCGGGGAGCAGGGCGGCCTTGCGCAGGGCCAGGCTGCCGCCGCGGCGATAGAGGGCCGACGCGTACGCCGGTGGGTGCAGGATCCGTACGTCGACCTCGTAGATCTGGTCGTCACGCCACTGCTTCGTGCGTACGGCCAAGCGGTGTTGCATGTAATCCAGGACGGCGTCGGGCCGGCCCAGCAGGCGGCGGCGCCAGGACAGGCGGCGCCAGTGGCCGGCCACGTCGGCCAGCACGTCCATGTAGAGGTGGGCGGCCTCCAGGTTGCCGCCGACCAGCCTGGTCGTCTCGTGGCGCAGGGCAGCCAGGTGGGACGCGACGAAAGCGACGAACTCCGGTGGCGGCTCGTCGTCCATGGGTGGAACGAGATACATGGCTCACCCCCCTCTGCCCATCGTCGAGGCGTGTCGCTGCCGGGCGCAAGAGGGCCGCGTATTAGGGTGTCGAACACACGTACGTGAGGCAGGGGAGGTCCGTGGTGCGCGTGCTCGGCATCGACCCGGGTCTCACCCGTTGCGGTGTCGGTGTCGTCGAGGGCGTGCCGGGCCGGCCGTGCAAGCTGATCGCCTATTACGTCGTCTACTCCGAGACCGATGACGACATCGCCCTGCGCCTGCTGCATCTCGACAAATCGCTCAGCGACCTGGTCGTCGAGCATCAGCCCGACAGCGTGGCCGTCGAGCGGGTGTTCTCGCAGCACAACGCGCGGACGGTCATGGGCACGGCGCAGGCCAGCGGGGTCGCCATCCTCGCCGGGGCCCGCGCCGGGCTGCCGGTCGAGACGTACACGCCGAGCGAGGTGAAAGCGGCCGTGACGGGGTCCGGGACGGCGGGCAAGGCTCAGGTCACCGCCATGGTGACCCGGGTGCTCGGCCTCGACGCTCCGCCCAAGCCGGCCGACGCGGCCGACGCGCTCGCCATCGCCATCTGCCACATCTGGCGTGGTGGCACCCGGGCCCGGATCCAGGCCGCCGCCGCGGCCGTGGCTGTCAAGGTGGCCGCCCAGCGGGCCGCTGCTCAGAAACTCAAGGGGGGAACCCGCCGATGATCGCCAGTGTGCGTGGTGTCGTGGCCGCGATCGCGCCGGACAGCGCGGTCATCGAGGTCGGCGGGGTCGGCCTGCAGGTGCAGTGCGCGCCGGGGACCCTGGCCGGGCTCAAGGCCGGCGTCGAGGCCCGGCTGGCCACCAGCATGGTCGTGCGGGAAGACTCGCTGACCCTCTACGGCTTCGCCGACGACGACGAGAAGCAGCTGTTCGAGCTGCTCCAGACGGCCAGCGGGGTCGGCCCCCGGCTGGCTCAGGCCGTGCTCGCCGTGCACCAGCCCGAGGTGGTGCGCCGCGCCCTCGCCGGCGGTGACCTGGCCACGCTGACCCGGGTGCCGGGCATCGGCAAGAAGGGCGCCGAGCGCATGGTGCTCGAGCTGCGCGACAAGATCGGCCTGCTGCCGACGGCCGACGGCGTCACCGCGGGGCTGCTCAACGGCGCCTGGCAGGAGCAGGTACGCCAGGGCGTGCTCGCGCTCGGCTGGTCCGCCGCGCAGGCCGACCAGGCCGTCGTCGCCGTGGCCGAGGGCATCGACGGTGAGGTGCCGCCGGTGCCGGTGTTGCTGCGCCAGGCCATCCGGCTGCTGGGCAAGGCCCGATGAGCGACCTGGTCGCGCCCGACGCCGGCGACGACGAGCTGGACGCCGAGGCGAGTGTCCGCCCGCGCCGGCTGGCCGACTTCATCGCCCAGCACCGCGTCCGCGACCAGCTGGAGCTGCTCCTCAAGGGCGCGATGGGCCGCGGCACCCCGCCCGACCACATCCTGCTCTCGGGCCCGCCCGGCCTGGGCAAGACGACGCTGGCCAACATCGTGGCGGCCGAGCTGGGCACGAGCATCCGGACGACCAGCGGGCCGGTGATCGAGCGGTCGGGCGACCTGGCCGCGATCCTGACCAGCCTGGCCGAGGGCGACGTGCTATTCATCGACGAGATCCACCGCATCGCCAAGCCGGCCGAGGAGCTGCTCTACAGCGCGATGGAGGACTTCCGGGTCGACGTCATCGTGGGCAAGGGGCCGGGCGCCACCGCGATCCCGATCGACGTCGAGCCGTTCACGCTGGTCGGCGCGACGACCCGGGCCGGCCTGCTGTCCGGCCCGATGCGTGATCGGTTCGGGTTCGTCGCGCACCTCGACTTCTATTCCCCGGCCGACCTCGACTCGCTGCTGCACCGGTCGGCCCGGATCCTCGGCGTGCCGATCACCGACGGCGGGGCGGCCGAGATCGCCGGCCGGTCGCGGGGCACCCCGCGCATCGCGAACCGCCTGCTGCGCCGGGTCCGCGACTACGCCGAGGTGCGCGCGGACGGCGTGGTCAGCGAGGCCACGGCGCACGAGGCCCTCAAGGTGTACGACGTGGACGATCTCGGTCTCGACCGGCTCGACCGGGCCGTGCTGCGTGCCTTGATCGAATCGTTCCGGGGCGGGCCGGTGGGTCTGTCCACCCTGGCGGTGGCGGTCGGCGAACAGTCGGACACCGTCGAGGAGGTCTGCGAGCCTTTTCTGGTGCGGGCCGGTCTGCTCGCGCGCACGCCGCGGGGCCGGGTCGCGACCGAGGCGGGCTGGGTCCACCTGGGGAAAGTGCCGCCGTCGGGCACGGTTCAAGGAGATTTGTTCGCACGGGATGCATGAAATCCCCTCGTAATGCGAACGTGATGTGTGCCGCATTCGGACTTCCCAGGTTGACCGATTAGACTCGCCGCCGTTCAACCCGGGATGTGCTTATCGCCCCGGTGCGCGTGTTCCGCGTCACCGGTGGCCAACGGAAGGCTTTATTCGTGATTCAGGCAGCCGAGGCATCCGGCGGTGGCAGCTTCACGCCGCTGCTCCTCATCGTTCTGCTCTTCGCCGTGATGTATTTCCTGATGATCCGGCCGCAGCAGAAGCGTCGCCGTGAGGCCGCGCAGATGCAGAATCAGCTGGGCCCCGGCGACCACATCGTCACCATCGGCGGTTTGCACGGCACGGTCGTCACCACCACCGACGACATCGTCACCATCGAGATCGCCGACGGCGTCGAGGTGCAGTTCGCCCGCCCCGCGATCGCCCGCGTCGTGACCGAGTCGCCGGCTGCCGCCGAACCCCTCGAGGAGCCGGTGGAGCCTCTCGTGGAGGAGCCGATCGTTAACCCGGTGACTGACACGCGTAAAAAGGACTGACAACTAAGTCTTAGTCTCTCCTCGGGCAGGCCCGCGGCATTCGCGCCGACGGGCCGGTTCGTGGGGACTGTGCGGCCGCAGCCGCGAGCACGGAACCAGCCGAAAGTAATCCGGGCCGCCACCAACAGGGCCGAAAGACACAGGGAGACCGAAAGCCGTGGCACGACCACCACAGGGACAGATGCATCCCGGACGGCAGCTTGCCGTGCTCGGCGCGATCTTCGTTGTCCTGTACCTGCTCGTCTTCTTCGCCGGCGGCGCGAGCGGCAGCTTCGCCGACCGCCTGCACCCCAAGCTCGGCCTCGACCTGGTCGGCGGCACGCAGGCGACCTACGTCGCCACCGTGCAGGGCGGCCAGGTGCCGTCGCAGGAGAGCATGGAGCAGGCCAAGGACATCATCGAGGAGCGGGTCAACGCTCTCGGTGTCTCCGAGGCCGAGGTCGTCATCCAGGGCAACCAGAACATCGTGGTGTCCCTGGCCGGCAAGGCCGACGACCAGCTCAAGGATCTCTCCGAGGCCGCGCAGATGCGGTTCCGGCTGCTGATCGGCACCACCGGTGACGTGTCCTCGGTGGCGCTCAACCCGCCGTCGGCCGCGCCCAGCGCGGCCCCCAGCGGCAGCGCCCCGGCGAGTGCCCAGCCGTCGGCCGGTGCCAGCGCCGGCGCCAACGTGCCCGAGGTCGGGGCGAGCCCGTCCAGCGGTGGCCAGGGTGGCGGCGAGGTCGTGAAGGCGCCGGCCCCGAGTGCCACGCCGACCGCGCCGGCTCCGGCGCCGTCCGCGAGCGCTTCCGCGCCGGCGGTCTCGGCCGACACGAAGGCCCAGCGGGCCGACGTGGAGAAGAAGGTCGGCGCCGCGGCCTGGGCCGCTGCCTCCAAGCTGACCGCTCCGGTCGACCTGAGCACCGACACCAAGGCCGGCCTGCCGTTCGCCAACTTCGCCAAGCTGACCGGCGCCGAGGTCAACGTGCTGACCCCGGAGATGCAGTACAACGTGCCCACGGTCGGCTGCACGCAGCTCAACGACCGGCCCAACGGCGCGCTCGACGACGCCGCCTCCCAGGTGGTCACCTGCTACCAGAGCGCCAAGGTCATGCTCGACAAGGCGCCGGTCGTCGGGGACGACATCTCCAAGGCCAGCCCGCAGATCGACTCGCAGACCGGTCAGCGGGTCGTCTCGCTCGACTTCAAGAGCGAGGGTTCGACCAAGTGGGCCGCGCTGACCCGGCAGGCGTTCGAGGCCACCTCGAGCGACCCCTGCTTCGTCGCCGCGCAGTCGCTCTACGGCCAGACCGACCACTGCGCCGTCGCCGTCGTGCTCGACAAGAACATCGTCTCGGCGCCGCAGATCCAGGGCGTGCTGACCGGCACCTCGCAGATCACCGGCCAGTTCACCGCCGCGACCTCCAAGAAGCTGGCCGACCAGCTCAACTTCGGCGCGCTGCCGGTCACCTTCACCTCGGGCCCGGCCCAGACGGTGTCGGCGACGCTCGGCATCCAGCAGCTGCAGGCCGGCCTGCTGGCCGCCGCGATCGGCATGGGCCTGGTCGCGATCTACGCGTTCTTCTACTACCGCCTGCTCGGCTCCGTGATCTTCCTGAGCCTGATCATCTCGGGTCTGCTCACCTTCGGCGCGCTGGTCTTCCTGGGCCGCACGATGGGCTTCACCCTGACCCTGGCCGGCATCGCCGGCTTCATCGTGTCCCTGGGCGTCGCGGCCGACTCGTTCGTCATCTACTTCGAACGTTTGAAGGACGAGATCCACGAGGGTCGAAGTCCGCGCAGTGCGGTGCCCCGGGCCTGGGTGCGCGCACGACGCACGATCATCTCGGCGAACACGATCACCATCCTCGCTGCCGTGGTGCTTTACATCGTCTCGGTCGGCGCCGTCCAGGGCTTCGCCTTCGCGCTGGGTCTGTCGACCGTGCTCGACCTGGTCGTGGTGTTCCTCTTCCGTCACCCGATCATGACGATGTTCGCGAGCACCAAGGCGTTCCTGTCGCCACGGGTGAGCGGCCTCGGCCGTGTCCTGCGGCGCGCTCAGACCGACGTCAAGGAGGCCTGAGATGGCCAAGGAAGGTCTCGCCGCCCGGCTCTATGCGGGTGAGGCGAACGTCAACATCATCGGCCGCCGCAAGCTCTGGTTCGGTATCGCGGCCGCGCTGATCCTGCTGTCGATCGGCGGCTTCCTGACCCGGGGCTTCCACCTGGGCATCGAGTTCTCCGGCGGCACGTCGTTCAGCGTGCCGGCCACCGCGAACGGCAAGACCTTCACGCAGGACGAGGTCTCGAGCGCGGTCGAGCGGGCGATCAAGGGCGCCGACCCGAGCGCCGAACTCGGCGCCAGCCAGAAGGTGGGCCGGGCCGGCCAGGAGGAGTTCTACACCGTCCGGGCCACCGCGCTGACCGCGCAGCAGGCCGAGAGCGCCAAGGCAGCCCTGGTGCAGGATCTGGGCGTCGACGCCTCCGAGGTCAGCGACGACCAGGTCTCGGCGGCCTGGGGTGGTCAGGTGACGCAGCAGGCGCTGCTCGGCCTGGTGATCTTCCTGGTCCTGGTGATGGTCTATCTGGTCGTCCGGTTCGAGTGGCGGATGGCGGTCGCGGCGATCAGCTCGCTGATCCTCGACCTGATCGTCACGGCCGGCGTCTACTCGCTCGTCGGGTTCGAGGTGACGCCGTCGACGGTGATCGGCTTCCTGACGATTCTGGGTTACTCGCTGTACGACGTGGTCGTGGTGTTCGACAAGGTGCAGGAGAACACCCGCGGCATCACGGCGGGCAGCGTCCGCACCTACAACGAGGCGACCAACCTGGCCGTCAACCAGACGCTGATGCGGTCGCTCAACACCGGTCTGGTGGCGCTGCTGCCGGTCGGCGGTCTGCTCTTCATCGGGGCCGGCCTGCTCGGCGCGGGCACGCTGAAGGACCTCGGTCTGGTCCTCTTCGTGGGCATGGGCTTCGGTGTCGTCGCGTCGATCCTGTTCGCGGCGCCGGTGCTGACCCTGCTCAAGGACAAGGAGCCCAGGATCAAGGCGCACACCGCCCGGGTGCTGGCGCGGCGGGCCGCCGTTCGGTCCGGCGCGGTCGCCCCCCGGGGCGAGCGCGCCGGTCGTGCGGCCGGCGCCAACAGCACGGCTTCGGACGAGGAGGCTCCGGCGCTGGCGTCGGCCGCCCCCCGGCCCGGCAGCCGGCCCACGGCCAAGCGCAACACCACCAACAACAACCGTGGTGGACGGCCCGGCGGTGCCGGCAACCGGCCCAGCGGAGGCACCAAGCGCCGCTGATCCGACGCAACGCCGAACGGGACGGCCGGTGATCCGGCCGTCCCGTTTTGTCGTTACGCTGTCGCGCGTGACTGATGACAACCCCCGTCCCCGCGGAGACAGCGGCCCCGATCTCGCAGCGGTGGTGTCCGGTGGCACCGTCGACGTGGCGGATTTCCCCAAGCCGGGCATCGTCTTCAAGGACCTGATGCCGCTGTTCGCCGACGGGCGGGCCTTCCACGAGATCATCGACGGGATCGTGGCGCACTACGGCCCCGAGTCCTTCGACGTGGTGGCCGGGGTCGAGGCGCGCGGCTTCGTCGTGGCCTCCGCGATCGCGTACGCCACGGGGGTCGGTGTCGTCCCGGTGCGCAAGGCGGGCAAGCTGCCTCGGCCGGCGCTCTCCGCCTCCTACGAGCTGGAGTACGGCGAGGCCACCCTCGAGGTGCACGAGGACGCGTTCATCGCCGGGCAGCGCGTCCTGGTGGTCGACGACGTGCTCGCCACGGGTGGCACGGCGGGCGCCGCGCTCGAGTTGGTCGAGCGGGCGGGCGGCACGATCGTGGGCTTCACCGTGCTGATGGAGCTGGCCTTTCTGAAGGGCCGTGAGCGCCTCAGTCCCCGTACGGTGCATGCGCTCTTGACCGTTTGATAGGTCTTTGGCCGATGACGGCCCGCTCTTTCGGAGGTTCGGCCGCGCCATCGGGGAAGACTGTGCGGGTAGGATGGCGTTACTGACCAGGTGACCAACCCTGGCGTGGGCGGAGTTCTCCGGTCGGTGACCGGCGGGGTCCCGAGCGATGGTGTGAGGAGGCCGGTGTCCAGCGACGTCGTCCCTCCGGCGGAGGGCACGGTGCAGCAGCCGACCGAGAACTCACGGACCGGTGCGGACGCTGCGGCGCCCGCCGAGCAGGTGCAGCCGGCGGAGCCTTCGGGCCCACGTCCGGCCGTCCCGGCTCCCGATCCTGAGGCCACTCAGCCGATGACGCCGGCCGACGAGCCGGCCGGTGCGTTCACCATGGCCGGCGCTCCCACCGGCCGCCGCGTGCGTGCCCGTCTCGCGCGCTTCAACGCGCCCTGGCAGAGCACCCAGGTCAGCGAGGTTCTCGAGCCGCTGATCGCCACCCACCGAGCCAGCCACCCCAAGGCTGACGGGCGCATGCTCCAGCGCGCCTTCGACGTGGCCGCGCGCTGGCACTCGGGCCAATATCGCAAGTCCGGAGACCCCTACATCACCCACCCGCTCGCCGTGGCCACCATCCTGGCCAACCTCGGCATGGACACGACCACCCTGGTGGCGGCCCTGCTGCACGACACGATCGAGGACACCGACTACGGCCTCGACCAGATGAAGACCGACTTCGGTCCCGAGGTGGCGCTGCTGGTCGACGGCGTGACCAAGCTCGACCGGGTCAAGCTGGGCGACGCGGCCAAGGCCGAGACCATCCGCAAGATGGTCGTCGCGATGGCGAAAGACCCGCGCGTGCTGGTCATCAAGCTGGCCGACCGGCTGCACAACATGCGCACCCTGACCTTCCTCCCGCGCCCCAAGCAGGAGCAGAAGGCGAAGGAGACGCTCGAGATCCTGGCCCCGCTGGCCCACCGCCTCGGTATGAACACGATCAAGTGGGAGCTCGAGGACCTGGCCTTCGGCACGCTGTTCCCCAAGCGGTTCGAGGAGATCAACCGCCTCATCGGGGAGCACCAGCCGCAGCGTGAGGCGCTGCTGCGCCAGGTCACCAACCGGGTCAGCCTCGACCTCAAGTCGGCCAAGATCAAGGCCGAGACCACCGGACGGCCCAAGCACCTCTACTCGATCTATCAGAAGATGATCGTGCGGGGCCGCGACTTCAACGACATCTACGACCTCGTCGGCGTCCGCATCCTGGTCGACACGGTCCGCGACTGCTACGCCGCGCTGGGCGTCATCCACGCGAACTGGCAGCCCGTGCCGGGCCGGTTCAAGGACTACATCGCGATGCCGAAATTCAACATGTACCAGTCGTTGCACACGACGGTCATCGGCCCGACCGGAAAGCCGGTCGAGATGCAGATCCGCACGTTCGCGATGCACCGCACGGCCGAGTTCGGCATCGCCGCGCACTGGAAATACAAGGAGCAGAAGGGCGCGACGATCGTCGGCCCGCCGGCTCACATCGACGAGATGACCTGGCTGCGGCAGCTGCTCGACTGGCAGCGCGAGGCGAGCGACCCGAGCGAGTTCCTCGACGCGCTGCGCTTCGACCTGTCCAGCCAAGAGGTCTACGTCTTCACGCCCAAGGGCGACGTGATCCCGCTGCCGACCGGCTCGACCCCGGTCGACTTCGCCTACGCGGTGCACACCGAGGTCGGGCACAAGTGCATCGGCGCCCGGGTCAACGGCAAGCTCGTGCCGCTCGAGTCGACGCTGTCCAACGGCGACGTCATCGAGATCTTCACCTCGAAATCGGCGACCGCCGGCCCGACGCAAGACTGGCTGGGCTTCGTCAAGAGCCCCCGCGCACGCACCAAGATCCGGCAGTACTTCAACAAGGAGCGCCGCGAGGAAGCGATCGAGGACGGCAAGGAGGCGATCGTCAAGGCGATGCGCAAGCAGGGCCTGCCCCTGCAGCGCATGCTGACGAACGAGAACCTCACGACGATCGCCCGCGATCTGCACCTGGCCGACGTCGCCTCGCTCTACGCGGCGATCGGCGAGAGCACGGTGAGTGCCCAGTCGGTCGTGCAGAAACTGGTCGCCGGTTTCGGCGGCGAGGAGGGCGCGGTCGAGGACATCGCCGAGACCGCCGTCGCGACCCGGCCGCCGCGCAACCGCAGCACCGCGCAGGATCCGGGCGTCGTGGTCAAGGGCGTCAGCGACGTCTGGGTCAAGCTGGCCCGCTGCTGCACCCCGGTGCCGGGCGACGCGGTGTTCGGCTTCGTCACCCGCTCGGGCGGCGTCAGCGTCCACCGGGAAGACTGCGCCAACGCGGAAGACCTGCGCGACCAGGTCGAACGCGTCGTCGAGGTGACCTGGAAACCGACCAGCGCGTCGACCTTCCTGGTCGCCATCCAGGTCGAGGCGCTCGACCGGCACAAGCTGCTGGCCGACGTCACCCGGGTGCTGTCCGAGGAACGGGTCAACATCCTCTCGGCGACGGTCACGACGACCCGCGACCGGGTGGCCGTCAGCCGGTTCACGTTCGAGATGGCCGACCCCAAGCACCTGGGCCACCTGGTGGCCGCGGTGCGCAAGGTGGACGGTGTCTTCGACGCCTACCGGGTGACCTCAGGCGCATAGGGACACGAAAAAGGGGGCCCCGCGAGGAGGCCCCCTTTTTGCTGCGCTGGGTCAGGCCGCGGCCATCGTCAGAGCCTTGATGTCCATTTCCTTCTTGGGGTGGCCGCCGCCGGCCGACTGCGCGAACGCGCCGTCGTCGCCGGCCTTGACGACACCCTTGACGATGTCGAGACCCGACGTGATCTTGCCGAGCAGCGTGTAGTTGGCCGGCAGCTTCGTGTCTTCCGAGACGATGAAGAACTGGCTGCCGGTGCTGCCGGGCTGACCCGTGTTGGCCATCGCGATCGAGCCCGCGGGGTACGGGTTGGTGGTGTCGGTCGGCAGGTTTTCCTCGGCCATGGTGTAGCTCGGGCCGCCCTGACCGTCGGTCTCGCGGTAGCCCTTGCCGGTGGCGAACGGGTCGCCGCACTGCAGCACCTTGAAGCTGGCCTCGTTGACCAGGCGGTGGCACTTGGTGTTGTCCCAGAACTTCTTGCTCGCCAGGTATTCGAAGCTGGCCGCCGTGCACGGCACCTTGGTGCGGTCGACGGTCGCCTTGATCGCGCCCAGGTTGGTGTCGAGGGTCATCACGTCGCTGCCGGTGTTGGGCGCGGTCGGGGCCGGGGTGCCGACGTCCTTGACCTTGCCGCCGCCGCCCGCGTCCGGGGTCCAGGTGCAGGCGACCTGACCGGCCGGGACCGCCGCGGCGCTGCTGCCGGCGGCCGGGGTGCTGTCGGACTTGTCATCCCGGAGCGCGGTCACGATCCACACCGTGGCGCCGGCGATCAGCACGACGGCGATCGCCGTGCCGATGACGGCCTGGCGCTGGCGACGCTTGCGGGCGGCCGCGGAGCGCTCGGCCATCTCCTTCTCGAGCCGGGCCCGCGCCGCCGCGCGCTGCCGGTCCTTGATCGACGACACGGTGTTCCTCCTGCTGGGATTATCTGCCTGGGGGTTCAGGACTGGGTGCTCGCCGACGGGGCAGCGGAAGCGGGCTCGTCGCCGACGGTCAGGGTCTTGATGGTGATTTTCTGGGTCGGCTTGACCTTTTCGCCGTCGGCGTTGGCCGACACACCGATCTTGCCGATCTTTTCCACCGTCGCGAGACCGGCGGTCACCTTGCCCACGATCGAGAACTCCGGGCTGGGCGGGCTGTAGTCCTTGAAGAAGATCAGGAACTGGCTGCCGTTGGTGCCCGGCGGGTTGCCGATCAGGGCCACGGTGCCCTGGGGATAGAGCGGCTCGGACGCCGGGGTGGGGGAGGCCGAGGCACTGGCGCCTGGAGAAGGCTCAGTCGGCACGACCGGCACGTTCTCGTTGTAGATGGTGTAGGTCGGGCCGCCGAGACCGGTGCCGCTCGGGTCGCCGCACCGCACCGCGCCGTACGACGTGATCTCGTGGCAGTCGGTGCTGTTGTAGAACTGCTTGCTCGCCAGGTAGGTGATGTCGGCCGTGCCGCACGGCGAGAGCTCGCTGTCGAGGCCCACGACGATCGGGTCACCCTGGTTGGTGGTGACCGTCATCGTCTGGGTGCCCAGCGTGGGGATGTCTTTCGTCGGCGGCGTGCCCACGTCCTTGAGGTTCGTGTTGGCGGTCGCGCTCTGCGGCGTCCAGAGACACACGTCCTGGTCGGCCGCCTCGGTGGTGTCGTCGGAGTCGAAGGCCCCGCCGATCCACGCCACGCCGGCGACGATCAGGAGAACTGCCACTCCGGCCCCGACACCCGCGAGCACACGGCGACGCCGGCGCTCCTTCACGGCCTGCCGCGCCATCTGCCGATCGAGCTTCGCCCGCGCCAGCTTGCGCTGCCGGTCCCTGCTGGATGCCACCGAACGTTGTCCTTCCGTACGACCCATGTCACACGCCCGCAAGAGTGTACGGGTACCTCCTGAGAAAGTGGTGTGCGCCCGCCGGGCTAGGCTCGTTACGATTCGCTCCTGTCTGCCAGAGAGGGCCCGTTGTGCTCGTCACCGGCTTTGAGGCCCAGGCCTTCGGCACCAACTGCTATCTGGTTGCCGCCGGCCCTGGCGAGCAATGCCTGATCGTCGATCCCGGCATCGGTGTGCTCGACCAGCTCGACGAGGTGATCGCCGAGCACCGGCTGTTCCCGGCCGCGGTGCTGCTCACCCACGGCCACCTCGACCACACCTTCTCCGTCGCGCCGGTCTGCGGCGCGCGCGGCATCACGGCGTACGTGCACCCGGCCGACCGCGAGATGCTGGCCGACCCGTCCAAGGGCCTGAGCATGGACCTGTCGCAGTTGTTCGGCGGTCGTCTGCCCTACTCGGAGCCGGAAGACGTGGCCGAGCTGACCGACGGGGCCACGCTCACGCTGGCCGGTCTCGAGGTGACGGTCGACCATGCGCCCGGCCATACCGGCGGGTCGGTGCTCTTCCGGCTGCCCGGCGCGGGCTCCACATGGGAGGCGGACCAGGTCTGTCTCTCCGGGGACGTCCTTTTCGCCGGCTCGATCGGGCGCACCGACCTGCCGGGCGGCAGCACCGACACGATGCTGACCAGCCTGCGGGAGAAGATCCTGCCGCTGGCCGACGACACCGTCGTCCTGCCCGGCCACGGACCGGCCACCACCATCGGCCGCGAGCGCGCGCAGAACCCGTACCTGCGGGAACTGGTCGCCGCGCCGCGCCGTGGTCTCTGACGATATTCCCAGGAGATTCTGAGCATGCCCATTTCCGGTTTTCCCGAATGGATGCCGCCCCAGCGCATGATCGAGCAGCAGATGCTCGACCGCATCCGGTCCACTTTCGAGCTCTACGGTTTCGCCCCGCTCGAGACGCGCTCGGTCGAGCCGCTCGACACCCTGCTGAGCAAGGGCGAGACGTCCAAAGAGGTCTATCTGCTGCGCCGTCTGCAGGCCGACCCGAACGCCAAGGACGACGACGCGCTCGGCCTGCACTTCGACCTGACCGTGCCGTTCGCCCGGTTCGTCGGGGAGAACGCGGGCAAGCTGCAGTTCCCGTTCAAGCGCTACCAGATCCAGAAGGTGTGGCGTGGCGAGCGCCCGCAGGAGGGCCGCTACCGCGAGTTCCTGCAGGCCGACATCGACGTGGTCAACCGGGGCACGCTGCCGTTCCACTACGACACCGAGATGCCGCTGGTCATCGGGGACGCGTTCGCCGGCCTGCCGATCCCGCGCGCCCGCATCCAGGTCAACAACCGCAAGGTGTGCGAGGGCTTCTATCGCGGGCTCGGCCTGGCCGACACCGCCCAGGTGCTGCGCACGGTGGACAAGCTCGACAAGATCGGCCCGGCCAAGGTGGCCGAGCAGCTGATCGCGACGGCCGGCGCCACCCAGGCCCAGGCCGACGCCTGCCTCGAGCTGGCCGCGATCTCGGCCGACGACGGGTCGTTCGTCGACGCCGTCCGCAAGCTGGGGGTCAGCGACCCGCTGCTCGACGAGGGGCTCGGCGAGCTGCTCCAGGTGGTCGAGACCGCCCGCGAGCACGCGCCCGGCCTGGTCGTGGCCGAGCTGAAGATCGCCCGGGGGCTCGACTACTACACCGGCACCGTCTACGAGACCCAGCTCGAAGGGTACGAGCGGTTCGGCTCGGTTTGCTCCGGCGGCCGCTACGAAAATCTGGCGACGGCCGGCAACGAGAGATTCCCCGGCGTGGGCATCTCGATCGGCGTCTCCCGCATGCTCGGCCTGATCTTCGGTCAGAACGGGCTCACCGTCTCGCGCTCGGTGCCGACCTGCGTGCTGGTCGCGCTGCCCAGCGAGGAGCAGCGCAGCGCGTGCGACCGGATCGCCACCGCCCTGCGCCGCCGCGGCATCCCGACCGAGGTCGCGCCGACGGCGGCCAAGTTCGGCAAGCAGATCCAGTACGCGGACAGGCGCGGGATCCCGTACGTCTGGTTCCCGGGCGAGCCCGACACGGTGAAGGACATCCGCTCGGGGGAGCAGGTCGACGCCGACGCCGCCGGCTGGCAGCCCCCGGCCGCCGACCTGCACCCCGTGATCGCCGCCGGCTAGCCGACGAGCCGGTCCAGCAGCGGTGCCGTGCTTCCCCGCGTGGCGACCTGGTCACCGCAGAGCGCGGTGACCAGGAACCGCTCGATCGCAAGGTCGATCGGGTGCGGCTCGGTCGTCGACGTCTGGTAGAAGGCCATGCTGTGCGCGTAGGTCACCTGCCGGACGCCGTCCGCGCTGTGCCACGAGATGGTCTGGTGGCCGATGGTGCCGCCGTCGTGCCCCCAGACCCGCCCGCACGGCAGGTCGACGTAGTAGAGGCCCAGGCCGTACCCGTCCTCGAAGACCGTGGTCTGCATCGCGACCAGCAGGTGCGGCGGCAGCAGCCGGCCGGTGAGCAGCGCGCGGTAGAAGACGTTCAGGTCGTGCGCGGTCGACACGATCTCGCCGGCCGCCCACGCCCACGACATGTTGTATTTCGTGAAGTCCCGCAGCTGCCCGTCGATCCACGGCACGTACGCGTTCATGTGCGGCCCGCGGATGAACGGGTCGGCGCCCTCGAAGTAGGTGTCGCGCAGCCCGAGCGGCTGGAGGATGCGGCGGCTCACCTCGGCGCGGTAGCTGTGCCCGGTCACCTTCTCGATGATCAGCCCGGCCAGGACGTAGTTGGTGTTCGAGTACGACCAGCCCGTGCCCGGCGCGTGCGTGGGCGCCCCGGCCAGCCCGATCCGGGCCAGTTCCTCGGGCCGGTAGGTGCGCCGGCCGAGCTCGATGATGTCGTCGTTCGTCTTGATGATCTCGGTGTCGTAGCCGGCTATCCCGCTCGTGTGGTTGAGCAGCATCCGCACGGTCACCGCCGCCCCGACGTCGCGGGGGACCAGTTTCGGCAGGTAACGCCCGATCGGCGCGTCCAGGTCGACCCGGCGCTCGCCGCTGAGCTGGAGCATCGTGGTGGCCACGAAGGTCTTGGTGATGCTGCCGACCCGGTGCCGCAGCCCGTCGCGCACGGGCCGGTCGGTCGTGATGTCGGTGACCCCGGTGGTCGGGGTCCAGGTGCGCCGGCCGTCGCGCACCTCGGCGAAGGCGCCCGGCATGCCGGCCTCGTGGATGGCGTCGAGTCGCTGCTGCAGCTGTTGTCCCCGCCCATCGGCGGGAGCAGCCGACGCGGTTGCGGGCGGGGCCAGTAGTCCAGCCGTGGCGATCAGGACGAAGAGCGCTCTACGTCTCATCGGATCCCTCCTTCATCGGTCAGGAGTCATCCATACTGGTCGACGTGTGCCAGTAGCGCGGGCCGCCGCCCTCGATGAGGGGTAGCCTTACCTACGGTGCCGTAAGTTACGCCACCGTAGGGAGTGATCGCCATGCCTCTGGACCAGACAGCACTGCTCATCGAGCTCGAGCCCGTCGTCGCCACCAACCTCGACCGGCACCTGTCGCTGGCCAAGGAGTGGTTCCCCCACGAGTACGTGCCGTGGAGCGACGGCCGCACCTTCGACGGGCTGCTCGGCGGCGAGGCCTGGCTCGAGACCGACTCGAAGCTGCCCGACGTCGCCCGTACGGCGCTGATCGTCAACCTGCTCACCGAGGACAACCTGCCCTCGTACCACCATGAGATCGCCACGCTTTTCGGCCGTGACGGCGCCTGGGGGACCTGGGTGCACCGCTGGACGGCCGAGGAGGGCCGGCACGGCATCGCCCTGCGGGACTATCTGACGGTGACGCGGGCGGTCGACCCGGTCGAGCTGGAGCGCGCCCGGATGACGCACATGGAAGCCGGCTACGCCAACGACCACCCCGAGGAGATCCTGCACTCGATCGCGTACGTCGCCTTCCAGGAGCTGGCCACCCGCATCTCGCACCGCAACACCGGCAAGGCCACCGGCGACCCGATCGCCGAACAGCTGCTGGCCCGGGTGGCCGCGGACGAGAACCTGCACATGGTCTTCTACCGCAACCTGCTGGCCGCCGCGTTCGACCTCGACCCCAACCACGCGATGCGCGCGGTCACCGACGTGGTCGCCGGCTTCCAGATGCCCGGGGCCAACATCGAGGGCTTCGGCCGCAAGGCCCTGTCGATCGCCCTGGCCGGCATCTACGACCTGCGCCAGCACCGCGACGAGGTGCTGCAGCCGGTGCTGCGTCAGTGGGACGTCTTCGGCCGCACCGACCTCGACGGCGACGGCGAGAAGGCCCGCGAGGAGCTGGCCGCTCACATGGCGGAGCTCGACACGCAGGCGACGCGCTTCGAGGAGAAGCGCGAGGCCCGCCGCAAGCGGCTCGAGCGCTAGACGCCTTCGAGCGTCTCGCGTCAGACGCCTTCGAGCGGGAAGATCATGCAGCTCGACATGGCCTGAGCGACGAGGCGGCCGCGGGCGTCGGTGAGCTTGGCCTCGGCCAGCGCCGTCCGGCGGCCGCTCTGCAGCACGCTGCCCACGCAGGTCAGCCGGCCGGAGGCGATGGTGACCGGGCGCAGGAACTTCACGTTGAGGTCGAGGCTGGTGTAACCGACGCCGGCCGGCAGCGTGCTGTGCACCGAGCAGGCGGCGGCGGTGTCGAGCAGCGTCGAGATGACACCGCCGTGCATCGAGCCCAGCGGGTTGTAGTGGAACTCCTGCGGGTCGAGCTCGACGGTGACCGAGCCGTGCACGGCCGTCAGCGACGCCACGTCGACCAGCTGCATGATCGGGGGAGCGGGCAGCGACCCGTCCGACATGGCCTGCAACATCTCCAGGCCGGTGCGGCGACCAACCTGGTCGGCGTGCAGAGCCGGGTCGGTCCAGCTGAAGGTCCGGGAGCGTGGCTGGGTCTGGGTCATGGATGCAGACTCGCAGCGGTTGCTGCATCTGTCCAGTAGACCTAGCCTCGTGTCATGAATTCCACAGCGCCGCCCGCGGCCCTGGCCTGGTCGGTGGAGGCCTGCACGATCGGGCGCGCGATGGAGGTCCTCGGCGAGAAATGGACCATCGTGGTGCTGCGCGAGGTCTTCTCGGGGATCCGGCGCTTCGACGACATGCGGGTGCGCACCCACATTCCGCGGCAGGTGCTCACCAACCGGCTGGCCACGCTGGTCGAGAACGGTGTGCTGCACCGGGTGCCCTATCAAGAGCCCGGGGCCCGGGTACGGCACGAGTACCGGCTCACGCCGAAGGGGTTCGACATCTATCCCGTGCTGATCGCCCTGGGCGAGTGGGGTGACCGCTATCTGGCCGACCCGGAGGGCCCGCCGCTCGCCTTCGAGCACCGCGACTGCGGCGCGCGGGTCACCGTGCGGCCCACCTGCGCCGACGGTCACGAGATGGCCGACCTCCGGCAAGTGTTGCCTAAGCCCGGACCGGGAGCGCGCCGCCGATAGATTCCCGGCGTGGACTCACCCTGGGCGCCGCTACGAGGGCGCGTCTTCCGGATGCTCTGGATAGCGGTGCTGGCCGGCAACGTCGGCACCTGGATGCAGACCGTCGGCGCGCAGTGGCTGGTCGTCACCGAGCCCGGCGCGGCCACCTGGACCAGCCTGGTGCAGACCGTGACGATGCTGCCGGTGCTGCTGCTCGCCCTGCCGTCGGGCGCCCTGGCCGACGTGCTCGACCGGCGCCGCCTGCTGCTGGCCGTGCAGATCGCGCTCTTCGCGGGCGGCGTGGTGCTCACCGCGCTGACCGTGCTCGGCCGGATGCCGCCGCCGCTGCTGCTCTTCTTCACCTTCCTGCTCGGCGTCGGGCAGGCGCTGACCCTGCCCACCTGGCAGGCGGTGATCCCCGAGGTGGTGCCGCGGGCCGAACTGCCGGCCGCCTCGGCGCTGGGCGCGGTCAACACCAACCTGGCCCGCTCGGCCGGTCCCGCGGTGGCCGGCCTGCTCGTGGCCCACATCGGGTCGGCCGCCGTATTCGCGCTCAATGCCCTCTCGTACGCCGTGTTCGCGCTCGCGCTGCTGTTCTGGCGCCGGGCGCCGCGAAAGGGCCCGAGCCACCCCGAGCGGTTCGGCCCGGCGATCCGGGCCGGCGGCCGCTTCGTCCGGTACTCCCCGACGGTGCGCCGCCTGCTGATCCGCGTGATCCTCTTCGTCCTGCCGGGCAGCGTGGTCTGGGGCCTGCTGCCCGTCGTCGCGCACCGCGAGCTGGGCCTGGGCGCGAGCGGCTACGGCGTCCTGCTGGCCGCCCTGGGCGTCGGCGCGATCGCCGGCGCCCTGCTGATGCCCCGCATCCGCCACCTGCTGTCGGCCAACCGGCTGATCCTGCTGGCCGGTCTGCTGTACGGGGGAGCCCTGATCGTCGTCGCGCTGGTGCCCGATGAGATCGCGGTGACCTCGGTGCTGGTGATCGCCGGGATGGCCTGGATGACGCTGGTGTCGCGGATGAACGCGACCCTGCAACTGCTGCTGCCGAACTGGGTGCGGGCCCGCGGCTTCGGCATCTACCAGGTGGTCTTCGCGGGCGCCCAGGCGGTCGGCGCGCTCGTCTGGGGGCAGGTCGCCGAGTGGTTCGGGCTGCCGGCCACCTTTGTCGCGGCGGCCGTGATGATGCTGCTCGGCACGGCCACCGTACGGTGGCTGCCGGTGCACGAGCACGACGACGCCGACCGCAGCCCGGCGGTCTTCTGGGCCGAGCCGCACATCATGCCCGACCCCGACCCGGACGAGGGGCCGGTGCTGGTCACCGCCGTCTATCGGGTCCGGGACGACAAGGCGGCCGACTTCGTCCAGGCGATGGAGGCCGTACGGGGAACCCGCCTGCGCACCGGGGCGACCCGCTGGGGCCTCTTCCGTGACGGGGAGGACCCGGCCCGTTACACCGAGGTCTACCAGGTGCCGACCTGGGAGGACCACCTGCGCCAGCACGAGGGCCGGCTGACCGGCGACGACGAGGAGGCCGAGAAGAAGGCCGGCGCGTACGCCGAGGGGCCGCCGGAGGTGACCCACCTGCTCCCGGCCCTTGCCGCCGATTAGCCGGATGTTTCGGATTTGTTCCGATTAACCTCAGAGGGGGTCGTGCCGGCCCGGCTGAGGAGGTGTCGTGTCGAGTCGCATCGATGCACGCCGCGGCCGCCTGCTGATCATCGGCGGCGCCGCCGGCCCGGCCCTGCTCGGCCGTTTCGTCGAACTCGCGGGCGGCCCCACGGCCCGGATCGTCGTCATCGCGACGGCCAGCTCGGCGCCTTCCGCGGCGGAGGACTCGCACCGCGCGGCCTTCGCCGCCCTCGGCGCCGGTCACGTCGAGGCGCTGCGGCTCGACTCGCGGGCCGACGCGGGTAATCCCCGCGTCGAGCCCGTGCTGCGCTCGGCCACTGGCATCTTCTTCACCGGCGGCGACCAGGAGCGGATCCCCCGGCTGATCGGCGGGACGCGCACCGACTCGCTGCTGCAGGAGCTCGTCGCGACGGGCGCCGTCGTGCTCGCCGGCACCAGCGCGGGCGCGGCCATGATGTCCGGGACGATGATCGTCGAGGGCGACGGCCCCGGGGTCAGCCGGGCCGCCGTGCGCACCGGCCCGGGGCTCGAATTCCTGCCCGGCGTGCTCATCGACCAGCACTTCGCCGAGCGCGGGCGGGTCAACCGGCTGCTCAGCGCGGTCGCCCTCTACCCGCACGAGCTCGGGCTGGGCATCGACGAGGACACCGCGATCCTCACCGACGGCGACGCCTTCGAGGTGCTGGGCAGCGGCGCGGTCACCGTCGTCGACGCCGGCGGCGCCACCGACATCCGGGTGCCGGACACCGGGCCGATCGCCCTGGCCGGCTGCCGCCTGCACGTGTTGCCCGCCGGGCACTCCTTTCACCTCACCGGCCGCAGGCCAACCAGGGGACCTCAACCATGAAGATCGAGAGCCTGCGCCACCTGCGTGGCCCCAACGTCTATCTGTCCCGGCCGGCCGTGGTCGCGCGGCTGCATCTGGAGGAGCTGGCCGGCCGCGAGACCTCGGACGTCACCGGCTTCACCGAACGGCTGCTGCGCGCCCTGCCGGGCCTGGCCGAGCACCACTGCGCGGCCGGGGTGCCCGGTGGCTTCGTCAGCCGGCTGCGCGGCGGCACCTACTTCGGGCACGTCACCGAGCACGTCAGCCTTGAGCTGTCGCAGCTCGTCGGACGGGATGTGAGCTTCGGCCGCACGGTGTCGGCCGGCGAGCCCGGCCGCTACCACCTGATCCTCGAGTGCCCGGTGGACGAGTCCCCCGAGTCGCAGGTGCCCCGCGACCTGCTGCAGGCCGCGGTCGACCTGGTGGTCGCGGTCGAGGGTGGCGCGACCGCCCGCCCGGCGCTCGACGAGCTGGCGGCGCGGGCCGAACGGGAGGCGGCCGGGCCGAGCACCCGGGCGATCATCGCGGCCGCCCGCCGGCACGGCATCCCGGTCGAGCGCTTCGACGACCTGAGCCTGCTCCGGCTGGGCTGGGGCAACCGGCGGCGGCTGGCCTGGGCGGCGATGACCGACCGGACCAGCGGCGTGGGCATCGACATCGCCGGCGACAAGCAGGTGACCCGGCGGCTGCTCACCGAGGCCGGCATCGCGATGCCCGACGGCGGCGCGGCGCGGACGGCGGCCGACGCGATCGGCTGGCTGGAACGGCTGGGCGGGCCGGTGGTGGTCAAACCCCGCTGCGGGCGGCAGGGCGAGCACGTCACGCTCCACCTGAGTACGCCGGCCGAGGTCAAGCAGGCTTTCACCACGGCCGGCGAGGACGTGATCGTCGAGCGTCAGCTGGGCGGGCGCGACTACCGGGTCCTGGTGGTGGCGGGCGAGGTCGTGGCGGCCGCCGAACGGATCGCCGCGCACGTGGTGGGGGACGGGCTCAGCACGGTGGCCACGCTCGTCGACCGGGTGAACGCCGACCCGCGCCGGGGCGTCGGGCACTCCCGGGCGCTGACCCAGGTGCGGATGGCGCCCGCCCTGCTCGCGCGGCAGGGCTGGGCGGCCGACAGTGTGCCGCCCGCGGGCACCCGGGTCGCGCTGGCCGACACCGGCAACCTGTCGATGGGCGCCACCAGCCACGACGTCACCGACCAGGTGCATCCCGAGGTGGAGCGGCTGTGCCTGCGGGTGACCGCGCTGCTCGGGCTCGACATCGCGGGCATCGACCTGCGGCTGCCCGGCATCGGCGAGCCGGTGCCCCCGCCCGGGACGGACGACCAGGTCACCGCGGGCGTCATCGAGGTCAACGCGGTGCCCGGTCTGCGGATGCACCTGGCGCCGGTGCGAGGCCGGGCGCGGGACGTGGGTGAGGCGATCGTGCGGGCCATGTTCCCGGCCGGCTCGGACGGCCGGATCCCGACGGTCGCGGTCACCGGCACGAACGGCAAGACGACGGTGGCCCGGATGACCGCGCACCTGCTCGCCGGCACCGGCCTGCGGATCGGCCTGACCACGACCGACGACGTCCGCATCGACGGCCGCGTCGTCTATCGGGCCGACGCCACCGGGCCGCTCTCGGCGCAGATGGTCCTCGGTGACCCGGGCGTGCAGGCGGCAGTGCTCGAGACCGCGCGCGGCGGGCTGCTGCGGCGCGGGCTGGGCTACGACTGGTCGGACGTCGGCGTGCTGACCAACATCACGGCCGACCACCTGGGTCAGGACGGGCTGGCCACGATCGACGACCTGGCCCACGTGAAGGCGCTGGTGGCCGAGCGGGTGCGTGACGGCGGGACGCTGGTGCTCAACGCCGACGACCCGTGGGTGCGCAGCCTGGTCAGCCGGCCGCGGGTGCGGGCCGACCGCAAGCGGATCGTGTGGTTCTCGCTCGACGACGGGCAGCCGGTGGTGGTCGAGCATCTGGCGAAGGGCGCGACGGCCTATCTGCTGCACGACGGGTGGCTGGTGCAGGCGACCGGGGCGCGGCGGACGCCGCTGATGCGGGTGGCCGAGCTGCCCGGCGCGTACGGGGGTGCGGCTCCGCACGTGGTGGCCAACGCGCTGGCGGCGATGGCGGCGGCCCGGGCGCTCGGCGCCGATCAGGAGACGGTCAGCCGGCGCCTGGCCGAGTTCGACCCGGCCGTCGAGAACGCCGGCCGGGGCACGCTGCTGCGGATCGGCGATGTGTCAGTATTTGTCGACTATGCACACAATCCCGCGGCGCTGGCCGCCACGTTGCGCACGCTGCACCGGCTCTGGGGCCCGGACCGGTGCGTGGCGGCTGTCACCCTGCCCGGCGACCGGCGCGACGACCTGCTGGCGGCGTGCGCGCAGGTGGTCGCGGACGGGGTCACGCGAGCGGTTCTCTACGACGATCAAGACCCTCGCGGCCGTACGCCGGGGGAGGTGTCCTCATTGGTCGAGAAGGAGATGCGGGCCCGCCGGCCGACGATGACCGCGCTGCGGGCTCCCGGCTATCGGGACGCGGTGACCGAGGCCATGGGGCTGGCCCGGCCCGGCGACGTGGTCCTGGTCGTCTACGAGAAGCTGGCGCCGATGCTGGAGTTGCTGGCCGAACTGGGCGCCGTGCCGGCCCGCGAGGCCGTGCCCGTGCTGCCTGGCCGGGGCCCGCAGGCAGTCCCGTCGCCGGAAAGATCCTTAATGGGGAACGGTGACGTTCCTCTCCCCGGATATCACGCTCCCGGTGCCCTCCCGGCAGGTTGGCACACGAAATAGGCTGATCAGCCGAGCGGACTGACCGATCAGGCGGGGTTGCACAGCTAGATCCTTCAACTGTTGTTCCACGGCGAGTTCTTGTCGACAATTCGGGTTAATCGCTATCGGTGACAACCGTGCGACGCGCGGTCACTGATCCACGATGGACCGGGCAAAGTCGTCCTGGAAGAAACTTCCGATGAAACGGGCATTTCCGTGCGTCTCCGGTCAAGGCCTCCGGAGTTCCGTCCTAGATCCGACTTTCGGGTACTGGACGGGTGTCAAGACAAGTGCGATTGCATCGGAAACAGACGGTGACGAACCGCAGGTAAGACCGTGTGTGCGCGGGATCGTGAGGGGGCCGATCATCGGCTAGCATCCCTTGCGTCGATGGGGAATGTTGGACCTGCGGGCCGACTCCCCGACACCGAGCGGCATGGCGGTGCAACTCGGTGTTCTTTTAGAAGCGCGCATGTGGGGGCACATGAGCACGACGGACCTGCCCGGTTCGAGTCTGCTGGCCGGTCGCTATCGACTGGTCGAGCGGCTCGGCGCCGGCGGGATGTCAGTGGTGTGGCGAGGGTTCGACGAGGTCCTCGGGCGCCAGGTCGCGGTGAAGGTCCTTCCACCGTCGACCAGCGCGGACCCGGCGTTCCGGCGCCGGCTGCGTGCGGAAGCTCAGGCGGCCGCTCGGCTCAGCCATCCAAATATTACAAATGTCTACGACTACGGCGAAGCGACCACCGTCGACGGTGAGCCGGTTCCCTACGTCGTCATGGAGCTCATCGACGGCGAGTCCCTCGCCGCCGTGCTCGCCCGTGCCCGCAAGCTGCCCTGGCAGCACGCGGTGCGGATCACGGCCGAGGTGGCCGCGGCGCTCGCCGCCGCACACTCGCGGGGCATCGTGCACCGCGACGTCACCCCGGCCAACGTCATGCTCACGGCGACCGGGGCCAAGGTCGTCGACTTCGGCATCTCGGCCCTCATCGGCGAGAACGACATCGACCCCGACGGCAGCCTGCTCGGCACGCCGGCCTACCTCGCGCCCGAGCGGCTCGAGGGTGGCCAGGTGAGCCCGGCGACCGACGTCTACGCGGTCGGCCTGCTCATCTACCGCACGCTGATCGGTCAGCTGCCGTGGGACGTGGGCACCACCACGGCCCTGCTGCGGGCTCACCAGTACACCGAGCCCGAGCCGCTGCCGCCCGTCGACGGGTTGCCGCCCGAGGTCGACGCGCTGGTCGGGCGCTGCCTCGAGAAGCGTCCGGACGACCGGCCGTCGAGCGCCGAACTGGCGCACGTCCTGGCCGCCATCTCGGCCGGGGCGCCGTCGGTGGCCCGGGGCTACGTGCCGGACTGGTCGGAGAGCGGCGAGGACACCACGATCCTGCCGTCGCCGCAGGCCTACGCCGAGATCATGAACATCGCCGGTGCGCCGCCGGTCTCGCCGGCGGCGGGTCCGAACGCTCCGGTCTCGCCTGCGCCGGCTCCGGTCGCTGGGGCGGCTGCTGCTGCGGCCGGCGTTGCTGCTGCGGCCGACAGTGCTGCGGCGGCGCCGGTTCGCAACAGCCGGTTCGGTGACCTGCCCTCCGGGCCGGTCTACAACGCGGCTCCGGCCGCGGCCGGTGACTCCGGTCTGCGTCCGGCCGTCGGCAACCAGCCGCCGGCTCCGCCCGTGCAGGGGGCTCGCTCGAGCGGGCCGGCCTGGATGCGGGGGCCGCACACCAAGACCCGCCGCGTTCTCGTGGTGGCCATGGGGGTGCTGCTGCTCGGTGTCGGCACCTACGGCTGGAGCCTGGCCTCCGGCCCCAGCGACGGCGTGGCCAAGGGGTCGCCCCCGGTCAACGTGCTCCCGCCGGCCGGCAAGTGCGTCGTGAGTTACGCCGTCTGGAGCGACTCGAACAAACGCTTCCAGGCGCAGGTGACCGTGGCCAATCAGAACACCATCCCGGTGGAGGATTGGAAGCTCCTGTTCCTCATGCCTGGCGACCAGATCCTCAGCCCCGGCAGTGGCACGCTCTTGACCCAGCAGGACCGGATCGTGCAGGTCAGCTTGGGCAGCGCCGGGAAGCTCGCTCCGCAGCAGGGCGCCTCGATGAAGATCAGTGGCCGTTACACGGAGAACAACCTGCCGCCGCTGGCGTTCTCGCTCAACGGCGCACCTTGCGAGACATTCGTATCGGCCAAGCCGGGTGAGCCGTCCAAGCAGGTCCAGAACCTGGAGGGTGGCGGTACACGTCTGGTGGCACCGTCCAAGAACACGCCGATCCCGGGTGTGTCGATCGACCCGGGTGGCATCGTGGTCATCGCGCCGACGGTGACGCCGACGACCAAGCCCACCTCTACCACCACGACAATCCCGCCTGGTGGTGGGGTGATCATCGACCCGCCGATCAAGACGACGGATCCGACGGTGACCGATTCGGTGGATCCGGGTCCGCCGACGAGCACGGGGCCGACGACGACGCCGCCGACGACCGAGACGACGACGACGCCGCCGACGACCGAGATCGAGACCCCGCCCGGGGTGCCCGGGGCGGGAACCGACTGCATCGAGGACTTCCCGGAGGACTGCGCCGTAGCGGGCGAGTGATCTGACACGAAGCAAGGGCCGGCTCCTGGTGAGCCGGCTCTTTTTCGTTGCCCGAGGCCGGTGAGATCCGGGAGACACGACCTCGGTGCGGAGTTAATGTGAAAGGTAGGCAAGAGGCACTTTCTTCCGATTCGTCCGGCGTGGCAGCCGGGCCGGCGACCGGACCTCGGCAAGATGAAAGAACGGATCTGTGGGCTCACGTTCGGTCTGAAATGCCGCCGAACGGGCATGAAATGCAGCGCACAGCAAGTCGTCTACCAGGAGTGCGACATGATCAGCATCGTCAAGGACCTAGCGGCGGAGGCGCTGTTCGTCTCCGACCTGCAGCCGTCGCAGGACCCCACCAACGACGCCGTGGAGCGGGCGGTCACCGCCATGCTGCTGCTGCACGGCACCGAGGGCTGCGCGGCCGAGGTGGCCGTCGAGTTCGGCGATCATCCGGACAACGCGGTCCGCCGCATGCACTGGGTGCACACCGAGCTCACCGGGGTTCTAGCACCACGGCGGGCCGCCGCCTTCCACTGAAAACCTGAGCTTTTCTCGCGAAAAGCACCCTAAAAGCAACCGAGTTCGGCCGCCTTCGCACCTTACGACCGCAAAAGTTCTCCTCGTCAGCCGGTTTTCACCCAACCGGTCGTATGAGCGAGGAGGACCACGTGACCGACACGACCGAACTCCCCGCCACCATCGGCACGACCCACGACACGCCTTCCGCGCGTGACATCGAGGACCTCGTCCGCGAACACATGCCGATGGTTGGCCACCTGGTCCGGGAGCTGCTGAACCGGGTACCGGGCCACGTCCACGCGGACGACCTGTCCTCGGCCGGCTTCGCCGCGCTGCTCGGGGCCGCTCGATCCTTCGACGTGAGCCGTGGCATCCCGTTCCACCGCTTCGCCGCGGTGCGCATCCGCGGCGCGCTCCTCGACGAGCTGCGCGGTCAGGACTGGGCCAGCCGATCGGTGCGCGCCAGGGCCCGCCGCAGTCAGGCGGCACGTCAGGAGCTGACGGCCGCGCTCGGCCGCACGCCGACCGACGCCGAGGTGGCCGAGCTGCTCGGCATCGGCGTGGCGGAACTGGCCACGGTCGAGGACGACGTGCAGAAGGCGGCGTTGCTGAGCCTGCAGGGCTTCCCGACCGGCGCGGCCGAGGAGATGGTGCCGGAGACGTCGGAGGGCCCGGAGGACCTGCTGCTCAAGCGGGAACGCCTCGGCTATCTGCACCAGGCGATCCAGGCGCTGCCCGAGCGCCTGCGGATGGTGGTCACGGAGTCGTTCCTGCAGGAACAGCCGCTGAGCGACGTGGCGGCCCGGCTCGGCGTGACCGAGTCGCGCATCTCCCAGCTGCGCACCGAGGCGCTGCAGCTGCTGCGCGAGGGCCTCAACAGCTCGCTGGCGCCCGAACTGCTCACGGTGGCAGCCGGCGGCCCGCGAACCCGCAAGGGCTGTCTGCAGCGTCGCCGGACCGAGTATTTCGCCCGGGTGGCCCAGCAGGGCAACCTGCACACCCGCCTGGCCCTGACCGACGAACACGGCGTCCCGATCGCAGTAGCAGCCTGACTTCGTCCTGACCCTTGACAGCTGACCTACCCAGCGAGACGAGGGCGGCCCGCCGGCCGCCCTCGTCTCGCTGTTCCGGCGTTCGCTGACCGAAATCGCGACCGCGCCTGTGGACAACCGCGGACGGCGTCTCTACGCCTGTGGACAACCCGCCGTCCCCGGAAGCCAAACGGCGTAGGTTGGGTCCACCTCCCGGGCGGGTGGGCAGGCAGGGAGGCGCTCACTGCCATACGCCCACCGAGTTGACCTTCGCCGGACGGGCCCGATGGCGGTGTCGCCGTCCACCTGCCTCCACGGTCAGGGTTGAGTGGCGACGGCTGGTTCCGGTTGGCTGGTGTCGAGTTCAGGTGTGGTCGGTAGGCCGTGGGTCGTTCGGGGTGGCCGGGTGGGGATGCGACGGCGTCGGCTGGTTCCGGTTGGCTGGTGTCGAGTTCAGGTGCGGTCGGTAGGCCGAGGGTCGTTCGGGTGGCCGGGTGAGGCCGCGGCCGCGAGGGCCGGTTCCGGTCGGCTGAAGTCGCGTCGAGGACCGGCTCGCCATCGGGCTGATCGTCGACGACCCCGCCGCCGAGGGTGATCCGGTTCGTTCGTGGCGCCGGGGTGGCCGCGTTCAGCGTGCCGCGACGGCTGGTTCGCGCCGGTTGAGAGCTGGTGTGGCCTCGGTTTTGGTGGGCTCGCAGAGCGGGTCCAGGGCGGCGCGAACCGGGCGGATGTCGGGGGCGACCGCGGTGGCCAGCATGCCGGGGCCGGTCAGGGGCATGACGGCGAAATCGCCGGGGCCGGCCGAGGCAGGCGGCAGCAGCGAGGCGGGCGCGGCGATGAGGGTGCCCAGCGCGCGGCCGCCACCGAGGACGGCGGCGCCCGACCAGCCGGGGGCGTTCGGGCCGACCGACAGTTCGTGGCGGTAAAGCGTGCGGCCGGCGTACCGGATGGTGGTGTCGGTGCGGATGTCGCCCGCGTCCTCGCCGTGGCGGCCGCAGACGAGGTCGTCCCGCCAGAGCAGCGAGCCGCCGTCGGCCACCTCGACGCGGGTGATCGTCAGGTGGTCGCAGCCGGCCGCGGCGATCAGGGGCTCGGGCAGCCAGCGCAGCGTGGCGCCGGCGGCCACGGTCGCGTGGACCTCCAGGCGGGACTGCGGCAGATGGCCGCGGCCGGGCAGGGCCAGCTGGGCGGCGATGCTGCGGATCTCGAGGGTCGCGCCGGGGCCGACGTTGATCTCGAGCCGCAGGTCGTCACCGCGCAGCGGACCCGCCCCGCCGCCCACCAGGTGCACGGTCAGCCCGGTACCGGCCCGCGGACCGGTACGACGCAGGAGCAGCGGCGACTCGCTGCGCAGAACAGCGAGCCGTGTGCCGCCGCGCCCGTCGCCTTCAGCGTCGACCCGCGAGCGCGCCTTCACCGGCTCGCGCCGCCGAGACGGCCCGGCGGTTGTCTCGTGCTGCTGGGATGGCCCGGCGGTTGTCTCGTGCTGCTGGGATGGCCCGGCGGTTGTCCCGCACTGCCGGGGCTGTCCCGCAGATGTCCCGCGTTCCCGGGATGTTTCCGTCGGCCCAGGACGGGCCCGGGATGTGCGCTCTCGGGCGTGATGCAGCCGCCGGACCGCTGGGGCGGAGCGGCGACTGTCATGCGGTGGGGACCCGGGCGGCGACCAGGCCCCGGATCCAGTCGGCGACCGGGGAGGCCGCGCGGTCCTGGACCAGCGACAGGAACACCGTGGGGAGGTCGCCGCGGCGGGCCCGGGCGTCGCGGTCCATCACCGAGAGGTCGGCGTTGACCAGCGGCGCGAGGTCGATCTTGTTGATGACGAGCAGGTCGGCCGTGGTGACGCCGGGGCCGCCCTTGCGGGGCACCTTGTCGCCGCCGGCCACGTCGACCACGAAGATCTGCTGGTCGATCAGGCCCTTGCTGAACGTGGCGGTCAGGTTGTCGCCGCCGCTCTCGACCAGCACCAGATCGAGCGGGCCGAGCGCCGCCTCCAGGTCCTCCACCGCGTCCAGGTTGGCCGAGATGTCGTCGCGGATCGCCGTGTGCGGGCAGCAGCCCGTCTCGACGGCCCGGATCCGGTCGGCCGGGAGCACGCCGTTACGCAGCAGGAAATCGGCGTCCTCGGTGGTATAGATGTCGTTGGTCACGACGGCCAGCCGCATCTCGTCGCCGAGCGCCCGGCACAGGGCCGCGACCAGTGCGGTCTTGCCCGAGCCGACCGGGCCCCCGATGCCGATCCGCAGCGCGCGCGGGCCGGTGTGCAGCGGGGCGTGCGGGTCGACGCCCGGTTCGGGATGCGTGTGCGGGACCTCATCGGGGCCGTGTGAGTGCAGTTCAGGATGCAAAGAGACGCACCTCCCAGGTGGCGTGAAGCTCGGCGCCGATGTCGAGCAGTGGAGCGCCCGCGGCCGGCAGGTCGTCGACCGGGTCGCCGGCCCGGGCCGCGGCCGCAGCCGCGATCCGGTCACATTCAGGGGCGAGCCGGGCCAGCAGCCCGTGCACCGCATAAGGATCAAGACCCAGCAGCCGTACGGCCGCACTGGCCGCACCGCTGATCATGCCGTGCGCGGCGGCGACGGCCGCCTCCTCGGGGCCGAGCCCACCCGCACCGGCGACCACGCCCAGGGCGACGGGCTGGTGCGGGTCGCGCCCGACCACGGGCAGCGTCCACATGGCGCGCGCGGCTCTCAGCAACGCCCGCCCCTGGGCGCGCGACGCTTTCCGGAGAGCAGGCGACGGCGTACGCGCATCGAGCCCCGCATCGAGAGAAGCCCACTCGCCCGGACGGGCACATGCGGCGGCCGCGAAGGCCGCCGCCACCAGACCCGACGTCGCGAGCTTGCCCCGCAGAAACTCGGCCACCGCGTCGACCTCCCGCACCCGCCCGGCCGAGACCTGCGCCTCGAGCCCGCCCGAGTGCGCGTGCCCGCCCGAAGGCAGCCGCCCGTCGGCCAGCACCAGCAGCGTCGCGAGACTCACGGCCGCCCACCGGCCGGACCGCCCGCCCCGGGCACCCCCGAGCAGGAAACGTTGAGCAAGCCCGGCGCGGCCTGGAGTGCCCGCGCGGTCCGGAGTACTCGCGCGGCCCGGCGTGGTGGTGCGGCCTGGAGTGCCCGCGCGGCCCGGCGTGGTGGTGCGGCCTGGAGTGTCTGCGCGGTCCGGAGTGGTGGTGCGGTCGGGAGGCGGGGTGTGGTCGGGGGAGGGGGCATGGTCAGAAGAGGAAGTAGCGCTGGGCCATGGGGAGTTCCGTGACCGGGTCGGGCTCGACGACCTCGCCGTCGATGCGGACCTCGAACGTGTCGGCGTCCACCTCGATGCGGGGCAGCGCGTCGTTCAGGGGCATGTCGGACTTGGCCACCCGGCGGGTGTCGGCCACCGGGACCAGGGCCCGCTTGATGCCCACCCGGTCGGCCATCATGGCGTCGATCGCCGCCTCGGCCACGAAGGCCAGCGACGTCTGGGCCGGCACCACGCCCTTGGCCCCGAACATCGGGCGCGGCAGCATCGGCTGCGGGGTCGGGATCGAGGCGTTGGCGTCACCCATCTGGGCCGACGCGATCATGCCGCCCTTGATCACCAGGGCCGGGCGGACGCCGAAGAAGGCCGGGTCCCACAGCACCAGGTCGGCCAGCTTGCCGGGCTCGACCGAGCCGATCTGACCGGCCATGCCGTGCGCCACCGCGGGACAGATCGTGTATTTGGCGACGTACCGCTTGGCCCGGTTGTTGTCGGCGGCCGAGTCACCGGCCAGCGAGCCGCGGCGCGCCTTCATCACGTGGGCGGTCTGCCAGGTGCGCAGGACCACCTCGCCGACGCGGCCCATCGCCTGCGAGTCGGAGCCGATCATCGAGATCGCGCCCAGGTCGTGCAGCAGGTCCTCGGCGGCCATGGTGGACGGCCGGATGCGGCTCTCGGCGAAGGCCAGATCCTCCGGTACGGCCGAGTTGAGGTGGTGGCAGACCATCAGCATGTCGAGGTGCTCGCTGAGGGTGTTGCGCGTGTAGGGCCGGGTCGGGTTGGTCGACGACGGCAGCACGTTGGGCTGCGAGGCCACGGTGATGATGTCGGGTGCGTGGCCGCCGCCCGCGCCCTCGGTGTGATAGGCGTGGATCGACCGGCCGCCGATGGCCCGCAGCGTCTCCTCGACGAAGCCGGCCTCGTTCAGTGTGTCGGTGTGGATCGCGACCTGCACGCCGGAGGCGTCGGCCACCCGCAGGCAGGCGTCGATCACCGCGGGCGTGGTGCCCCAGTCCTCGTGCAGCTTGAAGCCGCCCGCACCGCCGCGCAGCTGCTCCCACATCGATTCCTCGGACATGGTGTTGCCCTTGCCGAGGAGCAGAACATTGATCGGGTACGTGTCGAGCGCCTCGAGCATGCGGGCCAGATGCCAGGCGTTCGGGGTGACCGTGGTGGCCTTGGTGCCCTCGGCGGGCCCGGTGCCGCCGCCGATGATCGTCGTGATGCCGCTGGCCAGCGCGGTGTCGAGGATCGTCGGGCTGATCAGGTGGACGTGGCTGTCGATCGCGCCGGCCGTCAGGATCTTGCCGTTGCCGGCGATCACCTCGGTGCCGGGGCCGATCACCAGGTCGGGGTGGACGCCGTCCATCGTGTCCGGATTGCCGGCCTTGCCGATCGCGGTGATCCGGCCGTCCCGGATGCCGATGTCGGCCTTGACGATTCCCCAGTGGTCGAGCACGACCGCACCGGTGATCACCGTGTCCGGGGTGCCCTCGGCGCGGGTGGCGCGGGACTGCCCCATCGACTCGCGGATCACCTTGCCGCCGCCGAAGACCACCTCGTCACCGGGGCGCGGGCCGGCCGACCGGTCCTCCTCGACCTCGATGAGCAGGTTGGTGTCGGCCAGCCGGATGCGGTCGCCCACGGTGGGGCCGTAGAGAGCGGCGTACCGCCCACGGTCCAGCGTCGTCATCGCGGGCTCCCGTTCTCGGGCTCCGAAGGCTCCTCCGCGGCGGGCGGTTCGCCCGGCACGGCCTCGTCGAGCGGGCCGCCGGCCAGGCCGCGCAGGCCCGGCACGATGCGCGCGCCGGCCAGGGCCACCAGCGACACGTCGCGCGGGATGCCCGGCTCGAAGCGCATCGAGGTGCCGGCCGGCACGGCCAGCCGGTGACCCCAGGCGGCCTGCCGGTCGAATTCGAGGGCGGCGTTGGTCTCGGCGAAGTGGAAATGCGACCCGACCTGCACGGGCCGGTCGCCGGTGTTGCGCACGGTGAGCTCCAGGACCGTACGGCCCGGGTTGATCTCGATCTCACCGTCGCCGAAGAAGATCTCCCCGGGGATCAGCATGCCGACACCTCGCTTCGCTCGTACCCGGCATGAAGATCCCGGGGGCTGAGCCGGCCGCGCTCGCTTCGCTCGCTCATGAGATCGGCCCGTGCACGGTGACGAGCTTGGTGCCGTCCGGGAAGGTGGCCTCGACCTGCACCTCGATCAGCATCTCGGGCACGCCCTCCATGACGTCGGAGCGAGCCAGGACCCGGCGCCCGGCATCCATCAGGTCGGCGACCGTACGGCCGTCCCGTGCCCCTTCGAGCAGGAACGCCGTGATGATGGCCGTCGCCTCCGGATGATTGAGCTTCAGGCCTCGCTCTTGCCGGCGTCGGGCCACGTCGGCCGCGACGTGGATGAGCAGACGTTCCTGCTCGTGCTGGCTGAGGAACAACGGACCTCCCCTGGTAGCGCTCCGCGATGCTTGCAGCTCGACGTTTCGGACGTGTTACCCGCTCGGCACACCGCGCGCCAAGTTGATCAAAGCAGGCGGGGACGCCACGCAGGGGAGAAACCGGAGCTATGCGCCGGTGTAGAGGACGGCGTCGATCTCGATGTCGAAGCCGACCAGCGGCACCGGCAGCGTTGTGCGTACGGGCAGGTCGGGGCCCTTGATGTATTCGGGGTAGATCTCGTTCATCTCGGCGAAGTCGGCGAAGTCGCGCAGATAGACGCCGACCCGCACGGCGTCGTCGAGGCTGGACCCGGCGGCCTCGGCCACCGCGGCCAGGTTGCGGAACGCGGCGTGCGCCTGCTCGGCGAAGCTGCCGGTGACCCGGGTGCCGTCGGGCAGCGCCGGCACCGACCCGGCCAGGTAGATGAAGTCGCCGGCGACCACCGCGTGCGAGTAGGGACCGCCGGCCGGAGCGGCCTTCTCGGCCTTGAGCGCGCGCTTGGGCATGGTGTTTCTCCTTAGGGACGTGGGAATTGTTCGGCCAGACCGTCGACGTCGACGAGCGGGGTGGTCAGCAGGGCCCGTACGGCCTGCTCGCGCCGGGTCAGGGCCGCGCGCTGGGCGTCGGTGAGCGGCACCCAGGGCGGCGGCGGGGCGGGCAGGCGGGGCGTCAGGCGGCTCCCGGCCACGTACGTCGCCTCGTTGACCAGCCGCAGGGGAGCGGTGCGGATCTGGCGGTGGGCGTCGGCGACCGGGTGCTCCTCGGCCCGCACGTCGAACACCGCGAGGTCGGCCGGGGCGCCGACGGTGAGCGTGCCGCCCGGCAGCCCCAGCGCCCGGGCCGGCGCGGCGGTCGCGGCCGTCACCACGTCGGCCAGCGGCATGCCCACGGCGAGCAGCTTGGCCATTGTGGTCGGCAGGTCGAAGGCGGGCCCGGCGACCGAGCGGCAGTGCAGGTCGGTCGAGACGGTGTGCGGTGCGAGGCCGAGGTCGAGCTGGCGTTCCAGCACGTCGAAGGCGAACCCCCCGGAGCCGTGCCCGATGTCGAGCAGCACCCCCCGGTCGACCGCGGCCCGCACGGCCGGCCCGAGCGGCGCCGCTATCCCGCTGGCGCAGTGGGTCACGATGTCGCCCGGCCGCAGCAGATCGAGCACCTCGTCGAGCGCGGGCGGAGTCGTTCCGATATGGACCATCACCGGGACGCCGCAAGCGTCGGCCGCCGCGACGCCGCGGCGCAGTGGTTCCACGCCGTTGTCGCCGACCGTGTCGCGGTCGATGCGCACCTTGATGCCGCGGATCAGGTCGCGGTGCCGCTGCACGGTGTCGACGGCCAGGGCCACGTCGCAGTTGTCGAGGTCGCGGCTCTCGCCGGTGCGGCCGGCCAGCCCGATCGCCGAGATGTTGAGCAGCACCGGCACGCGCACCTCGGTGGCGGCGGCGACCCGGCGCAGGCCGTCGAGCGTGTAGGCGCCCGCGGAGCCCGCATCGACCCAGGTGGTGACGCCGGTGCACCAGGCGATCGGGTCGGGCTCGAGGCCCCAGTAGCCCGGGCCGACGTGGGTGTGCAGGTCGATGAGGCCCGGAGTGATCAGTTTGCCGGTGACGTCGACGACGACGCGGGCGTCGCGGGGCAGGGCCGGCCCGGTTGCGGTGATGACGCCGCCGGTGACAGCCACGTCGAACGGCTTACCACCGGCCAGCAGCAGGTCGTAGGTCACGCCACCTCCCGCGCCGACCTTATCGCGCCCCGCGTCCGCCCCGACGCCCTGTGGACAAGCCGGTGGCGCTCCCCCTGGGCCTGTGGACAAACCGGCCCGGCGTGGCAGGCGAGGCCTGGCAGGGGCGAAGCGGCTCGTGTCAGACCGGGTTGGGCGGGCAGGGCGAAGCGGCTCGTGTCAGACCGGGTTGGGCGGGCACGGGCTAGGCGGGTCGGACCGGGCAGGGCGTGTCAGACCGGGCTGCGGCGGGCAGGGCGAAGCGGGGCGAGTCGGACCGGGCAGGGGCGGGTCGGGCCGGGCGGGGGCGAGGCGGGGCGGGCCGGGCTGCGGCGGGCCGGAGCGGTGACGTCGGCGATGGGCCGACATGTCGTCTGGGTCTGCGGTGTGCTGCCGGGCGGCGTAACGGGCAGTGTTCCCAGATCGTGAGGTCGGCCGCATCGGAGTTGCGTTTTCCGGCGAAAGAATGGTTTCCGGTCCTGGCTGTTTGACCTTGCGCGATTTCCTGGAGTTGGCATGATCGTTTATTAGCAGATGATCTCCGCGCTACGGGAAAATGTTCTTATGCAATACCGGCAGCTTCAGTTGTTTAGTCGGCCCGAAACGGCCGCTATGCGTGACCGCGCCAAAGCGCGTAATCATTCGCCGGAGAAAGATGCTTTCCGTCGCAATCAGGGGCGTCGCCGCCGGTGGGGCCTCGCGCGGCGTCATGCGGAGAAGCTGTGCCGGTTGCACGGCTGCTCCCGCGAGTGCGCCGAGGTGGGCCTGCACGATCAGGTCGAGCGTCTCCCGCCGCTGACGCGGAGTGACAAGGCGGCCAGGGCGCAGCGGCCGTTGCCTGCGGTGCCGAGCCGTGAGGTTCCGGCCGAGCGTGATCTGCCGCCGATGGGCAAACAGTTGCCCGGTCAGAGCGGCCAGCCTGGTCGGAGCGGCCCGGTTGCGTCGGTGAGCCGTGCGGCCTTTGCGAGTCGGGCGATGTCCGGCAGTTGGTTGACCGGCGAGAGCTGGGTGAAATCCGGAACACATCGAGGAGGGGACTGTGTACCGGGAGAGATCAGGGCCCCCGTCAAGACCCGCACACGGTGCCGAAGTGTCAGAGCAGGCCCCAACCATGCAGCCGTCGCCCGACCCAGGCGGCTTTCCCGGGTCGGGCCGGGCCGAGCTGGCTGGGCAGGTTGAGCGGGCGGTGCTGGCTGATGGGGTGGTGCTGGCTGGGCGGGCCGTCCTGGCTGGGCTGGCTGAGCAGACAATGCTGGCTGGGCTGGCTGAGCGGGTGGTGCTGGCCGGGCGGCCTGAGTTGGCTTGCCGGGCTGAGCCAGCTGGCTGAGCTGAGCCGGCTGGGCAGGCTTGGTGGATGGGCTGAGGGGTCAAGATCATCCCGGCCGGGTGGGCCAGCGGGGCAGGAATAGCGGCTTCGATCGTCCTAAGTAGTCGTTCCGGCCGAGGCTGCTGCTGTCTGGGTCTGGGGCCGGTTCGGCCGGAGTCGCATGGTGCCCGCCGTGCCCGCTTCCGGCGCTTGTCCGAGGCCGCCGGCACCCGGCGCGCTCACCGCATCACCCTCGGAACGAGCCTGCCGATGGCACCGCGGTGCCATCGGTGGTGAGGGCGGTCGTGGTGGTGAGGGCGGTCGTGGTGGTGAGGGCGGTCGTGGTGGTGAGGGCGGTCGTGGTGGTGAGGGCGGTCGTGGTGGTGAGGGCGGTCGTGGTGGTGAGGGCGGTCGTGGCGGTGAGGGCGGTCGTGGCGGTGAGGGCGGTCGTGGCGGTGAGGGCGGTCGTGACGGTGAAGGGTCCGAGGGCGGTGAGGGGCGCTATGTGGAATCAGCTGTGGTGGGTGGTGGGAGTGCTTTATTCGTGTCGCTGGAATGGGGAGGGCGGTCAGGGGAATTGGGCTGCGGGCGGTGTTTGGAGTGATGCGGTGATTTGTTGGGTGGGATTTGGGGCGGGAAATCGGTCTGGTCGGGAATTTTGCGGAAAGGTGGAATCGGTTCTTGGCGGCTTGGAAAAGGGGGTTGCCTTTGTCGGTGGGGGTGAATCGGGAATCTGGTGGTTGTGGGCTGAGGCCATTTGCGGTCGTGGTGGGAGGGGCGGTGGGGTTGCGGGGAATCTAGGGTGGTGATCATGGGTGAGGGCGGGCTGGTTCCGGGGCCGGTGGGGATGGTTGCGGGGGTGGGGGAGTTTTGGCTGGGCGACAGGACGGTGCTGGACTGTCCTGCTGAGTTGGCCGGCGTCGCGCAGTGGCTTCGGGGTGTGCTGCGGTGCCCGCTTCCGGCGGGGGAGGGCGGGCTGCGGCTTCGCGTCGATGCGGCTGTGGGACCGGAGGCGTACGCGCTGGCCTGCACGACCGATGGGCTGGAGGTCGCCGGTGGCTCGCCCGCGGGGGTCTTCTACGGTCTCCAGACCTTGCGCCAGCTCCTGCCGCCGCAAGCGTTGCGCCGGGGCGGCCCGACCGGCTGGGACATTCCGGCCGTGCGGATCACCGACCGGCCCCGGTTCGGCTGGCGTGGCGTGATGCTCGACGTGGCCCGCCACTTCATGCCCGTGGCCGACGTGCTCCGGTTCGTCGACCTGGCCGCCTTCCACAAGCTCAACGTGCTGCACCTGCACCTCACCGACGACCAGGGCTGGCGGCTCGAGGTGCCGGGGTGGCCGCGGCTCACCGAGGTCGGCGCCTGGCGCTCCGAGACGATGCTGGGCGCGCGTCAGCACGAACGCTTCGACGGGCACCCGCACGGCGGCTTCTACACGGCGGACGACCTGCGCGAGATCGTGGCCTACGCGGCGGAACGGCACGTCCGGGTCGTGCCCGAGGTGGACATGCCCGGGCACATGCAGGCGGCCGTGGCGGCGTACCCGGGCCTGGGCAATGAGTTCGAAGGGGGTGTGCGGACGGGGTGGGGGATCTCGTCGCACGTGCTCGACGTGGGGGACGAGGCGCTCGATTTCTGCCGGGCCGTGCTCGACCACCTCTGCGACCTCTTCCCGTCCGAGCTGATCGGCATCGGCGGCGACGAGTGCCCGGCCGGCGAGTGGGCCGGCAGCCCGGTGATCGCCCGGGAGGGGCTGGACGGGCCGCATGCCGTGCAGCCGTGGTTCACCGCCCGGATGGCCGAGCATCTGGCCGCCCGTGGGCGGCGCATCTACGGCTGGGACGAGATCCTCGAGGGTGACACCCCGGAGGGCGCGGTGGTGGCCGCCTGGCGTGGCCCCGAGCCGACCCTGATCGCGGCGCGGCGCGGCCACCAAGTGGTGTCGTGCCCGGACATCGCGGTCTACCTCGACTACCGCCAGTCCGACGATCCGGGCGAGCCGACCCCGGTGGGCACGCGGCTCACGCTGGCCGACGTGTACGCCTTCACGCCCGTGCCGGAGGGGCTGACCGAGGCCGAACGGGAGCTGGTGCTCGGCGGGCAGGCCAACGTGTGGACCGAGCACATGGAGTCGGCCCGCCGGGTCGACTACATGACGTATCCGCGGCTCAGCGCGTTCGCCGAGGCCGTGTGGGACGCGCCGGGCCGGTCGTACGAGTCGTTCGCCGCGCGGCTGCCCGAGCACCTGGCCCGGCTGGACGCGCTGGGCGTGAACTATCGCCCGCTCACCGGCCCGCGCCCGTGGGACGCCCGTCCCGACGCCCCGGGAAATCCCCGGGATCTTCCCGGGCGGCTGGCCGAACTGCGGGAGATGACGACCCGCTTGACCTCTTCACCAAAAATCTGATGAGCTGCTGTGAGCGTCGCGGTGTACCCGGCAAAGAGACCGCCGAGGGCATGGAGGCGCGGGACCATGGGATATCCGTGGAGTACGACTACGACCAGGAACGGGTGCGGTTCCGCGCCTACGGCAACCAACTGATCGGCGCTCACATCCGCCTGCGCGAGATGATCGACGATCTTTACGACGCGCTGGACGACGGGCGCGACCTCGAGCTGCACTGCCTGACCCTCTGCTCGGCGGTGACCAGCCATCACACCGCCGAGGACGAGACGGTCTTCCCGCTGCTGGCGCAGAGGCATCCCGAGCTGGCGAGCTTTCTCGACGGCCTCCGGCGTGATCACCGGATGATCGGGTGGATGCTGACCCGGCTGCGAGCGGCGACCACCCGGCCGGAGCTGGACGGGGTCGCCGCCGTACTCGAAACGCATTTCATCGGCGAGGAGAAGCGCCTGATCGGGGTGCTCAACGCGCTGGAACCACTCGGCGATCTCGGAATCGAGGTGCAGGATGGACGTCCCTGAGGTGAGCGTCGACTGGCGCAGCAAAGGCTTCTGGCTCCCGTCCGGCACGAGGACGGCGGCCGACTTCGCCGGCCGACAGCCCAGTCTGTTCGGCGGGGAGTTCACCTGGCCGCTGCTGGTGCTGCGGCGCGAGGCGGCCGAGGCCAACATCGCGACCATGGCCGAGTACTGCCGCCGGCACGGCTGGGAGTTCTGCCCGCACGCCAAGACCACGATGGCCCCGGGGCTGCTCGCCCGGCAGGTGGACGCGGGCGCGTGGGGCCTGACGGTGGCGACGGCCAACCAGGCGCTCGTGCTGCGCCGCCTCGGGGTGCCGCGGGTGCTCATCGCCAATCAGGTGCTCGACCCGTCCACGCTGCGCTGGCTGGCCCTCCAGGGTGCGGCCGGGTGGGAGGTCTTCTTCCAGGTCGACTCGGTCGCCGGGGTGGCGGTCGCGGCCCAGGCGGCGTCGGCGGGCCCGCTGCGGGTCCTGGTCGAGCAGGGCCACGACCACGGCCGTACGGGGGCCCGGACGCTCGACGAGGTGGAGGCGATCGCGCGGGCCGTCGCCGCCGCGCCCGGCCTCGAGCTGGCCGGGCTCACCGCGTACGAGGGTCAGTTGGTCTTCGAACCGGCCGTGGACGACTTCCTCGACCAGGTGGTGGTCTCCTTCGAGCGGCTCGCCGGGCTGGGGCTGTTCAGCGGGCGGCCGATCCTCTCGGCCGGCGGCAGCGCCTGGTTCGACCGGGTCGTGGCACGGTTCGCCGCGCCGGCCGGCGACGCCACGCTCGTGCTGCGCAGCGGCGCCTCGGTGACCCACGACGACGGCTTCTACCGGGAGCGCACGCCGTTCCTGCGGGTGCCGGCGGAGGGGCCGCTGGCCGCCGCGCTCGACATCTGGGCCCAGGTCATCTCGACGCCCGAGCCGGGGCTGGCGCTGGCCGGGATGGGCAAGCGGGACGCGCCGTTCGACGAGGGTCTGCCGGTGCCGATGGAGATCCGGCGGCCGGACGGCTCGTACGCGGCAACCACCGGCCTCGAGGTCACCAAGCTCAACGACCATCACACGTATCTGTCCACCGGGGATGTCGAGCTGACCCCGGGCGATCTCGTCCGGTTCGGGATCTCGCATCCGTGCACGGCTTTCGACAAATGGCGGCACATTCCGGTCGTGGACGAGGAACGACGGGTGGTTGACGTGCTCGCCACCTACTTCTGATCGGCGGGCCTGGCAGACTGCAGGCATGGGGACGTTCATCGATATGAGGGGTCGCGCCGGATGACGGTCGCGGACGGGCAGGGCATCTTCGGGGTGCGGTTCGACTGGGGGCCGGTGGGCGCGGACGCGGTGGCGCCGGGTGCGGCCTTCGTGGCCGTGGTCGACGTGCTCTCGTTCACCACCACCCTGACCGTGGCGGTCGAGCGGGGGATCAGCGTGCTGCCGTACCAGTGGCGCGACGACTCGGCGGCGGCGGTGGCCCACCGGCACGGGGCGATGCTGGCCGTGCTGCGCTCGCAGGCCGGCCCGGGCCAGGTCACCCTCTCGCCCGAGAGCATCCTGCACACCGACCTGGAGGCGGCGAAGATCGACCGGTTGGTGCTGCCGTCGCCCAACGGGTCGGCGATCTCGGTGCGGCTGGCCGACGCCGGGTGCACGGTGGTCGGAGTCTGCCTGCGGAACGCGGCGTCGGCCGCGGCCTGGGTGCGGGAGCGGGCCGCCGGCCGGCCGGTGGCGGTGGTGGCGGCCGGGGAGCGGTGGCCGGACGGGTCGCTGCGGCCGGCGATCGAGGACCTGTGGGGTGCCGGCGCCTTCCTGGCCCGGCTGGCCGAGCTGGACGGGACGGCCGAGTTCTCGCCCGAGGCGGTCACGGCGGTGGCGGCGTACCGGGCGGTGGCCGGTGAGATGGCCACGGCGCTGCCCGAGTCGGCCAGCGGCCGGGAGCTGCGGGCCAACGGGTTTGCCGGGGACGTGACGGTGGCGGCGGCGGTCGGGGCGTCGCCCGTGGTGCCGGTGTTGCGCGACGGATGGTTCGTACCGGGCGGATCTGGGCCCGTCTGAGGTCTTCCGCGGCGGAATTCTTTCGCTGATGAATGGCAGTGGCGGAAGGTGTCGATCCGCTGGGAGATTTCGCCGGGGTGCACGACCGTGGAGCACGTACTTCTGATGCTTCCCGGAGGAATCCCATGCGCAAGTGGTGGCCACTCATAGCCGTGTCTCTCGGCACCTTCATGCTGCTGGTCGACGTGACCATCGTGAACGTGGCGCTGCCGCGGATCGCCGGCGACCTGCACGCCACGTTCAACTCCCTGCAGTGGGTCGTCGACGGCTACGCGCTGTCGCTCGGCGTGCTGCTGCTCGGCGCGGGCGCGCTGGCCGACCGGATCGGGCACCGGCGGCTGTACGCGGCCGGGCTGGTGCTCTTCGCGCTCAGCTCGCTGGCCTGCGGGCTGGCCGGCGACGACGCGTTCCTGATCGTGGCCCGGGTCGTCCAGGGCATCGGCGGGGCGGCCCTCTTCACCACCACGTTCGCGCTGCTCAACGCCTCCTATCAGGGGCGCGAGCGCGGGGTGGCGTACGGGATCTGGGGTGGGGTCTCGGGCGCCGCCGCGGCGATCGGCCCAGTGCTGGGCGGGGTGCTCACCGACGCGCTCAACTGGCGCTGGATCTTCCTGGTCAACCTGCCGATCAGCGTGGCCGCCCTGGTGCTCTGCCGGATGGCGCTGCCCCGCGACGGCGCCCGACGGGCCGGCCGGTTCGACTTCGCGGGCCTGGTGACCTTCACCATCGCCGCCACCGCGCTGCTGGTGGCCGTGATCCGCGCGAACGAGCACGGCTGGTGGTCGCCCTTGTTCCTGGTCAGCGCGGCCGCCCTGGTGGCCTTCGTGCTCATCGAGCGCCGGTCGGCCCACCCGATGATCGACCTGTCCCTGCTGCGCAACCGCACGTTCCTGGGCGTCCTGATCGCCGCGCTGCTGGTCAACTTCGCGGCGTTCGCGATGTTCACCTACTCGTCGATCTGGCTGCAGTCGCTGATCGGGCTGTCGCCGCTGCAGGCCGGCCTGACCGCCCTGCCCATGGGCCTGATCTCGCTGGTCGTCTCGGGTGTGGCCGGCGCCCGGCTGCACGGGCGGTCGCCGCGGGTGCTGATCGGCGTGGGCATGCTGCTGATCGCGGCCGGCGGGCTGCTCGCCGCGCTGCTGATCGGCCCGGGGTCGAGCTGGGCCGCGCTGCTGCCCGGCTACGTCGTCACCGGCCTCGGCGTCGGCCTGGTCATGCCGGTGCTGGCCGAATCGGCGATGGCCGCCGTGCCCGCGCACCGCGGCGGGATGGCCGCGGGCACGCTGAACACCGCCCGGCAGCTGGGTTTCGCGATCGGGGTCGCGGTGGTCGGAGCGGTCTTCGCCGGCCGGGCGTCGAACTACTTCTCGTCGCAGGGCGTCGGCGACCCCACGGGTACGGCCCATGGGCTGGCCTCCGGTCAAGCCGGCCGGCTGCTCGCCGTCGTCCCCGAGCCGCTTCTGCGCGGGGCCGCCGCAGCCGGGCTGGACGTCGGCTTCGGGGTGGCCGCGGGGATCGGCCTGCTGGGCGCCCTGGCCGTCTTCCTGCTGGTGCGGCCCGCCCCCAAGCCGGTGCTGGCCCCGGTCAGCTGAGACGCGCGAGCGCGGCCCGGGCGGCGGTGCCCCAGCTGGGCTTCCCGCCGGGCGGGCCGGCGGCGCCGATCAGCAGACCGCTGAGCACACGAGCCATCGCCCAGCCGCGGGCCCGCCGTACGGTGGCGGGGTCCGCGGCCGGGCGGTAGGCCGCGAAGAACTCGTCGGCGCCGCCGGCCGGCAGCAGCAGCCACGCGGCCGACAGGTCGTAGGCGGGGTCGCCCGCGCACATGTCGCCGAAGTCGACGACGCCGCACAGGGCGCCGTCGTCGGTGAGGACGTTGGCCGGGTGCAGGTCGGCGTGCAGCCAGATCGGCGGGCCGTCCCAGGCCGGCGCGGTGACCGCGTCGTGCCAGACCGCCCGGAAGGCCTCCGGATCGTCGATCAGGCCCTGGTCGGTGGCGGCGACGACCCCGCGCGCGAAGCCCTCGGCCCGGTCGGATCAGGTCGCGGACCAGGTCTTCGTCGATCACGACTCGCGGACCCGGCCGTCGCGGATCAGGAAGTGGGCCTGCTTGACCCGGGTCAGCAGCGGCACCGTCTCGACCGACTGCACGCCGGGCACGGCGGCCACCTTGGTCGTCAGGTAGTGGTAGAGCGCCGAGGCGTCACGGCACATCGCGGACGCCATCAGGTTGGTCTTGCCGGTGACGGCCGACGCGTAGGCCAGCTCGCTGTGATCGGCCAGCTGCGCCCCGACCTCGGCCAGGTGGGCCGGCGCGACCGTGAACCAGAGGTTGGCCACGGTGTGGAAGCCGATCGCCGAGCTGGCCACGTCGAGGTCGAAATAGATCGCGCCGGACGCGGTCAGCGTGGCCACCCGCTGGGCGACCTGGCGCTGGGTCCACCCGGTGGCCGCGGCCAGCGCCGCCCAGCTGGCCCGGCCGTCGCGGGTCAGCGCGTCGAGCAGCGTGGCGTCGCCGTCCTCGACCCGGACGTCCCGGTCGTCGGCCGGCGCGGGCGTGCCCTCCAGCAGCAGGGCCCGCTGACCGGCGTCGAGCTCGTCGCCCGGCGCCACCCAGTCGGCCTCGCCGCGGCCCACGAACCGGTGCAGCAGCTGGTGGGCGCTGAAGGTCAGCACGTTCGACGCCCGGGGCAGCTGGTGCAGCAGCCCGGCCTGCTGCTCGTCGACGATCGCCTGGCAGGTGAGCTCGGCGCCGCCCGCGCCGATGCTGACCCAGGACGTGTCGTCCCGCCGGGCCAGCGCGTCGGCCAGCGCCGGGGCCGTGCCCGGGCGGCAGCCGATGCGCAGCGTCCAGGCCGACTTGCCGGCCAGCCGGCTCGGGTTGGGCCGGGCCAGCACCCGCAGGATGCCGGTCGTCCGCATGCGCTGGTAGCGCCGGGCGACGGTCTGCTCGGAGACACCGATGACCGCGGCGATGCGGGCGAACGGGGCCCGCGGCGACAGATGCAACGCGTGCAGGATCTGATGATCGATCCGATCGTGCGCCACCAGCGAATTCTACGGCCTGACCGGATCGCGGGGTGGTCCCCTCGCCGGGGGATGGGATCACCGGTATCGATAGTCTTAGTGTCGGTAAGTCCGGTTTACCGAGGAGCTGCCCGTGTCGACGTTCCGCGCCATCAACAACAGCCCGGCCAAACCCCGCGACCCCTATCCGATGAACCGCGCCAAGGGCCGGCCCGAGCTGGAGGCCCCGATCCCGGACGGGCCGACCGAGCGGATCGGCGAGCGCCCGGCCCGACCCCGCAACTGGGGCGTCCTGCTGGCCACGTTGGTCGCGCTGTTCGCGCTCAACCTGGCCGGGGTCGCGATCTTCGTCTCCTGGCGGGCCTCCCACCTGGCCCGGGCCGCCCTGGAACGCCCGGCGGCGGTCGCGGCGGCCCCGGTCGTGGGCGCCGCCGCCCGGCCCGACTTCGACGTCTCGTACGCCCGGGAGCCGTTGCGGGTGCAGGTGGGCTGCTCGGCGGTCAGCTACCTCGATCTCGACGAGCCCCGCTCGAACGCCGCCGACAAGGTCAGCGACCTGCGCTACGACAGCCGCTGCGGGGACCAGCCGCCCAGCTTCACGCTCGGCCCGGGCGCGGCCGGCGGCAGTCAGGTCAAGAATTCCGACACCGACGCGGCCGGCTGCGCCCGGGCGATCCGGACCAGCCCGATCGGCCCGGGAGCGAGCGTTCCGGTCCGCCAGGGCACGGTGCTCTGCGTGCTCACGGCGGCCGTCCCGGCCCGGATGGTTCTGGTCGAGATCACCGACGTGGGCCGCACCGGCACGGCCGGGATGCGGGCCACCTCGTGGAAAGTCAC
Source organism: Actinoplanes sp. (assembly GCA_965217855.1). Classification (GTDB taxonomy): domain Bacteria; phylum Actinomycetota; class Actinomycetes; order Mycobacteriales; family Micromonosporaceae; genus Actinoplanes. Next base: position 5,942 of record CBDCJN010000006.1, on the reverse strand, counting down.
GGGCTGACGGCGGCCGGGCCGAGCGCCCCTGACAGAATGTCGGGTGCGCCCCGTGACAGCTTGTGAGGAGTACTTCCCGTGATTCGTACCCATGACGCCGGCATTCTGCGCGCAAGCGATGCCGGCACGACGGTGACGCTCGCCGGGTGGGTGGCCCGCCGGCGCGACCACGGCGGCGTCATCTTCGTCGACCTCCGTGACGCCTCGGGCGTGGTCCAGGTCGTCTTCCGCGAGGAGGACGCGCACGCGCTGCGCAACGAGTTCTGCGTGCTCGTGGTGGGCGAGGTGTCCGCCCGCCCCGAGGGCAACGCCAACCCGGAGCTGGCCACCGGCGAGATCGAGGTGGTGGCGTCGCAGCTCACCGTCCTCTCCGAGGCCGCGCCGCTGCCGCTGCCGGTCGACGACGCGATCACCGCGTCGGACGACCTGCGCCTCAAATACCGCTACCTCGACCTGCGCCGCTCGGGCCCGGCCAAGGCGCTGCGCCTGCGCAGCCGGGCCAACCAGATCGCCCGCGAGGTGCTGCACGCCAAGGACTTCAACGAGATCGAGACGCCGACCCTGACCCGGTCGACGCCCGAGGGCGCCCGCGACTTCCTGGTGCCCGTCCGCCTGCAGCCCGGCACCTGGTACGCGCTGCCCCAGTCGCCGCAGCTGTTCAAGCAGCTGCTGATGGTCGCGGGCATGGAGCGCTACTACCAGATCGCCCGCTGCTATCGCGACGAGGACTTCCGGGCCGACCGGCAGCCCGAGTTCACTCAGCTCGACATCGAGATGTCCTTCGTCACCCAGGACGACATCATCGCGCTCGGCGAGGAGATCGTCTCCCGGCTGTGGAGCGAGCTCGCCGACTACCAGGTGCAGTTGCCGATCCCGCGGATCACCTGGACCGACGCGATGAACCGCTACGGCTCCGACAAGCCCGACCTGCGGTACGGGGTGGAGCTCACCGAGCTCACCGCCTATCTGACCGGTACGGAGTTCCGCGTGTTCGCCGGAGCCATCGCGGCCGGTGGCTACGTGGGTGCGGTCGTCATGCCCGGCGGCGCCGCCCAGACCCGCAAGGAGCTCGACGGCTGGCAGGACTGGGCCAAGGCGCGCGGCGCCCGCGGTCTGGCCTACGTCGTGCTCGACGCCGAAACCGGTGAGCCCCGCGGCCCGGTCGCCAAGAACCTGTCCGCCGATCACCTGGGCGGGCTGGCCGACGTGGTCGGGGCCAAGCCGGGCGACGCCATCTTCTTCGCCGCCGCCAACGAGCGCCGCGAGGCGCAGGAACTGCTGGGCGCGGCCCGCATCGAGATCGCCAAGCGGTCGGGCCTGATCGACGAGTCGACCTGGGCGTTCTGCTGGGTCGTCGACGCGCCCATGTTCGAGAAGACGGACGAGGGCGGCTGGACGGCCGTGCACCACCCCTTCACGTCGCCCAACGACGAGTGGCTGGACCGCTTCGAGGAGGCGCCCGACCGGGCCCTCGCGTACGCGTACGACATCGTCGTCAACGGCAACGAGATCGGCGGCGGCAGCGTCCGTATCCACCGGGCCGACGTGCAGAGCCGGGTCTTCGACCTGCTCGGCATCACGCCCGAGGAGGCGCAGGACAAGTTCGGCTTCCTGCTCGAGGCGTTCAAGTACGGCCCGCCGCCGCACGCCGGCATCGCGCTCGGCTGGGACCGCACCTGCATGCTGCTCAGCGGCAACGAGTCGATCCGCGAGGTCATCGCGTTCCCCAAGACGCGCGGCGGTTACGACCCGCTGACCACGGCGCCCACCGCGATCACGACGCAGCAGCGGCTCGAGGCGGGCATCGACGCCAAGCCCAAGCCGGCGGCCGGCGCCCCGGGCACCGACGGCCAGGCTGTTCCGGTGGAGCGCTCCAACTGATCTGATTACGGCATGAGCGACTGCACCGGAGCGAGCGAAGCGTTCATCGGGCCAGGAGGGCATGCCAACCGAAGCGCAGCCCTATGAGCACTCTCATCGTCGGCGCCTCCGGTTACCTCGGCTCCGAGGTGGCCCGGCAGGCGGCGGTCGCCGGGCACGCGGTGGTGGGCACAGCCACCACCGCGGCCGGCGGATGGGTCCCGGTCGACATCACCGACCGCAAGCCGGTGCGAGCCCTGATCTCGGCCGTACGCCCGAAGCTCGTCATCAACGCCACGTGGGGCGACTGGCGGGTCTCGGCCGACGGCGCCGCGATCCTGGCCGCGGAAGCGGCCGCGGTCGGGGCCCGTCTCGTGCACGTCTCCACCGACGCGCTGCACGCCGGGCGGCCGACTCCGTACACAGAGCACGACGCACCCACCCCGATCACGTTGTACGGTGCGGCCAAGGCGGCGGCCGAGACGGCGGTCACCGCGATCGACCAGTCCGCGGTCATCGTGCGGACGTCGCTGATCTACGGCACCGACGACGGCAAACAGGAGTCGATGGTGCTCGGGATGCTCGACGGCGGCCGGCCGGGCGTGCTGTTCACCGACGAGATCCGCTGCCCGGTGCACGTGGCCGATCTCGCGGCGGCCCTGCTCGAACTGGCCGACTCCCGGTTCGCCGGCCTCCTCAACGTGGCCGGTCCCGAGGCGGTCTCGCGGGCCGGCTTCGGGCAGCTGATCGCCCGCGCGCACGGGCTCGACGAGGCGTCCCTGCCGATCGGGCTCAGCCGCGAGGCCGGGCTCGGGCCGCGGCCGCTCGACGTGCGGCTCGACACGTCGCTCGCGCAGTCGATCCTGCGGACCCGGTTGCGCCCGGTCTCGGCGGCGTTCACCCCGCGCGGTTGACGTGCGACTGGTCAGCCGGGCTGTGAGACTGGCCGGATGGAGCCGACCATTGTCGAGTTGGGCGAGCAGCCGTACGTGGGCCGCCGTGAGTCGATCACGATGACCGAGTTCGCGCGGGTCGCCGACCACCTGCCCACGATGTTCGGCCGGCTCGGCGAACGCGGCATCACGGTCTCCGGGGCGCCGTTCTTCCGCTACCGGGTGATCGACATGTCGGCCGACCTGGTCGTCGAGGCCGGCATCCCGGTCACCGAGAAGGTCAGCGTCCCCGAACCCATGTTCGCCGAGACCCTGCCCGCGGGGCGGTACGTCACGACCAGCCACATCGGTCACCCGGACGAGCTGATGGCGGTCACCGCGCGGCTGCTCGACTGGGCCGCCGGCCAGGGGCTGACCTGGGACATGCAGCCCACCCCGACCGGCGAGGTCTGGGGCTGCCGGCTCGAGGTCCTGCTCAGCAACCCGGCCGAGGAGCCCGACATGCACAAATGGCGTACGGACCTGTTCTTCAAGCTCGCCGGCTGACTCATGGGCGACGAGGTCGAACGGCTGGCCAAGGACGTGCTCGGGCCCGCCTGGCGCCGGCACACCGAACCGGAACAGCGCTGGCCGGCGGCGATCGCGATCGGCGTGATGATCGCGCTGCAGTGGCTGCTGCCCGATCGGCTGACCCTCGGCCCGCGCTGGCTGCTGCCGGTGATCGAGGTGGTCATCGTGGCCGTGCTGATCGCGGCCGACCCGGTGCGGATCCGGCGGGACACCCCGGCCCTGCGGATGCTCGGGCTCACCCTGATCGCGCTGGCCAGCCTGGGCAACGCCTGGTCGGTCGGGATCCTGGTGCGCGACATCGTCACCGGCTACGACGTCGGCACCGCGGCCCACCTGCTGGGCTCCGGCGGGGCCATCTATCTGATCAACGTGCTCTCGTTCGCGGTGTGGTTCTGGGAGCTGGACCGGGGCGGCCCGGCCCAGCGGGCGCGCGGCACCGACCCGTACCCGGACTTCCTCTTTCCCCCGATGACGTCGCCCGAGCTGGCCCATCGCGACTGGGAGCCCTACTTCCTCGACTACCTGTACGTCGCCTTCACCAACGCCACCGCCTTCAGCCCGACCGACACCCTGCCCCTGTCGCGCTGGGCCAAGGCGGCGATGGCCCTGCAGTCGGCGGTGGCCCTGGTGACCGCGGCCCTGGTGATCGCGAAGGCCGTCAATGCCCTGACATGATCGAGTGAGTTTCGGCGCAGTGGCCGCGGGGGTATCAGCGTGGCAGAGCTCTCACCCCCGGAGGAAAATAAAATGCTTGCTATCGCCGCCGCGATCGTTTTCGGCATCTGGCTGCTGCTCGACCTGTTCGACACCAACCTGGGCGCCCCCGACCTGTTCAACTTCCCGACCATGGCGTCGCTCGGGCTGCTGCTCCTGTCGCTCTACCTCGCCGGTGTCGGCAGCGGACCGCGGGCCTCCGGCTCCGGCTCCTCCGGCCGTCGCTTCTACGGCCGTCGCCCCGGCCGCGGCTGACCTCCGCACCCAAGCCTTCCTCTCGAGCCACCGGCGCCCCGCCTGGCACGGTTCGAACCCGGCCCGCCGGTACCTGCGTTTTTTCGCAGGTACCGGCGGGCCGGTACTGTCTTTCCCGATGGCTGAACCGAATGAACCCGCCGAGGGCCTCTTCTCCATGGCCCCGTCGGGAGGCGCTGCCCCGCCGGGAGGCGCTGCCCCGCCGCCCGGGCCGGCTGTCGGCTTCGCCACCCCGGGCGCCGACTCGCCGCTGCCGGTGCGCATGCGGCCCGCCACCCTCGACGAGCTGGTCGGCCAGGAACACCTGCTTGCCCCGGGCGCGCCCCTGCGTCAGCTGGTCACCGGGTCGAGCCCGATGTCGGTGATCCTCTGGGGCCCGCCCGGCACCGGCAAGACCACCATCGCCCACCTCGTCGCGGGCGCCACCAACCGCAAGTTCGTCGCCATGTCGGCCCTGTCGGCCGGGGTCAAGGACGTCCGCGCGGTGATCGACACGGCCCGCCGCGAGCGCCGCTACGGCGGCCCGCCCACGGTGCTGTTCATCGACGAGGTGCACCGCTTCAGCAAGACCCAGCAGGACTCGTTGCTGGCCGCGGTCGAGGACAGGACGGTGACCCTGCTCGCGGCGACCACCGAAAATCCGTACTTCTCGGTCATCTCGCCCCTGCTGTCGCGCTGCGTGCTGCTCACCCTGCAGGCGCTCGACGACGACGACGTCCGCGGCCTGCTGCGCCGCGCGGTCACCGACGAACGCGGGCTGGGCGGCGCAGTCACCCTCTCCGCCGAGGCCGAGGAGCACCTCGTACGCCTGGCCTCCGGTGACGTCCGCAAGGCCCTGACCGCCCTGGAGGCCGCCGCCGGCTCGGCCGCGGCCCAGGGCGGGAAAGAGATCGACCTCGCCACCGCGGAGAAGGCGGTCGACGTCGCGGCCGTGCGCTACGACCGCGACGGCGACGCGCACTACGACGTGATCAGCGCGTTCATCAAGAGCATGCGGGGCAGCGACCCCGACGCGGCACTGCACTACCTGGCCCGCATGCTGGTCGCCGGCGAGGACCCGCGGTTCCTGGCCCGGCGCATCGTCATCTTCGCCAGCGAGGACGTCGGCATGGCCGACCCGCAGGCGCTGCTCGTGGCCGGCGCGGCCGCCCAGGCCGTGCAAAACGTGGGCCTGCCCGAGGCCGGGCTCAACCTCGCCCAGGCCGTCGTGCACATGGCGACCGCCCCCAAATCCAACAGCGTGACCACCGCCATCGGCGCCGCGATGGCCGACGTCCGGGCCGGGCGCGGGGTGGGCGTCCCATCACACCTGCGGGACGCGCACTACCCCGGCGCGCGCGGGCTCGGGCACGGTCGTGGCTATCGCTACCCGCACGACGACCCCCGCGGGGTGGTCACCCAGCAATACCTGCCCGACGATCTGGTCGACGCCGAGTACTACGAGCCGACCGGCCACGGGCACGAACGGGCGATCGGCGAGCGGGTGCCGCGGCTGCGGCGCATCGTGCGTGGCCGGGCGGCTACCCCGCGTACGGGGGACGCCCCGGCGGCCGGGAAGGACCGCGCGACGGGTGGTGCGACGGGCCGCGATGAGGGACGCTTTGCCGCGAACATCACACCGGAGCAGCCCTCCGCTGATCCGGCGCAGGA
>CBDCJN010000005.1:0-22441 GCA_965217855.1 Actinoplanes sp. | reverse complement strand
CCGACCAGCAGGAAGCGGGCCGCGTGTTTGACCGACACCCCGTCCCGCTCGACGTGCGCGCGGCCCATCGCCGCCGCGTCCAGCAGCAGGTCGACCAGGTGGTCGGGGAGCAGGTTGACCTCGTCGACGTAGAGCACCCCGCGGTGCGCCGCGGCCAGCAGACCCGGCTCGTACGCCTTGACCCCGTCGGCCAGCGCCCGCTGGATGTCGAGCGTGCCCACCACCCTGTCCTCGGTCGCCCCCACGGGCAGCTCGACCAGGCCGGCCGGCCGGTGCAGGGCCGGGCCCTCCAGGGCGTGCGGCCCGTCCGGGCACTGCGGGGTCGGGAGCGGCCGGGTCGCAGGCGAAGCGGCAGCCGCGCACCACCGCCACCTCGGGCAGCAGGGTGGCGAGCGCCCGCACGACGGTGCTCTTGGCGGTGCCCTTCTCGCCGCGGACCAGCACCCCGCCCACGGCGGGCGAAACGGCGGTCAGCAGCAGGGCGAGGCGCAGGTCGGTCAGGCCGACCACGGCCGAGAACGGGTACGGCGTCACGTGGATCCCTCTCTGCGCGGGTGTCCACGCCCGCGCGCGAATGGCACGAGCGGCCGGAGTCTCCTGACTCCCGGATCGCTGCTGGCCGCCGCCTTCCAGCCGGAATCGGCTGTGGCTTCGCTGGCGGGTCGCTCCCCGGTCACAGTGGCGGGACCGTCCCGGATTTCGCACCGGGTTCCTCCGCTACCGCTCGGTCGTCACTCTTTCCTACGCTCGCCCGCCGAGTCAACGCGGGGTGACTTGGGCCTCGGTCAGGACCGCACGGCCTTCTCGGTGGTGGGCAGCGGCTGCGGGGCGAGCCGGTCGAGCTCCTTGACCACGTCGAGCACGGCCAGGGCGGACGTCTCGACGAGCGGGCGCAGCCGGGCGTAGAGCTCGGCGTTGGCCGGGTCGGGCTCGGTGCGCGCGCCCAGCGGCACCAGGGCCGCCACCTCGTCGAGGTCGGGCAGCTCGCCGATCGCGTGCCGGGCCAGCAGGCAGGCGCCGAGCGCGGTGCCCTCCGGGGTGTCGGCGACCGAGACCGGCAGGTCGAGCGCCGCGGCGAGCACGCCGACCCAGAGCTCCGACGCGACCCGCGCCGCCGGTGGCCCGGACCTCGGTGACCGCGATCCCCTCCGCGGTGAACGAGTCGCGCACCAGCGCGAGCTGCTGGCAGACCCCCTCGACGGCCGAGCGGACGAGGTGAGCCCGCCCGTGCTCACGGCGCAGCCCCAGATAGGCGCCGCGCAGACCGGGCCGCCACCAGGGCGCGCGCTCGCCGAGCAGATAGGGCAGGCAGAGCAGCCCGTCACTGCCCGGCGCCACCCCCTGGGCCTCGATCAGCAGCGCGGCGTCGCGTTCGTCGGCGTCCTCGCCCTCGGCCCCGGGCCGCTCGAACCCGGCCGCGAAGCTCTCCCCGGCCCAGCGCACCACCGAGCCGGCGTTGTTGACCGCGCCGCCGATCACCCAGCGGTCCTCGGTGAGCGCGTAACAGAACAGCCGCCCGTCCTTGTCGGCGGTCGGCCGGTCGACGACCGTACGCAATGCCCCGCTCGTGCCCAGCGAGATCGCGGCGACCCCGGCCGGGGTGGCGCCGACGCCCAGGTTGGCCAGCGGGCCGTCGGCCGCGCCGATGATCAGCGGAGTGCCCGGGTCGAGGCCCGCGGCGGCCGCCACGTCGGCCCGCAGGGTCAGCTGGGTGGTGGTCGGCAGCACCTCGGCCAGTTGGTCGAGGCGGACGCCGGCGATCTCGAGGGCCTCGGGATCCCAGCGCCGCTCGTGGATGTCGTAGAGGCCGGTGCCGCTGGCGATGGAGAGATCCACCGCGTACGGGGCGTCGGCCAGCCCGGCCAGCACGAGTTCCTTCACGCCGCCCCAGCGCGGGGCCTCGGCCAGCGCCTTCGGGTCGTTCTCGCGCCACCAGGCCAGCTTGGTGAGCGGCGACATCGGGTGCACCGGGGTGCCCGTACGCGCCTGGAGCCGTTTGCCCGCGCCGCTGGCCACGATGTCGTCGCTCTGTTGCCCGGCCCGCGCGTCGGCCCAGGTCACGAGCGGACCGAGCGGCTGCCCGGCCGGGTCCATCGGCACCAGGGCGTGCAGGAACGCGCTGAGACCGACCGCGATCACCCGGTCGCCGTTCTCCCGGCAGGCGGCGGCGACGTCGATGAGCGCCTTGACCGCGGCGTTGCGCAGGGCCACCGGGTCGAGTTCGGCGCGGCCAGGGGCGGGCACCGACAGCGGATAGTGAACGCTGGTCAGCGCGCGGATCGTCCCGTCGGGGCCGGCCGCCACCCCCTTGGTCGCAGTGGTCCCGGTGTCGATCCCGATCACGACGTCCATGCGCGCCTCCCGTCGCTCGCCTGGCGCAGAGAGTGCCCCGCCAGGCCTGCCCCCAACCTATCGGTCAGGGAATCGGAAAGGTCGCTGAGCGCAGGTTGTCGTACTCCACCCTCAGCTCGGTCGCCGCGTCCGGCAGGAGTGCGGCCTCGCCGGCCACCGGCAGCCAGTCCCCGCCCCCGGCGCGATAGCGCAGCGTGCATTTGGCGGCGGCCACGGCCACACCCAGCTGGCCGGGAAGCCGCAGGTAGAGGATCGGCATCACGGTGTTGCCGCCCCCGTTGAGCTTGGTCGCCAGCCCTTCCTTGGGCGCGCCCAGGTAGTGGACCTCGGGTTCCGCGCCGGGCGCGCCGGCCAGCCAGAACGCGCGGCCCTTGCCGTCCAGCGCGAGCGTCTGCACCACCAGGCGGCGGCCGTCCGGGAGCGACCCGGTCAGGTACCACTCGGTCGGCCCGGTCCAGCGGTGATAGCCGTACGGGTCGAGGTAGTCCTCCCGGCTCGACAGGTTCCACTGCGCCTTCTCGGCCCCGGCGAGCGGCGCGATCTGACGCCCCGGTATGGCCCGCTCGACCAGCGCCGGCATCGAGCGCTGCTGCGGCTGGTCGATCACAGAGTCCGCGTTGAGCAACGGCACCTGGTCACGGCCCTGCCGCACCCCGAACCGGCCCTTCTCGAGGATCCGCACTAAGGTGGCGCCGTCGTCCGGCCGCAGATCCTCGAAATTGCGGTTGAGACGCCCGGCCTCGTCGAAGGTGTAATTCGCCGAGAAGGAGACGATCGCGTCCCCGGCGAACACCACCAGCAGGTCGCGGCGCGGCCCGGTGAGCAGGGTGGCCGGTGTCACCTGGCCCTTGTCGACCGGGATCTGCCCGTCGGCGACCTGCAGCTTCCCGTCCACGGTCTCGACGAAGCCCAGCAACTCCAGGTTCGGGCTGGGCGAGGGCCCGGTGACCACGGCGACCGGGCCCTCCGGGGTGGAGCCCACCCACTGCACGTTCACGTCACCCGGGCCGCCCCAGGCCGGGAACTTGCGCCAGGTGTCGCGCACCCGTTCGACCAGGGCCTGATCGTGCCCCAGATCGCCCCGGACCCGCGGCGGATCGGCCGGCGCCGTTTCTTTGCCCGGCCGCAGGGCCGGCACGATCCCGGCCGCCGCGGCCACGGCCAGGGCCCCACCGAGGACGGCCCGGCGCCGCACCACCCGCTGCCGCCCGCCCGCCCGCACCCGGTCGAGCAGGTCGGGAGCGGGGCTCAGGTGACCGGTGGCCTTCGTGAGCGCGTCCCGGATGTCGGTGTCGGTCATCGTTCTCCTCCATCCGTGACGAGGGTCGGGCCGAGAATCTGCCGCAGCCGGTCGAGCCCGCGCGAGGCGTTGCTCTTGACGGTGCCCTCGCTGCAGCCGAGCGCCGCGGCGACCTCGTGGACCGGCAGATCATCGAGGTAACGCAGCACGACGGCGGCGCGCTGTTTCGGCGGCAGACCCCGCAGGGCGTCGAGCACAGCCGAACGGATCACCACGTTGTCGCCGTGATCCGGCTCGGGCCGCTCGTGCCCGCTCTCCAGCGGCGTCTCGGGCCGGCGGGCGCGCCACCGCCAGCGGTTGGTCGAGCGATTGACCAGAGCCCGGCGCGCGTACGCCTCGGGCGAGCCCTCGATACGCCGCCACCGCAGGTACATCTGCTCGAGCACCTCCTGCACCAGGTCCTCGGCGGCATGCCGATCCCCGGTCAGCAGGTAGGCGACCCGCAACAGCCCGGTCGAACGACTTCGCACGAAGTCGTCGAACCCCACCCCCGGCCCTCCGGCCATGCGCACTCTCCCCCGTCAGCCCGTCACCCGACCAGGACAACCGCCGGACGGAAAAGGTTGCAGTCAAAATCAGAGACCGAGCAGCTTCGCGTACGCTTCCCGAAGCTCGCCGAAGCCGTGGTTCTTGGCCTCGCTGCCGCGGATGACCCCGACCGGTTCCCCGTCGAGCAGCCGCCGCAGGACAGCGACGCACAGGTGCCACCCGGTCGCGACCGACGCGGCATCGGTCGGCTCGTTCAACGTGTGCCGCAACGTCAGCCGCGTGCCGTCGCCGGCCCGTTCAAGTTCCCAGCGCAGCAGATCCTGCCCCCACGAGTATTCGAGCAGCACCGGCGCCTTGGCCACCCGGACCACGGCCGGCAGATCCACCCGCGTCTCCCCGTCCACCATCGTCAACGTCGTAGCGCCCACCTCGGCGAGATCCCGGGCCGCACTGAACGGGGCCCACTGGTCAAGCTCGCCCGGATCGGTCAGCGCCCCCCACACCACAGCCGGCGGCTGCCGCAGCTCCCGGATGAAGACCAGCGTCCACGGCTCCCCCGAGCCCGCCAGCCCCACACTCCCAACACTGCCGGAATCAAAACTCACAACCCCTCCTCCTGCTCAGTCACCTTCCGCACCTGCACCATCCGTCGTCGGCACCTCGCGCCCCCGCGCCGCGCGGCTCATCCCCGCCGGCCTTGCCCGCCCGCCGTCCTCCTGGCACGGGCAGCATCCGCATCCCGCGGGCCCCGCAGCCTTCGCAGAACCAGCGCGGGAAGACTCCACTCCGCGCGCCGTTCACCCCTCCGCAGCCCCCTCGGACCCGGCGTCGTGAGGCTCGCCGGCGGCGGCCTTCCGGTCGAGGTGCCGTTCCAGTTCGGCCAAGTGGTGTGTCCACATGCGCCGATAGGGCGCAAGCCAGGCGTCCAGCTCGCGAAAGGGACCCGGCTCCAGTCGATAGACCCGCTGCTGGGCGCGCGTCTGCGCGGTGACCACGCCCGCCTCGCGTAGCACCCGCAGGTGCTTCGAGACGGCCGGCTGGCTCATGCCGAGCGCCGCCACCAGCTCCGAAACCGTGCAATGACGAAGCCGGAGCTCGTCCACGATCCGCCGACGGGTCGGCTCCGCGATGGCAACCAAGGCATCCACGGCTCCATCATGCCGCCTGGGTTATATAACCGTCAAGGCATGTAGGTAGTCAAAAGATTCCTCGCCGAGAACCGCCGGGACACATCCCACCCACCCGGGAGCCAACCGCCGGGAGAAGGGAAGGAAGGAACTGTCTGCGGACCGGCTCGGAGGAGGGTGAGCCGGTCCGCAGACCGGGTCAGGCGGGCGGTGGACCTGTCGGCTTGGCCGGGGATTTGCCGGGGCCGCCCTCTCCGGGCGCGGTGCCTGCGGCCGGGGCGGGCACCGCGGCAGGCTCAGGCGCTGAGTCGGGGTGAACGGCGGCCGGGCCGGGGGCGCTGTCGAGGCTGGCGGTCCGCTCAGGGGTGCCGCCGGGGTCGGCGGCCGAGTCGGGGGTGCTGCTGCCTGGGCCTACGGCCTGGGCGGGAAGGCCGTCGGGGGTGGTGGGCTGGGCGGGGGTGGGGCGGGTGAAGACGTTGAAGAGGAGGTTGAGGAGGAAGACGATGATCACTGTGGTGGTGATCGAACTGCCGAAGATGATTTCTAGTTCGTCGGGCATGCGGGCGTAGAAGGACGGCGCGACGACCGGGATCATGCCGGCGCCCAGGGAGACGGCGACGATCAGCAGGTTGTTGTTGCCGTCGAAGTTGACCCGGCGCAGGCCGCGAATGCCCACCGCCGTCACGGTGGCGAACATGACCAGGGCCGCCCCGCCGATGACCGGGCCGGGGATCGCAGCGATGATCTCGCCCAGCTTCGGGATCAGGCCCAGCAGCACCAGGATCACGCCGGCCGCGGTCACCACGTAGCGGCTCTTCACCCGGGTCACCTGCACGAGACCCACGTTCTGGGCGAACGCCGTGTCCAGGAACGAGTTGAACGTGCCGGCCAGGATGCCCGACAGGCCGTCGGCGGCGAGGCCGCGCGCGATGTCGTTCTCGGTCAGGTCCTTGCCGGTCAGGTTGGCCACCGCGATCATGTCGGCCGTCGACTCGACGTAGATGACGAGCATGACGATGCACATCGAGATGATCGCGGCCGCCTGGAACTCGGGCGGGCCGAAGTAGAACGGGCGGGCCAGGCCGAACCAGCCCGCGTCGCCCACGCGGCTGAAGTCGACCAGACCCATGAAGCGGGCCACGATCACGCCGAAGATCAGGCCGACCAGCACGGCCAGAGAGACGAAGAAGCCCCGGGCGAAACGGTTGATCAGGACGATCAGCAGGATGATCGAGCCGGCCAGGGCCAGGTGGCTGAGCCGCCCGTACCCGGGATCGTCGGTGTCGTTGCCGGCGATGAGGCCGGCGCCCGCGTCGATCAGGGACAACCCGATGATCGTGATGACCGTGCCGGTGACCAGCGGCGGGAACAAGTGGATGATCTTCGAGAACGGCTTGGCGATGAGCAGGCCGAAGACGCCGGAGCAGAGGATCGCGCCGTAGACCGCGGGCATGCCGTATTTCGCGCCGATCAGGATCATCGGGTTGAGCGCCGTGAAGGTTGCGCCGGCCACGATCGGGAGGCGTACTCCCAGGATCTTGCCGACGCCCAGGCTTTGGATGATCGTGATCACGCCGGCCACGAAGAGGTCGGCGTTGACCAGCACCGCGATGGTGCGGCTGTCGAGGCCGAGCGCGCCGCCGACGATGAGCGGAACCGCCACGCAGCCCGCGTACATGACCAGGACGTGCTGCAGGCCGAGGACGGCGAGCCGCGGGAACGGCAGCCGCTGGTCGACCGGGTGCGGTGAGGTCATCGCCGATCCTTCCCTCAGGGGGCGGGGATCTCATCGATTCTTCGCACGGATTGTTATTCGACAAGCGTCACTGTGTTGCCATCCCGTGAACGGCCGCGCCGCCGGGATTCAGCAGCCCGGCCCGGCCGCCTGCCCGCGGACGATCCGGTAGCGGGAGATGTCGCCCTTGAGATAGCCGGTCAGGTCGCTGATCGACGCCGGGTCGGTGCCGTTGATGCCGGCGTAGGCGACGATCGCCGTGTCGACCGCCCGGCAGGTCGCCTGGTTGGCCACGACCCGGGCCTGCTCCTCGGCCTTCTTCGAATCAAACTGTGAGTAACAAACGCCAGCAACACTCAGTGTCACCACCGCAGACATAGTTACATGAGTTAAGTGCACCGGGGCAGCCTAGTAAACATTACTCAGAGTGCTAGCCTGGCCGTTCGGACGAGTTCGTCAACCGTGCGTATCGGTCTGGTCGGAAGTCCTCAACCGCGGGCGACCGGGACTTTCGCCTGCAGGAAGGCCAGAATCCGGCCCGAGACGCGCGGATACCGGCCGTCACCGGGGTTCAGGAACTCTCCGTGCCGGGCGCCACCCACCGTCACGAACTGCTTGGGGGCGGGCGCCGACGCGTACGCCTGGACGCCGGCCTCGATCGGCACCACCCGGTCGCGGTCGCCGTGCAGGAAGAGCAGTGGCGCCACCGGCTCGCCGAAGCCCCCGGACGGGCGCCGGCCGCTGATCGAGACGCCGGCCCGCAGCCACCCGGCATGACCACGGCCGAACAGACCCAGGGTCGTCGTGCCGCCCGCGGAGAACCCGACCGCCGCGACCCGGCCGACGTCGAGGTGCCCGGCCAGCACGTCGCCGGTCGCCCGATCAAGGGCCCGCACCGCGCCGAGCACGTACGCCGCGTCCGCGCTCTGGTTCGCGATGTCCCGGCGGTCGACCCGCACCCGCCCGTTCGTGTGCGGGTAGGCCGGTGCCGCGACGACGTAGCCGGCCTCGGCCCAGCCCGCGATCAGCGGCTCGAACTGCTCGGGCAACCCGCCCAGCCCGTGACTGAAAAGGACGACGGGGTGACGGCCGGTGAGCGTGGCCGGATACCAGAGTGTCGTCGGCAGTGGCCGGTCGGCACCGCGCGCGAGCTGGAGCAGCCGAGTGGTGACGGACGTGCCCGCCGACGCCGGCCGACCGGGGCCGAAACCGTCCAGCAGCAGCGCCAGGACCACCAGCACCACCCCGAGTCTGCGCACGCCGCGAGCCTATGAACGTCACGCAATGACGGCGATCACCGTTGTGGGTGACGATGAGAAGACGAACATTCCTGGCCGTGAGCGCAACCGTCGGCGCGGTCGCCGGATGGGCCGGTTATCGGGGCCGATCGGACGAATCGGAGCCGGTCATCCCGTACGCCCCGGTGGGTGACGAGAGGCTCGAACGGCGCGATTCGGTCGCCCGCGGGCGCCTGGTGGACTTCTACACGGCGGTGCCGGCCGGTCATGGCGACGGTCGTGGCCTGCCGGTCTGCCTGGTCCTGCACGGCGCCTCCAAGACCGCGGCCGACTTCCCCGGCCTGGGCTTCGGCCGGTTCCTGACCGATGCCGTACGCCGGGGCGCGCCCCCGTTCGTGCTCGCGGGCGCGACCGGTGACCGGCTCAACTGGCGGCCCGCGGCGAGCGGCGACGATCCTCAGCGGATGGTGCACGAGGAGATCCCGCGCTGGTGCGAGCAGCGGGGCTTCGACATTTCGCGAATGGCGGTGCTCGGCTGGTCGATGGGCGGCTTCGGCGCGCTGCTGCTGGCCGAGGATTTCCCGGGTTTCGTGCGGGCGGTGGCCGCGTTCTCCCCGGCCGTCCGGGAGGGTGGGCAGATCTTCACCGGGGCCCGGCACCTGCGCGGCACCCCCGTCGGCCTGTGGTGCGGCCGCCAGGACGGCCTCCTCGACGAGGTGCAGGCGCTGAGCCGGGCGCTGCCGGAGCCTCCGGTCGCGGGCAGTTTCACCGACGGCCGGCACAACTTCGGATATTGGTCGCGCTGCCTGCCCGCGGGACTGGACTTTGTGGCCGGGGCTTTACGGCGATGACGCCCGTTCCGTACCGTAGTGACACAGAGCAACGGTCCCATCACGCTGGAGGAACCCATGCGTCGTGCCGCCGCCGCACTCGCCCTGGTCGTCGCCGGTCTGTGGTTCGCCACGCCCGCGCAGGCCTTCGCCCACAACGCCGTGCACAACACCGCCCTGCACGCTGTGCTCGACGGGCTCACGCTGGTCGTGGTGTCCGCACCGATCTGGACGGCTCTGCTGTGGAGCGGCGGTCGCCGGTGGCTGCTGGCCGGGCTGATCGCCGTGGTCCAGATCCCGGTCGCGATCATCGCCTTTGTGCCGATCGCCAACCCGTGGCTGCACCTGTCGCTCTTCGCGATCGCTCTCGCGCTCACGGCCGTGTCGCTGCGGCTGGTCCGTCAGCAGGCCCGAGCCGCGGCCGCCCCCGTGGCCGCCGAGTAGGCCCGCTCCCCGTCCGGAGTTCGCACGGCCAGGCCGATCACGGCCTGGCCGTCGCGCACGAGTTCGACGTCCGGGCACCCGCCGGCCGGCGCATGCCATCCGCCGGCCGGGTCGCGTACGGCATGGTGCTTGCAGTGCTCCTCATCCACATAGCCCCACGCGCGCAGCAGCTCGTGACCCCCGATCGAGTAGCACCCGACGGTGCGAATCCGGTCGCCCTCGGGGCGGCGGAAGTAGTCGGCCCGCAGGCCGGGGACGGGCGTCCCTTCGAACGGGGCGTCGAGGACGGTCCGGTGCGGGGTAAATCCGCTCAAGTCGGGCAACACCCGGATATACAACCACGCGGTGGGTGATCTCCCAGTCGGTTCACACCGGACCGGCACGGTTGGGTGATCCAGTTTTAACCTGTTCGTCAAGTGTGATGCCCGACAATGAACGGGTGGCGACCGAGACGATGATGCCGGTCAACGGCATCGAGCTGTGCGCAGAGGCGTTCGGCGAGCCCGGCGAGTCCGCTCTGCTGTTGATCGGCGGAGCGGCCAGCTCGATGGACTGGTGGGACGACGAGTTCTGCCGGCGGCTGGCCGCCGGGGGACGGTTCGTGATCCGCTACGACCATCGCGACACGGGGCGGTCGACGTCGTTCCCGGCCGGCGCCCCGCCGTACTCCGATGTGGATCTGGCCCACGACGCCCTCGGGGTGCTCGACGCGTTCGGCATTCACCAGGCCCACCTGGTCGGCCTGTCGATGGGCGGCCAGCTGGCCCAGCGCATCGCGGTCGAGCGCCCGCACCGGGTGCTCTCGCTGACCCTGATGTCGACCAGCACCGTGCCGCCGTCGCACCCCGTCCCGCTCCAGGCCGAGCGGGTGGTGACCGACTGGTCCGACCGGCGCTCCGCGGTCGACAGCCTGGTCGCCACCGTCCGGCAGCAGGGTGGCCCGTTCACCGCCGAGGAACCGCAGCTGCGCCGGTTCGCCCAACGCGTCTACGACCGCACCCGCGACATGACGGCGTCGCAGACCAACCATTTCCTCTGCCCGAGCGGGCCCGCGGTGCGCGGCCGGCTCTGCGAGATCACCGCGCCCACGCTGATCATGCACGGCACGCTCGACCCGTTCTTCCCGCCGGCGCACGCGCAGACGCTGTGCAGCGAGATCCCGGGGGCGCGGCTCGTCTGGCTGGAGGGGGTCGGCCACGAGTTCCCGCCCATGGCGGTCTGGACCCAGGTGATCGACGAGATCATCGATCAGGCCGGCCGGCGGACCCAACCGGCCTGATCACCGCGTTCTCAGCGCCGGCGCAGCGCGTCCAGCATCCGCATGCCCGCGAGCAGTGAGCCCGCGACCACCGCCAGGTAGCAGATCAGCAGCGGCGCGGCCGAGCCCGACCCGACCACCGCGAGGAAGAACGCGACGGCCAGACCCGCGGCCCCGGAGCCGACGGTGAGGATCCAGCCGGTGGCCTTCTCGGCCGGCGTCCAGTGCGGCGATGCGCTCGCCATCAGCATGCCGGCCACCGGGGCCAGACCCGGCAGCACGAAGGCGCCCGCCGTCATCAACCCGACCGCGGTGTATTCCGCCGCTCCCCCGGCAGTGGTGGCGGCCACCGCCGGAGGAGGGGGGACCAGGGCGGGCAGGCGGATGTGGGCCGGCACGTGGCCGCGCCGGGCCGCCGCCGCCAGCGCCTCCGGCGGCCCTAACCGCCGGACGATCTCGGCCGGGTCCTCGATCGGGGACGCCGGCGAGGTGCGGCGCAGCGCGATGTAGTCGGCCACGGTCTTCATCAGCTCATCGCGCAGTTCCGGGGCGAGATCCTCGCTCTCACCCCAGAGGGCGGCGAGATAGTCGAGGACGATCACGTCAGTGTGAGCGAGCGGTGCCGTCGTCATGGTTCCCCCTGGCTGGTGCGGCGCGGTAGGACCAGCATCGGGGCGCTCGGCCGCCGGAACATCGGCCCCGGGACCGGATCCCGCCCCGGGGCTACGACTTTCGACCGATTCCGCGGGCAGGATGGGGGCATGCGCCTGGTTTCCCTGCTTCCGTCGGCCACCGAGATCGTCTATGCCCTCGGGCTCGGCGACGATCTGGTCGGCGTCACCTTCGAGTGCGACGAGCCGCCCACCGCCCGGACCGAGAAGACGGTGGTGGTCGGCGGCAAGGACACGCGCGGCCTGACCCCGGGCGAGATCGACGCGTACGTCCGGGGCCGGCTCGCCGACGGCGGCGACCTCTACACCCTGCACGCCGACGCGCTGGCCGAACTGGCTCCCGACCTGATCCTCACCCAGGACCTGTGCCGGGTGTGCGCGCTGCCCTCGGGCCATGTCACCGAGGCGCTCGACCACCTGGGCTGCCGGGCCGACGTGCTCTCGCTCGACCCGTACTCGCTGGACGAGGTGCTCGGCACGATCCGCGAGGTCGGCGAGGCGGCCGGGGTGCCCGGGCGGGCCGCGACGCTGCTGGCCGGGCTGCGTGACCGGCTCGACACGGTGGCGGCGGCCGTCGCGGGCCGCCGCCGGCCCCGCGTGACGGTCGTCGAGTGGATCGACCCACCGTTCACCGCCGGGCACTGGGTGCCCGACCTGGTGACGGCCGCGGGCGGCGACCCGGTGGCGGCCACCGGCGGCAAGAAATCGATCCAGACGACGTACGCCGACCTGGCCGCTCCCGGCCCCGAGATCGTCCTGGTCACGCCGTGCGGCTTCCACCTGGAGGGCGCGATCGAGCAGGCCCGGCGCGTGATCGAGCACTTCCCGCACGCCCAGGTGTGGGCCCTCGACGCGGACGGCCTGATCGTGCGGCCCGGCCCGCGCCTGGTCGACGGCGTCGAGGCGATCGCCGCGATCCTGCACCCCGGCACCGTTGCGCCCGCGTCGTCCCGGGCGGCGGCCCGGGTCAACTGACCCCGGACATGGGAGCGCCCGCCGCGCGGGAACCAGGCGCGGCGGGCGCGGAGCGGCGAGCTCAGTGCACGAGCGCCGGCCTGCGGTGCGGGGCCGACCAGCGCTCACGAGCCGCCGCACGAATGCGGGACGCGCGGTGGAGCCAATGAATGTCCCGGCCGAACGACCAGGTCAGGGAGCCCAGGGCCAGGGCGAGGGCGGTCATCGCCAGGAACTCCGGCAGCAGGTTCGCCGTGACCAGGGCGAGCACGACGCCCTGCAGCGCGGCCACGACCTTGCGGGAGAACTGCGGCGGGAGAGCGGCGTTGAGCCAGGGCAGCGCCCAGGCGGCGGCCACGAACGCGTACCGGAAGGCCCCGATCGCCACCCACCACCAGCCGAAACGGTCACCGGCGTAGACGCTGAGGACGAGGATCAGGAACGCGTCGACCTCCATGTCGAAGCGCGCGCCGAGCGCCGTCGTGCTGCCGGTGCGCCGGGCCACCTGGCCGTCCACGCCGTCCAGGGCGAGCGCCACGCCGGCGATCGCGACCAGGGCGGGGGTGCTGACCGGGTGGGCGAACGAGGTGACCACCATCGCCGTCACGCCACCGACCAGGAGCGCCCGCGCCAGGGTGACCGCGTTGGCCGGGCCGACCGTGCTCATCCCGGCCTTGGCCAGCCCGGCACCGAGCAGGCCGCAGAGCACCAGGCCGTACGCGGCGCCGGCGATCAGGCCGGTGGCGGTGAGACCGAGGGTGCTGCCCAGCAGCGCGAGCAGGGCGAGCTGGGCGGCCAGCCCGACCACCGGGGCCCGCGAGGAGTCGCTGGTGGGTGCGGTTGCTGTGGTCACCGTGGCCTCCATTTTCCAAGATCGGCGGCCGCGTATGGTTGCGGCTGTCAGCGCTTAACACGCGCACGACCGGTGTTCGGTTCAGCGGTGGAGGAACAAACCCATGACGAGTGACGGGCACGCGTTCTGGGTGGCCGAACCGGGCCGGGGCGAGATCCGTCCGGTCGAGGTGCCGGCGCCGGGGCCGGACGAGGTGCTCGTGCGCACTCTGCACACCGGGGTGAGCCGGGGCACGGAGACGCTCGTCTTCACCGGCCGCGTCCCATCGAGTCAGTGGTCCGCGATGCGGGCGCCCTTCCAGGAGGGCGACTTCCCGGCCCCGGTCAAGTACGGCTACCTCAACGTCGGCCGGGTCGAGCAGGGCCCCGCCGAGCTCCTGGGCCGCACCGTGTTCAGCCTGTTCACGCACCAGACCCGCTTCGTCGTGCCGGCCTCGGCGGTCACCGTGGTGCCCGACGGCGTGCCCGCCCACCGGGCCGTGCTCGCCGGCACCGTCGAGACCGCCGTCAACGCCCTGTGGGACGCGCGCCCGCTGGTCGGCGACCGGATCGCGGTGGTCGGCGGGGGCATGGTCGGTGGTTCCGCGGCGGCGATCCTCGCACGCTTCCCGGGCGTACGCCTGCAGCTCGTCGACGTCGACGAGAGCCGCGCCGCCCTGGCTGCCCGCCTGGGCGCCGGTTTCGCCACCCCGGGCGAGGCGCTCGGCGACTGCGACCTGGTGATCCACGCCAGCGCCACCGCGGCCGGGCTCACCCGCTCGCTCGAACTGCTCGCCGTCGAGGGCACGGTCGTCGAGCTCAGCTGGTACGGCGACCAGCAGGTCAGCGTGCCGCTGGGCGAGTTCTTCCACTCCCGCCGGCTGACCGTGCGCGGCAGTCAGGTGGGCGGGATCGTCCCGGGCCGCAACCGCACCTACGCCGAGCGGCTGGCCCTCTCGCTCGAGTTGCTGAAGGACGAGCGGTTCGAGGCACTCGTCACCGGGCACTCCGATTTCGCCGAACTGCCCGACGTGCTGCCCCGCCTCGCGGACGGTAGCCTTCCGGCCCTCTGCCACGTGATCGACTACCCCGAGGAGTAGCACCTTGTTCAGCGTCACCGTCCGCGACCACATCATGATCGCGCACAGCTTCACCGGCGAGGTGTTCGGACCGGCCCAGAAACTGCACGGTGCGACCTTCGTGGTGGACGCCACCTTCCGCCGGCCCGAGCTCGACGACGACAACATCGTGGTCGACATCGGCCGGGCGAGCGAGGAGCTGCACGCGATCTGCGGCGGGCTGAGCTACCGCAACCTCGACGACGAGCCCGACTTCATCGGGATCAACACGTCGACCGAGTTCCTGGCCAAGCTGATCGCCGACCGGCTCGCGGCCAAGGTCGCCGCGGGTGACCTGGGGCCGGGCGCGGCCGGGCTGACCGGACTGGCGATCACCCTGCACGAGTCGCACATCGCGTGGGCCACGTACGAGCGCGATCTGTGACCTGGCCGCTGTGGGCGGTGCTGCCGGGTGGTGTCGACGACCCGGCCGCGCCGAGCGGCGGCAACCGGTACGACCGTGCGGTGCTGGGCCTGCTCCCGGAGGTGCACGAGATCGCGATCCCCGGCTCGTGGCCGACGCCCTCGCCGCACTCCGGCCGGGCCCTCGGAGCGTCCTTGTCGGACATTCCGGACGGGGCCACGGTCCTGATCGACGGGCTGGTCGGCTGCGGCGTGCCCGAGATCCTCGAGCCGCACGCGTCCCGGCTGCGCCTGGCCCTGCTGGTGCACCTGCCGCTGAGCGACGAGACCGGGCTCGACCCCGCGCTCGCGGCTGAGCTGCGGGCCCGCGAGCGCCGGGCGCTGCACCTGGCCACGACCGTGATCGCCACCAGCGACGCGGCCGCGGCCCGGGTGGCCGCCCTGCACGACCTGGCCCGGGTCGAGTCCGCGCCGCCCGGCGTCGATCCGGCTCCCCTGGCCTCGGTCGATCCGGCCGGGCGGCGGCTGCTCTGCGTCGCCTCGGTCAGCCCTCGCAAGGGGCAGGATCTGCTGGTCGCGGCGCTCGAGAACGACCTGGCCGGGCTCGACTGGGAGTGCACCATCGCCGGGGCGCTGCTGCGGCCCGTCCCGCACGCCGATCCCCGCCTGCACTTCGCCGGGCCTCTCGGTGGGGCTGCGCTCGACGCCGCGTACGCGGGCTCGGACCTTTTCGTCCTGCCGTCGCGGGCCGAGACGTACGGCATGGTGGTGACGGAGGCTCTGGCCCGCGGCCTCCCGGTGCTGGCCACGGCCGTCGGCGGCGTGCCCGAGGCCCTCGGCGCGGCACCGGACGGCACGCGGCCCGGCCTCCTGATCCCCCCGGACGATCGCGCGGCGCTGGCCGCCGCGCTGCACTCCTGGCTCACCGACGCCGCGCTGCGTGACCGGCTGCGCGCCGCCGCCCGGGCCCGGCGGGACACCCTCCCCGCCTGGTCCGCCACCGCCCTGACGATGACCGCCATCCTCGAAGGAGACCCCCGATGACCGGAGAGTTCAGCGAATCCTGGCTCGGCCTGCGCGAACCCGCCGACGCCGACGCCCGGGCGGCCGACCTGATCGCGCTGCTGCCCACGCCGGTGCACGTGATCCGCGACCTGGGCTGCGGCACCGGGTCGATGGCCCGCTGGCTGGCCCCGCGGCTCGCGACCCCGCAGCACTGGATCCTGGAGGACCGCGACCCCCAGCTGCTGCACCACGCCACCGCGCACGTCCGCGTGCCCGGGGTCAGCGTCGAGGGCAAGCTGGGCGACGTGACCGCGCTGACGGCGGCCGACCTGGACGGCACCGACCTGGTGACCTGCTCGGCGCTGCTCGACCTGCTCACCGAGGCCGAAGTGGACGCGCTGGTGGCGGCGCTGGCCGCGGCCGGGGCGGCGGCCCTGTTCACCCTTTCGGTGGCCGGGGAGGTCAGCCTCGAACCGTCCCGGCCCGAGGACACCGCGGTGGCCGGGGCGTTCGACGAGCACCAGCGCCGGGTCGAGGGCGGGCGCCGGCTGCTCGGGCCGGACGCGCCGGCGTACGCGGCCTCGGCCTTCGAGAAGGCCGGTGCGACGGTCGTCACCCGGCCGAGCGTCTGGCAGCTCGGGCCGGACCGCCCCGAACTCACCGCGGAATGGCTGCGCGGCTGGACCGGCGCGGCCCGTGAGCAGCGACCCGACCTCGATCTGGACGACTATCTGACGGACCGGCTGGCGACCCTGCCGCGCGTCTCGGTCGGACATGTCGATCTTTTAGCGATCTTCGGCTGAACCCTTTGTGCCCGCCCCGGCGTATTAGGGGAAAGGCGGGCTACACGAAGGGGTACGCGACGTGCGATCGATCTGGGCTTGGGCACGGATCCTGGGTGGGGCCGGGATCCTGGTCTTCCTGTTGTGGCGGCTCGGCACCGGCGCGTTCCTGGACGGCCTGCGGGTGATCGACGGCCCGGCGCTCGCGCTGGCGTTCGCCATCGGGGTCACCACGACCGTGTTCAGCGCGTGGCGCTGGTGCCTGGTGGCGCGCGGCCTCGGCCTGCGGCTGTCCTTCGGCACCGCGGTGGCCGACTACTACAAGGCACTGTTCCTCAACGCCGCGCTGCCAGGCGGGGTGCTCGGCGATGTGGACAGGGCCGTGCAGCACGGTCGCGACGAGGGCGATGTGGCCAAGAGCGTGCGGGCGGTGGTGCTCGAACGCACCGCCGGTCAGCTCGTGCTCATCGGCGTCGGCGTGACCGTGCTGCTCACGGTCCCCTCCCCCGTGCTCACCCAGCTCCAGCGGCACGGCTTCACGGTCGCAGTGGTGGTCGCCGCGCTGGTGCTGGCGTGCGTGGTCGTCCTCGTCGCCTGCCGCCGCCTGCGCCAGGGCGGCTCCCGGATCGCGGCCGGGGTGCGTACCGGGGTGGCCGAGATCCGCACCGGGCTGCTGTCCCGCCGGAACTGGCCGGGCGTCACCCTCGCCTCGTTCGTGGTGCTGATCGGGCACCTGGCCACCTTCGTGGTGGCGGCCCGCGCGGCCGGCTCGGCGGCGTCGCTGACCCGGCTGGTGCCGCTGATGCTGCTCGCGCTGCTGGCCATGTCGCTGCCGCTCAACATCGGCGGCTGGGGCCCCCGCGAGGCGGTCACGGCGTGGGCGTTCGGCGCCGCGGGCCTGAGTGCCACCCAGGGGCTGACCACCGCGGTCGTGTACGGGGTGTTCGCCTTCGTGGCGGCGCTGCCCGGCGCGGCGGTGCTGGTGGCCCGGGCCGTCGGCCGGCTGCGGGTCTCGACCGCGGTACGCCTGGCCGCGCCGGTCTCACCGGTTCCCTACGGTGCCGCCCAGCACCCCGCGCCGGCCCCTTCGCCGGCCCTTTCGCCGGTGCCCTCGCTGGTCACTGAGCCGCTTGTCCCCGGGCGCCAACTGGCGCGCGCCGGCGCCTGACGCATGGGTTCTGGATCAGGCTCTTACTTCTCAGGCGTCATCGAACCGGTCGGACAGGGCGTACCGCAGGAGCACCACGTCGCCGATCTGACGCACCCCGGCCAGGGTCGCGCGGCGGCCCGGGCCCCACGGGAAGTCGCCGTCGCTGACGAAACGCGGGGCCCGCGAGTCGCCCACGAAGAAGGGCGCGACCACCAGTTGCAGTTCGTCGGCCAGCCCGGCCGTGAGGAACTGGGTGTGCATCGAGCCGCCGCCCTCGACCATCAGCCGGCGGATGCCCCGGGCGGACAGGTCGGCCGTGACCAGGTGCAGGTCGAGAGGGTCACCGCCGTCGACGACGGTGGCGACCCGGCCGAGCCGCTCCTGGGCCGAAGCGAGAGCGCCGGTGGCACAATAGACAATTTTGTCCACATCGCCCACGGCGAAGAACCGCGCGGCGGGATCGATGTCACACCGGCCGGTCACCGTGACCTTCACCGGGTTCGGCTGCTCGCCGCGGGCCACCCGGGCCGCGCGGCGGTCGGCCGAGCGCACCAGCAGACGCGGATCGTCCTGACGGATCGTCGCGGCGCCCACCAGAATCGCGTCGCAACCGGCACGAACCTCGTCGACCCGGTCGAAATCGGCATCATTGGACAGCAGCAGCCTGTCCTGCGCCGCGTCGTCGAGGTAGCCGTCGATGGACATGCCGCAGCTCAGCAATGTGTAAGGACGCTCTACCACGATGCCGCCTCCAGGAGAGCGACGATCGTCACCCACGCCGAACAGTTGCGTCCAAGATAATCCGCGACACGATTACAGGCACATTCGCGTTCTGTTGCGGTGCGGTGACTCCCACGGCGGGTATAGCGGATCAGCGGGGAACCAACGAGGAGGACCGATGTTGAAAGCCACGGTGCGGCAGCAAGTCACCGTACCGCTCCGTTTCGGGGACGGGTACGCCACCACCGCTCGGGTGATGACCTTCAACGGTCTCGTCGACGGGAAAGAGCATCTGGCCCTCGGGCTCGGCGACTGGCAGCGGGCGCTGACCAAGTCGGCCGCCGGGGGGCGGGCGCCGCTGGTGCGGCCGCACAGCGAGTGCCTGACCGGCGACGTGTTCGGCAGCCAGCGCTGTGACTGCGGGCCACAGTTGCGGGAGGCGGCCGAGCGGATAGCCGAACAGGGCGGGTTCCTGCTCTACCTGCGGCAGGAGGGCCGGGGCATCGGGCTGTACGCCAAGCTCGACGCCTACGCGCTGCAGGATTCGGGGCTCGACACCTACGAGGCGAACGTCGCACTCGGCCGGGGTGAGGACGAGCGGGACTACACCGCGGCGGCGCAGATGCTGCTCGCGCTGGGCGCCGACCGGATCCGGCTGCTGAGCAACAACCCGGACAAGGCGCTCCAGCTCGAGAAGTGCGGCATCGACGTCACCCAGCGGGTGCCGACCGGCGTGCACATGTCGGCCGCGAACGTGCGCTACCTGGCGACCAAGGCGTCCCACACGGCTCACACCATCGAGTTACCGCTGGCCGAGTGACGGGAGTGCCAGGTCATCCGGCACGATGAACAGATGGTGGACGACCTTGCGCTGATGCTGACCGCGGTCGACCAGGTGCCTTTCATCCTGGCCGTGTGCGAGGGGCCCGAGCTGCGGGTGCTCTCGCTCAGCGCGGCGACCCGGGCCGTGCTGCCGGGCCGCGACTTCCTGGGGCGGCCCATCGGCGAGGTCATCAGCGACCTGGCCGGGCAGCAGATCGCGGACGCCTACTACGAGGTCTACCGCACCGGGGTGCCGAGCGAGGGGCAGGAGTGGCGGGTGCATCTCACGGCGCCGGACGGGTCGGTGCACGAGATGTACGCGAGCTTCACCATCACGCCGTGGCTGGTCGACGGCGAGCGGCGCGGGGTCATCGGGGTCGGCTTCGACGTCACCGAGACGGTGCGGCAGCGGCAGGCGGCGGCCGAGGAGCAGGCCCACCTGCGCCGGCGGTACGACGAGAGCCGCGACGTGATCACCGCGCTGCAGAGCGAGCTGCTGCCGGCGGGGCTGCCGGTGCTGCCGGGGGCGCAGATCGCGGCCAGCTATCTGCTGGCCGACGCCGACACGGCGGCCGGCGGTGACTGGTTCGACGCGATCGCCCAGCGCGACGGGCGGATCGCCCTGATCGTCGGCGACGTGGTCGGGCACGGGGTCACGGCGTCGGGCGTGATGGGGCAGTTGCGCGCGGTGTTGCAGGACAGGCTCGAGGACGGTGCCGGGATCATCGAGGCCCTGGCCGCGGCCGACCGGCTGGCGGCGCGGGTGCCGGCCGCGCACGCGACCACGGTGGCCGTCGTGGCGCTCGACCCGGTGACCGGCGAGCTCGCCTATTGCACGGCCGGTCACCCGGCGCCGCTGGTGGTCAGCCCGTCGGGCGCGACCCGCTATCTGCCGCTGACCGGCGGGGCGCCGCTGGGCACGGGCGGTGACTTCCCGGTCCGCGCGGAGCGTCTCGAGCCCGGCGACCTGCTGCTGCTCTACAGCGACGGGATCCTCGAGCGGCCGGGTCGCGACCACCTGTCGAGCGAGGTCGAGCTGGCGCACGTGGCGGCCGACAGCGCCGCCGGCCGGGCCCTGCACGATCCGCTGGCGACCCCGGCCGAACGGGTCTGCACGCACACCGTCGAACTGCTGGTGCGGGCCACCGGCCACGCCGACGACATCACCCTGCTGGCGGTGCAGCGCGTGCCCGTGGTGCCCGATCTGGCCCTGGAGCTGGCGGCCGTGCCGGCCGAGCTGCGCACGGCCCGGCACCGGCTGGGCGAGTGGCTGGGCCAGATCGGCGCGACCGGGGAGGATGTCTTCGCCCTGCAGCACGCGATCGGCGAGCTCCTGGCCAACGCGGTGGAGCACGCGGGCTCGTCGCCCGGCGCGACCATCACGGTGCGGGCGGCGCTCAGCCCGGCCGGCGTCCTCGAGGCCTCGGTGACCGACCAGGGGAAGTGGCAGGAACCGACGCGCCAGGTCAACCGGGGACGGGGGCTGGCCCTCGCGGCCCAGCTGGTGTCGCTGCTGAAGGTCGACCACAGCCTGGCCGGGACCGTGGCGCGGGTGACCCAGCCGCTCACCCGGCCCGCGCGGCTGCTCGACGCGGCGCAGACCCACTCCCCCGGCGCCGGTTTGGCCGCGACCGCCGAGCCGGATTTCCGGATCGCCGAGCAGGCGGGGGACGACGAGACCCGCGTCCGCCTGGAGGGGCCTCTCGACCTGACCACGGCCGCGCTGGCCCGGCAGGAACTGCTGCGGCGCAGCCGGGGCGGCACCGTCCCCCTGACGGTGGATCTGTCGGGCGTGACGCACCTGTCGAGCGCCGGGGTGTCGGCGCTGCACCACATGGCCGAGCAGCACGCGGCACAGGAGGCGCCACTGGTGCTGGATGCCGTTCCAGGAAGCCCCGCACATGCGATCCTCGCTCTCGTCGCGCTTCAGCCGTCACGCTCTTCGTCCTGAGATCCTGCACCGGCCGGCGACCCGTCCTCGGGTTATCCACAGGCCGGAGTTTGTCCACAGGCCTTCGCGGGACGGCGGCGATTCTCTGTACTGTCGCGGGGTGACTTCGGCTTCCCAGGTTCCCGTCAGCGGTTCGGCCGCTGTCGAGGTCCTCAACCGGGTGTTCGGCTACCCCTCCTTCCGCGGGCAGCAGGGCGACATCATCGAGCACGTCATCGACGGCGGTGACGCGCTCGTGCTGATGCCCACCGGCGGCGGCAAGTCGCTGTGCTACCAGATCCCCGCGCTGGTCCGCCCCGGCACCGGCGTGGTGATCTCCCCGCTGATCGCCCTGATGCAGGACCAGGTCGACGCGCTGCGCACCCTCGGCGTGCGGGCCGGCTTCCTCAACTCGGCGCAGGACTACGACGAGCGCCGCCTGGTCGAGGCCGAGTTCGTCAACGGCGAGCTCGACCTTCTCTATGTGGCGCCCGAGGGCCTGGGGGTGGCCGCCACCCAGCGGCTGCTCGACCGCGGCAAGATCTCGCTGTTCGCGATCGACGAGGCGCACTGCGTGTCGCAGTGGGGTCACGACTTCCGGCCCGACTATCTGGGTCTGTCGATGCTCCACGAGCGCTGGCCCGACGTGCCGCGCATCGCGCTGACCGCCACGGCGACGTCGGCCACCCGCGACGAGATCGCCACCCGGCTCCAGCTGACCGACGCTCGCCACTACACGGCCAGCTTCGACCGGCCCAACATCCAATACCGCATCGTGCCCAAGAACGAGCCCCGCAAGCAGCTGCTCGACCTGCTGCGCACCGAGCACCCGGGCGAGTGCGGCATCATCTACTGCCTGTCCCGGGCCTCGGTCGACCGCACGGCCGAGTTCCTGGTGCAGAACGGGATTGCGGCGCTGCCCTACCACGCGGGTCTCGACAACCGGGTCCGCGCGGCCAACCAGTCCCGCTTCCTGCGCGAGGACGGCCTGGTCATGGTGGCGACGATCGCCTTCGGCATGGGCATCGACAAGCCCGACGTGCGCTTCGTGGCCCACCTCGACCTGCCCAAATCGGTGGAGGGCTACTACCAGGAAACCGGCCGGGCCGGGCGCGACGGGCTGCCGTCCACGGCCTGGCTGGCCTACGGGCTGCAGGACGTGGTGCAGCAACGCAAGATGATCGAGAGCTCCGACGGCGACCCGGCGTTCCGCCGCAACGCCGGGCATCACCTCGACGCCATGCTGGCCCTCTGCGAGACGGTGACCTGCCGGCGGTCGCAGCTGCTCAACTACTTCGGGCAAGACGCCGCCACGGCCAACT
>CBDCJN010000004.1:0-330932 GCA_965217855.1 Actinoplanes sp. | reverse complement strand
TCGGTGGGGCCGCCCAGGCCGAGCGAGCGGATGGAGTCGAACAGCCGCACCGGCACCGGACGGCCGTCGGCGACCCAGCGGTCGTGCACCTTGCGCAGCCACGGGCCGACCGGGGTGGCCGGCGGCGCTTCCCAGGTGGCGTGGGGCAGGAGCAGGTCGATGCGGGGCGGCTCCTCGGCCAGCAGGGCCTCGTAGACGGCGATCGGGTCGTTGGCGGCGTCGATCGTGCAGAGCAGTCCGGAGTAGAGCGGGCGGAACCGCGGCTGCCGCAGCACGGACAGGGCCCGCAGGGTCTGCGGGTGGCTGGTGGCGCCGTTGCGGTAGCGCCGGTGGCGGTCGTTCTCGGTGCGGCCGCCATCGAGCGAGACACCCACGCGGACGCCGAACTCGAGCAGCATCTCGCAGGTCGCCGCGTCCAGCCGGACGCCGTTGGTCTGCAATCCGCAGGTCGAGCTCGCAGACCCGGGTGATCGTGGCCCGCAGCTCCTCGAGGACCGCGCGCAGCCGGCGCGGGCCGAGCAGCAGCGGCTCACCGCCGTGCAGGACCACCCCGACCTGGGCCAGGTCGTGGCGCGCGGCGTGCTGGGCGATGCGGCCCGCCGCGGCGTGCACGGTCTCGGGCGCTATCGCGGTCGGCCGCCCCCGCCAGGACTGGTCGGCGTGCTCGTAGATGTAGCAGTGGTCGCACGCGAGGTCGCAACGGCTGTGGACCTTCAGCACGAAGTGGCGCAGCGGGCGCCACGGTGCCTCCACCGGGGGGTCAGATCCCCGAGGAGAAGGGCGTCACGTCGGAGCGGTCACGCGATCGCTCGAGGCGCACGATGCGGCGCACGATCGACGCCGAGGCGGCTCGTTCGATCTGGTCGATCGGGCTCGTGCGAGCCTCGTCGAGCGGGCGCGGGGCGGCAGATTTCGCGGAAGGCAGCGGCACGACGATTCCCCCAGGATCCCGGATTCAGGCACCTGGAGCATAGACAACACTGGAGGTCATGTCACGGGCACGCTGGGTTCACGTGCGTTCCCCATTCTCAGTGCCTGTTTGTGCCCATCACCCGGTAGATCGTGGTCTGTTCCAGCACCCGGGGCTCCTCGACGTCACCGTCGCAGAGCAGCGCCACCGGCTGCCGGGGCAGCCCGGAGACCTTGTCCGGCAGCCACCCGACGACCAGCCAGATCTTGTCGGCCCCGGCCGTGCCACCGGGCTCGCGCAGATAGAGCGGATAGTGCTGCGGGATCACCTGGCCTCCTCGATCTCTCCGGCTCTTCTGACGCTACGCGCCGATCGGGAGGCCGGACGGCCGTTCGTCAGACCGGTTCGGTCTTTCCGCGCCGGACGTTGAAAACCTGATCGGGAACGGACACCGGCTCGTCCCCGGCCGCGATCCGTGCCAGGCGTCCAGGCCGGTCAGGCCGGTCAGGAACTGATCGCGGGGCACGTCCGGCGGGTCGAAGGTGAGCCCCAGAGCCGCGCGCTGCAACCCGTCGATCTGCGCGTCGGCCAGCCGCCAACGGTCGCCGTCCCGGAACTCGACCACCCAGTGGTCCTCGTAGCGGCCGGGCGAGAAGCAGGCGCCGAACCCGCAGCGGGCACGGGCCTCGAACCTGTGCGCACGCAGCATCGGCTCTGACACGGTGTCAGGGTCAAGCGGCGGCCCGGCGCAGCTTCACCGTGTTGTCGGTGCGGTGGTGGACGGTGCCGTCCGGGGTGGTCTGCTCGCGCGGGTGGGCCTCGGCCAGCAGGATCTCCCAGCCGTCGCCGAGGCGCAGCGCGGCGATGACCTCGTCCGCCGCCGGCAGGGCGGGGGCGTTCTCGTGCTCGGGCCGGTGCATCGGGCCCGTGTCCAGGTGCCCCTCGATCAGCAGGATGCCGCCGGGCGCCACCGCGGCCGCCGCATCACGCAGGATCCGCTCCCGGTCGAACTCTTCCCAGAAGTGCAGGAACTGGGCGCTGACCAGGTCGAAACTGCCCGCGGGGAAGTCGGCGACCAGATCACGCTTCTGCCAGTCCACGCTCACCCCGGCATCGGAGGCGTGCTCCTGGGCTCGGGCGAGCGCGACCCCGGAGATGTCGACCGCGGTCACCTGCCAGCCCTGCCGGGCCAGCCAGATCGCGTCCCCGCCCTCACCGCACCCCAGGTCGAGGGCCCGGCCCGGCAGCAGGTCGGCGACCTCCCGGACCAGCACCACGTTGGGGTTGCCGCTCCAGATCCGGCCGCTCTCTTCGTACCGGGTGTCCCACGCTTGTTCGTCGCTCATGCGCCCAGCCTGCGGCACCGCCGCCGGACCGCCAACGAATCTTGCCGGAACAGCAAATCAGCCGGCGCGACGCCGGGCCCGGCGGGCGGCGAGCTCGTCGCCCGCGGCCGGCTCGGGGTCGGCGCCCACCGGCACCGGGCCGCCCGCCGGCTCGGCCGGCAGGTTGGTCAGCGAACCCTGGATCTCCTTGAAGGCGCCGCCGATGGCGATGCCGAACACGCCCTGGCCACCCTGGAGCAGATCGACGACTTCCTCCGGCGAACGACACTCGTAGACCGTCGTGCCGTCGGAGATGAGCGTGATGCCGGCCAGATCCTCCACCCCGCGCGAGCGGAGCGTCTCGATGGCCCGGCGGATGTTCTGCAGCGACACGCCCGCGTCGAGCAGGCGCTTCACCACCTTGAGCACGACCAGGTCGCGGAACGAATAGAGCCGCTGGGTGCCCGAACCGGACGCGTCCCGGACGCTGGGCACCACCAGCGTGGTGCGGGCCCAGTAGTCGAGCTGCCGGTAACTGATGCCGACCGCCTGGCACGCCGTGACTCCGCGATAACCGACCGAGCCGTCCTCGCCGACGAGGGGACCGTCTTCTTCAAGGGGCTGCTCGTGCACGCGACCACCTCCCCGCTGCGCGGTGCCGCCGCTTCACCTGGACTTCACGAGCGTATATCTCAGCGGCCGCGGAAACAGGTAGGTAACGCGACGACACGCCGCGTACGAGCGAGGCGGTTGTCGATCAACAGAGCGGTTTCGGCCCGGTTGCGGGCTTCAGCCCGCGAAGTCTTCCGGCCGGACCTGGTCGAGGAACTCACGGAATTTCTCGACCTCGTCCTCCTGCTCGTCGGGGATGACGATGCCGGCCTCGGTGAGCACCTCGTCGGCGCAGCGGATCGGCGCGCCGACCCGCAGGGCCAGGGCGATCGAGTCGCTCGGCCGGGCCGAGACGCGCAGGCCCTCGCCGATCAGCAGGTCGGCGTAGAAGACGTTGTCCTTGAGCTCGGTGATCTCGACCGCGGTCAGCGGCGCCTCGAGCGCGGCCAGGATGTCCCGCAGGAGATCATGGGTCAGCGGACGGGCGGGCTTGACGCCCTGCTGCTCGTACGCGATCGCGGTCGCCTCGACGGCGCCGATCCAGATCGGCAGATAACGATCACCGTCAACTTCTCGCAGCAGGACGATCGGCTGGTTGCTGGGCAGCTCCACCCGAACTCCGACCACGCTCAGCTCGCGCACCAGCCGCCTCCGTGTCGTTGTCGCGCCGCCCCGCAACGGCTGCCCCTATCCTGCACGGTACACGCCCACCGTCCGTATCCCACGGGCGCCGCATACCCCCGAAAGCCTAGGCGAATCCGCCTCAGCGACCGAGTTCGCCGCGCAGTCCGGCGCGGACCAATGCAGCGTGCAAACGCTGCGAGAGCGCCTGCAATTCCCGGGCCGTCTCGTTGGCCCGGGCCCGCGCGGCCGGGTCGCTCTGCCGCACCAGGGGCGCCAGCAGCTGGGTGAACAGGCCGACCTCGCGGTCCGAGGCGGCCCGGAAACCGCGCAGATGGCGCAGCTCGAGACCATATTTCGTGAGACCGACCACGGCCTCCACGATGGTGACGGCGTCGCCGTCGTACCACCCCGGCGGCCGCGCGGTCACCAGGCCCATCCGCTCGAGCTCGTCGAGGAGCTGCGCGGTGACGCCCGTGCGTTCCATCACATCCTCCCGGGGGACCCGGGTGTCGGACGGATCGGCCGCCTTCTCGGCGCCCACGGCGACGAGGGACGGGCGGCTGGGCGCCACCGTCTCCTCCTCCATCCGGTCGAGCTGCTCGCGGATCACCCGCAGCGGCAGGTACTGATCGCGCTGCGCGGTGAGGACGAAACGCAGCCGGGCCACGTCGTTCCCCGAGTATTTCCGGTACCCGGAAGCGGTGCGCTGGGGATCGACCAGCCCCTCCGCCTCCAGGAACCGCAATTTCGAGATCGTGGTGTCGGGGAACTCGGTGCGCAGATGGGCCAGCACCTCCCCGATGCTCATCAGCGCAGGCTCGCGCCCGCCCTGGGGGCGCGAAGCCCCCGGGTCGCGCGCGGCCGCCCCCGACGAATTCACGCCTAGCTGCCCTCGGCCTCGGGCCGCGGGCCCGCGATGAAGACCAGCCGGAACTTGCCGATCTGGACCTCGTCACCGTTGCTGAGCGTGGCCGCCTCGACCCGCTCCCGGTTGACGTAGGTGCCGTTCAGCGAGCCCACGTCGCGCACCGTGAAGGTGCCGCCGTCGCGGTGGAACTCGGCGTGGCGGCGGGACACCGTCACGTCGTCGAGGAAGATGTCGCTGTCGGGGTGACGTCCACTGGTCGTCACGTCGTGATCCAGCAGGAATCGGGCGCCCGCGTTGGGACCCCGGCGCACCACCAGCAGCGCCATCCCGGGCGGGAGCGAGCCCGACATGCGGGCCGGCACCACGTCGGTGTCGGGACCCTCGAGCACCTCGTCGAGGGCGCCGAGGTTCAGCGTGGACGTGACGTCGAGTGGGGGGAACTCGTCGTCTGGGCGCGTCATCGGACCACCTCACGGATCAGTTGGTCGTCGCCGTGCGGCACGGGTCTCCCCCGCCGCGGCCGTCAGGCTTGGACGCACGACTATCGGTTTCAAAGGCATAACATTCGTTGTGCCCCGCGAGCCTAGTCAGGGCCAATATCGCGGGGCAACCGGACGCGCTGAGGGTTGTCAGCTCTCCGTCAAAGCTTTATATGCGTCGGCATCCAGAAGCTGCCCGATCACGGCGGCATCGGCCGGCGCGATCTCGACCAGCCAGCCCGCCGCGTAGGGCTCGGCATTGATCAGCTCGGGCTCGTCGGTCAGCGACGCGTTCTTGGCGACGATCGTGCCCGCGATCGGGGCGTAGATCTCCGAGACGCTCTTGGTCGACTCGATCTCGCCGAGCGAGTCGCCCGCCGCCACCTCGGTGCCCTCCTCGGGCAGCTGCACGAAGACGATGTCGCCGAGCGCATCCTGCGCGAAATGGGTGATGCCCACCCGCACGGGCCCGCTGCCGTCGCCGGCCACCCACTCGTGCTCAGCCGTGTACCGCAGGTCCTCAGGAATCACTCGATCTCTCCCGTATCGCTCTTCATCAGGACGCCGGCCGGGCGAACTGCAAGGTCTTGGCGTCACGCAAGGCAGTCACCTCGACCATCGTCCGTTGTTCCAACGTCACGCTACCGCCGCCGCTGTTCACCGACGCGACCACCCCGCCCGGGATCTGCAGGGCGGGCTGCATGATCTGCGGCTGCCCGATCACGGTCAGGACGTACGGTCCGGTGAGCCGCTTGCCGTCCACGACGATGCCGCCGCCCTCGGCGTCGACGAAATAGCTGGACGCCACGATCCGGACGACCTGGCCGTCGTTCCCGGCGATCTGCATCACCTCGCCGCCCGAGCCCCGCAGCTCCTGGACGGTATTGAGGATCGCCGACGCCTTGACCCCGTCGATCACGATCCGCAGGCCCGGGCCGCGGCCCGCCTTGGTGCCGGCCAGCAGGCCCAGCTCGTCCGACCGCTTCTGCGCCTCGGCCAGCGCGGCCTGCCGCCCCGCCACGCCCGAGGTGAGCTGGCGCTGGCTGTTCTCGAGGGCGCTGATCTCGCTCTGCAGGCGGCCGTCCTGGGCCTCCAGGTCGGACAGGATCCGCACCAGGTCCTCCTGGCGGGCGCTGGCCAGGCCCTCGTCGCTGCTGTTGCTGCGCAGCTGCACCACCAGGGTGAAGCCGACCAGCACCATCAGCACCAGGACGAGCAGGCCGGCCGGGGTGGGACGCTGCCGCAGCAGCGACCGGACGCCGCCGCCGGTGGTGGGCGCCGCGGCCGGCGCCGGCTCTGATTCCGCTGCCGCTGGTTCCGCTGCCGGTTCCGGTTCCTCGGTCGCCACCGGCTCCGGGGCCACAGAGATGCGCCGCGTCGGGCCCTCCCCCGGCGGTGACACCGGGGGCGACAGCGGGGGCAAGGCGGGCGGGGAGGTCGGGGGCAGCTCGGCCGGGAGCGACAGACGGCGGGTCGGACCGTCGGGGTCGATCGGCGCCGGTTTCGGCGTCTCCACCGTCGGCCCCTCGACGTCCTTGTCCTCGGCGCCGGGCCGGGCCATCGGTGCGCTCAGCCGCTGGGTCGCGCCGCCGTCGCCCAGGAACGGGGTCGGCTGGTCGCCCAGCCGCTGCGTGGCCTCGTCCGCCTCCGGCTCCGGGGCCGGCTTGCGGCCGGCCGTCGGCATCCCCGGTTCGGGCTCGTTCTGGTCGCTCATGGTGTCCTCACCCGCCTCACGCCCGGAACATGTGCCGACGGATCGCCGCCACATTGCCGAAGATCCGCACGCCGAGGACGACCACGACGCCGGTGGACAGCTGCCCGCCCACCCCGAGCTGGTCGCCCAGATAGACGATCAGCGCCGCGACCAGGACGTTCGAAATGAACGAGATCACGAACTGCTTCTCGTCGAAGATGCCGTCGAGCTTCGCGCGCACCCCGCCGAAGACCGCGTCCAGCGCCGCCACCACCGCGATCGGCAGATAGGGCAGCAGCGCGGGCGGCACAGTGGGGTGGAACACGATGCCCAGGACGACACCGGCGATCAGGGCGAGTACGGCGATCATCGGCCGCCTTCCGACGATGAGCTGGACGGCACGACCGGGGTGGAGGCCGGACCGGAGGGAGGAATGGAGGGAGCGGGCGGCGGCGTGGACGGCGAGGCGACCCGCAGCTTGAGCTCGGTCGCCGCGTCCAGCCGCAGGTCGTCGGCGTCGCGGGCCTCGAAGGACATGCCGTACTTGGTGGCCAGCTGGTCGAAGAACCGGCCCGCGTACCCGTCCCGGAAATCCTTGGCCAGGTCGTCGGGGCCGATCGCCAGCACCTCGTACGGCGTGGTGACCGGTTGCAGGTCGACCAGGATCGCCTCGCCGGCCTGCCGGATCGTCGACGTCGCGGTCAGCCGCTTGCCGTTGATCGCGATCGCCTCGGCCCCCAGCGACCAGAGCGCGTTTGTGGCCAGCTGCAGGTCGGAGTCCTTGACCCGGGCCACCGTGTTGCGCTCGCCGGTCACCGGGTTGATCGGGGTCGGCCCGTCGCCCACGGTGATCCGCGCGCCCGGGCCGGTGACCGGGGCCAGCCCGGTGGCCGCCTCGGTGTCGCGCAGTTTCTGCACGGCCTCGCCGCTGAGCTCGCGCTCGCGCAGGTCGGACACCTCGTCGGAGAGCTGGTCGGCCCGCTGCTGCAGCCGGCTCGTGTCCTCCCGGCGTTTCTGCACCTGGTCGATCAGCTCGGCCCGCGCGGTCGTGCGGGCCGGCTCGTCGGCGACCGTCTGCTGATAGGCCACCACCAGCAGGAACCCGAGCGCGACCAGGGTAAGCGAGGCGACGCCGCTGGTCAGCCACTTGCGCGGCCCGGTCGGCTCGCCGTCGCGCAGCTTGCGCGCGGCCGCGTCGGCGTACCCGGGCTCGAGGGGGTTGCGGAACAACTCGGTCAGGAAGTCGGGGGTGAAGGTCCTCTTCGGTGGCTCGCCGGCCGGTGAGGTCATCAGGCCGCCGTCCGGGCCGCGGCGGCCCGATCGGCCCGGTCGGCGCGCAGCAACCGGGCGGTCTGAGCCAGATAGAGCACGCCGGCGGCCCAGTAGAGGGCGAGCGCCCACCACGCGAGACCCCAGCCGATCGGGCCGGCCCACGAGTCGATCGACGGCACGGCGTGCGCCAGCGCGATCACCGGGAACGCCGCAAGCAGCACGAACGTGCCGGTCTTGCCGACGTAGTGGACCGGCGGCGGCCCGAAGCCGTGGCGGCGCAGCACCAGCAGGGCGACCGCCAGCACGACCTCGCGCAGCAGCAGGGCGCCGGTCAGCCAGTAGGGCACGAAGCCGCGCACGGTGAACCCGATGAGTGTGGCCAGGATGTAGAGGCGGTCGGCGAACGGGTCGAGGAGCTCGCCGAGGCGGCTCACCGAGTTCATCCGCCGGGCCACGAAGCCGTCGACCCAGTCGGTCGACCCGCCGACGGCGAGCACGATGATCGCGGCCACGTCGTGCTGCGGGCCCAGCAGCAGGTAGAGGAAGACCGGCACGCCCAGCAGGCGGAAGAAGCTGATGACGTTGGGGATGGTCCAGATCCGGTCGGAGACGGCAGTGGACGGCGCAGGCTGCTGCGACATCGCGACTTCCTCTCCCCCTGGAGTGCCGGGCATCCGCCCGGCGAGACCACGCCTTGAAACCGGCACGGTCTTCTCCCGGATTGCCTTGCGTCCCCCGACGCCCGGGTCCCCCGACCGGCCACTCGCGGAGCAACTATAACCAGCTTCAGAATCTCGTTCGTGGACCCGTCACGTGTCGCACTTCGTGTCCGGCGTCCTAGGAACCTAGTTTTCCCTGAACCAGGGAATCGCCGGGAAATGCGGACATCGGTTGTCAGGTTTTCCGGGCAGGGTCGGTGGCATGTCGAACCAATCATTGACCGGCAAAGTGGCCCTCGTGGCCGGCGCGACCCGGGGCGCCGGCCGGCAGATCGCGGTACAGCTGGGCGCGGCCGGCGCCACCGTCTACGCGACCGGCCGCAGCACCGAGGGCAAGCGGTCCGAGATGAACCGGCCCGAGACGATCGAGGAGACGGCCCGCCTGGTGACCGAGGCCGGCGGGACAGGCATCGGGGTGGCCGTCGACCACCTCGTGCCCGAGCAGGTGGCCGCGCTCGTGCGGCGCATCGACGACGAACAGGGACGGCTGGACGTCCTGGTCAACGACATCTGGGGCGGCGACCCGCTGGCCACCTGGCACAAGCCGGTGTGGGAGCAGTCGCTCGACAACGGCTTCCGGCTGCTGCGCCTGGCCGTCGACACACACATCACCACCAGCCACTACGCGATGCCGCTGCTGATCCGGCAGCCCGGTGGCCTGGTGATCGAGATGGGGGACGGCACGACCGCGTACAACGAGACCAACTACCGCCTGTCGGTCTTCTACGACCTGGCCAAGGTGTCGGTCAACCGACTGGCCTTCGCCTGGGCCCAGGATCTGCGCGAGCTCGGCGGCACGTCGGTCGCGCTGACCCCGGGCTGGCTGCGCTCCGAAATGATGCTCGACAACTTCGGCGTCACCGAGGAGAACTGGACGGACGCCACGGCCGAGGAACCGCACTTCGCCATCTCGGAATCCCCCGCGTACGTCGGCCGGGCCGTCGCCGCCCTGGCCGCCGACCCGGAGAAGGCCCGCTGGAACGGCAAGTCGGTGTCGAGCGGCGAACTGGCCCAGGTGTACGGGTTCACCGACCTCGACGGCAGCCGGCCCGACGCCTGGAGCTACCTGGTCGAGGTGCAGGACCCGGGCAAGCCGGCCGACGTGACCGGTTACCGGTAGAGGTCGCTCATCCCCCGCGCCGCCCGGGCCAGCTGATCCCGCAGTGGGGCCGGCTCGAGGACCTCCACCTCGGGCCCCAGCCGCAGCATGTACGTGTAGGCGACCTCGAGCGACTCGACGGGGAGCACGGTCCGGACCCACCCGTCCGGGCCGGGCTCCCCGGCCGCGTCGGTCGCGGCCTGCAGCGCGGGCGGCTCGACGACGTGGCGCAGCGAGCGCAGACCAGCCGGGCTGAGCCGCACGGTGATCGTGTCGCGCAGCATCTGCCGCACGAAGTCGGCCGCCCGCCCGGCCCAGAACGACGGCAGGTCGAAATCGGGGTCGCGGACGAAGGTGGCGCCGGTCGGCTCGAGACCGGCGATCCGATCCACCCGGTACGACCGCAGGTCGTCGCCCACCTGGCCGACCAGATACCAGACGCCGTTCTTGAGGACGAGGCTGTACGGCCGGACCGTGCGGGTCACTTCCTCCTGGCCGCGGCGGTAGCGCATGGTCACTTCCTGGTCCTGCCACACCGCGTGGGCCAGCCCGGCCAGCCGCGGCGGCACCTCCGGATCGTGGAACCAGCCCGGCACGTCCAGGTGGAACCGCTGCCCGGCCTCGTCGCGCACCCCCGCCGGCAGGGCGGCCAGCAGT
Organism: Actinoplanes sp.; assembly: GCA_965217855.1. Taxonomy (GTDB): domain Bacteria; phylum Actinomycetota; class Actinomycetes; order Mycobacteriales; family Micromonosporaceae; genus Actinoplanes. Next base: position 320,674 of record CBDCJN010000004.1, on the reverse strand, counting down.
TTGAGGCGGGCCGCCCGGGCCGGCTCGGTCATGCCCAGATCGCGGGCAGGCCCCGGCAGCCCGGCCAGGAAGAGGGCCTCCGCCTCGGCCCGGCTCAGCCCGGTCAGCCGCGTGCGATAGCCATCGACCAGCCGATAGCCGCCGATGCGGCCCTGCTCGGCGTAGACCGGCACGCCGGCCGCGGACAACTCGACCACGTCGCGGTAGACCGTGCGTTCCGACACCTCGAGCTCGCGGGCCAGCTCGGCCGCGGTCATCGTGCCGCGCGACTGCAGCAGCAGGACGAGATTGATCAGCCGGGCAGCGCGCATGGACGCATTCTGCCCGGCTGGTCAGCTGACGCCGGCCCCTTTATCGCCGGCCCCGCCGGGCCCGCACGTAGTCGTCGACCACGTAACGGCCCAGCTCCTCGGCGTCCGGGCTGAACACCCGGCCCCCGTTGCGCTCGGCCACCGCGGCCACGAACCTCTGCAGGCCCGGGTCCTCGCCCAGCATGAAGAAGTTGAGCGTCGCCCCGAACCGGGTGAGGTGGTCGACCTCGTGGATCGTGGCGTTGATCGTCTCGGGCATCGGCGGCCACCAGAACATGGCCTCGCCGTCCGGCTCGAGGTGGGCCGTGGGCTCGCCGTCGGTCACCACCAGCACGACCGGCTCGGCCCCCGGGTGCCGCCGCAGGTGACGCCCGGCCAGTTTGAGGGCGTGCTGCAGGTTGGTGCCCTTCTCCATGGTGGGGTCGATGGCGGCCAGGTCGGCCTGGGACAGCGCCGACGCGTATTTCCCGAACCCGATGATCTGCAGCGAATCCTGCGGGAACTGAGTTTCCACCAGATGCGACAGGGCCAGGGCGGTCTGTTTCATCGGCCCCCAGCGGCCGTCGGCGTACATCGAGTAGGACAGGTCGACGCACAGCGCGACCACCGCCGACGCCCGCCGCTCGGTCTCGGCCACCTCGAAGTCGTCGGGCTCGAGCCGGACGGGCAGGACACCCACCCCGCCGCCCCCGGCCCGGCGCCGGACGGCGTTGCCGATGGTGCGCACCACGTCGAGCGGCTGCTCGTCGCCGAACTCCCACCGCCGCGACGACCCGATCAGGTCGCCCGCCGCGCCCGCGTCCCGCAGGTCGTGCTGCCCCTGCTTGCGGCCGGACAGATCGTCGAAGACCTTGGCCAGCGCCGTACGCCCGAGCCGGCGCAACGCCTTGGGCGAGAGGGTGAGCCCCTCGGCGTCGCGGGTCACCCAGCCCTGCCGGCTGAGCTCGCGCTCGAGCTCGCGCAGCCGCCGCACGTCGTCGGCCGCGCCCCGGCCCAGCTGGCGTTCCACCATCTCGACATCCACGTCGTCGAGGGTGGCGCCCGGATGTTCCTGGCCGAGCTGGTCGAGCAACTCGTCGAGGTCGCCGATCTCGCCCAGCGCGGACGCCGCCTCGCCGTAGCCCAGATCCTGCGGGCCGCGCATGCGCTCGCCGCGACCCCAGTTGAGGTTGGGCCGCAATGCCCGCAGGTTGTCGGTCATCTCGGCCAGCTGCCCGCGCAGCGGACCGTCGCCGAGGGCCTGCTCCATCAGGCGCGACAGCTCGTCCTGCTGCTGCGGGCTGAGCGACCGCATCAGCCGCTCGGCCGCCGCCGCCCGCCGGGCCAGCGAGTCGATCAGCTCCTCGACGTCCTTCGGGTTTTCCGGGAAGAACTGGCCGTGCTTGGCCATGAACTGCTGGAACGCGTCGCCCGTGTCCTCGCCGCGGGCGTGCTTGGCCAGCAGGTCGTTGAGGTCGGAGACCATCTCGGAGACGCCATCGAGGTCGCCACTTTCCAGCGCCTGTTTCATGCCGGCGAACCGCTGCTCGACCACCTCACGGCGCAAGCCGTCGAGGATCTGCTGATAGATCGCCTGCGCCTCGGACGACGCCCAGTTGTAGTCGGACAGCTCCTCGACCGCCCGCGACGTCGACCGCGGCAGATTGTCGAGGACCGCCTCCTGGAAGCGGGCATCCATGTCGTCGCGCCGGGTCAGCTCGTCGCGCTCGGCCGCGATCGCCTGGTCGAGCAGCTGCTGGGCCCGGGTGACGGCGCCGTCCAGGTTGCCCCGGCGCAGCGCCTCCCGCCGCATCCGGCGGGCCCGGTCGCGCAGCTCGTCTAGCCCGCGGCCCTCACGGGGGCCGCGCCGGACGAGGTCGCGCAGCACGTCGCGCAGGCTGTCGCCCTGCAGCACACGGTCGCCGACCTCGTCGACGGCCGCGCGCACGTCGTACGGCGGGGCGAGCGGGTCGGGCCCGTCCCGCCACGCGCCGTAGCGGAACCTGTTACCGGCCATGGTCAACTCCCGTAGAGGGTGCGGCCGTCGTCGGTCAGCTCCTTGGCCAGCCGCCGGGTCAGGTGCAGCCCCTCCAGCACGAACTCGATGCCGGACGCGGCCTGCCCCGGCGACGGGGCGTCGCCCAGACCGAGCCGGTCGAGCACCTTGGCCAGGCCGGGCACGGTGCCGATCTGGGCCAGCAGCTCGTCGGCGCTGACCAGGTCACCGGTCTCTATGATGGCGCCCTCGGCGACCAGCTCGGTGAAGCCGGACAGGTCGAGCCCGCCCAGCCGGTCACGGAACGTCTCGGCCGTGGCCACCCGCAGCAGGTGGGCCAGGACCTCGGTCTCGCGCCCCTCCTCGCCGCTCTCGAACTCGACCTTGCCCCGCAGGGTCGAGGTCACCGAGGTGGTGTCACAGATGCGGGCCACCGCCTCGCGCTCCTGACGCAGCCCGCTGCGCTGCAGGGCCGAAGCGGCGACGGTCTCGGCGGCCGCGATCGCGAACCGGGCCGAGATGCCCGACCGAGCGTCGACCGACGGCGACTCGCGGACCGCCCGGGTGTAACGGGCCAGCACGTCGATCAGGTGATCGGGCACGGCGGCGACCAGGTCGGCCTCCTGCCGGATCAGCTCGGTCTCGAGCGCCAGATCGACCGGGTAGTGGGTGCGGATCTCGGCGCCGAACCGGTCCTTGAGCGGCGTGATGATCCGCCCGCGGTTGGTGTAGTCCTCCGGGTTGGCCGACGCCACCAGCAGCAGGTCGAGCGGCAGCCGGAGCTGGTAGCCGCGGACCTGGATGTCACGCTCCTCGAGCACGTTGAGCAGCGACACCTGGATGCGCTCGGCCAGGTCGGGCAGCTCGTTGACCGCGAAGATGCCCCGGTTGGTGCGCGGCACCAGACCGAAGTGAATCGTGTCGGGGTCACCCAGGGCGCGGCCCTCGGCCACCTTGATCGGGTCGACGTCGCCGATCAGGTCGCCCACGGACGTGTCGGGGGTGGCGAGCTTCTCGCCGTAGCGCTCCGAGCGGTGCAGCCACGAGATCGGCAGCAGGTCACCGGTCTCGGCGACCAGCCGCCGGGACGCCGGGGTGAGCGGGTGGTAAGGGTGTTCGTGCAGCTCGGAGCCGGTGATGACCGGGGTCCACTCGTCGAGCAGGTCGATCAGCCCGCGGATGAGCCGGGTCTTGCCCTGGCCGCGCTCACCCAGCAGGACCATGTCGTGCCCGGCCAGCAGGGCCCGCTCGACCTCGGGCAGGACGGTGTCGTCGTAACCCACGATGCCCGGGAAGCGCGGGGCCCCCGACCGCAGGCGGGAAAGCAGGTTGTCGCGCAGCTCGGCCTTGACGGTGCGGAACTCGTGGCCGGAGGCCCGCAGCTCGCCCAGGGTGCGCGGAAGGTCGGATGGTGTGATCGCCGTTGGTGCATCAGTCACGCGAGGAACGCTACTCCGCCCATGTGACAAGTTGCCGCCATCGCGTGTGACCGGCGACGCAGCCAGTGCCGTCGATGTGGCCCTGGCGCGGTCACAGTGGGGATTGGCAGTCTGGCCGCATGACGACGGTGGAGCGGTATGCGGCGTTCAGTGACGACCCGGCGGGCGGCAACCCGGCCGGGGTGGTGCGCGACGCCGCCGGGCTGGACGACGCGACCATGCTGAAGATCGCGGCCGAGGTCGGCTACTCCGAGACGGCGTTCGTCACCGAGACGTACGGCGGCGACCGCTACCGCGTGCGTTACTTCAGCCCGCTGGCCGAGGTGCCGTTCTGCGGTCACGCGACCGTGGCCACCGCCGTGGCGCTCGGCCCGGGCCACCACGTCTTCACGACCAACGCGGGTGACGTGCCGGTGACGGTCGACGACGACGGCCGGGCCACGCTCACCAGCGTCCCGCCCACGGTCGCCGATCTCGACCCGGCGCTGCTGGCCACGCTGCTGCAGACGCTGCGCTGGACGGCGGACGACCTCGACCCGGCGCTGCCGCCGCGGGTCGCCTACGCCGGGGCGTACCACCCGATCGTGGCCGCCCGCACCCGGTCGCGGCTGGCCGACCTCGACTACGACTTCGAGGCGCTGAAGGCGCTCATGGAGGCCCACCGCTGGACGACGATCCAGCTGGTCTTCCGCACCGGCGACAGCAGCTTCGACGTCCGCAACCCGTTCCCGGTCGGCGGCGTGGCCGAGGACCCGGCGACCGGCGCCGCCGCGGCAGCGTTCGGCGGCTATCTGCGCGCGCTCGCCATCGTCGGCGAGGACGCCACGCTTCGGCTGCGCCAGGGCGACGACCTGGGCCGGCCCAGCCGCCTGACGGTCGGGCTTGTCGCGGGCGATCCCGGGGTCCGGGTGAGCGGCGCGGCAGTCCCGCTGCCGGCCTGACGCGCGGTTGTCCACAGGCGCGGCCGGTGCTCGGACGGCTGTGGACAACTCGGTGCCGATCGTCCGCGAACGCTTAAGGTAGGCCCACGTCCCTGGGTGGGCGGGGGAGGTGGTGGCCGAACGGATGATCTTCGTTCCGGCCGCCTAGAATCGGCACTCGATGAGTGCCACTGTGATTGCCCGGGATCTTGCCGCGGGGCACGGCGACCGCGTTCTGTTCAGCGGGCTCGACCTGGTCGTCGCGCCCGGTGACGTCGTCGGGCTGGTCGGGGCCAACGGCGCCGGCAAGACGACCCTCCTGCGTACGCTGGCCGGTCTGGTCCCGGTCGAGAGCGGAACCGTGACGCTCAGCCCGCCCACCGCCAACGTGGGCTATCTGCCGCAGGAACGGGAGCGCCGCGCGGGCGAGACCGTCCGCGAGTTCCTGGCCCGCCGCACCGGCGTCGGCCCGGCCCAACTGGCGCTGGACGCGGCGACCGAGGCGCTCGCCGAGGGCCGTCCCGGCTCCGACGACGAATACTCCACGGCGCTGGAGAAATGGCTCGATCTGGGCGGCGCCGACCTCGACGAACGGGCCGAGCAGGTGGCCGCCGAGCTCGGCCTGAGCGTCGGGCTCGACCATCCGATGACCGCGCACTCGGGCGGGCAGGCGGCCCGCGCGGGCATGGCGTCGCTGCTGCTCAGCCGGTACGACGTCGTCCTGCTCGACGAGCCCACCAACGACCTCGACCTGGACGGGCTGCGCCGGCTCGAGGAGTTCGTCTCCGGTCTGCGCGCGGGCACCCTGCTGGTCAGCCACGACCGCGAGTTCCTGACCCGCACGGTCACCAAGGTCCTCGAGCTCGACCTGGCCCAGCAGCAGGTCAACCTGTACGGCGGCGGCTACGGCGCCTACCTCGAGGAGCGTGAGCGGGGCCGCCGGCACGCCCGCGAGCAGTTCGAGGAGTACGCCGACAAGAAGGACGACCTGCTCGAACGGGCCCGCATGCAGCGCGCCTGGATGGACAAGGGGGTGCGCAACGCCCGCCGCAAGGCCCCCGACAACGACAAGATCGCCAAGCACGCGCGCGGCGAGACCAGCGAGAAACAGGCGGCCAAGGCCCGGCAGACCGAGAAGATGATCGAACGCCTGGACGTGGTCGAGGAGCCCCGCAAGGAGTGGGAGCTCCGGATGGAGATCGCCGCGGCGCCCCGGTCGGGCTCGGTGGTGGCGACCCTGCGCGACGCGGTCGTGCAGCGCGGCGACTTCCGGCTGGGCCCGGTCACGCTGCAGATCGACTGGGCCGACCGGGTGGCGATCACCGGCGCCAACGGCTCGGGCAAGTCGACGCTGCTGGCCGCGCTGCTGGGCCGGCTCCCGCTGACCGAGGGCAGCGCGCATCTCGGCTCGGGCGTGGTGGTCGGCGAGATCGATCAGGCCCGCGGGCTGTTCCTGGGCGAGAAATCGCTGCTGACCGAGTTCGGCGAGGCCGTGCCCGACATGAAAGACCCGGACGTGCGGACCCTGCTGGCCAAGTTCGGTCTGCGGGCGGCGCACGTGCCCCGGCCGGCCGCGAGCCTGTCCCCGGGCGAACGCACCCGGGCCGCCCTGGCCCTGCTGCAGGCCCGGGGGGTCAACCTGCTGGTGCTGGACGAGCCGACCAACCACCTCGACCTGCCGGCCATCGAGCAGCTGGAGTCGGCCCTGACCTCGTACGAGGGAACTCTGCTGCTGGTCACGCACGACCGCCGGATGCTGGCGGCGGTCACGACCACCCGGCACCTCGAGGTGGCCGACGGCAAGGTCAGCGGCTAGCCGATCGAGCGGGCCACCCGGAAGCCGACGTCGTCGACGCGGAACGACGGGTGGCTGCGCCGGCGCACCGAGGCGCGGCAGCTCCAGTGCTCGTCGAACCAGCCACCGCCGCGCAGCACCCGGTAACTGCCGTACACCTCGGGGTCGTAGAGATCCCAGCACCAGTTCCAGACGTTGCCGAGCATGTCGTGCAGGCCCCACGCGTTGGGCTGTTTGCCGCCGGCCTCGCGCAGCCGCCCCTCGGAGTTGCCGCGGTACCAGGCGATCTCGTCGAGCGGCCCGTACCGTGGCCCGGTCGTCCCGGCCCGGCACGCGTACTCCCACTCGGCCTCGGTCGGCAGCCGGTAACCGTCGGCGCCCGCCACCGCCTCGACGTCGGAACCGTCGATCCGATAGGCCGGGGTCAGGACCGCCTGCGCGGAGAGGTGGTTGCAGGACGAGACCGCGTCGAACCACGAGGCACTGTGGACGGGCAGGCGCGAGCCGGGGCCGACGACCGGAAAGACCCCGATCTCGTACGCGGGCAGCGCGACCGTCCAGCTCCGCCGGGTTCGCCGATCGGAAAGGGTCACCTCGCCCGCCGGGACGACGGCCATCTCCATCACGGCGCCAGCGTAGTGCTCCCGGGTGGAAGTCGACGCCAGGCCTTACCGTGGAGGCGGCATCGAGAGGAGAACCCTGTGGCCGCGAGACGTCTGGTGGCAGCCGCCCTGGCGGGCATCGTCCTGGCGGGCACCGTCCTGCTGAGCGGGTGCTCGATCGCCGACGGGCAACGCAGGCAGCCGGCGCCCCGCCGCGCGGACGGCGACGTGGTCACCAAGGCCCTCAAGGACGTCGAACGTTTCTGGACGGCCGAGTTCGGCGCGATCGCCGACGGTGGGAAGTTCACCCCCGTGCAGGGCGGCTACTTCCCGTACACGAAGGCCGATCCGCCGCCCGCCTGCGGTGGCCAGGCCTCCTCGTACGAGCCGAACGCCTTCTACTGCCCGACCGACGACTTCATCGCCTGGGACGCCCAGCAGCTCATCCCCCAGTTGCAGGATCAGTTCGGGCCGTTGCTGGTCGGCGTGGTGATGGCCCACGAGTACGGGCACGCCATCCAGGCCCGGGTCGGCCCGTCCCGGCAGCCCACGGTCGTGCTCGAGCAGCAGGCCGACTGTTACGCCGGCGCCTGGCTGGCCGACGTGCTGGCCGGCAAGTCGGCCGCGTTCAAGGATGTCACGGCGGCGCAGCTCGACGACAGCGTGGCCGGCATGCTGACCCTGCGCGACGAGCCGGGCGTGGCGGCGCAGTCCGAGGGCGCGCACGGCAACGCGTTCGACCGCATCCGGGCGCTGCAGGACGGCGTCGAGGAGGGCGTGGCCACCTGCGCGGGCTACAACGCGAGGAACCTGCCGGTCACCGAGGTGCCGTTCAGCTCCCAGGAGGAGGCGGCCACCGGCGGCGACCTCGCCTACGACGAGGCGGTCAACCTGCTGGCCGACGACGCCCAGTCGTACTGGCAGCGCACGTTCCCCCGGCTGGCCGGGGCGCAGTGGAAAGATCTGCCGGTGCAGCCGTTCCGGGCCGGCGAGCCGCCCGCCTGCGAGGTGCCCGACGCGTCGGCCGAGGGCCGCGCCTTCTACTGCCAGTCCGGCGACTTCGTGGCGTTCGACAGCACCGAGCTGGGCCCGCTGCTGCACCAGCGGATCGGCGATTTCGCGATCGGCATGCTGCTGGGTGACCTGTTCGCCCGGGCCGCACAGAACCGCCGGGGCGAGCCCACCCGCACCGATCAGGGCCAGCTCACCGTCGACTGCCTGGCCGGCTCGTGGACCAATGACCTGCTCACCCGCGACCCCGATCAGACCGACGTGCGCCTCTCCCCCGGCGACCTCGACGAGGCCGTCACCGCCCTGCTGCAGTCGGGCCGGGCCAGCGACAAGCAGAACGCGGGCCCGACCGCCTTCGACCGGATAGCCGCCTACCGCGAGGGCGTCCTGAAGGGTCAGACGGCCTGCTCCTAGGTGTTGATCAGACGGCTTTGACCAGGGGGGCGTCGCGGGAGAGTTCGCGGAAGCCGAGGCTGTAGTAAAGGTTGCGGGCGGCCGCGCGGCCCGGGGAGCCGATGCAGGCGACGGTGGCACGGGTGGCGCCGGCGTCGCGGGCCAGGTGCAGTCCGTGCAGAAGCATGGCCCGGGCCAGGCCGCGGCCGCGGTAGTCCGGGTGGGTGCCGACCGGTTCGAACTCGACCGTCCGGTTGGCCTCGTCGAGCCACATGATGGTCGACGCGCGCATGGTGCCGTCCGGGGCCTCGACCAGGACGTGCAGGTCACCACGGTAGGCCGCGGTCTGCCGGACGTCGTCGTAAGCCTGGGCCGTATAGGCCGACGGGGCCCAGGCATCCATGTGGGCTCGGACGGCGGCCTCGGGACCGGCGTCGGCCGCGGTGCGGAAGCGGAAACCACTCGCCGGCTCGGGCTGCTCGATGTCGGCCAGGTCGCGCTGGTTGAGCTGGGTCCAGTGGCCGTTGTCGCCGAGCGAGTCGGGGTCGGTCACATAGCCGTGGGCGGCCCACCGGGCCAGGGCGAACTCGTCGGCGGCGGTCGGCACGGCCGCGCGCGGGAGACCGTCGGCGACCTGCTCGTACCATCCGATCACCTCGTCGACCAGCGGGGCGTGATCGGGATGGACCTGATAGACCACCCGGGTGTCGGTGACGTCCTTGACCGTGCCGTCGCTGCGCCGGATCTGGTGCGGCAGGTGGGCCCAGCCCCAGGCCACCAGCTGGTCACCGGCGAACCAGAGGCGGCGCGGCCAGGTGTGGCCGCGCGCGGCCACGCCCTTGCCCCACTCCCAGGGCAGCTCGCCGTAGGTCGTCTCGGCGTTGACCAGCTCGGGGCGCAGCGCGGTGACCCGTTGCGCGAGGCCCTGCATGAGCCCCACGTCGGCCACGGTCAGAAGCTCGAAGTTCGTCATGGTGGCGGCCACTGTGCCAGGACGCCGCCGGCCAGGTCGACCGATTTTCCCCCCAGCGCCTACGATCGCATCCGTGCCGGAGATCATCGAGCTGCTCGCCTCCCCCGGGCACCGGTTCGAGGGCCGCCCGTCCGACGGCCCACGGCCCGCGCCCGAGGGCGAACTCGTCGACGCCATCCACCTCCGGGCCGGCCTGGGCATCGTCGGCGACCGCTACTTCGCCCGTCCCGCCCACCGCGACGCCAGCGTCACGGTGATCAGCCAGGAGTCGCTGCCGCCCGGCACCGGTCTGGTCGCCGTGCGGCGCAACATCCTGCTGGCCGGCCTGATCGTCGACGACCTGATCGGCTCGGTGCTCACCCTCGACTCCGGCGACGGCCCGGTACGCCTGCAGGTCAACCGCAAGGCCCACCCGTGCGCCTGGATGGACGTGACGGTCGCCCCCGGCGCCTGGAAGGCCCTCCGCGGCAAGGGCGGCATCCGCTGCACCCCGCTCGACGACGGCCTCCTGCGCCGAGGCCCCGTTCAGGCCACAGTCGGCTGAACGGTGTCGATCAGGGTCGTCAGGGCCGCGGCCACGTCGTCCAGGCCCGGGTGCGGGGGGCCGCCGGGCTCGGTCATGTAGGTGTCGCGGCGGATCTCGATCATCAGGGCGGTGACGGCCGGCTCCTGGCGGTAGTAGCGCAGCGGGACGTAAGTGCCGGCGAACGGGGTGTCGACCGCCGTCTCGAACGCGCCGAAAGCGGCCACGGCCGCGGCGACCAGGGCCGACGGGGTGTGGAAGCCGTCGGTGCCGAGGCAGATCTGCGGCCGGGGGCCGTCGCCGTGCAACTCGTACGGAAGCGCGACCGTGGCGTACGAATGCACGTCGATCAGCACTGCGCGCCCGGTCGCGGCGAGGCGTTCGCCCACCAGATCCGCGACCGCGGCCGCGTACGGCTCGAAGTGGGTTTTGATCAGGCCGGGGTCGGGGTCGCGCAGCCGCCGTCCCGCGTAACCGTGTGTGTAGACCGCGCCCATCCCCACCGCGAGCATCTCCTCCCGCTCGTCCGGGAAGCGCTCGGGGTCCACGACGAGCCGGGACAGCCGGTTGACGAAGATCCACGGACGGGCGGCCGCCGCGCGCGTCGCGATCAGGTCGGTGTGGGCGTCGGTGAGGTGGTCGAGCTCGTCGGCCAGCTCGGCGTCGCCGAGCCGGAGGCCGCCCCGGGAGGCCGTGGTCAGCTCCCGCGAGGCGTGCGGGACGTGCAGGATCACCGGCGAATGCGGGTCACCCGGCTGGATGGTGAAAACCACGGCCTCCTCGGACGGACGCGTCCTACTCGGCGGCGGCGAGGGCCGAGCAGCAGGTGTTGACGATGAGGCGGGTGACGTCGTACGGGTCGCAGTTGGCGTTCGGGCGGCGGTCCTCGAGGTAGCCCTTACCGTCCTTCTCCACCTGCCACGGAATGCGCACCGACGCGCCCCGGTCGGAGACACCGTAGCTGTACTCGCTCCACGGCGCGGTCTCGTGCATACCGGTCAGCCGGTGCTGGATGTCGGCGCCGTAGCCGGCGATGTGCTCCTCGACCTTGCCCGGGCCGCCCAGCGACTCGGCCGCCGTGATGACCGCCTTGTAGTCCTGGCGCATCGCCTTGGTCGAGAAGTTGGTGTGCGCGCCGGCGCCGTTCCAGTCGCCCTTGACCGGCTTGGGGTCCAGGGTGGCGGAGACGTTGTAGTCCTCGGCGATGCGGTAGAGCAGCCACCGGGCGATCCACAGCTCGTCGGCGACCTGGGGCGCGGCCACCGGGCCGATCTGGAACTCCCACTGGCCGGGCATGACCTCGGCGTTGATGCCGGACAGGTGCAGGCCGGCCTCGAGGCACAGGTCCATGTGGGCCTCGACGATCGCGCGGCCGAAGACCTCGTCCGAGCCGACGCCGCAGTAGTAGCCGCCCTGGGGCGCGGGGAAGCCGCCGCCGATCGGGAAGCCGAGCGGGCGGCCGTCCTTGAAGAACGTGTACTCCTGCTCGATGCCGAAGATCGGCTCCTGGTCGGCGTACTTGGCCGCGACCTCGGCGCACGCGGCGCGGGTGTTGGTCGGGTGCGGGGTGCCGTCGATCAGCAGGACCTCGCACATGACCAGCACGCTGTTGCCGCCGCGGACCGGGTCGGGGCAGCTGAAGACCGGCTTGAGCACGCAGTCGGACTTGTCGCCGGGCGCCTGGTTGGTGCTGGAGCCGTCGAAGCCCCAGATCGGCAGGTCGCCGCCGTCCTCGACGATCTTCGTCTTGGACCGGAGCTTGGCGGTCGGCTCGGTGCCGTCGACCCAGATGTATTCCGCCTTGAACGGCATGCGTCTCCCCTTGTCGCGTTTCGTGTCACCAGCTCAGCGCGCGACGACCCTGGCGCGGCGCCGAGGATGCTACCGAGCAAAGATCAACTTCTCGGCATCGGAAGAGCACCGGAAGGTGAGAGGATCAACACTCTCCGCTGTAACAGAACGGAAATTTCCGGCTACTAACGCGACTCGACGTACGGCGAGGGTCTTTAGCGGATTTCGCCCTCTTTCGTGGAATAAGTCCTAGCGTTGGCCCGGTCGGCACGAGCACGGCGGGACCTGGGGGATGCGGTGGCGGAGCGCGGTTCGGGCCCAGGATTCGCGATCACTGTCCGGCGCAACCCGGTGGCCGCCTTCGTCGGCGACCGGAGCCTGCTGGTCAAGACCGTGATCGCGGCGATCTGCATGGCCGTGGTGTCGATCGGCGTGGGCATCGTGTCGATCAACCGGATGGGCACGCTGCGCGACGACCTGCAGGCCATGAAGACGGATCACGTCGACAGCCTCCAGGAGGTGGCCAACCTGCGCGGCCAGCTCGGCGAGATGTTCCGCGGCATGCTGCTCGTCTACATCGCCGAGACCCCGCAGGCCAAGACCGAGGCGCGCGCCGCCGTCACGACCGCCGACGACAACGTGGACACGAGCCTGACCTCGTACGCCACGATCGCCGAGGACTCCGACGTCCGGCTGGCCGCGGTCACCGAGTTCAAGACCGCGATCGCGCACTACCGGGCGCTGCGCGACCTGGCCCTGTTCGGCGATCCGATGCCGGCCGGCTTCACCACCCCGGCCGCGACCGACCTGCTCGGCGAATTCGCCAAGGTGGAGGCGGCCATGGCCGCCTCGATGCAGTCCGTCCAGCAGGTCGAAGGGCACGAGTCCGAGCTGATGGCGGCCCAGGGCGCGGCCGCCTACCGCACTGCCCGCCTGGTCACTCTGCTCGGCCTGAGCCTGGGCCTGCTGCTCGCATTGGCCGTCTGCGCGGGCGTCATCCGGCTGATCCGGCCCCAGCTCGGCACGGTCTCGGCGGCGCTCGAAGCGGTGGCCGCGGGCGACCTCACCGTGGCGGCCGAGGTCCGCTCGCGCGACGAGCTGGGCGCGATGGCGTACGCCGTCAACCGCGCCCGCGACGGCCTGCGCGAAACGGTGGACGCGCTCACCTCGGGCGCGCACACCCTGGGCGAGGGCACCCAGCGGCTGACCGACGTCACCGCCCGCCTCGCCGCGGGCGCCCGCGAGGCCTCCGACCAGGCGAGCGTGGTGGCCGACAGCGCCGGCGACGTCTCGTCCAGCGTGCAGTCGGTGGCCGCGGGCAGCGAGCAGATGGGCGCCTCGATCCGCGAGATCGCCGAGAACGCCAACAACGCCGCCCGGGTCGCCGCGGGCGCGGTCGGCGTCGCCCGCACCACCAACGACACCGTGGCCAAGCTCGGCACGTCGTCCGAGGAGATCGGCAACGTGGTCAAGGTGATCACCCAGATCGCCGAGCAGACCAACCTGCTGGCCCTGAACGCGACGATCGAGGCGGCCCGCGCGGGCGAATCGGGCAAGGGGTTCGCCGTGGTCGCGACCGAGGTCAAGGATCTGGCCCAGGAGACGGCGAAGGCCACCGAGGACATCTCCCGGCGGGTCGAGGCGATCCAGGCCGACACGACGAGCGCGGTCGAGGCGATCGGCGAGATCTCCCGGATCATCTCGGAGATCAACGACTACCAGGTGACCATCGCCTCGGCCGTCGAGGAGCAGACGGCCACCACCAACGAGATGAGCCGCAGCATCGGCGACGCCGCCACCGGCAGCGCCAACATCGCCGGGAACATCAACGCCGTCGCCCGCTCGGTCCAGGAGCAGAACGGCGCCCTCGGCGAGGCGGACGCGTCGGTCGGCGAGCTCACCCGGGTCGCGGGCGAGCTGCGCACCGTCGTGTCGAGATTCCGAGTCTGAGGAGCGGTCCCGCGATGCGGTTCTTCGGCAACATCCGGATCGGCGTACGCCTGGGCGGGGCGTTCACCGGGGTCTGCCTCTGCATGATGATCGCGCTGGGCATCGGGCTGTGGGGGCAGCGCTCGGCGGCGCAGGCCACGACTCGTCTGAACACGGCGGCGGACCTGCGATCGGACGCGCTGACCGCCAAGTTCCGAACCGCCGATTTCAACGGCTGGCAGACCGGCTACGCCTTCGACGCGCTGCGCGGGGTCACCAACGCCACCTCGGACAGCGTCGGGCAGCGCCAGAGCTTCCTCGCCTCGGCCGAGGCGTTCCGCGGCGACCTGGCCCGGCTGCGCGGCCAGCGGCTGAACGCCGACGAGACGGCCGCGGTCGACGTCGCCGAGCAGGTGTACGGCGAATTCATGACCGTCGACCAGGAGATCATCCGGCTGTACCGAGCCGGCTCGTCCGCGCCGCGGGAAAGGGCCAGTGACCTGGTCTCCGGCGCCGAGATCGAGAAGATGAAGGCCATCGTCGCGGCCATCGACAGCCTGGTCGCCATCACCACCGCGCAGGCCGACGCGGCCCAGGCCTCGGCCGAGTCGGCGGCCGCCACCGCGCGCACCTTCATGGTCGTCGCCGGTCTGCTCGCCCTGGCTCTGGCCGCGCTGCTCGCGGTGACGGTCACCCGCAGCATCACCGGGCCGCTCGGCGAGACAGTGGCGGCGCTGCGCGAGGTGGCCGCGAAGAACCTGACCGTGCGCGCGCCCGAACGCGGCCGCGACGAGCTCGGCACCATGGGCCGGGCGGTGAACTCCACCCTGGAGGTGCTGCTCGCGTCGTTCCACCGGATCAACGACCACAGCCGTACGCTCTCCGGCGCCTCGAGCGAGCTGACCGCCGCCTCGGGCCGGATCGCCGAGGCCGCGACCGACGCGTCCGGCCAGTCCGACCGGGTCGCCTCGTCGGCCGAGGAGGTCTCCCGCAGCGTGCAGACCGTGGCCGCCGGCACCGAGGAGATGAACGCGGCCATCCGCGAGATCTCCGGCAGCGCCAGCATGGCCGCCGGGGTGGCCGCCAGCGGCGTGGACAGCGCCCGCGAGGCCGGCGAGACGATCGGCCAGCTAGGCCGGTCCAGCGCCGAGATCGGCGAGGTGGTCAAGCTGATCACCCAGATCGCCGAGCAGACCAACCTGCTGGCCCTGAACGCGACGATCGAGGCGGCCCGCGCGGGCGAGTCGGGCAAGGGCTTCGCCGTGGTGGCCAGCGAGGTCAAGGATCTGGCCCAGGAGACGGCCAAGGCGACCGACGACATCGCCGCCCGGGTCCAGGCCATCCAGCACGACACCACGGCCGCGATCGCCGCCATCGACCGGATCAGCACCATCATCGGCCAGGTCAACGAGCACTCGACGACGATCGCCGCGGCCGTCGAGGAGCAGACCGCGACGACCGCCGAGATGGGCCGCAACATCGAGGAGGCGGCCACCGGTTCCAGCGACATCGCCATGAACGTCTCCGGCGTGGCCACCGCCGCCCAGGTGACCGCCGAAGGGGTGGCCGAGGCTCAGCGGACGGCCGAGGAGCTCGAGGTCATGTCGCGCGAGCTGCAGGGCATCGTCGGCCAGTTCCAGCTCACCGCTCGCCCCACCCGATAGCCTCCAGGACCAGCGCCACGATCATCAACGCCGCGCCGAGCCCGCCGGCCGCACCGAGCCGATCACCCAGGACGGGCGGCGCGGACGCCGACCGGGTCAGAATGTGTTGCCGCTGCATCCTCACCCTTGACTGCTGCTCTATCTGCTCCTCGGCCGGTGTCGTGACGCTCTGGCCGAGGATCCCCCGGGCGTAAGGCAGGGATTGCAGGAGCCCCGGAACGACTTCCGCCTCGTATTGACGAATCCGATGGGCGGCGGCCTCCATCCCCAGGAACAGCTGGAACCATTCCGGGATCTCCGAATAGGCGTGCCACCATCCTTTGGCTTTCGTCTCGCGGGCGAGTGTCTTCAAGGTCTCCGTCAGGTCGGCAGTGGCGCCGTACACCCGGCACATCACGTCGACGTCGTTCGGATGAATGGGCACCTGACCGGTTTCGTAACGCCACAGGCGCGGCTTGCTCCACTCGAGTTCGGGAAACTTCTCGTGGATGTGATCCGCGTCGATCACAACAGCGATCGGGAAGCGATCGTCCTGGAGGTTGATCCGGACGACATGGAGGACGCGATTCGCCTGGCGGTCACCGGGCCTTGGTGGAGGGGCAAGGGTTCGTGAGCCGGGTGGGAATCGGGTGGGTGGGGGCGGGGTTGGGGTGGGCGTGGAGAAGAAGATCGGGTTTCTTTCGTTCGGGCACTGGCGGGACGCGGCGGGGTCGCAGACGCGGTCGGCGGGGGACGCGCTGCTGCAGACGATCGAGCTGGCGGTGGCGGCCGAGGAGCTCGGCGTCGACGGGGCGTACGTGCGGGTGCATCACTTCGAGCGGCAGCTCGCGTCGCCCTTCCCGCTGCTGGCGGCTATCGGGGCGCGCACCTCGCGGATCGAGATCGGCACCGGCGTCATCGACATGCGCTACGAGAACCCGCTCTACATGGCCGAGGAGGCGGCCGCGGCCGACCTGATCAGCGGCGGGCGGCTTCAGCTGGGCGTGAGCCGGGGATCGCCCGAGACGGTGCTGCGCGGGGCGTCCGTGTTCGGCTACGAGCCGCCCGACGGGGTGTCCGCGGCCGACCTGGCCCGCTCCAAGACCGAGATCTTCCTGGACGCCATCTCCGGCGCCGCGGTGGCCCGCACCGACCCGGCCCGAACCGGGGTGAGCGGCGGGCTGGCCATCCAGCCCCAGTCCCCCGGGCTGCGCGACCGCATCTGGTGGGGCGCCGGCACCCGGGCCACCGCCGAGTGGGCGGCCGGGCTCGGAGTCAATCTGCAGAGCTCGACGTTGCTCTCCGAGGACACGGGCGTGCCGTTCGATCAGTTGCAGGCCGAGCAGATCGCCCTCTTCCGGGCGGCCTGGGCCGCGGCCGGGCATGACCGTGAGCCCCGCGTCTCGGTGTCGCGCAGCGTGCTGCCGATCACCGAGGAGATCGACCGGATCTACTTCGGCCGCGAGGGCGACCAGGACCAGGTCGGGCTGCTCGAGGGGGTGCGGTCGCGGTTCGGGCGGACGTACACCGGTGAGCCCGACCGGATCGCCGCGGAGCTGGCCGCCGATGCCGCGGTGCAGGCGGCCGACTCGGTGCTGTTCACCGTGCCCAACCAGCTGGGCGTCGCCTACAACGCCCGGATCCTGGAGACGATCACGAAGCACATCGCCCCGGCCATCGGCTGGAAGCCGGCCGGTCGCTGACCGTCGTGCGGGTGCCGCAACGGCGTACTCTGCTGGCGTGACGGCACCCGGCGCCGACCCCTACCCGGTCACGTTCCCCGTGGTGGCGCTGGTCGCCTCCGCGGGCGGCGTCGACGCCCTGTCGCGTGTCCTGGCTGCTCTCCCGGCCGGCCTGCCCGCCGCCGTGCTCGTGGCACTGCACCAGGATCCGCGACGGAGCAGCCAGCTCACTTCGATCCTGGCCCGCGAGGCCCGGCTGCCGGTCGAGGAGGCCGCCGACCGGAGCGTGATGCGGCCGGGCCACGTGCTGGTCGTGCCGGCCGGGCACCACCTGCTGGTGACCTCCGAGGCCCGGGTCGGCCTGATCGCGGCCGGTGACCTGCCGCCGGCCCGCCCGTCGGCCGACCTGATGCTGGCCACGCTGGCCGTCACGTGCGGCTCGCGGGCGCTGGCGGTCGTCCTCACCGGCATGGGTCACGACGGCCAGGCCGGCGTGCGCGCCGTGGCCGGCTGCGGCGGCATGATCCTGGCTCAGGACGCCGCGAGCTCCGCGTTCCCGTCGATGCCCGCCGCCGCCGTCACCACCGGCCGGGTCCACCAGATCCTCGCTCTGGACACGATCGGCGACGCGATCGTCCGTCACGTCATGGGCATGGTCGTGGAAAGCGGTTCGTGAGCCATGGTGGCGCACCGCAATCGGGTGATCACGTGCGACGATGCCTGGCATGACCATGGCGGCACGCGCGTGGCGGGTCGGGATCAGCATCGGCACCGCCCACACGGTGGCGATGCTGCGTGCCCCGGAGACGCGGCCCCGGCCGATCCTGCTCAGCGGCGGCACGCCCCTCATGCCGTCCTCGGCCGACGCGATCTATCCCGGTCACCGCGATCCGCTGCGCCCGGGCTCACCGCTGCCCGGTCACCTGGCCCGGACAGCGCAGGCGGTGCGGCGGGCGGCCGGTGGCGAGCCGGTGGAGACGACGGTCAGCTGCCCGCCGGAGTGGGAGAACTCGCGGCGGTCCGCGCTGGCCGAGGCCGTGAGCCGGGCCGGGCTGGGCCGGGTCGAGGTGGTCAGCGAGTCGATCGCGGCCGCGGCCTACCTGACCGGCCTGGACGAGAATACCGTCGGCGTGGGCGGCCTGGTGCTGGTGTTCGACGCCGGGGCCAGCAGCATCGACGTCGGCCTGGTGCGGCGCACCGGCGACGGGTTCGAGCTGGTCAGCTTCGAGTGCGTCGAGGACGCGGGCGGCATCCGGCTCGACCGCGACCTGGTCGAGTTCATCGGCGGCCGGACGGCCGGGCAGGACAGGGCGGCCTCGCAGCGGCTGCAGGATCCGCTGACGCCGGTCGACCGGGCCGCCCGGCTGCTGCTCTGGGCCGAGGTGCGCGGGCTCAGGGAGAGGCTGTCGTTCGAGCCGGCCACGACGCTGACCGTGCCGCTGACCGATGCCGAGGTGACCGTGACCCGCGACGAGTTCGAGGGGCTGGCCGCGACCGTGCTGGCGCGGGCGTTGCGGGCGACCCAGGACGTCCTCGGCACGGCGACGGTCGACGCGGTGTTCCTGGTCGGGGGCGCGGCCCGGGCTCCGATGTTCGCCCGCCTGCTGGCCGGGGCGACCGGCCACGAGCCGCGGATCGCCCGCGACCCGGAACTGGTGATCGCCGAAGGCTGCGCCCTGCTGCCCCGGCGCGAGGCACCCATGCTCGACGAGGACGTGCAGTTCACCGTCTACCGCCCGGTGCGGCTGCCCCCGACGCGCTGGGAATCGATGCTGGTCTTCGCGCACAAGTCCGATCCGGTCGTCGACCCGGTGTCGGGGCCGATCGAACCGCCGGCCGAGGTGCGGGCCCGGGCCGAGCGGTTCTTCGGGGGCGAGCCCCCCGCGCCGCGCACAGTGGACGCCCGGCAGCCGCTGGCCCGCGGGACGGAGATCCGGGTGGTGCCCGACCTGCCCGGCGTCGAGTGCAACCCGCGGGAGGTGGTGCTCGACTGGCAGGAACCCGTCCACGAGGATGTCCGCGCGGAATGGGAATGCGCGCTCGGCCTGGAACGTCCATCGTTCGTGCGACCGCTCTACTGGGAGGATCCCCTTCCCGAGGCGCCCCACCGGGGGTTGCCTCCCGAGGAGCTGCGCCGCCTGCACTTCGCACGAGTGCCCGTCGCCGCGGTGGCGGCCGGCCCCGGAGTGGCGGGAACGCCGGCGACGGCCGTTCCGGGTGCACCCGCATGGGGACAGCCGCCCCCCGTTGTCCCGCGGGCGCCGGCGCCGGCCTCCGTGCCGGCGCCGGTGGCATATCTCGAGGTCACCTTCACCGACAGGGGCAGCACCCGGTTCGCCCTGCCGCGCCAGCACCCCGTGGTCATCGGAACGGCGCCCAATGCCGATCTGCGGCTGACCGACTCGTTCGCGAGCCGCCGGCACGCCGAGATCAGCACGTCGCGCGGGGGCCGGTTCGTCGTCGACGACCTGGGCAGCACCAATGGCACGACGGTCAACGGCCGGCGGCTGCACGACCAGGAGGCGCTGCACCCGGGCGACGTGATCATGGTGGGCCGCACCCGGCTCGAGTTCCAGCCGCCCCCGGCCGTCCCGCCGCAGTCGTCCGCACCGGGCCAGGCGTCCCCACCGGCCGAGCGGCGGAACGGGGGCGGAGGCGGAGGCGGGGGCGGCGGGCTGATCGTGGCCGGTGCGGGTCTGGCGGTGGCCGGCCTCGGCTGGTGGCTCCTGGCGGCGTACGCGGCCATGGTCGTGGGTCTGAGCGCGCTGGCGGTGGGGCTCGTCCTGCTGGTGGCCGGTCTCGTCCGGTCGAGGCGGCGGCCGGATGGCTGACCTCCGGCTCGCCGAGGGCGCCGACGTCCCGGCCGTACGGCGGCTGGTCGGCGCGGCGTTCCGGCATTACACCCCGCGGATCGGCCGCGAGCCGATGCCGATGGCGGCCGACTACGACGCGATCGTGGCCCAGGGCCGTTGCTGGGTCGCCGTCGACGGGCCGCGGATCGTGGGAATGGTGCAGCTCGCGGTGGCCGACGACCACGTCGAGGTCGAGACCCTGGCCGTCGCGCCCGAGGCCCAGGGCACCGGCGTGGGTGCGCTGCTGCTGACCTTCGCCGAGGAGCAGGCGCGGGCGCTGGGCCGGCCCGAGGTGCGGCTCTGCACCAACGAGGCGATGACCGAGAACCTCACCTACTACCCGCGGCGCGGCTTCCACGAGGTCGCCCGCGAGACCCAGCACGGCTTCCACCGCGTCTTCTTCGCCAAGCCCGTCCCCCGCTGACCGGACCCGGCCGCGGCCGCCCGGCTCGGGCAACGGTTAGATGGAGTCTGAGCCGAGACCGAGGAGGCAGAAGCGTGCCGACGCCGTTCACCGTGGTACGGGCCGAGCCGGGCCGCCTGGCCCACTTCCCCGACATCGTCAAGCTGGCCGACGGCCGGCTGCTGGCCACCTACCGGGAGGGCGCCGATCACGTGCGGTCGGACGGGCGGATCAGCCTGGTCGCCAGCGACGACGGCGGCCGGACGTGGTCCGAGCCGTGGGTGGCGGTCGACGGCCGGTTCGACGACCGCGACCCCAAGCTGGGCCGGCTCGCCGACGGCACGGTGCTGCTCAGCTATTTCGTCATCGACTGGAGCACTGAGCCGCTGCACACCACCCACGGGACGTACGTGCATCGCAGCACCGACGGCGGCCGCACCTGGAGCGACCCGATCGAGGTCGGCACGGCCATGATCGACGAGGGTGGCCGGTTCCAGCCCGCCCGGCCGACCTGGGCCGCCTCGCACGGCGGCGCGGCCGAGCTGCCCGGCGGCGACGTTCTCCTCCCCCTGTACGGGCGGCTGCCCGGCACCCGGTGGCAGCGCGCGACGGTCGTCCGCAGCACCGACGGCGGGCGCACCTGGCCCGCCGGCAGCGAGGTGCTGCTGGCCGAGGGCGACGGCGTGCACTACCAGGAGCCGACGCTGACCGTGCTGGAGGACGGCGAGGTCGTGGCGCTGATCCGGACGACGGCCGAGGTGGCCTATCTGTGCCGCTCGGCCGACGGCGGGCACACCTGGAGCGACCCGCAGCCGACCGACATGCCCGCGTCGTCGCACCACGCGCTGCCGCTGAGCACCGGCGAGGTGCTGGTCACCTACGGCGACCTCACGCCGCGCTTCTCCCAGCACCGGGACACGGTCGGCCGGCTCGTGCGGCACCCCGGGAAGACCTGGGACGGGTACGAGGACGTGCCGCTCTACGATTCGGGCCACCCCGACCAGGCCAACCCGTCGAGCGTCGAGGTGGCGCCCGGGAGATTCCTGACCATCGGCTTCGACGTCCAGGACGCGTCCGTGGTGGGCCTCTTCACCACGACGGCCGACTACCCGGCCTAAACCGGGGGCGGGCGACGCCGATCGTGGGGCCCGTGACAGTGCATTGGGTCCTGCTTGCCGTGGGTGCGGCCGTCCTCGCGTACGCCGTGGGGTCGCGCCGCCGGGCGCGGCGTGAGCTGCGTCTTCTCGCCGCCGAAGTGGCCGCCCTGACCGGCGGTCCCGAGCCGGCGAGCCTCGGCGAACTGCGCACCGCCCTCGCCGGGCTCGGCGCCGTGCTCGCCGGGCGGCAGGCCGAGATCGACGAGCTGCGGGCCGAGCGCGAGACCAGTCGGGCCGACGCCCAGCAGGAGCAGCGCAAGGTCAACCACCGGCTGCGGCGCCGCGCCCGCGAGGCGATCGACGACACCGGAGCGGTGATCGGCGAACGGCTGCGCGAGGTCGTCGAGCAGGTCGGCGCGGCCCGTGAGGCGGCCGCCGCGACGCACCGCAGGGTCGCGACCACCAGCGAGGCCGCGACCGTGATGGTCCGCCGGGCCCGCAGCGCCGACGAGGCCGCGACCGCGCTCAACGCGAGCCTGCACCAGGTGGCCGGGGTGGCCGGGGTGATCCGGGAGATCGCGTCGCAGACCCGGATGCTCGCGCTCAACGCCACCATCGAGGCCGCCCGGGCCGGGGCGGCCGGCAAGGGCTTCGCCGTCGTCGCGGGCGAGGTCAAGAACCTGGCCGACACCACCGCCGAGTCGACCGAGCAGATCGCGGCCACGATCGCCGCGCTGGAGGCCGACGTCGCCCAGATGGGCGGGACGCTGGCCGCGATCGTCGACGGCGTGGCCGAGATCGAGTCGGGCATGGGTCTGCTCGACGGCATCGCCGACGACCAGCACCGGATCGTCGAACGGCTGACCGGCACAGTGAGCGTCACGATGGCCCAGATCGAGGACCTCTCCGACGTGGCCGACCGCCTGGAGCGCCGCCGCAACGAGCGGATGGCCGCGGCCGGGGTGGTCCGCCTGCGCCGGGCGGGTGGCGCCGCCGTGGACGGGCGCCTGGTCGACGTGAGCTCGGACGGCCTGGGCTGCCTGCTTCCGCCGGGCACGACGGTCCCGACCGGCGAGCGAGTCAACGCCGAGATGACCCTGGGCGGCGCGACCTTCACCGTCGGCGCCACAGTCGTCCGGGCCATGGACCGCTCCGACGGCCGTGAGCTGGGCCTGCGCCTGGCCGAGCTGGACGCCCAGGCTCGCCGCCACATCGAGGCCTACGTGACGAGCGCGCCGGCGGCCGGGTAGCTCGTACAGTCATGCGGTGGAATCGGAGCAGGTCCGGGACGCGTACGCGTCCGTCGCCGGGCTTTACATCGACCTGTTCGGCGCGACCGGAAAGGTCGACCCCGGCGATCTCGCCTTCATCGGGCGCCACCTGTCGATCCGGCCCGGCCCGGTGCTCGACCTGGGCTGTGGGCCCGGCCACCTGACCGCTCACCTCCGGTCGCTCGGGGTCGACGCGACCGGCATCGACCTGGTGCCCGAGTTCATCGACCACGCCCGGGCGACCCATCCGGACGGCACCTACCGGCTCGGGTCGATGGCGGCTCTCGACGCCGGGGACGGGACCGTGGCCGGCATCCTGAGCTGGTACTCGCTGATCCACCTGCCGCCGCCGGAGCTCGACCGGGTGCTGGCCGAGTTCGGCCGGGTCATGGCGCCGGGCGGCACGCTGGTGGCCGGGTTCTTCGACGCCGGCGAGGTCGAGACGTTCGACCACAAGGTCGTGACGGCCTACCGCCGGCCGGTCGACGAGTTCGCCGCCCGGCTGGCCCGGGCCGGCTTCACCGAGCTCGAACGCGAGCAGCGCCCGGCCGACGGCACCCACCGCCCGCACGCCGCGATCGCGGCCGTCAAGGACTAGCCGGAGCTGCCGAGGCAGACGAAGGCGGTGGGCCGGGGCGGCGCCGGCCAGCGCGGCCGCCGGCTCCTCGCCGCGGGCCAGGCCCCGGTGGAAACGGACCATGGCGTCGCGGGCGGTGTCGTCGGCGACCCGGGCCACGCTGGCCACGACCGTGGCCGTGCCCGCCGCGAGCAGCGCGGAGGCCATCCCGAAGGTCTCGTCGCCCGGGCGCACCTCGATCAGGCCCAGCTCGCAACTCGACAGCACGACCAGGCCGGGCGGGCGGCGCAGGCGCTGCAGGTCGTAGCCCAGCACCGGCCCGCCGGCCAGGTCGAGCGCCGAGAACAGCGCGTTCTCGGCCTCGTGGCGGCCGTGCGCGGCGAGGTGGGCCAGCCCGGCCCCGTCGAGGGCGGCCAGGGTGGCGGCCGGCTGAGCCCGTTCACCGGTGAGCACCGCCGCGCCCGGGTGCAGAGTCGCGATCTCGGCGATCTCGTCGTCGCCGCGCTGATTGCCGGGCCCGGCCACGAGCACGGCCTGTCCGGCCGCGCGGGCGCGCGAACGTGCGGCCAGCCACGCCGTCGCCGAGGGCGCCACGGTCACCGGCCGCCCGGCACAGAACGGCAGCAGCGCCCAGGGCGCGGTCATCAGCACCCCGGTCGGCACGACGACCAGGTCACGATCGCCGATCAGGTCTTCCAGAGCGCCTAGCACAGAGTTCTGCAACACCGCGGCGTCGCGCCGGGTGGCCGCGGCGACCGCGGTGGCCATCCGGGGTGGCAGGGCCCGCCCGGCCGCGGTGTCGAGGTCGGCCCGCAGCCGCAGCACGGCTTCCTCGGCCGCGGCCCACTCCCCCAGCTCCACCACTCCGGCCCGCGCTCCGGTCACGACCAGAGCCCGCAAAACCTTTCCCGACCGCACGTACGCCACCAGCGCCGCCCCGCCCATTGCCGCCCGCACCTGCGCGAGCGACGCTGCCCCGGCCACCCCGTCCGATGCTCCGCGCACCGACCACGCGCTCTCCCGGATCCGCCGTTCGAGCCCCTCGGCCCGCCCGCGCAACCCCGCCGTCGCCCGCCCCTCCAGCTCGGCCGCCCGCAGCGCGAACCGTGTCTGCCGCAGGTCCTCGAGGTCGGCCGCCACCGCGGGATCGTCCGGTGGCCGCACCGCCGGCAGCAACAGTGCCTGCGCCCGGGAGCGCTCCGACCACCGGTGGACAGCCGCCGGCGACCCGCTCTCCAGGGCCTGCGCCAGCCCCGCCGCGGCCAGGTCCCGCCCGTGGGCCGACGCCCCGGTCTGCAGGTCGAGGCAGCCGAACCGGGCCCGGTGCCGGTGCAGAGCGGCCATCCCGGCCGTCAGTTCCCGCTGCGCCTCGGCCGGCCGGCCATCCGCCCGGTGGAGCTCGGCCCGGGTGAGCCGCAGCAGCAGCCGCGTGTCGAGCCGGTCGTGCCGCCCCGGTTTCCCGTACCGGGCGAGCAGCCGCCCGGCCGCGGCCGGAGCGAGCGCCCGCGCCGCCACCAGCGCCGCGACCCGCGCATCCTCGGCCAGGCCCAGCCGCCGCAGCTCGGCCGCCAGCCGCCGTCCTTCCCGCGCGGCCCGGTCGCGCGGCTGGGCCCGCAGCTCCAGCAGGGCGGCCAGCGCGGCGCGAACCGGGTTGCCGCGCCGCAGGAAGACCGCCCGTGCCGCGGCCGCCCACTCCGCGGCCGCCGCCGGCCGGCCCGCCAGCAGCGCGGCCTCGGCCCGTACGTGCAGCGCCTCGGCCACGGTGTTGTCCTGCCCCTGGTCGCGGGCCTGAGCCGCGGCCGCCGCCAGCTCGCGGTCGGCCTGCTGGAACAAACCGGCCGCGACCAGCGCCCGGGCCCGCTCCACGGCCAGGGTCGGCAGCCGGCCCGGCACCACCCGCTCGTACGCGGGCCGGGCCGCCGCGAACGCCCCGAGCGCCGCCGGCAGATCGCCCCGCACCACGTCCAGGCAGGCCAGGTTCACCTCGAGCAGGGCCGCGCCGACCTCGATGCCGTGCCGCCGGCAGAGCCGCAAGGCCCGGTCCATGTCCTCCCGCGCGGCGCCGACCCGGCCCGCGTCCAGGTGCAGCATGCTGCGGTTGTTGAGCACCTTGGCCAGATCGAGAGGATCGTCGCGTTCGGACAGCCCGGCGATCGCCCGGTCGAACTCGGGCTGGGCCAGGTCGGCCCGGCCGTTGCGGTTGAGCAGCGCGGCCCGCTGGGCGTGCAGCACCGCCTGCCCGGCCGCCGGCACCAGCGGCGCCGCCTCGTCGAGCAGCCGGAAGCCCAGGTCGACCCGGCCCCGTTCGGCCTCGGCCCAGGCCAGGGTGACCAGCACCCGCCCGCGGGCCGCCGGGTCGTGCTCGCTGGTCAGCCGCAGCGCGGCCCGCAACCGGCGCACGGCCAAGGCCGGCCGCCCGTCGTCGCCGGCGGCCAGACCGGCCGCGAAGAGCTGCCCGGCCCGCCCGCTCAGAGCACCAGCGATGGCGTCACCACCCGGCCCGCGCCGCCGTCCGCTTCCACCAGCAGCTGGGCCAGCCCGTGCGGCACCTCGTCGAAGACGAACCGGCCGGTGCCGTCGGCGGTGACCGTGCGCGGCGGCCACGGCTCGGGCATCCGCAGCTCGACCCACAGCGCGGCGCCGGGGGCGAGCCAGCCGTCGATCCGCACCAGGTTGTCGGCCCGCTCGACCACGGTGATCATCACCGAGCGGCTGTCGGCCTCGAAGGTGATCGTGCGGGTGCGTTCCCCGGCCCGCGCCCCCGACCCGGCGAACGCCTCCGCCGCCAGCCGGGCCACCTCGGCGTCCAGGTCGTGCAGGTCGATCGCGAACAACACCCGGTCGTCCAGGTCGGCCGGCGGCGGATCGAACCGGGCCAGCCGCTCGAGGATCTCCTGATCCAGCGGATCGGTCATCAGGCACCCCACGCGGGATCGGCCAGCAGCATCTCGCGCAGCTTGGTCAGGCACCGCCCGCGGGTCGGGCCGATGCTGCCGTGCGGCATGCCGTAGGCGTCGGCGATCGCCGCGTAATCCGGCCGGGACATCTGGGCCACGATCCCGAGCAGGTCGCGGCAGCGCTCGGAGAGCCGCGCGTAATGCCGCCACAGCACGCGGTCGCGTTCGTCCTCCAGCAATCGCTGGTCGGGCGGCGGCCCGGGGTCGGCCGCGGCGGTCAGCACCGCCTCGGGGTCGGGCACGTCCCGGCGGGCGCGCTGCTGCCGGTGCCACGCCTCCCGCCGGGTCGCGGTGATCAGCCACGCCGTGACGGCCCGCGGCGTCCGGATCTCGTGGAGCCGGCGCAGCAGCTCGAGCCAGGTCGTCTGCACCACGTCGGCCGCGTCCTCGGCGGTCAGCCCCTGCCCCCGGGCCACCCGCCACAGCACCGGGTTGAGCTCGTGCACCAGCTCGCGCAGCGACTCCCGGTCGCCGTCGCGGGCCCGCTCGATCAGGTCGCCCAGGTGGACGTCAGCGGACATGGGGCCGGGCCAGATCACCGGCGAAGCTCGCCGCCGAGAACGACGTCCCGCTCCACTTCGCCCACTTGCCGCCCGGCATCGGGCCGAGCACGTCCACCCCGTCGCGGTAGCGGTCGACCCAGTCGCCGTGGTTGCTGAACTCGGCGTGATAGCGCCCGAACCCGGCGCCGACCGCCGTGACCGTCTCGAACGCGGCCGGATAGACCGGATCGTGCTGGTGGTCGTTGCCGGCCGAGGCGACCAGCGCGATGCCGGCCTGCGAGAGCGGGCGCAACGCGTCCTCGAGCGGCTGGACCGGGTCGGTGTCGCACGGCGCGCGCCCGAAGGCCATGCAGACGACGTCGACCGGCCGGGCGTGCGGGTCGTGATAGGCGGCCAGCCACTCCAGGGCCTCGATCACGGTGCTCTCGTTGACCCGGCCGTCGTCGCTCATCACCCGGATCGACAGCACCTGGGCGCTCGGCGCGGCCAGCCGGATCAGCCCGGCCAGGAACGTGCCGTGCCCGGCCGCCGCGACCTCGCCCGCGTGGATCTCGTGCACCGGGGTGCTCCACGGCGCCGGGACGGTGAGCCGGTCGGCGTGCAGCAGGAACGGGTCGTCGGGCGGCGAGCTCAGCCAGGGGTGCTCCTGGACGCCGGTGTCGAGCAGGGCGACGACCGGGCGGCGCAGGTCGTGCGGTGGCGCCGTCCCCGCGAACTCCGGCGGGGCCTGGGTGGGCACCGCGGTCAGCTCGGCCCAGGAGAACCCGTGCCCCCAGTGCCGGCCGGCCAGCTGGAACGTCCCGCCCAGGTATTGCACGTCGGCGCGTTCCCCGGCGCCCGCGCCGGCCGTCCGGAGCCGGGTCAGGGCCTCGAGCGCGCCGCCGTCCCGGACCTCGATCACCGGCCGGCCGGCGGCCCGGCGCCCGGTGTGCCGCAGGGGGCGGCCCGCACCGTCCAGAATGTCGTTGAGCTTCGCCAGCCCGTCGGCCGGGAAATCGGGGTCGAGGGTCAGGGTGTCCGCGCTGTACCGTTCCGCTTCCATGTCTTGCTCCGGGAGGAGAGGGGTGGGGCACCCATGACGGGTCCGCGTGTAGCGCGCAGATACCTATCGTCACCACCGGAGTTCCCGGGCACAGCCCTCCGAACGGTGGAGAGCGTCGGCCTAGGCGCGGTCGAAGACCTCTTCGACCATCGTCAGCAAAGTGGCGGCGAGCAGGCGGTGCACCTGGGCCCGGGTCAGCACGCCGCGGCGCAGCCACTCGCCGGCCGTCGAGACGGCCAACCCGACGTAGGCCCGGGCCATCGCGTGCAGCGCCGGCCCGGGCTGCTCGCGCCCGACCGCGGTCAGCACGGCGTCGGCCGCCCGGTCGATCGCCTCGGCGATCACCCCGTCGATGTCGGTGTCGCCGGCCAGGCCGCCCGCGCCGATCGCGGCCAGCCACGAGCGGCTGTGCCGGGAGACCACGTCGAGGAACCAGGTCACGATGGCGTCGACCCGGGTCGGCAGGTCGCCGTCGGGCAGCGACGCGATCGCCACCTCGGGCACGGTGAGCATCACCCGGATGACCTCGAGGTAGAGGTCCTTCTTGGTGCCGAAGTAGTGATTGATCAGGCCCCGGGCGACCCCGGCGGTGCGCGCCACATCGGTGGTCGACACCTCGGCGAAGCCGCGCTCGCCGAACAGGCGCACGGCCACCGACAGGATCTGCTCACGGCGGGCGTCCGGTTCCAGGCGGCGCCGCGGTCCGGCCTCGACAGTCATCCCGATGACCTTACCGTTCCGTGCTCATCGCACCATCCCGCTTATTAACACAGTGCCAACAAGACGAAAGGCTGGTGAGTATGCCCACCCCAGGACTGGACGGGTACGCCTCGGCGTGGCTGAAGCCCGAACACGACGACCTCGCCGACCTCGCCCGCAGCTTCTTCAGCAAAGAGGTGCTGCCCCACGCGGCCCGCCACGTCGCCCAGGGCCACCCCGACCGCGAGCACTACCGCCAGGCCGGCGAGCTCGGGCTGCTCGGCCTGAGCGTGCCCGAGGAGTACGGCGGCGGGGGCGGCGACTTCACCCACGAGGCGGTCCTGCTGCACGAGCAGGCGGCGGTCGGTGAGGGCAGCCTCGGGCTCGCCGTGCACAGCGGCATCGTCACCGGCTACCTGGTCGCGTACGGGACCGAGGAGCAGAAGCGGCGCTGGCTGCCCGGCCTGTGCTCGGGCGACCTGGTCGGCGCGATCGGGATGACCGAGCCCGGCGGCGGCTCCGACCTGCAGGCGATCACCACCCGGGCCGTCCGCGACAGCGACGACTACCTGGTCAGCGGGTCCAAGACGTTCATCACCAACGGTGGGCTGGCCGACCTGATCGTGCTCGCCGTCAAGACCGGCGCCTCGCCGGGCGCCGGCGGCATCAGCCTGCTCGTGTGCGAACTGGCCGACGACGCCCCCGGTTTCCGGCGCGGCCGGCTCCTGGAGAAGATCGGCCTGCACTCCAACGACACCGCCGAGCTGTTCTTCGACGACCTCCGGGTGCCCGCGGCCAACCTCCTCGGCGCGGAAAACGAAGGCTTCGCCCGGATGATGCGGCAACTCCCCCAGGAACGCCTGGTGATCGGGGTCGGCGCGGTGGCCGCGATGCAGCGGGCGGTCGAGCTGACCACCGCGTACGCGAAGGAGCGCACCGCGTTCGGCAAGCCGCTGATCGGGCACCAGAACACGCGCATGGTGCTGGCCGAGTGCGCCACCCGGACCAGGGTGGCGCGGGTCTTCCTGGACGACTGCATCGTCCGGCACACCCGCGGCGAGCTCGATGTGGCCACGGCGGCGATGGCGAAGTCGTGGCTCACCGAGGGACAGTGCGAAGTGGTGGACCGCTGCCTGCAGATCTTCGGCGGGTACGGCTACACGACCGAGTACCCGATCGCCCGGATGTACGCCGACGCGCGCGTCCAGAAGATCTACGGCGGCACCAACGAGATCATGAAGGAGCTGATCGCCCGTGTGCTGTGATACCCCGCGGCGGAAAACCGAGGCAAAATCGTGAGTCAGGCCTACGTGTACGACGCGCTCCGCACCCCCCGGGGCCGGGGCAAGGAGAACGGCGCCCTGCACGGGGTGAAACCGATCTCGCTGGTCACCGGTCTGCTCGACGCCCTGCGCAGCCGGCTGCCCGGCCTCGACCCGGCCCGCATCGACGACCTCGTGCTCGGCATCGTCAGCCCGATCGGCGAGCAGGGCGGCGACCTGTCCCGCGCCGCCGCGCTGCTGGCCGGCCTGCCCGACACGGTGGCCGGGGTGCAGCTCAACCGCTTCTGCGGCTCCGGGCTCGAGGCCGTCAACCAGGCCGCGGCCCGCGTCCGCTCCGGCTGGGAACACCTGATCGTGGCGGGCGGCGTCGAGTCGATGTCGCGCAACCCGATGGGCTCCGACGGCGGCGCCTGGTTCCTCGACCCCGAGACCGCGCTGGCCACCGATTTCGTGCCGCAGGGGATCAGCGCCGACCTGATCGCCACGCTCGAGGGCTTCACCCGCGACGACGTCGACTCCTACGCCCTCAAGTCGCAGGACAGGGCGGGCAAGGCGCAGGCCGGCGGGCATTTCGCGCGCTCGATCGTGCCGGTGCGCGACCCCAACGGCCTCGACATCCTGACCGCCGACGAGCATCCCCGGCCCGAGACCACCCGCGAGGGGCTGGGCAAGCTCAGGCCCGCCTTCGTCCGGACGGATTTCTTCGACGCCGTCGCGCTGCGCAAGTTCCACTGGCTGGAGCGGATCGACCACGTCCACCACGCGGGCAACTCCTCGGGCATCGTCGACGGCGCCGGTCTCGTCCTGATCGGCTCCGAGGCGGCCGGCCACGAGCTCGGCCTGACCCCGCGGGCCCGGGTAGCCGGCGCCGCGGTCACCGGGGCCGACCCGACCCTGATGCTCACCGGGCCCGCCCCGGCCACCCGCAAGGCCCTGGCCGCGGCCGGGCTCGGCGTCGGCGACATCGACCTGTTCGAGATCAACGAGGCGTTCGCCGCGGTGGTCCTCAAGTACATCCGCGACCTCGGCCTCGACCCCGAGACGGTCAACGTCAACGGCGGGGCGATCGCGCTGGGCCATCCGCTCGGCGCGACCGGGGCGATGCTGCTCGGCACCGCGCTCGACGAGCTCGAACGCCGCGACCAGCGCCGGGCCGTGGTCACCCTGTGCATCGGCGGCGGCATGGGCGTCGCGACCGTTCTCGAGAGGCTCTGATGATCGACTACCAGCGGGACGACCACGGCGTCGTGACCCTCACGATGGACGACCCGGATCAGTCGGCCAACACCATGAACACGGCGTACGTGGCCGCCATGACCGCCGCCCTCGACCGTCTCGAGGCCGAGCGCGACCAGGTCAGCGGCGTGATCGTGACCAGCGCCAAGAAGACGTTCTTCGCGGGCGGCGACCTGCCCTCGATGGCCCGGGCCACCCAGGCGGACGCCCCCGCCCTGTTCCAGCTGCTCAGCACGATCAAACGAGACTTCCGGCGGCTGGAGACGTACGGCCGCCCGGTCGTCGCCGCCATCAACGGGGCCGCGCTCGGCGGCGGGCTCGAGGTCGCCCTGGCCTGCCACCACCGGATAGCGCTCGACGCGCCGGGCACCCGGCTCGGCTTCCCCGAGGTCACGCTGGGTCTGCTGCCCGGCGCGGGCGGGGTGACGCGGACCGTCCGGATGCTCGGGCTGGCCCCGGCCCTGACCACCTGGCTGCTCACCGGCCGCCGCCTGCGCCCGGCCGACGCCCGCGACCACGGCCTGGTCGACGAGGTCGTCGCCACCCCGGCCGAGATGCTCGACCGGGCCCGCCTCTGGATAGCCGAGAACCCGGAGGCGGCCCAACCCTGGGACCGCGAGGGCTACCGG
Source organism: Actinoplanes sp. (assembly GCA_965217855.1). Lineage (GTDB taxonomy): Bacteria > Actinomycetota > Actinomycetes > Mycobacteriales > Micromonosporaceae > Actinoplanes. The sequence goes on along the minus strand of CBDCJN010000004.1, from coordinate 289,138 downwards.
ATGCCCGGCGGCACCCCGTCCTCCCCGCGGCTCGCCGCCCAGCTGCCCGCCTTCCCCGCCACCCTGCGCCAGCAGCTCAAGGGCGCCTCGCTGCCCGCACCCGAGGCGGTCCTGGCCACCGCGGTGGAGGGCGCCCAGGTCGACTTCGAGACCGCGCAGATCGTCGAGACCCGGCACCTGATCACGCTGCTCACCTCGACGATCGCCAAGAACATGATCGGCGCGCTCTTCTTCGACCTGCGCGCGGTCAACGGCGGGCTGGCCCGGCCGGCCGTCGAGGTGCCCGCGGCCCGCAAGGTCGCGGTGCTCGGAGCCGGGATGATGGGCGCCGGGATCGCGTACGCGTGTGCCCGCGCCGGCCTCGAGGTCGTGGTCAAGGACGTCAGCGAGGAGGCCGCCGCCCGGGCCAAGCAGTCGGGCGACCCGGCGGTGCTGGCCCGGATCACCACCACCGCCGACGTGGCCGACCTGGCCGGCTGCGACGTGGTGATCGAGGCCGTCTTCGAGGATCCGGCCCTCAAACAGGCCGTCTTCGCCGAGGTGATGCCGGTCCTGGCCGACGGCGCGCTGCTGGCCTCGAACACCTCGACCCTGCCGATCACCTCGCTGGCCCAGGGCCGGCCCGGCTTCGTCGGCATGCACTTCTTCTCGCCGGTGGCCAAGATGCCGCTGCTCGAGATCGTGGTCGGCGAGCAGACCGGCGACGAGGCGGTGGCCCGCGCGTTCGACCTGGCCCGCCGGATCGGCAAGACGCCGATCGTGGTCGACGACGGGCGGGGCTTCTTCACCAGCCGGGTCATCGGCCGGTTCATCGACGAGGCGATCGGGATGGTCGCCGAGGGGGTGCCGGCCGCGTCGATCGAGCAGGCCGCGCTGCAGGCCGGCTATCCGACCGGGCCCCTCGCGCTGGCCGACGAGGTCAGCCTGACGCTCATCCAGCGGATCCGCCGGGCCGGGGGCGAGCCGGCCGGGCAACCGTCGCACGCGCTGGTCGACGCCATGGTCGACGAGCACGATCGGCCGGGCCGGGCGGCCGGGAACGGCTTCTACGCGTACGCCGGGGGCAAGCGCACCGGGCTCTGGCCCGGTCTCGCCGCGATGGTCACCGAGGCCGGCCGGGCCGTGCCGCCGGCCGACCTGCAGGACAGGTTCCTGTTCGCCGAGACGCTCGACGCGCAGCGCTGCCTGGCCGAGGGCGTGCTGCGCACCGAGGAGGACGGCAACGTCGGCTCGATCCTCGGCATCGGCTACCCGGCCTGGACGGGCGGTGTCCTGCGCTTCGCCCACCAGCACACCGACTTCCGGGGGCGGGCCGAGGAGCTCGCCGACCGCTACGGCTCGCGGTTCGCACCCGCATGACGACCCTGGCCGGCGTACGCGTCGTCGAGCTGGCCGGTCTGGCCCCGGGCCCGTTCGGCTGCATGATGCTGGCCGACCTCGGCGCCGACGTGGTCCGCATCGACCGTCCCGGCGGCCCGCTGCTGCCACCGGGCCCGCTCGACCGGGGCCGCCGCACGGTCGCGCTCGACCTCAAGACCCCGGCCGGCGTCGCGGAGCTGCTGCACCTGACGGCCAAGGCCGACGTCCTGGTCGAGGGTTTCCGGCCCGGCGTGGCGGAACGGCTCGGCTTCGGCCCCGAGGTGTGCGAAAAGATCAACCCCCGGCTGGTGTACGCCCGGATGACCGGCTGGGGTCAGGACGGGCCGCTCGCCGCGCGGGCCGGGCACGACATCGACTACATCGCGATCGCCGGCGCGCTCGAACCGCTGGGCCGGGCCGGGCTGCCCCCGCACGCGCCGATCAACCTGCTGGGCGACTTCGCGGGCGGGGGCATGCTGCTCGCCGTCGGGGTGCTCGCGGCCCTGGTCGAACGCTCGGTCTCCGGCCGCGGGCAGGTCGTGGACGCGGCCATGGTCGACGGGTCGGCCCTGCTCACCTCGTTCCTGCACGGCATGGTGGCCGGGGGCACCTGGCCCCGCGGTCGGGGCGAGAACCTGCTCGACGGCGGAGCGCCCTTCTACGACACGTACGAGACCTCCGACGGTGGCTACATGGCGGTCGGTGCGCTCGAACCCGCCTTCTACCGGGCCCTGCTCGACGGTCTCGGCCTGCCCGGCGAAGACCTCACCCACCAGTACGACGAGTCGGGCTGGCCGCGGCTGCGATCACTGTTCGCCGCCCGGTTCGCCCTGCGGTCGCGCGACGAGTGGACCGAGATCTTCGCCGGCCGGGACGCCTGCGTGGCGCCGGTGCTCTCCCCCGCCGAGGCGCCCGCGCACCCGCACAACCAGGCCCGGAACGCGTACGTCGAGGTCGACGGGCTCACCCAGCCCGCCCCGGCGCCGCGCTTCGGGCGTACGCCCAATCCTTTGCCCCGGCCCGCCGTGGCCGTGACCGTGGCCGAGGTCCTCGACAGCTGGTAGGCCGGCGTCGCCTCCGTCCCTGAGATCAGGGGCGCCGGCCTGACCGAGCCGCTCAGTCCGGTCGCGGACGCCGCCATGTACCGCGAGACGACCGCCCGTCCTTTTCATGCCCTTTGCGTAGAACCTTCAGGTGGCCTGGATCACGGACCGATGGGACCGGCACAGCACCGGATTCCACGGAGGGCACGAACCATGCGAAGACTGCAGGACATCGGCGTCGCCCAGCGGCTCGGACTGATCGTCACCACCGGAGCGGTGGCCCTCGGGTCGATGGCCGGCATCACGCTCCTCGGCCAGAACCGCCTCGAGGACCAGGCCGCGACCATCACCGGGCTCGAAGCCGGTCTCGCCGCCCTCAACCACCTGGACACCCGGCAGAGCGAGCTCAAGGCGGACGCCTACCGCAGCGCGCTCGGCTTCGACGTCATCCAGGACGTCAAGGACGACGTGCAGTCGGCGACAGAGGCGGCCGACGCGGCCGAGGCGGCCGGGCTGCCGCCCGAGCTGCTCGCGTCGTTCCGGACCAGCCGGGACGAGATCACCGGCTTCAGCACCTTCGTCACCGACTTCACCACCGTGGCCACCGCGAACCCCCGGTCGGTCACCGGACGGCTCGACGAGATCGCCCAGCAGAACACCATCAGCGACGACCTGCTGGGCGACCTCAACGAGCGGGTCGTGGCCGCGGTCGCGCAGGAGAACAAGGACATGGCGTCCACCGTCGGATCGACGCGTACGGTCGCCGTGATCGTCGCCGGTCTCGGCCTGGTCCTGCTCATCTCGCTGGCCGTCCCGCTGGTCCGCTCGATCCTGCGCCCGGTGCGCCGCCTCGGCACCGTCATCGACGCGCTGGCCCAGGGCGACCTGACCCAGCGCAGCGGCATCACCAGCCGCGACGAGCTGGGCGTCATGGCCGCCAACCTGGACCGGTCGCTCGAGCAGTTCCGGACCTCGCTGGCCACGGTCGCCTCCGACGCCGACAAGCTGGCCGCCGCGTCGGCCGAGCTCTCCACCGTCTCGGGCGACATCGCCTCGGCCGCGAACAACACCAGCGCCCAGTCCTCGTCGGCGGCCGCGGCGGCCGACGAGATCTCCCGCAACGTGCAGACCGTGTCGGCCGGCTCCGACGAGATGGGCCTGGCCATCCGCGAGATCTCCCGCAACACCAGCGAGTCCGCGCAGATCGCCGCGACGGCGGTCGCCGAGGCGGCCCGGGCCACCGAGACCGTACGCCAGCTCGGCGCCTCGTCCGCGGAGATCGGCAACGTCATCAAGCTGATCACGTCGATCGCCGAGCAGACCAATCTGCTCGCGCTGAACGCGACCATCGAGGCCGCGCGGGCCGGTGAGGCCGGTAAGGGCTTCGCGGTCGTCGCCAGCGAGGTCAAGGACCTGGCCCAGGAGACCGCGAAGGCCACCGAGGACATCGGCGCCCGCGTCGCGGCCATCCAGCAGGACACCGGCGGCGCGGTCGAGGTCATCTCGCGGATCAGCGAGGTCATCGCGCAGATCAACGACTTCCAGACGACCATCGCCTCGGCCGTCGAGGAGCAGACGGCGACGACCGGCGAGATGAGCCGCAGCATCGCCGAGGTGGCCAACGGCTCGGCCCGCATCGCCACCAACATCGCCGACGTCTCGTCGGCCAGCGCCGCCTCGGTGCAGGGCGTCGAGCAGACCCGCACGGCCGCCAACGAGGTCGCCCACACCGCCGCAGAGCTGCGTCAGCTGGTCAGCACGTTCACGATCTGAGCCCGCGCAGCACGAATTCGAGCCGGCGCCGATAGTCCTCACGGGTCTGCCGGTCGCAGGCGCGCACGATGACGCCACGCTCGAGGATCAGACGGGCCAGATCCTCGGGCGTGACGTCGTCCCGCACCACCCCGGCGGCCTGCGCGTCGGCCAGCAGTCGCCGGCCGAACGCGCAGGAGTCGTCGAACAGCGTGGTCAGCGGCTCGGAGTCGGGCAGCGTCCGCATCAGCACGTCGTTGGCGGCCGGCTCGTCGAACTGCAGCAGCCACGTGCGCAGCAGGTATTCCTCGAACCGCAGCAACGGACCGTCCAGGGCCTCGACGGCCTCGACGATGCCCCGCAGCTGCACGGCGACCAGCTCGTCCACCACCGCGTCGATCAGGCCGCGGCGGCTGCCGAACCGGTGGTAGATCGTCCCCTTGCTGACCCCGGCCGCCCGCGCCACCTCGTCCAGCGGGGTGGTCAGGCCGCCGCTGCGGAACACGTCGAGGGCAGCCCGGCGGATGCCCTCGACGTTGCGCCGCGCGTCGGCCCGCAGCCTCGACTCGCTCATGCTGAGCCTCCTGAGGCATGCCCTCCTGGCCCTACAGCCGCTGCGCTCCCTCCAGTGCAGTCGGTCATGCCCGCGGCTGGGCCGTGCGGTCCTGCCAGGTCACGTCCAGAGCCTTGCGGAACGTCTCGGCCGGCTGGGCGCCAGACACGGCCCGCTTGTTGTCGAAGACGAAGAACGGCACCCCGCTGATGCCCAACCGGCGGGCCTGCGCGAGATCGGCCCGGATGTCCTGCTCGTAGGCCTTGGTCTCGAGCGCCTTGACCGCGTCGGCCCGGTCGAGCCCGAGCTCCACGGCCAGGTCGGCGAGCACGCCGTGATCGGCCAGGTCGAGCCCCTCGGTGAACTCGGCCCGGAACAGCCGGTCGACCATCGGCAGCTCCTGCCCGTGCGCCTTGGCCAGGTGGATCATCCGGTGCGCGTCCAGGGTGTTGACCATCAGCGTCGTCTCGAACCTGTAGTCGAGCCCCGAGCGCGCGCCGCGGCTGGACAACTGCTGGTGCGAAGCCTCGAACTGCGACTTGGGCAGCCCGTACTGCTGGGTGAGGAAGTCGTCGGCCAGGATCGACTCACCGGCCGGGAAGCCCGGCTGCAACTGGAAGCTGTGATAGCGCACCTGCACGGACGAGCCGTGCGGGAACTGCTCGATGGCCTCGGCGAGCACGGCGTGCCCGAGGTAGCAGAACGGGCAGACGACGTCGCTCCAGACGTCCACCACGATCGGCTCGGCCGCCTGCCCGAAAACGCCAGCGCTCATCAGTTGCACCATCCATCCACGTCACAGGCCGCAGCGTCCTCGCCCGACTCGATCATGATCAGCGTGGCCGGAGCCGGCTCCGCCGCCTCCGCCTCGACCTCGGTGCCGGCCTCGGCCACCACCGTGTCGGCACTACTTGACTCCATAGTCAAAAACGTAGCCCAACTTGACCCCACCGCCAAGATGGGTCTGCGTCACAGCCACCGCCCCTGCTCGGTCGTTCCTCCTCACGACCACCACGGACTGCAACAGGGGCCACCGATGACCGATCCGGCCGACCGGAAACCCGAATACCTCAAGGACCGCGGCGGCTGCCTCTGGTGGCTCGTCATCCTGACGACGATGCTGGCCGGCTGCGTCGGCTCGGCCGCCCTCATCGAAAGCATGGCCACCGTCTGCTCCGACATGAACTTCTCCCAGGAGTGCGCCGGCCACGTCATCGACAACCTCTCCCAGAACCCCCCGCCGCCCCGATCCGGGGACTAGAGGGCCTTCTGCCACTCCTGAGCGTGGTGGGTGTCGGCAGCCGGACGACGTGCAGGTGGGCCCACGCCGGGTCGGCCAGACGGGCCGCCATGAGCCGGCGCCGCGGGTGATGCGCCGACCAGGCTCGCCGAACCGGGTGGTCCTCGCGGAGCCAGGCCCGCAAAGAGTCCCGGTGGCCGTGCCACAGCCGCTTGCGGGTCACGATCCGTCTCAGCGAACGCAGGACGGCTCGCCGGAGCACCACCGCCCGCGGATAGTCGAGCCACACCAGGGTGTCGGCCCGCGCCCACATCAGGTCGCGGAGAGCGCCGAGCCCCGGCGCCCCGCCCGAGTCGAAGATCCAGGCCGGGCCGGCGGTGATCCGTTCGATGTCCCCCGGAAAGGTCGCCGCCATCGCCAGCCCCGGCCCGTAGTAGAGGTCGTCGAGCGAGTGCGCGGGGACGCCGGTCGCCGCGGCCAGCCGCCGGGCGAGCGTGGTCTTCCCCGCCCCGGCCAGCCCCGTGATCAAGATCCGCACCCTTTTCTCCGGCCCCTACGCTGATCTCGTGAACATCGACGACGAACGCCTGCTGATCCTGGCCCGCCGGCTCCGCGAGGACGCCGGCCAAGCCGGCCGCACCGACGTCGTGGCCAAGGTCGACGACGTGATCATTCTGCTGGCCGGGGCCAAGCCCGAAGCCGACGAATCCAAGGCCAACGTGGTCATCCGCATCCTCGACGGCCTCGGCTTCTGACGAGCCCGTTATAGGGTGATGCATGCTTTCGGTCCAGGCCAACGGCATCACCCTCGGCGCGGAGAGCTTCGGCCGCGACGACGACCCGCTCGTGCTGCTGATCGGCGGCACCACGATGCTCTCCTGGCCCGACTCGCTCTGCGAACGCCTGGCCGCCGGCGGGCGCCGGGTGGTCCGCTACGACCTACGAGACTGCGGCGCTTCGACCATTGTCGACCCCGAGCAGCCCCGCTACACGCTGCGCGACCTGGCCGCCGACGCCGCCGCGATGGTGGCCGCGCTGGGCGCGGAAACCGCCCACCTCGGCGGTGTCGGGGTCAGCGGCATGATCGCCCAGGTCGCAGCGCTCGACCATCCGGCCGCCTTCTCGGCCCTCACCCTGATCGGGACGCGCCCGGTGGCCCCCGGCCCGGTCGACGACGACCTGCCCGACCACGACGCTGACGCGATGAAGGCCTTGTTCGCCCTCCCCGAGCCCGATTGGACCGACCGGGCCGCCGTGGCCGCCCACGCCGCCGACAGCGCCACCATCCTCGGCGACGACCCCCAACAGGCCCGCGCGACAGCAACAAAAATCTGGGACCGCACACCCTCGGGAAACCCCTCGGCTCACGAGGCCAACCAGCTAGGAATGGTCTTCGCCCGCCTGGACTGCACCCCCCGATGGCGCGACCGTCTCAGCACCCTGACCCAGCCCACACTCGTCATCCACGGGCGCGCCGACCGCTTCTTCCCCGTGGGCAACGGCAAGGCCTTGGCCACCCAGATCCCCGGCGCCCGCCTGCTCGTCCTCGACGGCATGGCCTCCTCAGTCCCCGACACCGCAGCCGACGAAATCGCGACGGCGATGCTCGACCTCCCGAACACTCCCCGCAACCAGGAGGTCAGCGGCTAGTTCGGCCGTGGCCCGCCGGCCAGGAACGGGAGTACGCCGACCCGTTGGGCCATCTGCCTCACGGGTAAGGGCGAAGACCTTCGGAAGCACCTTCATCGGCTCTGCGTGTCGGGCGGAAGGATCAGCGCGTCCAGCGTGCCGTGGGTGCCCATGCACACCACGCACAACGCTCTCGTGGCATCCAGGTACATGACCGTCGACGGCTCATACGGATGCGGCGGGTACGTCATCGCCTGCACGACCCCTCGCGCCTGGCGGCGGCCCTTCCCAGTTCGGTTCTGGATGACGTCGACTCTCTTTGGGGATGGCCCGAACACCGGCTTCGACACACCGAGGCTTGGGTCTACGCACACGCAGGCAAGCTGGAGAAGGCGGCGCAGGCCAAGGACCGGGCCGTTGACCTGTACCCACGCTCGCTCGCGCGGCTTCGCTCACAGGTTCAACTGCACCACGCCTCGGCCCTCATTCGAAACGGGCATGTCCCGGATGGCTTGCGGTTGGCGGCTGACGTGCTCGATGCACTTCCTGCCGATCAACACAACGGCCCTCTCCGCGCTGTAGTAAAGCAGGTAGCAGACGCGACACCCGAACGTGGGAGGAAGAGGCCGGGCTACCGGGAACTGACGGACCGCCCGGCCTAGAATTCGAGCATGGTCAATTTTTCTCGACTCGGCGAGCAGGACGTGGCGCCGATCGCCGACGATCTCGCCAACCTGTACGAGGTGGTCTACCAGGAGCCGCCATACAGGGAAGGCCCGGAGCAGGTCGACCGATTCAGGTCGAGCCTGCACGAAGACGTGCGCCGTCCTGGTTTCACGCTGGTGATCGCCGTCGAGGACCATCACCTGATCGGAGCATCATATGGCTGGGCAATGGCTGCCGGGAAATGGTGGTCCCGCTCCGACACCGAGCCGGACAGCTCCATCAAAGAAGTCGACAAGTTCGCCGTTATCGAGTGGATAGTTCATCCTCGATCCCGAGGTCAAGGGATAGGCGCGCAGATCATTCGCAGGCTACTGAATGATCGACCCGAGGCCATCGCCACCCTGGCCTCCGATCCGCGCTCGAAAGCACGTGGGATGTACGCGCGAGCGGGTTGGCGGCAGGTCGCCACGACAAATTTGTCCTGGGGGCCGTCGATGGACCTTCTCGTACTCGACAAAAGTGCGAACGCCGACGAGTCGAGTCGACAACTCCAGAAGTGAGTGGCGCACCTCATCGACGGCTTACCTGTTAGTCAGGCTGAAGTGCATGTCGTCCTTGAGGACGGCCGGGGAGTTCGCCCGCTCGGGGGCACGTCGACGATCCTGAGGGTGACTCACCCCCGGCTGTGGGTCTTCATCTCGCCGGTTCGCCCCTGTGCGGCGATCTGCGGAGAGATCCCGGCACACCTCCCGGCGAGAGCAAGGCTCCGACCAGTGACTACTTCACGTTCATCATCGAGAGCAGCGCCGGCGTCGACAGCAGTGTCGGCCTCTTCCATGAGGGGGTGACCTTGCCCGGAACGGGGATCCTTCCGAATTCCTCGTCGACCTGTGCCGCATGGTGAAGCTCGGCGACGACCGCGGGCGGCCGTGGACCTGTTCCCGGTGGCGTCCGAGGCCAACACCTTTCTCCGGGGGCAGCGCAAACGCAGGGCGGCGGGAACGACCTGACCGACTGTCAGGCAGTGCGGCCGGAATGAGCCTGGGCGGCCTGCTCGATCGTGGCCCGGTGGGCCTCGCGGGCCGCGGTGTCGAGCTGGTCCTCGGGGCCGTCGCCGGCTCCGGTTCGGCCGTCGAGTTGTTCGCGCAGGATGTCGGCGTGGCCGGCATGCCGGGTGGTGTCGGTGAGGACGTGGACGATGACGCTGAACAGCTTCACGTCGGGGCGGGGCCACCACGGCACGTGGCCGGGGGCGTCGAGCGGCAACGCCTCGATCGTCGCGTCGGCGTGGACGCAGGCGCGCTGGTAGAAGGCGATGATCTGGTCGCGGGTCTCGTCCGCGGTCACCCACAGGTCGCTGCCGTCCATGTCCTGCCAGCGGGGCAGCGGCTCCGGGAACGGGCGGCCGAAGATCTCGCCGAGGTAGCGCGCCTCCCCGGTCGCCTTGTGTTTGACCAGGCCGAGCAGGTTGGTTCCGGTCGCCGTCAGCGGTCGCCGGGTGTCGTACTCGGACAGTCCGTCGAGTTTCCACACCAGCGCCCGGCGGGCGAAGCGCAGCTCGTCGTGCAGGCAGTCTCGGGCGAAGTCGTCGATCACGGCGCGAGCCTGCCACGCGGCGGCAAACGAGGAGGGTCCCCTGCGCTGTGGCCGGTGTCAGCGGCGGCTCACGAAGATCAGGTGGTTGTGGTCCGGGTCGAGGACGGTGAAGGTGGCCATCTCCGGGTTGGTCTCGTCGAGCGGGCCCAGGGTGGGCTGCTCGTTCAGGCTCTGCCACAGGGCGCCAGCGTCCGGTACGCGGATCAGGCAACCGCCGGGGGCGAGGTCGCTCGTGCGGGAGAGGTGCAGTTCGGTCGTCTCGTGGCGCAGGACGGCGTACCCGGCCAGCTCCTGGCCCCGGAAGCCGAGCGCGGCATAGAACGGCAGTGAGCGCTGCAGGTTGCGGCATCGCAGGATGGGCACTGCTCCCGGCGGGCCGGGCAGCAAGGCGGCAGCCTCACTGTCCTCCTTGCGGCGGCTGGCCAGGGTCTGCTCGTCGACCGGCTCCGGTTCCCACGCCGACGGCGGAATGGGTGGCGGCGCGGTGACCGGCAGCCCGTACAACTGCTCGACCGCCGCCCGCGCGTACGCCGTCTCCCGGTCCAGGTCGTAGCGTTCCGGCAGCGACCGCTGCACCTGGAAGAAGGCATCCCGTACGTCGCGCCCGTCGCCGTCCGCCGGCACGAGCTGGAACCAGCGGAAGCCGTCCGGCGGCACGGGCAGGCCGCGCGCCCGCAGTTGCTCCTCGACGTCGAGAGCGTCCGCTCGTCGTTCCTCGTCGGTCATCGGGCGCCGGGAGATCTGCCGCCGGCCGGCCCGGTCGCGCGTGACGACGGTCGAGAACTGCTCGCGCTCGTCGGGGTAGCGCAGCAGCGTCGCCGGCCCGGCGAACCAGCCGAGCATCATCTGCCAGCCGGAGAAGCCGCATTCCCAGTACGTGCCCCAGTCGGTGACGATCACATCGCTGTCGTCCAGGTCGTCGGGCGGCCGGACGGGCAGCAGGCCGGCGGTGTCCCAGGCTGAAGTCATACCGTCAGCACATCACGGCCGCGCTCGTCCCAGGCGGCCGTTGTCGCGCAGGAGCAGCAGCGCGTTCACCGTGACCCAGCCCCGCCACTCGGGCCGGGTGATCGGGGTCCACGACTCGAAGGTGAAATCCCACCCGCCGTCCGGCTTCTGCTGCCGCAGCAGCGCGTCCAGGTGGAGGTCGATCACGTCGGCCGGGAAGTTGGCGCGGGCCAGGCTGTGCGGGGCGGGCGCGAAGTCGAGTGGCCCGTGCCGGTCGCCCTCGGCATCGGGATCGAGGTCGACGACGTCGCGCAGCGAGTCACCCAGGGTGGCCCAGGCCGACCGGGCGCGGGCCCGATCCGGCACGTTCTCGAGGAACCGGAGCACGCACCGCAGGTCGTACGCGCCGGGTGTGGTCAGCCTGCCGAGGGCGGACCAGCAGAACTCGGTCGCCCGGCCTGTCCACGGATGGTCGATCCGGTTCTTCAGCAGCAGGCCGGCGATCGAGGCGGTGGGGTTCAGCGAGCCGGGCCGGCCGGCCTCCGTGTTCCACCACGGGCCGTTCGGGCCGGAGCTCGGCAGCACCCAGGGCACCCCGCCGTCCGGCCCGGTGATCGTCTCCAGGTAGCTCAGGCAGCCGTCGACGAGGTCGCGGTCGAGCGTGCCGACCTCGTCCATGACGAACAGCGCCACCTCGACCGGCACCGGCTGGCTCTCCGGGCCGCGCAGGTCGGGCTCGAGCGCGTGGCCGAACCCGCCGTCGGCGTTGCGGTAGGGGCGCAGCGCGTCGATCACCCGACCCGGGGCGCCGTTGCGGAAGTGGTGGGCGAACCGGAGGCGGTCGAGGAGGCGAGCGTTGGCCCGGAGGAACGTGTCGGCCCGATCGATCATGTCCACCAGGTCACCCTAGACCGACGCCCGGACCAATCGTTTACGCAGGTATATGCATCGATCAGCGGCAGCTATACGATCACCGCAGGGGCCTTCCGCGGGTGTGAAGAGTCCGCCGGAACAGCGAAGGAATGTCGCCGTCCGGACGCCTCTTCGTCGCCTGCTGTCAAGCAAGCAATTTCATGATCACCCAGCGCGTTCCGGTCCGGGGCGCGCAGAGGGAGGAACACACGGTGCGTACATTCACCCGCACGATTGCCGTTGCTGTGGCGGCCACCACTATAGCCGCGATCGCGGCCTGCTCGCCCCCCGAGAAGAAGAGTGAGTCCTCCGGGTCGAGCGCCGCCGGTGCGACCAGCGCGGCCGACCTGGGCGGGCTCGACAAGCTCGTCGAGGCGGCCAAAGCCGAGGGCGCGCTCAACGTCATCGCGCTGCCGCCGAACTGGGCGAACTACGGCGAGATCATCAAGGCCTTCGGCGACAAGTACGGCATCAAGGTCAACTCGGCCCAGCCCGACGGCTCGAGCCAGGACGAGATCAACGCGGCCAACCAGCTCAAGGGCCAGGACAGCGCGCCGGACGTGTTCGACCTCGGTTCGACCGTCGCCACCGCCAACGTCGCCATGTTCACCCCGTACAAGACCGAGAAGTTCGCCGACGTGCCGGAGAACCTGAAGGACGCCAACGGCGCCTGGGTCAACGACTACGGCGGCTACATGTCGATCGGCTACGACAGCGCCAAGGTGCCCGCCCCGACCAGCCTGGACGACCTGCTCAAGCCGGAGTACAAGGGCAAGGTCGCGCTCAACGGCGACCCGACCCAGGCCGGTTCCGCGTTCGGCGGCGTCCAGATGGCCTCGATCGCCAAGGGCGGCACCGTCGAGGACATCAAGCCCGGCGTCGACTTCTTCGGCCAGCTCAAGAAGGCCGGCAACCTGCTGCCGGTCGACCCCGACTCGGCGTCCATCCAGTCCGGTCAGACCCCGGTCGTCTTCGACTGGGACTACCTGAACGCGGCCGAGGCCACCAAGCTCAAGACCTGGAAGACCTTCGTGCCGACCGGCGCCGTCCTGGGGTCGTACTACGTGCAGGCGATCAGCAAGGACGCCCCGCACCCGGCCGCCGCGCGGCTCTGGCAGGAATACCTCTACTCCGACGAGGGCCAGAACCTGTGGCTCAAGGGTGGCGCCCGCCCGGTGCGGGCCGAGGCGATGGAGAAGTCCGGCACGATCGACAAGGCCCTCTTCGCCGCTCTGCCCAAGATCGACGGCACCCCGGTCGTGCCCACCGAGGCGCAGAACACCAAGGCCAAGGAATACCTGGCTGCTAACTGGGCCAAGGCCATTGGCTGAGAACGTCGCGTCCGTCCCGCAGCGCGTGGCCCGGCGGCCACGCCTGCGGGGCGCCGCCCTGCTGGGAACGGTCCCCTTCTTCGCGTACGTGGCGATCTTCCTGATCATCCCGACGCTGGTGGTGGTGATCGGGGCGTTCGCCGGCAACGAGGGCGGCGTCACCCTCGACAACGTCAAGGCGCTCGGCAACGCGTACATCCTCGACGCGTTCGGCCGCAGCATCGCGCTCTCGGCCATCAGCGCGCTCGTCGGTGCGGTGCTGGGAGCCCTCCTCGCGTACGCCCTGGCCACCGCGAACCCGGAAGGCGTGCTGCGCCGGACGGTGACCGCGGCGGCCGGCGTGCTGGCCCAGTTCGGCGGCGTCACCCTGACGTTCGCGTTCCTGGCGACCATCGGCCTGTCCGGCTTCGTCACCGTCTGGCTGCAGAAGACCTTCAATTTCGACCTGTACGCCAACGGGGTGTGGCTGTTCGAGCTGCCCGGCCTGACGCTGGTCTACACGTACTTCCAGATCCCGCTCATGGTGATCGTCTTCCTGCCCGCCCTGGAAGGCATCCGTCCGCAGTGGCGTGAGGCGGCCGAGAGCCTGGGCGGCACCACCTGGCAATACTGGACCCGCGTGGCCGGCCCGCTGCTCGCCCCCGCGTTCCTCGGCTCGACCCTGCTGCTGTTCGCCAATGCGTTTTCCGCGTACGCCACCGCGGCCGCCCTGGTCAGCCAGGGCAGCCCGCTCGTGCCGCTGCAGATCCGCGGCGCCCTGACCAGCGAAGTCTTGCTGGGCCAGCAGAACCTGGGCAAGGCGATGGCGCTCGGCATGGTCGTCGTGGTCGCCGTGGTGATGGCGCTCTACACCCTGCTGCAACGAAGGACATCCAAATGGCTGGGGTGATCGCCCGCCGGGCCCGCAAGCAGCGGGTCTTCCGCTGGACCGTGCTCATCGTGCTCGGCGTCTTCTTCGTGCTGCCGTTCGTAGCGATGGTCGAGTTCTCCACCCGCGACTCCGAGACCTGGCCGCTGCTGGTCAACTGGCCCGAGCTCAGCGAACGCTATCCGGCGCTGGCCGACGGCATCGTCGCGTCGCTGCTGCAGGCCGCGTTCACGGCCGTCCTGATGCTGGTGCTGCTCGTGCCGACCGCGGTGTGGGTGCGGCTTCGGCTGCCCCGGCTGCGGCGCGTGGTCGAGTTCATCTGCCTGCTGCCGCTGACCATCCCGGCCATCGTGCTGGTCGTCGGGCTGGCGCCGGTGTACGCCTGGGTCAACTACTTCGTCGGCGGCTCGTCACTCACGCTCGTGTTCGCGTACACGATCCTGGTGTTGCCCTACGCCTATCGCGCGATCGACGCGGGCCTGTCCGCCATCGACGTGAAGACGCTGGCCGAGGCGGCCCGATCGCTGGGCGCCGGCTGGAGCACGGTGATGTGGCGGGTGGTGCTGCCCAACATCCGCTCGGCGGTGCTGTCGGCGGCGTTCCTGACCGTGGCCCTGGTGCTCGGCGAGTTCACCATCGCGTCGCTGCTCAACCGGACCAACCTGCAGGTCGCGATCAACTTCCTGGGCAAGAGCAGCGCGACCATGTCGGTCGCGGTCTCGCTGACCGCGCTGCTGCTGGCCTTCGTGCTGCTGTTGCTTCTGTCCCTCCTGGGTGGACGGCGCCGCTCGTCGGCCGCCATCGCACCCGTCGCCCCCAAGGAGCCCGCCTCATGACCGGCGTCGCCGTACAACTCAACGGGCTGCGCCGCACGTTCGGCACGGTCAACGCCCTCGACAACCTCGACCTGTCGATCGAGCCGGGCGAGTTCGTCGCGCTGCTCGGCCCGTCCGGCTGCGGCAAGACGACCGCGCTGCGCGTGCTGGCCGGTCTCGAGGACGCCGACAGCGGGCAGGTCCTGGTCGGCGGGAAGGACGTCACCGGGCTGCCCGCGAACCGGCGCGACATGGGGATGGTCTTCCAGGCGTACAGCCTCTTCCCGCACCTGACCGCCCTGGCCAACGTGTCGTTCGGGCTGTCGCTGCGCGGCCGTTCCAAGTCGTCGACCCGGGCCCGCGACATGCTCGAACTGGTCGGCATCGGCCCGTTCGCCGACCGCTACCCGCACCAGCTCTCGGGCGGCCAGCAGCAGCGGGTCGCCCTGGCCCGTGCCCTGGCCATCGAGCCGAGCGTGCTGCTGCTGGACGAGCCGCTCTCGGCGCTGGACGCCAAGGTGCGGGTGCAGCTGCGCGACGAGATCCGCCGGATCCAGACCGAGGTCGGCACGACCACGCTGTTCGTCACGCACGACCAGGAGGAAGCGCTCGCGGTGGCCGACCGGGTCGGCGTGATGAAGTCGGGCCGGCTGGAGCAACTGGCCGCGCCGGCCGACATCTACCTCACCCCCGCGACGCCGTTCGTGGCCGACTTCGTCGGCCTGAGCAACCGCCTGCCCGGTACGGTCGTCGGCAACGAGGTCGAGGTGCTGGGCACCCGGCTCCCGCTGCTCGCCCCGGCCGCATCGGCCGAGGTCACAGCGCTGATCCGCCCGGAGTCGGTCGATGTCACGCCCGACGCCGGCGGCACCGGCAAGGTGCTGACCACGAGCTTCCTGGGCCCGATCAGCAAGGTCACCGTGACCGTCGGCGACGTGCTGGTGGTCGCCCAGGTGGCCACCGGCCGGCTCGCCTCCCTGGCCCCCGGCACCCCCGTCCGGGTCACCCTGCAACCCAACCCGGTGGCCCTCCTGTAGCTGTGCGTTTTCGGGCTTTTTTCACGTTTCGCTGCGACGCGCCCGAGACGGTTCGTACGGTCTGTATCCGTGCTTCGACGACTGATCACCGCCGCCCTGTCCGTCCTGGTGCTCCTGCCGATGCTGGTCGCATTGCCGGCCTCGGCCGGGCCGCGAGTAACAGGCCGGGCAGGCACGGTATGGCATGTGGTCCGCCCCGGCGAGACGCTGAGTTACATCGGCGCCCTGCACGGCCTGGGGGCGGCCCAGATCGCCGCCTGGAACCAGCTCCCCGTCAACGCGCCGATCCAGATCGACGCCACGCTGCGCCTCACCCCACCCGAGACGCCGCTGCCGGAGTTCCGCACCCACATCGAGACGATCACCCCGGCCACGGTCAACTGGAACCCGAAAAAGCGCTGCCCCGTCGCCCCGGCCAACCTGCGCCGCGTGTGGGTCTCCTACATCGACTTCAACGGCGCCTACCACGACGGCAGCGTGATCGTCCGCAAGGACGTGGCGGCCCGAGCCCAGCAGATCTTCCGGACCCTGTACGGCTGGCGGTTCCGCATCATGGGCATGGCCCCGATGCGCATCAACAACCCCGGCGAGACCAACATGGCCACCGTGACCGCCGCCTACAACTGCCGAGCCGTCGCCGGCACAAAGGTCTGGTCCGAACACGCCACCGGCACCGCGATCGACATCAACCCGTTCCAGAACCCGATGATCCGCGGCCGTTCCCTCTCACCGGCCAACAGCTCGTTCTACCTGGACCGGACCCGCTACCTGATCGGCATGGTCCACCCCGAGGGCGCCGCGCGAGCCTTCACCTGGAACGACTTCCACTGGGGCGGCACGTGGACCAGCCTCAAGGACTACATGCACTTCAGCCTGACCAACCGCTGACAACTTCCTGTCCCGGTCGTCGCTGGTCCGTTTCAAGCATCACCCGGCAGCCCGTGTCTTTGACGGCGATCGGCTGAAAACCCAACTCATCCGTACCACACCAAACTGCCCGAACCTCCTCGACAGGCCAGTCGCTGACCATGAGCCGTGGCGCCATGCGAATCGGCTTGCCAGGTCACCACCGGATGGCAAGGTCGAGGCATGCCCGGACACCGATCCTCGGCCTACCTGTCCTCGTCGCCCTTCAGCCGCCGGGAACTGGTCCGGACCGCGCAGCTCAACGCGGTCGGCTGGGCCGCCGTCGCCGGCCTCTGCGCCATCGGAGCCGCGACCGGACTGGCAGCCACACGCCTCACCGGCACCCCGCCCTGGATCACGGCACCGATCGGCGGAGCCGCAGCCCTCGCCACCGTCATCGCTGCCGACCGGCGCAGGTGGGCCACCATGCCCACCGCCCACACCTGGACCGACAGCCTCGTCGAGGTCGAGCAGATCGCCGCCACGCTGAACCGCGCCGGAATCGAAGCCACCGCCGAAATCGACGAACTCGAACGGCCCGCGCTGCACTACCTCAACCGGGACCACCGCCAGGTCGCCCGAGCCTTCCGCGACGCCGGCTTACCACCACCGCCGAAGTGCTAGTTTCGCGTCGATGTGACTGCCGTCCATCGCCGCCCTGGACCAGTCGATCCGGTCGCCGCATTCAGTTCGGCGAGCAATATCTGGCGCACCTGGTCAAATACGGTCATCCCGGAACCGAAGCCGAGTTCCTGCGGCAGGTCTTCCCAGCCGATCCCGGTGTGCAGCACGAACAAGACGCCTTGCAGGCACCGCTGGTCCGGCACCGGCCGCGGCCCCTTCGCCGGACACGGCGGCAGCACTGGAGCCTTTAGTCAGCTTCCTGTGGCGTTTCGCCCGCCGCTCGTAAGCGATCCACAGGTAGGCGTATCCGGCCGCGACCACCGGTAAGCCGATCAGTCGGACCTGCCGGCTGCCGAACCACAGGATGCACACCATGGCCACGAACAGGGCACAGGAAGCCGCAATATCGATCGCCCGTCTTGACTCGACTCCCATGCCGATCATGGTAGGACGCTCGGTAGCGAGCCGTAGGCCCATGATCGGGTAGACGAGCTGCCGGTACGGTGATGCCCGGCCTCCGGGGAGCCTCATGCTTGACGAAACTGTTCGGCGCACCTTCGCCGGTGTCCCGCTGGACTCGTTCTGGGACGACAGCGACTACGCCCTAGAGGCCTACGTCGACCGGACGCCCTCGGCCGAGCTGGTGGCGTCGGTGGAGGCCGAACTCGGCTACAAGCTGCCGGCCTCCTACGTGTCGCTCATGCGGTCGCACAACGGCGGCATTCCCCGCAACACGGCCTGCCCGGCCCCGAACCCGACCACCTGGGCCGACGACCACGTCTCCGTGCACGGCATCCTGGGGATCGGGCGGACCAGGCGCTGCTCGCCGGCCGGCGACGCCGGCTACCGGCTGTGGCTCGAGGAATGGGAGTACCGGACGATCGGCGTCTAATTCGCCGACTGCCCCCACGGCCGGCCACGACATGATCGCGTTCGACTACACCGGCTGCGGCCCCACCGGCGAACCGCGCGGCGTCCACGTCGATCAGGAGTGGGACTACCGGATCACGGTGCTGGCCCCCGACTTCGTGTCCTTCGTGCAGTCCCTGCTGCCCGAGAATGACGGAGACGGTCAGGCGGTCGTGGCGTTCGGCGGTTCCTGACGGTCGGTGCGCCGGGCCAGGAGGCCCACCGCGAGGGCAGCGGCCGCGAGCGCGCAGCCCGGGATCAGCCAGGGCGGCAGACCCTCGAAAGTGGAGCCGGGCTGCAGCATGTAGACCGGCCCGACGTCGGTGAAATGCTCGCCCAGCAGGACCGCCTGCAGGGTGATGGCCCACACCGGCAGGATGGCGAGAGCCAGGGCCGCGCCCGCGACAACCGCGGGCAGCGCGCGGATCCGGTAGGCGAGCGCGGCGGACAGCAGCCAGCCGGCCAGCGCGCCGAGCAGCAGGCCGGCGACGGTCAGCGGCAGGTAGGCGGGGCTGCGGGCGGCGAACATCGTGCCGTCGACGCCGCCGACCCAGACCTGGCCGGGCTCGCCGCCGATCGCGTCGCTCGCGTTGCCGTACAGGATGAGGCCGTCGCGTCGGGCGATCAGCGTTGCGGTGCGGCTGTCCACGCAGGACGTGACGGGCGGGCTGAGGTCGTCGTGCTTGGTGCAGGTCGTCGAGGGGCCCGGGCGGATCGTGAACTCGAGGATCTTCCAGCCCGCCGCGGCCAGCCCGTCGCGGGCCTCCTCGGCTGTCCAGGTCGGCGTGCCACTCGGCCGCTGGGCTCTCGGCGGCACGCTGATGCTCTCGACATCGGCTCGGCCGGCCTGGCGGTGCCGGACGACGAAGCTCGCCTCGGTGGCCGGGTCGGCGACCGCCGGCCCCATCAGCGTCAGGGCGCCGGCCCGGGACGGCAGGTCGGCGAAGGTCTGCCGGCCGAGCCAGCTGCCGGCGGCCGCGCCGAATGCGCCCAGCACCACCGCCGTCAGCACCGCCGCGACCACCGCGACCGGGCGGCCGGACGGTGGCCGGAACCGCTGGCGCACCCCGCTGGCGATCAGGTGCCAGGCCTCGCCGGCGGACGGCCGGGCGCGGCCGGGCGCGGCCATCGCCAGCATCGTGGTGATCATCTCGGTGCCGTGCCGGCGCCGGTAGCGGCCCGAGTAGGCCAGCAGTAGACGCCGGTAGTGCCGGGCCAGCCGCTCGTCGGCGGGCGGCCAGGGTTCGGTCGATGCCTGCATGGGCGCCGACCCTACGGCAGACGTCATATAACGTCAACCGATGTATCTAGACGCCGAGGCCGCCGGCGATGGTGATCTCCTGACCGGTGAACTCACCGGTCAGCATGGGCATCGCTTCGGCGATGGCGGCGCGGGTCTCGGGGAGCTGGAGCGAAGCGTCGTGGGCGGCCTTGGACTCCCAGACCTCGGTCACCCAGATCGTCACGTCGTCGGTCGCGGCCAGGCCCACCACGTAGAGGTGGCAGCCGGCCGCCCCCAGTCCGCCGGCGCCGCTGGTCAGGATGGCGGCGACCTCGTCGCGGCGGCCGGACTGGGTCTTCATGGAGGCGATATATCCGTAGGGCACTCGTGGAGGATAGGCGGGTGAGTCACCTCCAGATCGTCTACGCCCACCCGAGCGGGCACAGCTTCACGCGCGCGGTGCTCGACGCGTTCCTGACGGGGTTGGCGCAGGCCGGTCACACCGCCACCGTGTCCGACCTCTGCGCGATGGGGTTCCGGGCCGAGATGAGCCTCGAGGAGTACGAGCGGGAGTCGGCCTACCGCAGCGATCGGCCGGTGCCGGCCGAGGTCGCCGAGGAGCAGGCCAAGCTGCGGGCGGCCGACGGGTGGGCGTTCGTCTATCCGGTCTGGTGGGCGGACTGCCCGGCCGTCCTCAAGGGCTTCTTCGACCGGGTGTTCACGGCCGGCTTCGCCCACAGCACCGACCATCCGGTGACCGTACGCAAGGCAGTGGTGCTCTGCACCGCCGGCTACCCGATCGAGCAGTTGGGCGGCGTTCACGAGGCGATGCAGACGGTCATGCTCACCGACCGCATCGGCCGCCGCGCCGCGAGCGCCGGCTTCGTGCTTCTCGGCGGCCCCGACCGCGACCAGCACCTGGCCCTCGCCGAGAAGACCGGACGCGAGTTCTAACGCAGGCCCTCGGAGGCGCGGGCCTCGGTGGGGGCCAGGGCCGCGGTCAGCGTCCGGGCCGTGTCGATCAGCGGGACGTGGCTGAACGCCTGGGGGAAGTTGCCGACCAGCCGGCCCGCGTCGGTGTCGTACTCCTCGGAGAGCAGGCCGACGTCGTTGCGCAGCGCGAGCAGGCGTTCGAACGTCTCGCGGGCCTCGTCGTGCCGGCCCATCAGGGCGTAGTTGTCGGCCAGCCAGAACGTGCAGGCCAGGAACGCGCCCTCGCCCGGCGGCAGGCCGTCGACGTCGGTGTCGTGGTGCTGGGTGTAGCGCTGCACGAAGCCGTCGACGAGCAGTTCGCGTTCGATGGCGGCGACCGTGCCGGTCACCCGCTCGTCGTCGGCCGGCAGGAAGCCGACCAGCGGGACCATGAGCAGCGCCGCGTCGAGCTCCTCGGAGCCGTAGAACTGGGTGAACGTACGCCGGGCCTGGTCGTAGCCCTTGTCGAGGATCTCGTCCTTGATCTCGTCGCGCAGCGCGCACCAGCGGTCGAGCGGGCCGGGCAGGCCGAACTCCTCGACCGCTTTCACGGCGCGGTCGGCCGCGACCCAGGCCATCAGCTTGGAGTGGACGAACTGCTGCGAGCCGCCGCGGACCTCCCAGATGCCCTCGTCCGGGTCCCGCCAGTGCTCCTCGACGAACTCCATCAGCTTGACCTGCAGGCCCCAGGCCGGGTCGTCGGCCTTGAGGCCCGCGCGCCGGCCCTGGTGCAGGGCGTCCATGACCTCGCCGTAGACGTCGAGCTGGAACTGCTCAGCGGCGGCGTTGCCGATGCGGACGGGGTTGCCGTCGTAACCGGTGAGCCAGTGCGCCACGTACTCGTCGAGGCGGCGCTCGCCGGCCACCCCGTACATGATCTGGAGCTCGGCCGGGTTGCCGGCGATCGCCCTCAGCAGCCATTTGCGCCAGGCGGTGGCCTCGCTCTGGAAGCCGGAGAAGAGCAACGACTGCAGGGTGATGGTGGCGTCGCGCAGCCAGCAGAAGCGGTAGTCCCAGTTGCGGACGCCGCCGAGCTTCTCGGGCAGGCTGGTGGTGGCGGCCGCGACGATGCCGCCGGTGGGAGCGTAGGTGAGCGCCTTGAGCGTGAGCAGCGAGCGGACCACCGCGTCGCGCCACTCCCCCTCGTAGGTGCAGGCCGACACCCAGCCCCGCCAGTAGCCCTCGGTGACGCCGAGCTGGTGGACGGCGTCGATCGGGTCGGGCGGGGTGAGGTGCGACGGCCGCCAGGTGAGGACGAACGGCACCCGGTCGCCGGCCCGGACGGTGAAGTCGGCGTGGGTGGCCAGGTTTTCGCCGCGGGTCTCGGCCGGGGTGCGCAGCCAGACCGCGTCGGGGCCGGCCACCGCCACGAGCGCGCCCTGCTCCTGATAGACCCAGGGCACGACCTGGCCGTAGTCGAAGCGCAGGCGCAGCACCATGCTCATGTCGACCTCGCCGCGCACGCCCTCGACGATCCGGACGACGGACGGGGACTCGGTGCGCGGCGGCATGAAGTCGATCAGCCGGACCAGGCCGGTGGGGGTCTCGAACTCCGTCTCGAGCACGAGGGTCTCGTCGCGGTAGCACCGGCGGACCGTGTATTCACCGGCCGGGGCGATCGTCCAGTGCCCGTTCTCGTCGGAGCCGAGCAGCGAGGCGAAGATGGCCCCGGAGTCGAACCGGGGCACGCACAGCCAGTCGATCGAGCCGTTGCGGCCGACCAGCGCGGAGGTCTGGGTGTCGGCGATGATCGCGTAATCCTCGATCGGGAGAGCCATACCGAAGGTGCTTACCCAGCGTCGCCGCTCGCGAACATCACGGTGCGGCCCGGTCCGTACGTGCTGCCGGCCCGGTCGCGTTCCAGCCAGCCCGTCTCGACCAGCATGCGGCGGACCGCGGCCACGTCGTCGGTCACCTCGGCCAGGCGCCGGTTGATCGCGTCCTCGTCGTACAGGCCGTCGAGGGCCAGGAACCGGGCCAAGAGCTCGCCCAGTTGCTCGTAGCGTTCGCTCAACGTCGGTGGCATGGTCTTGAGCAGGCCATGCACGAAGTTGGCGCGCAGCTGGGGATAGTCGCCGAGCAGCGCGGCGATCGGCTGGGAGCGGTCGATCGATTGGGCGGTCTCGCGCAGCACGCCGGGTGAGGCCCGGTAGATGCCGTTGCCCGTGCCGGTGGCCAGCCCCGAGCCGACCAGGCGGGCCAGGGTCTCGCCGGCCACCTGGACGGGCTCGTCGATCGTGTAGGCCAGCTCGGCGATCGAGGCGCCCTCGGCCCCCCGGCGGACGAGCTCGGCGAACGCTTTCAGGCGCAGCGGGACGGCGAGCTGACTGAGGATCTCGGCGGCGCGGGCGGCCTCGGCAGACATGCCGTCACCGTAGGCTCACCCGCCCGCCGAGTCACCCCAATTACAGGTCGGCTACATATGCTGCGACCCAGGCCAGGGGCGCGTTCCAGTTGATGGTCAACTCGTTGGTGGACCAGGACTGGATGTCGTCGATGTAGCAGAACTGGCCCACGCAGCCGGTCAGCTTGCTCTGCGCGTACGGGTCCTGGATCGACGAGTTCGCGCCGCCGGCCAGGGTCCCCACCGGAGGGTTGGGCAGGGCCGGGTCGAGCTGCTTGGCGTACCACCGGCTGTGCTGGTTGTGCGAGCTGACCTCGCCGTACCCGGTCACGTAGGACATGTTGAGCGCGTTGCGGCCGAAGATGTAGTCGAGCCCGGTCAGCACGCCGTCGCGGTAGCGGTCGCGGCCGGTCAGGTCGTGCGCGGCCGCGATCACCACCATGTTGTTGAGGATGGTGCTGTTGGAGCCCCAGTCCCACATGTTGCCGGCCGGGGCGTAGGGAACGCCGTACGCGTGCTGCTTCTGAATCGCCAGATACTTGTCGGCCCCGGCGACCACGGAGGCCTTGACCGCGGCCAGGCCGGGCAGGCGGTTCGGCACCAGCGCCAGGTCCAGGCGTCCGGCCGCGGCCGTGGACGCCCAGTCGAAGGCGCCGGCGCCGAACACGTCGGCGGTGTGCTCGGGTGACGCGAGCACGTCGGCCGAGTACTGCCTCTCCCCCGTGGTGAGGTAGAGCTCGGCCGCCGCCCAGTAGAAGTCGTCGGTCACCTTGGTGTCGTTGTAGGCGCCGCCGCCGACGCCGTCGGACTCGGGGGCGTACAGCGCGGGGTTGGCCTTGGCCGCCGTGTAGGCGGTGCGGGCCGCGGCCAGCGCACGCTGGGCGAAGGCGCGGTCGAACGGCTGGTAGAGGCGGGCCGCCTGGGCGGCCACCGCGGCCACGTTGAGCGTCGCGGCGGTCGACACCGGGTGCAGCTCGCGCGCCTGCGGGTCGAGGTGGGGCAGCAGGGGCAGCCCGGTCCAGGCGGCGTCGTGGATCTTGTGGTGGGCCATGCCGGCGTACGGCTGCCCGGCCGGGACCTGCATGCGCAGCAGGAAGTCGAGCTCCCAGCGGACCTCCTCGAGCAGGTCGGGGGTGCGGCTCGCGCTCTCCGGGATGGCCAGGCCGACCTTGCGGACACCGGGCGAGCGCTCGTACGCGTTGAGCAGCTCCCACACCGAGATGCCGCCGTTGACCACGTACTTGCCGTGGTCGCCCGCGTCGTACCAGCCGCCGCGCACGTCGAGGCGGTAGTCGCACACGCCGGGCTGGCAGGGCACGTTCCCGTCGCCCTGGTTGGGCGCCACGTCCACGTGCCCGGCCGGCCGGCCGTAACCGGGTCGCAAGTCGTCGCGGATCTCGATGCCGCTGCGCTGGGTGTAGTAGAACTTCAGCGCGTCTCTGCGGAGCTTCTTGTACGCCGCCGCGTCGATGTCGAACGGCCGGCTGGTCTCGCCGTCGGCCGTCAGCGTGTAACCGCTGCCCTTGCGCCGGTACGAGCCGAAGTCGATCGTCTGCACGTTCTGCCCCGACGACGCGTCGACTCCGCGCGGGGTGGTGCGGCCCTGGGCCACGACCTTGCCCTTCGCGTCGCGCAGCTGCCACGGCAACGGCGTGGTCGCCTCGGTGACGACGGTCGCGCCCTTGGGCCCCTGGGGCACGTAGGCGACCTGGTTGACGCGGACCCGAGGCCCGGTGTCCGGCTCGTACACGTCGGGCGGCACCCCTCCCACCAGCGAGACGTTGTCGACGCAGAAGCGCCACGGTTCCGGGCTGCCGCCCAGCTGGAACGCCACCTGGCCCTGCGCGGTCGTCGCGGCGGCGGTGAACGTCCACTCGTAATGCTGAGGGTCGCCGACCACGGGCGACTGCTCGAAGTACGTGTCGTACGGGTCGACGGCCAGCCCGACGACGGCCCGGACGGCGCGCCCGGGGTCGCCGCTGGCGTCGAACGAGAAGCGGTAGCTCTCCCCCGCGACCAGGTCGATGTCGTTCTGACCGACGATCGCGTCCCACTTGTTGACCGTGCCGCCGGGGACGGTCACGCAGCCCTGGCCGCCGTCGAGCGCCAGCGTCATGCCGCCGTTGGCCCAGAACGGATCGACGGCGCCGTCGAAACCGCCGTTGACCACTTGTTCGACTTCTTCAGCGGCGGACGCGGGCACAGCCGCCCCCGTCGCGATCAACACGGCGGCACCGATCACACCGATGGCGCGGGAGCGCTCCCATAGAGACATGGAGACATATTGATCGCTTCTGTGACGCGCTGTCAACGACTCCGAAACAATGCGCGAACGTCAAGAGCCGGAAGAGCACGATTCCCGGTTCGGTGGTGCGTACGGACCGCCGCTCCCGCGGGGGCCGCGGCGGGCTTCGCCGGCCGCCGGCGCGTCCAGAACGCGAAACCCACCACGGCGACGTGCGTGAGCGGTCGCGCTCACGACAACCCCGTCCAGTCTCGATAGTGGTGGAGGTCGACGTTGCTGCCGCAGAGGATCGTGACGACCCGGCGGCCGGCGAAACGCTCCCGGTTCTCCAGCAGGGCGGCGACGCCGAGGGCGGCCGACGGCTCGACGACCAGCCCCGCGCACTCCAGCACCAGTCGGATCCCGGCCACGATCGACGCCTCCTGGACCAGCACGGCGTCGTCGGCCACCTGCAGCAGATCGCCCAGCACGGTGGCGATGGGGAACCGCCCGGCCACACCGTCGGCGATCGTGTCGGTCGGCCCGGTGGTGACGACCCGGCGCTCGTGCCAGGACCGGGTCATCGCCGGGGCGCCGGCCGGCTGGACGCAGACCACCTCGACATCGGGCGCCAGCGACTTCAGCACATGGCCGACGCCGGTGGCCATCGCGCCGCCGCCCAGGGCGACCAGCACGGTGTCGATCCCCGACGCCGGCAGCTCCAGCCCGATGGTCGCCGCGCCCTCACACGTCTCGAGATCGAGGCTGTCCTCGACCAGGCGGATGCCGCGCTCCCGGGCCAGGGCCGCCGCCCGGTCGCGGGCCGTCTCGAAGTCGCCGTCGACCAGATCGAGCTCGACACCGAGCGCGCGGATGCGGTCGAGCTTGGCCGCGGGCGCCCGTCGCGACGCCACCACCGTCACCTCGAGGCCGCGGCGCAGGCCCGACCAGCCCAGCGCCAGACCGAGATTGCCCGCGCTGGCACACACGACGGCCCCGGTCAGCCCGCTGGTGACGAGCTCGGTGCCGCGGCCCTTGAAGCTGCGCACCGGGTTCGCCGTCTCCAGCTTGAGGCTCACCTCGCACCCGAGCCGGCGCCCCAGCTCGTCGCACGGATAGAGCGGCGTATCCAGAAACACCGGATCGATCACCCGGCGCGCAGCCCGGATCCGGTCGAGATCAAGGCGGACATCGGGCATGCAGGTCACCGCTCTCGGAGTTGGCGGGCCAGATGGTGCAGGGCGGGCAGGGCGGCGGCGATCGCGGCCCGTTCGTCCGGGCTCAGGGCCTCCAGGGCGTCGTCGGCATAGCTGGTGAACAGGGCCTGCACCCCGTCGTGGCGTTCGCGGGCCTCGGCCGTCAGGTGCAAGCGCACCACCCGCCGGTCGAGCAGGTCGGGCTCCTTGAACAGCAGGCCCGCCGCCACCATCGTCGTCACCAGCGAGCTCGCGTTGTTCGGCTTGAGCTGCAGCTCGGTGGCCAGCTCGCGGACCGTGAGGCCGGGCCGCCGCCGGATCAGCCCGAGCACGGCGACCTGCGCCTCGGGCAGGCGCGGGCGGTCGGGGCCGGTGTCGGCCCGGCGCGCGAGGGCACGATGCAGTTGCGGCGCCAGCTCGACCAGGGAAGCGGCCACGTCCATGCGTACCACTCCATCACGTGGTCCTCGGCGGCCAAAAGTGTCCCAGCTGACAGCTTCCGGTAACCCCGATGAGGCAGGGTGCCAGGCATGGACCTTCGCCACGGGCTGCGGCCGCTCGGAAGCACGCCGGCCGAGTTCGAACAGGATCTGCTGAGCAACCTGTACTACCGCCGCGGTACGACGGTCGAATCGGCGAGCCCGCAGGACGCGTACGAGACTCTGGCCCTCACCGTGCGCGACCGGCTGGCCGCCCGCCGGGCCCGCACCGCGGCCGCGCACTACGAGAGCAACCCGCGCTGGGTCTACTACCTCTCGGCGGAATACCTGCTCGGCCCGCAGCTGGAGCAGAACCTGCTCTACAGCGGCACCACCGAGCTCGCGCCGGCCGCCCTGAAGGCGCTGGGCTTCGACCCGGCCGAGGTGGCCGCGCTCGATGTCGAGCCCGGGCTGGGCAACGGCGGCCTGGGCCGGCTCGCCGCCTGCCTGCAGGATTCGCTGGCCACCCTGGACATCCCCGCGGTCGGCTACGGCATCCGCTACGACCTGGGCATCTTCCGCCAGGAGTTCCGCGACGGCGAGCAGGTCGAGCAGCCCGACGACTGGGCGTTCCAGGGCGACCCGTGGGAGTTCCCGGCGCCCGACGACTGGCAGACGGTCGGCTTCTACGGCCAGGTCGGGCCGGACGCCTGGGTGCCGGGCGAGATCGTCCACGGCGAGCCGAGCCACCTGCTGGTTCCCGGCTACGGCACCGAGACGGTCAACATCGTCCGGCTGTGGCGGGCCCGCGCCGCGCAGGCATCGTTCGACCTGCGGCGGTTCTCGGCCGGGCAGTACGCCGAGGCGGTCGAGCAGGCCGTGCGGGCCGAGAACATCAGCAAGGTTCTCTACCCCGACGACAGCACCGAACTGGGCCGCGAGCTGCGCCTCAAGCAGCAGTACTTCCTGGTCTCCTGCTCGCTGCGGGACATCGTCCGGCGTTTCCGGTTCCGCAACTCCGACTGGGCCGACTTCCCGGCCAAGACGGTCATCCAGCTCAACGACACGCACCCGGTGCTGGCCATCCCCGAGCTGATGCGGCTGCTGGTCGACGAGGAGAAACTCGACTGGGACCAGGCGTGGTCGATCGTCCGGCAGACGTTCGCGTACACGTGCCACACGCTGTTGCCCGAGGCGCTCGAGACGTGGCCGGTCGACGTGCTGGGCCGGCTGCTCCCCCGCCACCTGGAGATCATCTATCGGATCAACGAGGGGCTGCTGGCCGAGGTCCGCGACCGCTTCCCCGGCGACCTCGACCGGGTCCGCCGAATGTCGCTGATCCAGGAGGAGCCTCAGCGCCGGGTCCGGATGGCCAACCTGGCCGTGACCGGCACGTTCGCGGTGAACGGGGTGGCCGAGCTGCACTCCGAGCTGCTCGTGCAGACCACGTTCCACGATTTCGCGACGCTGTGGCCGGACAGGTTCACCAACGTCACCAACGGCGTCTCGCCGCGGCGGTTCGTCCGGTTGTCCAACCCCGGGCTGTCCACGCTGATCACGAACGGTCTCGGCACCGACCGCTGGCTGACCGACCTGTCGCTGCTCGAAGGCCTGGCGCCGCTGGCCGAGGACGCGTCGTTCCGCTCGCAGTGGCGCGAGATGAAACGACGAGCCAAGGCCGAGCTCGGGTCCGGCGACCCGTCCGCGTTGTCCGATGTGATGATCAAGCGGTTCCACGAGTACAAGCGCCAGCAGCTCAAGCTGCTCCACATCATCACGCTCTACCAGCGGCTGCGGACGTCGCCGGGCCGTTTCGGGGTGCCGCGCACGGTGCTGTTCGGCGGCAAGGCGGCGCCGGCCTACCACGCGGCCAAGTCGATCATCCACCTGATCAACGCCGTGGCCGCGACGATCCAGGCCGACCCGGCCGCGTCCGGCCTGCTGCGGGTGGTCTTCCCCGAGAACTACAACGTGACCCTGGCCGAGCGGATCATTCCGGCCGCCGACCTGAGCGAACAGATCTCGATGGCCGGCAAGGAGGCGTCGGGCACCGGCAACATGAAGCTTGCCCTGAACGGCGCCGTCACGATCGGCACCCTCGACGGCGCCAACGTCGAGATCCGCGACCGGGTCGGCGCCGACAATTTCTTCCTGTTCGGGCTGGACGCGGCGGAGGCCGCCGCGCTGCGCTCGTCCGACTACCGGCCCCGAGCGCACTACGACTCGGATCCCGAGCTGAGGGAGGCGCTCGACGCGATCCTGAGCGGCACCTTCGGCGGCGTCGGCCAGCAGGTCGCGCAGTCGCTGCTGGACCGCGACGAGTATCTGACGCTGGCCGACTACCGGGCCTACGTCGACGCCCAGGACGAGGTGTCGGCGGCCTGGCGGGACCAGGAGCGCTGGACCCGCATGTCGATCCTCAACACGGCCCGCAGCGGCTTCTTCTCCTCCGACCGCACCGTCACCGATTACCTCACCCGCATCTGGCACGCCTCCCCCGTACAGCCCTGAAGCCCGTTCGGGGGCTTGGCAATCGGTTCCGCTGTCGCGTTTGATGGCGGTGCCATGACCCGACCCCGTCCGAGCCTCGGAACCCTGCTGCATCACGTGCATGTGAGCGGGCCGCTCTCGCGCGCCGCGCTGGCCGAGCGGATGGGCGTCAACCGCAGCACGATCCTGGCCCTCACGGCCGTGCTGGTCGCGTCCGGGCTGGTGACCGCCGCGCGGGTCGGGCTGGGCGGCGCCGTGCTCGACCGGCTCAGTGCTCCGCGCGTCCGCACCGGCGTCGACCTGGAGCACGTCGTCCGCAAGCTGGCCTCACTCGGCCGCACGCTGCTGGGCTCGGCGCCGCCCGGGTCGCGGTGCGCGGGCGTCGGCGCCTCCTACTGCGGCATGATCCGCCCCGGCGACGGCAGGGTCCGCTACGGCCCCGAGATGGGCTGGGTCGACCAGGCGTTCTTCGGCGGGATGCTCCGCGACGTCTTCTCGGCCGCCGCCCCACAGGTCGCCGCGCGCATCGGCCGCCACGCCATGCCGGTCTCCCGCGAACGCGCTCGCCTCCGGGTCTCGGCCCTGGCCGGCGACGCCACCCTGCTCGGCGCGGCCGACCTCGGCTTCACCGCCCTGCTCGCCCGGCCCGGCTGATCCGGTCCGCATCACGCCGGCGACGATCAGTGTGCCTATTCGGCGGCCTTCAGCAGCAGCCGGTGCAGGGTCTCGCGCTCGGCCGCGGTCAGGTGCCCCAGGGACTCGGCGAGGACACCGTCGACCGTGTCGGCGCCGGCCCGCCGCAACTCGTCGCCGTCGGCGGTGAGCTGGTGCTCGACCTTGCGGCCCGGCCCCTCGACCCGCTCGATCAGGCCGCGGTCGGCCATCCGCCGGGCGAGCTCCCCCATCGACTGGTCGGTCTGGAAGGTCAGCTCGGCCAGCCGGTGCAGCGAGGCGCCCGGGTTGGCGTCGAGGTGGCGCAGCACGTCCCACTGCACGAGCGAGAGGCCGAGCGGGGCCAGCCGCCGGTTCGCCTCCCGGTGGTGACGCCACTGCAGGCGCTTCACGGCCAGCCCGACCTGCTGCAACGAGGTGCTCACGGGCCGGAGCTTAGCAAGGTTGCGTATATAAGGACACGTAGCTAAGGTTCCTTATATGAAGACTTCGTCTGATCAGGTCACCTTCTCCGAGCGGGGCGAGGGCCATCCCGTTCTGCTGCTGCACGGCGGCGGCGGGCCACTCACCGTCGTTCCGTGGGCCGAGCGGTTCGCCGCCGCCGAACCGGTGCGGGTGATCACCCCGACGCACCCCGGCTTCGCCGGCACGGCCCACCCCGAGGGGCTCGACTCGATCGCCGGCCTCGCCGCGACCTACGTCGCGCTGCTCGACGCGCTCGACCTGCACGACGTCACGGTGGTGGGCAACTCGATCGGCGGCTGGATCGCCGCCGAGATGGCCGTGCTGGGCTCGGACCGGGTGAGCGGCTACGTGCTGGTCAACGCGGTCGGCATCGCGGTGCCCGGCCATCCCGTGGCCGACTTCTTCGCGCTGACCCCGGCCGAGATCGCCGCCCGCAGCTACCACGACCCGGCGACCCACGGCATCGAACCGGCCGCCCTGCCCCCGCAGGCCCGCGCGGCGATGGCCGCCAACCGCGCCGCCCTCCAGATCTACGGCGGCCGTGCGATGACCGACCCCACCTTGGCCGGGCGCCTGGCCGCCGTCACCACCCCCACCCTCGTGGCCTGGGGCGAGGCCGACCGGATCGGCACCCCCGACTATGGCCGGGCCTTCGCCGCCGCCATCCCTGGAGCCACGTTCGAGCTGCTTCCGCAGGCCGGCCATCTCCCCCAGATCGAAACCCCCCACGCCCTCATCAAAACCGTGTGGGCATTCGCAAGGCCTTGAGTCGGCCGGACGGCCTTTACCGACGAAGAGCTCGCCTACCTACGGTCGCAGTCGCCGGGCCGGCTCGCGACGCCGGGCGCGGACGACCAGCCCGACGCCGTGCCCGTGGCGATCGAGGCCGACGGGACGTACCTGTGGATCGGCGGCCCGGCCGCGGTCCTTGCCGACGCGGGTGGCCATGGCGTGCAGGTCAACGACCGCCGCGGTCAGGGCATCGTCCGCATGGCCCCGGAGCACGAGCCGACACCGAGCGCCGGGCCGAGGTCGGCGGCTTGATCGGCGCCGACGCGTCGATCAGGAGCCGCCGGGATGAGCCGGCCGATCGCCGGCGGGCAGCGGGAACCAGTAGTTCACTGTCGGTCCCTGCGTGGCCAGGCCCGCGCCCATCGACTCGTAGAGCCGGCGCGCCGCCACGTTGGCTTCCCCGGTGGTGAGGAACATCTTGCCGGCACCGAGCCGTTCACCGGCTTTCATGAACGATCGCAGCAGTTCGCGGCCGACACCCCGGCGCCGGGCGGATTCAGCCACTTCGAGATTGTGCAGGTAGAGCATGCTGGTTGCGTCCGGCCGAGTCAGCCGATAGCCCCAGCACCAGCCCTGGACATCGTGATCTTCCACAGCGACGAACGCGATGGTCCCCGGAGACCGCAGGAATGAGGCAACCCCCGCGTCGGAGCCGGCGAAGCGCCGGGTTGCGTCTGCGAGAACGTCACGAGTGGCCGACGAGGCGCGACGAATCATTCAAGCAGCCTGCCCCGGCCGGTTTCGTTCAGCGGATCGCGAGGCCGCCGCGACAGGCCACCGGCCTGATCAGGATGCGAGCGGCCATCCCCACCGCCCGGTAACAGGTGGGCGACGGGAACGGCCGCGCCGGCGGCTACGCCGGGTCGAGGGCCAGGGCGTCGTAGACGAAGTTGGGGCTCAGGAAGGTGGCTCCGCTGCTGCCGCTCAAGGTGCTGATCGACAGGGTGTTGGTGCCGGCTCGCAGGGCGCTCGCCGGGAGGGTGAACGTGTAGGTCTGGTTGACGCCGCGCCACGTGCCGCGGGTGACGCCGCGGGAGTTGAGGTTGGGCGTGGCGGGCGAGGCCGAGGCGGGTGAGGTGAAGCCGCCGATCGTCACCGCCGGACGGCCACCGGCGAAGCCGCCCGTGATCGCCACCCGCAGCCGCACCCCGGCCGCCGGGACCTTGGTCAGCGGGAAGCTCAGGGCCAGCGGCGAGTTGACCGACTTGAAGGACGCCATCGGCCACGCCGCGGCGCCCGCGGCCACGGCCACCGGGCCCGGGTTCCAGGCGGCCATCCGGCTGTCCGACGGGTGCATGGTTTCGATCTTGTCGGCGTTGCGGAAGCCGGCCGGGGTGCCGTCGAAGGCGCCCAGCTGGAACAGCGAGCCGGCGGCGGGCACGTCACCGGTCATGGCCAGTGACGCCGACGCGCCACCGGTGATCGTCACCGAGCGGGTGGCCCCCACGGCCAGCTCCCCGGCGTACAAGGTCGCGGTGTAGGTCCCCGGACGGATGTGCCCGATCACGAACTGCCCCGCCTTGACCTGCCCCCAGTACTGACCGTTGGTCCCGGCCAGACCCACCGTGGCCCGCGCGCCGGCCCAGGCGCCGGAGGCCGTGCCGGTGATGCCGCCCCGCGCCGAATCGGGCAGCAGGCCCGGGATGACGCCGGACAGGAAGTCGAGCGAACGCCCGGCCGGCAGCGCACCGTCGGTCACGGCCAGCGCGTACGGCCCGTGCAGGCCCAGCCGCAGCGGCTCGGTCTGCTGATGGCCGCTGAACATGTAGTGGGTGATGTTCACGGCCGTGCCCGTGTCGTTGACCTCGATGTCGCGGAAGAACGGTCCCCCGGAGCTCATCTCGTGAGAACCGGGAATGACGTACGCGCCGTGGCCGCCGCCGCTCGCCCCGAAGGGCTGCTGCACCAGGGTCCGCTGCGAGCTGTAGAACTTCGAGGCGGTCTGCCCGTTGGCGAACGCGAACACGTCCGACCCCTCGACCGTGGCCGTCGAACCCGCCGTACGCGCCGCGACCGGCGACGAGGTGAGCACCGACGACTTCAACCGGCTGATGAACCGGGCCTCACCCGGGTTCAGAGCCTTGGTGATGCTGGTGGCGATGTAGATCGTGTTGTCGTTGCGCCGGGCGTAGTAGTACATGGTCACGCCGATGGCGCTGTTGGCCGCGGTCACCAGCACCGAGCCGTTGCTGAAGGTCTTGCTGCTCACCGCGGCCGACGACCAGCCCGACTGGAACTGGCCCGCGGCCTGGCCGCTCGCCGCCAGTTCGGTGCCGTTGTGCTTGAGCGAGGTGATGTTGCCGTTCGTGCCGTTGACGGTGAAGGCCAGGCCCGCGCCGGTGTCGTAGACGACGTTGGCGGCGGCGTCGGCGAACTCCTGGCGGCCGATCAGCCCGGCCCCGGCGACCAGGGCCAGCACGCCCAGTCCGGCGGCGACGTACCGGCGGCGGCGCCGGGAGGGGACAGCTTTGCTCACGATGGGGACCTCGGGGGGAAAGGCGACGGGGGTACGCCTGTCAGTGGTCCTACCGCCCGGAAAGGTTGCCCGCCTCCGACGATCTTTCCTGGAGCCGTACGGCGTGGGCCGTCCAGCCCTCGGCCGCCGCGTACTCGGCCGCCGCCGCCCGGTTGGCCCGCTCGGTGAGATCGGGCGCCGTCGCCAGGTAGTCGAACAGCCGGGTCAGCGCGGCCCGCCGGTCGGCCCGCCGGTCCTCGTCGGCCGAGCGCCCGGTCGCGTACACCCGCACCAGGTCGTGCATCGCCCAGCGGCCCGCCCCGGCCGGCCGAAGCAGGTGGTGCCGCCCGAGTTCGCGCAGCCCCTGCCCCGCCTGCTCCGGGCTGAGACCGGTCAGCGCGGCCGCCGCGTACTCGCCGAAGTCGGGCCCGGGGTGATGCGCGAGCAGCCGCAGCAGTCCACGGCCACGGCAGGAGACGTTCCGGTACGACACGTCGAGCGCCTGCTGCACGCCGGGGTCGAGCCGGCCGGAGCGGCGCCGCTCGGCCAGCCAGTCGGCGTGGTCGGTCAGCGTCCACCCGGGACGGTCGCGCATGTGCCCGGCCACCAGGGCCATCGCGAGCGGCAGATGCCCGCAGGTCTCGGCTGTCCGGTCGGCCGCGGCCGGGTCAGTGCCGGGCGGCACCTCCGGCACCGCCGCGCGCAGGTAGTCGCGGGCCTGCTCCGGGGTGAAGACGTCGACCGGCACGTGCGAGGCCGTGGTCAGGCCGTCGAGGCGGCGCCGGGTCGTGATCAGGGTGACGCTGCCCGGCGTCTCCGGCAGCAGCGGCCGCACCTGCTCCTCGTCGTGGGCGTCGTCGAGCAGCACCAGGCTGCGCGAGCCGGCCAGCCGGGAGCGGAACGCCGCGGAGCGCGCCGCGAGCCCGTGCGGCAGGTGATGGCCGGTCATGCCGAGCAGCCGCAGGAACCCGTCGAGCACCGCGCCCGGGTCGGCCGGGGGCTGGTCGGGGTGGGCGCCGCGCAGGCCGACCGCGAGCACCCGGTGGAAGGGCCGGGAGTCGGCCAGCCGGTGGGCCAGGTGCACGGCGAGCCGGGTCTTCCCGGCGCCGGCCATCCCGGCCAGCACCGAGACCGGCGCGGCGGGCAGCGGGGGCCGGCCGACGAAACCGGGCAGATCGGCCGGCAGCGTGTCCTGGACGCGGACCTGGGCGCCCGCCTGATTTTCGCCGGTGACCACACCGAGGGCCTGTCGCCACTGGATGGTGTAGCCGACGTCGGCGTGCAGCGCCTCGACGACGGCGACCACGAGCTCGGTGTCGATGCGGCGGCGCCCGGCCCGGAAGCAGTCGACCACCGTGGTCTTGCCGACCTGGTCGGCCGCGGGACGACCGGCGTTGACCCGGGCCGCGATCGTCTCGTAGGACGGGTTGCCGGCCCAGGTCTTGAGCAGGCGCAGGCAGCCCGCGACCTCGTCCAGGGTCTGCGCCTGCCCGGGGTCGGGCAGCACGGTGAACTGCGACACGGCGTGCTCCCGAAAGGTTGGAGACGTCGGACTCATCGACGTTAGCCGTCACGCGCCACCAGGGTTGTCGGCGGGCAGACATCCGGATTCGTTCGGATTTCGTATGCGGGGTGTCCGCGTGCAGCAGAGTAGGTGTGCCGGTCGGATCCGACAACGGGGGGTCGTTGCCGCTTCGAGTGGGAGCGACACGGACCCGGACGGCGGGCGCCGGGCGTGGCGTCACCCAGGACCCACGCCCGGTTCTCTTCTAAGCAGCGGCACCGCGGAGCACCGCGTCGACCAGCGCTTCCACAAAGCCCTCGTCGGGCACCCGCGGATCCCACCGGAACAGACCGTGCATCATCGACGGACCGGTGAGCATGAGCAGCGTGAGCTCGATGTCGAGGTCGGCCCGCAGCTCCGCGTTTTCGATGCCGCGCCGCAGCACGCCGCGCATCACGTCGCGCCGGGGCTCGACGACCGCCTGGTACATCTCCAGGATCGAGTCGTCACGCAGCAGCTCCGGCAGCAGGCAGGCAGTGATCTTGCCGTACTCGCGCTTGTGACCTCGGTTGGCCTTGATCAGCATGACCAGGTCGTCCCGCACCGAGACGCCCTGCGGGGTGGGCAGCGGGCCCTTCATCGACGCGACCGCGTCGACGAGCAGGGCCTCCTTGTTGGGCCACCGCCGATAGATCGTCGCCTTGCCCACCCCGGCTCGGGCCGCGACCGCTTCGATCGAGATCGCGGCGGCGCTCTGGCCCTCGCTGAGCAGGTCGAGGACGGCGCGCAGGATCGCCTCGTCGGCCCGGGCGTTGCGGGGCCGGCCAGGAGCTTTGCGCTCCTGGCCGGGCAGACTAGCCGTGGTCATGGGGTTCATTGTTACCGACGGGTCACGCCGTCGACCAGTTCGACTCCCTGCTCTTCCGCCAGGCCCTCGGCCACGGTCGGCGCCGGGGCGTCGGCCGGGCGCTTGCCGGGCAGCCAGAGCAGGGCGACCACCGCACCGAGCAGCGCGAACACCATCGAGCCGATCGACGCGTAGTGCATGGCGTCGAGGAAGGCCGCGTTGGCCGAGGAGAGCAGGGCCGGAGCAGCCGCGCCGGCCTGTTCCGCCACGCCGTAGGCACCGGAGATCGACTCCCGGGCCGCGTCGGCCGCCTGGGCCGGCAGACCGTCGGTCGCGGAGCCGAGGTTGTTGCGGTAGACCGAGGAGAGCACGGCGCCGAGGACCGCGACGCCGAGGGCGCCGCCGAGCTGGCGGATCGTGTTGCTGACGGCCGAGCCGACACCGGCCTTCTCGCGGGGCAGCGCTGCCATGATCGATTCGGTGGCGGGCGGCATCACGTTCGCCATGCCGACACCCATTACGAAGAACGCGGCGCCGACGACCCAGATCGGGGTGTCCTGACCGATGAAGATCCAGACCGCCAGGCCGGCCGCGACCAGCAGCAGGCCGACGGTGCCGACCATCTTGGGGCCGAAGCGCTTGACCATCGCGGCGCTGCGCGGGGCGAAGACCATCTGAGCCACCGCGAACGGGACGAAGAGTGCGCCGGAGGCGAGCGGGCCGTAACCGCGGACCAGCTGCAGGTAGAACGCGCCGAAGAACATCGCGCCCATCGCGGCGAAGAACACCAGGCCGATCACGCCGGTCGAGGCCGAGAACGTGCGGTTGCGGAACAGCCGGACGTCGAGCGACGGGAACTTGGTCCGCATCTCCCAGATCACGAACGCGGCCAGGACGACCACGGCACCGGCCAGCGTGCCCCACGACTTCACGTCGCCGAAGCCGGCCTCGCCGCCCTCGATCACGCCGTACGTGAGCAGGGTCAGGCCGACGATCGAGAGCAGCACGCCGGGGATGTCGATGCGGTTGGGGCGCGGGTCACGCGACTCGGGCACCAGGAAGAGCACGAGGAACACGCCGGCGGCGGCGATCGGCACGTTGATCAGGAAGACCGAGCCCCACCAGAAGTTCTCGAGAAGCAGGCCGCCGACGATCGGGCCGATGGCCACGCCGAGGCCGACCGCGCCGGCCCAGATGCCGATGGCCCGGGGCCGCTCCTGCGGCGTGAAGACGTTCGCGATGATCGAGAGCGTGGCCGGCATGACCGCCGCCGCGCCCAGACCCATCAGCGCGCGGGCCGCGATCAGCTGGTTGGCCGAGTCGGCGTAGCTGGAGACCAGCGAGGCGATCGCGAAGATGGCCAGGCCGGTGACCAGGGTGATCCGGCGGCCCAGACGGTCGGCCAGGATGCCGGCCGTGAAGAGCAGGCCGGCAAAGACCAGGGTGTACGAGTTGATCGCCCACTCGAGCTCGCTCTGCGTCGCGCCGAGCCCGTGCTCCGGGTCGGCGATCGTGCGCAGGGCGACGTTCAGGATCGTGTTGTCGAGCACGACCACCAGCAGGCTGATGACCAGTACGCCGAGGATTGCCCACCGCCGGGGGTGCCCGGCCGGGGCGGTCGCAGGTGCTGCGTCCATCTGGTGTTTCCCCTTAGTTTCGAAACGGAACTGTTCCGTATCCGAAAGGAACCCTAGACCCGCCGGGTTGAGAAACGGAACGTCTCCGTATCGAATGTGCCCACCGTCACTGTACTGCGGCCGAAGCCTGGTCCTCCGGACGGCTGGAGAACCAGGGCCCCGGCGGGGCCGCAACCCGTCTGCTCCTCGCTTGTTGCGCAGGTCGCTACCCGGGGGGCCGAAGCTGAGCGCATGGTGACTGGGACGAACACGCTGTCACGCTGGCTACCGGCCGGCGGCGGTCTGCGCGACGAGGACTGGGCGGGGCGGCACCGCCTGCTCACCCGGCTGCTCGCGGCCAGCATGGCGGCGCTGGTCGTCTTCGGCGGCTACCACAGCGCCCTGGGCGGCAAACGTCGCCACGGGCCTGGTGCTGCTGATCCTGCCCTGCATCGTCGCCGCGGCCGCCCTGCGCGGCCGCCGCCTGCCGTCGATCTTCGTGGCGTTCGGCTTCGTCACCGCCTGCGCCGCCTTCGTGGCGATGAACCACGGCAAGACCGAGGCCCACTTCACGTTCTTCATCGCCGTGGGCGCGCTCGCCCTCTACCGCGACTGGGCCCCGTTCGGCATGTTCCTGCTGGCCACCACGGCGCACCACGCGTTCTTCGGGCTGATCGACCCCGATCTGACCTACGGGCACGAGTCCGCGCACACCCACCCGCTGTTCTGGGCCTTCCTGCACGGCACGGCGGTGCTGTTCGCGGCCGCGTTCCAGCTGATCCAGTGGCGGCTGACCGAGGGCGAGGAGCGCCGCGCCCAGGAGCACCTGGACGAGAGCCAGGCCCAGCTCACCGTCGCCTTCGACGAGACGCCCGTACCGATGGCGATGCTGTCGCCGGACGGCCGGATCCTGCGCACCAACTCAGCCTACCGGAGCTGGCTGCGCCTGCCGGACGAGCTGCCGGCCGGGTACACCGTCGCCGATCTGCCGATCACCCCCTTCGACGAGGAAGCCGCCGGCCTCTTCGACCAGCTGCTCGCGGAACACGACTCGGCCATCCGCACCCGGCAGTACCGCCGGGACGACGACGGCTCGATGCTCTGGGTCGAGGTGCACTCGACCAACCTGCACGACAGCGCCGGCCACCTTCAGATGATCTTCGTGCACTGCCTCGACGTCACCGAGAGCCGCCGTCACCAGGAGGAGCTCCAGAACCAGGTACGCCACGACGCGCTCACCGGCCTGCTGTCCCGCTCGGCGTTCGAGCACGACCTGGCCGAGCTGCTGGCCGTGCGCACCAACCCGGTCGACGTCCTCTACATGGACGTCGACCGGTTCAAGACGGTCAACGACGGCTCCGGGCACGCGGCCGGCGACGAGTTGCTGCGCGGCCTGGCCCGGCGCCTGCGCGACGCCGTCCCGGCCGGCGCGCTGGTCGCCCGGCTCGGCGGCGACGAGTTCGTGGTCGCGCTGGCCGCCTCCCCCGAGGCCGGCGCCCAGGTCGGCCGGGACGTGCTGGCCGCGTTCGCCGAACCCCTGAACATGACCGACGGGAACCTGCAGGTCTCGCTCAGCCTCGGCCTGGCCACCGGCTTCACCCCCGAGCAGGCCGACGACACCGTGCTGGCCGCGGACACCGCCATGTACGCGGCCAAGCGCGCCGGCGGCAACCGTATGAAGGTCTTCAGCGACGACATGCGGGTCAAGGTCCGCGAACGGATCGCGGCCGAGGCGCGCCTGCGCGAGGCCCTGGCCGGCGACCTGGACGAGACGCTGCCGATCTGGTTCCAGCCGATCGTCGCCGCCGGCTCCGGCCGCATCATCGGCGCCGAGGCGCTGGTCCGCATGCGCACGCCGCAGGGCGAGATCCTCAGCCCGTTCCACTTCATCCCGGCCGCCGAGGAGACCGGCCTGATCGTCCAGCTCGGCGAGCACGTGCTGCGGCTGGCCGTGGGCCACCTGGTCGCCTGGCGCGACCACCTCAGCTACGTGTCGGTCAACGTCAGCCCGCGCCAGCTGGCCGAGCCGGACTTCGTGCCGATGCTGGCCAACCTGCTCTCCCAGCACCCCGAGCTCGACCCGTCGCGCCTCGTCCTGGAGATCACCGAGACCGCCCTGCTGAGCTCGTCGGTCGATGTCCGGGAGCGGCTCGAGATGCTCAAGAGCCTGGGCGTGCGGATCGCGCTCGACGACTTCGGCACCGGGTACAGCTCACTGACCTGGCTGCAGTCGGTGCCCGCGGACGTCGTCAAGCTGGACCGCTCGTTCGTGGCCGGCCTCTCGGCCGACCCGCGCAAGGCCTCGATCATCCAGGCCGTGCTGTGGCTGGCCAAGTCGCTCGACATGTCGGTCGTGGCCGAGGGTGTCGAGGACCCGGAGGACTGGCACGCGCTGCGCGAGCTGGAGTGCCCGTCCTGCCAGGGCTACCTGTTCGGCAAGCCGATGCCCGCGGCCGAGTTCGACCGGGTGCTCCTGCCGGCCCTGCAGGACCAGGCCGCCTAACGCTCGAGGATCGCCACCACGCCCTGGCCGCCGGCGGCGCAGATGGAGATCAGGCCGCGGCCGGAGCCGTTCTCCTCGAGGAGCTTGGCCAGGGTGGCGACGATGCGCCCGCCGGTCGCCGCGAACGGGTGGCCGGCGGCCAGCGAGGAGCCGTTGACGTTGAGCTTGGCCCGGTCGATCGAGCCCAGCGGGGCGTCCAGGCCGAGTTTCTCCTTGCTGAACTCGGGCGACTCCCACGCGGCCAGCGTCGACAGGACCTGCGACGCGAACGCCTCGTGGATCTCGTAGAAGTCGAAGTCCTGCAGGGTCAGGCCGTTGCGGGCGAGCATCCGCGGCACCGCGTAGGCCGGGGCCATCAACAGGCCCTCGTCGCCGTGCACATAGTCGACGGCGGCGGTCTCGCTGTCGGTCAGGTAGGCGCGGACCGGCAGGTTGTGCTCGTCCGCCCACTCCTGCGACGACAGCAGCACGGTCGAGGCGCCGTCGGTCAGCGGGGACGAGTTGCCCGCGGTCATCGTGGCGTCGGTGCTGCCGAACACCGGCTTGAGCCGGGCCAGTTTCTCCAGGCTGGTGTCGGCCCGCAGGTTCTGATCGCGACCCAGCCCGAGATAGGGCGTCACCAGATCGTCGAAGAACCCCCGGTCGTACGCGGCCGCCAGCCGTTGGTGCGAGGCCAGCGCGAGCTCGTCCTGCGCCTCGCGGCCGATGCTCCACTTGAGCGCGGTGAGCGCGGCGTGGTCGCCCATGGACAGGCCGGTCCGCGGCTCGGCGTTGCGCGGCACGTCGGGCTTGAACGCGAGCAGCGGGTTGAGCTTGGCCGCCGCCTTCAACCGTTCACCCAGCGAGCGGGCCCGGTTGAGCGCGAGCAAAGCGCGCCGCATGTCGTCGTTGAGCTGCAGCGGGGCGTCCGACGTGGTGTCCACCCCGCCGGCCACGCCGACGTCGATCTGGCCCAGCGCGATCTTGTTGCCGACCAGGATCGCCGTCTCGAGCCCGGTGCCGCAGGCCTGCTGCACGTCGTAGGCGGGGGTGCGCGGGTCGAGGCGGGACCCGAGCACGGTCTCCCGGGTCAGGTTGAAGTCGCGCGAGTGCTTGAGGACCGCCCCGGCGACCACCTCGCCGAGACGCTGCCCGGCCAGGCCGTACCGGGCGACCAGCCCGTCGAGGGCCGCGGTGAGCATGTCCTGGTTCGACGCCTGGGCGTACCGCGCGTTCGACCGGGCGAACGGGATGCGGTTGCCGCCGAGCACGGCGACGCGGCGAGGAGCGGTCGGCACGGCTGGCCTCCACAGGGAGTCGGCTGGTTGATTACCAACGAGTAGCTTAGCAACGACGGGGCCGAGTAGGCTGCGGCCCATGGGTGACAGGTACGCCGGCTTCGCGAACTCCGGTCCCGGGCGCGGCCTGGTCAAGCGGCTCGGCCT
This sequence comes from Actinoplanes sp., assembly GCA_965217855.1. Lineage (GTDB taxonomy): Bacteria > Actinomycetota > Actinomycetes > Mycobacteriales > Micromonosporaceae > Actinoplanes. The sequence goes on along the minus strand of CBDCJN010000004.1, from coordinate 247,805 downwards.
GCCCGATCCGCCCCGACTGCGGCGCTACCGGGCGGGCGACCCGCTGACCGAGGGCCCGGTGCTGCTCGGCGCGGCCCCGGGCGGCCGGCTCGGCGACCCGGTGCGCAAGCTGCTCGCCGGGGCCGCGGTCGAGGTGCTCGACGAGCCGGTGACGCGCGGCGAAGCCGCTCCGGCAAGCACAGGGAAGCACGGCGCGCTGATCTTCGACGCGACCGGCATCACCGACGCGGGCGAGCTCACCGAGTTGTACGCGTTCTTCCACCCGAACGCCCGCAGCGTGCGCAAGTGCGGCCGGGTGATCGTGCTGGGCACCCCGCCCGAGTCGGCCGCGTCGCCGCACGAGGCGACCGCCCAGCGCGCCCTCGAGGGGCTGACCCGCAGCATCGGCAAGGAGTTCGGGCGCGGCATCACCGCGCAACTGGTCTATGTGGAACGCGGCGGTGAGGGCGCTCTCGAGTCCACCCTGCGGTTCCTGCTCAGCGGCCGGTCGGCGTACGTCTCGGGTCAGGTCGTCCGGGTCGGCGCCGGAAACCCGTCCGGGCCCGCCGACTGGCAGCTCCCCCTGGCCGGCCGGACGGCGCTGGTCACCGGGGCCGCCCGCGGGATCGGCGCGGCCATCGCCCGGGTGCTCGCCCGTGACGGCGCCGAGGTGATCGCGCTCGACGTGCCGGCCGCCGGGGACGCGCTGGCCGGGGTGGCCAACGACGTGCGCGGGCGGGCCCTGCAGCTCGACCTGACCGCCGACGGCGTGGGTGAGCGGCTGGCGTCCTATCTGAGCGGGCCGATCGACATCCTGGTCCACAACGCGGGCATCACCCGCGACCGGACGATCGCCAAGATGGACGCGGCCGGCTGGGGTTCCGTGCTCGCGGTCAACCTGCTCGCACCGGAGCGGATCAACGACGCGCTCATCGGCCGCGGGCTGCTGCGCGAGGGCGGCCGGATCATCGGGGTCGCCTCGATCGCGGGCATCGCCGGCAACCGGGGGCAGACCAACTACGCGACCAGCAAGGCCGGCGTGATCGGGCTCGTCCAGGCGAGCGCGCCGGAGCTGATCGGGCGCGGCATCACGATCAATGCGGTGGCCCCCGGGTTCATCGAGACGGCCATGACGGCCAAGATGCCGGTGACGCTGCGCGAGGCCGGGCGCCGGATGAACAGCATGGCTCAGGGCGGGCTGCCGGTCGACGTGGCCGAGACGATCGCCTGGTTCGCCTCTCCCGGCTCGGGCACGATCACCGGCAACGTCGTGCGGGTCTGCGGCCAGAGCCTGCTCGGGGCGTGACCCGGTGCCGGTCGTCGAGGTGGGACAGTCGCTGGGTGGCAGCACGCTGCGGGCGGCGCTCGGGCTGATCCCGCGGCGGCGGGCCGGGGAGTTGCCCGACGTCTCGTTCGTGCGGCGGGGTGTCGAGGTCGATCGCGATCATCTGGCGGCGTACGACCGGGTCTGTGGTGTCCGGTTGAGCGACACGCTGCCCGCGACCTATCCGCACGTGCTCGCGTTCCCCCTGGCGATGCGTCTGATGACGGCGGCCGATTTCCCGTTCCCGGCGGTCGGGCTGGTCCACATCGCCAACCGGATCACCGTGCACCGGGTCATCACCGCCGACCTGAAGCTGGATCTCCAGGTGACAGCGGCCGACCTGCGCCCGCACGACCGGGGCCGGCAGGTCGACCTCGTGGCGACCGCGTCGGTGGACGGCGAGCAGGTGTGGACGAGCGTGTCGACGTACCTCTCGCGCAGTGGCTCCTCGGCCACCAAGAAGCGCGAGCCGGAGCCGGAGCCGCCCAGGAAAGCTGATTGGCGGGTGCCGGCCCGGGCGGGCACCGACTACGCGTTCGTGTCGGGTGACCGGAATCCGATCCACACGTCGCGGCTCGGGGCGCGGTTGTTCGGCTTCCCGCGGCCGATCGCGCACGGTATGTGGAGCAAGGCCCGCTGCCTGGCCGCGCTCGAGGGAAGGCTCCCGGCGGCGTACACGGTGGACGTCCAGTTCAAGCAGCCGATCCTGCTGCCCGGGCGGGTCTCGTTCGGTTACGACGGCGCACGATTCGCGCTGTCCGGTCGGCGGCCGCACCTTGCGGGTCAAGTTACGCCTGCGTAACGTTACCGGCCGGTAAACCCCCCAGGGCGGAAGGGCGTCGGATGGAGTTCTGGCTCGACCTCAACGAGGAGCAGAACGATCTGCGGGAGTGGGTGCACGGGTTCGCCGAGGGCGTGATCCGACCCGCCGCGGCCGAGTGGGACGAGCGCGAGGAAACGCCGTGGCCGATCCTGCAGGAGGCCGCGAAGATCGGGCTGTACGGCTTCGAGTTCCTGATCAACGCCTGGTCCGACATGAGCGGCCTGTCGCTGCCGGTGTTCAACGAGGAGCTGTTCTGGGGTGACGGCGGGATCGGCATGGCGATCTCGGGCACCTCGCTGGCGGTGGCCGCGATCTACGGTTCCGGCACGCCCGACCAGATGGTCGAGTGGGTGCCGCAGTGCTTCGGCGACGCGGACGATCCGAAGGTGGGCGCGTTCTGCTCGACCGAGCCCGAGGCCGGCTCCGACGTGGCCGCGATGCGCACCCGGGCCGTCTACGAAGAGGCTCGCGACGAGTGGACCCTCACCGGGCAGAAGGCGTACGCGACCAACGGCGGCATCGCCAACGTGCACGTGGTGACCGCGACCGTCGACCCGACGCTGGGCTCACGCGGGCAGGCCGCGTTCGTCGTGCCGCCGGCCACCGAGGGTCTGGTCGCCACCAAGAAACTGCGCAAGCTCGGGCTGCGCGCCTCGCACACGGCGGACGTCTTCCTGGACGACGTCCGCGTCCCCGGCAGCTGCCTGCTCGGCGGCAAGGAGGCCCTCGACGAGCGGCTGGCCCGGGCCCGCCAGGGCCAGCGCTCGACCGGGCAGGCCTCGATGCGCACGTTCGAACTCTCCCGCCCGGCGGTCGGCGCGCAGGCCCTCGGCATCGCCCGCGCCGCCTACGAGTACGCGCTCGAGTACGCGGGCACCCGGGTCCAGTTCGGCCGGCCGATCGTCGAGAACCAGGCCATCGCGTTCGCCCTGGCCGACATGCGCACCGAGATCGACGCGGCCCGGCTGCTGGTCTGGCGGGCGGCCTGGATGGGCCGCAACGACCGGCCGTTCCTGGCCGGCGAGGGCTCGATGTCCAAGCTCAAGGCGGGCGAGGTGGCGGTCGCGGTGACCGAGAAAGCGGTGCAGATCCTGGGCGGGGCCGGTTATCTGCGCGACCATCCGGTCGAGCGGATGTACCGGGACGCCAAGATCTACACGATTTTCGAGGGGACGTCGGAGATCCAGCGGCTGGTCATCTCGCGGGCCATCACCGGACGGCAGATCCGCTGATGGACGCGTCCGCGTTCGTCGTCGGCACGATGGCGCGGCGCGGCCTGCTCCACCCGGGGGCTCCGCAGCGGATCGTCCGGCAGTTCGCGGCGCTGCACAAGTGGGGCTTCGGGCTGGCCGGGGAGCTGCGGCAGGCCGCCGCCCGAGATCCCGGGCGGGTGGCGGTGATCGACGAGAACGGTCCCCTGACGTACGCGGAACTGCTCGATCGCTCGTCGCGCATCGCCGCCGCCCTGCCGGTGCGGCCGGGCGACCGGGTCGGGGTGCTGTGCCGCAACTCGGCCCGCATGGTCTAGACGCTGATCGGCGTGGCCACGCTCGGCGCCGACCCCGTGCTGATGAACACCGGGCTGTCGGCGTCCCAGCTGGCCGCCGTGACCGCCGCTCAGGAGTTACGGGCCCTGGTCCACGACGCCGGGTTCGAGCCGCCGCCGGGCGTGCTCGCGGTGCGCTCCGACCGGCTCGACCTGGCCCCGGCCGGGCTCGTCGAGCCGCCCGCGCGGCCCGGGCGCACGATCGTGCTCACCTCCGGGACGACCGGCGTGCCCAAGGGCGCCCGGCGGCCGACGCCCGGCGGGTTCAGCCCGCTCTGCTCGATCATCGACCGGATCCCGCTCACCGCCGGGGTGCGGATGCTGATCTCGGCGCCGCTGTTCCACGCCTGGGGCTTCGCCGGGCTGCAGATCGGCCTCGCCCTGCGGGCCACGATCGTGCTGCGGCAGCGCTTCTCGCCCGCGGACGTGCTGGCCACTCTCGAAGCGCAGCGGTGCACGGCGCTGATCGCCGTACCGGTGATGATTCAGCAGCTGATGGAGGAGCCGGCCCGGCCGGTGCCGTCTTCCTCCCCGAGCTGCCCCGCAACGCCACCGGCAAGGTGCTCACCCGCGAGCTGCGTCACCCGTCCTGACGCGGGGCCGGGGTCTCCCGGCCGGAGCCGGCGTGGAAACGGGCGACCTTGTGGGTGCCGTCGCAGAACGGCTTGGTGGCCGACTTGCCGCAGCGGCAGAGGGCGATCGTGCCGCGCCCGGGGTCGATCAGCTCGCCGTCCGGGGTGCGCATCTCGAAGTCGCCGCGCACGATGAGCGGCCCGTCGGGGTAGGGAACGATCGTCGCGGACATGGCGACGAAATGCCCTCTGAGCTGCGGTTGAAACAGGCCGTTTACCTCGTCCGGGACGGGGAAGTTTGCGGTGATGCAACTACCTCGGGCCCGTGGGCCGGTGTCGGCGGCGCTGATCGACGTGCTGGCCGGCCGTGCGACGAAACTGCCGGCCTTCGCCCGGTTCGGCGGTGACGAAGACCTGCACCTGACCCTGTTCGTCTGCTACGAGCTCGCCTATCGCGGCTGGGACGGCGTGGACGACCGGTGGGAGTGGGATCCGGGCATGCTGCGGCTGCGCACGGCCGCGGAGAAGCGATTCGAAAGCTCGCTGCACGACCTCGTCGGGACGACGCCCGAGGACGTCGACCCGGCCCTGGTGCCGCAGCGGCTCGGCGAGATCGTGGCCGAGGACGACGGCCCGGGCCTGTCCGGCTATCTGCGCGGGCGGGCGACGCACGAGCAGTTCCGCGAGTTCGTGATCCACCGCTCGGTCTATCACCTGCGCGAGGCCGACCCACACACGTGGGCCATCCCCCGGCTCGCCGGCCGGGCCAAGGCGGCCCTGATCGAGATCCAGGCCGACGAGTACGGCGGCGGGGTCGAACCGCGGATGCACCAGGAGCTGTTCAAGCGGACCATGAGCTGGTTCGGCCTCGACCTGCGCTACGGCGCGCACGTCGACCAGGTCGGCGCGCCGACGCTCGCGGTGAACAACCTGATGTCGCTGTTCGGCCTGCACCGCCGCCACCGGGGTGCGCTGCTCGGCCACCTGGCCGCCTACGAGATGACCTCGTCGCTGCCGAACCGGGCCTACGCCAACGGTCTGCGCCGTCTCGGCGGGGACGTCGGCGCGACCGCCTTCTACGACGAACACGTCGAGGCCGACGCGGTGCACGAGCAGATCGCCGCCCACGACATGTGCGGCTCGTTCGCCCGCGCCGAACCGTCCCTGGCCGGCGACGTCCTCTTCGGAGCCCGCTGCGCGCTCGCCGTCGACGCCCTCTGGGCAACCTCAATCCTCGGCACCTGGTCCGAGGGCCGATCCACCCTGCGCACCCAGGTTTGCGCTCCCGCCTCCGCCGGATAGCCGGGGCCTGCCTCGTCTAGGGTGGCCGGCATGATCCCTGAAGTCCGGTTGCGCCCGGTCACCGCGGAGGACGTCGAGGTCTTCTTCGCGCAGGAACAGGAACCCGAGGCACAGCGGCGAGCAAACTTTCCGGCCCGCGAGCATGAGGCGTTCGTGCGGCACTGGACGGACAGGATCCTCGGCGATCCGGCCGTGACGGCCCGGACTGTGTTGGTCGACGGGGTGGTGGCGGGCAGCCTGGTGGCCTGGTGGCAGGACGGGGTGCGGGAGGCCGGCTACTGGCTCGGGCAGGCCTTCTGGGGCCGGGGCGTCGGCACCCGGGCGCTCACCCTCTTCCTCGACGTGGAGACGACCCGGCCGTTGCGGGCGACGGCCGACATCGGCAACCTCGCGTCGGTCGCGCTTCTGCGGCGCTGCGGGTTCGCCGAAATCCGGACCGTCCGGGAGGGACCGGCCGAATATGTCGTGCTGGTCCTGACCTGAGAACCTGCGGCGCGCCGCGGAGGTGGCCACCGCCCTGACTGCGGCGCCGGCCCAGCTCGGCCGCCGGCGCCCGGTCGTCGAGAGCGTTCGCCATTGCCTATCGCGGCAATCGGCGATGTATGTTTCGGAGGCCGATTACCTGGGAGGTTCTTCATGAGCGTCACTGATGAGCTGCTCGCGAACGCCGAGCGGTATGCCGCTTCTTTCGACAAGGGCAGCCTGCCGCTGCCGCCGGCCAAGCACGTCGCCGTGCTCGCCTGCATGGACGCGCGCCTCAACCCGTACGGCCTGCTCGGTCTGAGCGAGGGCGACGCCCACGTCATCCGCAACGCGGGCGGCGTGGTCACCGCCGACGAGCTGCGCAGCCTGGCCATCAGCCAGCGGCTGCTGGGCACCACCGAGATCATCCTGATCCACCACACCGACTGCGGCATGCTCACCTTCACCGACGACGGGTTCAAGTCGGCCATCGAGCAGCAGGTCGGCCTGCGCCCGCCGTGGGCCGCCGAGGCGTTCAGCGACCTCGACGAGGACGTGCGGCAGTCGATCCGGCGCATCCAGGCCGACCCGTTCATCCCGGTCAAGGAGTCGGTGCGCGGCTTCGTCTACGACGTGACCTCGGGCGAGCTGCGCGAGGTGACCGTCTGAGGGTGCGGATCTCGATCGGCCGTGCGGGTGAGTCGGCCGGCCGCACGGCGATGAGACGATGCCCCGGTGACCACGGCCGACTGGTATGAAGACTTCGCCGAGCGCCAGGCGCGCGGCTCCTCCCCCACCTACAACCGGCTGGCTCACGCCGTCGCCCGGGACGACGAGCTGCTCGCCCTGATCGACACGGTGCCGCAGCCCAAGCGGCAGCCCAACCTGCTGTTCGGGGTGGTGCGGCTGCTCGGCGGGCCGGTCGGGTTCTACGACGCGTTCCGCGAGTTCGTCGCGGCACATTGGACGACCGTGGCCGGCGAGCTGCGGCGGCGGGCCACCCAGACCAACGAGATCGGGCGGTCCGCCCTGCTGCTGCCGGTGCTGGCGGCGCTGCCCCAGCCGCTCGCGCTGATCGAGGTGGGCGCGTCGGCCGGTCTCAACCTGTACGGCGACCGGTATTCGTACGACTACGCGGGCTTTCCGCGGCTCGGGTCGTCGGGCCCGGTGCTCTCGTGCGCCGCGACCGGGCTGACCCCGCCGGCGGCGCTGCCGTCGATCGGCTGGCGGGCCGGCATCGACCTCAACCCGCTCGACGTGACCGCGCCCGACGAGCGGGCCTGGCTCGAGGCGCTGATCTGGCCCGAGCACGACGACCGGCTCGCCCGGTTCCGGGCCGCGGCCGCCATCGCCGCCGCCGACCCGCCGCGCCTGATCCGCGGCGACCTGGTCGAGGAGCTGCCGGGCCTGGTCGCGCAGGCGCCGAAGGACGCGACCCTGGTCGTCTTCCACACCTCGGTGCTCTATCAGGTGCCGGAGGAACGGCGGCAGGCGTTCATCGCGCTGGCCGGCGAGCTGCCCGGTCACTGGGTCTGCGCCGAGGACCCCGGGATCATCCCGTACGCCGGCCTGCCCGCCCAGCCCGTGGACGGCCTGCACAAGAACATCCTCGCCTTGGACGGCAAGCCGCTGGCCTGGACCGAGGGTCACGGCCGCGGCATGGCCTGGTTCGCGTGAGACTGTGCCCTTCCGGCCGGTGTCGGCCCCCCACCGGCCGGGCCTAGGCTGGCAGACGTGTCGGGGGACGCTGACCGCCCAGCGCGGGTCGAGGATCTTCACGAGTTGGCCACGGCGATGCCGGATGTGGTCGTGGGTGGCGACGACGACCATCCCGCGTTCTCGGTCGGCGGCAAGACGTTCGTCTTCTTCCGTACGCCCCGCAAGGACGCTTTCGATCCGGCGACCGGCGTGCCCTATCCGGACGTGATCGCATTCCACGTCGAGTCCGAGTCGGACAAGCAGGCGATGGTGCGCGACGAGAGCACCCCGTTCTTCACCACCCCGCACTGGAACGGCTACAAGGCCGTGCTGCTGCTGGGCCGCGACATCGGCGAGCTCGGCCGCGGCGAGCTGGCCGAGGTGGTGCAGGACGCCTGGCTGGCGCGGGCTCCCAAGCGGGCCGCCGCGGCCTGGCGGGCCGCGCGATGAGCTTCTTCGCGACGGTCTCCCGGTGGCGCCGGCCTTTCCTGCTCGCGATGCTGGTCGTCTCGGTGCTGCTGTCGGCCGGGCTGGTGCTCTGCGCCGGCCCGGTCAAGACCGTGCTGTTCCTGCTGAGCGTGGCGGTCGTGATGACGTTCGTCGTGCTGATGGTCGTGGCCTCACAGCTCTACCACCCGGCCCGGCTGGTGTCGCCGCCGGGCGAGTTCGCCGAGGTGGCCAGCCCGGCCGCGGTGCTGGCGGCGGCGGGTGTCACAGTCGTCGGGGTGAGCCTGATCGGTGACGACGTGCGCGACGTGGCGAGCGGCCGGGTCGTGTGGTGGGGCGATCTGGGCGTGGCGGGCCTGTGGATCGTCATCGTGGCCGTGCAGTGGCATGTGGCGCTCGGCCCCTTCGGCGTCCGGCTGCGGGCGGACGGGGTTTTCGACCGGCAGCCGTTCGGCACCCTCTTCGTGCCGTGGGAGGCGCTGGCCGACACGGCTCCGGCGGTGGCCGCGCGTCGCAACGAGGTGGTGCTCTACTACCGCCGGCCGGACGAGGTGGTGCGGCGCGGGTTCTGGGTCAACCCGCAGGTGCTGACGCCGACGACCGACGCCGGCTATCTGGCCGACGTGATCAACTCGCGGGTCGCGACCGGAAACCGGTATTAGCGCCCCCGGCGGCGGCCGCGGACCCTAAAGTCGGCTGCGGGGGTGGGCGGCGATGCTCGATGCGATGCTCAACGGGGCCACGGGCCATTTCGACTGGTCCGAGCCCGACAGCGTGCTGGGGACCTACGTGGCCCAGATGGACCGCCTGACCGAGCCGGTCGACCCCGGGGTGCCGCTCAGCCTCAGCGTGCACGGCCTGCTGGTCAGCGGCGAGCTGATCCCGCAGTGGCAGTGGTTCGCCGAGGTCAGCGAGATGAACGACCACGAGGACGCCTTCTACGTCGGCACCGCGGAGAACGTCAAGGAGCAGTCCGACCTGGCCCACGCGGCCATCCGGTCACGCGACACCGGCGGCGAGGTGTCGCAGCGCGAATACACGGCCCTGATGGCGCCGACCCGCTACATCCACCTGCGCAACACCCGCATCCACAGCCCCGGTCTGCACTCCGGCGAGAGCGGCAGCCTGTGGCGGGGCCGGCTGGCCGACGTGTCGGGCTGGACGCCCGGCACGACCACCCTCATCGAGGACTGACGGCCGGGCGCTCGCGGCCGAACAGGCGGCGCAGGAACCGCCGGCCGCCGGCCATGCCCGCGCCCGTGTCGGTGACCAGCCGATCGCCCAGGATGGCGAACTCGGCCAGCAGCGAGGCCGCCCTGTCCATGCTGCGCCGGGCCTGTTCGAAGTCGTCGGCGTCGTGCCGCAGCAGCCACAGGTCGCGGGCCTGGTCCCAGGCCCGGGCCCGGGTCACCGTGACGAGCATGCGCTGCGACCAGTCGTCCAGCGGGCCCACGAACGCGTCCAGGTCGAGCTGCCAGGCGGTGGAGAACCCGCGGCGCAGGGGCGGGATCTCCTCGAAGAAGATCTCATTGACCAGCAGGTAGTCGGGGTGGATGAGGTCGTCCCCGGGGGCGCCCAGCTCGTTCCAGGTGCCGATCAGGGCCAGCGCCAGGTCGTGGTTGATGTGCGCGTTGACGCCCAGCATGGCCGCGGTCAGCCGGCTCATCCGGGTGTCGCCGGCCCGCTTGAAGAGGACCTCCCAGACGTCCGGGGTCTCCTCGTCGTCGTCGTTCCACAGTCTCAGCGCGTCGAAGTAGCGCTTGGCGAACTCGACGTCGAGCAGCTCGAGGAACTCCGGCTGGTTGACGCCGGTGACGATCGCGCTGTCGACCCGCCGGGTGATCTTCAGGTAGAGCTCGTTGAACGCCGAGACCCGGTTGGTGGCCGGGCTCGGCGGCAGCTCGTCGAGGATGGCCTGCAGCACGACCAGCTTGGCGATGACGTCGCCGATGCCGGCCGGATGCTCCAGCAGGGCCTCGGTGACCTTCTCCTGCAGCGGGCTCCAGCCGCGGCCGGGCGGGATCGCCAGGGCGGACAGCTCGAGCCGTTTCGCGCGCAGCACCTCGGCGCTCCCCCGCGCGAGCTCACGATCGAATGCCGTCGTCATGCGAGACAGCCTGGTCACCGCTCAGCCGGAACACCACCACCTTGTCGGCAAACCGTCCCGCGAATTGCCTCACACCCGCAGCTCGAGGATCAGCGCCTCGAGCAGGTCGACGCGCTCGTCGATGCCCTGGGCCGAGACCCACTCGTGCCGGGCGTGGGCGCCGCCGCCGCGCGGGGCCAGGCCGTCGACGGTGGGGACGCCGAGCGCGCCGGTGGTGTTGGTGTCGGCGGCGCCGTCGGCCGGGGCGCCGCCGAGGGTCTGGCCGAGGCCGGCGGCGATCGCGACGATCCGGGCCAGCAGGGCGGCGCCGGCGTCGGACGGGCGCCAGGTGGGGCGGTGGGCGAGCAGGCGGGTGGCCAGGACGGCCCGATCGCGGACGGGGGTCAGGGCGGCCAGCGCGGCGAGCACCTCCTCTTCGGTGCCGAGATCCTGGAAGCGCAGGCCCAGGTCGGCCTGGGCGTGCCCGGCGACCACGTTGGTCCGCCCGCCACCGGTGATCGTGCCGGTGTTGAGCAGCACCGGACGGCCGGCCACGATCGCGCGGACCCGGACGAGCTGGTCGACGAGCTCGTCGATCGCGTTGACGCCGGCCTCCGGGTCGAGGGCCGCGTGCGACTCGAGGCCGGTGACCTCGACCCGGGCGCGGGTGCTGCCCCGCCGGCCGGTCTTGAGGTCGCCGCCGGGGTGCGGCGGTTCCAGGCCGAGCACCGCGGTCGCCTGGGCGGCCTCGGCGCGCACCAGGTCGCCGGCCGTGGGCGAGCCGATCTCCTCGTCGGCCACCACCACGACGCGTACCTCGGGATGGGGCCGGCCCGCGGCCACGACCCGGGCGGTGGCCGCGAGCAGCGCGGCCAGGCCGGCTTTGGTGTCGTAGACGCCGGGACCGCGAATCGTGTCGCCCTCGACCGACCACGGCATCTCGTCGAGGGCGCCGGTCGGCCAGACCGTGTCGTAATGACTGAGCAGCAGCAGGCTCCCGCCGGTGACGTCGCGAGCGGGCAGCGTCCACACCAGGTGGTCACCCGCGCGCGCCGTGGTGAAGCCCGCCTCCTCGGCGTCGGCCGAGAGCACCCCGGCCAGGGCGGCCAGCGCGGCGGCGTCACCGGTGGGCGACTCGTGCCGGGTGTAGCGGTGCAGCGCGTCCAGCACGGTTTTCGGCATATGCGAACGCTAAGTTCGACGTCGGGCGTTGTCAACGTGGCGAAGGCCGTGCACGATGACGGTTATACGTTTCCTATCTTCGATCACGGGGAGGTGCGCGGATGACCGATCGCATCGTGGTGCGTGACCTGATCGGCCTCGGGGAGTGGTCGGCGGCCTCGGCCCTCTACCGGTCGGTCTTCGGCTACGACCAGCCCGAGTACGGGATCAGCCCGCGCCTGCTGGCCGCGCTGCGCGAGAACGGCGGCTCGGTGCTCGGCGCGTTCGACGACACGGGCGACATGGTCGGCTTCTGCTACGGCTTCAGCGGGGTCGAGGACGGCGAGGTCTACCACTACTCGCAGGCCGCGGTCGTCGCGCCGCACGTGCAGGGGGCGGGGGTCGGGCGCAAGCTCAAGCAGGCGCAGGCCGAGGCGGCCCGGGCCACGGGGGCCCGCACGATGCGGTGGACCTTCGACCCGTACGCGCTGCGGAATGCGCACTTCAACTTCTCGGTGCTGGGCGCCGCGGCGATCCGGTTCCTGCCCGACTACTACGACGACGGGCACTCCGACCGGGTGCTGATCTCGTGGGACCTCTACCAGACCCGCACCAGCAGCGGCGAATGGGCGGCCGTGGTCGCCCCGGCCGACGACCGCTACGCCGCGCCCGACCCGGCCGACCGGGCCGGCCTGCGCCGCGAGCTGATCGACCGGTTCCGGGCCGGCGGGCGGCTGGTCGGCGTGGTGCGCCGGCAGCACGCCCCCGGGCACGTCGTCTACACCTTCGAACGGGACGGTTCGTGACCGCACACCCCTCCACCCCGGCCGAGCGTTTCGACCGCAACGTCCAGCGGCGCTCGGCCCAGGTGCTCAAGCAGCGCGTCCTCGAGCAGCAGCGGGTCGAGTTCGAGAAGGCCCTGGCCTGGGCGGCCGAGCACGACGCGATCGAACAGGCCGCGGCCCGGATCGTCTCGGCCCGGCGCCGCTACCTGCTGGGCAACGGCAAGTCGCTGAGCTACGCGGCGCTGCTGGCGGCCGACCTGTCGGCCGGTCTGTCGGGAGTGCACCTGGTCGACGGGGCGACCGTGCGGCCGCTCGACATGCTCGGCGACATCCGGCAGGGCGATCTGATGGTGGCGATCTCGCTCGAACGCTACCGGCGCGAGACCGTCTCGGTGGCCACCGCGTACGTCGAGCACGGCGGTGAGCTGGTGCTCGTCACCGACGCCGAGGACGCGCCGCTCAACGCGCTGGCCACAACCCGGATAGTGCTCGGGACGGACACGGCCTCGTACGCGAACTCCCCCACCTCGGTCGTGCTCGGCCTGCACCTGCTGGCCACCCTGACCATCGCCAGCTCCAAGGGGGCCGGGCGCCGCCTGCACGAACGCGACGCGCTCGCGGCCGAACTCAACCTCTATGTGGACCCGACATGACGAGCATCAACCAGATCCACCTTCTCCGCGTACGCCTTCCGCTCGTGCACGAGTTCCGGACCAGCTCGCACGCCAAGAAGTCCCTCGAGCACATCCTGGTCGCGCTGACCTCGACCGACGGCACCGTGGGCTGGGGCGAGATCGCCTCCCCGAGCGGCCCGTTCTACTCGGCCGAGACCGTCGAGAGCTGCTGGGCCGTCGCCCGCGACCACCTGGCCCCGCTGGTGCTGGGCGCGCACTGGGACCACCCGGCCGAGCTGGCGGCGGCCCTGGCCAAGGTGCGCGGCAACCACTTCGCCCGGGCCGGCTTCGACATGGCCGCGTGGTCACTCTGGTCCTCGGCCCAGGGCGTGCCGCTGGCCGCGGCGCTGGGCGGGGCGCGCACCTCGGTCGAGGCCGGCGTCTCGCTCGGCATCGAACCGACCATCGACGACCTGCTGGCCCAGGTGGCGCACATGGTCGGCGAGGGCTACCGCCGGATCAAGCTGAAGATCGCCCCCGGCTGGGACGTCGAACCGGTCCGGGCCGTCCGCGCGGCCCACCCCACGATGGCCGTGCACGTCGACGCGAACGGCGCCTACTCCCCCGCCCACTTGCCGATCATGAAAGAGCTCGACACGCTAGGGCTGCTGATGATCGAGCAGCCGTACGCGCCGCGCGCGCTGGCCGCCCTGGGCGACCTGCAGGCCGAGTTGGAGACCCCGATCTGCCTGGACGAGTCGGTCGAGGAGGTCGACGACCTGCTGACCGCGCTGCGGCTCGGCGCCGGGCGCATCCTCAACATCAAGGTCTCCCGGATGGGCGGGCTGACCCCGGCCGTCCGCGCCCACGACATCGCGGTCGGCCACGGCCTCCCGGTGTGGTGCGGCGGCATGCACGAGTTCGGCATCGGGCGCGCGGCCAACGTGGCGCTGAGCGCGCTGCCCGGGTTCACCCTGCCGTCGGACGTCTCCGGCTCGGACAAGTACTACGCCCGCGACGTCACCACCGAGCCGATCGTCGCCACCGACGGCCTGGTGCCGGTGCCCACCGCGGACGGCCTGGGCCGGGACCCGGACCGCGACTTCATCGCCGCCCACACGACGGACAGCCTCGCCCTGCCGCTCAGTCGGCGTACAGCCTGACCGGCAGCTTCACGTGATGAATCCCGGGCAGCTCAGGCACCGGAGTGATCCCTTCGTCGGAGCCGGCTCGGCCCGCAGCGGGGCCGGTTTCTAGCCGTGGAGCCGATCGAGGATGCCGCAGTCGCCCTCGGTCCGCAGCGACTCCGACTGGATCCGGCCGTAGAAGAACAAGACCAGCTCGTTGGCGGTGCCCCAGACGGCTACGTCGACCTTCTCCGGGCTTTCCCCGGCGGCCGCGCCGTCTGGGAGCCGGGCGGTGCGCGTGTGGCCGTCGGAGACCCAGAGCCGCCACGACCGGCCCTCGGTGGCGTGGTAGTCGACGACCACCGGCTCGTGCGGCCAGGGTTCCGTTCCCGCGCAGCGGGTGGTCAGGAACTCGTCGACCCCGTCGAGCGCCAGCTCGCGGGGCAGTGGCTGCGGGGCGCCCACCGTGACCTGGGCGTCATAGGTATGCACGGCGAGCTGCTGGAGCTGGTCGCGAGCGACGGCACCGCTGGTCTGCGGCGACTGCGAATCACCCCACCACGTCCAGCAACCACGGTCCGGTCCAGCCTCCCGCAGCGCGTCCAGCTGCTCCTGCACCGAGGCGGCGAACGAGGTCAGCACGGCCTCGCGCTCCCGCGGCGCCGCCGGGGCGGACACGATCACGGCGGCGTCGGCCGGCCCCGCGGCGACGATGGCGGTCCACTTGCGGCGCCCCTCCACCAGGTGTTGCACCAGGTCGAGCAATGTCCACTCGGGGCAGGTCGGCACCTGCACGTCGAGGCGGGGCGCCGCGGCGACCGCCGCCTGGAAAGCGACCGATCGCTCCTGCATCAGCCGCACCAGGTCAGCGAATTCCAAGGTGTTCTCCACCGCGGCTTTGTACCACCCGGCTCCGCTGACCGACACCGATTTCCTCGCCTCCGGCGGCGAGGCGACGCGGCACGTCCGGTGTACTGTCGTCGGCGGCAGCCACGCTCTGCCCGACTCCGAGTTCGGCTCGACGCCCATGCCGTCACCTGGCCGCACGACCGAGGACAAGCCGTCGACGACGCAGCGTGGGACCATCCCCGGGGCCTGCGCGTGCTGCGCTCCAAATACGTGGCCGACCCGGCCTCGCTCGGCCACGACGAGGAGCTTCTGCTCAAGACGATGCTCAGTGTCTCGGTCGGTGCGGACCACTACCCGGGCGACAGCAGGCCGGCGGACAGCTGGCCCTTCTTCGGGCCGGGCGACCGTGGCGTCCTCAACGCCATGTCACCCCGGCATTTCGATGTCGCTGACGCCCTGGTCGGCGTGGTGCCGAAGCCGCCGATCATCTGGGTCCGCGGCGACCGGGACGTGATCGTGTCGGACACGTCGCTGCTCGACCGGGCATACCTGGGCTCGATCGGCGCCGTGCCGGACTGGCCCGGGGCCGACGCGTGCCCACCGCAGCCGATGGTCGGCCAGACCCGCGCGGTGCTGCAGCGATACGCGGAGAGGGGCGGCCGCTACCGTGAGGTCGTCTACGACGGCTGCGGCCACTCCCCCCACATCGAACGTCCGGCCGAGTTCACCGCCGAGCTCCTGAAACTGGTCGGCGACGCGGCCGGCTGACGGCGGGATCAGACTCCGAAGCCGGGGTGCTGGGCCAGCCAGGCCGCGTAGCGGGGGCGACGGGTCACGATGTCGCGGTAGGAGGCGGCGGCCAGGGCGGCGACCTCGGGGGCGAGCGCGGCCGACGGCGCGGACGGTTCCCAGCCGATCAGGTGCCGCCAGCTCAGCGGGGAGTCGCGCAGGGCCACGGCGACCGCGCCCGGCACCTCGCGGACGGTGGCCTGGCACAGGGCCACCGCACGGCCGGTGGTGACCAGGTCGAAGACCGCGCCGGCGTCCATCTCGAAGGGGAAGCGGGGAGCGAAACCGGCCCGGGCGCAGGCGGCGGCGAAGCACTCGTCGAAGCAGCCGTCGCCGGGGGCGCTCACCCACTGTTCGCCGGCCGAACCGTTGGTCGCGCCGCAACTGGGTGGCCAGGGCGGGCTGGGCGACACCGAGGGCCGCGGCAGCCTTGGTGACGCTGCCGGCGTCGGCGATGGCCAGGATCAGCCGCAGGTGGCGCAGTTCCAGCTCCACCGCACCGACGGTAGATCGTCCGGCCTGAACCACAAAGGTCATCGATGTTAATTGCCGCCCGAGCGCGCTTGACCTCGAGTGTGCTCGAACAAATAGCGTCCGGGCCATGCAGACGATCGAATTGGGCCGGACCGGGCAGCAGGTCAGCCGGATGGCACTGGGGGCCATGCAGATGGGCGGGAGCACCGCCGAGCCGGAGGCGGTGCGCATCCTGGACCGCTATCTCGAGGTGGGCGGGTCCTTCCTCGACACGGCCGATTGTTACGAGTGGTGGCGGCATCCGGGGAGCCGGGGCGGCGAGAGCGAGGAGTTGCTCGGCCGCTGGATGCGCGCGGGCAACCGGCGGGACCAGGTCTTCCTGGCCACCAAGGGGACGGCCGTGCCGACCTTCTCGCGGCAGCCGTGGGACGCGGACGGCAACCCGGACTGGGCGGTGGCCGAGGACACGTTCGAGGGGGCGGGGGCGGACACGCTGCGCCACGCGCTCGACGGCAGCCTGCGGCGGCTCGGCACCGACCACGTCGACCTGTACTACGTGCACGTCGACGACCGCCGGACGCCGCTGGAGGAGAGCCTCGAGGCGCTGCACGGCCTGGTGCAGGCGGGCAAGGCGCGGCACCTCGGCTGGTCGAACGGGCGGACGTGGCGGCTCGAGCGGATCCGGCAGCTCTGCGCCCAGCACGGGTGGACCCTGCCGGTGGCCGTGCAGCAGCAGCATTCGTATCTGCGGCCGAACGGGGCGGGCGACTCGGCCGGCATCGTCAACGGCGAGCAGCTCGACTATCTGGGCGAGCACGACGACCAGACCCTGGTGGCGTACTCGCCGATCCTCAAGGGGGTGTACGACAGCGCGGCCAAGCGGGACGGGCACTGGATGATGTCCGCGTACGTCGGCCCCGACGCCGACGCCCGGCTCGCCGTCCTGGCCGAGGTGGCCGCCGAGGCCGGGGTCACCCCCAACCAGCTGGTGCTGGCCTGGCTCATGCACCAGGAATCGCCCCGCGTGCTGCCGTGGATCGGGCCGCGCACGCCGGAACAGTTCGAGGACGCGCTGCCCGCCCTGGACGTGAAGCTGAGCGACGAGCAGCTGACGCGTCTCGATACGGCCGGCGCCTGAAACAGCCACCGTAACCCTCAACCTCTACTGGAGACTCAGGTTGAGGTCGAGGTTGAGGGTTACCGCGTTTTCGCAGTTCAGAAGCGCTGCTCGATCCAGTTGGCGACGGTCTTGGCCGAGGCGAAGACGGCACCGTCGTGGGTCTCGCCGGCGAGCTTGTCGTAGCGGACCGGGGCGCCCTTGAGCTGCTTGACGAGCGCGTCGGTCAGGAAATCGGGCACGGATTCGTCGGCCGTGCCCTGCACGACGAGGGCCGGCGCGGTCAGCGGCGTCTGCCCCGGGTCGACGTAGTGCGCCAGCTTGGCGACCCACGGCTCGGGCAGGGCGCCCCCCTTCAGCAGAGGCACGGTCGCCGGATAGGCGCCCAGGACTTCATAAAGGCAGCCGGTCTTGAGTACGCCGAGACGGCGCCTCGCCTCGTCGGTCAGCACGGTCTCGGGCCGGAAGCTGGGCTCGACCGCGTTCAGCCCGTAGAGCGCCATCACCATGTAGCCCTGCCCGGCCGAGCCCGGGATCAGCTGGGCCAGGGTCCGCGCATCACTGGTCGGGGCGATGCTCACCGTGCCCCTGAGATCAAGTTCCCGGTCGTACGCGGTGGCGAGCTGGTTGGCGAAGAGGCTGCCCTGCCCGCCCTGCGAGTGACCGTCCACCACGTACTGGCGGGTCAGGTCGTCGTCGAGGTTGCGGGCGGCCCGCACGCTGTCGATCACCGCGCGGCCCTCGCTGGCGCCGATCAGGTAGGGATGCGGCTGGGGCGTGCCGAGCCCGGGGTAGTCGGGGGCGGCCACCGTCCAGCCGCGCTTGAGGAGTTCGGCGATCGCGGCGCGGGCCTCGGGCCAGAAGACGTCGTCGTTGGCCGACGGGGCGCACTTGTCGCTGATGCCGGTGGTGCCGTGGGCCCAGGCGACAGTCTTGTTCTTCCGGCGTTCCCTGGGCGTCAGGATCAGCCCGGTCGCGGCGATGGCCTCGCCGCGGACGTCGGTGGTGACGTAGCGGATCTGCTTGGCCCGCGCGAGGGCGCTCAGCTCCTTGGGCAGCGCGGCGGGCGCCGAGCTGATCACCCGGCCCGGCACGTTGGTGTCCGGGTCGGTGGCCGGCCGGTTCCACTGGAAG
Source organism: Actinoplanes sp. (assembly GCA_965217855.1). Classification (GTDB taxonomy): domain Bacteria; phylum Actinomycetota; class Actinomycetes; order Mycobacteriales; family Micromonosporaceae; genus Actinoplanes. Next base: position 229,516 of record CBDCJN010000004.1, on the reverse strand, counting down.
ACGTGGCTCGGGGCCTCGGCCGGGGCCGGCTCGGCCCGGGCGGCGCCGGCGGGCGCCGCGAGGACGACCGCGCCGCCGATCAGGCCGGCGGCGAGATGACTGGCGATCTGCTGTCTGCGCACGCCCGAATGCTATGTCCGTTTTATGCGTGTAAAGCCCAACTCGCGGGACGTCGATCGGGTGATCATGCTGCGCGTACGCCCAGGGTCTTCAGCGCCGAGGCGGTGAGGAGGCGGCGCAGGTCGTCGTCGGGCAGGACGGCCAGGCTCGGGTCGGTGCCAGCGGTGATCAGGCCGCCGCTGACCATCGTGACGCCGACCACGCCGGCCACGGCGGCCCGGACCCGGGCGGTGGCGGGGTAGCCGGGCGGCTACCTTCAGGAGGCGCGGCATGGAGTGGGACCGGGAAGTGGACGTGCTGGTGGCCGGCACCGGCGGGGCGGCCCTGAGCGCGGCGATCGCCGCCGCCGAGGCCGGGCGCAGCGTGCTCGTCGTCGAGAGCACGGCGAAGTGGGGCGGCACGACCGCGCTCAGCGGCGGCGGCCTGTGGATGCCGACCAATCCGCTCATCGCCCGGCACGGCCGCGAGGACTCGGTCGAGAAGGCCCTCACCTACCTTGAGGCCTCGATCGGCGAGGCCGGCCCGGCCAGCTCCCCCGAGCGGCGGCGCGCCTTCGTCGAGACGATCCCCGAGGTGTACGCGCTGCTGGCGGCCAAGGGGGTGCGCTGGGCGTCGGCCAAGGACTACCCCGACTACTACCCGGACCGGCCCGGCGGCATGATCGGGCGGGGCATCGAGGCCGAGCCGTTCGACATCAAGAAGCTCGGGGCGTGGTCGGCGACGTTCCGCGGCCGCGACAGCATGCCCGCGCCGCTCAAGACCGACGACGTCTGGCTGCTGTCCCGGGCCTGGTCGACGCCGAGCGGCTTCGTGCGTGGCGCGCGCTTCGTGTTCCGCACCCTCGGTGGCCTGGCCAGGGGCAAGCGGCTGTACGGCATCGGGTCGGCGCTGACCGCGAGCCTGATGAGCATCGTCCTGAAGCAAGGCACCGAGGTCGTCCTGGACGCTCCCCTGACCGAGCTGCTCACCGACGAGTCGGGCGCTGTGGCCGGCGCGGTCGTCAACGGCGTCGGGCGGGTCCGGGCGCGGGGCGGGGTCGTGCTGGGCGCCGGCGGCTTCGCCCGCAACGGAGAGTGGCGACAGAAGTATCACGGCATCCCCGGCTACAGCTCGGCCGCCGAGGGCGACCAGGGCACGCCGATCGAGCTGGCCGCCGCGCTAGGCGCCCGCCTCGAGCTGATGGACGACGCGTGGTGGGGCGCCTCGGTGCCGCTGCCCGACGGGAGCAGCCAGTTCGTCCTCTCTGAACGGTCCATGCCGTTCAGCATCGTGGTCGACTCCGGCGGCGAGCGGTACGTCAACGAGTCGGTCAGCTACATCGACTTCGGGCACGCCATGCTGGAGCGGGACAAGGTGGTGCCGGCCATTCCGAGCTGGCTGATCCTCGACGTACGCCACCGCCGGCGCTACCTGTTCAACGCGTTCCTGACCGGCACCAAGAAGCTGCGCGAGGCCGGGATCGTGCGCTCGGCCCCGACGCTGGCCGAACTGGCCACGCTGATCGGCGTCCCGCCGACCACACTGCAGGCCACCGTCGCCCGGTTCAACGGCTTCGCCCGCACCGGCGTGGACGAGGATTTCGGTCGCGGCCGCACCGCCTACGACAACTATTACGGCGACCCCCGGGTCAAGCCGAACCCCAACCTGGGCCCGCTCGAGAAGGGCCCGTTCACCGCCGTCCAGCTCGTGCCGGGCGACCTCGGCACCAAGGGCGGCCTGCTCACCGACGCCGACGCGCGTGTGCTCGGCCCCGGCGACCAGCCGATCCCCGGCCTGTACGCCGCCGGCAACACCACCGCCTCGGTCATGGGCCGCACCTACCCCGGCCCCGGCGCCACCATCGCCCCGGCCGTCATCTTCGGCTACCGCGCCGCCCGCCACGCCGCCACCCTAGCCACGTCAACGGTCTGAGCGACGCTGCCCAGCCGGGTCCGAGCGGTTTGAGCGCGACCGCTCACGCACGTCGCCGTGGTGGGTTTCGCGTTCTGGACGCGTCAGCGGCCAGCGAAGCCCGCCGCGGCCCCCGCGGGAGCGACGGTCTGCACCCCCACCCGGCCGGGACATCCGGAATTTGATCTTCGACGTTTCGATCAGTCCAGCGGTGACACGGACAGCGAGCCGATGCCGGCTACGGCTTCGATGGTGAGGCCGCCGGACTTCTCGTCGGAGCCGCGTGAACGCAGGGTGCGGCCGCGGTCGATGCCCTGGTCGCGGTCGCCGTTGAGGGAGACCTCGCCGGCGCCCTTACGCAGGCGCACCTTGACGGGGAACTCGCCCTCGGTGCCGATGCGCCAGGTGTGGACGCCGCCGGCCATCCGGATCTCGATCTGGCGTTGCTGGCGGGGCAGGGTGAGTTCGAGGCGGTCGGCGCCGCCCTCGAAGTAGAAGTCGCGGACGGCACCGTCGGCCATCAGGAACGTTCCGCGTTTGACGCCGCCGGCCATCCGGACAGTCCAGGCGATACGCTCGTCGAGCTGGACGTTGACCTCGCCCGAGCCGTCGTCGCGGACCTGCTTGGCGGTCAGCTTGAGCGACGTGCCGTCGAGGGTGGCGTCGGGGACGACGCCGCTGCCGTCGGGGGAACCGACGCGGGCGATGCCGTTGCCGGGTGGGCGGCCGAGCGTCACGTTGAGTTCGGTGAGGTTGGACGCCAGCACGAAGGTGCCGGCCTCGAACGCGGGGCCGGTCGCCGCGGGCGGGCTCGACGGCGGGGCGGACGGGGTCGGGGTGGTGGCCGCGGCCGAGGTCGGGGCGGGGGCGATCGAGACGGGCGGGCTCGGGGTGCCGCCGACGACGATGTCGGGATCGGGGCCGGCGGCCGCAGTCGGGGTGGGCGCGGGGTCGTCGTTGCTGACCAGGCGGGTCAGCACGACGGCGCTGACGCCCAGGACGAGCACCGCGCCGGTCACGGCGGTGATCACGCGCAGGCGGTGGCGGGGGTGCTCGGGGGGCGGGGCGATCAGCTTGTCGGGCCCGGGCCCGGGCCCGGTGCCGGGGGCGTCGGGCCAGTAGTCGCCGATCCTCGGGAAGCTCACCGCGCCGGCTTGGGGACCGGCGGCCGCCGGGGCCGGGGCGCCCGCGTACGTGCCGGTGTCGTAGGCGCCGATGTCGGGCACCATCGCGTATTCGAAGGTGTCGGGCAGGTCGGCGGCCTCGTTGCCGCCGGGCCGGGGGTCGTCACTGGGCGGGGGGAGGGCGGAGCCGTCCATCGCGCGCCTCCTCGGTGCGGCCGCGGCGACCCGCGGACCCGGGCGCCGTCACCGGGTTGTACGGGCGGGGCCGGGCGAGAGTTCGATTCAGGTCCGACCAGTCTGCGGGCGCCCGGCGATCGGGAGGTTGACCGATGTCGTGGTCTTGCCTTTAGCCGCATTCGCCGTAAGAATGCCTTTCCGGCACCTTAAATAGTTCTTAGCAAGCGGCCCGCGGATCGGAATTTCACATGCCCGACGAGGACAAGCGCGAAGGACTGCGCATCGGGGGTTGGATTCCGCCCTATCGCGACACGAACGGCCCGCTGCGTGCGCCCGTTCCGCCGCGGGGCGCCCGGCAGGCGTCGTGGATGGACTATTCGTGGATGAGCACCGCCCGGCGGCGGGCCGACCGCGGTTCCTGGGCCGGGCGCCGGGCCGTACTGGCCGCGGCCACCGGCGCCGTCATCGCCGTGATCGGGCTGACCACCCTGGCCCTGCGCGACGACGACGGCACCACGTCGCTGGCCCAGCGGGTCGTGGCGCCACCGGTCTACGAGCCGTCGGCGCCGGTGTCGGTCGAGCCGTCGCCGACGACGTCGAGCCCGGGTTCGATGACCCGCTCGCCTTCGCACGCGCCGCCCTCGTCGCGGCCGGCCCGCAAGCCGCCGGTCACCACGCGCCCGACCACCGCTCCCCCGGTGACCCTGGTGCCCGGCGCCACCGTGAGCCTCGGGCTGGCCGACCGGCCCGGCTACCGGCTGCGGCACCGTGACTTCGTGGCCCGGTTCGACGACTTCGGCCCCGGCAACTCGCGGCTCGACCGTCAGGATTCACAGTTCACCGTCCGGGCCGGATTGGGCGCCGACCGCTGCGCCTCGTTCGAATCGGTCAACTTTCCTGGCTATTTCCTGCGGCACCGCGACTTCGTGCTCCGCCTCGACCGCCGCGACCGTTCACAATTGTTCGACCGGGATGCCACATTCTGTCCCGTGCCGGTGCGCCAGGGCGCGGCCCTCATTCTGGAATCGATAAATTATCCGGACCGTTTCCTGGTCGCCCGCGACCGCGGAGTCCACCTCGACCGCGTCGACCCGACCCAGGCCACCGCCCTGCTGCCGCTCACCTGACGGATCGGCGCCCTCGGGTCAACACCACGAGCAGGACGAGCAGAGCGACGACTTGGATGAGCAGCACGGCGGTGATCAGGCTCGGCACGGACCGGTCGTAGAGCAGCCCGGCCGCGGCACCGCCGGCCAGCGCTCCGGCGCCCTGCACGGCAGCGAAAATGCCGTACGCGGTGGCTCGCCGTCGCCGCGGCACCAGATCGGCGACCAGGGCTTTCACCGTGGAGTCCTGCAGCCCGACCGCGGCCCCCCACACCAGCACCCCGGCCACCGCGGCCGGCCGGCCACCACCGAAGACCAGCGGCGGCACGACGGCGACCAGCGCCGGCAGCGCCAGCAGCGCCCACGGGCCGGAACGGTCGTAGAGCACCCCGGTCACCAGGGCAGCGATCGCACCCGCGGCCATCGCCGCCGCGTACATCACCGGTACCACCGCGGTCGCGACGATTCCGGCCCGGACCAGATGGAAGCCGATCAATCCGAAGGTCACCAGGCCCGCGGTGCACAACGCCATCGCCGCCGCGAACCAGTGGAACCGGGCCGGCAACGGTTCCCGCCCGCCTTCCGCGGCGAATACAGGGCCGTCGCCGTCACGATCGACGGGCGCCGTGCGGGCCCGCGCGTACATGGCGAACAGCAGCAGCAGCGCCACGACGGCCGGCCCGGTCAGGGCGGCCAGCCCCGGCAACAGTGCACCGGACGCCACCGCGACGACCGCGGCGACCAGCAGTGGCCCGGCGAAGGCGCCGATCTGGTCGAGGGCTTTGTGCACGCCCAGCCCCCGGCCCATGCCCACCCGGCCCGCGGCGTCGGCGAGCAACGCGGACTTCGCCGGGCTCCGGATCGCCTTGCCCAGGCGCTCAGCGATGATCAGCGTCGCGGCCACCGCCAGACCGGCTCCGCCCAGCGCCGGGGTGACGGCCAGCAACGGCACGCAGACCGCCGTCAACCCGTATCCGAGGATCGTCCAGCTCCAGTAGTGCCGGGTCCGGTCGGCCAGCGGCCCGGACACCAGCCGCAGCAGCAACGCGACCGCCTCCCCGGCCCCGGTGACCAGACCGACCATGACGGCCGAGGCGCCCAGCGAGGCCAGCAGAGGCCCGTACACCGAACGGGCGCCCTCGTAGACCATGTCGGCGGCCAGGCTCACGACGCCGAACCCGACGACCACCCGCCAGGCTCGGCGGGTGCTCACCTCCGGCGTCGTGGTTCCGCCGGCCGGCCTACCGCTCATCGTCCCCACCGTCCGTTGCAGGCTGGTCAGTGTGGCACGGGCCGGCGATCAGCAGGCACGAGGACGGGCTCGGACTAGCCGTGCCGCCCTCGCCGCCGGGCTGATCGCGACCGTTCTGGGTAGCCTGTCCCAGACCCGCGCCCGCCGCGCCGCCTGACCCGCGGATCGGTCGGCCACCAGGAGAGACGCCTATCCCAGCATCAGATCGGCGACGTGGGCGGCGATGGCCATGCTCGAGGTCGCGGCCGGGGAAGGCGCGTTGCGGATGGCGGTGACGGCGCCGAGCCGGTGGATGCGGAAGTCGTCGACCAGGCTGCCGTCGCGGTCGAGAGCCTGCGCCCGTACGCCGGCGCCCGCGCGCACCACGTCCGCGGCGCCGATCTCCGGCACGTAGCGCTGCGCCGCCCGCATGTAGGCCCGCACGGAGACCGAGCCGTACATCTCGCTGAGCCCGGTGCGCCAGTGTTTCGCCGCCATCCGCCACGTGCCGGGCCAGCCCGCGATGCCGGCCAGGTCGCGGGCCGACACCGTGCTCAGCCGGTAGCCCTCCCGCGCGGTGGCCAGCACGGCGTTGGGGCCGACCTCCACGTCCCCGCTGACCCGGCGGGTGAAGTGCACGCCCAGGAACGGGTAGCGCGGATCGGGCACCGGATAGATCATCCCGCGGACCAGGTGCGTCTTGGCCGGCCGCACCTTCATGTACTCCCCGCGGAACGGCACGATCCGGGGCGACGCTTCGTCGCCGGCCAGTCCGGCCACCCGGTCGGACTGCAGCCCGGCACAGATGACGAGGCTGTCCACGGTCACCGCGTCCGGGCCCGACGACACGGCGATCCGGCCGCCCACCCGGGTCACCGCCGAGACCGGGAACCCGAACTTGACGGAACCGCCGGCGGCCACGACGTCGTCCGCGAACGCGCGGCAGATCGCGGCATAGTCAGTGATCGCCGTGTGCGGCGAATACAGCGCGGCCCGACCCACCGCGTACGGCTCGATGGATCTGATCTCCGAAGGCCCGGCCCGTCGCAGACCTGGCACCGCGTTGTCCCCGGCCCGGGCGGCCAGCGCGCCGAGCCGGGTCACGTCGTCGGGCGTGACGGCCACGACCAACTTCCCGCATTCCTCGTACGCGATCCCGCGCGCGACACAGTATTCGCGCAGCATCGCGCGGCCGCGGGTGCACAGCTGAGCCTTGAGGCTGCCGGGCGGGTAGTAGAGGCCCGCGTGCACGACCCCCGAGTTGTGGCTGGTCTGGTGGGCCGCGACCCGGTTCTCCTTCTCGAGCACGAGGATCCGGTCGCCCGGGCGCCGCAGCCCGAGTTCGCGGGCGACGGCCAGCCCCACGATGCCGGCCCCGACGACACCGATGACCGCCATGGCTCACATCTCAGGCGAAGACCCCTGCGAAAGCAAGACGCCGGAGAGCGCGTCGTGGACGCCGGTGAGCAGGTCGTCGGCGCTGAACGGCTTCTCGACGAACGGCGCGGTCGTGGTCAGCGCGCCGGTCGCGGCCAGCAGGCCGTTGCTGTAGCCGGACATGAAGATCACCGGCAGGCCGGGCCACCGCTCGTGCAGCAGGTCGGCCAGCCGGGGGCCGGTCATGTTGGGCATGACCACGTCGGTCACCAGCGCGTCGACCTCGCGGTCGCCCATGATGACCAGTGCCTCGGGCCCGCTGGCGGCGGCCAGGACGTGGTAGCCGGCGTCGGTCAGGATGCGGACGGCCGCCCGCAGCAGCGGGGGCTCGTGCTCGACGACCAGGATCGTGCTGCCGTCGCCGGCCGGGGCCGGACCGCGGTGGGCCGGCGCCACGACCAGCGGCAGATAGATCCGGAAGGTGGTGCCGACGTCCGGCTCGGAGTAGACGTGGATCGACCCGCCGGCCTCGGTCACCAGGCCGTACGCGGCGGACAGGCCCATCCCGGCGCTCTTGCCGGGCGGCTTGGTCGTGAAGAAGGGTTCGAAGACGCGCGCCGCCACCTCGGGGGCCATCCCCTCCCCCGTGTCGCTGACCACGAGCCGGGCGAAGTCGCCGGAGGTGTCCGTCTCCAGCACGAGCGTGCCGCCGTCCGGCATCGCCTCGCGGGCGTTCGTCACCAGCTGGAGCAGGATCTGCTGCAGCTGCCCGGGGTCGGCGTGCACGGTCAGCGGAACGGCCGAGGGCCGTACGACGAAGGTGATGTCCTCGCCGAGGGTGGGCGCCAGCGCCGTCCGGGCCTCGGTGAGCGCGGCGTTCAGGTCGAGGTCCTGCGCCTGCGCGGCGTCGCCCCGGGTAAAGGTGAGCAGCTGCCGGGTCAGCCCCATGGCCCGGCCGGCCGCGTCCCGCACGTGCTGCAGGTCCTCGCGTACGCCCGGCTTGTCCTCGGTGTCCTCGATGGCGAACTCGGTGTAGTTGACGATGATGGCCAGGATGTTGTTGAAATCGTGGGCGATGCCGCCGGCCAGCTTGCCCAGGCTCTCCATCCGCTGGGCCTGGTGGGCGCTCTCCTCCTCGGCGCGGCGCTGGTCGGCCGCCTCCCGGATCGCGCTGACCTCGCGTGCGGTGACCGAGACACCGGTGACCGCGCCGACCGCGTCGCGGATCGGGGCCAGGTTGATCGACAGCTCCAGCGGGGAACCGTTGCGGCTGGTCCGGTGGGCGTCGTAGTGGAGGTGGCGCTCACCGTGCCGGATCCGGGCCACCATCGCCATCTGGTCGGCCGCGCCGCCGTCCCCGGCAAAGATCGACATGGGCTGGCCGATGGCCGCGCCCGCGGTGTAGCCGAAGAGGCGTTCGGCGCCGCGGTTCCAGGCGGTGACCCGGCCGTCCAGGTTCACCCCGATGATGGCGTCGTCGGTGTGCTCGACCACCGCGGCCAGGGTCGCGCGGTGCTTCTCGGCGGCGTTGAGGGCGGCCTGCTCGCGGGCGTCGGCCTCGGCCAGGCGGTGCTGCTCGCCGGGCGAGCTGAAGATCGAGCCCTGCTGCAGCAGCACCTTGTAGCTGCGGCGCAGCGTCCAGTAGTAGACACCGACGACCGCGGTGAACGTGTCCCAGATGGCCGACGGCCACAGCCAGGAGCCATCGAGGTGGGTGTGACCCCGGATCGCCATGTACGCGTGCAGGCCGTGCCCGACCGCACAGCTGAAGAAGATCATCGCGGTCGCCGTGGCCAGCTTGTTGCTCCACAGCTGGCGGGCCCGGGCCACGGGCACCACGATGGCCATCACGATCGCGGCGTAGGCGAACATGATGACGAGATTGCCGAGCAGATACAGCTGATCCGGCACGATCGTCCTATCGGCCGCCCCGGACCGCACCTGAGGGCGGAACGCCCCCTGCCATCAACAATTTCCGATCGGCCCGCCGTGACCGTCCGGTGCGAGTGACTTCAGACCGAGCGCCGCCAGCATCGTGCCCAGCTTGGCCGTGGTCTCGGCCAGCGCCGCCCCGGGGTCGGTGCCGGCCACCACGCCCGCGCCCGCGAACAGGTCGAGGCCGTCCTGGTCGGACGTGGCACAGCGGATGGTGACGGCCCACTCCCCGTCCCCGGAGGCGTCCATCCAGCCGACGGCGCCGGTGAAGAAGCCCCGGTCGAACGGCTCCAGCTCGGCGATGGCCTGCCGCGCCGCGTCGGCCGGGGTGCCGCCGGCGGCAGCGTGCTCGCGCCGGGCGCCGGCCGACCGCATCAGGGTGGCGGCCCGGCGGGCGTCCTCGACCGGGTTGCCGCCCCGCGCGGCCGACCCAGCCTGCGGGCCCGGACGACGGGTGTGCCGCTGGCCCGCGGCTGAGCCAGGAATTGTCGTACCCCCGGGGCAGACTGCCGGGCATGACCGAATCGACGCATCATCACCATGCCATCGACTACATCGAGCTCACGGTGGGCGACCTCGCTGACGCCAAGCGCTTCTACGGCGAGGCGTTCGACTGGCAGTTCAACGACTACGGCCCGGCCTACTCCGGCATCCGGCGCCCGGAGAACGACGCCGGTGAGGCCGGGGGCCTCAAGCAGGGCGAGACCGTGGGGGTGGGCGGGCCGCTCGTGCTGCTCTTCTCGTCCGATCTCGACGCCTCGGTCGAAGCCGTGCAGGCGGCCGGCGGGCGCGTCATCGAGGGGCCCTACGAGTTCCCGGGCGGGCGGCGGTTCCACTTCACCGATCCGAGCGGCAACGAGCTGGGCGTCTGGGCCGAGAAATAGCCCGGCCGCGGCGCGGCCTTCAAACGCTCGCTGGGCGGTCAGCTGACTGCCGGGTCGACTCGGAGCGTTCCGGCCGCCGTGTCCACGTGCGCCGGGACGCCCAGGCCCACGGCGATCTGCTGGTCGCCGTGGCCGAGCGGCAGGCCACCCAGCACGGGGATGCCGAGGCCGGCGAGTTGCTCGTGGAGCACGTCGAGGACGGATGGACCGGCCGGGTCGGTGTCGGTGTCGGTGCAGCCGGTGAACTGGCCCAGCGCGATGCCGTGCAGGCCGTCGAACCAGCCCGCGCGGCGCAGGTGCACCAGCATCCGGTCGACCCGGTAGGGCTCCTCCCGCACGTCCTCGAGCAGCAGGATCGCGCCCTTGGGGTCGAGAGCGTGGCGGGTGCCGACGGTGGCCGCGAGCATGGCCAGGTTGCCGCCCAGCAGGGTGCCCCGGGCCGAGCCCTCGACGCGTACGGCGTGGGTGGGCTCGTCGGGGGTGGCCGTGACCGTGACCGGCTCGCTGAGGGTCACCGCCCGCCGGGCCGCCTGCACGGTGAGCGACTGCGGGCCGCGCTCGAACTGGCCGGCCGTCGGGCCGTGCACGGTGACCAGACCGGCCTCGCGCCACAGGGCCAGGTGCAGGGCGGTGATGTCGGAGAAGCCCATCACCACCTTGGGGTCAGCTCGCGCGGCGGCGAAATCGACGCGGTCGACGATGCGCTGCATGCCGTAACCGCCGCGCATGCAGAAGATGCCGCGCACCTGCGGGTCGCGCAACGCGCCGTCCAGGTCGGCCAGCCGTTCATCGTCGGTGCCGGCGAAGAAAGCGTGCCGGCCACCGGCGTGCGGGCCGAGATGCACGCGCAGACCCCAGCCCTCGAGGGCTGCGACCGTCGCGGCGATGCGGCCGGGCTCGCTCGCGCCGGACGGCGAGATCAGCGCGACCAGGTCGCCCTCGGCCAGATGCCTCGGTTTGCGCATGATTGCGAGCCTACTCAGCGGTTGCCCAACCCAATGACCCGTCGGTAGGCGTTGGCAATCGCCGATGCATATTGGGCGGTCGACCTCATGGGGACCCGTCGTGCACTGCTCGCGATCGCGCTTGTCACAGCCGCCGACGCCCCCGACGACCGCCAAGCCGCCGAGCCCGCCCACCGACTTCCGGTTCACCGCCACGACCCCCACCTCGGTCACGCTCTCGTGGACGGCCGCCGTGCGGGGGACCAGCCCGGTCGCGGCCCACGTGGTCAACCACACCCGGACGTTCAACGACATCTACTACTCGCAGACCATCGGCAACGTCACCACCGTCACGATCACGTCGAACATCCAGCCCGTCAGCCAGTACACGTTCTGGCTGCTCGCCCTGGACGCGGACAACCGCAACTCGCTCTCGCCGCCGCCGGTCAGCGCCGTCGCCCCCGCCTCGGCGATCGGTGACACGACGCCGCCGGCCACGCCCGGCAACCTGCGGATCACCGGGACGACGTCGACCGGCCCGACCCTGGCCTGGGACGCCTCGACCGACAACGTCGGGGTCACCGGCTACAACGTCTACTTCTTCGACGGCTGGTTCACCTCCACGCTGCTGGGCACGACGACCGGCACCACCTTCGCCGCGCCGGTCATGAGCGGCGTCGCCAGCCCGGGCTACTACATGCGGGCCGAGGACGCGGCCGGCAACGTGTCGATCGCCTCCAACCTGGTCCCGCCCGGCACCACCACGACGCCCACGCCCACCCCGCCGCCCGCCCGCATCTGCAAGCTGGCCTACCGCACGACCTCGGAGTGGGCCGGCGGCTTCGTCGCCGAGCTGACGATCACCAACACGGCCCCGGCCGCCGTGAACGGCTGGACGCTCGCCTTCCCGACGGCCGGTGGCCAGCGGATGACCTCGTCCTGGAACGCCACCTTCACCCAGACCGGCCCGGACGTGACCCTCACGGCCGCCCGCTGGAACCGCACCCTCGCCCCGGCGCGACCGTCACCGCCGGCATCCTGGGTCGCTGGTCCGGCACCAACACCGCACCCGTGTCGGCCACCCTGAACGGCAGCCCCTGCACGATCGCGTAGACCAGGACGGGCCGCGCCAGGCCGTGCCAGGCCATGCCAGGCCGGGCCAGGCCGCGTGCACGACGCGGCCAAGGCGGTCGAAGCCGCGGTCGAGGAAGCCGCCACCGCAGAGCCCGCCCTTCCCAAGGGGGCCGCCGGCCACCGCAAATTATGCTCGGATCGAGCGATCTCCGCGGCAGGCCTGTGGACGAAACCCGACTTGTGGACAACCCGGCTGATCGGCCGGGCGAGGCTAAGGAGTGTCGGTGCCGGGGGTGCCGAACGGCGGGTCGTCCGGAAGGACCAGGGCCTTTCGAGGCACCTCGAAGATGACGCGCGGGTCGTTGAGCGGGTCGCCGTGCCACATGCGTACGGGGATGGCCGGCTCTTTCAGTTCGCCGCCGGTCACCTGGGTCACCGCGCCGGTGGAGAGGCGGAACGCGGTCACCTCGAGGCTGGTCAGGTAGTCCTTTCCGGGCGGCGGGCGGGCCGGCAGCATGGCGTCGGCCAGCAGCACCGCGTCCCAGGCCGGGATCAGATAGGTGCCCAGGTCGTTGGCGGTGCAGGGCTGGCTGGTCAGTTTCACCGCCGCGTCCAGCGGGCAGGCCTCGACCAGCCGTCCCTGCGCGGCCCCGGGCTTGCGGTCGGCGCACTCGAAGGGCTCGTCCGGGCCGAGCCGGACCAGATCGCCGTACGTCCTGACGTGCTTGGCCAGCGTCCGGTAGGCCGACTCGGTGAGCTCGGCGCAACTCGGCCCGCCCACGTTGTAGTCGACCTTCCAGTCGGCGTTGCTGACCGCGCGCATTTGGTAGTTGGCCATGAAGCGGCTCACCGACACGTCGGCGATCACCATCCGGGGGCGGGAGTGCCCGCACACCTCGTTGACCCGCTGGACGAACTCGGAGAAGCGGGTCCACCGGTCGGCGAAGTAGAGCACGGCCGGCGGGGTGGTCGTGTTCGCCTCGCAGACGGTGTCGTCGATCCGGTCGAGCGCCGGCACGTGCCGCGCGGTGTAGCCCATGCCGTCGGGGACCGCCTGGAGCAGGTCGTTGACCAGCGAGGTCGTGTACTGGTCGGTCGGGTTGGGCTGCTGATAGATGTCGAGCCGGAAACCCTTGCCGTACGCGTGGAGCAGCCGCTTCACCGTGTCCTCGGCGTAGTCGAGGTTCGGCGGCGCGAGCTGCAGGTAGCCGGGCCGGTCGACGAACGGCTCGCCGCGTGCGCCGAGGTCGGCCAGCAGGTTGGGCGCGATGAACGGGATGCCCGCGTCGAGGAGGCGGTTGATCGCCTGCTGGGTGATGTCCCGGCTGTCGCCGCCGCCGATCACCACCAGCCGGGCGCCGAGGGCCGGGCGCCGTTCGATGGTCATTTTGGCGATCTCGTCGATCTGCGTGACGTCCTGGGCGGCGTCGGCGATGACCACGTGCAGCCGGTGGGTCGTGTTCGTTCTGATCTGCTCCTGGGCGTACAGCAGGGCCCGTAGTTGATCTCGCTCGGACGGGTAGTCGCGGCCGTCGGCGCAGCGGGCACGGTCGGCCGGCAGCGGGTCGCAGGAGAGCGCGCCCAGCCAGACGACGGTGAGGTCGCCCGACTTCAGCGGCTTGTTCCTGGCCAGAATCGTCTGCTGCAGCTTGGTGGTGACCGGGTCGTGCCCGAACGCGGGCGTGGCGAAGACTCCGGGGTCGGCCGTGTCGAGCAGGCCGTAGCAGCGGTCGCCGTTCGCCGTCGTCCGCAGCAGGGTGACGCCGGTCGACGTGGGCAGGGTGTAGCAGCTGTTCGTCACGCCGGGCAGCCACTCCGCGCGGGTCCAGCCGAGGAAGCCGAGCACCAGGGTCAGCACGGCCAGAACGGCGTGGTGGGTCGTGGTCAGGGCCGGTTGCCGGACCAGGGCGACGATCTTGTCGGAGATGACGATCGGCAGCACGATGGCGGCGACCGAGACGGCCAGCGCCCGCGCCTCGGTGCTGCCCTGGAAGATGTCGGCCACGAAGACGGTGGCGAGCGCGAAGATGGCCGCCGTGCCGCCGAGCACCGCGACGAGCTTCAGGTTCGGGCTGAGCAGGGTCGCGAGGATCGCCAGGACGGCCGCCACCAGGATGGTCCACACGCCGACGTAGCCGGTGATCGCGGCGTGCACGATGAGCACCAGCAGGGCCAGCACGGCCACCTGCCGCGACCGGGACCGGCCGACCAGCAGGGACGCGAACCAGGTGCTGCCGGTACGCTCCCCCGGCTCCGCGGCGGCGGCCTCGGCGAGCTGCGTCCGGGCCCACGCCGCGAGCCGGACGAAGCCCCAGATCGCCACGGCCGAGGCCAGCACGAGCGCGACCGAGCCCCAGCCCTTCCAGCCGGAGAGCAGCACGCGGGCCAGGATCAGAGCAGCCAGGACGACAGCGGCCAGGCGGAGCAGAACGTCCCCGGTGAGCAGGGAGCGCAGGAACCGGCGATCGGGCATCGACACCTCTCGTTCGGGAGAGGACTATGTGGACACAACCCACGGTACGTGGTCGGTGCCAGAGGGTGGCCACGGTCAGCGGCGGACCCGGTAGCGCAGGTGGAGCACCCGGTTGCCCTGGATGACCTCGTCCGGACCCGTCAGCCTGTGCTGGGCGTCGACCGACCCGAAGTAGCGCTTGCCGGAGCCGAACACGACCGGTACGACGTCCATGCGCACCTCGTCGACCAGGCCCGCGGCCAGCACCTGACCGCCGACGTCGCCCGCCGCGACCTCGATCAGGCGGTCACCCGCGAGCTCCTGCGCCTTGGCCACGGCCGCCTCGACGCCGTCGACGAAGTGGAACGGCGCCTCGGGGTCCCAGCCCCCGGGCGCCGGCCGGTGCGTCACGACGACCACGTGGTCGACCCCGCTCGGTGGCTTGCCGTCCCAGCCGTCCGTCATGTCGAAGACGTGGCGGCCGGCGATCGTCACGGCGATCCGGTCCCAGTACGCCCGGGTGTAGTCGTAGGACGTCTGCGCCACCTTCAGCACGCCGCTCTCGTCCAACGGGACGTCACCGCTGGTCAACCAGTCGAGCAGCGGTCCGGGCTGGTCGTTCTCGTTCGCGACGAAGCCGTCCACCGACACCGAGCTGTACATGACCACCTTGCCCACGGGAACTCCTCTGCTTTGCGGTGCCGCCAAATTAGCGTGTCGTGAGCGCTCGGTCTTGTAAGAAATCAATCGGCCGGCAGCGGCCAGCCGTCCAGCGTGCTGCCGGGGTGTTCACGCCGGAACCGCCCGCCGGACCTCGGCGTACCGGGTCGGCGTGAGCCCGGTGAACGCCCGATCGCCACGGCCCCGCCGGTCGCCGCGATGACGCTGCTCGTCCGGCGGACCAGCCCCAGGCCGGTGGTCTCGCCCAGCCGTCGCATCAGCTCCTCCTCTAGGCCCTGTTTCAGAAAGGGGGTCGAGTTGCGGCGCGGTCCAGGTGTCGTCTGGGTGTGCGACGGAATCGTCCTAATACCGGTGTTGTATTTGGATGATTCCGGCGTGCGGCCAGACGGCGGCTGGGCCTCGGCGCAGCCCGATCATCCTTTCTGAAACAGGGCCTAGCAGCGTCAGCATCTCGTGCGGCCCGTCCGCGGTGGCCAGCCGGTCCCGCAGCTCGGCCACGGCGGCCCGGCCCCAGACCTGCTCGATCGTCACCGGCCGGTCGCACAGCTCGGCCGCGGGCATCGCCAGGAACGGCGCCAGCCCCCACGGCTTGACGTGCGCGCCGACGGACCTGCTCCGGAGCGGGTAGCCGAACTCCCAGGCGCGGGTGGCCATGGTGGCCACGCAGCCGTCGGCGTACTCGGCCGTCGCGAGGTCGGCGCCGGCCCGGATCCGGAACGGCGCCCCGAGGTTGACGACGAGCAGCGCCGACGGCGCCGGCGGCAAGGTCAGCCGGGCGTACGGCGGTGATCCCTCCAGGTAGTAGAGGTCGTCGATCAGCCCGTCCAGCGGCGGCCGCGGCACTCGGGACACATACTGCACGCCCCAGCATCGCCGACGCCCGGCCGGACTGCCTAGACCTAAGCCGTCTGCAGGACGAGTTTGCGCAGCAGGTCGGCCAGGGTCCGGCGTTCGGCCGGGGTGAGCGGCGCCAGCAGGGCGGCCTCGCCGTCGTTCTCCGAGGTGGCGTGGCGTTCGAACGCCTCGTCGCCGGCCGGGGTCAGCCGGACGCGGACGCGGCGGCGGTCGGTGTGCTCCCCGGCCCGGGCGATCAGGCCGGCCTCCTCCAGCGGGGCCAGCCGGGCCGAGAGCGCCCCGCGGGTCAGCCCCAGCCGTTCCGCCAGCTCGGACGGGCTCGCCTCGTAGGGCGGCCCGCCCCGGCGAAGCGCGAGCAGGATCTTGAAGTGGCCGTGCTCCAGGCTGCCGTCGGCGAGGGCCGTCCGCCGGGTCTGGGTCAGGTGCCGCCCGAGGATGGCCAGGCGTACCACGATCGCCTCCTGGACCGGGTCCATCCAGGGCAGCTCGTCACCCCAGGCGTCGATGTGGTCGTCGGCCGTGTCCCGCATACGGAGCCCCCGAAAGTAGTTTTCTTGTGGATAGTTTTTCCGATTACTACCGTCGGCGCCATGACGATTCTCGAGGAGATCTCCCGGGCGGCGAGGGAACTCGCGCGGGCCGGGCGCTGGGAAAGCGCGCTGCGACTGCTCGACGCGGCCGATCCGGACGACCCCCGGATCGCGCTGGCCGCGCTGGAGGTGGCGGTGGAGAGCGACCTGTTCGGCCGCACCGCGATCGCGGCCGGGCGGCTGGCCGTCGCCGAGCGGGTCTGCGGGCCCGTCTGGCCGGTGGAGTTCCAGCGCCTGCGCATCATCTACTTCGGACAGCTGTTCCGGGACGGCGTCTTCCAGTTCGGGCCGGACGGCATGGACCCGGACGTCCTCGTGGCGCTGGACAGGCGGGCCGGCGAACTGGCCGCCGGCGCCCCCGATCCGGTGTCCGCCGGGTGGGCGCGGATGTATCACGGTCTGATCCTGGACAACCTGGTCGCCGACCGGGCCGCCGCGCCGGAGCACTACTCTGCGGCGCTCGCGGCCGGCGAGTCCGGGCGCGACGACCTGCTCACCCGGGAGGCGCTGCGGCACCTCGGCGACCACGACCGCGACGACGGCAACCTGACCCGCGCCCGGGAGCGCTGGGAACGCGCCACCACGCTGGGCGCCCGCGCCGGCCTGGTCTGCGGCACCCTCTCGCAGCAGATCCTCCTGGCTGTGCTGTCCCGCGACACCGGCGACGAGGCCGGAGCGTTACGCCTGGCCACCGAGATCTCCCGCTGGGCGGGCGCGATCGGCGCGAAGGGCCTGCACGCCCAGGCCGAGGCCCTGATCGCGGGCGAGCGCGTGGCCGGAGAGTCCCCGCGGCGGCGCGAGGCACCGTCTACGAGGGGCCGAGCAGGGCCGCGGTGAGCATGCGGCGCAGCCAGTCCTCGTAGCGGTCGGCCGACCAGCCGCGGCCGGCCGTGCACACCCGGTAGACCTCGGGCGCCAGCAGGATCCAGGCCTCGTCGGTCGCGGCGGCGACGTCCCGGCCGGCCGGAAAGTGGCCCTGTGCCGCGAGGTGGGTCGCGAAGGCGGTCACCCCGGCCAGGCGTTCGCGATCGGTCTCGGCCGTGAGGGCAGCCGCCTCCGGGCCGCCGGTGCTCAGTGCCGCGGTCACGGCGCCCAGCCGTTCGGAGATGCCGCGGGCGAGGTGCGCGTACGCGCGGATCTTGACTGCGGGGTCGGGCTCGGCGATCAGCGCGAGCACCTCGGGCCGCTGCCCCATCGGCACGGGGGCGCCGTCGCCGGCCAGGGTCACGTCGTACATGGCCTTGACCAGAGCCTGTTTGGTCCCGAACGCCTTGTAGATCGTCTCGGCCGAGACCCCGGCCGCCGCCGCCACCGCGCGAATCGTCAGCCCCGGATAGCCGTGCGCCACAAGCTGCTCGCGGCAGGCGTCGAGGATCTCCGCACGCCGCCGGGCGGCCTGTTCCCGGCGGGCGGAACTGTCGTAGGCGCGACCGGAATCGGCCGGTGAGCGAGGCACTTCCTCATGCTACGGTCTTTTCGTTACAGCGCCACTGTATCGAAACTGGGAAGTGACGAGATGGAGTTCCCGCACCTCTACCTGCTCGCGCTCACCGCCCTGGTGCTCTACGTCGCCGGTGTCTCGGCGATGACCACCGGGGTGAGCTACCCGCTGTACGCGGCCGTCCCGGCCGACACGTTCGTGGCCTACCACCAGCAGTACAACCGCCGGATCCCGGGCGTCATCGTCGTCCCGGCCTTCGTCGCCTACCTCGGCTGCATGGCCCTGCCCCTGACCGTCCCCGACGCGGTGCCGGCCGGGGCCGCCGTGCTGATCGCGTTCGCGGGCCTGACCGCGCTGCTGGCCACGGTCACGGCGGCCATCCCGTCCCATGTGCGGTTGCAGCGCCACGGGTTCAGCGCCGCCGCCTACCGGAGGCTGCGAGCGGCCGACGCCGTCCGCACCGCGGCGTGCTTCCTCGCCGCCGCCGGGCTGGCCTGGTCGGTCGTCCTGGCCTTCACCCCTCGCTGAGCCTCGAGGACCCACGCCGATCCGCCGCCACGAGGAGATGGCCGCCGCAGCCGGCCTGCTCGACTCGCGCGGCATCCCCGCCCGGGTGGCCGCGACTGGCCGGCCGACCTGCAGGGTTAGAGTCAGGCCGTGCGTTTCATCCTGCGGGCCCGGCCCTACCGAGAGGCACAGTCATGAGCACCGTGATCGGGGTGGCGACGGTGTCGCTGGACGGCTTCGTGGCCGAGGAGTCGGACGTGGTGGGCCCGCTGTTCGACTGGTACGGCAACGGGGAGGTCGCGATCGCGGGCGGGGACCCCGAGCGCGTCTTCCACGTCTCGCCGGCCAGCGCGGGCTACCTCTCTGAGACCTGGCCCCAGGTGCGCACCGCGGTGATCGGCCGCCACCTCTTCGACCTCACCAACGGCTGGAACGGCCGGCCCGCCAACGGCGACCACGTCTTCGTCGTCACCCACGAGGCGCCGGCGCAGTGGCCCTTCCCCGACGCGCCCTTCACCTTTGTCACCGACGGCGTGGCCAGTGCGATCGCGCAGGCCGAGGCCGCCGCCGGTGACAGGACGTGTCGGTCACCGGCGGCGACATCCTGGGTCAGGCCCTGCAGCTGGGCCTGGTCGACGAGCTCCAGCTCGACCTCGCCCCCGTGATCCTCGGGCGGGGAAAGCGGTTCTTCGGCTCCTACGCCGGCGATACCGTCCTGCTCGAGAACCCCCGTATCGTCGAGGGCGACCGCGTCACGCACCTGCGTTACCGCCTGCGCAAGTGAGCGGCTGACCGGTCGTCGGGATCTGGTCGGCCTCGGGCTCCGGCAGGGCGTGGCCGTCGCCGCCGGCCACCTGCCGGGTCAGCGCCGCGACGCCGTCGTCGCCGGGCAGGTCGGCGAAGGCCTGCTCCGCGGCCCACGAGCCGGCGGCCGTCCCGAAAGCACCGGCGATCAGCGTGACGAACACCGCCGCCACCCGGAGCAGGGGCCGCCCGGCGGGGAGCCGGAAACGCTGGCGCACGCCGCTCACAAACAGGTGCCAGGCGTCGGACGCGGTGGGGTGACGCTGCCCGTCCTCGGCCATCTCGAGCATGGTGGTGACGATCTCGTCGGCGTGGCCCTGCCGGTAGGCGCGCGGGTAGGCCAGCATCAGCCGGCGGTAGCGGCGCTCGAGCGGGCCGGCCAGGCGGCGGGCGTCACGCGGCGCCGCCGAAGGACAGGCCGAACACCGTGCCGGCGCCGGGACGACGGCGCAGCTGCTGCTCGGCCGCCGTGGCGTTGCGGCGCAACCGCTCGATCTCGACGGACAGCGCCCCCGCGCCGCTGTCGGTCAGCTTGTAGTAGCGGCGCAGCCGGCCCTCGACGGCCTCTTCCCGGTCGACCTCGATGAGGCCCTGCTCGGCCAGCCGGTCGAGGGCGCCGTAAAGGGTGCCCGGGCGCAGCTTGACGTCACCGTCGGAGAGCCGGGTGACCGACTGGATGACCCCGTAGCCGTGCAGCGGCTGGTCGGCCAGCGCGGCGAGAATGAGAAAAGTGGGTTCCTGCATGACCCCGACAGTACGGGTCACGTTATATAACCTCAACCGTACTATTGAGCGGGTCCGCCGCCGGCACGCGACGGTAGTGCTTGTACGTGCCCTTGCCGTCGTGCTTGGCGGCGTACATGGCCAGGTCGGCCCCGCGCATCAGGCTGCCCGCGTCGTCACCGGGCTCGGCACAGGCGGCCCCGATGCTGGCGTTCGCCCGCACCGCCGTGTCGTCGTACGGGATCGGGGTGGTCAGCTCGTGCAGGATCCGCTGGGCGGTGTGCGCGGCCCCTTCGCCGTCGCACTCGCGCAGCAGCACCGCGAACTCGTCGCCGCCGAGACGGGCCACCAGGTCGCCGGGCCGCACCGAGGCGCGCAGCTTGTCGGCCACCCCGGCCAGCAGGGCGTCGCCGGCCGCGTGGCCCAGCGTGTCGTTGACCGCCTTGAAGCCGTCCAGGTCGATCAGCAGCACCGAGGTGTTGCCCGGCGCCTGCGGCAGCGCCTCGGAGACCTGCTCGTAGAAGCAGGTGCGGTTGGCCAGCCCGGTCAGGCCGTCCGAGAGCGCCTGGTGCCGCAGCCGGGCCTCGTGCTCGCGCAGCTCGGACAGGGTGGCGTCGAGCTGGTCGATGAGCCGGGTGTTGTCGTGGAAGGCGGCCAGCTGGCGGCACACGACCAGCGCGAAGATGAGGCCGAGACCGGAGACGGCCCCCCAGAGGCGTGTGTCGGGGCCCTCGGGCAGGACGACGACCACCGCCACGAAGGCGACGGCGATCGACCCGTACGGCAGCAGGCTGTAGGGCTTGCGGCGGCGCTCGCCGAAGGCGGTGTTCTCGTCGAAACGGGCCAGCAGCTCCTGGACGCGGGGGCCCATCGCGATCAGCAGCGACGGGACCAGCCGTACCGCGTAGACGTAGGCGGGCATCGGGCCGGTGGCGCCGGGGGCCAGGAAGAAGCCGATGCTGTTCACGCCGGCCGAGACGATCATCGGGATGGCCGCGGCCCGGTGCATCGGCGCGTTGCCGCTGAGCACGAGCTTCACCGCCGCGAAACCGGAGGTGAGGATGACGGCGCCCGAGACCAGAGTTCCGAAGACGTTGTCGGCGCCGTCCGGCCCGACGGCGAAGCACCAGGCCACCACGGCTCCGCCGACCAGCACGGTGGCCGAGTCGAGCCAGAAGGCGACCTTCTCGCGGCGGGAGCGCCCGGGCATCGGGTGGATCAGCATCGCGATGATCATCCCGAGCACGCCGACGGCGAAGCACGCGCCCTGGATGCTGCCGCCGCCCGTCGACCACTGATCCCGGCCCAGCAACGCGAGGCAGGCCTGGGCGGTGTCGCCGATCGTGAAGAGCCCGCCGCCGAACGCCATCACCAGCCAGAAGCGGCGGAACGGACCGGTCGCGATGCGGGCGACCCGCCAGGACGAGTACGCCAGGAGCGCGTCGAGCGGCGGCTGGAAGGCCCAGAACGCCTTGACCTGAGCGTCGGCGTGACCGGAGAACGCGAACAGCACCCCGGCTCCGGCCAGGGTCCACAGCACGGCCGCGATCATGACTGGGTCCCGGCGGACCGCGAACTGGCTCACGTCGACGCTATCGACCGCGATCGCGCCACCTTGAGCATTACGGCGACAGCGGCAGGCGAATCGTCACGAGCGTCCCGTTCGGGGCGCGGCGGGCGGCGGTCGCGGTGCCGCCGTGGTGGGTCGCGGTCTGGGCGACGATGGCCAGGCCCAGGCCGGAGCCGGGCATCGCGCGGGCCGACGGCGTGCGGTAGAAGCAGTCGAAGATGTGCGGCAGATCCTCCGCGACGATGCCGGGCCCCTCGTCGGTCACGGTCAGCTCGCACCAGTGCGGCCCGTCGGCCCGCAGCGCGGCGTGCACGGTGGCGCCGGCCGGGCTCCACTTGGCCGCGTTGTCGAGCACGTTGACCACCATGCGCTCGAGCTCGCCGGGGCGCCCGGACACCACGGCCGGCCCGAGGTCGGTGGTGAAGGTGACGGCGGCGGCCCGGGTGCGGAACCGGGTGACCGCCGCCGTGACGACCTCGGCCAGGTCGACCGGCTCGGCCGCCTCCCGGGTCGTGTCCTCGCGGGCCGGCTCGACCAGCTCGGTGGCCAGCGAGGTCAGCTCGCGGACCTGGGCGTCCAGGTCGACCAGCCGGGCCACCTCGTCGGCCCCGGTGACCTCGATCGGGCGGCTCAGGTCCATGGTGCCGGCCACCCGCTCGACCGACTCGGTGAGCTGGTCGACCGGGGTCAGGCCGGCCCGCGCGACCAGCCGGCCGAGCCAGGCCGCGCCCGCGATGCCGACCACACAGGCCGGATTACGCATCCACAAAGGTGGATGCAATCAGCCGCGCGACAGTGCGATCGCGATGAACAGGCCATAGAAGACGATCAGCCCCAGGATCAGCGCGAGCGTCGTGCCGGGCCCGATCGTGTGCTCGGTCTCCTCGTCGTCCACGACTGCCCAACGACGGGCCGGGGCGACATCGACGGCTCTTCACCCGTTAGTGAGCCTCAGGGGCACAGCCGGGCGGTGAGCTCGTCGGCCGCGGCCTGCCAGCCGTCCGCGGCCGGGCCGGTGATCTTTTCGAACAGGGCCGGGACGTGGTCGACCTGACGGCGGTCGCCGGACCAGCGCAGCAGGGTGTTGGCGGCGTGGAACCGGACCAGGTACTCCGGATCGCGGACGGCGGTGGCCAGGGCCTGGACCAGGGCGGTGCTGGGCGGGAAGCCGGCCAGCGCGATCGCGGCGTCGAGGCGGACGAACTCGGATTCGGCGCCGACCAGGACACCGGCGACCGCGGTGGCCCACTGCGGGTCGCGGGTCAGGGCGTAGAGCGCCTCGGCGACCCGGATGCGGAACTCACCCTCGGCCCGGCCCAGCGCCGTCCGCAGGATGCTGACCGCGTCGGCCGGGGCCAGACCGGCCGCGGCCAGGGCCGTGAACGACTGCGCGGCCAGGGAGTCGGCGATCGCCAGGCCGGCCCGGAGCATGCGCTCGACCGCGCGCGGGTCGCTGCGGGCCGCGGCGAGCAGGGCCGCGAACTCGGGCCCCTCGTGCCACACCAGGTAGGGGTCGCCGAAGATCTCGCGCCGCCACAGCTGCCACTCCGCATTACCGTTCATCGACGGACATTATTACCAGGCCTAGCTGAGAGTGCTCACGCCGCCACCCGATCGATGCCCAAGCGGAACGAAAACGTCCCGGCCACCCTGGGGGCGGCCGGGACGTCGTACGCGGGCAGTGGTCTTAGTGGGCCATGGCCTTCGGGGCGTCGGGGTCGACGGCCAGCGGGCCGGTGCGGAACAGCAGGGCCGAGACGGCGGCGCAGGTCAGGAACAGGCCGAAGCACCACCAGAAGACGGTGTGCGCGCTGGCCAGCGAGGCCTCCAGGGCGAGGGTGGCGGTTTTCGGGTGCGAGCTGACGTAGTTCGTGGCCGCGGTGGCGGCGAACGAGCTGAGCAGCGCGGTGCCGATCGAGCCGCCGATCTGCTGGACGGTGTTGATCATTGCCGAGGCGACACCGGCGTCACGGTGCTCGACGCCGCTGGTGGCCGCGTTCTGGGTGGGCGCGAAGATCAGGCCCATGCCCAGGCCGATGACCATCAGGCCGGGCAGGACACCCGACGCGTACGTCGAGTCGATGTCCAGACGGGTCAGGATGAGCATGCCACCGGCCGCGATCAGCGCGCCCACCGGAACCAGCGGACGCGGGCCGACCCGCGGGGTGAGGATCGAGCCGGCCGTGGTGGCCGAGAGCATGATGCAGGCGAGCATCGGCAGGAAGGCCAGGCCCGTCTGGACGGGCGTGAAGCCGAGGTTGCCGACCAGGAAGTAGGTGAGGAACAGGAAGATGCCGAACATGCCGGCCCCGGCGATGCCGATCGCGGCGTAGGAACCGCCCCGGTTGCGGTCGAGGACGACACGCATCGGGAGCAGTGGGTTGGCCACGCGGCGCTCGATCACCACGAAGGCGATCAGCACGACGACACCGAGGGTGATCGGGATCAGGGTGACCGCCGAGCTCCAACCATCGGTCTCGGCCTTGCCCAGGCCGAACACCAGCGCGACCAGGCCGACGACGGCCGTGATGACACCGGGGACGTCGATCCGGTCCCGCTGGCCGACCGGCTCGTCGGCCAGGCGCAGCAGGGCGCCGGCGACCGCGATGGCCGCGATGATCAGGTTGACGAAGAGGCACCAGCGCCAGGAGGCGTACTCGGTCAGGACGCCGCCGAGCAGCAGGCCGACCGCGCCGCCGGCGCCCGAGATGGCGCCGAAGATGCCGAACGCCTTGCCACGCTCGCCGGGCTCGGTGAACGTGGTCGACAGCAGCGACAGCGCGGCCGGAGCCAGCGCCGCACCGAAGGCGCCCTGCAGCGCGCGGGCCACGATCAGCATCTCGAGGCCGTTGGCCGCGCCGCCCAGAGCCGACGCCAGCGCGAAGCCGACGAGGCCGATGAGGAACATGCGCTTGCGGCCGAAGAAGTCGCTGAGCCGGCCGCCGAGCAGGAGCAGACTGCCGAAGGCGAGCGCGTACGCGGTGACGACCCACTGCCGGTCGGCGTCCGAGAAGGCCAGGTCGGCCTGCGCCGTGGGCAGCGCGATGTTCACGATCGTGGCGTCCAGGACGACCATGAGCTGGGCCATGGCCAGCACCACCAGTGCCCACCACCGCCCGGTCTGTGCCGGCACGGAGGCCATCGGCTCCGGGCGTAGTTGTGTGTCGGTGGTCATCCAGGGCCTCTCACGGTGGGCGGATCGGGTCCCCCTCCGCTTCGGCCGGCCCCGGTTGCGAGATGAGCGCCGGACGGTTGCAATCCCGTCGCCGGCGGGCCCGAAGGCGCGCCGGCGATCGGGAGTGCGGTCAGCTGAGCAGCCGGCCCACGTTCTCCGGAGCGAAGAACTCGGGCGGTGAGGTGACGCCCGAGTTGAGGCGGGCGAAGGCGTCCATCGCGGGCTGCTTGCCGGCGATCGCCGAGACCAGGCCGATCATCTGCTCGTCCGGCGGCTGCAGCGACGCGATGCCCAGCGTCATCTGGTAGACCGGCATGGCCCGGGTGTCCCGCTTAGTCTGGTAGCCGGCCAGCGCCTCGTCCCACGCGGTGGCGCCACCCAGCGTCGCGTCGAGCGCCTCGGCCAGATGCTCGGCGTCGAGGAAGGCGTCGGTGATGCCCTGCGCGGTGATGAAGTCACGGCTGTAACCGGAGTCGCCGACCAGCGCCCAGCCCGGCCCGTACGGCGTCCGGAAGTAGTTGGGCACCGACGTGCCGACCAGGCGCTCCTCGCGTTTGGCGTCGCGGATGCGCTCGGTGAACTCGGGCGACAGCGCGAACGTCGCCATCAGCGTGGCCTCGACGTCGTTGCGGTGCTCGGCCATCTCGGCGTGCGGCCAGCCGCCGATGACCAGCGTCAGGTCGTCGTTGGTGGGGCAGACCGCCCAGCCGCGGCCGGGCCGGCTGTACGCCTCGAACGTGTCGGTCGGCAGATTGCTCCAGTACGAGTAGTAGCCCACCGTGAGCGCCGGGTGCTCCTCGTACGCGGCCGGCTCCATCGTCTTGGCCACGATCGAGTTGCGCCCGTCCGCGCCGACCACCGCGCGCGCCTTCTCCACGACCG
Source organism: Actinoplanes sp. (assembly GCA_965217855.1). GTDB lineage: Bacteria > Actinomycetota > Actinomycetes > Mycobacteriales > Micromonosporaceae > Actinoplanes. Next base: position 203,974 of record CBDCJN010000004.1, on the reverse strand, counting down.
GCGCGCCGCCCTGGTCGTGGCCGCGGATGCCGGTGACCTGCCCGTCGGTGACCACCAGCTCGTCGACCGAGAAGCCCTCGCGGACCTCGACCCCGGCCGCCGCGGCCGCGTCGAGCAGGATCTTGTCGAGCAGCCGGCGGCGAGGCGCGTACGCGTACGGCGACTCGGGGGTGCCCGGCGCCCCGGCCAGCGAGAGCGGCCCGAAGTCGAACGAGTAGCGCCCCACCGGCGGCGCCCCGGTCGCCTTGACCTCGTCGAGCAGGCCCCAGCGCTGCAGAGCCGAGGCGCCCGGCGGGTGGATCACGTGCGTCGAGACCGTGTCGCTGGGAAACGTCGCCCGGTCGACCAGCAGCGTGCGGTAACCCCGGCGGGCCAGCAGAAGGGCGAGCGGCGACCCGGCGCAGCGCGCCCCCACCACGATGACATCGAACGTCGGATCCGTCATCCCGCCATAGTGGACGAGTGGTCCTCCGCTGTCGATGCCCGGTGCGGGCGTTCCTAGCATGGGGGATGTGAAATTCTGGGACAGCCTGACTCAGCCGCAGGCCGTGCTGGTGGCGGCCGCGGTCGGCGCCCTCGGGGCCGTCCTCGGGGCCTTCCTGGCCAACCTGATCGGCCAGGTCTACAGCGCCCGGGCCGGCTCCCGCCGGCAGTGGGACGACACCCGGCACAAGACGTACGCGAAGGTGTCGGAGAGCTTCTACCTGCTGTGGGACAGCTTCGACAGCCGCGGCCGGCCGATCGCCGGGAACGACGCCCTCGATACGGGCCTCCTGGCCGCCCACAGCGCCGCGGCCCTGATCGCCCGCAAGCAGGAGACGTGGTCGGCCCTCGAACAACTGCTCGCCGCCGCGCAACGCCTCTGGGCCGACCCGGCCGCCGACTGGCCCGCCACCGACAAGGCCTGCCACCGCGCGCACAACGCCTTCCAGCAGGCGGCCCGGGCCGAGCTGGGCATCCCCACCCTCGACCCACCGCCGTACGTGGCTCCGGTCAGCGACGCTCAACCTTGAGAGTCAGCTGAATCGCCCCGTCGGTGCCGGGCGCCGTGATCAGCGCCCCGCCGTCCCCGGTCAGCGCGATCCCCAGCTTGATCTCCACGCTCAGCACCCCTTCCCCTGGCTTGGCCAGCCGCTGGGCCGCGCCCTCCCCGATCCCGATCGCCGTGGCGATCACTTCCTCGAGATCATCCCGCCGCTCCGCAAAGGTCCGAATCTCCCGAACCCGAGGACTGATCTGCCGCCGACTCCCCCCGGACGTCTCCACAACCTCGATATTGATATCGCTCATTCCGAGGAACCTCTCCGGAGAGCGTCGCCGGACCCGATCCGATCGGCTGCGAGCTGCGGCGACGGCTGGGAGAACACGCTACCGGGGCCGGACCACCTACGACAGTCGCGAAGGGAGCAGGGACTCCACCGCACCGAGCGCCCCCTCTTCCCGTACGGGCATGGCTTGCGCCTTCCGGGCTGAGCTCCACGGATACTGTCCTGATGAGTGCCGCGCTGCTGGACATCCGTCGCATCTACGCCGAACCGGCGGCGATGGACCTGCAGCGCGGCAAAGAGGTGCTCGCTCGTTTCCCCCAGGCCACCAAACACGTCAACCGCGACCTGCTCGGCTGGGATCCGCAGGGCCGCACCCGGATCCGGTTCTCGCTGAGGCCGGCCGCGGACGCCAAACTGCTCGACATCCGGACCTCCCCGATCGCCGAGCGGCCGGCCGCGATCAACGATTTCGTCGCGGCCGGCTACGAGGTGCACGTCAACTTCAGCCCGGTCGTGGTGCGCGACGGCTGGCGGGCCGACTGGGCGCCGGTGCTGGACGAGCTCGACGCCGCGCTCGATCCGGCGGCCCGGGCCCAGCTGGCGGCCGAGGTCATCGTCCTGACCCACAACCGCGACCTGCACGAGGTCAACCTGGGTTGGCACCCCAAGGCCGAGGAGCTGATCTGGCGCCCCGACCTGCAGCAGCCCAAGAAATCGCAGAACGGCTCCTGGAACGTCCGCTACCGCACCGGCGAGAAGGGCCGGTACGTCACGGCGGTGGTCGACCTGATCGGCGCCCGCCTGCCGCACTGCCGCGTCCGGTACGCGTTCTGACGTGCACACCGTCGAACTGCTGCCGGGCGACGAGCTGGCGGAGGGCGTACGCGGGCTGTGGGATCTTCTGCTGTCGGCCGGGCTGCCGAGCCTGGCCACGCACCGGCACCCCACCAACCGGCCGCATCTGACCCTGCTCACCGGGGGATCGCTGGCCGGGCTCCCGCCGCTGCCGCTGCCGATCCCCTGTTCGCTGGGCGAGGTGCGGATGCTGGGGCGGGCGCTGATCCGGACGGTGACGCCGACCGAGGAGCTGCGCTCGCTGCAGGAGGCTGCGTTCTCCGCTTCGGCCGGCGCGTGGCCGCCGCCGGAGCAGTGGGTGCCGCACCTCAGCCTGGCCTTGCGGGTGCCCGCGGACCGGCAGCGGGAGGCGCTCGAGTTGCTGGCGTCCGTCCCGCCGGTCACGGGCTCGTTCGTGGCCGCCCGGACCTACGACACCGAGACGCGGACCGTCCGGAGCCTTCAGGCCGGATAGGTGTTGCCGGGGGTGGTGGCGGGCGCCGAGAGCGCCCGATTCGTGCACCACCTCGACCGGATCACGTCGCCGTCCCGCTCGACGCGAAGCTCGTACGGCTCCGGTGGCTCGGCCCGCGGGTGGTCGCGCAGGGCCGTGGTCATCAGCTGCTCGCCCCGCTTGAGCAGGATCAGGCCCGACGCCTCCAGGGCCGCGGCCACGCCGTCCGGGTCGTGGGACGGCACGGTCAGCCAGGTGACCCGCTCCTCCTTGTGCACCAGCGCACTGAGCGCGGGCACCGCGCCGGGATCGTAGGCCAGGTATTCGACGTCACGCCCGGACTGCTCGCAGGGCACCCGCAGGCCACCGCCCACGTCCTCCCCGCGCGGGAGCCCCCGGGACGCGCACCACCCCGGCTGCCAGCGCACGACGAGTTCCGCCAGATCCGTCACTTCCGCAGTAGATCAGGTGGCGGCTGGCAGGAATCTCTCAGGGAGCTTGCCGATACTGCTCTGGGTCATGCCGTCGAACCGTGAGGAGCTTTCGTGACCGTGCTCGCCGAGGCCGCCCCCGACGATTCCGGAGGCCTGACCGGGTGGGCCGTCGGCCTCATGGAGACGCTGGGCGGGGTGGGGGCCGCGTTGATCGTCGGCCTCGACAACCTGTTCCCGCCGATCCCCAGTGAGCTGGTCCTCCCGCTGGCCGGCTTCTCGGCCAGCCGGGGAGTCTTCAGCCTGCCCGAGGCTCTGTTCTGGACGACGCTGGGCTCGGTGGCCGGCGCGATCATCGTCTACTGGGCCGGGGCCCTGCTGGGCCGCGAGCGCACCCGACGGCTGGTGGCGTTCATCCCGCTGGTCAAGGTGACCGACTTCGACCGCTGCGAGGAGTGGTTCGGCAAGCACGGCACCAAGGCGGTCTTCTTCGGCCGCATGGTCCCGCTGTTCCGGAGCTTCATCTCGCTGCCGGCCGGGGTCGAGCGGATGAGCTTCTGGAAATTCACCGTGCTGACCGCGCTGGGCAGCTTCATCTGGAACACGATCTTCGTCACCGCCGGCTTCCTGCTGGGCGAGAACTGGCACCGGGTCGAGGCGTACGCGGGCGTCTTCCAGAAGGTGGTCATCGCGGGCGTGGTGATCGGCGTCGGCTACTTCGTCTACCTGCGGTTGCGCGGCCGCCGCCTGGGCACCGCCGACGCCGACGCCACGGTGATCCTGCCGGTCGTGCGCGACCGCCCGCGCAGCCATCGGCGCGACTGACGGCGGCATTTACTGCCCGGCCGCGGTGAGTCAACAAACGTTTACATCGCCTTGCGGGGCGGTTACGCTGGGAGAAAGCCGAAAGGACACCGCGTGACGACCAGCCCCGCCCCGGCCCGCCGCCGGGATGCGAACCGGACGCGCCAGCTCTTGCTCGACGCCGCGCGCCGCCGGTTCGCCCACGACGGCTACGCGGCCACCACCGTGCGCGAGATCGCCGACGACGCCGGGGTGAACGTCGCGCTGATCAGCCGCTACTTCAGCTCCAAGGAGGGCCTGTTCGAGGCCTGCCTGAGCCACGCGGCCGACGAGATGAACCGCACCGCCGGTTCCACGCCGCTGAGCCGCGTTCCCGAGGCGATCGCCCGCCAGACCGCCGGGGTGGGCTCCGACACGCTTCCCCTGCAGCTGATTCTCCTGCTGCGCTCGTCGGGGGACGAGCGGGCCGACGAGATCCGGATGGGCATGCTGCGCTCGTTCAGCGAGAAACTGGCCACCGCCGCCGGCTGGCGACCCGACGGGAGCACGGGCGAGGATCTGCTGCTCCGCGCTCAGATCACGATGTCGGCCGCCCTGGGCATGGCCTTCCTGCGCGCCAAGTCCGGCCTCGAGCCGATCGCCTCCGCGAGCGCGGACGACCTGACCGGCCCGCTGCGCGATCTCGTCGGCGCGCTGCTGGGCACCGACGAGGCCTGAGCGTGCGCGACCTGCTCCGACCCGTGGTGGTGGCGCCGATGGCCGGTGGCCCGTCCACGCCCGCCCTGGTGCTCGCGGCGGCGAAGGCGGGGGCGACCGGGTTCCTCGCGGCCGGCTACAAGACCCCGCAGGCGGTCGGCTGTCCGGCCGTCCATCATCTGACCGCGCCGATCCGGGCCGCCGCCGCAGAGCGGGGCGACGCCGAGGCCATCAACCTCTGGGCCGGGGCAGGTTTCGGGTCGGTCCGCACCGGGCCGGTCGCCGCGCTGGCCGGGGCGCTGCGGCCCGGCTCCCCGTCGCAGAGGTGATCAGTACACGTACGGCCAGGCCGACGACGACCAGCCGAGCAGGTTGATGCCGAGCCGGGCGTCACCCGCGTTGGTGTAGTAGTGGTAGACCAGCACGTCCTGGCTGCCGTCGGTGAACACCGCCGGATGGCCGGGGCCGTGGATGCTGTCGTGGCCGGCCAGGATCTCGGTGCCACCGCCGGCCGTCATCGCCACGCCGGCCTGATCGACGTACGGCCCGGTGACGTTCGTGGACCGGCCCACCATGATGCGGTAGGTGCTGGTGGCGCCGCGGCAGCAGAAGTCGAACGCGACGAACAGGTAGTAGTAGCCGCCGTGCTGATAGATGAACGGCGCCTCGACCGACTTGCTGTTCACGAAGCGCTCGGCCAGGTTGGTCATGCTGCTGTCGGCGCGTTTGCCCGTGCTCGCGCTGAGCCTGACCATCTTGATGCCGCTCCAGAACGAGCCGAAACTCAGCCACCACTCCCCCGACGGCGTCACGGTCAGGTTGGGGTCGATCGCGTTCCAGCCGCTCGACGCCGTGCTCTCGATCACCAGGCCCTGGTTGGTCCACGACCCGGCCGCGCCGGTGGTGCTGGTGGCCAGGAAGATGGCCGACTTGCTGGAGCCGAACGAGGAGGCGGAGTAATACATCAAGTACTTTCCGCCCCGGTACGACAGGTCGGGCGCCCACAGGTTGGCATCCCCGTTGGTGTAGGGATTGGCCCACGCGGTGCCGTTGGGGAAGGCCCGGCCGGCGTCGGCGAACGCGGTCCGGTCGCTCGACGTCTTCAGGGTGATGCCGGCGCCGGTCGTGGCCATCAGATAGCCGCCGGTGGGCCGCTTCACGATGGTCGGATCGTGGGCGCCGGTCGAGCCGGTGACCACGCCCGGGTTCGGATAGGTGGCCGCGTCGGCCGACGACACGCCGTAGACGCCGGCCGTCAGGGCCAGCAGACCGGTCGCACCGGCCAGGAGGAACTTGCGCACGGGGATACGCCTTCTTTCGCATAGGACGGGGGGAGTCCGTCCTTTCAGTGGCCCGGCGGGGCGGAAAGGTTGCCCGGCTGATGGAATTCCTGCGCCGCCCGGCCCGGAACTGAGTCGCTCCTCACCGGCGCCGCCCGGGTCAAGGTGATCCCTCACCTCGACCGAGGGCCTACGTTGACCGGGTGAAGCTCGAGAACGCCGCCGACGCCGCCGCGCGCGCCTGGCTGGACGCCGTGAAACTGCTGGCCGGAACACAACCGCAGGGCTACTTCCGGGAGTCACCGGGCGGGACCGCCGAGATGGTCACCGGGGCGCCGTTCCCGGCCCTGAACGGGGTCGCCTCGGCCGCCCGCGAACCGTCGGCGGCAGAGATCGCTTCGCTGACGGCCTCCCCGCGCCTGAACGGCTACGCCTGGTCGATCCACCTGCGCGGCGACACGGTGAACGACGAGATCGTGCGCATCGCCGACAGTCACGGATTGGCCATGCGCCAGGCCCTCCCCCTGATGGTCAAGGAAATCGACGCGCCCCCGCCGGCCGCCCGGGCCCGGCGCATCACCTCCGCCGACAGCACGGTGTATCAGCGCACCATGGCGGCCGGCTTCGAGGCGCCCGAGCCCTTGTTCGCCATCTTCACCGACCCGGCCCTGCTGGCCGACCCCCGCGCCAACGGTTACCTGCTCGAGGTCGACGGCGTCCCGGTGGCCACTTCGTTCGGCGTCCTGAGCGGCGACGTGGTCGGCGTCTTCAACGTCGCCGTCCCCCCACCGTTCCGGCGCAAGGGCTACGGCCGCCTGGCCACCAGCGCTGTCCTGGCCGACGCCTACGCCTCCGGCGCCCGCCTCGCCTACCTGCACTCCTCGGCCGACGGGTACGCCCTCTACCAGCAGATGGGCTTCGAGCTCGCCGAGCACTGGTCGGTCTTCGCCCCCGCCTAGCACGGGCTGACCGGGCTGGTCAGCGTCGGCGGGTGGCCACCCGGGTGACGGCGCCGGCGACCAGGAGGGCCAGGCCGATCAGGGCCGCCGTGGTCGTGTCGGTGCCCGTGATCGGCAGGCCGCCGCCGCTGCCTCCACCACCGCTGCCGCCTCCGGGGTTCGCGCCGGAGGCGGTGATCACGATGGCTGCGCTGTCGTCGGACGGGTCGGGGTCGCCGGCCGGAGCCGGACCGAGACGCTCGGTCGTGATCGTGCCGCGCAGGGTGCCGGGCCGGTCGATGCTGAGTGTGAAGTCGAAGTCGACCGTCCGGCCGGGCCGGTAGGGCACGCCCTCGACCGGCTCGGTGAAGCAGTAGAAGTTGCCGTCGCCGGCGTGGGCGTCCGCCGGGAACGGCGCGCCGGGGGGCGGTCGAAGTTGAACGGCCCGCACCGGCGGGAGTGCTTGACACCGTGGTGCCGGCGGGCGGGGTCACCGTGACCTGCAGTTCGGAGCCCCCCTCGAGCCCGTAGCCCTCGATGCGCGCGGGCCGTTGTTGCGCACCCCGAGGCGGACGGCGACGGTCTGGCCGACCCGGCCGCTTGCCGTGTCGCCCCTCGCGGTGAAGTTGGACTGGTTGACGCCGGTGACCGCGACGAAGAATTCGTCCGAGTTCTCCTGGGGGTTGAGGTCGGTCTCGGTCTGCGGGCCGGCCAGTGTCGACGTGACCGGAGCCAGTTCGAGCGCGGGGCCGGACCCGGCCGGCCGCGGTGGCCCGTGTGCGGCCGCCGACGACCGCCCGCACGGTCAGCTGCGCGCTCGCGCCGAGCCGGGCGCCGGGCTTGGCCGTCACCGAGAGCGCGGCCGAGCTGACGGTGCCGGGGCAGGTGAACGTGGTGGCTGTGGTGACGCATCGGGATTCGGTCCACGGCGCGACGGTGGCGATCGCGCTCACCGCGGCGATGTCGAACACCAGCACGCCCCGGGTCGCCTCGGAGTACGGAATCGGTGAATATTGCACCCGCATCGGCTTGGCGGCACCGCCGGGGTTCACTTCACGATCGTCAGGCTGGGACGGCCGGGGCGGCCGGTGCTGGTGGTCTCGCCGGGGCCGCCGGTTTCGGGGAGGGTTTCGGCGGGGGTCGCGGGCTCGTCCCGGCGGCGGCGGGTCAGGTGGCGGAGGCCTCGGGCCGCGAGGACGGCGAGCAGGACGGCGGTGCCGTCGCGGAGGATGAGGTAGCCGAGCTCTCCGTAGGCCAGGCCGTCGTCGAGGATCTTCTGCAGGACCGCGCCGGAGAGGGCGGCCAGCGTCGCCGCGGCGGCCAGGCGGAGAAGGGACGGCCCGGCCCGGCGGAAGCGGTCGCCGTGGCCCAGCCAGTAACCGGGGAGCCAGCGGTCGAACAGCCACGCGAAGATCAGGGCGGGGACGACCTGCGGGACGGCCTGGGTGAAGTCGCTGAGGATGCCGCTGCCGCCGAGCGGGAGCAGGACGGCCAGCACGGCCAGCGCGATGACGTCGAGGTTGCGGCGGCCGGCCCGGGCCTGCGCCACCAGCCACAGCGCGCCGGCCGCGGCGGCGGGCCAGAGGACGCGTACGCCGGCGCCGGACCCGGCTGTTGCGAGTCCGGCGAAGGTGGCCACGAGATAGAGCGCGGCGAAGCCGGCTGTTCGGAGGGCATATCGGGACAGGCTCAAGGTGCACCTCGGGGGGACGGGTGCGGATGGGACCTGCCTGATCGGCGGACGCCGCGCCGGGTTGAGGCTTCCGCGGCCTCAGTCGCGTACGCCGGACCCACTCTTGACCGGCTCGCGCCGCTTGACCGGCGGCTTGTCCCGGCCGGCGGCGTCGCACTCCTGGGTCACGATGGCGAGGAAGCGGCGCTCGCGACGGTTGCCCTTGGACGACCAGGCGCTCGACACCCGGCGCCACCAGGAACGGGCCTCGGGGCTGGCGAACAGGTCCTCGAGGTTGAACCGCAGCGCCTTCTCGTCGAGTTTGCCGATGTGCCAGAGCGTGTTCCAGTGCGCGAGCCACAGGCTCATCCCGATCGCCGTCTTCCGGTCGTCGGCGGGCGGCCGGTCGGTCGCGTTGTAGTCGAGCTCGGGGTGATCGAGCATCAGTTTGATCAGCTCGAAGTGACGCTCTCGGACGTCGACCATCTGCGCGGTGCGAGCATGCTGCTGCTGCACCACGAGCGAGATCGCGACGGCGAGGAGTGCGGCAATCGACACGACAGTGGGTAGATCGGTCATCATCACTCTCTGTTCCTTGGGCGCCCTGCCGGGCCTGTGGCCGGAGGCCGTCGGCAGGCAGCGCTGCTGATCAGGGACGCGGTTTCCCGGACGCTCTCACGTGGACGAATGCATCGGAAGGAAGTCTCGCACCGGGTTCACGTCAGCAGTTGCGATGTAGTTGGAAGGCGACAGCCGTGCCATCCTGTCGCTCGCCCGGAGTATTGTCAGCGCACCGATCGTGTGCATGCGCAGGTCACCGTGCATAGGCCTCCGTGCGTAGGACGCCTTGTCCACCCGATACCTGACGCTCTCAGCCGCGATCCACCCACCATCTGTGACCGTGACCGCCGATTACGGCGAACGTGGCTTTGCCGAAGAACGTGACAAATAAGACACTCCGGAATTTGCAAGCTTTCGTACGGAAATTAGCGGCCTGGACCGATCCCCGTACATGGATGTAACAAGGACGTAACGGGGGCTTGACCGGGCGCGAGCGCACGCAGCATGTTGACGTTCACCATCCAATGCCGAGGCTCGTGGGACCTCTCCAGCAGAAGGACGACTGCGATGAGAACACCCATCATCGGCGTGGTCGCGCAGAACACGACCCTCTACGGCCCGGCCAGCATGGTGCAGGCCATCGGCGACGCCAGCCTCGACGCCGACCTGCCCGTCACGATCGGCCACGTCTCCGGGTACGACGCGGTGGCCGCGTCCCGCCGGCTCGTGCGCCGGCTCACCGGGCAGGGCGTGGCCGGCCTGATCGTCATCGCGCCGGTCGATGCCGCGGCCGAGGTGCTCGAGGCGGTGCCCGCGGGCCTGCCCGTGGTGACCGTCGACGGGCCGCCCGGCTGCCCCACCTCCAACGTCTCGGTCGACCAGCACGCCGGCGGGCTGCTGGCCACCCGGCACCTGCTGGCCAACGGCCACCGCACGGTCTGGCACGTGGCCGGCCCCGAGCAGTGGCACGGCAGCCGCGCCCGGGAGGCGGGCTGGCGGGCCGCCCTGGCCGAGGCCGGCGTCCCCGCTCCCCCGACGGTCCGGGCCGACTGGTCCGCGGCCTCGGGCTACCGCTGCGGCCGGATGCTGGCCGGCAACCCGTCCTGCACGGCCGTGTTCGCCGCCAACGACGACATCGCCCTGGGCGTGATGCGGGCGATGGCCGAGCACGGCCGCCGCATCCCGGACGACGTGAGCGTGGTCGGCTTCGACGACGTGCCCGAGGCCGGGTACACCAGCCCGGGGCTGACCACCGTCCGGCAGGAGTTCGCCGAGGTCGGCCGGGAGGCCCTGCGCCTGCTGCTGGCCCAGCTCGGCAACGGCCGCGACAGCGCCGAGTCGGTCCGGCTCGAGCCCGTCCTGATGGCCCGCGGCACCGTTTCCGGGGGCTCGTCCTGAACCGGCCGGGCCCCAGGGCTTAGATTCACACGGCGCATGATCTGTTCGACGCGGCCGGCGAGCTCCGCGACCTCTGTCGGCCGGTCGACTGGGCCGACACGTCGCTCGGCCCGGTGCCGGGCTGGAGCCCGACGCTCGTCGCCACGCTCCGGATGGCGCTGAAGACCCGCTTCGCGGTCGCGCTGTTCTGGGGGCCCGAGCAGATCCTGATCTACGACCAGGCGTACGTCGCCATGATCGGCGACAAGCATCCGGCCGCGCTCGGCCGGCCGGTCGGTGAGCGGCATCGCCTACACCGTGCACGCCGAGCCGTCGCAGATCCTCACCAGCCTGGCCCGCGCCCTGACCGGCCTGTCGGTCGGCGCGTTCGCCACGGTCGTGCTGGCCCAGGTCGAGACGGCCGGCGGGCGGAGCGTGGTGAGCTGGTCAACGCCGGCCACGCGCCGCCGGCCCTGCTCGCCGCCGACGACACGGTCCGGCTGCTCCAGACGCCGCCGGAAACCCTGCTCGGCACCCGCGGCGCCGTGCAGCGCACCGACCACACCGTCGTCCTGGAGCCCGGCGCCACCCTCGTCTTCTACACCGACGGCCTGGTCGAGCGGCGCCGCACCGTCCTCGACGAGGGCCTGCACGACCTGGTCGACTCGCTCGCCGGCCGGCAGCAGCTGGACGCCGAGCAGTTCTGCGACCACCTGCGCGCCGAGCACGCGGCCGGCGCCGAGGACAACATCGCCCTCTGCGTCATCCGAGCCGAGCCCTGAGCGGACGGAAGAAGCGGCGTACGACGTCGAGGAAACTGATGTCGGTCATGGCCTGAACGCTAGGAACGAATGCGGTCAGGCCATGACCGTTGGCGCCGGGAAGGTCAGAAACCCCGGGCCAGGCGGTAGTACGCCTGGTTCCAGCGCACCTCCTTGGTGAACTGGCGGATCGTGGTGGCGCTGTCGATCACCAGCAGCTCGGTCGACAGCATCTCCGACAGGTCGGCCAGCTCCTCGGTGCCCACCACGGACGAGAGCACCGTGTGGTGCGGGCCGCCCGCGGTCAGCCAGGCCTCGGCCGAGGTGGCCAGGCTGGGGGCCGGCTTCCAGACCGCGCGGGCCACCGGCAGCCGGGGCAGCGGCTCGCTCGGCGCCACGACCTCGATCTCGTTGGCGACCAGCCGGAACCGCTCCCCCATGTCGGTGATGCCGACCACGACGGCCGGGCCGGGGGCGGCGTCGAACACCATCCGGACCGGGTCCTCGCGGCCCCCGATGCCGAGCGGGTGGATCTCCAGGCGCGGCGTGCCGGCCGCGATCGACGGGCAGACCTCGAGCATGTGGGCGCCGAGGATGCGTTCCTGGCCGGGGGTGAGGTCGTAGGTGTAGTCCTCCATGAAGGACGTTCCGCCCGGGGCCATGGCCTTGAGCGTGCGCAGCAGCACCGACGTCTTCCAGTCGCCCTCGCCGCCGAAGCCGTAGCCGTCGGCCATCAGGCGCTGCACCGCGAGCCCGGGCAGCTGGCGCAGCCCGCCGAGATCCTCGAAGTTGGTGGTGAACGCCTGGAAGCCGCCCTCGTCGAGGAAGCTGCGCAGGCCGAGTTCGATCCGGGCCGCGTACCGGAGGGACTCGTGCCGGTCGTCCTTCAGCGCGGCGTCGATCTCATACAGGTCGCCGTACTCGCCGACCAGCTTGTCGATCTCCGCATCGAGGACCTGGTCGACCACGGCCACCAGATCATTGACGCCGTACGTGTTGACCGAGACGCCGAACCGCAGCTGCGCCTCGACCTTGTCCCCCTCGGTGACCGCGACGTCGCGCATGTTGTCGCCGAACCGGGCCAGCTTGAGCGTGCGCATGGCCGCGTAACCGCGCGCGGCCCGCACCCAGGCCGCTATCCGGTCGGTCACCCGCGGGTCGCTGACGTGCCCGGCCACCGTCTTGCGGGCCACGCCGAGCCGGGCCTCGATGTAGCCGAACTCGCGGTCGCCGTGCGCGGCCTGGTTCAGGTTCATGAAGTCCATGTCGATGTCGGACCAGGGCAGGGCCACGTTGGCCTGGGTGTGCAGGTGCAGCAGCGGGGTGCGCAGCGCGTCCAGGCCGGCGATCCACATCTTGGCCGGCGAGAACGTGTGCATCCAGGTGATCACGCCGATCACCGCCGGGTCCGCGTTGGCCTGCTGGATGAGGGCGAGGATGTCGGAGGCGCTGGTCAGAACGGGCTTCCACACCACCCGGACGTCGAGCGCGCCGCCCAGTGTCCCGGCTATCTGCTGCGACTGGCCGGCGACCTGATCCAGGGTCTCGGGGCCGTACAGTCCCTGGCTTCCGGTCAGGAACCAGACCTCGTGCTCACTCATTGCTGTCCCTCCGTCAGGTGCTGGCCGTACACGTTCTGATAGCGGTCGAACAGGCTGTCCACGGCGCTGTCGGGCAGCCGCGGCACCGGGCCCAGCTGGCGGGCCAGGTGCATCGTGCGGGCGACGTCCTCGCACAGCACGGCCGCCTTGACCGCGGCCTTCGCCGTGCTGCCCACAGTGAACGGGCCGTGCTGGCGCATCAGCACCGCGGGCGACCGGTGCCCGCGAAGCGTTTCGACGATGCCGCGGCCGATGTCGTCGCTGCCGATCAGGGCGAACGGCCCGATCGGGATGTCGCCGCCGAACTCGTCAGCCATCCCGGTGATCGCGCACGGGATCGGCTCGCCCCGGGCGGCCCAGGCGGTGGCGTACGGGCTGTGGGTGTGCACCACCCCGTTGATCTCGGGCATGTGGCGGTAGACGTACGCGTGCGAAGCGGTGTCGCTGGACGGGCTGTGCTCGCCCTCGACCAGGGCGCCGTCCAGGTCGCAGACCACCATGGAGGCGGGCACGAGGTCGTCGTACTCGATGCCGGAGGGCTTGATGACCAGCAGGTCGGCCCCGGGCACGCGGGCCGAGACGTTGCCTGAGGTCCAGCTGACCAGGCCCCAGCGGGTGAGGTGGCTGTGCAGGGCGCAGACCTCGGCGCGCAGGTCGGCGATCGTCTGGGTCACTCGCATGACGGTCACTGCTCCAAAGCCTCGTTCCTGATCTGACGCAGGCGGTGCAGGGCGAGATCGGGGCCCCGGCCGAAGTGGTCGTGCAGCAGCGAATACTCCGCGTAGAGCCGGTCGTAGACGTCCGCGTTCGCCTCGTCCGGCCGGTAGACGGCCTGCTCGAGCCGGCCCATCGCCTCGGCCGCGGTCGCCACGTCGGGGTAGGCCCCGGCGGCCACGGCGGCGTGGATGGCCGAGCCGAGAGCGGGCGCCTGCTCGGAGGAGGCCACGCCGATCGGCCGGCGCAGCACGTCGGCGTAGATCTGCATGACCAGGGTGTTGCGCTTGAGCCCGCCCGCGGCGATGAACTCGGTGACCGGCACGCCGGCCGCGGTGAACGTCTCCACGATCTTGCGAGTGCCGAACGCGGTCGCCTCGATCAGCGCCTTGTAGATCTCGTGTGGCCGGGTGGCCAGGGTCAGGCCCGCGATCACCCCGGACAGGTGGTGGTCGACCAGCACCGAGCGGTTGCCGCTCTGCCAGTCCAGCGCGACCAGGCCGTGCCCGCCGACCGGCTGCTCCGCCGCCTGCCGCGAGAGCAGGTCGTGCACGCTGATCCCGGCTGCCTGCGCCTCGTCGTGAATGGAGGGCGGCACACCGTGGTCGACGTACCAGCCGAAGATGTCGCCGACGCCGCTCTGCCCGGCCTCGTAGCCGTAGAGCCCGGCCAGGATGCCGCCGTCCACGACACCGCAGATCCCGGGCACCGCCTCGAGCGCGGTCGAGTTCATGACGTGGCAGGTCGACGTGCCCATCACGGCCAGCATCTGCCCCGGGCCGACCGCCCGGGCCGCCGGCGCGGTGACGTGCGCGTCCACATTGCCGATGGCCACGGCGATGCCCTCGGGCAGCCCCGTCCAGGCGGCGGCCTCGGCCGTCAGCCCGCCCGCGCGGCCGCCCAGGGCCGAGACCGGATGGGCCAGCCGGGTGTCGGCGAAATCGGCGAACCCGGGGTTGAGCTCGGCCAGATAGTCCTTGGCCGGGTAGTGCCCGTCCTGGTAGAGGCCCTTGTAACCGGCCGTTCCGGCGTTGCGGGTCTCGCGACCGCAGAGCTGCCAGACGATCCAGTCGGCCGCCTCGATCCACCGCTCGGTCCGCGCGTAGACCTCCGGGTCCTCCTCGAGCACCTGCAACGCCTTGGCGAACTGCCACTCCGACGAGATCCGCCCGCCGTACCGGCCGATCCACGGCTCGCCGCGGCGGTTCGCGAGGTCGGTGATCCGGTCGGCCTGGGGCTGCGCCGCGTGGTGCTTCCAGAGCTTCGGGTACGCGTGCGGCCGGGTGTTCAGTTCCGGCAGCTCACACAGGGGGGTCCCGTCGGCCAGCGTCGGCAGCACCGTGCACGCGGTGAAGTCGGTGGCGATGCCGATGACGTCGGACGGGTCGATGCCGGCCGCCGCCACCGCCGCCGGAACGGCCGTGCGCAGCACCTCCCGGTAGTCCTGCGGGTCCTGCAGCGCCCAGTCGGGCCGCAGCTGCTGCCCGGTCGCGGGCAGGGTCCGGTCGATCACGCCGTGCGCGTACTCGTGCACGGCCGTGCCGACCTCGGCGCCGTCGCTGACCCGGACGACCACGGCGCGGCCCGAGAGCGTCCCGTAGTCGACCCCGATGGTGTAGGGCATTACTTGGCCTTTCTCGTGACGAGCCGTTGCAGGACGATGAAGGCGAAGAGCAGGACCCCGACGACGATCCGCGTCCACCACGAGTTCAGGTCACCCTGGAACGTGATGATCGTCTGGATGAGGCCGAGCACCAGCACGCCGAGCACGGTGCCCAGCACGTAGCCCGAGCCGCCGGTCAGCAGCACGCCGCCGATCACGACCGCGGCGATCGCGTCCAGCTCGAGCCCCTGCCCGTGCAGGCTGTAGCCCGACGAGGTGTAGAAGCTGTAGAGCACGCCGCCGAGCGAGGCGCAGAAGCCGCTGAGGGTGTAGACCCCGATCCGCGTACGCGCGACCGGCAGCCCCATCAGCAGCGCGGAGTCGGCGTTGCCACCGATCGCGTAGACGTTGCGGCCGAACCGGGTCCAGGCCAGCACGAGGGCCGCGATCGCCACCACGACGAGGGCGATGATCACGTTCAGCGAGATGAAGACGCCGGCGTCGAACCGGAACCTCTTCTGCGCCATCTCGGTCCAGAACCCGTTCGTGATCGGGATCGAGTTGCGGTTGATCAGCAGGGACAGGCCGCGGGCCAGGAACATCCCGGCCAGCGTGGCGATGAACGGCTCCACCTTGAAGAAGTGGATGATCGAGCCCATGCCCAGGCCCATCACCGTGCCGATCAGCAGCACCAGCGGCAGCACGACGCCGGCGGGCCAGCCGGCCTGCAGGAGCGTCGCGGCCACGGTGGTGGTCAGCGCGATCACCGCGCCCACCGACAGGTCGATGCCGCCGGTCAGGATCACGAAGGTCATGCCGACCGCGACGACCAGCAGGAACGCGTTGTCGACGAAGACGTTCAGCAGCACCTGGGTGTCGCCGAAGCCGTCGAAGTTGGCCACGCCGACCGAGTACATGACGATCAGCAGGGCCAGGGTGGCCAACACCGGGACGTGCCGGGTGTTGGGCCGATAGACCCTTCTCGCGCCGAGGAACGACCGGTTCTTCTGCGGTGGCGGCGGGGTGGTCACGTCGATCATGCCGGGGCCTCCGCCCTTCTGGCGGCCAGGCGGCCGAAGACTTTGGCGCGGAACGTCGCCGATTGCGCGAGGCAGAGGATGATCACGACGACGGCCTTGAACAGCAGCGTCGTCTCGACCGGGATGCCGACGCTGACCGCGGTGATGTCCAGCGTCGTGATGATCACGGCGCCGAGCACGCTGCCCGCGATGGAGAACCGGCCGCCGGTCAGGGCCGTGCCGCCGATGACGACGGCCAGGATGGCGTTGAGCTCGATCAGGTTGCCGGCCGCGTTGCTGTCCGCGCTGGACACGTCCGAGCTGTAGATCAGGCCGGCCACTCCGGCGAAGGCGGCCGCGAAGACGTACACCATGATCGTGATCCGCCGGGCCCGGATGCCGGCCAGCCGGCTGGCGGTCGGGCTGCCGCCGACCGATTCGAGCAACAACCCCAGCGCCGTACGCCGGGTCAGGGCCACCGTCAGCGCGACGGCCGCCGCGGCGATCAGGAAGGAGACGGGCACGGCCAGGAAGTAGCCGGCCCCGATCACCCGGTACGGTCCCGAGTGGACGTTGAGGATCTGTCCCCCGGTGATCAGCTGGGCCACGCCGCGGCCGGCCACCATGAGGATCAGCGTCGCGATGATCGGCTGGATCCCCAGCACCGCCACCAGGAAGCCGTTCCACAGCCCGAAGACCAGGCACAGGGCGATGGCCGCGGCCACCACCAGCAGCACCGCGCCGACCGAGTCGGGGTTGCCCAGGTCGCCGATCAGCAGACAGGCCAGGGCGCCCGAGATCGCCATCACCGAGCCGACCGACAGGTCGATGCCGCCGGTCGCGATGACCAGCGTCATGCCCAGCGCGACCAGCACCAGCGGGGCGCTGCGGCGGACGATGTCGATCAGCGAGCCGTACAGGTGGCCGTCGAGCACCGTGATGGTGAAGAAGTTGTTCGAGAAGATCAGGTTGCTGGCCAGCAGCACCAGGAGGATCGCGGTGGGCCAGAACAGGCGGCTGCGCAGGATTGTCATGGGGTGGCTCCGCTGGCGATGGTCTGCATGATCCGGTCGGCGTCGACCTCGTCGGTGTTCTCGAGCTCCTCGACCAGCCGCCGGTCGCGCAGCACCTCGATCTTGTGGCTGAGCCGCAGGACCTCCTCGAGCTCGGCGCTGACGAAGAGCACGGCCATGCCGCCGTCGGCCAGCTCGGCCACCAGCCGCTGGATCTCGGCCTTGGCCCCGACGTCGATGCCCCGGGTCGGCTCGTCGATGATCAGCAACCGGGGTTCGGTGATCAGCCAGCGGGCCAGCAGCACCTTCTGCTGGTTGCCGCCGCTGAGGTTGCGGACCTGGCGCTCCGGGTCGGCCGGGCGGATCTGCAGCGCCTTGATGTATTTGTCGACCAGCTCGTCCTGGCGGCGGCGCGGGATCGGCCGGGTCCAGCCCCGTTCGGCCTGCAACGCCAGGATGATGTTCTCGCGGACGGTCAGCTCGCCGAGGATGCCCTCGGTGCGCCGGTTCTCCGACGAGAAGGCGATGCCCTTGGCCATGGCGTCGCGCGGGCTCTTCACATTGCCCGGCTTGCCGTCGATCAGCAGCTCGCCCTGGTCGGGGCGGTCGGCGCCGAAGAGTAGGCGGGCCAGCTCGGTGCGGCCCGAGCCGAGCAGACCGGCCAGCCCGACGACCTCACCGGCGTGGATGGTCAGGTTGAACGGAGCGATGCCGCCCGTACGGCCGAGCTCTTTCGCCTCGAGGATCGTCGTGGTGGGGGCCGGTTTCTCCTTGACCTGCTCCTCGATCTGCTCCAGGGCCTCGAGCTCCTTGCCGATCATCTTGGCCACCAGCTGCATCTGCGGCAGCTCCTCGGTGCGGTACTCGCCGATCAGCCGGCCGTTGCGCAGCACGGTCATCCGGTCGGCGATCTCGTAGACCTGGTCGAGGAAGTGGCTGACGAACAGGATCGCCACGCCCTCGTCGCGCAGCCGGCGGATGACCGCGAAGAGCTGGGCCACCTCGGAGGCGTCCAGGCTGGAGGTGGGCTCGTCGAGGATCAGCACCCGGGCCTGGACGTCGATGGCCCGGGCGATCGCGACCATCTGCTGGATGGCGAGCGAGTAGGTCTCCAGCGGGGCGGAGACGTCCAAGCCGAGGTCGAGCCGGGTGAGCAGCTGAGCGGCCCGGCGGCGCATCTCCGACCAGTGGATGCGGCCGAACTTGCGTGGCTCGCGCCCGATGAAGATGTTCTCCGCCACCGACAGGTTGGCGCAGAGGTTGACCTCCTGGTAGACGGTGCTGATCCCGGCCTGCTGGGCCTGCAGCGGCCCGGTGATCCGGACGGGCTCGCCGCCCAGCCGGATCTCGCCCCCGTCGATGGCGTACACCCCGGTCAGCACCTTGATCAGCGTCGACTTGCCGGCGCCGTTCTCGCCCATCAGCGCGTGGATCTCGCCGGGGAACAGCCGGAAGTCGACGCCGTCCAACGCGACGACGCCGGGAAAGACTTTTCGTATGCCGGTCATCGCCAGCTGCTCGGCCATGTGCGCTCCGTTCATCGGTGGGCCGCCGGGGAAGGGCGGCCCACCACTCAGGACTCAGTACTTGCGGTCGGCCAGAACTTCCTTGGCCTGCTCCGGGGTGAAGGTGGTCTCCTCGGTGAGCACGCGGGTCGGGATGGTCTCGCCGGCCTTGACCTTCTTGACCAGGTCCATCAGCTGCGGGCCGAGCAGCGGGCTGCACTCGACGATGAAGTTGATCTTGTTTTCGGACAGGGCGGTCATGCCGTCCTTGACCGCGTCGACCGTGATGATCTTGATGTCGGCGCCGGGCTTCTTGCCGGCCGCCTCGATCGCCTCGATCGCGCCCAGGCCCATGTCGTCGTTGTGCGCGTAGAGCACGTCGATCTTCGGCTGCGACTTGAGGAAGGTCTCCATCACGGCCTTGCCGTCGGTCCGGGTGAACTGACCGGTCTGCGAGGCGACGACCTTGAACTTGGGGTCGGCCTTGATGACGTCGGCGAAGCCGGACTTGCGGTCGTTGGCCGGCGCGGCGCCCGGCGACCCCTGCAGCTCGACGATGTTGACCGGGTCGCTCTTGCCGTCGTACTCCTTGACCAGCCAGTCGCCGGCCTTCTTGCCCTCGGCCACGAAGTCCGAGCCGATGAAGGTCTTGTAGAGCGAGGTGTCAGCCGAGTCGACCGCGCGGTCGGTCAGGATCACCGGGATGTTGGCGTCCTTGGCCTCCTTGAGTACGGTGTCCCAGCCGGACTCGACGACCGGCGAGAAGGCGATGACGTCGACCCGCTGCGTGATGAAGCTGCGGATCGCCTTGATCTGGTTCTCCTGCTTGCCCTGGGCGTCGGAGAACTTGAGGTCGATGCCGGCCGCGGCCGCCGACTCCTGCACCGACTTGGTGTTCGCGGTGCGCCAGCCGCTCTCGGCGCCGACCTGGGAGAAGCCGAGCGTGATCTTGTCATCGCCGCCGCCCCCGCTGCCGGAGCCGGCGTCGTCGCCACCACAGCCCGCGAGGGTCGAGGCGAGCAGCAGCCCGCCGGCCACCGCGATCGAAATTCTCTTGAGCACTGGATCCTCCAGAGTTTGCTGTTAACGTTCACAGAGCAGAATTCCGGCGCGTCGCGGGGATGACGAGGCGGCCGGCGAGGTTCGGACGACATGGCGTCGGTGTTACGTCGGTAGCGGCGAGTCGCCGGAGGCTCACCCTCAGGACTCGCGTTCCAGGAGTGTTACCGTTCTCAATCGACGAGTCAAGGCTTCGCCGCCGGTTTGTTACCGACAGATTGCCGAATCCCGCCTGGTGCAGGAAGGCCTCGGTCGAATCGATGGACAGGGACCCTCGTCGCCATACACTGTGCGCGCTCACATCGAGCACCCTTCCCCGCGGACATGGAGGTTCTCCTTGCCGTCCAGACAGCCCGCAGCCGACGGGGCCCGGCCCCGCCTGACGGTGATGCGCGACGTCGCCAAGCTGGCCGGCGTCTCGCACCAGACCGTGTCCCGGGTTCTCAACAACCACCCCAACGTGCGGCACGAGACCCGCGAACGGGTGCTCGAAGCCATGCGATCGCTCAACTACCGCCGCAACCTGGCCGCCCGCACGCTGGTCACCCGCCAGTCCGACACGCTGGGCATCATCGGCTTCGAGACGACCCTGTTCGGCCCGGCCTCGATGCTGTACGGCATCGAGAGCGCGGCCCGGCACGCCGGCTACATGGTCAGCATCGCCTCGGTGCGCGACCTCGACCGCAAGCACGTGCTCGAGGCGGTGGACCGGCTGACCCAGCACTCGGTGGACGGGGTGATCGCGATCGCCCCGAAACAGTCGGTGACCCATGCCCTGGCCCAGGCCCCGGCCTCGCTTCAGTGCGTGGCGGTGGGCGGCGCGGGCGAGTCGGACGCCGCCCCGACGGTCGCGATCGACAACGCGGCCGGCGCCCGGCTGGCCACCCAGCACCTGCTCGACCTCGGACACGCCACTGTGCACCACGCGGCCGGCCCGGCCGACTGGCCCGAATCGGTCGAGCGCATCGAGGGCTGGCGCAGCACCCTCTATGCCGCCGGCGCGGTCGTGCCGCCGGTCGTGCACGGCTGGTGGGACGCGGAATCGGGTTACGCCCAGGGGCAGGCGCTGGCCAAGGACCCGGCCGTGACCGCCGTCTTCTGCGCCAACGACCGGATCGCGCTGGGCGTGCTGCGGGCGCTGCACGAGGCCGGGAAGAGGGTGCCCGCGGACGTGAGCGTGGTCGGCTTCGACGACATGCCCGACTCGGGGTTCTTCGTGCCCCCGCTGACCACGGTCCACCAGGATTTCGGCGAGCTCGGGCGGCGCAGCCTGGCCCTGCTGCTCGAACACATGACCAGCACCTCGGCCGACGCCCCGGCCCCCAATCGCGTCCTGGTCGACCCCCAGCTGGTCGTCCGCACCAGCAGCGGCCCCCGCCCCTGACCGTGTGATCGTTCACAGGTAGTCCCGCCGTCCGGCCGCAGCCTTTTCGTCGCCGTGGGAACGCTCCCGGGGCGAGCGATAACAGAAAGCGTCTGTGATTTGCGCGGCGTGGCGTACCCGCACGTCACGGGCGTACCCCGGCAGGGGATATCCTGCCCGCAACCAGTGGATGCGGGGTGCGGGTGAGCGTGAAACGCGTACGGCCGCCGGGCATGATGGATGTGGCCCGGCTGGCGGGGGTGTCCCACCAGACCGTGTCCCGGGTGCTCAACGATCACCCCAACGTCAGCGAGCAGACCCGCATGCGGGTCCGGGCGGCGATCGCCGAGCTCGGCTATCGGCCCAACCGCACGGCCCGGGCCCTGGTCACCGGCACGTCCAAGGTGATCGGCGTGGTCGCGCCCAACACCGCGCTCTACGGTCCGTCCTCGATGCTCACGGCGTTCGAGCAGGCGGCGCAGGAGAGCGGCTTCGCGGTCAACGTCGGCAGCGTCCGCACCCTCAACGAGCGCTCGATCGCCGACGCCGTGGAGCGCCACCTCGACCAGCGCGTGGCCGGCCTCGTGGTCATCGCGCCGGTGGTCAGCGCGGGCCCGGCCCTGGCCCGCCTGCCCGAGGACATCCCGCTGGTCACCATCGACGGCGACCCCGAGCGGGCCAGCACGCTGGTGACGGTCGACCAGGTCGCGGGCGCCCGCGACGCCGTCACCCACCTGCTGGAAGCGGGCCACGAGACGGTCTGGCACATCTCCGGCCCGGCCGACTGGTACGACGCCGCCGGCCGCGTGCGCGGCTGGGAGGAAGCCCTGGACCGGCGCGGCGCCGACCATCCCCCGCTGCTGACCGGCGACTGGAGCGCCGAGTCGGGCTACCGCAACGGCAAACTGCTGGCCCGCCTGCCCGAGGTGACGGCCGTGTTCACGGCGAACGACCACATCGCTCTGGGCCTGCTGCGGGCCCTGAGCGAGCACGGGCGCAAGGTGCCCGAGGAGATCAGCATCGTGGGCTTCGACGACGTGCCCCAGTCGGCCTACTACACGCCGCCGCTGACCACGGTGCGCCCCGATTTCGACGCGGTGGCCAAGGCCAGCGTGGAGCTCCTGCTGGCCCAGATCGAGTCGGGCGCTCCCGGCCTGGCCGCCCGGCGCACGATCGCCCCGACGCTGGTCACCCGCAACAGCGTCGCCCCACCCCTACGCTGACGCGTCACTGCCTCCGCACCGCCGGCGCGTCCGCAACCCCTGCGCGTCCGGAGTCAATTTCCGGTTTCTTCTGGCCTTTTCCGGTCGTGCTCTGTTAGCGTTAACAGGTCTCACTGCGGGTATTCCTAGGCCTGTGGCGCTGACATCGGAAGAGAGGACCCGGTCGGGGCCACCAAGGGGAGGGTGGCCCCGCTGGGTGCGTTCTGTTCACGTTCTCGGGCGAATCAACCGCAGCTCAGCGTCGACCAGCGGCTGGGCTGCGCCGGTCAGGCGTGGCGTTCCAGGACGACGACGGGGATCTCGCGGTCGGTCTTCTTCTGGTATTCGTCGTAGTCGGGCCAGACCTCGGTCATCTCGGCCCACATCCGCGGCTTCTCCTCGGGCGTGGCGACCCGGGCCGTGGCCGGGAAACGGTCCCCCTTGATCTGGACCTCGACCTCCGGATCGGCCTGGAGGTTGACGAACCAGGCCGGAGGCGCGTCCGTGCCGCCCTTCGACGCCACGACCAGCTGGACGCCGTCGTGCTCGCGGAAGATCAGGGCGTGCGAGCGCTCCTCGCCGGTCTTCCGGCCCTTGGTGAAGAGGATCAGGATCTCGGTGCCGTTGCGCCAGTAGAAGCCGTCCTCGCCGTCGGTCTCGAGGTAGCGGGCGACGTGCGGCGGGCCGTGGAGTTCTTGGGCTGAAGTCACGCGTCCCAAGCTACCCACGCGAGCGCCGGGCAATCCCGGGATACCGCGGATGCGGTACGACGACCGCCGCGCTGGGGTGACGACCCGGCGGGTCGTCCACGGCGTACGCCCTGCTGGCCGAGGCCGACGCCCAGGGCGCCGGGACCACCCAGGGCACGATCGTCTGGCACGCCACCGGGGCGGCCATCGACGCGCCCGCCGTGCGCCAGGCGGCGGCCGCCCTGCTCACCCAGATCAAGAACGAGCCCGGCGTACGCGCGGTGGTCAGCCCCTACGACCAGGGCGCAACGGCGCAGATCACCAAGGCGGCCGGGACGGCGTACGCCCGGGTGGTGCTCGATTCGGGGGCGGACGCGGCGGCCGTGGCCGACCGGGCGCGGGGCTTCGACTCGGCGACGCTGGACGTGGAGGCCGGTGGGCCCGCGTTCACCCAGCAGCCCGAGCCGTCGCACGGCACCGAGGTCGTCGGCATCCTGGCCGCGCTGGTCATCCTGATGCTGGTCTTGCGCCCTGCACGACGTGGTCGCCCACCACATCACCCTGGTCAACGCGCAGGCCGGCGTCGCCCACCACCTGCTGCGCAGCCATCCCGACCGGGCCCACGAGGCGCTGGCCGACATCCGGGAGACCAGCCGCACCGCCCTCGACGAGCTGCGGGCCACGGTGGGGCTGCTGCGCCAGGACGACGACCCGCCGCCGAGCCGGTCGCCCGCGCCCAGCTTCGACGACGTCGACGAGCTGATCGACTCGTTCCGGCGCTCGGGTCTCGACGTCCGGGTCACCCGCGAGGGTGAGCCGCGACCCCTGGCCGGCGCGGCCGACCTGGCGGCGTACCGGATCGTGCAGGAAGCCCTGACCAATGCGAGCAAACACGGGACGGAGTCCTCGGCCGAGCTCGGGCTGCGTTTCGGCCCGGGCAGTCTGGTTCTCACTGTCTCCAACGCCGCACGGCCGGACCACCGCGGCTCGGGCACCGGGCACGGCCTGATCGGCCTGCGCGAGCGGGCTGAAGCGGCCGGTGGCCGGTCCAGCGCCCGGCTGACCGGCGACGGCCGTTTCGTCGTGGAGGCCGAGCTGCCGCTGCGATCCACCGGCTGATTCCTCGCCGAGGCAAAAGCTGCCGTGGGGAGCCATCCGCTGAATCGTCATCAAGGCCGAGCGCAGCTACCGGCCCATCGGTCGATCAGCTCGCCCGTTGTGACCTGCTCAGACCCTGGCCGGCCGATCGCGGACGTTATCCACAGGTCGGATTTCGTCCCCAGGCGGCCCGCGGTGATCGACAAATCTCGCCATACTGTGCCGGTGGGCGGAGGCCCCCTGGGGAGGGCGGGATCTGCGGTGACGGCTACTCGATGGCGGGGCTGCGGCGTTCGAGCAGGATGACGTCGCGCCAGCGGTTGTTCTGGGTGGCGTGGCGGGCCACGCGCTCGCGGGTGCCGACCGTCCGGAAGCCGCACGCCCGGTGCAGGGCCAGGCTGGCCCCGTTCTCCGGGAAGATGCCGGACTGGATGGTCCAGATGCCGGCCGCCTCGGTCGACGCGATCAGGGCCTCGAGCAGGGCCCGCCCCACACCCCGGCCCTGCACCGCCGGGTCGACGTAGATCGAATGCTCGACCACGCCCGCATAGACCGGCCGGCTCGACACCGGCGTCACCGCCACCCAGCCCAGCACCTCACCGCCGTCGCCGGCCGCGACAAAACGGTGCTCGTCGAGTCGGCCCGCGTCGAACTGCGCCCACGACGGCGCGGTCGGCTCGAAGCTGGCGTTCCCGCCGTCCAGCCCGGCCTGATAGAGCGCGAGCACCGCCGCACCATCGGCGGCCGACATGGGGCGTACGTGCATGGAGGCCTCCTGGATGCTCGGTGGGCGTACTAGACCGATCGTGGCGGACGGGTGTGCGGGGCGTATGTCTCGCGGGTGACGGCCAGCAGTTCGCTCAGCTGTGCGGGCGGGTCGCCGGCCCACCAGGCCAGCCAGACGGGGATCGGCGGGGCGTCGCGGACGGCGCGATAGGCGACGCCGGGCCGCGGGTTCTGGTTGGCCGTCGCCTCCGAGGTGACGCCGACGGCCTGGCCCGCGGCGATCAGGGTCAGCCATTCGTCGACGCCGCGGGTCTGGCGGAACGTCTCCGGGACGCGGCCGGGCTGCCACAGGGCCGCCGTGGTCGTTCCCGTCCGGCTGTCGATCGCCACCGGGTAGCGCGCCAGGTCGGCCATCCGCACGGTGCGCCGCCGGGCCAGGGGGTTGTCGGTGGCCACCGCGGCATACCGGGATTCGACGCCGATCATCGCGGTCTCGAAGCGGGCGTCGTCGTCGAGCGAGCGGCGCACCACGGCCACGTCGGCGATGCCCTCGCCCAGCCCGGCCGTGACCGTGTTCGACTGCACGAACACCAGCGGTACGCCGGGATGCGCGGCCGCCCACGTCTTCTGCAGACGCCGCGTGTGCTTGCCCAGCGCCGCCCAGTTGTAGCCGACCCGCAGCTCGCCCGCGGCCTCGGCCACCGTGCGCTGCAGATGGGCCACCTCGTCGAGCACCCGGCGGGCGGCGGGCAGCACCCGGGCCCCGGTCGCGGTCAGCGACACGTGCCGGGTGGTGCGCTGCAGCAGGCGTACGCCCAATGTCGCCTCCAGCGCGGCGATCGAGCGCGACACCGAGGCCTGCGAAATGCCGACCGTCGTGGCCGCGTCGGTGAACGTTCCCGCGTCGGCCACGGCCACCAGCATCTGGAGCTGGCGCAGCTGCACATCCATACGTTCAGCGTATAGGTGGGGCGCGCCATGCATTTCCCGTGTCAGGGGGACCTGCCGAGACTGGGCCTCATGACCAGGACCGTCGGCGGGATAGCGGCCATGCTCGGGGCCGGGGCCAGCAACCAGATCGGGGCCGCGCTGGGCGCGCACGCCTTCCCCGCGATCGGCCCGGTCGGGGTGGCCGCCGTACGCCAGTTCGTCGCGGCCGCCGTGCTGCTGCCCGTCGCGCGGCCCGATCCGCGCACCTTCACCTGGCGGCAGTGGTGGCCGACACTGCTGCTCGGGCTTGTGTTCGCCACGATGAACCTCAGCCTCTACACGGCGATCGACCGGATCGGCCTCGGCCTGGCCGTCACCCTGGAGTTCCTCGGCCCGCTCACCGTGGCCCTGGCCGCCTCGCGCACCCGCCTCGACCTGGTGTGCGCGGCCGCCGCGGGCGTCGGCGTCTATGTGCTGGTCCAGCCCGGCCCGTCGAGCGACTATCTTGGGGTCGGGCTCGGCCTGCTCGCGGCCGCCTGCTGGGCCGCGTACATCCTGCTCAATCGTCTGGTCGGCGCCCGCCTGCCCGGTTTGCAGGCGCCCGCGGCGGCCACCACCGTTTCGGCGCTGCTCTACCTGCCCGTCGTGGTGCTCCTCGTGGTCGGCGGGCGGCTGGACGGCCCGGCGATCGCCTTTGCCGTGGGCGCCGGCTTGCTGAGCTCCGTGGCGCCGTACGCGGCCGACGTTCTCATTCTTCGCCGGGTGCCGCCGCGGTTCTTCGGTCTCTTCATGAGCATCCACCCGGTGCTGGCCGCGCTGGCCGGCCTCGTCCTGCTGGGCCAGGTGCTGAGCCCGGCCCAGTGGTGCGGCGCCGCCCTGGTGGTCGCGGCCAACGCGCTGTCCGTCCGCTTCGCGCCGCCCCCGGAGCCGCGGGTGTCACCGGAGCCGGACGACGCGCGCGCCCTGGCACGATCGGGCGCGCGACCGACCGGTCAGAACGCGGCGTCGAAAAGCTCCCGCAGCCCCGGCGAGTCGGCCTCGCCGCTGTAGCCGCAGATCAGCATCGAGCCCTCGGACGACGAGACCAGGTAGTCCTGACCGATCTCGAACTTGCCGCTGCCCAGCATCGTCTCGGAGATGTCACCGGTCTGGGCCACCTCGACCGCGACGGCCGGGCCACCGCGGTACACCTGGGTCACCTTCAAAGTCACGAGGTCGCGGTAGACCGAGGTCACGGTGCCGGCGAAGGCGAAGTCGGCCGAATCCTCGAGCATCGCGGCCGACGGTTCGCGGCACTTGGCCGCGATGCCGGGCGCCGTGATCCTCACGATCTGATCGGCCGAGCTGGGCGAGGGCGCGGCCGCCACGTTCCCCGGGCCGGACGAGTTGTCCTGCGGGCGGGTCAGGAACCAGCCGCCCACGGCGGCGATCAGCACGAGCGCGGCCGCGGCCAGGGTGAGCATCCGGGTGTTCAGACGCGGAGCAGCAGTAGCGATCGTCATGGTCATCTCCAGAAGTCGCGTGTGCCGGTCGGGAGCGATCGGCGCCATCCCGGCGGCCGGATCGGCGCCGTGCAGGCGTGCGCGCAGGTCGTCGTCGTCCGTCATGGCTGTCTCCCTTCTGACGACTCCTCATGTCCGCCCGAGTCGCCGGCCTTTCGCAGTTCTTCCCGCAATCTCTGCTTGGCCCGGTGCAAGCGGATGCTGACCGCGTTGGCGCTGACCCCGAGCACCACGGCGATCCGGGCGGGGGCGAGCTCCTCCCAGGCCCACAACCGGAGCAGTTCGGCGTCGTCGGCCCGCAACGCCTGCAAGGCGCCCGCCAGTACGTCGTCCGGCAGCTCGGGCGCGTCCACGACCCCCGGCGGCGGGTCGAGCTGCCGGATCCGGGCCAGCAGACGGCCCTGCCGGCGGCGGCTGCGTTCGGCGTTGGCCAGGCAGTTGCGGGCCACCCCGTACGCCCAGGGCAGGTGATCGGCGGGCATCTCGTCGAACCGGCGCCAGCACACCAGCAGAGCGTCGGACAGCACGTCGTCGGCGGTCGCCGGATCGGTCCGCCGGGCCAGGAACCGCCGCAGCGCCTCGATCACCGCGGGCGCCATCGCCTCGAACCGTCGGCGGCGATCGTCGGAGTTCACAAAGTCCACTCTCACCCATGTCCGGCACCGGCCCGGGCCTTTCAGCTCCAGCCGCGGCGGACCCACCGGCGCACCAGGGGCGGCACCACCCAGGAGTAGACGCAGAACACCAGCCAGGCCAGACCGAGCAGACCGCCCAGCCCCGGCAGGCCGATCGCGCGCAGACCCAGGATCAGGGCGACCGCGACCAGCCAGGTCTTGAGGGCGCCGAACCGCAGCACCGGGCGCAGCGGCAGCATCAACGGGTGGCGGGCGATCCGCAGCTCCAGCGCGGACTCGGCGAACACCTGCTCACCCGGGCGGGCCGCGGCGGCCTGACGGAAACCCTCGTACGCGGTGTCGATCTGGCCCCGGGCCGCGCTGGTCCCGCCGAGCAGGGCGTGCGCGACCGGGTTGTCGGGGTGCACGCCCACGAACTCGCGGCTGATCCGCTGCGCCTCCCGGTCGTCGCCGCGGGCGTGCGCCATCTGGATGCGGGTCGCGTAGACCACCGGCGCCTGCGGTGCCCGGGCCGCGGCCAGCTCGACCAGTTTGCCGGCCTTCTCGAGCTGGCCGTCGGCGGCGCACAGATCCGCGTACGCGCAGAGAAGGTCGACGTCGTCCGGGGCGAGCGCCAGACCGTCGAGCAGCACGCGCTCGGCCATCTCGTCACGGCCCGCCTCGTGCTCGGCGCGCCCCAGCCAGAGCAGCAGATCGGGGTCGGGCCCGTTGGCCGCCAGTCCGGCCCGCGCGGCCTCCCCCACCTCGGCCCAGCGGTCGAGCCGGCCGAGGGCGGCGCAGCGCAACTGCATCGCGAACGACCCGGTGACCTCGTTGGCCGGCAACGTGGACAGCTCGGTGAGCGCCTGCTCCGCGCGCCCGGTGGCCAGCAGGGCCTGCGCCCGGTGCAGCACCGGCGACGGCGACCTCATCGGACCAGGCCGAAGATCACGACGGCCTCGAAGAGACCGCACGCCACCACGGCGGCCAGGCCGGGGACGATCAGGCCGGCCGGGGCGGCGCCGCGCAGCACGGCCACCCGGAACGGACGGCGCTGCAGAAACAGAACGGCCAGCCAGGCCAGAACCCCGAAGGCAGAACCGGCCAGCCGTACGCCGGAAGGGCTGTCGACGAACGCGCTCACCACGACCCGCGCCGCGAAGGCGGCCAGGCCCGCGCCCGCGATGCCGAGCAGGTGGGCCCGCGGAAGGGCGAGCCGGCGCCCGTTGAGAACACCCAGCGCGGCGGCGGTCAGCGGGCCGCCGAAGAAGGCCGGATAGATGATCGACTCGGGCCGCCACGGCGGCTTGCCGGGCCGCGGCCGGTCACGGATCGTCGGGGTGAACAGCTCGTCGTGCATCCCGTCCCCGCTCTCGATGACCCGGTGCGCGGCACAGCTTAGCGGCCACTCACTCTGTCGTACCCGACCGCTAGCTTCGGGGCCATGACAGGTGCGCCCACGCTCGTGATCGTCCGGGGTAACAGCGGAAGCGGTAAGACGACCACCGCGCGTGAGGTGCGCCGCCGTTACGGGCGGGGTTGCGCCCTGCTCGAGCAGGATCATCTGCGTCGCATCGTCCTGCGCGAGCACGACAGCGGCGAGATCGGGCCGGTCGCGCCCGCGTTCATCGCGGCCACCGCGCGCGGTGCGCTCGAGCTGGGTTATCACGTCGTCCTCGAGGGCATCCTGCACTCGGAGCGCTACGGCGCCGGGTTGCGCGCGCTGGTCGGCGGTCATGCCGGGCCGTCGCACACCTTCTATCTGGACGTGTCGTTCGACGAGACCGTGCGCCGCCATGAGGGCCGGGCCGAGCCGATCCCGGTGACGGCGGACGAGATGCGCGAGTGGTTCGCCCCGCGCGACCTGCTCGTGAGCAGGCGCGGGCCGACCGCGGCGGCGTACGGGGTGACCCGGGCCGGAGCGGCCTCGCCGCGGGCCGCCGCGTCGGCCAGGACTGCCAGCAGCACGTCCTGGGCCGGGCGGATCACCGAGTCCCACACCCGGTCGAACAGCGCCGGATGCTGGTGCCGGTAGGCGATCAGGGGACGCAACGCCTGGCCGCGCGGCTCTTCCAGGGCCTTCACCAGGCCGGTGAGCAGCGTGATCAGGTCGGTGCGGAGGTGACCGGTGTGCGGCGGCGCGGGCGGGCGGCCGAAGCCGGTGGCGGGGTCGGTGAGCGCGGCCAGGACCAGCTCGCCCGGGCTCGACCAGCGGCGGTAGAGGGCGGCCTTGCCGGTGCCGGCGGCGGCCGCGATCTTGTCGAACGAGAGCTCGGCCAGGCCGGTGCGGGCCAGCTCGTCCAGGGTGGCCTGGTAGATCGCCCCGGTCAGCGCGGCACCGCGGCGGCGCATCGGGGGTGAGCTCATGCTGCTAAGGCACTTAGGGAACAGATTTGTTCTCTAGCTGGGGGTATCCGTGGACCGCCTCACCGACGTCGCCGTCGTCGATCCCCGGGACGGCTCGATCACCACGGGCCCGGACGTGTGGATCGCCGACGGCCGGATCACCGGCCTCCGCAACACGGCCGGTCCCGGCGACGATCCGGCCACCGTCGACGGCCGGGGGCGCTTCGTCGTGCCCGGCTTCGTGGACATGCACGCCCACCCGCTCAACCTTCCCGATCCCTCGTACGAGCTGGGGCTCATGCTGGCGTTCGGCATCACCGGCTACCGGCAGATGAGCGGTACGAGTGAGTTGCTCCGCCGCCGCCGGGAGGGCGCCTTCGGCGGGCCGCAGGCGCCTCAGCTGCTCGGGCTGCCCGGGGAGGTCCTCACCGTGATCAACGCCGGGAAGCCCGCCACCGCGGTCGCCGAGGTGCGCCAGCAGGCCCGTGACGCCGCGCTCGAGGCGACCCGCGACGCGATCGACAGCTTCGACGAGGCCAAGACGCGCGAATCGGCCCGGCAGTTCGCGGCCGACGGCACCTGGAACTGCCCGACCCTCATCCGCGTCAAGGAACGCAGGACCTGGGCCGCCGCGGCCGACGCCTTCCACCGCAACTTCGACGACACCCAGCGGGCCGTCTTCGCCGACCAGTTCGCCCTGCAGCTCCGCATCGTGAAGATCCTCGACGAGGAGGGAGCGCCGCTGCTGGCCGGAACCGACGCCGTCGGCGCCGCCTGGGCGGTGGCGGGCGCCTCGCGGCACGACGAGTTCGACCTGCTGGCCCAGGCCGGGCTGAGCGCGCTGCGCATCCTGCAGACCGCCACGATCGACCCGGCCGTCTTCCTGGGCCGCGACAAGCAGGCCGGCACGGTCGAACCCGGGAAGGAGGCCGACCTGGTCCTGCTCGACGCCGACCCCACCACCACCCCGGCCCACCTGCACACCGTCAGCGCCGTCATCCGAGCCGGCCACCACCACAGCCCCGGCGACCTGGCCACCCTGAGGACGCGCTGACCGGGCCGGGACGCCCTACTGGGTGGCGCGGCTGCGGTAGAGGAGCCAGACGAAGTACGGGGCTCCGATCATCGCCGTGACCAGGCCCGCCGCCAGCTGGGAGGGGGCGATGACGGTGCGGCCCAGGGTGTCGGCCACGCAGACCAGCAGCGCGCCCAGGCCGACCGCGACCGGCACCGCCCGGGAGTGCTGGGCGCCGACCAGGGCGCGGGCCGCGTGCGGGGCGACCAGGCCGACGAAGCCGAGCGCCCCCACCGCCGTGGCCGCCGAGGCGGTCAGGATCGCGGCCAGGCCCAGGAAGCCGAGCCGGGCCCGGTCGAGCGGCACCCCCAGCAGCCGGGGCACGTCCTCGTCGAGGGCGACCAGGTCGAGGGTGCGGCTGCCGATCAGGGTGAGCGGCAACGCCACCAGCAGGACCACCAGCACCGGGACGACCTGGTCGACGCTCCGGCCGTAGGTCGAGCCGGCCAGGAAGGTCAGGGCGACGCCGACGTTCCACGGGGCGAAGACGACCACGATCAGGGTGGTGAGCGCGGACGCGGCGGCGCTGACGCCCACGCCGACCAGCACGATCCGGTCGGACGACCGGCCGCGGCTCGCGGCGAGCCGGTAGACCAGGGCGAACGTGGCCAGGGCGGCCACCGTGGCGGCGCCCATCACCGGCCAGCCGCCGACGCCGGGCACGAGCAGCACCAGGGCCACCGCGCCGACGCCGGCGCCGGGGGTGACGCCGAGCAGGCCCGGTTCGGCCAGCGGGTTGCGGCAGACGGCCTGGACGATCGCGCCGGCCAGGGCCAGGGCGGCCCCGCCGAGCAGCGAGGCCAGCACGCGGGGCCAGCGCTGGTCGAGGACGAAGCTGACCTGGCGGCCGGCCGCGCCGCTGAGCCAGTTCATGACGTCGCCGAGCAGGATCAGGCGGTCGCCCAGCAGCAGGGCGGCGACGAGCGCGGCGATCAGGGCCACGGCGATGACGATCCCGACGCCGGCCACCCACCCCCGGGAGCGGATCGAGCCGTGGCCGCCGCGGGTGGGTGCCGCCGCCGGGCCGCCGTCGCGCAGGCGGCGGGCCAGCCAGACCAGGACGGCCGCGCCGAACAGGGTGGTGACCACGCCGGTCGGGACCGAGATGGACTTGTCGGCCGGGATCGCCAGGCGCAGCAGCACATCCGCGGCCACCACGGTCAGGGCACCCGCGAGACCGGCGAACGGCAGCAGGAGCAGGTGCGCGCCGAGGCCGGGGACGCGCCGGGCGACCAGCCGGGCGATCACGGGTGCGCCGAGGCCGACGAAGCCGATCGGGCCGGCCACGGTCACGGCGATCGCGGAGAGCAGCACCGCCACCCCGACCGAGAGGACCCGGGTACGGCGTACGTCGACCCCGAGCACCCGGGCCGAGTCGTCGCCGAGGCCGAGCACGTCGAGCCGGTGCGCGAGCAGCAGGGTGGCGAGCACGCCCACGGCGATGATCGGCGCCGCCATGGTGACGTTCTGGCTTCCGGATTGGACGGTCGTGCCGCTGCCCCAGGCGAACAGCCCGACGGTGTTCTGCTGGAACAGCATGAGCAGGACGGAGGTGAGCGCGTTGAGCGCCATCGCCACGGCCGAGCCGGCCAGCACGAGCCGGGTCGGGCCGGCCGCGCCGCCGCGCGAGACGAGCAGCACCAGGCCGGCCGCGAGCAGCCCGCCGGCGAAGGCGACCAGCCCGCCGGCCAGGAACGGCAGCGCGATGCCGAACGCGGCCACGGCGACCACCGAGACGTACGCGCCGGCGTTGACCGCGAGGGTGTCGGGCGAGGCCAGCGGGTTGCGCGCCACCGATTGGAGCACGGCCCCGGCGATGCCGACCGCGAGCCCGACGAGCAGGGCGGCGCAGAGTCGCGGAAGCCGGCTCGCCACGAGGACGGCCGAGGCCTCCGAGGACGAGGAGCCGGGCCGGAGCGTGCGCAGCAGTTCGCCGATGCTCAGGTCCGCGGTGCCCTGGGTCAGGTGCACCGCGGCCAGGACGAGCAGCAGCACGACCGCCACGGCGAAAACAGCGAGGACACCGTACGCCGGACGGCCTTTGACCTGGGTCTTGGGCGGCGCCGGGGCCGGGGCGGTCGTGCTGGTCATCGGCGGATCAGGCGGTCAGCGCGGCGAGCAGCGCGTCGACGTAGGCGGACGCGGAGGCGGGGCCGCCGAACATCCAGATGCCGTCGGGGATGCGCTTCACGTCGCCGGCCTTCACGAACGGGAGCTGCTTCCAGACCGCGTTGTCCTTCAGGCTGTCGGTGTAGTCGCCGCCGTCGGTGTCGTTGGCGACGTACACGTACGTGGTGCCGGCCTTGGTGATCTTCGTGGCGCCCTCGACGTCGGTGACGGCGAGGCCGTAGTCCTTGTCGCCGCCGGTGGTCCACTGGTTCTCCAGCCCCAGCTCCTTACCGATGCTGCCGAAGAACGAGTTCGGGGTGTACATGCGCAGCGAGACCGTGCCCGACTCGACCCAGCCGTCGCCCATCACGAACGGGGCGCCGGTCTTGCCCGCCTGGGCCAGCACGTCCTTGCCCGCGGTGATCTTGGCATCGAAGTCGGTCAGCAGCTTCTCGCCCTGGGCCTGGGTGCCGGTGGCCTGGGCCAGCGTGGTGACCGTCTTGCGCATGTAGCCGATCGGGTCGGCGCCGTCCGAGCCGCGCAGGGTCAGCACCGGGGACGTCTTGGCGATCTGGGTGATGACGTTCTCGGGCAGGTCGGTGGTGGTGACGACCAGGTCGGGCTTGAGGGCGGCGATCGCGTCGAGGCTGGGCTCGCCGCGGGTGCCGACGTCCGGGGTGGACGCCTCGATCGGCGCGCTCTTGTCCCAGGCGATGTAGCCCTTGGTGTCGGCCTGGCCGACCGGCTTCACGCCGAGCGCGACCAGGTTCTCGGTCAGGCCCCACTCTAGGGAGACCACGGCCTTGGCCGGGGCGTCGAGGTGGAAGGGGCCACGCTCGTCGGTCAGGTCGACCGGGCCGGTGGAGGCGGCGGCCGAGGGCTCGTCGGCCGAGGCCGCTTCCTCGGTGGTGCCGCAGGCCGCGAGCAGCAGCGCGGTCAGAGCGGCGGCCGTGGTGGCGGCGAGGGCTCGGCGGGTGATGGCCATTATCGGGGGGATCCCTTTCCGGTGGTGACGGGCCGGCTGGTGTGCCGGCCGAGGGGGCGCGTGTGCAGGTGGCCGTCGTCGCCGACGGTCACCTCGATGCGCAGTCCGTAGATTTCGGTCAGCAGGTCGGCGGTGAGCACCTCGGCCGGCCGCCCGGTGGCCCGGACGACGCCCTGGTGCATGAGCACGACCTGGTCGGCCACCGCCGCGGCCTGGTCGAGGTCGTGCAGCACGACACCCACCGCGACCTGGTGGTCGTCGGCCAGCTCGCGCACGATGTCGAGGATCTCGACCTGGTAGCGCAGGTCGAGGAAGGTGGTGGGCTCGTCGAGCAGCACCACGCCGGTGTCCTGGGCCAGGCAGGTGGCCAGCCAGACGCGCTGCAGCTCGCCGCCGGACAGCTCGTCGACGGCGCGCTCGGCCATGGCGTCCACCCCGGTCATCCTCATTGCCCGGTCGACGTGGGCCGGGCCGTCGGTGTCCCCCGCGCCGAAACGGCCCCGGTACGGATGCCGGCCGTAGGCCACGACGTCCTTGACGCGTACGCCCCCGGGGGTGGGCCGGGACTGGGTGAGCAGGGTGACCCGGCGCGCGAAGTCCTTCGGCCGCAGGGCGAAGGCGTCACCGTCGGCCAGGGCGACCGTGCCCGACTGCGGGCTGTGCAGGCGGGCGAGAGCACGCAGGAGCGTCGACTTGCCCGAGCCGTTGGGCCCGACCAGCGCCACCACCTCACCGGCCCGCAGGTCGAGGCCGGCGCCGTGCACGACGGTGCGGCCGTCGTAGGCGAGAGTCAGGCCGGACCCCGCCAGCGCCAGATCCCCAGTCATGAGGTGAGGCTAACCTAACGTCGGCGCCGATCAAATACAGGCCCCCGGCCGGCGGTTTCGTTCTGTACGCCTGAAGACCTCAACGGCGACCACGGAGGCCACCCTCACCGTGCAGCCCGCCTCGGCCACCGCCCGCTTCAGCACGGCCGGCTCGATCAGCACCAAGCTGGTCGGCTACACGAAGATCAGCAAGGGCGCCCGCGCTCGGCCGGCCCGGCAGGGCCGGTCGTTTCATCTATACCTGAATGGACGGGATGTGGTCTTGGACTTGGCGGCGTAGCGTTCCCCTGGGTTTTCCCTTGGAGGTCGCTGTGACCGCGGTTCAGCCGAAACCGATCGTCACGCGCCCGTGGCCGGTCCGCCCGCAGGTCCGGGGCACCTTCCTGGCGCGCACGATCCGCACCACCGACGCCAAGCAGATCGGTTTGATGTATCTGGCTACGGCGTTCGTGTTCTTCATGGTCGGCGGGCTGATGGCCCTGCTGATGCGGGCCGAGCTGGCCCGCCCGGGCATGCAGTTCCTCTCCCCCGAGCAGTACAACCAGCTGTTCACCATGCACGGCACGATCATGCTGCTTCTGTTCGCGACGCCGATCGTCTTCGCGTTCGCCAACTTCGTGGTGCCGCTGCAGATCGGCGCACCCGACGTGGCGTTCCCGCGGCTCAACGCGTTTGCCTACTGGCTCTACCTGTTCGGCGGGACGATCGCGGTGGCCGGCTTCGCGATCCCCGGCGGCGCGGCCGACTTCGGCTGGACGGCGTACGCGCCGCTGAGCGACTCGGTCAACTCGCCCGGCATCGGCGCCAACATGTGGGTGGTCGGCCTCGCGATCAGCGGCCTCGGCACCATCCTGGGCGGCGTCAACATGATCACCACGATCCTGACCCTGCGCGCCCCCGGCATGACCATGTTCCGGATGCCGATCTTCACCTGGAACATCCTGATCACCAGCCTGCTCGTGATCCTGATCTTCCCGTTCCTGGCCGCCGCCCTGTTCGCGCTGGCCGCCGACCGCATCCTGAACGCGCACGTCTACGACGCGGCGACCGGCGGCCCGCTGCTGTGGCAGCACCTGTTCTGGTTCTTCGGCCACCCCGAGGTGTACGTGGTGGCGCTCCCGTTCTTCGGCATCATCACCGAGGTCATCCCGGTCTTCAGCCGCAAACCGGTCTTCGGCTACAAGGGACTGGTGTCGGCGACGCTGCTGATCGGCGCGTTGTCCTTCGTGGTCTGGGCGCACCACATGTTCGCCACCGGCCAGGTCCTGCTGCCCTTCTTCAGCCTGCTCAGCTATCTGATCGCCGTACCGACCGGGATGAAGTTCTTCGTCTGGATCGGCACGATGTGGCGGGGCCAGATCAGCTTCGAGACGCCCATGATGTTCGCGCTGGGCTTCCTGACCACGTTCCTGTTCGGCGGCCTGACCGGCGTGCTGCTGGCGTCGCCGCCGCTCGACTTCCACGTGACCGACAGCTATTTCGTGGTCGCGCACTTCCACTACGTGCTGTTCGGCACGATCGTCTTCGCCGTCTTCGCGGGCGTCTACTTCTGGTTCCCCAAAATGTTCGGCCGGATGCTCGACGACCGCCTCGGCAAGTTCCACTTCTGGCTGACCTTCATCGGCTTCCACGCGACGTTCCTGGTCCAGCACTGGCTGGGCGCCGAGGGCATGCCACGGCGCTACGTCGACTACCTGCCGCGCGACGGCTTCACCACGCTCAACACCATCTCGACGATCGGCGCCTTCATCCTGGGCGTCTCGACGCTGCCCTTCCTCTACAACGTCTGGCACTCCTACCGGGCCGGCACCGCGGTCACCGTCGACGACCCCTGGGGCCACGGCAACTCGCTGGAGTGGGCCACCTCGTCCCCGCCGCCGCTGCGCAACTTCGACAAGATGCCCCGGATCCGCTCCGAACGCCCCGCCTTCGACGCCAAGTTCCCCGAGCTGGCCGCCGGCGCCCAGTCGGCCGCCGGCCCACCCGAGGGCGGCGCCCGCCCCTTGACCGAGGAGTCGACCGGCGGCGCCACCTACCAGGAGGATCACTAGCCGGCTCGACCGTGGTCGCTACCGTGCGCCCCGAGTAGGAATCATCACTCGGCGGGAGGCGGAACCCTTGGCGGCGCAACGGATGCGTTGGACACTCACCCGTCTCACGGCTCTCGGCGTGGCTCTGGTCGCCGCCTTCGTCGTCGCGCCCTCCCTGGTGGCGTCGCGGTGGCCGGGGTCAGGCGGCCTGGCCGACAACTCACGCTTCACCGCGGACGTCCGGGAGTCGATCACCGGCTACTGGCTCTCCGGCGGCCCGGCCTTCGGACCGGACCTCCAGCGGGTCGTCGACTACTGGTTCCGCTATCACGTGGTGAAAGGCGTGATCGCCGCCGCGCTGCTGGTCGTCCTGGTCGCGATGGGCCTCAGGCTCTGGACGACCGCCGGGCCTAGGCCCTGTTTCAGAAAGGGGGTCGAGTTGCGGCGCGGTCCAGGTGTCGTCTGGGTGTGCGACGGAATCGTCCTGATACCGGTGTTGTATTTGGATGATTTCGGCGTGCGGCCAGACGGCGGCTGGGCCTCGGCGCAGCCCGATCATCCTTTCTGAAACAGGGCCTAGGAGCGGCCGGCGGACGGCCGCGGGGGTGGTCGTCACCGCGCTCGCGCTGCTCTCGGCGGCAACGGTGATGGCCAACGTCCAGGGCTCCGTGTCACCCTTCGCCTCGCTGGTCCCGATCGTCACCGACGGACCCGCCGGCGACGTCCTCGACCAGATCCGGCAGCGGCCGAGCGCCGGACAAAGCACCCCGCCGGCGCTCGAGTTCATGATCGGCGACTTCGGCCGCTACCACCTGGCCATGGTCTTCATCGCCGCCACCACGGCGGTGGCGTTCCTGGCGGCGGGCATCGTGCTGGGGCGACGGTTCGCGGCCGCCCGGGACGGCCGGGCCAAACGCGTACTGGCGTCCTTAGGTGGTCTGGCCGTGTCGTTGTCGCTCGCCACGGGGCTTCTCGCGGTAGCCAACGTGACGGTCGCGACCGATCCGGCCCCGGCCTTCCTGGCCCTGTTCCAGGGCAGCTGGTAAGGGCCGGTCAGGCCTGGCGCAGCACCGACTGGACGCCGGCCAGCAGCTGGTCGCGGGTGTAGGGCTTGGCGACGATCATCGAGCCGGGTTCGAGGTTGTTGCCGGCCTCGTCGATCAGCGCCTCGGCAAAGCCGGAGACGAAGACCACCCGCAGGTCGGGGCGGCGCTGCTTGGCCACCCGGGCCAGCTGCCGGCCGTTCATGCCGGGCATCACCACGTCGGTGATCATCGCGGCGATCGGGTGGTCGTGCCGGTCGAGCAGGCGCAGCGCCTCGGCCGCGTCGGCCGCCGACAGCACCCGGTAGCCCGCGCTGCCCAGGAAGCGGGCGGTCACCTCGCGCAGGTCGGCCTCGTCGTCGACCAGCAGCAACGTCTCGCCGCCGCCCGCGGTCGCCGGGGCGACGGGCGCGGGGGTGGCGGGCACGGCCACGGAGCGTACGGCGGGAAGGGTGATCGTCGCTGTGGTGCCCGAGCCCTCGGCCGACGTCAGGGTGAGCTGACCGCCGGCCTGGCTGACGATGCCGTGGGCCGTCGAGAGGCCGAGGCCCGCCGTGCCGGTGGACCGCTTGGTGGTGAAGAACGGCTCGAACGCCCGGCCCAGCACGTCCGCGGTCATGCCCCGTCCGGTGTCGCTGACCGTCACCACCGCGTCCCCGTCGGGCGACAGCGAGGTGGCGACGGTGATCGAGCCGCCCTCGGGCATCGCGTCGCCGCTGTTGGTGGCCAGGTTGATCAGTACCTGGCCGATCTGGCGCGGGTCGGCCCGCACGTCGGTCACGTCCGGCGCCAGGTGCAGCGCGAGGTCGTGGCCGGCCGCCTCGCGCAGGCTGCCGGTCAGGTCGCGCAGCAGGTCGTTGAGGTCGAACGTGGTGGGCTGGGTGATCTCGCGCCGGCCGAACGCCAGCAGTTGCTGGGTGAGCGCCTTGGCCCGTTCGCCCCCCTTGACCACCTGGTCGAGGTCGGCCAGGACGCTGGCCGGGACGCCGGCCGTCTCCTCCAGCGTCTCGATGGCCAGCGCGGTGTAGCCGAGGATGGCGCCGAGGATGTTGTTGAAGTCGTGCGCGGCGCCGCCGGCCATCCGGCGCAGGCTGTCCAGGCGTTCCGCGTCGCGCCGGCGGGCCTCGTCCTGGCGGCGCTGGGTCTCGTCGCGCAGCCGTTCCTCGGCTGCGGCCAGGTCGGAGACGTCGTCGACCATGAGCACGCCGCCGGCCAGCTCGGCGTCGTCGTCCTGGATGTGCCGCAGCTGCAGCCGCAGGTGGCGGGTGGTGCCGTCGGGCAGGTCGATGCGGTGGGTGAACCGGCGCTCGGACGTGTTGCCGCGCAGCAGGTCGAGGGCGTCCCGGCGGGCCGCGGCGTCCAGGCAGGCGAGCCAGCCCCGGCCCAGCAGACCCGAGAGGGGCGTACGCATGATCTCGGCCAGCCGCGGGTTGATGTAGTCGGCCTCGCCGTCCGCGTCGAGCAGGGCGATGCCGACCGGTGAGGCCACCGCCATCGCCTCGAACCGGCGCTCGGTGTGGTGCAGGGCGCGCACCTTCTCGATGAGCTTGGCGTTCACCGCC
The DNA here is from genome assembly GCA_965217855.1 of Actinoplanes sp. Lineage (GTDB taxonomy): Bacteria > Actinomycetota > Actinomycetes > Mycobacteriales > Micromonosporaceae > Actinoplanes. The sequence continues at coordinate 164,283 of CBDCJN010000004.1, read as the reverse complement.
TGCACGTGGGCCTGGGCGAAGTCGTCGGAGGCCACCGCGTCGATCGAGACCGGCCCCAGGGCCAGCGCCGCGTCCACGGCGTCGAGCAGCTCGTGCGGGTCCTGCGAGCGCAGCACGACCTGGCTGACCCCGCACGCCTCGGCGATCGGCCGGGTCTCGGGCTCGAGGTAGTTGGCCGTGTAGAAGATGACCGGCGCCTGGGCGGCCTGCTGGTCGGGGTCGGTGCGCAGCCGGTGGACCAGCTCGAGCCCGTCGATGCCGGGCATGAGGACGTCGGACACGACGATGTCGGGGTGGTGCAGGTGGGCCAGCCGCAGCGCGTCGGCGCCGTCATTGGCCTCGATGACCTCGTGGCCACGGTATCCCAGCAGCAACCGGACAATGTCCCGGTTCGCGGCGACGTCGTCCACGACCATCACCGTCGCCACTCGCGCTCCTCATCTGCCGATGTCCGTTATAAGACTAAAGCAGGATTGATCCCTTGTACGGTTATTCATCGTGAGCAGCCGACATGTCGCCGCCGTCGCGGTCGCCGCCGGGGGCGTGGCCTGGGCCTGGCGCCGTCTCGCCCAGCGGCATGAGCGGCGGCGCCTCGAGCGCTACATCCACCTCGCGGCGATCCTGGAGGAAACGGCCGCTCCCGCGTTCGTCAAGTCGCTCGACGGGCGCTACCGGATCGTCAGCCCCGCCTACGAGCGGCTGCACGGCCTGCACGACGCGGCCGGACGCTACGACCACGAGGTGCACTCGCCCGAGCAGATGGCGCTGATCAGCGAGCACGACCGGGAGGTGCTGTCGGGGCACGGCCCGGTGGCGTACGAGGAGGAACTGGGCGAACGCTGGTTCGTGACCACGATGCACACGCTGCGTGACGGGCGCGGCCGCCCGTACGCCATCTTCGGGGCCGGGGTCGACGTGACCCGGCTTCGGCTGGCCGAGGGCAAGTTCCGCAGCCTGCTCGACGCCTCGCCCGAGGCCATGGTCTGCGTGGGCAGCGACGGCCGGATCGTGCACGCCAACAGCCGCGCCGTCGAGCTGTTCCGCTACCGCCGCGACGAGATGATCGGCGCCGCGATCGAGACCCTCGTCCCCGGGGCCAGCCGCAAGGTCCACGTCCAGCACCGCAACCGGTATTTCGCCGGCCCGTCGGCCCGGCCGATGGGCGAGGGCATGCTGCTCACCGCCCGCCGCAAGGACGGCACCGAGTTCCCGGTCGACGTCAGCCTCTCCCCGGTGCAGGCCGAGGGCAAGTCGATGGTGCTGGCCGCGGTCCAGGACGTCACCGAGCGGCGGCTGCAGGCGCACACCAACGCCCGGCTGGCCGCGATCGTCGAGGCCTCGAACGACGCCATCGTCAGCAAGGCCCTGGACGGCACGATCCAGACCTGGAACTCCGGAGCCGAACGCCTGTACGGCTACACGGCCGAGGAGATGATCGGCCACGACGTCACCCGGCTGCTCCCGCCCGACCGGCAGGACGAGGAGACCCACCTGCTGGGCCGGGTCAACCGGGGCGAGACGCTGCCGCAGCACGAGACCCGGCGGATGCGCAAGGACGGCAGCATCATCGAGGTGTCGCTGAGCATGGCCCCGATGCGCGACGACGAGGACCGGATCATCGGGGCGTCCACCGTCGCGCACGACATCACCGCCCGGGTGAAGGCCGAGAAGCGGCTGCGGGTCGAGCGCGAGCAACTCGAAATGATCATGTCGGCCGCCGCCGACCCGTTCTTCACGATGGATTCCGACGGCGTCATCTCCGAGTGGAACCGGCAGGCCGAACAGGTCTTCGGCTGGCCCCGCGCCGAGATCGTCGGCCGCACTGTCGCCGGCACGGTGCTGCCCCGCCGCTACTGGTCCGCCCTGCGCCGCTTCCTGGACGGCAATTGGGACTGGCTGCTCGACCGGCCGACCGAGATGGCCGCACTGCACCACAACGGGCGTGAACTGCCGGTCGAGCTGACCATGTGGCGCATCCGGCACGACGGCTCCGCACACCTGCACGCGTTCGCCCGCGACATCAGCGCCCGCCTCGAGACCGAGCAGGCCCTGGCCCAGGCGCGCGACCAGGCGATCGAGACGGCTCGGCTCAAGTCGCAGTTCCTGGCCTCGATGAGCCACGAGATCCGGACGCCCATGAACGGCGTCATCGGCCTCACCGGCCTGCTCCTGGGTTCCACTCTCGACGGCCAGCAGCGCCGGTACGCCGAGGGGATCAGCACCGCCGGGTCGGCGCTGCTGTCAGTCATCAACGACGTGCTCGACTTCTCCAAACTGGAGGCGGGCAAGGTGCTGCTGGAGGACACCAACTTCCAGCTCGGCCGGCTCGTCGAGGACGTGGTCGCGCTGGTGGTGCCGCCCGGCACGAACAGCTCGGTGACCATCGCCGGGGAATGCGACCCGCGGCTGCCGGCCACGGTCAGCGGCGACGCGGCCAAGCTGCGCCAGATCCTGATCAACCTGGCCGGCAACGCGGTCAAGTTCACCCCGTACGGGTCGGTCGCGATCGCGGTCACCGCCGACGACGGGCAGCACTCCGGGCCGGACGCGGTTCCCGTCCGGTTCGAGGTGCGCGACACCGGCATCGGCATCGACGAGCGCCAGCAGGAGAAACTGTTCGAGCCGTTCACCCAGGCCGACGCGGGCACCACCCGCCGGTTCGGCGGCACCGGCCTGGGCCTGGCCATCTCGCGCGACCTGGTCGAACTGATGGGCGGGCACATCGGCGTGCACAGCGAACCCGGGCAGGGCAGCACGTTCTGGTTCACCACCACGCTGCGGGCCGCCCGGGCCGGGGTCGACCTGTCGGAGAACCACTCGCTGAACGGCCTGCGGGTGCTCATCATCGACCAGGACGAGACCGACCGGGCCGTGCTGGCCGACCAGCTCGCCGCCTGGTCGATGCAGGCCACCGCGGTCGACAACAGCGACGACGCGCACGACGTGCTGCGCGACGCCGCCGCCACCGGCCGCCCGATCGACCTGGTCATCCAGGACGTGCACACGGCCGGCGTCGTCTCCCGCGCCCCCGACGGCACCCCCGTGCCCAAGACGATCCTGCTGGCCGGCGACCCGCAGTCGCTGCCCCAGGAATCCGACCCGGCCCAGATCTCGGCCGCCTTCACCAAGCCGCTGCGCCAGTCCCAGCTGTACGACGCGCTGGTCGGCTTGCTCGACCTGACCGACCCGGTGGCCGGCGACGCCCAGCCCGCCACGACCGGCCGCGGCCACGTCCTGCTGGTCGAGGACAACGACATCAACCGCACGGTGGCCCTCGGCATCCTGGCAACCCTGGGCTACACCGCGGACGTGGCGACCAACGGCCGCGAGGCGGTCGAGTTGGCCGGGCGGCGGCACTACCAGCTCATCTTCATGGACTGTCTGATGCCCGAGATGGACGGCTACGCGGCCACCGCCGAGATCCGCCGCCAGGAGGGCGCCGGGCGGCACGCCCCGATCATCGCGCTGACCGCCAGCGCCTTGGCCGAGGACCGCGCCCGCTGCCTCGACGCCGGCATGGACGAGCACCTGGCCAAGCCCCTGGTGCCGGCCGACGTGGCGGCCGCCCTGGCCCGCTGGGCGACCCCGCCGGTGGTGGCCCAGATCGAGGAACGCCTCGACCAGCTGCGCGGCCCCGACCCGGCCGACAGCGCCCCGGTGATCGACCGCATCCTGCGCACGATGGCCGACCGGATCCCCGGCCACGTCGAGAACATCAGCCAGGCCCTGGCCCTGGACGACGCCCCCACCTTGCGCAACGAGGCCCACCAGCTCAAGGGCATCATGGCCAACATCGGCGCCACCGACGCGGCCGACGCCTGCGGCCGCCTCGAGGACGAGGCCCGCCGCGAGAACCTGGACGCGGCGGTGGACGCCCTGGCCGCCCTGCGCCCCGCCCTCGACGCCGTCCGCGAGGCCGTCGACAGCATCCTGCGTGCCCCGGAGCCCAGCCCTTCCCCCTAGATGATCGATTCCAAGGGGTCAGTGGTCATACGCGGTCAGGGATCGTAGGACCGGCTGGCCGGTGTGCCAGTTGTGCCAGATCGCGGCGGTCAGGGCCAGGACGCGTTGCAGGACTCGGACGGTGACGCCGGTGATGGTGCGGCCGCCGTGGTGTTCGAGGTCGAGTTGGCCTTTGAAGGTCTGGTTGACCGATTCGATGCTCTGCCGTACGGCTTTCAGTAGGCCGCGGCCGGGGCGTTCGGGTTCGGTGCGGTAGGCGGGTCGGATGACGGTGATGCCGTTGTCGTTGAGCCAGGTTTCGGTGTCGCGGTCGCGGTATCCCTTGTCCACGACCAGGATCAGCCCGTCGGGGTGGTGGAACATGCTCGGCTGTAGGGAGACCAGGTCGACGAGGACTTCCCGTTCGTTGGTCTTGGCGTTGCTCAGCGCGAACGCGACGGGTAGGCCGTGCACGGTGGTGACCAGGTGCAGCCGTAAACCCCAGAACAGGCGGGAGTGTGAGGCGCAGTAGCCGTAGCCGGCCCAGGTGTCCAGGTCGGACCGCAGGGCGGTCTCGCGGGACATGCCGCACGGGACTGGGGTGGAGTCGGCGATCCGGATCGGATGTTGCCACAGGTCGGTGTCGGTGACCAGCACCGCGATGAAGTGGGTCAGTTGGGTGGTCAGGCGACGGAGGCGTTTGTTGTAGCCGGGCTGCTTCGGCAGGTCAGGGAACAGGTGGATCAAGGATTTGCGGGCGTAGCGGATCCAGCGGCTCTCGTTGTGATAACCGCGCAGGGCCTGCATGACCGACACCGTGATCAGTTCAGCGTCGGTGATTTTCGGGGTGATCCCGACCTTCGGCCGGTACGGGTTGAGCTGCGGGGACGCCTTCATCTCGTCGTCGATCCTGACGTAGAGTGCGGTCGCGAGGGTGTCCAGATCGACGTGCACGTGGCCTCCATGGTCTCGTTGCCTAGGCAACGCCGATCATGGACGCCCTCGTGTCTCCTCGCTGAACCGCATCCCTTGGAATCGATCATCTAGGCCCTGTTTCAGAAAGGGGGTCGAGTTGCGGCGCGGTCCAGGTGTCGTCTGGGTGTGCGACGGAATCGTCCTAATACCGGTGTTGTATTTGGATGATTCCGGCGTGCGGCCAGACGGCGGCTGGGCCTCGGCGCAGCCCGATCATCCTTTCTGAAACAGGGCCTAGCAGGCCTCGTAGCGGTATCCGGCGGCGCCGGCCGGGACGACGTCGCGGTCACGCAGGATGACCGAGATGCGCTTGCCGTGGCCGGCGCAGGCCTTGCGGTACGCGGCGGTGCCGTTGTCGGTGTACTCGATCTCGTACACCTGGTCGCCGTACCGGTCGAGGTAGACGCCGCACTCGTCGTAGACCGCGCACTCCTCGGCCACGGCGAAGTCGAACGCGACGCCGGCGCCCAGTTCGGGGGTGTTCTTCTGTCCGATGGCCAGCCCCCGCCGGTGCGCGTCTCCGATCAGAAGCCCGGCGTACGCCTCGGCGGCCGCGCGATCGAGCAGGCCGTCCGAGCGGGTCCAGGAGTCGAGGTTGTCGGGCTCGATCGCCCGGAAGCCCGCAGCCGCACACCCGCCGAACCACTCGCCGACGATGCGGGCCAGCTGCGCACGCTTGGGTGCGGTGGAGATGTCGAGGAGGCGCTCCCCCGGCCAGTCGGCGTCCTCCACGTAATCCCCGCCCTTGCTCTTGTCGCGTAGCAGCAGGCCGTCGTGGTGCTGCTGCCACCAGGCGTTCTCACCGGGCTGGGTCTGGAAGGCGTTGACGTAGCAGACCGTGTAGACCTGGGGCGCGGGCGGCGCGCTGCGGTCGCGAACCACCACCTCGACCCCGGCCGCCGGCGGGTAGGCGCCGCCGAGCTGATAGTCGAAGCGCCCGTCGGCCGGCGGAAGCTCCCAGCGAACGTCTCGCCCACCCGCCGACGGGCCGGCGGCGCTCCGGGCCGGCGCTGCGGTCGGGGCCGGCTGCTCGTCCGAGCCCGCGCACGCCCCGGTCGACGCCGCACCGACAGCCAGGAGCAGAAATATCCGCAGGATCCGCACCCGACCATTCTCGCTGCCGAGGACTCGGCTAGCTGGTCACCGGGGTCGAGGCGCGGGGTCTGGCGTGAGCGGCGACGGCCGTGGTGGCGGCCAGGAGCAGGGCCAGGGCGAAGAAAGCGACGGCGCCGAGGAAGACCCGGTGGAAGCCGGTGGCCGGGTCGGTGGCGCGGGCGAAGACGATGGTCAGGACGGCGATGCCGATCGAGCCGCCGATCTGGTGGGCGACGTTGACCAGGCCGGAGGCGGCGCCGGCGTCCTGCGGCTCGACGCCGGCCACGCCGCCCTGTGTCATGAGGATGGTGGCGATGCCCTGGCCGATACCGATCACCAGCAGGGGCAGCGCCACGTCCGGCAGGTAGGACGAGCCCGCCGAGATGCGGGACAGCCACAGCATGCCGGTCAGGGCCACGACCAGGGCGGCCACCAGCAACGTGGGCCGGCCGAAGCGGGCGAGCAAGGGGCGCACCGCGTACACCATGGCGAAGAACATGCCCATGATCGGCAGGAATGCGAACCCGGTCTGCAGGGCACTCAGACCCAGGACTTCCGGCAGATACTGGCTGAGGAAGTAGAACGTCGCGAAGGTGGCACCGACGATCAAGACCCGTCCCGCGTACGCCCCGGAGCGCTCGACGCTCGCGAAAAGACGCAGCGGGGTGATCGGCTGGGCCACCCGCCGCTCGACGAGGACGAAGGCGGTCAAACAGAGCACGCCGAGCGTGAACGCCACGATCGTGACCGGATCGGCCCAGCCATCCGCGGCCGCCGAGATGAAGCCGTACACCAGGGCGGTCATGCCGAAGGACGAGGTGAGCGCGCCGCCGAGGTCGAAGCGGCCGGAGCGGCGGCCGGTCTCGGGCAGGAAGCGCGGGGCGAGCCCGGCGATCGCGAGGCCGATCGGCACGTTGACGAGCATCCCCCAGCGCCAGGACAGGACGTCGGTGAAGACGCCGCCGAGCACGATGCCGACGCTGCCGCCGGCTCCGATCACGGCGCTGTAGAGGGCGATCGCCTTGGTGCGGGCGGCCGGCTCCGGGTATTCGGCGACGAGCAGAGCGAGCGTGGACGGCACGGCGAAGGCGGCGGCCAGACCCTGCACGACCCGCGCCGTGATGAGGAAGGCGCCGGTCGGGGCGAGCCCGGCGGCCAGCGAGGCGAGGGTGAACAGCGCGATGCCGGCCACGAACACGCGCCGCCGGCCGAGCAGGTCGCCGGCTCGCGCGCCGAGCAGGAGCAGGCCACCGAAGGCCAGGACGTAGGCGTTCTGCACCCAGGACAGGCCGGCCTCGGAGAAGCCGAACTGCCGCTGCACGTACGGCAGAGCGGTGGTGATGATCGAGGTGTCGAGCGTCATCATCAGCTGCGAGCCGAGGATGAGCGCGAGGACGATCCCGCGACGGGACATGGGACTCCCCTTCCGAGGAGCTAGAGTGATAGGCGTCCTCCGCTTAAGTGGAGGCCTGTTATCAGATTAGTGATAACTATCCTCCACTTCCAGCCGAGGGCCCGTGACGACGCTCACCCATCTGCGCACGCCCCGCCCCCATCGGGCCGACGCGGCGCGCAACTACGACGCGGTGCTGACCGCGGCCGCGCAGATCTTCGGCGAGCAGGGCGCCGATGCGTCGCTCGACGAGGTCGCGCGGCAGGCGGGCGTAGGCATCGCGACGCTCTACCGCAACTTCCCCACCCGCGAAGTGCTGATCGAGAACGTCTACATCAGCGAGGTCGAAGCGGTCTGCGCCTTCGCCGAGACCGCCGTCGGCGTGCCCCGGGCGGCGTTGTTCGCCTGGCTGCACCGCTTCGTCGAATACATCGGCGCCAAGGCGCCCCTGGCGGCCGGCCTCAACCGCGAGTCCGACGCCTACAAAGAATGCCGCCGGGCCCTGTACGCCGCCGGGCAGCCCCTGCTCGACCGAGCCCAGAAGGACGACGACATCCGCCCCGACGTCACGATCGACGACGTCCTACGTCTGGCCAACGCGATCGCCTCGAGCGACACCCCGACCCCGGCCCAGCGCAACCACCTGCTCAACATCGTCCTCGACGGCCTCACCGCCCACCCCTGACCCACCCAGCCACGACCGGCGTCAAAGGCTTCAGAGGCTCGGAGTTGCGGGCGCGGGGATCAGGTGGCGGGGCGGGTGAGGTGGTCGGCCATGGCGGTCATGAGGCGTTCGCGGGCGTCGACCTCTTTGAGGCGGGCGTCGGTGGCCTGGCGGCGCCACATGTCGCGCGGGCTGTGCAGGTCCCGGGTGCTGGCCGTGGGTTCATCGCCTGCCTCGGCCTGTTTGTCCAGCGCGTATCGGAGCTTGTCGAAGCTGTCGCTCCAATTGTCGAACGCCTCGCGGACCGGAGCCTCGGCGAAGAGGCCCACCAGCATCCGGGCCCGGACCAGGTCATCCGGGTCGACGGTCGACGCCGCGCTGAGGCGGACCACCGTGGTGGCTATCTCCACGTAGGACTCTTCCAGCCGCTGCCCCTGCCGGTCGGCGCCGGCCTGTGTATGGCGCTGTTGCTCGAGCCGGCGGGCCTGCTCCCCCGTCAGCTCGGCCAGCGCCTGCGCATGCAGGTTGTTCTGCCGGGCCAGGTCGGCCGTCTGCTTCTGACTGCGCACCGCACTGGCCCACCCGAAGGCGATACCCGCCACGGCCACCACACCGCTGCCGACCGGCGCAATCCACTCCCGAGCCACGGCGCAGCCTAACGCAGGCGCCCCGGACCGACGTTTGATCACCGCCGCGCCCCGGGTAGAACGGCATCCGTGGATCTCCAGGACTACCTCACGGCCATCGTCTTCGGTGCGATCATCGGCATCGTGGCCCGGATTCTGCTGCCCGGGCGCCAGCGCATCGGCCTCATCCTCACCGTGCTCATCGGCATGGGCGCGGCCGTCGCCGGCACCTGGGCCGCCGACCGCTGGGACCTGCACAGCAGCTACTCGTTCGAGCTGACCGGCCGCACCTTCGACTGGCTCGTCGTCGGCGTCCAGGTCGGCATCGCCATCATCGGCGTCGCGGTCGCCGCCGTGCTCGCCCGCGCCTTCTCGACCGACCGAGACCAGGACTGAAACCGACCGAGACCAGGACTGAACCCGGCCCGTCACAGCGGGAACGCGGAGCCTGAGGGAGAAGCCACCACGACGAACTGCTCGGCGCCGGGTGGGTGGCCGGGGCGATCGAGCTGAACGTGAGCAGCTGGCTCGGCCCGAGCGCCGGCGACGCCACCCGGGAGATGCGGCAGCACGCGCCTGACACACCTGATCGAGTGCGGCGAGGTCCAGGTGGTTGCTGACGTCGCTGGACGCAGTCAGGCTCCGGTCAGGGTGAAGGCGCCCCAGAAGAACGGGTGGGTGAAGCGGGGCAGACGGCCTGCGGCGAGTTCCGGGTACGCCTCGCGGAGCTCGCCCGGGGTCGCCGCGCGCAGCCAGCGCTGGGCCTGGTTGAGCGCGCGGGCCGGGCTCAACCCGCCGCCGGCGTGCAGGTCGTGGAAGCGGGCCATCAGCAGCGCCGTCGCGTGGTCGTTGACCTCCCAGTGCGCGGCCACCACGCCGGCCAGGCCCAGCTGCAGCATCCCGCCGGGCAGCCCGACGACCTCGTCCGGCAGGTCGTGCCCGATCCGGTGGCCCTCGCAGGAGGACAGCACGGCCAACCGGCGTACGCCCGGGGAAAGCCGCAGCAGGTCGCGCAGGGTGACCGGGCCGTCGGCCAGCTGCAGGCGGCTGTCGAGGATCTGGTCGGGCGCCGCCACCCCGTGGCAGGCGAGGTGCCACACCGAGTGACGGGGCAGCTGGTCGAGCACGGCCTCCGCGGTGGCCTGCGGCAGCACGGTCACCTGATCCGTGCGCCGGCGCCAGATCCGGGCCACCGTGTCCACTTCGGGCAGCACGTGGGCCAGCGCCCCGGGGGCGGCGACGGCCAGCACGGTCGGCGGGGCCGGCTCGGCCGCCCGGGCCAGCGAGAGGCGCAGCAAGCGGGCGCTGGGGGCGTAGCGGAAGTCGTTGCGGTCGGCCAGGCCCACCCACGCGTACGCGCCGCCGGGGTCCCGGACCGCCGCGATGTGCACCGGCAGCAGCCCCATCAGCCCGACCGGGACGATGGTGACCAGCTCGCCGTCCCCCAGCCACCGGTCGAGCCCGCCGATCCCGTTGCGCCACAGCCACTCGGCGAGCCGTGCGATGCGCCGGGGATCGTCGTCGTTCTCGAGCTCGTCGACCGCCGCCCGGACGGCGTCGCGGGTCAGCAACGGCATCTCCACCGGCACGGGGTCGCCCTGCTCGCGCACGATCACCGCGTAGCCACCGGCCCCGGCCGCGGCCAGATAGATCAGCGGGCCCTCGGCGGCGGCCCGCCGGATCTGCTCGAGGTCGCTGCCGCCGACGAGGCCGAGCGCCTCGACCTCGCGGCGTACCCGGTGGAACGCCGCGGCCGCTCGCTGCAGGCCGGAGGTGAAGCGGTCGGAGTGCGCCCAGCCGCGTTCGGCCCGGTCGAGCGCCCGGCCGGTGGTGCGATAGCGGTCGGCGAGGTCGGCCCGGCCCGCCTCGAGCAGCAGGAACTCGACGGACGGGTCGAGCCGGCCGGCGATCTCCTGCATGGCTACGGCCCGGCCCAGCTCGAGTGCAACCACCGCGCCGGACGGGTCGCCCACCCGCAGCTTCCACCAGCCGGCCTCCTCGGCGCGGTTCTGCACCCGGGCCAGCAGCTCGTTCTTCGCACCGCTCTGATATTGCGGACCGGTGGCGAACGGGACGGCCGCCATCAACGCCTCGTACGCCTGCGCGCAGAGCACCGGATCCTCGGTCCACTCGGCCCACTCCACCCATTCGCCGCACAGCCGCAGGAGCCCGTCCGAGGTGCCGTTCCCGCCCTCCCGCACGGCGCGTTCCCAGGCGGCGGCGATGTCGCGCCGGGGCCGGCGACGCGCGCCGGACAGGTCGGCCAGAGCCGTCGCGCGGGCCAGGCCGATCAGCGCGTCCAGCCGGACCCTGCTCCCGCCGTGCCGCGCCGCCCGGCGGAAGAGCCGGATCGCGCGAAGCAGATCGAGCGGGGCCGTGGGGTCGTAGATGAGCACCGACGCCAGTGCCACCTCGGTCGAGGCCCGGCGCGACGCCGACCAGCCGGCCACCCGCAGCCCCTCGCGGCAGAGCTCGACCGCCTCGTCCCGGCTGATCTCGTCGGCCACGTAGGCCAGTTCGGCCAGCATCCCGTGCACGCAGCCCATCTGGCGCAGCAGCGCCGGGCTCGCCTGATAGAGCACCATGCGAAGCATCCGGATCGCGTCCGACACGAGGATCTTCCGGGCGATCTCGTCCGCCGTCGCGATCTGGGCCAGCAGATACTCGGCCTGGGCGTACGAGGTCATCGCGTGCGCCTCGCGGTCCTCCGGGATCCGGTACACCGCCTCGTGCAGTACGGACAGGGCCTCGGTGTAGCCGGTCAGGTCCTCGCTCCGCGTGTATTTGGCCTGCATCGCGGTGACCAGGTCGAACGCGGCGCCGAAGATCCACACGACGTTCCCGTCGGGCGGGCCGCCGGCCGCCTCCCGCAGCAGATCGGTCGCCTCGGCCAGGTCGTCGGGCCGGTCGAGGAAGGTGGACCGGCGGGTCAGCACCCGGGCCAGGGTGAGCGGGTTGCCCTGCCGCCGGGCCTCCTCGACCGCCGCGTCGAGGTCGGCGTGCACCGCCGTCTGCTGCGGCTCCCGGAGGCGTTCCCGGGCGTGCTTGCGCACCCACAGCCTCAGCCAGGCCGCCGTGGCCACCGAACCCACGGTGGCGACCAGGGCGGGTGCTCCGGTCCCCCGGGCCAGGCCGTACAGGTACGGGTAGCCGCCGGCCGCGGCCAGCAGCGCGATGGCCCAACTGCTCGCCGTCCCGGTCCGATAGTCGCCGGACAGCAGCAGGACGAACGCGCACCCGCCGGCCGCGGTCGACACGGCCGGGACGAGCCGGAGCCAGAACGCGTACGGCTGCCCGGTGTGCATGCCCTGCCCGAACCACCACACGACCAGCCCGCACACCACCGACAGGGCGATGAGGACGGCCACGAAGACCCGCCGTACGCGCCGGTGACCCTCGAGGCTCGCCGGCCGGTACTCGACAAGCGGCATGGCTTCCCTCCGGCACCCACAGTGCCGCCGGAGGGGGCGGATCCGGCACCGCCCGGACGGCCGACCCGTTCCGGGTGGGTCAGTCGCAGTGGCGGAACGGGCTGTCGTACGTGGCGTCGCCGATCGAGCCGCCGAACTTGACGCAGGTCTCGGCGGCCTCGGCCGTGACCGGGCCCGCGTAGTACTCGGCGTCGCCCGACTGCTCGTCCCGGTCCTGGCCCTCGACCTCGAGGTAGGCCGAGGTCGGGCTCTGGCGGCCGACCGCGGTCGTCTTGATGGTGACCGCGCAGTTCAGGTCGCCGTCCTCCAGGTAGAGCAGGTAGACGCGGCCCTGGACGACACCGTCGGCGTCGCGCAGCGGCGCCTGGTCGATGATCTTGTAGCCGTCGCCGCAGAGCTCCTTGGGGCCGTGCGGGTTCTTGGGCTCGCGCTCGGTCGGCTCCGAGGCCGCGGTGGTGGCCGGGGCGGTGGTCTCGGTGGGGTCGTCGTCCGGCGGGGTGGTGGCCGGAGCGGCCGCGGGCCGGCCGGGCTTGGTCGTCTTCTTCGCGGGGGCGCTGGTGGTGACGGCGTCACCCGGGGTGTCTTGCGCTTCGCTCTCCCCGGACGGGAAGGCGGCGGCGGCTATCCCCCCGACGCCGAGCACCAGGGCGGCCACCGCCACGGCGAGGACGGCGTTGCGGCGGCGGTTCTTGCGGGCCACGCCCGCGCCCGGCGTCGCGTTCGAGGCGACCCCCGCACCGGGCGGGGTCACCGAGGCCGCGCCGGAAGCGGTGTTGAACCGGCCGGTCGGCGGCGGCGTCGAACCGACCGACGCGCTGCCCGTCCACGGAGTCGGCCCGCCCACGGGGGCACGGCCGCCGGTCTGGAAACCGGGCTGAGGGGTGCCGCCGCCGGTCGGGAAGCCCGGCTGAGCGCGGCCCGAGGTCGGGAAGCCGGGCTGCGGCTGGCGGCCCGAGGGCTGCTGACCGGGCATCCGCTGGCGGCCGGAGGGCTGCTGACCGGGCATCGGCTGACGACCCGAAGGCTGCTGGCCCGGGGGCGGCTGGCGGAAGTCCCGGGCCTGCTGCGGGGTGAACGGCCGCATCGTCGGTGGCTGGCCCGGGGACCGGGCGGCCGAGGCCAGCTCGGCGGCGCTCGCGAACCGCTGCGCCGGGTCCTTGGCCAGGGCGCGCATCACCAGGCCGGCCACCTGCGGCGGCACGTCACCGGGCAGGGGCCGCGGCTGCTCGTAGACCAGCTGGGTGAGCACGTGCAGCGGGTTGTCGCCGATGAAGGGCGGACGGCCGGTCAGGCAGCAGTAGGCGACGGCGCCCAGGGCGTACACGTCGGTGGCCGGCGAGATCGGGCGGCCCTCGGCCTGCTCGGGCGCCATGTAGTGGGCCGACCCGAGGACGACGTTGGTGCCGGTCAGGCCGCCGGCGACCTGCGACCGGGCCACACCGAAGTCGACCAGCACGATCGCGCCGCCCGGGCGTACCAGAAGGTTGCTGGGTTTGACGTCGCGGTGCACGATGCCGGCCTCGTGCGCGGTCTGCAGCGCATCGGCGACCTGGGCCACCACCGCCATCGTCTCGGCCGGGCTCAGCCGGCCGGCCTGCTCGATCCGCTGGGCCAGCGGGATGCCCTCGATGTACTCCATGACCAGGTAGTCGAGGCGGCCGGTGCCGACCGCCGCGTTCTCGCCGTAGTCGTAGACCTGCACGATGCCGGGGTGGCGCAGCGCGGCCATCATGCGGGCCTCGGTGCGGAAGCGGGTCATGAACTCTTTGTCGCTCATCAGCGCGGGCAGCAGCACCTTGACCGCGACGGCCCGGTGGAGCAGCAGATCCTCACCGCGCCAGACCTCACCCATGCCACCGGCGGCGATCCGCTCGGTGAGGCGGTAGCGGTCGCTGAGCACGGTTCCGGGGGACAGCACCCGATCATGCTACTCAAGGCAGGACACGGCCCGGTCTCCTCGGGGGACGAGAGGACCGGGCCGCAGTTCGCCGCGGGTCAGCACAGCTCCGGGATCAGGCTCCCGAGGCCGGCGCCGGCTGGGGGGTGGTGGTGGCCGGTTCGCGGTCGGCGTCACGGCCGGCGTCGCTGTCGTCACCGGGGTCGAGCATGGTGGCCTCGTCGAACGGGTCCTCGCCGGCCAGCACGGCCCGGGTCCGGTCGCGGTCGATCTCGTTGGTCCAGGTGCCGATGAGGACGGTGGCCACCGCGTTGCCGGCGAAGTTGGTCAGCGCCCGCGCCTCGGACATGAAACGGTCGATGCCGACGATCAGGCCGACGCCGTCGACCAGCTCGGGGCGGTGGCTCTGCAGCCCGCCGGCCAGCGTGGCCAGGCCGGCGCCGGTGATGCCGGCCGCACCCTTGGAGGCGATGATCATGAAGACGAGCAGCGAGATCTGCTGGCTGACCGAGAGCGGCTGGTCGAGCGCCTCGGCGATGAACAGCGACGCCATCGTCAGGTAGATCGCCGTGCCGTCGAGGTTGAAGCTGTAGCCGGTCGGCACGGTGATGCCGACGACCGGCTTGCTGACGCCGAGGTGTTCCATCTTGGCGATGAGCCGCGGCAGCGCCGACTCGGACGACGAGGTCGACAGGATCAGCAGGAACTCGCGGCCCAGATACTTGAACAGCGAGAAGATGTTGAGCCGGGTGAAGGCGTACAGGATCAGCGCCAGGATGACGAAGACGAAGATCGCGCAGGTCAGATAGAAGCCGAGCATGATCTGGGCCAGGCTCTTCAGCGCGTCCACGCCGGTCTCGCCGACCACCGCGGCCATCGCGCCGAACGCGCCGACCGGGGCCAGCCACATGATCATCGACAGGATCTTGAAGACCAGCCGCTGGATCGTCTCGATGGCCCGCAGCACGGGCTCGCCGCGCCGGCCCATGGCCTGCACCGCGAAGCCGACCAGCAGGGCCACCAGCAGCGTCTCCAGCACCTCACCGTCGGTCAGCGACGAGAGCAGGCTGTTGGGGATGATGGCGAGCACGAACTCGGACAGGCTCTCGTCGGCCGCGCCGCCGGCCGCCTTCTGCCCGGCGGCCGCCGCGGTGGGGTCCAGGTGCAGGCCGGCGCCGGGGTGGATGATGTTGCCGACGACCAGGCCGATGGCCAGCGCGACGGTCGACATGAGCAGGAAGTAGCCGAGGGCCAGGCCGCCGACGCGGCCGACCTTGGCCGCCTGCCGGATCGAGCCCACGCCCAGCACGATGGTGCAGAAGATGACCGGGGCGATCATCATCTTGATGAGGTTGACGAAGCCGGTGCCGATCGGCTTCAGTTCGACCGCGACAGCCGGGAAGAGGAGGCCGACGGCGATGCCGGCCACGACGGCCGCGATCACCGCCAGGTAGAGGTAGTGCGTGCGGTCCCGCCTGACCCGCGGGGTGGGGCTCTGGGTCTCCATGCCGCAGACTGTGTCCTGCGTCTCACTCGCAAACACATATTGCGTTCATTCTGTTTACCGCGGAGATCCGGAACGGAAACATGCCGATAGCAGGACGCTGGAGCATCGCGCGCCAGCTTTTCGTCCTCCAGGTGCTCGTCGTGACGACCCTGGTGGCGATCGGCACGGCCGGGGCGGTGCTGCTGGCCCTCGACGACGCCGAGCAGGCCGCCGTCGGTCAGGTCACCGGCATCGCCGAGTCGGTCGCCCACTCCCCCACGGTCATCGGGGCGGTGCGGGGATCGAACCCGTCTGCCGTCCTGCAGCCGTACACGGAGTCGGTGCGGCTCGCCACGGGCACCGACTTCATCGTGGTCATGGCGCCCGACCGCACCCGGTTCACCCACACCAACCCCCGGCTGATCGGTCAGCCCTTCATCGGCTCGATCGACCGGGCCCTCGCCGGCGGGACGGTCATCGAGACGAGCGTCGGCACCCTCGGCGAGTCGGTGCGCACCGTCGTCCCCGTGGTCGATCAGGGCCGCGTGATCGCCCTCGTGTCGGTCGGCATCCGGACCAGGGCGATCAATCAGAAACTGCTCAGCCGTACGCCCACCGTGGCCATCCCCACCGCCCTGGCGCTGCTCATCGCGGCCGCCGGGTCGTGGCTGCTCAGCCGCCGGTTGCGCCGCCAGACCCACGGCCTCGGGCCGCAGGAGATGACCCGGATGTACGAATACCACGACGCGGTGCTCCACTCGGTGCGCGAAGGCCTGGTCGTCGTGGATCGCGCGGGCCGGGTCACGCTGATCAACGACGAGGGCCGCCGCCTGCTGGGCCTGCCGGCCGACGAGCTCACCCTGCCCGGCGAGATCCACGCGCTGCTCGAGTCGAAGACCGCGGTGGCCGACGAGCCGGTGCTGGCGGGCGACCGCATCCTGGTGGCCAACCAGCGGGTGATCCGTTCCGAGGGGCAGACCGTCGGCCTGGTGCTGACCCTGCGCGACCACACCGAGCTGCGGGCGCTGACCGGCGAGCTCGACTCCGTCCGCGGGCTGACCGAGGCCCTGCGGTCGCAGGCCCACGAGGCGGCGAACCGCCTGCACACCGTGCTGACGATGGTCGAGCTGGGCCGCACGGAGGAGGCCGTACGGCTGGCCACGGCCGAGCTGGCCGCCGCCCAGCAGCTCACCGATCAGGTGGTGGGCGCGCTCAGCGAACCGGCACTGGCCGCGCTGCTGCTGGGCAAGTCGGCCCAAGCCGCCGAACGGGGCGTCCAACTGATCGTGGACGATGCCTCCCGGCTGGACAGCACGCCGATGCCCAGCCGCGACCTGCTGACCGTGGTCGGCAACCTGGTCGACAACGCGCTGGAGGCGGTGGCCGGCACCGCGCCCCCGCGGGAGGTGACCGTGCTGGTGCTCGAGGCGGACGGGGAGATCCTGGTGCGGGTGGGCGACAGCGGGCCCGGGTTCACCGACGTGGACGCGGCCTTCCAGCGCGGCTGGTCGAGTAAAGAGAAGGGACGCGGCATCGGGCTGGCGCTGGTCAAGCAGGTGGTGGACCGGCACGGCGGGAGCGTCGACGTCGGGGCGTCGGCCACCGGAGGGGCGCTGATCACCGTGCGGCTGGCAGTGCCCGCGTGAGCGCGATCCGGGTCCTCGTGGTCGAGGACGAACCGCTGATCGCCGAGGCTCACGCGGCGTACGTGGGAAGGGTCGAGGGTTTTGAGGTGGCGGGCGTGGCCAACACGGCGCAGCGGGCGATGGCGACGTTGCGCGCGGCGCCGGCCGACCTGCTGCTGCTCGACCTCAACCTGCCGGACATGTTCGGGCTCGAGCTGACCCGGGCCCTGCGCTCGGCCGGGATAGGCACCGATGTGCTGGTCGTGACGTCGGCCCGCGACCTGGCCGTGGTGCGCTCGGCGGTGTCGCTGGGTGTCACGCACTACCTGCTCAAGCCGTTCACCTTCGCGACTTTCCGGGAGAAGCTTCTCGGGTACGCCCGTTATCGCCGCCAGATGCTCGGGGCCGAGCCGGTCGCGGCGCAGCACGAGATCGATCGCGCGTTCGCGGCGCTGCGCGGCGCCTCCCCCGACTCGCTGCCCAAGGGCCTCGACCAGGGCACCCTCGACCTGGTGCTGGGCGTGCTGCGGGCCGTCACGGGCGCCGCCGGGCTCTCCGCGGCCGAGGTCGCCGGGCGAATGGGCGCCTCCCGGGTCACCGCCCGGCGCTACCTGGAACACCTCGCCGAAACCGGACAGGTGGCCCGCAACCCGCGCTACGGCGGTCCGGGCCGCCCCGAGGTCGAGTACCGCCGCATCTGATTTCCTCCGGATCGGCCGGGCGGTGTCGATAGCAGGACCCGGGAGGTGCGATGGATGTGACCCAGGAAGTGGCCCGTCTGCTCGAGCAGGCGCAGACCGGCCAGGCCGACGCGGCAGTGGCCCGGGCCGACGCCTTGCTGCGCGACGACGACCGCGCCTGCCTGCACTTCGTCCGGGCGACCGCCTTCAACGTGCTCAGCGACATCGCCGCGTTCGAGGACGCCGTGCAGCTCATGCTGGACGCGGCCGACCGCGAACAGAGCCCGGGCTGGCGGGCGTGCGCGCTGAGCGCCCGGGCCGGCGTGCGGTCCCGCTTCGGCGAGGCGCACAGCGCCGACTACGACCTCGACGGCGTGCTGCGGGACCTGGTCATGGCCGAGATCTCGGTGGTCGAGGAGACCGAACCGGTCGCCGCGGTCAACGCGCGGGTGGCCATCGCCATCGCCTTCTTCGAACTACGCCTGTACGAGCTGGCCGGACCGCACTACCAGGCAGCGTACGAGCTCAGCTCGACCGGAGGGGCCAACGGCAACCGGGCGATGTGGCTCAACAACCTGGCCGAGCTGCACCTGCACTGGGCCCTGGAGCTCTACCAGGTGGGCCAGGGCGCCGCCGCCGAGTGCCACACCGCGCAGGCCGAGGCGTACGGGATCCGCGCGGCCGCCGAGGCGGACGGGCCGGACGCCGCCGTGTGGCGGGACTACGCGATGCTCACCGCCGCCTGCGCCAAGGCCGACCGGCTGGAGCCGGCCGCGGCCGCGGCCGAGATCGAGGAAACGCTCGGCCGGCTCACGGCGCGCGGCATGAGCCCCCTGCTGCTCGCCTTCGCCGCGCCGTTCCACGCGGTGGCTCTGCGCCGCACCGGCCGTCCCGACGAGGCTCTCCGGGTGATCGAGAAGGCGGTCGCGGAGTTGCCGGAGGACACCGGGGTGCTGCTGACCGCGGCCACCCACCATACGCACGCGCTGCTGCTCGCCGGGCAGGGCTCGGCCGGCGCCGCGGCCGGGCTCGTCTACGGCCAGACGCTGGCGGCCGCGCTGTGGCAGCAACGGCAGCGCACGCTCAGCTCGGTCGAGACGATGCGGTCGCTGGAACAGCTGCGGGTCCGGCACGAGATGGCGTCGCGCGCGGCCGACCTGGACGCGCTCACCGGCATCGCCAACCGGCGGGCGTTCGACGAGGCCGTGCGGCAGGCCCAGGACGGCACGTGGGCGGCCGTCCTGCTGATCGACACCGACAAGTTCAAACAGATCAACGACACCGCGGGTCACGCCGCCGGTGACGCCGCGCTGCGGGCGATCGCCGAGGTCCTGGTGGCCCACGTCCGCGAGGGTGATCTGGTCGCCCGGCTGGGCGGGGACGAGTTCGCGGTGCTGCTGCCCGGGGTGAGCGACGCCCTGGCCCGCGAGGTGGCCCTGCGGATGGTGCAGGGCGTGCGCGCCCTCCCGGACTGCCCGGCGACCCTGAGCATCGGCGTGGCCGACGGCCCGGCCGGCTCGCTGCGCGACGTCGTGGACCTGGCCGACGCCGCGATGTACCGGGCCAAGCGCCGCGGCGGGGACGGTGTCGAGGTGAGCATGACCGTCACGTCTTTCGATGCCGCCGCCTGATCGTTTACTTCCTGAATAGTTCTACGAGGCTATGGTGTACCGATGGCAACTCCGATGGAGACTGTCTCGTTCCGCCTGGGGCTGCTCGGGATGGCCCAGGACGCGCTCTACTCCGCCCGGCTGACCGAGCTCGACCTGAAGCCGCGGCACGTGGCCCTGCTGAGCGTGCTGCGCCTGCGCGGCGCCGAGTCCCAGATGGAGCTGGCCGGGGCGCTGCGAGTGGCGCCCAGCCTGATCGTCCTGCTGGCCGACCACCTCGAGGGTCGCGGCGCGGTGCAGCGGGTCCGCGATCCGGCCGACCGCCGTCGTCAGCGCCTGCGCCTGACCGGTGAGGGGCTGCGCCTGCTCGACGAGGCGACCGCGATGGCGGCCGATCTGGACGGTGAGATCGTCGCCGGGCTGCCGAAAGCCGACCAGGCCGCCCTGACCCGGATCCTCGATCATCTGGCCGGCGACCTGCTGACCGGTTCTCCCCCGCCGCCGGGAAGCCTGCCGGCGTGAAGATGTGGGATTCTTCCCGTTATGACAACGCCGCAGCCGCCCGAGCCGCTTCCTCCTGCGATCGTCTCGCCGCCCGAGGCTGAGCCGCCGGTGGCACGGGACGGTGGCACGCGCCCGCTGGTGATCAGCGGCGGCGTCGGGGTGCTCGTGGGCGCTCTGATCGTCGGCATCCTCTGGGCGGCCAGCTCGTTCGTCGGCGGTGGCGGCAGCCCGGCGGCCGACGACGCGCTGGCGGCCTGCGGCGTGTTCGAGCGGGTGCCCGACGACTGGAAACCGGAGACCGTCACCGAGGCGAACACCTACCAGCTCGGCGGGGCCATCGCGCTGGCCCAGGCGGCCGGAAAGCAGGACCAGGAGTACGTCACCCTGGCCACCCAGGCGCAGCAGGTGCAGCAGGCCGTCGTCTCCTACGATCTGGGCCGGGTCGCCCAGCTCGTGGTCGACGTGCGCAACACCTGCCACGAACTCTGACCACCGGCTCTCTCACGCTGCCGTACGGCGCATGAGACAGCCGACCATCGCGGTGGACCGGCGGCGGGTCAGCAGCACCCGGCCGGCCGCGGCGGCGATCCGGTTGGCCCGGCCGGCGACCACGCTCGGCGGCGGGTTGCGGCGGGCCAGCGCGTCGAACGCGGTCGTGACCACGTAGGCGGCCATGCTGGCCACGTTGATCAGGAAGCCGTCACCGCGGTCGCGCAGGCGCTCGATGAACGTCCGGCTGATGTCGACCACGCTGGTGATGTCGACCGCGATCTCGGTGCGCAGGCGGTCGAGCTCCTCGCTGTGGAACGGGCCGTGGGTCGCGAAGCCGGCGTTGTTGATGAGGCCGGTGACCTCGACGCCGCGCGCGATCAGCTCGCGGTCGATCACCGCGCCCACGCCCGGGGTGGTCAGGTCGAGCGCGAGCACGGTGACATCGACACCGTGCCGGTCGGTCAGCTCCCGGGCCAGCGCGTCGAGCCTGTCCTGCCGGCGGGCGACCAGGACCAGGCCGGCGCCACGGGCCGCGAGACCCCGGGCGAACTCGGCGCCGATCCCCGAGCTGGCGCCGGTCACGAGGACGGTCTGGGTGCGGTAATCGAGAGCCTTCATGGTGTCACCGTAGGCCTGTTTGGCACTCGGTGTCAATCAGGCACGTCATGGCATACTGGCCACCATGACTACCGAGGGCCTGTGGAGCCGTTCCCGTCAGGCGGCCATCGCCGAGGTCATCGCGGTCGCCATGGAGCTGTTCCTGGACAAGGGTTTCGAGGCCACCACGTTCGACGACATCGCCGCGGCCGCGGGCATCTCCCGGCGATCGCTGTTCCGCTACTTCGGCACCAAGGAAGACATCGTCCTGTTCCACCTGGTCGACGACGGACCCCGCGCCCGCGACGCCCTGGCCGCCCGCCCCGACGGCGAACCCGTGTGGACGGCGCTGCTCGCCGTGCTGAAACTCATCGAGAACGACCCCGGGGCCGACCGCGAACGCCTGCTCAAGATCTCCGAGATGATGTACGGCACCCCGTCGCTGAGAGCCCGCAGCCTGGAGAAACACCTCAAGTGGCAGGAGGCCCTGCTCCCCGAGGTGAAACGCCGCCTCGGCCCGGCCGCCGGTGACCTGCAGGCGGCCGCGGTGATCGCCGGCGCCATCGCCTGCCTCGACGCCGCCGGCGAGGCCTGGACCAGCGCGAAGGGCGCCGTCCCCCTGGCCGACCTGCTGACCGAGGCCTTCGACGCGATGCGAGAGGCCGCCCGCTGATGCACGCCGACCAGCTCGACATCCCCGCCGCGACCGTGCGCCGCCTGATCGACGAGCAATTCCCGGCCTGGCGCGACCGGCCCGTCCGCCCGCTGGCCACTCAGGGCACCGTCAACGCCATCTTCCGGCTCGGCGACGACCTGACGGCCCGCTTCCCGCTCCAGCCCCGACCGATCGCCGCCGCCCGTCAGTGGCTCGCCGACGAGGCCGCCGCGGCCCGCGAGTTGCTGGGCCGCACCCGGTTCCCGACCCCGGAGCCGGTCGCCCTCGGCGAACCCGGCGCCGGCTACCCGCTGCCCTGGTCGGTGCAGACGTGGATACCCGGTGCGGTGGTCACCGACCAGCCGCTCGGTGACGACTTCGCGCACGACCTGGCCGAGTTCATCCGAGGGGTCCGGGCCATCGACACCCGCGGCCGCACCTTCGAGGGCGACGCCCGCGGCGGCGACCTGATGGCGCACGCCGACTGGGTCGAGACCTGCCTGGAACGCAGCGAGGGCCTGCTCGACGTGCCCGTCCTGCGCCGCCTCTGGGCTGAGCTGCGCGACCTGCCGCGCGGCGGGACCCCCGACCTGATGACCCACGGCGACCTCATCCCCGGCAACATCCTGGTCGCCGACGGCCGGCTGTCGGGCATCCTCGACGTGGGCGGCTTCCGCGCGGCCGACCCGGCCCTCGACCTGATCAGCGCCTGGCACCTCCTGGAGCCGGCCCCCCGCGCCGTGCTGCGCGACGACCTCGCCACCCCCGACCTGGCGTGGCAACGCGGCCGCGCGTGGGCCTTCATCCAGTCGATGGGCCTGGTCTGGTACTACGACAAAACCAACCCCGCCATGGCCGGCACGGGCCGCCGCACCCTCGACCGCGTCGTCCGCGGATAGGCCACCTCGCCGCCGGTCACGCCGAAGCCCCGCCGCCAGGCAGCAAGCCCGTCGCTGCACACGAAGGCCGCAGAGCAAGCCACCCCACAGCCCGCCCACCCCACAGCCCGCCCACCCAGGGGGCCTCCGTCCACCGACGATTGTGCCGAAATTTGCCGGGCGAGGCGGCGCCGGACGGGGAAGCTGTGGACGAAATCCGACCTGTGGACAGCCTTGACTGTTCCGACCTGTGGACAGCGTTGACCGTCAGGTGCCCCGCGGCCCGGCGATTGAGGCGGAGAGGAACCGCCGCGAGCCGTCCAGCCGGCGACGCGTCAGGTCTGGAGCCTGCCGGCCACCCAGCGCGCAGACTCGGCGTGGCCGCGCAGGCGCACGACCGGCAGGTCGGGGCAGCGGGCCTGTAGCTCGTGGACGCGGGCGGTGGTGCGACGGTGGGTGCGCCAGGCCCAGCGGACGATGTGGTCGGCGTCGGTGAGGACCGTGCGCAGGGGTGGCTCGATGTTGCCGTTCCACAGCTGCTCGCGACGCAGACGGCGGCGCAGCGTCCGCCGCACGATCTGGGTCATCACCCGCCACCGGGGCAGGTCGAGCCACACCAGCAGGTCGGCCCGGTCGGCCAGATGATCGCGCACCTGGTCGTACTGCCATTCGGTCACCCAGCCGGGCTGCGCCGCGAACTCGTGCACCTCGTCCACGAACGACGGCCGGGGCGTCCAGCCGGGCCCGTGGAAAAGTCCGTCGATCTCGGCCCGCGGCAGGTCGAGGGTCTCGGCGATCCGCGTCGCCAGTGTCGTCTTGCCCGAGCCCGACGTCCCGGTGACGAGCACCCGTCGCGGCCGGTACGGCAGCGCGTCGTCGGCGCCGAGCAGCGGCATGGGCTCACTCTAGAAGCGGGCCTCCCGGCGACGAAGCGGCCTCCCCGCGACGAAGCGGGCCTCCCGGCGACCGAAGGCGGGCCTGCCGGCGACGCTGGACCTGATCGGCCGGAGCGGCTCTGCCCGGGGTTTTGACATCGATCGGGCCGGATGGTGGGGTGGTGGCCGTGAAAGGTCAGATCGTCCAGTCCCCCGCCGGCGAGCGGATCGTGCTCGATGACGTCGGGCAGGCGGTGCTGCTCGACAACCCCGTCGTCCGGGTGTGGGACGTGGCGTTGCGGCCGGGCGAGACGCACCCGTGGCATCTGCACCACAATCCGTACGTCGTGCTGAGCCTGAGCGGTTCGAAGGCGCGGATGGACTGGCTCGACGGCGCCGAGCCCCGCTTCCTGAACGAGTATCGCGGCGGCTCCGTCTACCGCCCGCTGTCGCCCGTGCACCGGCTGACCAACATCGGCGAGCATTTCTATCAAAATCGGCTGGTCGAGCTGAAAGATCTGGGCGAGAACCTGCCCGCCCCGGCCGACATCGGGCCCGGCGACCGCAGCGTCGAGGGGGAGCGCCCCGGCCCGGCCACCGCCGACGGCCGCCTGCCGGTGATCGCCCACCCGGACGTCGCGGTGTGGACGGTCGCCCTGGCCGCGGGCGAGACCGCCAAGCTCGACCTCACCGACCTGCCGCACGTCGTCGCGGCCCTGGACCCGGGCGAGGGCGGCGGCGTGTCGTTCCACCCGGGCGGCCCGCTACAGCTGACCGGGACCGGCGAGTGGTTCGTCCTCGAGCTGACCTACACCGCCGGCCGCGCGTAACCGCTGGGCCAGGACCCGGCAGCGGTCGCGGAGTTCGGGTGGGTCGAGCACCTCGAAGTCGTGGCCGAGCAGGACCATGTGCATGAGGACGAAGTCGAGGTTGCCGGCGCCGCTGAGGACCTCGCTGCTCGTCCGGTCGTGGGGCTTCACGACGGCGGCCGAGGCGGGGATCTGAGCACGTAAGGTGTCGGCCGGCGCGTGCACCAGGAAGCGGGCCTGGTGCGGGTAGACGCGGCTGGCCACGCTTTCCTGCACATACGTGGCGGCGTCGGGGGCATCGCCGCGGGGGCGGAAACGCCAGGTGCGGGCGGCCACGCCGGTCATCCGGTCGACCCGGAACGTGCGCCAGTCGTCGCGGCCCAGGTCGTACGCGAGCAGATACCACCGGCGCTCCGAGGTGACCAGGCGGTAGGGCTCGACCCGCCGCTCATCCCCGCGCACGTAGCGGAAGCTCGCCTCCACCTCGTCGCGGCAGGCCCGGGCCAGGGTCATCAGCACCTCGGGGTCGACCGTCGCCCCGTCGCCGCCGAACGACTCCACGGTGGCCGACAGGGCGCGCACCTCGTGCCGCAGCCGGGCCGGCAGCACCTGGTCGAGTTTGGTCAGGGCGCGCAGCGCGGCGTCACCGGCCCCGCCCGCCCGGGCCAGCAGCGCGACCGCGGTGGCAATCGCCTCCTCGTCGTCGAACAGCAGCGGCGGCAACTCCTGACCGGGGCCGAGCTGGTAGCCGCCGCCGACACCCTGCGTGGCGTGCACCGGATAGCCCAGCGTGCGCAGGCGCTCCACGTCGCGACGCACCGTACGGGCGGTGACGCCGAGCTTGCCGGAGAGCTCGGGCCCCGTCCAGACGCGGCGCTGCTGCAGGAGCCCGAGCAGGGCGAGCACGCGTTCGGTCGTACCCCTCTCGTCCATGGTTCGAAGTCTTTCAGAGATAGCGGACCGATCCTGTCCGCCATGCATGTCAGGGTGGGGCCATGGACCTTGAATGGAACGAAGTTCTGCGCGAGCAGTGGGAGTTCCACTGGAACCACCAGCTGCGCGCCCGGCTCGACGGCCTGACCGACGACGAATACTTCTGGTCGCCCGTCCCGGACCCGTGGAACGTGTGGCCGCGCGGCGAGTCGTCGGCCCCGATGCAGGCCGGCTCGGGTGACTTCACGATCGACTTCGCGTTTCCGGAGCCGGAGCCCGCGCCGTTCACCACGATCGCCTGGCGTCTCGGGCACGTGATCGTCGGCGTGCTGGCCGCCCGGAACGCCGCGCACTTCGGGGCGCCCGAGGCCTCGTACGAGAAATGGGCCTATGCCGGCACGGCGGCCGAGGCGCTCTCGCAGCTCGAGGAGCAGCTCGGTGTCTGGCTGGACGGGGTGCGCAGCCTGGGCGCCGACGGTCTGGCCGTGCCGGTCGGCGACAAGGAGCCCTACCCGGAACTGCCGATGGCCGCGCTCGTGCTGCACATCAACCGGGAGCTGATCCACCACATGTCCGAAGTCTGCCTGCTGCGCGACCTCTACCAGCACCAGCGAGGAGCGAACCGATGAGCCGGACGATCCAGGTCACCTTCGACGCCCACGACCCCAAGGCGCTGTCCACCTTCTGGCGCGACGTGCTCGGCTACGTCCATCCGGGGCCGCCCGGGGTCGACCTGCCGGCCGGCGCCGACCCCCTCGAAGCGTGGGACGACTTCCTGGAGAAGAACAACGTGCCCAAGGAACGGCGCAACGCGGCCTCGGCCATCGAGGACCCGGACGGGGTGGGCCCGCGGATCTTTTTCCAGCAGGTGCCCGAGGAGAAGATCGCCAAGAACAAGGTCCACCTCGACGTACGCCACGCGCCCGGCCTGCACGGCGAGGAGCGGATGGCGGCACTGGAGGAGGAGTGCGCCCGGCTGGTCGAGCTGGGCGGATCGCGGGTCAGCCGGTCCGAGCCCGCTCCCCCGATGAGCCACGGCTTCATCGTGATGAAAGACCCCGAGGGCAACGAGTTCTGCCTCGACTAGATCAGCGGTCGGTGCCCAGCTCGGGGTGTGCCGGGCCGCCGAGCTGGGCCGAAGCTTCATCGAGGGCGGACCAGTAGCGTGAGCCGTCCCGGAGGGCGACGTCGGGCTCCTCGGCGTACATCTGGTCCCAGACGCCCGCCGCGCCGGACAGCTCCGACAGGGTGGTCGCCCACCGGTTGCCGTTCTGCGTGACGGTCAACCGTGCGCCGGCTGCCCGCCCGGTGTGGGCACCGGGACGTTCGCGGGCTCGGTAACCGGGGTCTCCGCCACGAACGGGATGAACCCGGCGCCGTCGCCGACCTCGAGAGTGAACGTGCAGCTCACCCCGGGGTCGCCGCATTCGGGCGGGGGCGCCGGGGCGTACGGCTGGACGGGCAGCAAGGCGGCGGTCAGCGCCAGCAGGCCGCCGACCGCAACCGCACGCCGAGCCGCGGGTTTGATCACACGATTCACCCTAGGGTGACCGGCGGGACGGGTCCCGCCGGTCAAAAAACTAGGCGGCGCAATAGGTGCTCTGCTTGCCGATCACCTTGTACGGGCAGTCGGCCACCTCGGCCAGCAACAGCGCGGCCTCGCGGTTGCGCGACGTCTCGCGGTTGATGACGCTGGCCGGCGGGTAGAAGCCGCCCCCCGAGGCGCTTCGCGGGTACATCTCGAACGTGTAGGCGAAGATCTTGTGCGTGCCCCACAGCCAGTCGAGCAGGTCCCCGTCGGTGATGTAGAGGTCGCTGGACTGCTCGGGCGTGTAGTTGTTGGTCGCGGCCATCTGGCGGCCGAACGTGGCGAACGTGTTGTTGTCGTCGGCGGTCATGCCGGTGGTGGTGTTCGCGGTCGTGTGACCGAAGGGCCAGAGCACCAGCTCCGAGTACGTGTGGAAGTCCATCGAGGCCTTGATCTGCTGCTTGCCGCCGACCACCCGGCTCGCCACGAAGTCACGAACGGCGCGCGTCTCGGGGGCGGAGAAGGCGGACGGGCCCCGGTACGTCGCCGACGAGGTGCTTCCCGACGAGCCGCCGCAGCAGCCCCAGCGGTAGCCGTAGTTGCGGTTCAGGTCGGTCCCGACGTTCGAGGAACCGCTGTTGGGCTGCCGATTCTTGCGCCACGAGCGGTAGCTGCCGGTCGCCACGTCGTACTCGGAGCCGTCGGGGTTGACCGAGGGGATGATCCAGAGCTCGCGGCTGTTCACGATGGTCCGGATCCGGGTGTCGCTCGCGTAGCTGCCGGTGAACTGGTTGAGCAGATACAGCGCCATCTCGACCGTGAGGTGCTCGCGGGCGTGGTGGTTGGCGTCGAACAGGACCTCGGGCTCGCTCTCGTCCGTGGCCACGTTATCGGAGATCTTCACCGCAACGATGTCGCGACCCTCGTACGTCTTCCCGATCACCCGCTTCTGCGCGATCCCCGGGAAGGCGGCCACGACCCGGTTCACCTCGGCGATCAGCTCGGTGTAGTTGTGGTACGGCGCGTCCGACGCCGGGAAGTCGAACGTGGTCAGCACGGGCTGCACGGTGAAGCCCTGCCGCTGCAACGCGCGCACCTCGGCCGGCGTGGCGGTGACCGAGACCACGGCGTGCTCGACGCTGTCGATGGCCACCCCGGTGCGGGCGATCGCGTTGCGCTGCGCGGCGCTGCGGACGTCCATAACCTCGTACTGCGCCGGCTCCTGCGCCTGGGCCTCGTAGGGCTGTGCGCTCGCCGGCCCCGACACGGCAGCGGTCAGGCCCAGCACCGCGACGGCCAGAACGGCCACAGTGGTACGTCGTCTCATGAACGACCTCCAGGTGGGGGGATAGTGCCCTCACCCCACCACCGGACCTGGATAGATGGCAATCTATTCGGCCATGTCAATGAGTACCTCTCACCGGCGTGATGCCGAACGCCGGCAGGCATGCGCCGAGGCCGCGGACCTCGACGGCCGGGCGCTCGCGAGCCTGCCAGGCGCGGCGGGTCAGGCGCAGGCGATCGGAGATCAGGGCCTCGCCGTCGCGGGCGTCGACCGAGATGCCGTCGGGTTCGTAGCCGAGCTTGCGGGACACCCCCTGGGAGGCGTGATTGTCCTGGAACACCTCGGTGAGCGCGTCGGTCGCCCCGAGGTGGTCGAAGGCAAGCGCCAGCAGGGCGGTGCGCGCCTCGGTGCCGTACCCCCGGCCCTGGAATTCGAGGCCCAGCCACGACGAGGTCCGCACCTGACGGGTCACCGGGAAGTCGCGGGCCCGCAGGCTGACCTGGCCGATCGGCTCCCCACCGGCGAAGACACCGAGCCCGAGACACCAGTCGCCGGCGTCCCACGAGGCCAGGTCGTCCCACTGCCCGCGGAGCACGTTGAGCGCACGGTCGGCCGGCGTCCCCTCGGTCCACGGCGTGAGGAACGGCCGCTCGCCCGGCGCGTGCACCCCCACCCCCGCCAGCTCAGCCAGCGCGACCAGCTCATCCTCCCGAGCCACCCGCAACTCGAGCCGAGACGTTGTCAGCACAAGACCGAAGATCGGCCAGAGGTCAGCAAGCACCCCGGCATCCTGACCGGCGCCCTGAGACCGTGCCAAGCGATTTAGCCCGGCGGGAACTTTCCGGTCGCCGTCGCCGACTACCGGTACGGTCGGTCTGGCCGGCAGGCACGAGATGAGGAGTCCAGCAGAAGATGGCGTTCCGGACACACGTGGTGATCGCTGCGACTGCGGGGGTGCTCACGGCCGCGTTGATCGGCGGCCCCGCCTTCGCCCATGTGGAGGTCGAGGCCGACAAGGCTCAGGCCGGGGCGCGCGATGTCACGCTGACCTTCCACGGCGAGGCCGAGTCCGGCCGCGCTGGCATCGAGTCCGAACGGGTGGTGCTGCCGTCAGGCATCGTGCCGGCTGACGTGAAACTGGTCAAGGCACCCAGAAGCTGGAAGTTCACGACCGGCTCGGACGGGTTCACCGTGGCCGGACCGGCGCTCGAGGTTGGCCAGGACGCCGAGTTCGCCGTGCGGGTGGCGCAGTTGCCGACGGACGCGACGACACTGTCGTTCAAGACACTGGAGACCTACAGCGACGGCGACGTCTCCCGGTGGATCGACCTGCCCGAGGAGGGTCAGCCCGAACCGGACAACCCGGCGCCCACCCTCAAACTCAAGCCCGCCGCCGCCGTGGCCACCACCAGCCCGAGTGCTGCCCCGAGCAGGGCGCCCACCACCGACGCCTCCACCGCCCCGCCGTCGGTGACGACCAGCGCCGCCGACGACAGCTCCGGCTCCGCCGTGTGGTGGATCGCTCTGCTCGTCGTGATTGTCGTGGTCGCGGTCGGCGCGGTGCTGTGGCGCCGCCGGCGAAACGTCTGACGGCCGCGGCTCAGCGTCCGGCCCGGTCACGCGTGGGCGCGCCGGGGAGGGTGACGACCATGGCCACGCCCGGGTGGCGGGCTTCGGCGGCCGCGTGGCCGCCGTGGGCCATGGCCAGCTGGCGGACGATCCACAGGCCCAGGCCGGTGCCCTCGCTGCTGCCGACGGCGAACTGGGCGAACAGCCGGGCCCGCAGCGCGTCGGGGATGCCGGGGCCGTGGTCGCGCACCTCGAGACGGTCGCACGCGCCGTCGGGGACGATCCGGACGACCACCGGCGGGCGGCCGTACCGCTGCGCGTTCGAGACCAGGTTGACCAGGATCTGCTCGAAGCGCTGCCGGTCGACGTAAAGCGTCTGACGTTCGTCGACGTCGACGTCGACCGTCACGTCGTCGCCGCTGGTGCGGATGTGCGAGAGCACGTCGTCGATCAGCGCGCGGGCCGGGTGGGCCAGCAGATCGAGCTGCAGGTGGCCTTCGCTGTCGATGCGCTGGATGTCGAGCAGCCCCTCGGCCAGCCGGGTGATCCGGTCGGTCTGGCGCAACGCGGCCGCCAGCATGCGGTCGACCGGGGGCGGCGCCTCCGTCCTGAGCTCCTCGAGCACCATCCGTACGGTGCTGAGCGGGGTGCGGACGTCATGGGCGAGGGTGCTCATCATCGCCGAGCGCCACTGCTCGATGCGGGCCAGCCGTTCCCGGTCCTCGCGCAGGTGCCGGCCCTGGGCCTCGATCAGCAGGGCGACGGCGAGCGCGATCGGCATCAGGACGAAGGCGCTGCCGATCACCAGGGGCGACTGCCCGGTCAAAATCAGCGGCACCACGTACGCCAGGGTGGCCGGCAGCACGTAGCTCAGCAGGATCCAGCGCGGGAAGTGCAGCGCGGCCCAGGCGTAGACGAGCACCAGGAACGGCCCCGTTCCGGACGACACCCCGCCGAACGACCAGGTCGACAGGCCGAGGACGGCGAAGGAAGGCAGCCCGAGCCAGGCCGGCGCGTACCGACCGGTCCGTCCCCAGGGCAGCAGCAGCGCGGCCAGCGCGAGAACGAAGTCGCACCCGGCCACGAGCAACAACCGGTCCGCGTGTGTCGGGGTGTTGGTGATGCCGAGCAGCGCCAGCAGGCAGGCCAGCCCCAGCAGCAACCCCGCTTGCCGGGCCGCCGCGCGCGGCCCGGTCCCGAGGAGGCGAAAAGGTCCGGTTTGCTGGATTTCCCCAGTATAGAGGGGCGGGGGCCGCGCCCGCGGGCGGAGCGGCGCCTTTCCCGTTAACAGATCACCGCGAAGTCCAGCGGCGGCAGCATGATCACTCCAACGGCGCACGACGACGAACGGCGACCGGTTCACCCTGCGTCAGATACGTTCGGAGAGTGCGAACATGTTGCCCCCGGGGTCGCGGAAGAAGGCCAGGCGGGCGCTGATGTCGTCGATCTCGAAGGGCGCGTTGACGATGTCGACGTGGCGGCGCGCAGTTCGGCCAGGGTCAGGTCGCCGTAGGGCCAGGTCTGCCGGATCCGCCAGTCGAGCGTGTCGACCCAGAACGCCCGGGCGGCCTCGAAGTCGGGGTAGCGGATGGCGGCGTGGTGGCCGCGCATGGAGGCGAACGGCGAAGCGGTGTCGGCGGGCGGCACATCAGGAAGTGGCATGCGCCCATCCGATCAAGGCGCGACGGCCGACGGCTGTCGGCGGTCACGCCCTACATGAGCTGGAACACGTACTTCGCGCTCGGCGGGGATCCGACCGAGGCCGAGGTCAAGGCGATCGCCGACGCGATGGTGGTGAACGGGCTGCGCGACGCGGGCTACCGGATCATCTGGCTCGACGGGAACTGGGCCGCTCCGACACCCCGGGACGCGGCGGGCGTGCTGGTGGCCGATCCCGTGCGGTTCCCGTCGGGCCTGGCCTCGCTCACCCGCTACCTGCACGAACGCGGGTTCCAGGCGGGCATCTACACCGACGCGGGGCCCTACCGGCCGGGGCAGTGCGGGCTCGGCAGCCACGGGCACTACCGGGACGACGTACGCCAGTTCGCCCGGTGGGGTTTCGATGCGGTGAAGGCCGACTGGCTGTGTGGGCGGGCGGCCGGGCTGGATCCCGAGACCGCGTTCCGGGAGCTGGCCGCCGAGGTCGACCGCTCGTCCCGGCCGATGGTGCTCAACATCTGCAATCCGGTCAGCAGCGGCTGGGCCGGCGGACCGTACCCGCCGCGGGCGCTTTCGACCTGGAGCTACACGTACGGCCCGCAGGTCGCGAGCTCGTGGCGCACCTACACCGACGTCGGGATGATCGACCCGCAGCCGCAGAGTCAGTACCGGTGGATGCTGCGCAACATGGAGGTCAACGCCTACCACCCGGCGGCGACCGGTCCCGGGCACTTCAACGAATTGCGGTGCGTGAGCACAGTGACGATCTTGTAGATGCCCGAGGTCGGCGGGTTCGGGTTGTTCGGGACGGTGTTCGCGGGCACGGTCACGGTCGCGCTGTAGGTCGTGGCCCCCGTTCAGCGGCACCGTCTCGGAGCCGATCCGGATCTCGGGGCCGGGGCCGATCGACTCGGCGTAGTCGTGACGGTCCACACCCCACCGAGCAGGAGTGCGGCCAGGGCCGGGATCTCCCACTTCGTCTCGACCTTGAACGGCGCGCCGGCCTCCAGGACGCTGGTGGGATCACCGTTGTTGTCCTGGACGTCGACGAAGAACTGGCCGAAGGCGAACGGCTGGTTGGGGAATCGGATCTGGGACATGTCTTCCTCTCCTCGACAGCACCGCGCTGTCACGGCGCAGAGAGTGCCGCCCGCCGCTTCCCCAGCTCTTAGCGAGCACTTATCCGCCGGCCCCGAATCCCTTAAGTGCCCGGCCCGGCCCGTTAAGATCAACGACCGTGCCCCGCTACGTGCTCTTCCCCGGCCGTCACCACCTGCTGACTCAGTTCCAGGCGGACTACCTGCAGCAGCTGGCGGACGACGGCGCCGGCACGATCGTGTGGGCGGTGACCTCGGCCAACCACGAGAACACCAAGCGCAACCCGGTGCCGTACCACCGCCGGGAGGCGGCGATCGAGCGGCTCAGCGTGCAGACCGGTCTGCGCTCGGTCGTGGTGCCGATCTTCGACACCGCCCCGACCGACCGGTTCGCCCAGGTCACGCTGAAGACGGTCACGGTCGCCACCGGGCTCGACCTGACGCCGGCCGACACCCTGGTCGCCTGCTCGACCCCGCAGGTGGCGGCCCTCTACGAGGAGCTGAGCTTCCCGATCGCGCTCGTCGAGGCCGACCCGGCGCTGCCCGGCGTGCCGGCCCGGCCCTGGGACGTGCTGCTGAGCCTGGCCGCGGGCGACGACTCGTGGCGCAAGCTGGCCCACCCGGCCACCGTCGACGTCTTCGACCGCTACGGGCTGGCCACTGTGGTGCAGACCGTGGTGAACGACCCGGTCGTCGGCGACGAGGGTGGCCTGACCGCGACCCGCGACTACCGGACGTACGTCGACGCCTTCGCCGACGCCGCCGAGCGCAAATGGTCGGCCGTGCGCCAATACGTGCAGCCGGGCCGGATCGTCGACATCGGCTGCGGCGCGGGCGCCGTGCTGGAGCTGGCCGACCGCGACGAGACTCTGCACGAGAGCGACCTGATCGGCGTCGAGGTCGCGCGGCACCTCTACCAGGAGTGTGTGCACAAGAAGGCGCAGGGCGTCTTCCGCAATGCCAACGTCTACTTCTACCAACGCAACGTGCTCGGCGGGGCGATCCTGCCGGACCGCTCGGTCGACACGACCCTGACCTTCGCGCTGACCCACGAGATCTGGTCGTACGGCCACCAGCGCGACTCGCTGCTGCAGTTCGCCCGCCGCATCCACGACCACACCGTCCCCGGCGGCGTCTGGATCAACAGCGACGTCTGCGGCCCCGGCGACCGCCGCCGCCCGGTGATCCTGCGCCTGAAGCCGGACGACGGCGACAACCCGGCCGCCCCGCGCACCGATCTCGCCGCCCTGACGTCGGCCGAGGTCTCCTCGTACGTGGGTGGCCTCTCGACCCGGGCCCGGCTCGACCAGTTCGCCGTCGACTTCCATTTCCCGTTCGAGTACGAAGCCCTGGCCGGCGACGCCGTCCGCCTCGAGTTCGGCCCGGCCATGGATTTCCTGACCCGCAAGGACTACACCGACAACTGGATGTCCGAGACCCAGGAACAGTTCTGCGGCCTCGACTTCGACGACTGGCGCGTCCTGCTGGCCGAGGCCGGCTTCGATCTCGACCCGGCCTCCACCCCCACCCGCAACGACTGGGTCATCGACAACCGCATAGCCCCGGTGGCCACCCTGACCGACACCGACGGCGCTCCCCTCCCCTGGCCCACCACCCACGCCACCCTGGTCGCCCGCCGCCCCCGCAACAGCTGAGGCTCAGCGGGCGATCAGGACGGGGCAGCCGGCTCGTTGCAGGAGGCGGCTGCCGATGGCGCCGAGCATGAGGCCCTGGAAGCCGTGGGTGCGGGGGCCGACGACGACCAGGCGGGCCGAGCGGGAACGCTGGACGAGCACGCGGTCGGTGCGGCCGTCGACGAACTCGCGGCTGGCCCGCACACCGGGGTATTTGCGGCGCCACGGGTCGAGCTGGGCGTCCATCGGGTCGGTGTGGGCGCCGACCGTCACCGCTTCGACCTCGGTGGCGTGCAGGGACGCCTCCTCGAAGGCGTGCTCGGCCACCGTCGACGAGGCGGGGCTGTCGTCGAGGCCGGCCACCACTGGGCCCTCGTCGGGCCGGCCGCGGACGACCACCACCGAGCTGCGGGCGCGGGTGGCGACCTGGCTGCCCACCGAGCCGATCGGCAGGAGCGGCAGGCCGCCGTCGCGGCGGGTGCCGACCACCAGCAGGGCCGCCTCCTCGGCCGCGTGCAGCAGCACCGGGACGGCGTAACCGGGCAGTGCCTGGCAGCGCACCTCGACGCCGGGCGCGACCGCGCGGGCCTGAGCGACCGCTCGGTGGACCAGCACGTTGGCCGAGTCAGGGCTGCGGTAGAACGCCGTCACGATGCGCAGCTCGGCGCCGCGGCGCAACGCCTCCGCGGCGGCCCAGCTCACCGCGGCCACCGACGGGGCCGAACCGTCCGCACCCACGACAATCCTCGTCTTGATCATGTCCGCCTCCTGGAGGGCGGTCGCCAGTGCTGTGGCGGCTCCACTCCAGCGATACTCCGCCCGGGGGCGGCTGACAAGGGCGGACGCGGTCAGTGCGATTCGCGGGCGACCCGGCTGCCGCTGGAGCCGAGCAGGAAGTCGAGGTCGGCGCCCGTGTTGGCCTGGCCGACGGTCTGCACGTAGAGCTTTTCCCAGCCCCGGGCGGGTGACGCGTAGCCCCGCGCGGCCTCGGCCGACGGCTCACGGGCCTCCAGCTCGCCGGCGGGCAGGTCGACGTCGAGGCGGCGGTTCTCCAGGTCGAGGATGATCATGTCGCCGGTGCGGACCTTGGCCAGCGGGCCCCCGGCGGCGGCCTCGGGGGCGACGTGCAGGACCACCGTGCCGTACGCGGTGCCGCTCATCCGCCCGTCGCAGATCCGCACCATGTCGCGTACGCCCTCGGCCAGCAGTTTGGCCGGCAGCGGCATGTTCGACACCTCGGGCATGCCGGGGTAGCCCTTGGGCCCGCACCCGCGCAGGATCAGCACCGAGTCGGCCGTCACCTCGAGCGCGGGATCGTCGAGCCGGGCGTGCAGGTCTTCCACCGAGTCGAAGACGACGGCAGGCCCACGGTGCTGGAGCAGCGCGGGCGTGGCCGCGGCCGGTTTGACCAGGGCGCCGTCCGGGGCGAGGTTGCCGTAGAGCACCGCTATCCCGGCCTCGGCCTGCAGCGGCGCCGAGCGTTCCCGGATCACCTCACGGTCGTAGACCTGCGCCACGTCCAGCGCCGAGACCAGCGGCGTCCCGATCACCGTGATCGCCCCGGGGTCGAGGAGGTCGGCCACCTCGGCCAGCACCGCGTGCAGCCCCCCGGCCCGGTAGAGGTCGTCCATCAGGAAGCGCCCGGCCGGCTGCAGGTCGACCAGCAGCGGCACGCCGGCGCCGATCCGGTCGAAGTCGTCCTGGGTCAGCTCGACGCCGAGCCGCCCGGCGATCGCGAGCAGGTGCACCACCGCGTTGGTCGAGCCGCCCAGCGCGGCCAGCGCCACGATCGCATTGTGGAACGAGGCCCGGGTCATCACGTCGCTGGGCTTGCGGTCCTGCTCGATCAGGTCGACGGCCAGGATGCCGGTGGCGTGCGCGGCCTCGAGCAGGCGGCTGTCCGGGGCCGGGGTGCCCGCGATGCCGGGCATCGTCATGCCGAGCACCTCGGCCAGCAGCCCCATGGTCGACGCGGTGCCCATGGTGTTGCAGTGGCCCCGGCTGCGGATCATCGACGCCTCGGAGCGTTCGAACTCGGCCGAGCTCAGCGTGCCCGCCCGGACCTCCTCGCTGAGGCGCCACACATCGGTGCCGCAGCCCAGCGGCACCCCGCGGAACGTGCCGGTCAACATCGGACCGCCCGGCACCACGACGGCCGGCAGGTCGACCGACGCCGCCGCCATCAACAGGGCCGGAATGGTCTTGTCACAGCCGCCGAGCAGCACCACGCCGTCGATCGGGTTGGCCCGCAGCATCTCCTCGATCGCCATCGCGGCCATGTTGCGCCACAGCATCGCGGTCGGCTTGACCTGCGTCTCGCCCAGCGACACCACGGGCAGGTTGAGCGGGATGCCGCCGGCCTGGTAGATGCCGTCCGACACGCTGCGGGCGACCTCGTCGAGGTGCGAGTTGCAGGGGGTCAGGTCGCTCGCCGTGTTGGCGATCGCGACGTGCGGGCGGCCCGTGAACGCATCGGCGGGCAGGCCGCGGCGCATCCAGGCGCGGTGGATGTAGCTGTTCCGGTCGTCACCGGCGTACCACTGGGCGCTGCGCCGATCTGACATGTCCGGACTGTATCCCCGGCCGCCCCGCTCGGGAAGCTAACATCCGGACCATGACCGCGCGCTTTCCAGCCAGCCCCGCCGGTTCGGAGGCGTACGCCCTCGGCGAGGGCCCGATCTGGGACGCCGACCGGCAGCGCCTGCTCTGGGTCGACATCCTCGGCGGCACGGTGCAGGCCGGCACCCTCGACGACCTGCGGATCACCGTCACCGACACCTGGGAGTTCGACGATCTGGCCTGCGCGGTGGCCGTCTCCGCCGGCGGCGACCTGCTCGTGGCCTCCCGCGGCCGGGTCGAAACGATCAACACCGACGGAGAACGTACGCCCGTACGCGATCTCGGGCGAGCGGGCAGCCGCCTGAACGACGGCGCCGTCGACCCCCAGGGCCGGTTCCTGATCGGCAGCATGGCCCTCGACGGGTCGCGCGGCGATCAGCGGCTGGTCCGGCTGGACGGCGATGCGACGACCGTGCTCGACGACGACCTGACGCTCTCGAACGGGCTGGCCTGGAGTCCCGCCGGCGACACCCTCTACAGCATCGACACGGTCCCCGGCGTCGTCCGGGCCCGCGACTATCCCGACGGCCGGCGACGCGACCTGTTCGGCATCGAGGACGGTCAGCCCGACGGCCTGTGCGTCGACGCGATCGGCAACCTGTGGATCGCGATCTGGGGCGGTTCCCGGGTCGAGTGCCGCACGCCCGCGGGTGATCTGCTCGCCGTCGTCGAGGTGGACGCGCCCCACACGACCAGTGCCGCCTTCGCCGGGCCGCAGCTCGACGTCCTGGTCGTCACGACCGCCACCGACGGCCTCTCCCCGGCCGACCTGACGCGGCACCCCGCCTCGGGCCGGCTGTTCACCGCGACCGTCGGCGTGACGGGCCTGCGGACGCCGTACTGGAATCCTTAGATCGGAGTTCTGCCTGTGCTGTTGATGCGAATCGGCGCCCCCGGCGCCGAAAAGCCGGCCGTCCGCGCCGGGGAGACCGGCTACGTCGACGTGTCCGACCTGGTGACCGACTTCGACGAGGCGTTCTTCGGCGGTGACGGCCTCGAGCGGATCGCCGGCCCGGTCGCCGACCGCATCGCCGCCGGCGACGTCCGCCCGGTCGGCGACCAGCGGATCGGCGCTCCGATCGCCCGGCCGCACCAGATCCTGTGCATCGGGCTCAACTACAGCGACCACGCGGCCGAGACCGGGCAGGCCGTGCCGGCCGAGCCGATCCTGTTCACCAAGTCGCCCAACACGCTGATCGGCCCGAACGACGACGTCCGCATCCCGCGCGGCTCGACCAAGACCGACTGGGAGGTCGAGCTCGGCATCGTCATCGGCCGCCGCACCTCGTACCTGGACTCGCCCGAGGACGCGGCGGCCGCGATCGCGGGCTACGTGCTGGTCAACGACGTGAGCGAGCGGGCGTTCCAGATGGAGCGCGGCGGGCAGTGGGTCAAGGGGAAGTCGGCCGAGACGTTCAACCCGGCCGGTCCGTGGCTGGCCACCCCCGACGAGATCGCCGACGTGCGCGACCTGGCCATGTGGCTCGACGTCAACGGGGTCCGCCGGCAGACCGGCAACACCAAGACCATGATCTTCGACCCGTACGTCGTGGTGCACTACCTGAGCCAGTTCCTGGTGCTCGAACCGGGCGACCTGATCAACACCGGTACGCCGCCCGGCGTCGGCCTCGGGATGAAGCCGCCGGTGTATCTGCAGCCCGGCGACGTGATGACGCTCGGCATCGAGGGCCTCGGCACCGCCTCGCAGTCCGTGGCGGGCCCCCGATGACCGAGCTGCGGGCGATCGTCACCGGTGGCGCGTCCGGCATCGGGCTGGCCACCGCCACCCTGCTGGCCTCGCGCGGCTACCGGGTGGCGTCACTCGACCTGAACACCGACGTACCGTCGCCGCTGCTGGGCCTTTCCTGCGACGTCACCGACGACACCTCGGTGCGCGCGGCGGTGCAGGCCGCGGCCGACGCGTTCGGCGGGCTCGACATCGTGATCAACAACGCCGGCATCGGCGCCCAGGGCACGGTCGAGGACAACGACGACGCCGAGTGGACCCGGGTCTTCGACGTCAACGTGCAGGGCATGGTGCGGGTCACCCGGGCCGCCCTGCCCCACCTGCGCAGATCCCCGCACGCCGCGATCGTCAACACCTGCTCGATCGTGGCCACCGCGGGCGTGCCGCGCCGAGCCCTCTACGGCGCCACGAAGGGCGCGGTGCTGTCGCTGACCCTGGCCATGGCGGCCGACCACGTCCGCGAGGGCATCCGGGTCAACTGCGTGAACCCCGGCACGGCCGACACCCCGTGGATCAACCGCCTGATGTCGGTGGCCGCCGACCCGGCCGCCGAGCGGGCCGCCCTGGACGCCCGCCAGCCCACCGGCCGCCTGGTCACCGCGGACGAGGTGGCCGGCGCGATCGCCTACCTGGCCAGCCCCGAGGCCTCGGCCACGACCGGCATGGCGCTGGCCGTCGACGGCGGCATGCAGGGCTTACGCCTGCCCAAGTAGACGAGGCGGCCCCTGCCGATCGTGCACCGTCCCGACCTCATGTCCGCCACCCCTACAAACCCCGCCGCGGCCAGCACGTCGATTCCCGCGGACCTCCACCGTCGGCGCTGTGCACAAGGCCGATGATCATCAACCCTGAGGCTACGGAAATCCGATGTAGTCGCCGACGTGCCGGACACCTGGGTCCAGCCTGCCGAGATCACGACCAATCGAGGGGGCCTGGGTTTACGGCACATTCACAGGGTATAGCGCTCCACGACAACGGTTGCGGTCAGCTGGGCAGTCGATATCGGTGCTCGGCCCCTCCGGCTACCATCTCGACAGCAAACGAGTTCCGGCAACAAGGATGTCGCCCATGAGTCCACATAGCGGAGAGCAAAACGCTCCGTCGGTCCCCCTTCGTCGAGCCGGGCGCCAGACTTGGAACGAAGCACTGCCTCCTGGCGTAAAGGGCATTCAAAAACTTGACGGA
Organism: Actinoplanes sp.; assembly: GCA_965217855.1. GTDB lineage: Bacteria > Actinomycetota > Actinomycetes > Mycobacteriales > Micromonosporaceae > Actinoplanes. Next base: position 124,793 of record CBDCJN010000004.1, on the reverse strand, counting down.
CACGTCGGCCCGATCAATTCAGTCGTATGGTCACCGAACGGGCGATTCCTGGCCGTTGGGTCCAACGACAAGATGGTGACGATGTGGGACGCTCTGACCTTTGCCTTGGTGGAGCTGATCGACGAGCACAAGGCTCCCGTCACGTCCGTAGCGTTCGACCCTCATTCCAAAGTCATGGCAACGGCAGACAACGCCGGGGATGCGTACATCTGGCAGGTAGAGGGATGGAAAAAGGTTCATCAACTCAGGGGTGCGCGGACAAGAATCAACGCCATCAAGTTCAATCCTCGACCGGCTGGCAGCACCACGTATCAACCAGCCATCGCCATCGGCGGATCTCGCGAGGCCGAACTATGCACTATGGGTGGACTGGTCTACTCGAGGCTGAGTGCACTCCAAATTCACGAGCACATCAACGACATCGCATTCGACTCAGCCGGGCAAATCGTTTGCACTGCCGCTAATTCCGGCCTACTCGAAACTTGGGATGTAGGCAGTGGGCGGCCGCTGGAGTCGTTTGAAGGACACCTCGGAGAGGTCACAGCGGTCGCCTTCAGTCCCGACGGTAACCTTTTGGTGAGTGCAGCCGAAGATCAGACCATCAAGGTCTGGAGTGCACGGTCCGGGGAGCTCTTGCGAAGCTTGGAGGGCCACTCGAGCGTGGTGCACGGGTTGTCCTTCATCTCCAACGGACAACTACTCGCCTCCGAGGCGCGCGACGGAAAGGTAATCCTTTGGGACTGCCACAAATGGGTTGCAGCAGTGGATTTTGCAGGACCGGGAGACGCGGATTGGGCATCTTCGATAGCGTTCCACCCCCGACTACCGTTGTTGGCATCTACGGGGATCGACCCAGATACCGAGGATGGCACCGCCGTATTTATCTGGTCAATCAATCCTGATCACGTACTTACCGGATTCAACCGCCCGAGCAATGTAACCTACACCTCTGCCAAGATTGTCTTGGTCGGCGAATCCGGCGTCGGGAAGACCGGCCTCGGCTACCGTCTTGCCACCGGCGATTTCAAGAATCATCCCTCTACACATGGGCAACAGTTCTGGACGCTGGATGAACTGCGTGCCACACGAACCGATGGCGCCGAATGTGAGGCAATTCTTTGGGACCTCGCCGGCCAGCCCGATTACCGTCTTGTTCACGCCCTCTTCGTTGACGATGCGGACATCGCGCTCGTACTGTTCGATCCTACTCGTGGTGACGATCCGCTGCGTGGTGTCGATTACTGGCTTCGGCAGCTCGGCGGGAAAATACGTATCATTCTGGTGGCTGCCCGGTCCGACCTCGGTGTCGCGCGCTTGACGACTGAGGACATTCGGGAGTTCTGTAGAGACCGCGGCATCCACTCCTACATCGTGACAAGTGCGCTGACCGGAGAGGGCCTGCCGGAACTCGTAGCCACGATGCGTGATGTCGTGGAGTGGGATGCAAGGCCGACAACCGTCACCACAACAACCTTTAAATGGATCAAAGACACAGTGCTGGATCTAAAAGAGACCCGCACAGCGGGAAGCAGAATGGTGGTGACACCAGCGGAGTTGCGGCAATTATTGGAGACCGCCGACGACCGCCGCAAATTCAGCGACGCAGAAATGTTGGCGGCGGTTCGCCATCTGATCAATCATGGGTATGTAGCGCAGATCCGGACCTCACGAGGTGAACACCGCATCCTCCTCAAGCCGGAGCTTCTGAACAACGTCGCATCCTCCATCGTCCTTCAGGCGCGAAGAAACTATCGAGGCCTCGGATTCGTCGAGGAAAGCAAGGTTCTGCTGGGCGGCTACGATTTTCCCGAACTGGACGGGCTCGAGAGAGACGAACGGGAAGCTCTGCTGGACGCTGCCGTCGGGATGTTTTTGTCGCACAATGTGTGTCTCCGCGAAACCGACACCCTTAATTCCGAAGTTCTTCTGGTCTTTCCAGACCTCATCAATTTGAGGCGACCACCGGTGACCGATCCCAGTCCAGTGACGGAAGGAACCTCTTACACTGTCTCCGGTGCGGTGGAGAACGTGTACGCCTCCCTCGTCGTGCTGCTCGGATACACTAATGCTTTCACGCGTACTCGTCAGTGGCGGGATCAGGCAGAGTATGTCATCCAAGGCGGCCAGGTTTGCGGCTTCAGGCTCGAGTCCGAACGTGAAGGCGAGCTAGATTTCGTACTCCACTACAAGTCCACGGTGGGGAGGTCGACCCGAACCCTCTTCCAGGGCCTATTCGAAAGTTTCCTTTCCCGACGCGACGTCACCGTCCATAGATATCCATCGATCAGCTGCACCAATGGCCACCGCTTGAACCGCGCGGTCGTCCGGGAGCACCTGGCAATCGAACACTATGACGTCTTCTGTACTACATGCGGGGCCTCGGTCTCGCTCGCAAGAGCCTCCGAGCCGATCCAGATGACACGCGACCAGATGGCGGCGCTTGACGGGCAGCGATACGCCGCCATCCGGCGGTCCCGGTTCGAGCAGGCGCTATTTACTCTCAAGGCAAAGCTGGGCCTCAGCGCCGAGGAACAGCCGACATGCTTCATGAGCTATGCCTGGGGAGACGCGTCTCAGGAGAATTGGACGATGAATCTCGCGCGAGATCTTAGTAAGGCGGGCGTCACCGTAGTCTTGGACCGTTGGGAAAATAACCGGGTCGGCGCGAGCGTACCGAGATTTGTCGAGAGAATCGCGGTGGCCGATCGGGTGGTCGTGGTCGGAACCCCTCAGTACCGAACCAAATATGAGAATAACGAGCGTATGGGCGGCTTTGTGGTAGCCGCCGAAGGTGATCTCATCGGTGCGCGAATGATCGGAACAGAGGCCCAGAAAGAGAGTGTGATGCCGGTGCTTTTCAGAGGCTCACCGGAGACTTCTTTCCCTGCTTTGCTCATGGGGCGTGTATTTAGTGATTTCCGCGTTCCGGATCACTATTTCCAATCCGCGTTCGACCTGATCCTCAGCATTCATGGAATCTCTGTCGCTGACCCCCAGATATCGACCATCCGAGACGCCCTGAAGGACTGAATAATTCTGAGTTCTGCCGCCGGTAGGAGTGGCCGATAACGTCGGCCAGCCCGTGCGGCCACTCGCCCTGGCGTTTGCCGCGAATGGCTGACCAGTTACCCCACCCCTGGACCCGAACGCGCCTCGCAGACACACTAGAGCGCGATCGGCTCGTGGTGGCCACCGGCAGGGCGTGGTCGAAGGTGGCGTACATGTTCTTGGCGGCGTACATGGCCAGGTCGGCCCGGCGCAGCAGCTCGTCGACGGGGTGGTTCTCGTCCCGCTGGTTCCAGGCGGGGCCGCCGCTGGTGCCGACCCGGACGGGCACGCCATTGATGGTGAAGGGCTAGTCGCAACGCCGCTCGGTTAAGGCGGTGTGGTGGCCGTCAAGGGGTGGGTGTTTCGGTCGGGCACAGGAAAGCGGAGTTCCGGTATTGAGGTGAGTCACTCCAAGACAGCCTCGAGACCAGGAACTCCGCTTTGGTCGATCAGATTGCCATAACCCGGACGGTGCGGGTAGCCGCGGGCGTGTTCGCGCCGGGCCATCTGGGTGAGCTGACCCGGTTCATACCCTTCGAGATGGTCGACGAGGTCCTCGCCGCGACCCGCCGAACCCAGCAACGCATCCGGCTGCTCCCGGCCCGGGTGACGGTCTACTTGATCCTGGCCGGGTGCCTGTTCGCCGAACTCGGCTATCCCCTGGTCTGGCAGAAACTGACCGCCGGGCTGGACGGGCTGGACCTGACCGAGCCGTCCTCGGGCACGCTGCACGACGCCCGGCAGCGACTCGGGCCGGCACCGTTGCGGGCACTGTTCGACCTGCTCCGCGGCCCGGCCGCGACCACCGCCAAACACGCCGTGTACTGGCGGAACCTGCTGGTGACCGTGATCGACGGGACCACCATGTCGGTCGCCGACGCTGAAAAGGTGCGGGTCCGTTACCGCAAACAACGCGGCAACAACGGCGGGGCCGGCTACCCGGCACTACGACTCAGTGTCCTGCTCACCGGCGGCACCCGCTCGATCATCGACGCCGTGTTCAGCCCGACCAGCACCGGCGAACTCGACCACGCCCGCACCCTGGCCCGCAGCCTGCGGCCGGGGATGTTGCTGCTGGCCGACCGTAACTACGCCGCCGCCGACCTGATCAAAACCATCGCCGCCACCGGCACGGACCTGCTGATCCGCTGCAAGAACGGCCGCCGCCTACCGGTCATCAGCCGCTACCACGACGGGTCCTGGCTGTCGGTCATCGGCACCGTCCGGGTCCGGATCATCGACGCCCAGATCAGCGTCAGAACCAGCGACGGCACCCACACCAGCGGCTACCGGCTGATCACCACCCTGCTCGACCCGCACGCCCATCCCGCCGGTGAACTGATCAAGCTCTATCACCGCCGCTGGGAAGTGGAGACCGCCTACCTGGAGATCAAGTCCAGCATCCTCGGCGGACGGGTCCTGCGCGCCCGTACCCCCGACGGCATCGACCAGGAAGTCCACGCCCTGCTGGTCGTCTACCAGATCCTGCGCACCGCCATGACCGACGCCACCGACAGTATCCCCGGCCTCGACCCCGACCGGGCCAGCTTCACCACCGCCCTGAACACTGCCCGCGACCAACTCACCAACGCCGCCGGAGTGATCGCCGACACCGTCATCGACCTGGTCGGCGCCATCGGCCGCGCGGTCCTGGCCCATCTACTACCTGACCGCCGGATCCGGGTGAAAACCCGCATGATCAAACGCTCGAACTCCAAATACCAGGCCCGCGGACCCAACATAGACCGACACAGCTACAAAGCCACCATAGCTATAGACATCATCACAAACCCTTGCTGACCAGCCACCCGCCCTAACCGAGCGGCGTTGGGGCTAGTCGATCGCGCGCACCGCCCGCTCGGCCTGCTCGGACAGGGCCTGAGCGGTGGGCGATCCGGTGATCAGCACGGCGAACTCGTCGCCGCCGAGGCGGGCGACCGTGTCGGTGCCGGACGCACTGGCGCAGCCGGTCGGCCACGGCGACCAGCAACGCGTCGCCCGCGGCGTGCCCGAGGGTGTCGTTGACCTGCGTGAAGCCGTCCAGATCGATGTAGAGCAAGGACGGGGTCAGCGCGTCCTCGCCGCGGCCCTGGAACAGGGTCCGGTTGGGCAGGCCGGTGAGCGGGTCGTGCGAGGCCAGGCGGTTGACGTGGTCGAAGGCCGTGCGCAGTTCGCGGGTCAGCATGACGTTGTCGCGCAGCGCCATGAGCTGACGGGCCACCACGAGCACGACCACGATGATGGTCAGCAGGTAGGCGAAGGTGCCGATCTCGCCCCGCGTCACGTCCACGTACACGCCGGCCACCAGGGCGAAGGCCAGCGGCCGGTACGGCAGCGCGTGCCGGACGGGCGAGGCGGGCGGCCCTGCTCCTGGCCGGCCCGGCCGGCGTCGCCGCGCGAGCGCAGCGCCCCGGTGCCGATCAGCAGGAAGCCCGCGATCCAGCCGTTCATGGCCAGGTTGCCGGCGCTGCAGGCGCCGATCTGCATCATGTACGCGTAGCCGCTCACGGCCACCGCGACGGCGAGCATGCCCGCGCCGACCAGCGCGAAGACGGACCGGCGGCGTCGCCCGGCCCGGGCCAGCAGGATGAACGCCATGCTGGCCAGGGCGACGTCACCGAGCGGGGTGGCGAAGACGACGGCCGTGTCGGCGGCGGACGGCGAGGTGGCCTGCACCAGCGGGCCGAGCACGGTGCACCAGCTGAGGAACAGCAGCGACCCGGCGATGATCAGGCCGTCGAGCACGACCCGGATGCCGGTCCGCCCGAGCCCGCCCAGGGCGGCCGCACCGGCCAGGGCCAACGGGACCATGGCGATGACCAGCAGATCCCCGATCGACGGGTACGGCGCACCGCCGGGCGTGGTCAGCTCGAGCCACTGCCAGATGGCGTTCCCGGCGGCCGCCGAGCCGAGACCCGCGGCAAGCAGGTTCGGCCGGGTTCCCACGGCGGGGTTGTTGCGCTGCGGCCGGACCACGATACTCATCGGTAACACCGGGGAAGGTTGGTGACACCGTGGCTGCCACCCGCACCGCGTACCGGACGTGCCCGCTCTGCGAGGCCGCCTGCGGTCTCGAACTGACCGTTCGCGACGATCGGGTGGTGGCCGCCCGCGGCGACCGTGACCACGTGTTCAGCCACGGCTTCGCCTGCCCCAAGGGCGCCACCTTCGGGCAGCTCAGCGACGACCCCGACCGGCTGCGACGGCCCCTGGTGCGGCGCGGCGGCCGGCACGTCGAGGTGAGCTGGGACGAGGCGTTCGAGGCGATCTCGGCCGGGCTGCGGCCCGTCCTCGAGACGTACGGGCCGCATGCCGTCGCTCTTTATCTCGGCAACCCGAACGTGCACACCATGGCGGGCGGGCTCTATCTGCAGCCGCTGCTCAAGGCGATCGGCACCCGCAACATCTTCTCGGCCAGCACGGTCGACCAGATGCCCAAGCACGTGTCCTGCGGCTATCTGTTCGGCAGCTCGCTGGCCATCCCGGTGCCCGACCTCGACGGCACCGACCTGCTGCTGATGCTCGGGGCCAACCCGTGGGAGTCCAACGGCAGCCTGGCGACGGCGGCCGACTTCCCGGGGCGGCTCAAGGCGATCCAGGAACGCGGCGGCCGGTTCATCGTGGTCGACCCGCGGCGCACCCGGACGGCCGAGCACGCCGACGAGCACCTGTTCATCCGGCCCGGCACCGACGCCTACCTGCTGTTCGGCATCGTGCACACGCTCTTTGCCGAGGGCCTGGTCGCGCTCGGGCCGCTGGCCGCCCACGTGACCGGGGTGGAACTCGTCGGGAAACTCGCCGAAGGCTTCGCGCCCGAGACGGTCGGCGCGACCTGCGGGGTGCCGGCCGACCGGATCCGTTCGCTGGCCCGCGAGCTGGCGGCCTCGCCCCGGGCCGCGGTCTACGGCCGGATAGGCACCTGCACGGTCGAGTTCGGGACGCTGACCAGCTGGCTGGTCGACGTGATCAACGTGCTGACCGGCAACCTCGACCGGGCCGGCGGGGTGATGTTCCCGCTGCCCGCGCACGTAAAGCCGACGGCCGGGTCCAAGGGTTTCACGACCGGGCGCTGGCACAGCCGGGTGCGCGGGCTGCCCGAGGTGAAGGGCGAACTGCCGGTCGCGACGCTGGCCGACGAGATCGAGACCCCCGGCGACGAGCAGGTGCGGGCGTTCGTGACCGTGGCCGGCAACCCGGTGCTGTCGACGCCCAACAGCGAGCGCCTCGACCGGGCCCTGGCCGGGTTGTCGTTCATGGTGAGCGTCGACCCGTACCTGAACGAGACGACCCGTCACGCCGACGTGGTGCTGCCGCCGCTGGACGCGACCCGCAAGGGGCCACTACGACTTCTCGTTCCTGGCCCTGGCCGTCCGCAACTTCGCGGCGTACTCCCCGCCCGTTCTCCCGGCGCCGCCGGACGCCCTCGACGAGTGCGACATCCTGGCCCGGCTCACGATGATCGTTTCCGGTCGGGCGGGGTCGGTGAGCGACTTCCACGACGCCCTGCTCGAACAGGCGGTGCGGCGGGCCGGCGTCGGTGACTCGCCCGTGTCCGGGGCGGGGCCGGCGGAGCGGCTGCTCGACGTCGCGTTGCGCTCCGGGCCGTACGAGGGGATGTCGCTCGACCGCCTCCTCGAGAACCCGCACGGCGTCGACCTCGGCCCGCTGCAACCGCGGATCCCGTCCGTCCTGCGCACGCCGAGCGGGAAGATCGAGCTCTGCGTGCCGGCGATCGCGGCCGACGTCGAACGGCTGCGTGGCGCCCTCGACCGGGCGCCCGACGACCTGGTGCTGATCGGGCGGCGCCACCTGCGCTCCAACAACAGCTGGATGCACAACGTGCCCGCGCTGGTGAAGGGGCGGGACCGCTGCACCCTGCAGATTCATCCGGCCGACGCGGCCCGGCTCGACCTCGCCGACGGTGACGAGGCGCAGGTGACGTCGCGGGCCGGGGGTCTGCGGGTCTCGGTCGAGGTGACCGACCGGGTGATGCCGGGAGTGGTCAGCCTGCCGCACGGCTGGGGCCACGACCGGCCGGGCACGCGGCAGGCCGTCGCGGCGGCTCACGCCGGCGTCAACTCGAACATCCTCACCGACGAGACGGTGATCGACCCCCTCTCCGGCAACAGCGTCCTCAACGGCATCCCGGTCGAGGTCAAGGCCCTGGCCGCCCGCCCTTAGCCAGCCGCGCACCGCTCTCGGCGACGTAACCCACTCCGCCGACTCGTCGTCGAGCGTGGCCAGGGTGGTGCCGTCATCTACCGCGTAGACGGCGCCGCAGGGGTCGGCCTCCTCCATCGATCTGGCGTGTTCGACGAGGCGCTCAGTCGGGTCGACGCCGACGACGGTCGCCCCGCGGGCAGCTACGGCGCGCGTGATGATCCCCTCGCCGCAGCCGAGGTCGACGACACGGGCCCCCGACATGTCTTCGGGCAGGGCGGCGAGAAGGGCGTCGCGGGCGAAGTCGTGCATGGGCGAGCCGGCGTTCAGCTGAGCGGCATACCAGTCAGCGATGGTGTCCCAGTTGTCCTCCACAAGGCCGCGAGACTACTCGCCCTCAGAGGACGACGCCGTCGAGCTGGAGGGTTTGGACGGAGGCGGCGGGGAAGGAGACGCGGACGGTTTTGCTGCTCAGGGTCAGGTCCGTGCGGGGGGTGTAGCGGTCGCTGCCCGCCGGCATGGTCGACCAGCGGGTAACCGGGCCCGCGGCCTGCGCGAAGCGGGACAGGTCGAAGGTCAGCGTCTGCGCCGCGCCCGTGTTGACGGCCACCACGATCAGGCGGCGGGCGGCCGGGTTGTACGCGGCCGCCGCTTGCCCGCCCCGGTGTCGATGATCCGCATGCCGGGCCGGATGTGCCGGGTGAACTGGGCCAGCACGTAATACTTCGTCTCCACCGCCCCGGCGTTGAGCGTCCCCGCGTCGTAGCGGATCGTGCCCCACCCGGCGCTCGGGTCCATCACCTGCCAGTAGCACCAGGCCGTCGGGTGCAGCCAGCGCCAGTCCAGGCACAGGTTCGCGGCCGCGCCGGACGGGTTGTGGTTGAGGCACATCCACCACATCGGCGAGTTGGCGAACAGTTCGCTGATCGCGCCGCGCTGGGTGGCCTTGACCAGGGCCGCCCGCTGTCTGGCGTCGGCGTTCCAGTTCCAGGCGGCCGAGGCCGGGTCGGTGGTGCGTCAGTCCTGCCAGAAGCCTTCGATCTGCTTGAACCGGGGGATGTTGGGCGAGGCGACCATCCGCTCCCCCGCCACCTCGTTGAAGCTGCTGGCGCCGAGGTTGTAGCGGGCGATGTTCAGGCCGAGCCCGGGGAGGGCGGTGCCGTTGTAGGTGACCGTCCGGGTGGTGAAGAAGAGGTCGGCGAAGTCGTCGCGGTCGCGGAAGACGTTGGCCCACCAGGCGAGCGAGGTGCCCCAGCCCTGCCAGGCGCCGTGGTCCGCGGCCGGATCGACCGTGACGGTGGCGTCCGCCCGGGCCGCCTCGCCGATCAGCATGCTGTCGAGAGCGCCGGCCCCGACCGCCCCGAGAACCGTTCTGCGAGTGGCCACCTTCTCGACCATGCCCATCGAAGCCCCAATGTTTACGTTAACATTGCAAGCAGGTTTCGTGATGAGACCCGAGCATGTCAATAGACGCTGTCCGATTTAATGCCCCGTGGGATCATGGCGGGATGCGTCACGTGACCGACGTCGAGCGTCGCGCCCGACTGGCCGTACGGCACGCTCTGGCCCCGGATTTCCAGGTCGCCACGCCCGAGGCGGCGACCCGGGCGATGACCGTCCTGCACGCCACCGAGCCGCCCACCGTCTACCTGTCGTGCTGGGCCCGGGTGCGATCACTTTCGGTCGCCGACGTCGACCGGGCGCTCTACCAGGACCGGACGCTAGTCAAGCAGCTGGCCATGCGGCGCACGCTCTTCGTCTTCCCCCGCGACCTGCTGAGCGCCGCGTGGCCCAGCGCGTCGGCCCGGGTCGCCGCGACCGAACGCGCCCGCATGGCCCAGGACGCGGTGCTGGCCGGCTTGGCCGAGGACGGCCACGACTGGCTCGACCGGGCCCGGGCCGCCGTGCTCGAGGCCCTCGAAGCCCGGCCGGACGGTCGCACCGCCCTGGAACTGCGCCAGTCGATCCCGATCATCGATTTCAAGGTCGCCGTCCGCGCCGGTGAGACGTGGACGGCGTCGCGCGTCATGACCCACCTCGGCCTGACCGGCGATCTCGTGCGCGGCGTCAACACGGGTGGCTGGCACGTGTCACGCCCCCGCTGGACGCTGATGCGGCACTGGCTGGACGAGATCCCCCCGTTCCTGACGCCCGACGAGGGCTACCGCGAGATCATCCGGCGCTGGCTGCACTCGTTCGGCCCCGGCACCGTCGAGGATCTCACCTGGTGGCTGGGCTCGACCAAGGCCGTCGTCCGCGCCACCCTGGCCACTTTGGACGCGGTGCCGGTGTCCCTGGACGGCGGCGCCACCGGCTGGCTGCTCCCCGACGACGTCGACGAGGTGTCGTACGACGAGCCCTGGGCGGCGCTGCTGCCGGTGCTCGACCCGACCGTGATGGGCTGGCAGGCCCGCGACTTCTACCTCGGCCCCCACCGCGATCTGCTCTTCGACCGCCGCGGCAACGCCGGCACCACCGCCTGGCACAACGGCCGCGCGGTCGGCTCCTGGGTGCAGAACCCGGCCGGCGTGGTGGAGGTGCGCCTGCTCGAGGAGGTGCCGGCCGCGGCCCTCCGCCGGCTCGACGGCGAGGCCGCCCGCCTGACCGCCTGGCTCGACGGCTTCCGGGTGGGCAGCGTCTACTCCTCCCCCGCCATGAAACCGGCCTGATCCGGTTCGCGGTCGGCAACGCGCGATATCGGCGTCCTGGTCGCCACCCCAGGAAGCCGGCTGTCCGTCAGTTAGCTACGGGCTGATCGGGAGGGGCGACGCGGATGGGCGTACGGGCGGTGCTGAGAATCGGCCGGCAGCGGGTGGCGCTCCGCCGGGCTGACACCGGGGTGGTCGCCCAGCACCAGCCGGACGGTGATTGGCTGCCGGTGGAGTCGGCGCTGCGGCGGCTGCGGCGGGTCCGCGCCGGACGGCTCGACAGCCTCGGCGTCGTGGTGCAACGGGCCGGCCGGACCCTGGGTGAGCACTTCCTGGGGGGTGCCGCGGGTGCCGCCCTGGAAGGATTGTTCGCCGAAGGCGTGCCGGTGCGCCTGGCGGTCGAGGTGCGCGAGGTCGAACTCGACAGCGTGCCCTGGGAAGCCGTCGTCCTGCCGGGCGGCGGCACGCCGCTGGGCTTGATGCCTGACGTCGAGATCTATCGCTCGGTGCGCACCGGGCGGCGGATCGACGTCGTCTCGCCGCCGGGTCCACTCCGGATCCTGGCCGTGGTGGCCAGCCCGGCGTCGGGCGGGGTGGTGCTGGACCATGAGCGGGAACTGCAGAGGCTGATCCGGGTCACCGAACAACGGTCCGCCGAGGTCGAGGTGCTCGAATGGGGCACTGTCAACGACATCCGCGCGGCGCTGGCCGCCCGGCCTCGGCACGTGCTGCACCTCACCGGGCACGCTCAGCCGGGCGCCTTCCAGTTGGAGGCCGCGGATGGTTCGGCGGCTCTGGTCGGTGCCGAGACGTTCGTCCGCGAGGCGGTGCCACCCGGCCGGATGCCGCCGGTCCTCGTGCTGGCTGGGTGCGCGACCGGCGCCGCGGTCGTGCAGGAGTCGGCGGACGGGCAGCGTCACCTGGCCGGGCTGGCGCGCGGACTGATCGAGCAGGGCGCCCGGACTGTGCTGGCCATGACCGAGGAGGTTGCCGACACCTACGCGACCAGACTGCTGACCGGCCTCTACAGCAGGCTCGCGGCCGATCCGGACCGCGACTTCCTGAATGCTCTCGGCACCGTCCGCCGAAGAACCGGCAGTTCCTGGTGGGTCCCGACGCTGTATGCGGCGCCCGGGAGAGCACCGCTTCCGGGACCGAACAGTGCCGGCCCCCTCAACCGCCCTACGTACCACGCCGGGTTCGTCGGCCGGCGAACCGAGCGCCGACTCCTGCGGGCACTGCTGACCTCCGACAATCCGCGCGCCACGCTGCACGGTCTAGCTGGTTCCGGGACGTCGGCCCTGGCCGAGGCGGCGGCGAGGGATCACGGTGGGGTCGCGATCTTCGCCGCCGCGAGCGACGGTTCCGACGCGATCCGGCAACGGATGAGAACTGCACCGGCCGTTCTCTGCGTCGACTTCCGCGACGACGATCTGACCCAGCTCGGAGTGCCCGTTGAGGCCGAGCTGGGTGCGATGCTGGCGGCATGGCGTGGGCCGCTGGTCCTGACCGGGCGTCGGCCAGTTCTCCTGCCCGGTGTCGACATGTACCGGATAGGGGTGGGACCGCTCTCGCCGGCCGAGACCCACAAACTGCGACGGGCCGTTCCGGCTCTGGCCCAGGCGGACGCGCAAGAGCTGGACCAGGAGATCGGCGGTCACCCCGGCGGCCTGATGCGGGTCGCCGAGCTGATCGACGAGGGGCGGCACGACGCTGTGCGGCAGGCCGTCGACCGGATGCGGGCCGAATCGGGGCTCGCCGGCCTGGTGCGAGACGTGGAAGAACACCGAAGCGAGCTGGAACTCGCTGCCGTGTTCGCGGCCGACGGACCCGCCGCGTGGACGGAACGCCTCGACGCGGCCGGCATCGTGGCCGGCGGGACCATGCACACCTGGGTGGCCAATGCGGTGCTCGCCGGCGCATCACCGGAGGCGATCGCCGACGCGCACCGGGAGGCTGCGCGGCAGTGGCGCACCCGCTCCGCGTACACGGAAACGGGCTTGCGGCTGGCCCGCCGGCACCTGCACGCGGCGGGTGAGATCACGGAGGCGCTGGAGGTGACCGAACAGCTCTGCCGGTTCCATGCCGAGGGCAAGGAGTGGGATGAGGCGGAGAGCCTCTACCGCGAGGCGCTGAACTGGGTCCGGGCCCGGTCGGTCGAAGCGGCCGCGCTCCGCCGGGGACTCGGATCCGTCGAACAGGGGCGGGGGCGGATCGCCGCCGCCGAACGCTGTTTCGACGACGCGCTGGTCGTGTTCCGCCGCGAGCAGGACGATGCGCAGACCGCGGAGACACTCCTGCGGATCGGCGATCTGGCCCGGCGCCGCGGCGATCAGGAGATCACCACGCGCTGCAGCGGCGAGGCCCGGCAGATCATGGAGCGGCTCTCCGGGCAGGGCCGGGTGGCGGCCGCCTTCCGTTTCCTGGCCGCCGTCGACCGTCGGGAGGGTCAGCTGGTGGAGGCCGAGCGCGGCATGCGCCGGGCCCTCGATCTCTACCAACGAGCCGGTGACCAGCCGAACATCGCCACCTCCTATCTGGATCTGGGTGACATCTACGCCGCCCGGGGCCGGCCGGTCGAGGCCTCCGTGGCCTTCGAGAAGACCGCGAAGCTGGTGGACGAGCACGGATTGCCGTTCGCCCTCAAGTGCTCGGCGATGGCTCGCAGCTGGTCGGTCCTCGGCCCGCACATGGAGCCCGGGCCGTTCTACGACGCCTTCCTGGCCATCTTGCTCGGCCAGGAGGTGGCGGGCGACCTACCCGGTCTGTTCCGGAGCACGCTGCTGCTGGCCGACTGGCATCACGCCCGCGACGAGCCGGATCGGGCCTACGGGCGGACCGCCGAGGCGCTGGAGATCGCCGAGGACCTGCACGACGGTGACTTCCTCCGAGAGGCCCACCTGAGACTGTCCGCCATGCACGACAGCCTGAACCACGACGAACTCACCGTGCTCCACGCGGCCGCGGCGGCGGTGGCCGCGCCGCTGGCGGACGAGCCGGTGCAAAAGCTCTCGTTCATGAGGTCTCACCTCGGAGCGGCCGAGTACCTGCGGCTGCTGCAGCTCGCCGAGCCGAACGGGTCGGCGGAGATCGAGCGGCGGGTGAGGGCGTACGCCGGTTACTCGGGACGGTTCGGGACCGTCGTGGAGGTCGCCGGCATGATGGCACAGGATCTCCGCCGGTTCACGTCGCACCGGCTGACATTCGAGGCGCCGAGATCGGCCCGGTCGAACCTGGCGGTTCTCGGGAATATCGGTCTGCTATTCGTTCTCGCGACCGTCGTCGTGGCGTCGGCGGTATCGGCCGTGCTCACTCGCGTGCTATCGGATGCGGCCGCCGCGTGGGCCGTCGCCGTGGCCCACGGTGGGCTGATCGGTCTGGCCGGGGTGCTGGTGATGTTCCGGCGGCGGCATCCCGGGAGAGTTCCGCACCTGATGACCGATCCCAGCCTCTTGCGGGTGGGCCTGTTCTGCGCCATCGGCGTCTGGTTCGCCGGGCTGGTCGTCCGCCCGCTGGTGCCCGACACCCTAGCCGCCGCGTTCTATCGCCGGGTGGACTGGCACTACCCGTTCCTGCACGGGCCGACGGGAGGGCTGCACCTGGCCGGAGCCGTCGGGGTGTGGCTGGTCGTGTCGGGCGCGGGAGTGTGGCTCGCCCGTCGTGGGACGACTTACTCCCGGTTGGAGGACGACTCCGAGGATCTCGAGATGTTCCGCCGCGGCGGATGGCGACGGTTCTCGGCCCGGATCAGCCTCGACGTCCGCCGGCGCCACTCGGCCGACGGCGAGATCGGCCGGCAGCTGATGGCCTTCGCCCGGGCCAGCTACGTCTACGGCCGGCCTGACGAGGCGGCCGTCGCCCTCTTCGAGTACCTCCACCTCATGCGGGCGCCGGCGGCAGACTCCGTGAGCGCGGGCTTTGCCGCCGAGGCCGAGCTGCTGCGCAGGGCGGGCGCCCAGATGATCGGCTCGGACAATGAAGAGGTCGTGGCCGACCTGGTGCGTGAACACGTAGATCGCGACCCGGTGTACGGCGACCGGGCGCTGGGCGTGCTGTGCCTGTCGCGCGCCCGTCAGCGCCTGGACGAGGGCGACCATCGGCGGGCGGACGGCTGGGCCGGCGAGGCCGTCCGTTGCTACCGCCGCGTCTGCGAGTCCGACCGGGAGTACGGGCGGCAGGGCCTCGCCCTGGCGCTACTGCTGACCGGCCGGTCCCAGATCGCGGCCGGTGCTGACGACGCCGCGCGCGAACCGCTCGAGGAGGCCGAACGCCTGCTGATAGGCGGACCCGAGCTGGCCGAGATCCGCGCGATCCTACGGAACTGAGTCTTGTCCGTCAGTGGTGAGACGTGAGGGAGTGCTTCCATCTGGTCATCGACGTGTCCGGCTCGACCGTGCGTCGCAGCTTCCACGACGGCTGGGTGCGTGCCCTGCCCGCTGTCGTCGATGCGATCCCGCCCGGCTGGGCGTTCTCGGTCATCTCGTACTCCTCGGACGCGGCCCTGATCGTCACACCGACGCCGGTCACCGACCTCGTGCGGCTGCCGACCCCGCCACCAGGCGGCTTCAGCTCGCTGGCGGCCGCCTTCCGTCTTCTCGCCGCCACCTCGGAAGGCGCGCGCTCGCGCGTACTGGTGGTGGCCGACGGCCTGCCCACCGACCGCGACGAAGTCCTGCTCGCCGCCCGCGACGAGGTCGAGGCGCAACTCCACATCGCCGTCTCCGACGAGGTGGATCTGCTGCCGGTGGCCGGACTCCGGGCGATCCGCCACCGCTTGGATCCGACCGGCCCCGCCGCGTTCGCCGACTCGTTGGTGCAGGCGGCCAAAGCCGTCCTCGCTTAGACGGTCCGCAACTTTCCGAGGGAAGGTGCTCCCCAGCCGTCGACGCCGACCGGTGCGAGCCAGGTCTTCTCACCGGCCGACACCAGCAACGCTCGGCCGGTGAAGGCCACCGCACCGGGCACGCCCGCCGGCGCCTCCACCGGACGCCACACCATGCCGGGCGCGGCCGCGCACGTCATCAGCTTCCCCGAGGCGGTGAACGCCAGCACCCGCGGCTTGTCCAGCTCGGCAACCGCGAACGACACCAGCGGTTCCGGTGTCGCGAGGATCTCCCATCGGCCGATGCGGTCGTTCGCCAGGCTCCACCGGGCCACCGCAGCCGTGCCGTCCTCGGTCAACGCGGCCAGCCAAACCACACCAATGCCGCGGACGGCCGTGAGCAAGCGCAGTCGTCCGGGGGCGGCCGGCACCGCGAACGGTGGGCCGGACGGCAGATCGCGGACTATCGCGTGCCCGATGCGGGCGCCGTCGGCGCCCCACAGAACGTCGACTCGGCCCGCCTCGGTGCAGACGGCCGCGAACGCCGGGCCGCCGGGAGCGACCGCCACCGGTCGCTCGTCGGTCACCTCGAGCATCCCCTGCAGAGTGGCCAACCGGCAGCCGCGGATCCCGGACGGTCCGGTCCACAGCAGACGGCTGTCGGCCAATGCCACGGCGCGGGCGGCGACCGCGCTGACTCGTCGCCACACCGTCGGGCCGTCGTCGATCACCGCCGCGAACACCCCGTCCTCCGTGGCCAGCACCGCGACCCGCCGCCCGTCCACCTCACCCAGGGCCACCGCGACCGGACGTCCCGGAGCCGCCAGCTCGTCGATCTCCTTCGAGGTGCCGGGACGCTCCGAGCGTCCAGTGGCCGCCTGCCAGCACCACACCACCTGCCGGGCCAGCTCGTCGCGCATTCCCCATCCGTCGCTGAGCAGGGCAGCGGCCTCCCGGTCACGAGTCCCGTCCAGCATCGCCGGCACGCCGGCCGACACGGCGCACACCAGCAGGCGGACGGTCGTGTCGTCGCCCGGCAGGACGTCGTGCAGCGCGCGAGCCAGCCGTTCCGGATCGTTCTCGAATGTGGCGTCGTGGCGCAGAGCCTGCCCCAGGGCGGCGGTTGCCTCGGCAATGTCCATGCAAGATCCCCTCGTGCTGTCCGTCAGACACATATATCTGACGGCCGGCACGAGGAGAAGAGATGACCCCATCGACGTCTGACATACCAAATGTGGACGATCGCCTGCTGGTCCTTCCGTTCTACCTGGTCGTGGACGTCTCGCAGTCGATGAGCTGGGAGAGCACCCCTGGCCAGAAGCCGCCCATCGTCGCTGCCAACGAGGCCCTGCCCTTGGTCATCGAAGGAATCGAGCGGTCGCCGACGTTGTGCGACGTGGTCCAGATCGGTGCGATGGACTTCTCCGACGATGCCCGGGTGGTGCTACGGCTCAGCGATATCCGTAACGTCAACCCGATCCCCGGCTTCGACGTCCGCGGCGGCACCTCGTACGCGGCGGCGTTTCGGCTCCTGGGCCAGGAGATCGAGAAGGACTATGCGCAGCTGGCGGCGGACAACCTCCGGTCGTACCGGCCGACCGTGTTCTTCGTGACCGACGGCCTGCCGACCGACGATGAGGTGGAACTGACGACGGCGTTCGCCGAGCTGACCGACCCCAGCTTCAAGCGAAGGCCGAACATCATCCCGTTCGGCGTCGGCGGCGCCACGAAGGAGCAGCTCGACCGGTGGGTGTTCCCGAAACCGGGCCACAAGAAGCCGATGCGCAGCTTCGTACTCAAGCCGGGAGTCGACCCGGCCGACGGAATCATCAAAATGGCCGAGATCCTGCGGTCCAGCGTCATCGCGTCGGCCCAATCGGTCAACGCCGAAGGCACGACCGGTGGCCTGGTGATCGACGACGAGGACGCCGACGATGACTGGGACTGACCGGATCGGGCCGTCCTGGACGCAGCGTGCCGACGGCGGCTGGAACGTCGGGGATCCCGGCCGCGCGGAGGCGGTGGTGCGCCTGCCGGCCGTCGTGGCACCCCGCCGAGCGGACATCACGGCCGACGCCGCCCGAGCCGGTTCGCTGGAGTTCCGGGCGGCCGGCATACGCGGCCCGGGCCACTTCGAGAACGGGATGCCCCGGCAGGACGCGTACGCCGTGGTGACTGCCGGCGCAGAACGCTGGCTGGTCGGCTGCGTCGCCGACGGCGTCTCGTCGGCCCGGTTGTCGCACCGGGCGGCCGACCTGGCCTGCGCACGCATCACCGACGTGCTGCGGGACGCGCTCGACGCGGGCATCGGTGACCTGCACGACCTGCCGTGGGCGGCGGCCGCCGAGACGGCCGCCGCCGCGATTGTGGAGGAGTTCCGGCGGCGGCTCAAGGGATCAGGCGAGTTCACCCAGGCCGATGTGCGGCAAGAGATGTCGACTACGGCCACCGCGTTCGTCGTCGCGACCGAGGCCGGTCCGGACGGCGGCTACCCCGCGGCCGTGGCGGTCATCACCGGTGACTCCTCGGCCCACCTGCTGCGCGACGGCGCGTGGGAGCCGCTCACCGAACCGAAGGCCGACGCGTCGCAACCGGTCGAGGCGCTGCCCCGCACGGTGACTCCGGCATCGCAGGTGTGCGAACTTCGGCCTGGTGATCTGCTGCTGGTGGCTACGGACGGAATCGGCGACCCGCTCGGCTCGGGAACCGGCGAGGTCGGCCGCTTCCTGGCCACGCAATGGCAGCGGCCACCCGCCCCGATCGCCTTCGCTCAGCAGATCGACTTCTCCCGCAAAACGTTCGCGGACGACCGGACGGCCGTCGCCGTGTGGGTGCAATGACCGATACATCCACCGTGCCCCGGTCGGTGCTGGGGTCGCTCGACCGGATCGGCAAGGGAGGCACGGCCGTCGTCCACCGGCTGACCGGCTTCTCGCTACCAGGACTGCCCCCGCTGGTGTTCAAGGAGTACAAGGCGTCCACCCGGGAACAGGCCGGGCCCGCGCTCGGGCATGGGCTGATCTCGCTGGTGCAGCATCGGCTGCGGAAGACCGAGACGGAACGCCGGGAGTGGGACGGGTTCGTCAACTGGCCCCTGCGGGTGGTCGTCGACGCGGGCGGCGCCGCGGTCGGGGTGCTGCTCCCGCTCATCGAGGATCGCTACTTCCAGGTCTTCACCGGGCGCAACGGGGCCTACCGGCGGGAGCCCCGCGAGGTGGAGAAACTCTTCGGCGACCCGAACGACATGGCCGCCGTGGGGCTGGCTCCGATCGACTGGCGGCAGCGCATCGCGATCGCGCGGCGGATCGCCGAAGTGTACGCCGACCTGCACGCCGACAATGTGGTGGCGGGCGACATCTCCGGGCGCAACGTGGTCTACGACGCCGGCGGGAACAATCCGCAGGTGCTCGTGGTCGACGCCGACGCCTGCCGGCTGCAACGGTCACGCGGTGCGTTCGGGAGCCAGCCGCAGACGCCGTTCTGGGAACCGCCGGAGGCGCTGCTGGCGGCGCGCCGGCTGAGGGCGGCCACCCGGTCGGCCGGCACCGTGCGGCCCGACGTCGTCGAACGCCTTCGCCGGCAGACGATGGTGCAGAACACAGCCACCGACGTCTACAAGGTCGCGTTGATGCTGGTGCGGGTGATGGATCCGGGACGGCGGCATTCGGTGAGCCGGAATCCGAAGCGGGCGCTCGATCTGTTCCGCCGGGTGTGGGGCGTGCAGGCCGCCACCGCGCTGGAACGCGCTCTCAGTGACCTACCGGACGACCGGCCGTCGGCAACGGAGCTGCGCCTGGCGATGCAGCGCCCGGACAATCCGCCCACGGTGCCCCGGCCGCGGACGCCCGCCGGCGTGCCGGCCGGCACCCGCGTCGGGCGCTGGACCTACCAGCCGGGCGTGGGCTGGGTGCGCTGATCGGCTAGCGCAGGATGTCCATCCGGACGCCGGCCGGCCGGTACGGGTTGGTGGCGACCAGGGCGCCGATGGCGCGGCGCAGGCGGGAGACCTCGGCCCGGACCGTGACGACGTGCTCGGCGGTGCCGAACAGGGCCTGGCTCAGCCGGCCCGCGGTCAGGCCGGGCGGGGCGGCGGTGGCCGGCAATCGACAAGAACGCGCGGCCGGGTGACCAGTGGCGCGGCCGGTACAAGAGCCTGTGCCTGCACGACCCGGTCTGGTACGACCACCTGCCCTACCTGCCGTTCCCGGCGAACTGGCCGGTGTTCGCGCCGAAGGACAAGATCGGCGACTGGCTGGAGATGTACACGAAGGTCATGGAGGTGCCGTACTGGTCGTCCTCCACCGTGCGCTCGGCCACCCACGACGAGGCCACGAAGCGCTGCAGTGTGACCGTCGACCGGGACGGCGACACGGTCGAGCTGACCCCCGCCCACGTCGTCTTCGCGACCGGCATGTCGGGCAAGGCGAACTACCCGTCGTTCCCGGGGCAGGACGTCTTCCGCGGCCAGCAGCAGCATTCCAGTCAACATCCGGGCCCGGAGGCGTACGCGGGCAAGAAGGTCGTCGTGGTCGGGTCGAACAACTCGGCCTTCGACATCTGCGGGGCGCTGTGGGAGCACGGCGCGGAGGTGACCATGGTGCAGCGCTCGTCGACGCACTTCGGACAGTTGGCCTCGCTGATGGACATCGGGCTGGGCCGGCCCGTGGGAGGTGAGCAGCGCAACATGTGGAAGCCCACCCAGCAGGAGAACCTGTGGTTCCACGGCGGCAACCTGCACCAGTCGCGGCACTACTCGCTCTATCTGGCGCTGCAGCTCAAGGCCCGCTTCGAGGGCCTGCCGACCCCGGTCTACCGCCTCCAGGAGTCACACCACACCAGCTGAGGGTCGCGCGCCGGGGGTACGGGCAGCCGTACCCCCGGCCGCGTGCTGTCACGGTCGTGGGACGGGCCGGCCGGCGACACGATGAGGGGACACGAAGGGAGTCCCACCATGTGGCGCTGGGTCGTCGAACCGGCCGTACGCGGCCTGACCGGTTTTCCGTTGGCGATCGCCCGGATCCGCCGGGCGCCCGTCCACAGCCTGCTCGTGCTCGTGCCGGCCCTGCTGGCGTTCCTGGCCGTGGTCATGCAGGTGTTCGTGGCCTACTCCGGATATCTCTACCCGCTGCGGCCGGACACGTTCGCGGCGATCGGGCACCCGTTCACGCCCGACCCCGAGGCGCTGTCGAACGCCTGGGGCGGACCCACCCTGGCCGGCGCCTGGCTCGTCCACTCGGCCGTCGCGTTCGGCATCCAGACGGTCTGCGCGTTCCTGCTGCGGGGCCTGTTCGCCGTCCAGGATCGGGCCACCCACCGGGTGCAGTCCACAATGTCCGGGTGAGAGCGACGCGGAGGGGCCTGACCTACCTGCTGCTGGTGCTTCCGCTCGACGTGCTGACCGCGGCCCTGCTGCTCGCCGGGTTGGTCGTCAGCACCGCCCTGCAGATCACTCCGCTCGGCATGTGGCTGCTGGCGCTGGTGCTGCGCGCCGCGAGCGGTCTCGGCCGTCGCCGGCGCCGGTTGGTGGCCCGGCTGCTCGACGAGCAGGTGCCGGCGCCGCCGCTGCCGAGACGGGACGGCGGCGTCCTCGCGTGGCGGCGGGCCGTGCTGGCCGACCCGGCACACTGGCGAGCCGTCGGGTACGCCCTGGTCAAGCTGCCGCTGTCGATCGTGTCGCTGGCCGTCGGGACCGGCGGCTATGTCTTCGGCTTGGTCACGCTCACCTACTATCCGTTGCAGGATCGGAGTTTCGGTCCGTGGTGGCTGATCGGCCTGACCTGGCTGACCGGCCTCGTCCTGCTGGTGGCCGGCCCGTGGCTGACGCGTTCGGTGGTCGCCCTGGAACGCCTGCTCGTGCGCGGCCTGCTCGGGCCGAGCCGGGCCGCGCAACGCATCGCCGACCTGCGCGAGACCCGCGACCGGGCGGTGGCCGACGCCGACACCACCCTGCGCCGCATCGAGCGCGATCTGCACGACGGCGCCCAGGCCCGGCTGATCGGGGTGGGCATGCAGCTGACCATGGTGCGCGAGCTGCTCACCGCCGGGGCGCCGCCCGAGACGGTCAGATCCGCCGTCGACACGGCGCAGACCACCCTCACCGAGGCGGTCACCGAGCTGCGAGACCTGGTGCGGGGCATCCATCCGCCGGTGCTCGACCGCGGGCTCGAGGCCGCGCTGACCACCGTCGCGGCCGGCAGCGCGGTTCCTGTCACGCTCGAGATCGATCTGCCGCGACGGCCCTCCCCGGCGATCGAGAGCATCGTCTACTTCACCGCGTGCGAGCTGCTGACCAACGCGGGCCGGCACAGCGGCGCGCGGACGGCGACGATCCAGATCAAGGTCAAGGACGACAAACTTCAATTGCTCGTACGCGATGACGGGCGCGGCGGTGCTGCGGTGTTCCCCGGCGGCGGGTTGGCCGGGCTGATCGAGCGGGTGCGTATGGTCGACGGCACACTGGTCGTCGACAGCCCGCCGGCCGGTCCGACCACGGTCACCGTCGAGATCCCCGGCCCCATCTGAAAGGCACCGATGCGCATCGCCATCGCCGAGGACTCCGTGATCGTGCGCGAGGGCCTGGCCCAGCTCCTCGCCGTCCGCGGTCACGAGGTGCTGGCCGCCGTCGTCGACGCCCCCGCGCTGCTCGACGCGGTGGCCACCGACCCGCCCGACGTCGCGATCGTCGACGTGCGGCTGCCGCCCACCCACACCGACGAGGGTCTGCGGGCCGCCATCGAGATCCGCCGGACCCGGCCCGGCGTCGGGGTGCTGATCTTCTCGCAGTACGTCGAGACCGCCTTCGTCGGCGAGCTGCTGGCCGGCGGCTCGGACGGCGTCGGCTATCTTCTCAAGGAGCGGGTAATCGAGCTCGACGAGTTCATCGACGCGCTGCACCGGGTCGCCGCGGGCGGCACCGCGCTCGACCCCGAGGTGGTCACCCAGCTCTTCGGCCGCAGCCGGCACCGCGACCAGCTGGCCGAGCTCACCCCGCGCGAACGCGACGTGCTGGCGCTAATGGCCCAGGGCCGCACCAACACCGCGATCGCCCAGGCCAACCGGGTCAGCGAGCGGGCGGTGGAGAAACACGTGACCAACATCTTCGCCAAGTTCGCCCTGGCCCCGTCGGACGCCGACCACCGCCGGGTGCTGGCCGTCATCCGCTATCTGCAGAACTGACGACCTGCACCCGTAGCAGCGAAGATCAGGCTACTGCCGCGAAGCCACCGTTCCAGGAGAGCTTCTCGCCGGCGGCCAGGGTGATCTACAGGAAGGCGAGCGACTCGAGCTCACGGGCCCGCTTGAGCGACCCGGCGTCGACCGCGCGCAGCCCGGCGGCCTGGACGACCTCGGTCAGGGCGGCCTTGACGTCGGCGTCGTCCCCGGCGATCAGCACGGCCGTGGTCTCGGAGCCGACCGAGCCGGTGGCCAGCATACCGGCGAAGTTGGTGTTGAAGGCCTTGACGACCTTGGCCTGGGGCAGCGCGGCGGCGAGCTCGGCGGCGGCGGAACCGTCGGCCGGGATCGTCAGGTCGTCGCCGGTTGAGATTGTAGCAACAACCAATCTCGTGGGAGACTTGTGACCGTGGACACGCGATGGCTCGATCAGAAGCAACAGGCAGCCTGGGTACGCCTGGCGGCAGTGCTCGAACTGCTGCCCGCGGCCCTGGACTCGCAGCTGAGACGCGACTCCCAGCTGACCCACTACGACTACTTCGTGCTCGCCATGCTCTCCGAGGCGCCCGATCGCACGCTGCGCATGACCGCATTGGCCGAATACACCACCGCCACCCTGGCCCGGCTCTCGCACGTGGTGCAGCGGCTCGAGACCCGCGGCCTGGTCGAGCGGTTCCCCTGCCCCGAGGACAAGCGGGCCACCAACGCCCGGCTCACCGAGGCCGGCTGGCAGAAGGTTCTCGAGGCCGCCCCGGGCCACGTCGCCACCGTGCGCGAGATGGTGATCGACGCGCTCACCCCCGAGCAGGTCCAGCAGCTCTCCGCCATCGGGGACGCGCTGCTGCACCGCCTCGACCCCGAGCACGCCCGCGCCGCGGTCTACGAGAGGTACGACGACTAACGCTCAGGTCCGGCCCTTCGCGGCCGTTCTATCCAGCTGTGATGAAGCCACTGCGGGCGCAGCTGGCCGCGGTGGCGGTGGGCGCCCTCGCGTTCCAACTGCTGCTGGCCTGGCTGCCCCCGGCGGTGGGCCGCGCCCTCGCCGACACCCTGATCGCCCTCACCGTCGGCACGGCCACCGTCGTCTACGTGCGCCGCCTGCGCTCCGAGTCCGGCCGCCACCGCCGTTCCGTGCTGCTCGGCGTCGTCGCGGGCGGCCTCTGGACGATCGCCAACATCGGCTACCTGGTCAACGAGCTCGCCGGATCGCCCATCGCCTTCGCCATCGGGATGGGCGGATCGATCGGCGCCGCCATGGTCCTTCCCGTAGGCCTCCACCTGAGCGCTCCGGCCGTGCGCGGCCACCAGCGCTACCGCGCCCTCATCGACATCGCCACCGTGGCCGGCGCCGTCTTCGCGCTGTCCTGGGTCTACGTGCTGGAACCGGCCCGCGCCGCCGGCGCATCCGGAGCGGCCTTCACCTTCACCACCGTCCTGACCGCGCTCGAGGTGCTGGCGGCCGCGGTCGCGCTGGTCACGATGTCGCGCAACTTCCCTGGCCGCACCGGCTTGAGCCCGCGCATCCTCGGCGCCGCGTCGGTGGTGCTCGCCGCGACCGCCATGCTCGCCATCCACGACGGGACCGACGGTCAGGCCTGGTACAGCGGCGTCGGTGCGGGCTACCTGCTCGCGGCCGGCCTCATCCTGGTGGCCAGCCGGGTCGTCCTGCCCCGCGACGAGCAGACCGGAGCCGCCACGCACTTCGTCGGCCGGTGGGCCACTCTGCCGTACGTCCCGATCGCTCTCGCCGTGGCGGCCGTCGCGGTCGAGCAGCTGCGCCACGACGTGCTCGGCCCCGTGCTCGTCTGGACCCTGCTGACCACGTTCAGCCTGGTCCTCATCCGCCAGTTCCTGACCGTCGCCATCGTCGGCCGGCTGGCCGTGACCCTGGAACGGCAGGGCGCCGAGCTCGCCCACCAGGCCCACCACGACGCGCTGACCGGCCTGCACAACCGGGCCGCCTTCCACGCCCTCGGCGACGACCTGCTCACCGGCGAGGCCACCGTCCTGCTCATCGACCTGGACGGCTTCAAGCCCATCAACGACTGGCTGGGCCACGCGGCCGGCGACGAGGTCCTGGTCACCGTCGCCCACCGCATCCGCGACGCCGTCCGCCCGGACGACCTGGTCTCCCGCCTCGGCGGCGACGAGTTCGCCCTGATCCTGACCGGTCCCGACACGACCGGCCCCGACCCGATGGGCATGGTCGACCGCATCCACGACTCGCTCACCGATCCGATCGAGGTCCGCGGCGAGACCGTGACCGTCGGCGCCAGCATCGGCGCCGCCCCCGCCGACGGCCGCTCGCTCGATGCCCTGCTCCAGCAGGCCGACTCCGCCATGTACGCCGCCAAGGCGGCCGGCCGCCGAACCGCGCCGGTCTAACGGCCGTAGCGGGATTTCAGGTGCCGCCACCAGTCGCGGAGCATCCACTTGTCGAAGTCGGTGATCTGGGTGGCGCTGCCGGCCCGCATGAGGAAACCCTGGCCGGGGGTCGGGTCCCAGTCGTAGAAGTCGTCCAGGCCGTACGTGTGGCCCAGCTCGTGCAGCCAGATGTGGATATTCTCGGCGTTGAGGTTGCTCATGAAGTATTCCGAGCCGACCCGCTGACCCCAGTCGCCGCCCGCGCCGCCGTTGAAGCCCGCGGTCAGCCAGAGTGAGTGGTCGTAGTGGCGGGTGGCGCCGCCGGGGCAGCCGTTGTAGTTGCCGTCCTGGTGAAAGAAGCGGCCGCAGGCAGGCGCGCACTGCGGGGCGTCCTCGGCGATGTTGTTGACGTAGACGTCGACCGACGTGTCTGTCCACTCGAGCTGGGCCCTGTCCCGCACGGCCCAGCCGACGACCTTCACCGGCACCTGCTTGTACGGCCAGTTGTTCCAGCCCTGCCCGTTGTCGAGCATCTGGTCCATCCACTTCTGGTACTGCCGCTGGACGGTCGCCGCCACGGCGTCGCGCTGGGCGGCGGTGACGTGCGCGGCCGAGTCCCAGCGCACGCAGTAGTTGATCGCGCCGCCGCCCGCCGCGAGCTGATCCCAGCCGTAGTTCTTGAAGCCGTACAGGTTGCTGTAGGTCTGTTCCTGGTGCGCCCACACCGCGGCCAGCGGCTGCACGAGCGCCGACGGTGGATTCCAGGCATCACCAGCCGGCGGCGTGGTGGTGGGCGGAGTCGTGGTCGGGGGCGTCGCGCCGGTGCACGCGGTCCCGTTCAGGACGAAACCGGTCGGCGCCGGGTTGGACGCCGAGAACGAGCCGTTGAAGCCGAGACTGATCGTGCCGCCGGTGGCCACCGTGCCGTTCCAGCTCGTGTTGGTGGCAGTCACGGCCGAGCCGGTCTGCGCCCACGTCGCGTTCCAGCCCTGCACGACCTTCTGCCCGGCGTCGGGGAACGCGAACGTCAGCGTCCACCCGTTGAGCGCCTCGCCGAGGTTGACCACGGTCACCGAGGCGCCGAAGCCCCCGGACCACTGACTGCCGACGGCGTACGAGACCCGGCACCCCACCGCCGCGTACGCGGGCTGCAGCACCGCGACGATCGAGAACACCGCCATCAGACAGGCGGCAACCCAAGCGACCCGACGTTTCATCACTCCTCCTTCGGCGGCGACCGAAAGGTCGGCACGGTGGGATTCAGCTATGACTTCTCCGCGCGTGCCGGGGGCCGCAGTGGCCGCCGCCTCCGCCACGGTCGTGCTCTGGGCCTCGGCGTTCGTCGGGATCCGGGCCGCCGCCCCCTACTTCTCCCCCGGTTCGCTGGCGCTGGGCCGGTTGCTCTCCGGTTCGGTCGTGCTGCTGCTGTTCCTGGCCCTGCGCCGGTCGGGCCTACCGCCGCGGGCCGCGTGGCCGGGCATCGCCGTGTCCGGTGTGCTGTGGTTCGGGCTCTACATGGTGGCGCTGAACTGGGGTGAGGAACTCGTCGACGCCGGCACCGCGGCGATGGTGGTCAACGTGGGCCCGGCCCTGATAGCGCTGCTCGGCGGCTGGCTGCTGCGGGAGGGCTTCCCGCCCCGGCTGCTGGCCGGCATCGCGGTGTCGTTCGCCGGGACGGTCGTGGTCGGCCTGTCGATGTCCGGCAGCGGGCGCTCCTCCGTCCTCGGCGTGCTGCTGTGCCTGGTCGCCGCGATCACCTACGCCTCCGGGGTGGTGGCCCAGAAGCCGGCCCTGCGGCACGCGTCCGCCCTGCAGGCCACCACGTTCGGCTGCCTGATCGGTGCGGTCGCGTGCCTGCCGTTCGCCGGCCGCCTGGTCGACGATCTCGCCGATGCCCCGGTCAAGGCCATCCTCTACGTCGTCTACCTGGGGGTCTTCCCCACCGCCGTGGCTTTCACGACGTGGGCCTACGCCCTGGCCCGCTCGACCGCGGGCCGGATGGGCTCCACCACGTACACCGTGCCGGTCGTGGTGATCCTCCTGTCCTGGCTGCTGCTCGACGAGGTGCCGAGCGGGCTCGCCCTGGCCGGCGGGGCGCTCTGCCTGGCCGGAGTGGCGGTGTCCCGGAGCCGGCCGGCCCGGCCGGCTCCGGAACCGGTCAGGCCATCGCACCGGTGACTGTGCTGCCCGACTTGGTGACGTAGTAGGTGACCTTGGCGCCGCTCCAGAAGTGCAGGGTGAGCGTCACCTTGGCGCCGTCGGTGACATCGGCGAAGAACTCCGGGGTCAGCGCGACGGTGCCGGCCGTGTAGTTGGGCAGGAACGTGTACGCGAACTCCTTGAACGACGTCCAGTTCTGCGGGCCGGCGTTGGTGCCGTCGGCGTACTTGGCCTCCATCGTGGCCAGCCGGTCACCGCGGAAGGTCGTCGGGACGGCGAAGGCCGCGGTGGTTCCGGTCGCGGCGGCGACGGTCGGGGTGTCGTACGAGATGAGGTTGATCCGCCACGGCACGCCCGCGCTGAAGACGGCCGAGAGGCGCGCGTTGACGCCGTAGTCCCGGGCGCCGGCCAGCCGGGTCAGCAGCGACGCTTTCAGGACGAGCTGATCGCCGCTGATCGTGTAGTCGGTGCCGCGTACCAGATCGGCGTTGTTGGCCCGCAGCGCCGTGAACGTGGTGCCGTTGAGGTTGAGCGTCACGGTCTTGTCGGCGATCGCGGCCGACTTGGCCAGGAAGACCTGATCGGTCGACGCGGTGCCCGAGCGCGTGGTCCAGCTCGACTTGAGCTGGGCGTACAGCTCGGGGTCCTTCCAGGTCAGCGCGGTGCGGTCGAAGTGCTGGCCGTTGTCCCACAGCATCGTGGTGATCTTCTTCTGCCGGGCGTAGTAGCCCAGGTACTCGAAGAACTTGAGCTTCTCGCCCTGCTCGATGGTGTCGACCGAGCGGTCGAAGCCGAGCAGGCCGAACTCGCCGAGGATGACCGGGATGCCCTTGGCGGTGAAGGTGGCGGCCGCGCGGTCGAGATAGCCGACCAGGTCGGCCTGGGTGGTGGCGTCGAAAGTGGTGGTGCCGGCGATGTTCACGCTGAACGGCCAGTAGCCGTAGTAGTGGACGGTGGCGGCGATGTTGCGGTCGTTGAGCGCGGCGATCGTGGCGGCCAGCGCGTCGAGGTGGACCTGGTCGGCCGAGGTGTGCAGGGTCGGCAGGACGAGCAGCCGGGACGCGTTGAGGCCGCCCGAGCCGCGGACGATCCGGTGGAACGAGGTGTTGAGCGTGTCGAGGTAGGTCGCGCTCTGCGCCTCGTCGCTGAACTGGGGCTCGTTGATGCTCTCGAAGATCAGCTTGGTGGGCTCGTCCCGGAAGGCGGCGGCGAGCTGCGTCCAGGTGGCGTCGTAGCGGTCCTTGGCCCCGGGCATGGCGTTGAGCCACTGCCACGAGTCGTGGTGCACGTTGACCATGACGGAGAAGCCGTCGGCCAGGGCCCAGTCGACGACCTGCTTGACCCGGGTCAGGTAGGCGGCCTCGATCGCGTAGCCGGGCGCGCCGCCCTGGTGCTGGCCCCAGGTGACCGGGATGCGGATGCTTTTGTAGCCCTGCGCCTTGACCCCGTCGAGCAGCGCCTCGGTGATGCGCGGGTTGCCCCAGGAGGTCTCGTCGGCGCCGGTCGCGTCGAGCGAGTTGCCGAGGTTCCAGCCGGGCTCCATGGCGGCGACCGTCGCGGCGGCGTCACCGGCGGGCGGCGGGGTGGTCGGCGGCGGTGTCGTTGTCGGCGGTGTGCTGGGGCTGCTGGTCGGGCTGCTGGTCGGAGCCGTCGTGCCGGTGCAGGTCACGCCGTTGAGCGCGAAGCTGGTCGGGACCGGGTTGCTGCCGGTCCAGCTGCCGTTGAAGCCGAAGCTCGCGGTCGCGTTGGTGGCGATCGAGGCGTTGTAGCCGAAGTTGGTGGCCGTGGTGGCGTCCCCGGCCGCGGTGACCGTGGCGTTCCAGGCCTGCGAGACGCGCTGACCGGCGGGGAAGGTCCAGGTCAGGCGCCAGCCGTTGATCGTGTCGCCGAGGTTGGTGACCGCGACGTTGGCCGTGAAGCCCCCGCTCCACTGGCCGCCGACGGTGTAGACGACCTTGCAGCCGGCCGCGGCGGCGCTCGCGGTGGTCGCCGTCCAGAGACCGACGAGGGTCAGCAGGGCGACGACGCCGGCCAGGGCGGCCTGCAGCCGCCGGCGCCGCGGTCTGGGGGTGGGAGCCATGACGATCCTCTATCTGCCTGGGAAACATGCATGTAACAGGGAAGCGCACGTTAGTAGGCCGATTCGAGTGACGTCAATCAATGGGACCAGATTATGGGAGCGCTCCCATTTTTGTCTTGGGCCGCTTGAAAGTCACTATCAGGGGTCGTACGATGGCGAGCTCGCGCTCAGTCGAGCAGCCAGCCCGAGACGGATTGCGCGGCCGGGGTCAGCGACACCACCAGGATCCCGAGAGTCACGACGGTGCCGGCGATCAGGGCCCCGGTCAGCCGACGGTTGCCCCGGGTGTAGCCCAGGATGAAGAGCATGACCGAGCTGAGCAGGCCGAGCGCGGCGACCATCGGCGCGACCGACAGGAGCAGGCCGATCAGCAGGCCCGGGCCCCAGCCGGCCAGGCTCTCGGTGAAGGCGTCGCCCTGCTCCGGGACGAACCACTTGCCGGCGAGCCCGGCCGCGTGCGCCAGCGCCAGATAGCCGCCGACCAGGTAGAGCACGGCGTAGCCGAATTGCAGCCCCACCAGCGTCCACCCGGGGGCCCGGCTCGAGGTCGGGACGCTGGTGCGCATCGCAGCAGTGGTCATCGGCGCATGTTAACCGAGGAGTGCCACCCCGGCCCGGTCCAGCACGGTGTTGAGCACCCGGGCCGCGGCGGCGCGGTCGTCGCCGGGCAGGTCGCCCCACAAGCTCTCCCCGATCCCCGCGGTCCGGGCGCGGACGTCCCGCCACAGGGCGAGCCCCTCGTCGGTGGGCTCGAGATTCGCCTGCAGCAGACCGGCCGCGGTCAGCTCGGCCAGGCGGGCGCGGGCGGCGTCCTCGTCCACCCGCAGGGCCTCCGAGATGCGCCCGGTGAGCTCGCCCGGCGGGGCGGTCGCGGCCAGGGTGAGGGCCACCCACTCCGGCTCCGTGACCCCGGTGCCGGCCAGCTGCCGGTCGAGGATGGCGTTCAGGGCCTTCTCGGTACGACCGATGAGCTGCGCGCCGAACGGGAGGTCGCTCATGACCTGCTCCTCAGATAGTTGGTGGCACTAACGCTAAATAGTTAGTCCCACTAACGCAAGTGGTAGGGTCGGCCTCGTGGACGACAGCGATCAGGCCGGCGCCGAGCGGCTGCGCACCCTGCGCACGCGGCTGCTGTCGCTGGCCGCCCTGCACTCCGACCGCCGGGTCAACGAGGAGCTGGCCCACGCCGACGCCCGCAAGTGGCACTACGCCGTGCTGGCCACGCTCGACGAGTTCGGCCCGGCCAGCCAGGCCCGGCTCAGCGACCGCACCCGCATCCACCGCAGCGACCTGGTCGCGGTCATCACCGAGCTCACCGAGCGCGGCCTGGTCGACCGCTCCCCCGACCCCGCCGACCGCCGCCGCAACCTGGTCACCCTCACCGCCCCCGGCCGCCGCCGGCTCCATAAGCTCGACAAGATCCTGGCCGCGGTGGACGACGAGGTGTTCGCCCCGCTCGATCCGGCGCAGCGCACCCAGCTGACCGACCTGCTCACCCTGCTGGTGACCCACCACAGCACCCCGGAAGGCATGCGATGACGGCACACCTGGAACGGATGATCGCCGCCCAGCCGGCCGCGATCGAGAGCCTGGCCGACCCCGCTGCGACCGCCCGCCCCGCGAGCCGCCTGGCCGGGGCGCGCCGCCTCTGGCTGATCGGCACCGGCACCAGCCTGCACGCGGCCGAGCTGGGCGCGGCGGACCTGACCGCCGGCGGCCTCGACGCCCGGTGGATCGCCTCCAACGCGTTCACCGCCGACCTGCTGCGCTCGGGTGACGCCGCCATCGTCATCACCCACACCGGCAAGACCGCGTACGCCCGCCGTGCCCGCACCGCACTGCTGGAGGCGAGCGTCCCGTTCGTCTCGATCACCGGCCCCGACGTGGATTGGCCCGACGCCGTGCACACACCGGTCGCCGAGACGTCCGAGACCTACACGGTCAGCTACACCACGGCCCTGGTCGTGCTGGCCCAGCTCGCCCACCATCTCGGCGTGCCCGGCGGCGGCCCCGAGGCCGTCCGGGCCGTCGCCGCCGCGCTCACCGGCGACCCCGACGAGGTGCCGATCCCGGCCCGGGCCATGGCGATCGTCGGCCCCGGCCCGTGGTCGGTCACCGCCCGCGAGGGCGCCCTGAAGATCCGCGAGGGCGCCCGCATCCTCTGCGAAGGCTTCGATCCCGACCGCCTGCTCCACGGCGGCGCGGTCCCCTACACCGCCGCCGACACCCTGCTGGTGCTGCAGCCGTCGGCCGACCCCGACGAGCTGACCACCGCCCTGCGCCACGCCGCCCTCCTGGAACGCATGCAGGTCGCCACCCTGACCACCGACACCACCACCGGTTCCCTGCTGCTCGACCAGATCCCCATGACGGTCCGCCTGCAACGTCTCGCCCTGCACTTCGCCCGCCAGCGCGGCCAGAACGCCGACCTGGCCATCACCGGCGCCTGGTCCGACCCCGACCTCTGGCCGATCTGACCGCCTCTCGTCAGCGTTGGCGGCGGTTCCGGCGATCAGCGGCCGCCTCGTCGCGGAGGTCGATCGCGTTTCACGCGGCTCGGGCCAGGCCGCTCGCCGGTGATTCGAAGGTGATCACTATCCTTCGCGGTCGTGTCGTCAATCAACGGGGATTCCTGTCCGGAGTGCGGGACCGGACTCATCACCTCGCCCGGCTCCGACCTCCGCCACGCGGCACCCTGGTGCCCTGACTGCGAGTGGAACCTCGACCACTTCCCGGCCGACCCGGGGATCAGCTGGTTCTGGAACCGGATCCACACGGCCGATCAGCGTGCCGGTTACCGGTCCGATCTGCTCCTGGCCCGGTCGGGTATGGCGTCGCCAGTTTCTCGCGGGAGCTTTGTCGTGCTGGCCGCCGTTTCGGCCGTGCTGCTGCTGGCCATGGTGGCCGCGGTCGTCACCGGCCTGTGGCTGGTCACCGCGGGCGGGGCCCTTCCCGTCGTCTTCGGCGTTCTCCTGATCGTCCTCGCGGTGCTCATCCGTCCCCGCTTCGCCCGGCTCAAGCCGATGCTCGACGACAGCTACCGCCTGAAGCCGGGCGAGCGCCCTACGGTGGATGCTCTGATCGACCGGATCGCCACCGAGATCGGCGCCCCGAAACCGGACGTGTTGCTGTTCGACTTCAGCTGGAACGCCGGTGTGGTCGACACCGGCGTCCTGCGCCGGCAGCGGGTCATGGTGCTCGGGGTGCCGTTGCTCCTGGCTCTGCGCCCGCAGGAGGTGGTTGCTCTGATCGGTCACGAGTTGGGCCACCTCAAGTACGCCGATACCCGGCGTGCGCTGCTGACCCAGCCGGCTCGCACGACCTTCGGAAGGCTCGGGCAGCTGGTTCGCCCGCCGACGGTGTCCGCGGTGGACACGGGGAGCGGCTTCCACCTCGTCGTCCTCCTGGTCTGGACGATCGTCGGTGGCGCCCTCGCGGTGTTCTCCTACGCCATCCACCGCAAGCTGAACGCGATCGCGGCCCAGGACAACCGCACAGTGGAGTTGCGAGCCGACGAGGCCGCGGCGCACGCCGGCGGGACGGAAGCGGCGTTGCGACTGCAGGACGTGTTGGCGATGCTGCCGCTGCTCACCACGTTTGTGCAGCACCACGTGCCTCGTAACGAGGCCGCCCAGCAGTGGCGGCACCTGCTGGGCACTGTCCGGGACCGCGACGCGGCGACCGCACCGGCCTGGCGGCAGCTCTCCAACCGTACGGATGCGTCGCTCTGGGCCTCGCATCCGGCGCCGGGCCGCCGCCACCAGTGGCTGTCGGCCCGGCCGCAGCGAGGTGCCGCCGTAGTGCTGGACGAGGCCGACGCCGAGCGTCTCGAGCGCGAACTCGTCCCCTACGCCGAGGCCCTGCACCGCACCATGCTCAAGCACACCACCGACGAGCCGGACTGACGACGCTACGCCGGAGGGCCCTCGTCCCTGACCGCTCAGCCGGCCGACGGCTGGGCGACGTCGAGGAGGTCGTGGCGGGCGGTGGCGAGCAGGGTGGCGAAGTCGACGTCGTCGCCGCGGATCCAGCGGCCGGTGGCCAGGCGGAGGATGGCCGAGCCGACGTCGGTGGCCTCACCCACCCCCTCGAGAACTGGCGCGAGCCCTGGCCATCAGCCGCTCAGGCCAGGCTCGAGGCAAACACCTCCTGATCCCGTAAGTCAGTACTGGTCGCGGAGTTTGCCCCAGACGTGCCAGTGGTCGATCTCGACCTGGACGCTGACGCGGGGGCTCTCGCGGTTCGAGTAGGCCTCGCCGCCGTAGTGGCGGGACAGGCGGTCGATGTCTTTCAAGCCCTCGTCGTCGACGATGGAGACGACGTGGCCCTGCAGGCTCACGTGGGTATACCAGTCGTCGCCGTCCAGCACGGTCAGCGACAGCCGCGGGTCATTCTCCATGTGCTTGAGCCGCGCCCGCTTGGCGTCCAGGCCGAGCAGGATGCGGCCGTCGTCCTCGAGCAGGTACCAGGTGGCGACGGAGACCGGGCGGCCGTCGGCGGCAACGGTGGCCATGACCGCGGGGTTGGGCCGGCGGAGCATGTCGACGACGTTCGGGGGCAGCGGAGTGGAAGACATGGACGAAGCCTAAACGGATCAGGCGGGCCGGTACCCGGCGGCCTGCAGCGTGAACAGACCGGCGTAGCGGCCGCCGGCGGCCATCAGGTCGGCGTGCCGGCCCCGTTCGACCAGGGCGCCCGCGTGCAGGACGAAGATCTGGTCGGCGTGGATGACGTTGGCCAGGCGGTGGGTGATCAGGATGGTCGTGCGGTGGCCCTGGCGGCTGCGGATGGCCTGGAACAGGGCGTCCTCGGCGCGCGGGTCGAGGGCCGAGGACGGCTCGTCCATGATGAGCAGGTCGGCGTCGCGGTAGAAGCCGCGGGCCGCCGTGATCCGCTGCCACTGGCCGCCGGAGAGGTCGTGGCCCTCCTTGAAGGTGCGGTCGAGCAGGGTCCGGTAGCCGTGCGGCAGGGCCAGGATCGTCTCGTGCGCGGCCGCCTGGGCCGCCGCCGAGGTGATGCGGTCCTGGTCGGCGTCGACGCTGAGGTCACCCATGGCGATGTTCGTGGCCGCCGTGTACGGCCACTTGTGGTGTTCCTGCAGCACGACGGCTATCCGGGCCTGCAGGCCGTCGCGGTCCCACTCGCCCAGCGGCCGGTCGTTCCAGTCGATGCTGCCCTCGGTCGGCGAGCGCAGCGCGGCGATCATCGCGGCCAGGGTGGATTTGCCCGAGCCGTTCTCGCCGACGAACGCGACGGTCTGGCCGGCCTCGATGGTCATCGTGACGTCGTCGACGGCCAGGGCTTCGCTGTCGGGATAGCGCAGGCTCACGCCCCGGATGTCGAGGCGCTGCAGGGGCGGCGGCACCGGACGGGACACGGTCGAGGAAGCGGGCAGGAACTTCTTGGCGCGGTCGAGGAAGCCCAGGTATTCCTTGAAGAACTGGCCGTTGGTGAACATGTGGTCGAGCTGGAAGGTGACCAGGGCCAGCGAGCGCTGCGCCGCCTGCACGGCCACGACGCAGGTCACCGCGGCGGCCAGCGGGATGTGGCCGCCGGCCAGCAGCAGCCCGAGCAGGACCCACACGCCGCCCAGGCCGATCCCGCTGATCACCGCGCCGACGCTGGTGGTCGTGGTGACGCGGCGGGCCAGGGCGAGATCCTCGGTGGTCTGCGCGCCCATCACCATGTCGTACTGGCCGAGCAGGAACCGGCGCAGACTGTACGTGCGCAGCTCGGGTGCGGACTCGCGGTCGGCCATCTGCCGTTCCAGCACGTGCAGGCGCCGGCGGCGGACCGAACCGGCCAGGAAGTGCGCGTACCGCAGGTGGCCGGCGCGCAGGGCGGCGTACGCGTTGGGCAGGGTCGCCACGAGCAGCGCGAGCAGCAGCAACGGGTTGATCACGACGACCGCCACGGTCACCGCGATCAGGCTCACGAAGCCGGCCAGCAGGTTGGCGGTGTTCTGCACCAGCGCGATCGCCGTGTCGCTGCCGCGGGTGGCCCGTTCCATGTCGTCGGCGAACGCGTCGGCGTCGAAGGCGTCCAGCCGTACGGCCGTGGTGGCCTCGAAGAGCCGCCGCTCGGCGGCCTGGGTGACGCGCGGGGTGAGCCCGTTCTGGGCGTAGCCGACCGCGATGCCCAGCGCGCCCCGCACGGCGGTGGCCACGGCCAGGGCGATCAGCGCGGGCAGGGCGGCCCGCACCCGGTCGGGCGTGGGACCGGCGCTGAACAGCGCGACGAGCAGCCGCTGGGCCGACAGCAGACCGAAAGTGGCCATCGCTCCGCCGCCCAGAGTGGCCAGCCCCACCACCGACGTCCGGGCCCGGTCGGCCCGCCAGGCCACGGCGACCGCCTGCCCGACGAACTGGGGCAGCTCGGCGAAGACCCCGAAGATCCCCGTCTCCGCCCGCCGCCGCACACCGTGTTCCCACCAGGCGTTCCGCAATTCGGGAAGCACCGATTCCTCGGTCACGCTCACAAGAACCTCACCCTTCGTGGCCGGAGAGTCACCCTCCACTCTTCCGGGTAGGACGGGCGCTGTCGCCTACCCGAACGAGTAAGGCACATCCGTCGTTAACTGGACGCAGACCTGAAGGCCGGACGAGGAGGGTGAGTCGTGGAAGCTGTCGAGTCGCGGGATCAGCTGGTGGACGTGTGGTCCAGGATCGTCGGGGACCGGGGTGGGACGGTGTCCACCGAGGACGGCGTGGGCTTTCTGTGGGCCGGGAGCGACTTCCCGTTCTGGAACACGCTGACGCTGACCGGGGCCGGGCTCACCCCCGACGACCTCAGGGCCCGGCTCGCGCGGGTGGCCGACTTCCAGCGCGGGCAGGAGGCGAGCGGTTTTCTGTGGCTGTTCGAGGATCTGCTCGACGAGCGGGCCCGGCACGACCTGCCGCAGCGGGCGCGCGCCGCCGGGCTCGAGGTCGCGTTCGAGGGGTACGGCATGACGGCCGACCTGACGCTGCCCGAACCGAGTCACCCCGAGCTGGAGTTCCGGCGGGTGCGGACCGAGGAGGATCTCGAGACGTACGGCGAGATCAACGCCCTGGCCTACGAGATGCCGCCGCCGGTCGGCCGGGCCGCTCTGGCCGGCTCGAAGCTCTGGCGGGAGGAGGCGTACGCGTATCTCGGTCATCGGGACGGGGAGCCGGTGACCTGCGCGGCGGCCCTCGGCGGGCGGGACTCGATGTTCGTGGCGCTGGTCGCGACCGTGCCCGGCCAGCAGGGCCGCGGGTTCGGCGAGGCCGTGACCCGTCAGGCGATCTTCAAGGGGTTCCACCACACCGGCCACCGGCATGTCGTGCTGCACGCCACGCAGGCGGGCCGCCCGGTCTACGAGCGCATCGGCTTCCGGGCCGACTCGCGGATCCTGTTCCTGCAGCCGGCCGGGACCTACGACGAGATCGGCGACTGACCCCCGGATTCTCCCGGTCCGTCACGCCTCGTTGACGGACCGCGATGCCGGGCGGTGGCCGGTGTTCGGTATCCCATATTCGTTGCTTATCAGAATGATTCGCGAGCTAATCTTCCCGGGATGTAGGAAGGTGGCCCGCGTCCAGGCTGCCGGGGTTCGATTCAGCTGAAGGTCTCCGATGCACCACGATCCGACCGAACACGCGTTCCGGTCCGCCCTCGACCTGCTCGCGTCCTCGCGACGCCGCACCCACCTGCGCAGCCGGCCCCGGCTGGGCCCGGCCGTGACCCGGCTCGGGCTGACCACCGGCGGCGACGAGCGGCTGATGACGGTCAAGCTGGCCGGGCGCAGCTCGACCGGTTCCGTCCCGGCCGACCTGGCCCTGGTCCGCCGGCTGGCCAGCGACGAGTACGAGACGTTCGCCGAGGTCGTGGGCCGGGCCTTCGGCGTCGCGCCGGAGACGGTGGCCCTCGTCTACACGGCCGAGGTGCTGGCCAACCCGCTGATCGGCGCGTATGTGGCCGAGACGCACAGCGGCGCCGCGGTGGCGGCCGGCGCCGGGATCCTCACCGACGGGCACTGGGGCATCGCCAACATCGGCACCGTTCCCGAGCGGCGCCGCCAGGGCTACGCGCGGGTGCTCACCGAGACGATCCTGCGGCGCGGGACGACGGCCGGGGCGCACACCGCCTACATGCACACGGGCCCCGACGCCGTGCCGTTCTTCGAGCGCCTCGGCTTCGCCCCGCACCCCGACCGGAGCCTGCAGCGCGCGTCCTAGCTAGGCGATCGGCAGCGTGGTCGCGATCGGCCAGGCCACGAGGAGCGAGCCGGTCAGCGCGATCAGCCAGGACGGCGCCGTCGAGCGGCGCAGCACCACGGCCAGGCCGGCCTGGATCAGCAGGAGCAGGGCCAGCAGCGGCACCACCAGCAGCAGGAAACCGGAGGCCAGCCCGGCCACGGCCGCCGCGGTGAGCGCGACCACGGCGATCGCCGACACGATCAGGTCGCCCCGGAACGCTCCTCCGGACAGGTGACCGGTGGCGTAGGCGAGCACGGCGAAACCGGCCCACACCACGGGCAGCAGCCACCAGCGGGGGCCGGCCGGCACGGCATGGGTGAAACCGAGCTGGAGCGGAACGGCGATCATCAGGCCCGCGTACGCGATGAGCAGTGGCCCGGCGAGCCAGGCCCGGCGCCCGCCCCGGTCGGAGGCGAGCGACCGGAGGTACGCGAGGATCGCGACCCCCCTCACCGCGGTGAACCCGGCCACGTGACCGCCGAGGTCCAGCGGCAGCCGGACGGTCGGCAGCAGCGGCGCCACGAAGACGGCCGGCAGCGCCGCCCCGCCGGCCACCGCCGCCACCTGGCCCAGGTGAGTCGCCGGCCCGGGCGCCGATCGCGCGGAGCCGAGCAGCAGCCGCACCAGCGACGGGAAACCCAGGAGCAGGCCCAGCAGCAGGACGCCGGCCGCGGTCAACCGGCGCAGCGGGGACGGCAACCCGTCCTCGGCTCGGGGCCGGCCGAAGCTGTCGTCGAGCCAGTCGGCCGTCAGCCGGTGGGTCCGCGGCGCATACAGGATGGAGATGTGCTCGACGCCGGGCACGACAGCGAACGCGCGGCCGGCGCTCGCCCCCTCGGCCGCCTGCGCCGCCGCGTTCCGGAAGTGTCGAGGGGCACCCCGCCGACCATGGCATGCGACCGGTGCAGGTCGCCGCCGGCCCGGCGCCACCTGGCTCAGGAGGAGGAGACGGCGGCGGCGCGGATGTCGCCGGGGCAGCACCGGCGGCGGCGCCTGGAGCAGATCCTGGCCGAGCGGCCCGACGTGCTGATCCTCGACGAGCCGACCAACCACCTGTCGGCGACGCTGGTCGACGAGCTGACCGAGGCGCTCCGGACGCTGCCGGCGGCGGTGATCGTGGCGACCCACGACCGGCGGATGCTGGCCGACCTCGCGGGGTGGCCGAACGTACCGATGTGATCAATCAGCCATAACGCAACGGGAGACACCGGGTTGAACCGTCATAGGTGACGTGACGACTCGCAGGTATCGATGGGTGGCGGCGCTGCTGCTCGCGGCCGGTCTGACGGCCGGCTGCCACAGCGCCGCCGCTCCCGTGCTCGTGGAACCGACGATCGCGCCCACCACGACCCCGGCCCGGCCGCCCCGCTCCCCGGTCCCGCCCCGGATCACGTATCCGGCACACGGCAGCGAGCGCTGGGTGATCGCCCCGGCCGGCACGAAGACGGCCGGCACCGGCGGGCGGCTGAGGCGCTACCGCGTCGCCGTCGAGCGCGACATCAAGGGCGTGACGCCGGCCGGTTTCGCCGCGGCGGCCGGGGCCACGCTGGCCGACCCGCGCGGCTGGACCGGCGGCGGGCAGTGGCGGTTCCGCCGGGTCGGCCCGGGCCAGGAGTACGACTTCACGCTCTACCTGGCCACCCCGGGCACCCGCGGCCGGCTCTGTGCGGACATCACCGACGAATACACGTCCTGCCGCAACGGCGCCAAGGTCGTGCTCAACGTCGAGCGCTGGGCCCGGGGCGTCCCGTTCTATCCGAGGAGCCTGGGCGCGTACCGGCAGTACATGGTCAACCACGAGGTGGGGCACCGGCTCGGGCACGGCCACGAGAAGTGCCCGGGCCGGGGCGAGCTCGCGCCGGTCATGCAGCAGCAGACTCTCGGCCTGCACGGCTGCCGGCCCGACCCGTGGCCCTACCCGGACGGCACGTACCACTCCGGGCCGTCCGGGGCCTACGACGATCAGATCCCGAGCGCGTTGAACAGGTAGAGCCAGATCTCGCTGCGGGTCGGGAACGACGGGACGGCGTGCCGCAGCCGCTTGATCGGCACCTCGCCGACGATGGCGATGGTCGCGGCCTGCAGGAAGTCGGCCACCTGGGTGCCGGTGACGGTGGCGCCGACCAGCACGCCGCGCTCCTCGTCGACCAGGAACCGGCTGGTGCCGACGACCCCGCCCGAGTACGAGCCACCGGCGTTGCCGTCGGTCGGCACGTCGACCACGCGGACCTTCAGCCCGGCCGCCTGCGCGGTGGCGGTGGTGTGCCCGACCGCGGCGACCTGCGGCGCGGTGAAGATGACCCGCGGCGCGCCCGGCCCGTCGGCCAGGTGGTCGACCACCATCGGCTTGCCCAGGATCTCGCCCGACGCGATCGCCGCCTGATACTTGGCCATGTGGGTGAACAGGGCCCGCCCGTTGAGGTCGCCGATCACATAGAGCCACTCCAGCCCGGGCACGCGCATCCGCTCGTCGACCTCGACGAACCCCTCGGCCTTGATCCCGAGGACGTCCAACCCCAGATCAACCGATTGCGGCGTACGCCCCGTGGCGATCAGGAGCTCGTCGGCGGTCACGGTGCTGCCGTCGCCCAGGGTCACCGTCACGCCGCTGTCGTCCCGGCGTACGGCGGTGGGCCGTTGACCGGATCTGATCTCGACGCCCTGGTCGGCCAGCGACTTTGCGACCTGCTCGCCCGCGAAATCCTCCTCGCGGGTCAGCAGCCCCCGCCCGACCACCAGCGTGACCCGCGAGCCCAGCGACACGTAGGCCTGGCTCATCTCGGTGCCCACCACGCCCCCGCCGACCACGATCAGCGACGCCGGGACCTCTTTGACCGTGGTGGCCTCACGGTTGGTCCACGGCTTGGCCTCGGCCAGCCCGTCGATCTCGGGCAGCGTGGCCCGGGTGCCGCCGGCCAGGACGACCGCCTGCCGCGCCTCGAGGATCTCGTCGCCCACCGCGACCTGCCGCTCCCTCACCAGCCGGCCCCAGCCGCGGACCAGCGTGATGCCCCGGTCGAGCAGCCACGGCACCTGCCCGCCGTCGTCCAGGTTGTTGATCAGCTCGTCGCGCCGGCGCAGCACCGCGGCCACGTCGAGCTGCCCGGTCACCGCCTCGGCCGCGCCCGGCACGTGCCGGGCCTCCTCGAGCAGTTCACCCGGTCGCAGCAGCGCCTTGGACGGGATGCACGCGTAGAACGAGCACTCCCCGCCGACCAGGTCGCCCTCGACGACCGCCACGCTCAGGCCCGCCTCGGCCAGCTTGCCCGCCGCGACCTCGCCGCCGGGCCCGGCTCCCACCACCACCACGTCGAAACTCTGCATGACGCCAATGATCGTCCCCTCGGCCCGCCGCGTGCAGCGGGTATCGGGTGTCGTTCGCCGTGGCGCCCTCAGCGGCCCTCTCAGCCGCCGGCGAGCAGCGCGTCGACCTGGGCCGTGCTCATGGCCGAGGCCGGGCGGCCGGGGGCGGTGCGGGTGTCGACGGTCTCGGACGGCTGCACCCGGGCCGGCAGGGTGCCGAAACGTTGCCGGCGGCGGAGGCGCTCGTCGTCGTCCTGGAGCGGCTGGTCCACGTCGTTCTCCAGGCCCTGATTGTGCACCCACCACGGCCCCCTTGCTC
Source organism: Actinoplanes sp. (assembly GCA_965217855.1). Taxonomy (GTDB): domain Bacteria; phylum Actinomycetota; class Actinomycetes; order Mycobacteriales; family Micromonosporaceae; genus Actinoplanes. The sequence continues at coordinate 83,497 of CBDCJN010000004.1, read as the reverse complement.
TGTGTCAGTTTACTGACATACTGGAGGCGTGAAGACGAGAGAGCACACGACCGTCCGCGAGGTGTCCGGGCCGTGGTCCCTGGCCACGTCGCGGGAGTTCTGGAAGGGCTTCGCCCCGGCCGCGCTGGGCGGCCAGGCCGAGACCGGGCCGCTGACGACGGTCTTCCGGGTCGAGCACGACTGGTCGCGGGCCGCGGCCTCGATCGACCAGGACGGCACCCGGGCGCACATCACGGTGACCGGGGACGGCGATCTGGAGGCGGCGGCCGAGCAGGTGGCCCGGTTCCTCGCGCTCGACGTCGACGGCCGCGAGTGGGCCGCCGTCGGCGAGCGCGACAAGGTGATCGGCGCGGCGCAGCGGGAGTTGCCGGGGCTGCGGCCGTGCGGCTTCCACTCGCCGTACGAGGCCGCCGCCTGGGCCGTTCTCTCCCAGCGGCTGCGCATCACCCAGGCCGCCCAGCTGCGGGCCGGCCTGCTGCGCGACGGCGCCTTCCCCGCGCCGGCCGAGTTGCTCGAGTTCGACGCCGACCTGCCGGGCCGCAAGGTCGAATACCTGCACGCCGTGGCCGAGGCCGCGCTGGACGGCGTGCTCGACGGCGCGCGGCTGCGCTCCCTGACCCCCGAGGCCGCCGTCGCCCAGGTGCAGAAGGTGAAGGGCCTCGGCCCGTTCGCCGCCGAGCTGGTCGTGCTGCGCGGCGCGAACCATCCCGACGGGCTGCCCGCCCACGAGGCCCGCTTCGAGGCCGAGGTCGAGTACCGGTACGGCCCCGGCTCGGTCGCCGCCGACGTGGCCGAGGCATGGCGCCCGTTCCGCACCTGGGCCGTCGTTCACCTGCGCGTCCTGCGCGAGCGCCGGACCGCCGAGATCGGCGGCTGACGTTTGCCGTCTCAGTGGGGCAGGAACAGGCGGCGGGCAGCTTCCTGGCAGCGCGGGGATCGGCGTGGGACAAGGGCGGTCAAGGGCCGGCGCCGCCGGAGGGTGACCGGGCAGCGGCCACCGGCGATCACCCGGCGGCCCTTTCGGGCCGGCCAGCACTGCATGTGCGACACCGTCTTCCCCTGCGAAAACCGAGGGCGACAGTTCATCGGTAATCGGCCCGCCCGCGTCGGCCGATCTCACAGATTGGACGGCGATTCTCATACGCCGACCGGACGGGCAGTGCCGGTCGGCCGTATGTACGGTCTAGGCATGACTGTGCTTTCGATCCGGAAGGTCGGCGACCCGGTGTTGCGCCAGATCGCCGAGCCGGTGACCGTCTTCGACGCCGAGCTCCACCAGCTGGTCGACGACCTGACCCAGACCCTGGCCGACTCGCGCGGCGCCGGGCTGGCCGCCCCGCAGATCGGCGTCGCCCTGCGGGTCTTCGCGATCAACCCGGACCTGCCGGGCAACGAGGCCCGCCTCGACCACCTGATCAACCCCGGCCTCGACTTCCCCGACGACGTCGAGCAGAACGGGCCCGAGGGCTGCCTGTCCATCCCCGGTATCTACCTCGACACCAAGCGCCGGATGAACGTCGTGGCCAAGGGCCTGACCAAGCACGGCGACCCGGTGCAGGTCGTCGGGGCCGGACTGCTGGCCCGCTGCATCCAGCACGAGACCGACCACCTCGACGGCGTGCTCTTCATCGACCGGCAGGACGCCGACGGCCAGGAACGCATCCTGGCCACCCTGCGCGCGGCGGCCTGGGCCGACGCCCGCGTGCAGGTCAGCCCGCACTGACCCCGTTACGGACCGGGGGCGAGTAACCGGCGGGCTTGTCGCCGACGGTCAGGCCGGGGCTGACGATCCACGACTGATACTCGGGCGCGAACATCGAGTACGGCTTCGGGAGCTCGGTCGCGCCGGCCTCGTCGAGCCGGCGGCGGGCGTCGGCCGGGACGGCGAAGTCGAGGGCGCCCAGGTTGCTCTCGAGCCGATCGGGCTCCAGGCGGTGAGACCCCCGAGGACGGCCGCCCCCCGTTTCGACGAGCTGATCCACGCCCCCACCCGCCTGTCGCTGATCAGCCTGCTGACCGCCACGTCCTGGGCCGAGTTCAAATTCCTGCGCGACCAGGTCGGCCTCTCCGACTCGGCCCTCTCCAAGCAGCTCACCACCCTCGAGGAAGCCGGCTACGTCGAGATCCGCAAAGCCTTCGTCGGCAAACGGGCCCGCACCACCGTGCGCCTGAGCCCCGTCGGCCGGCAGGCCTTCGAGGGCCACGTCGCCGCCCTCCAGGAGATCGTCGCCCGAGCCGGCCTGGCCGTCTGGCCCGAGTCAGCGGCGGCCTGCGGCCATGTCCATCAGAAGGGTGAGGACCTGGTCGCCGGCGGAGCGTAGGCCGTCGTGCTCGTGCTCGTTGGTGATCCAGGTGCGGACGTTGCCGACGGTGGCCGCGGTCTGCAGGGAGAGGTCCATGTCGACGTACATGTCGTCGGCGTAGACGGCGGCCACCACCGGGACCTCGTTGGCGGTCAGGCGGCCGACGTCGTAGAGGGGCGGCCAGTCGTCGGCGGCGGCCAGCAGGTCGGCGGCGGCCGCGAACGGGCGTAGCGCGGCGATCTGCTCGAACATCCAGGGATACATCATCTCGCCGGTGAACAGCAGCGGGGTGGCGTCGGGGGCGAAGCCGGGACGGCCGGGCAGGGCGCGGGCCGCCGCCCAGGCGGTCGGGCCGTTGCCCGGGGCGCCGTAGCAATACTCCTGCAGGGCGAACAGCGGGTTGTCGACGAACGCGGTCTGGGCCATCACCTCGTACCGGAAGGTGTCGGACAGCCGGTCGCCGTGCCAGGCCTCGTCGAGGATCCAGTGCAGGTGGGCGTAGCCGTAGCTCATGCCGAAAGCGCTGCCCAGGAAGCGGAACCGCTCGGCGGTGAGGCGGTCGCCGTCGGGCAGGCGCACGTCGGTGGCGGCCAGGTGGTCGGCGATGCGGCGCACGGCGGCCACGTCGTCGGGGAAGGCCCGGTAGAACTCGGCGTTCTTGGCGGCGACCCGCGGATAGGTGCGGGCGTAGACCTCGTCGGCGGTCGCGGTCAGGCCGGGCAGCCCGCCGGTGATGTAGCAGGTGCCCAGGGCCTCGGGCGCCTCCGACAGGTAGGTCATCGTGATGAATCCGCCGTAGCTCTGGCCCAGCGTGTCCCACCGTGCGCCGCCGGCCACCCGTTCCCGCAGGATCTCGGCGTCGGCGACGATGCTGTCGGTGCGGAACAGCTTGATGTATTCCGCCAGCTCCTGGGCCGGGCGATCGCCGATCGTGTGCGCGTTGAGCGGGGTGCTGCGGCCCGTGCCACGCTGGTCGAGCAGCAACACCCGGTGGGTCTGCACGGCCCGGCCGATCCACGCGTCGGCGCCGAGCGGGCGCGGCGACTTGCCGCCGGGGCCGCCCTGGAAAAACACCAGCCACGGCAGATCGCCGGTCTCCCGGCCCGCCGCCACCACCTCACGCGCGAAGACCACGATCGTCTCCCCGTCAGGACGACGGTGATCGAGCGGCACGGTGACGGTGTGGTCGGCGAGACGGACCCCGGGGTGAGCGATCATGCAGCCAGCCTAGAGCCGGCGTCTGACATAAAGCACGGCGTCGACGCGACCGCCGCCGGGAGCCGGGAGCATGCCGATCTGCTTGCCCTCGACCTCGAAACCGGCCGCCTGCAACGTCTTCTGCGAGGCCAGGTTGTCGGTCGCGGTGCCCGCCACGACCCGGGCCAGCCGCGCCTCCCCGAACGCCCACCGGGTGACCAGCTCGACCGCCCGGCGCGCGTAGCCCCGCCCGCGGAAGGCCGGCAGCACCCCGTACCCGAGCATGCCCTCGCGGTGGTGCGGCTGGAAGTAGTAGAGCGCGATCTGACCGGCGAACGAGCCGCTGCGCGCGTCCAGGATGCTCATCGCCGCCGCCTCGCCGGCCAGCCAACGACCTTCCGCGTACGCGAACAGGCGCTCGACCTCCGCGCGGGGCGGCGCCACCGGCGGCACCGAGCTCGCCAGCACCTCGGGCAGCGACCGCAGCTCGTACCAGCCGTCGAGGTCGTCGGGGTGCAGCGGCCGGATCCGGATCACCCCGTCGGTGAGCTCGCCGCCGGGCAGGTCGGGCAGCGCCCGCGGCGACGGGCCCTCCGGGTCGTCGGCCAGCCGGGCCCAGACGACCATGTCCTCGCGGTCCGGCCCGGCGCCGCGGGCTATGCCCTCGCGGCGGAAACCGGCGGCGATCGCCTCACGCTGCGCGGCGGGGTCGTCGAGACGGGTCTGGAACTCGAAGCGGTACGGGGTCGGCACCCGCTCAAATTACTGCGGCCCGGCCCAGTCGGTGGAGGCGGCCGTCAGGTGTTGGCGCCGCGGGCGGCCACGGGCCAGCGGTCGACCTCGCGGCCCTGCGAGACCACGACTAGTTCGTCGGCCAGGTTGACCGTGGCGCAGACGTGGTTGGGCGCGACCCGGACGACGTCGCCCAGCGCGGGCGTCTCCCCGCCCGGCGGGAGGGCGACGGTGGCGTGGTGCTCGGACAGCGCGGTGATGCGGGCCACCGGGTGGTCGGGCAGGCGGCCCCCGCCGGTGGCCCAGGCCTGCTGATCGGCTCCGAGGATCTTGCTGCCGGCGTCGACGATCACGCGGCCCGGGCGGCGGCTGACCACGGTCGCGGCCACGGTCAGGGCCACGTCGTCCCAGCCGCAGGTGCCCAGTTCTACCTGCTGGGCGTCGCCGAAGACGTAGACGCCGGGGCGGATCTCGGTCAGCGGGCCGCTCTGCTCCAGCGCCGCCGTGGGGGTGGAGCCGCCGCTGCGGACCTCGGCTCCGGACCCGGCCGCGGTCAGGGCGGCGGCCTCGTCCAGCGCGGCCTGATGCTGTTCCAGCACATCCACGTCGACGACCACACTCGGCGTTTCCATGCCGCCCATGATCGCCGCTCCCCCGACCCGAGCACACTCGCTAGGGCATCCTAGGATGCTAGGCTTTTTTCCTAGCGCAGGTCTGGGCGGCGCATCAGGCGGTCGAGGTCGTCGGTGAGGTCGTCGAGCCGGCGGATGCCGTCATCGAGGGTGGAGTCGCTCGTCCGGGCCTCGAGGATGGGCGCCATGATCGCGTCGGCCCGGGTCGCGTAGTCGGCCTGGGCCGCGCCGATCGCGGCCACGATCTCGTCGGTGACCTCGTCGAGCGGGCGGGACAGCAGGTCCGGGTCGAGGCGCAGGTCGAGCACCCGGCCGCCCGGGCCGGTGCGCGCCCGCACGTAACGCTGCGGCGAAGTGCCCTCGCCCTCGGCGTCGCGCATGTCGGCCTGCATCCTCGATATCCGCTCCAGCTGCTCCTGGGCGTACGCGGCCAGGTCGTGGAAGTCGCGAATCTCCGGCATCGATGCCTCCTGCACACAGGACGGTGACGTGGGATGCCATCCTGTCAGGATGGCGGTGAAGGATTACACCACTACGGTCGAGCCGGCGATCCGGGCGCTGCTGTCCGGCGGTGAGCGGCTGCTCGCCGCGTCGCCGCTGGTGCAGGATCCGGGCACCACCGAGGAGGTGTCGGCCCGCGACGAGCTGATCAACCTGCTCGACCCGACCGTCCTGATCGGGCTCGGCAGCTACCCCGGCAACGCCGCGCAGCAGGCCGTTTTCGGCAAGGCCGTGATCGGCGGCGACCACACGCAAGGACGATTGCTCTACGACGCCCTGACCACTGTGCTCGCGCCCCAGGTGGCCGTCACCGATCGACGCCTTCTGATCGTCGAGATCGACACGGTGCCGCGTACGGCGAGCGGTTGGAAGAAGTGGTTCGGGCCGTCCGACCAGGTCGCCCACCTCCGGTACGGGGTGGACAGGGCCGCTATCCTGGGTGCCGTCGCGGCCCCGGCGGGGGTCCTGCGCCGCGGCCGGCTGCTGGCCGGGTTCCGGGACGGGTCGGGCTGCATGCTGGTGTGTTCCCCGCCGGGCCTCGCGCCGGCGGTGATCGAGGCGATCGGGGCGCCACAGCAATAGTCGGGGGGACGATCGTGGGACAACCGGTACAGGTCTATCTGGACGCCCTCAGCCGTTACGCGGCGGCGATGGACGACCTGAGCGCCTCCTTCGACACGACCCGGAGCCTGCTCATCGACGCCGACGTCACCGAGGACAGCTTCGGCCTGCTCCCCGACTCGCGCGACTGCGCCGAGGTCTACGAGCAGCGCACCACCGACGGCCTCGAGACACTGCGCAACGGAGCCGACGCGTTCACCGATCTCAGCGACGCGTTCCGCGAGCTGCGGGAAAATTACGCGCTCACCGACGAGGCCGCCGCCGGCCGGTTCGGGGCCGGGAAATGACCCGCGCCCCCAGCGGCGCCGACCGCATCGAGCAGTGGCTCGGCCCGGCCGGCCAGGCCTACTCGGTGATCAAGCCGATCGTCTCCTTCCTGTCCAACCCGCTCGACCAGGTCACCGGCGACCCCGACCAGCTGCGGCAGAAGGCCGCGGCGTGGCGGGCCGCGGCCGATCAGCTCGAGCAGCACGCCGAGACCGAGCTGGCCGCGCGCACCGACCTGCTGTCGTACTGGGAGGGTGACGCGGCCTTCGCCTTCAACCAGGAGCTGACCGAGGTCAACGCCTCGTTCGCCGAGATCGCCGAGCACTTCCGGGTGACCGCGCAGCTGCTGGACGGCTCGGCCGAGGCCGCCGCGCAGGCCCAGGACCTGGTCGAGCAGATCGTCCGCGAGCTGATCGCCTGGCTGATCGTCACGATCATCGTGGCGCTCGCGTCGTCCTTCATCACCGCCGGGGCGTCGCTCGCGGCCGGAGCGGCCGCGGGTGGCGTCGAGGCCGCGGTGGCCGGCACCCGCGCCGCCACGGTCGGGCTGAAACTGGCCAACCTGCTGCGCAAGGTGGCCGCGTTCCTCAAGAAGATGAGCGAGTTCGCCAAGGCGTACAAGCTCACGAAGGTCCGCAGTGTCGGCGCCAAGAACTGGGTCGGCGCCCGCTACGCGACCAAGGAGGGCTACCAGCTGATCGCCACCAACTGGGTCATCAAGAAGGCGATCGTGCAGCCCACCCTGGGCCCGGGCATCGACAAGGTGACCGGCGCCGACGCGACCTGGGACCTCCCGCAGATCTTCTGACGGTTGACAGCCATGGCCGGGTCTGAATACTTAAGACGGTGGTTAACCATTCGGTCGTGCACGACACCTTCACCCTGGAACGCCACTACGACGCGGCGCCCGAGCGGGTCTTCCGGGCCTTCGCCGACCCGCGGGCCAAGGCGCAGTGGTTCCCCTCCGCGCCCGACAGCTGGGTCGCCCACGGGGAGGACACGTTCGACTTCCGGGTCGGCGGCCGGGAGACCAGCGCCACCGGCCCGGCCGGGGGCGAGCCCTATCACTACTCGGCCCGCTACCTCGACATCGTGCCCGGCCGGCGGATCGTCCTCAGCTACGAGATGGTCCAGGCCGGCCGCCGGTTGACGGTCTCGCTGCAGACGGTCGAGCTGATCCCGGAGCGCGGCGGCACCCGGCTGGTGCTGACCGAGCAGGGAGCCTATCTCGACGGGCTGGACACCCCCGGCGTACGCCGCAACGGCATCGAACCTCAGCTGGACGCCCTGGCCAAGGCGCTCGCCGCCGGCTGACCCGACCCCCTCACACCGAAAGGGCATCATGGATCTACTCCTGACCTCCGCCGGCATCAAGAACCCCAGCATCCACGCCGCCCTGGTCGGCCTGCTGGGCAAGCCGATCGCCGAGGCGAACGCGCTCTGCATCCCCACCGCGAGCTACGCCCAGCGCAACGGCAGCGAACGGGCGTGGGCCTTCCTCAGCGGACAGGAGCCGCGCTGCCCGATGGTCGAGCTGGGCTGGAAGTCGGTCGGCGCGCTCGAGCTGACCGCGCTGCCCAGCGTCGGTCAAGAGGTCTGGGCGCCCCAGGTCCGGGCGGCCGACGTGCTGCTGGTCAACGGCGGGGATCCGCTGTTCCTGGCCTACTGGATGCGCGAGTCCGGCCTGGCCGCGCTGCTGCCGTCGCTGCCCGACACGCTCTGGGTCGGCCTCAGCGCCGGCAGCATGGTGATGACCCCGCGGATCGGCGAGGACTTCGTCCGGTGGCGGCCGCCCACCGGCGGCGACGAGACGCTGGGCCTGGTCGACTTCAGCATCTGCCCGCACCTGGAACACCCGGAGATGCCGGGGAACAGCATGGCCGACGCCGAGAAGTGGGCCGCCGGCATCGCCGGTCCGGCCTACGCGATCGACGACGAGACCGCCATCAAGGTCACCGGCGACGGGGTCGAGGTCGTCTCGGAGGGCACCTGGAGGTTGTTCGACGCCTGAAGCCTCAGGCCGCGGGGGCCACGCCCTCGTAGTGGGCGCCCATCTCGACGAACAAGGCGGCGTTCAGCTTGAAGGCGAGCTGCAGGCTCGCCTCACCTATCGCCCCGATCAATGACAAGATCAGGAATGCTCCGGCCCCCAGAGCAGGATCTGACGGTGGTGACTGAAGCCGGTGCGCAGATAGAAATCGACCGCCCGGCGCCCGGAGTGCACGGTCACGTGCAGCAGCCGGCGGGTGCGGGCCTCGTCCAGGAGCGCGGCCATCAGCGCGGCGCCGACCCCGCGATGGCGGTGCTCCTCGCGGACCATGACTGACTGGACGTCGCCGTACCACCGCTCGGGCTCTCCGGGGCCGGGCACCCGCTCCGAGACGAACAACCAGGCCGCGCCCACGATCCGCCCGTCGATCTCGGCGACGAACGGCAGATAGCTCCCGGCATGGGCGGTCATCCAGTTCGCGAACGCCTCGACCTCGTCCCGGCCGAGGTCGCGCAACTCCGCGAGCGCCGCCACATCCGCCACGCCACCCCGCCGCACGATCACCCGCGGAGTCTAGGCGGTCACCACCCCGGCCGGCCGGTCGCCGATCCGGCCCCCTCCGACGGGACCGGCGCCGAATCCCCCGGGCGGACCCCCTCCGGCCCGGCGGACGAGAGGCTCACTCAGTCGTCGCTGCCGTGACCGCCGCCGTGGCGGCCACCCTTGTCGTCGTTGCGGTCGTCGTCGCCGCCGTGCCGACCGCTGTTGTCGTCACGGCTGTCGTCACCGCGGCTGTCGTCGCGGTCGGTGTCGTGGTCGGTCACCGCGCCGGTCCTGCGGTCGATGTCGAGGTCGTGCTCGACCCCGTCGCGGATGACCTCGACCTCCCAGACGGCCCGGCCGTGCTCGGTCTCGGCCTCGACCTTGGTGACCCGGCCGCCGCCGACCACGTTGAGCGCCTTGGCCTTGGCCTGGGCGATCGAGATGGTGTTGGTGGCAGTCGCCGCGGCGTTGCCCAGGCCCGACGTGGCCGGGCCGGCGGTGGTGCGCGGAGTCGGGGTGACCGAGCCCGGCTCGACCGTCGCGGAGGGCGAGGCCGAGGGCGACGCCGACGAGGTCGAGTTGTCGTCCAGGGTGCCGTCGCCGCGGAAGATCTCGGACGGGCTGGTCGACGGGGACGGCGAGGCGCTGTCGTCGGCGCCGGCGGCCAGGGCCGTGCCGGCGATGCCCAGGACGGCGGCCGTGCCGACCGTGGCGGCGAGGATGTACGAGCGCTTCATGGGGTTCCTCCCGGTTGTTCGGTGCTGACAGGAAGGAGACTCCCGCTTTCTTGGATAGCGCCGCGCTGCATGATCGCTAAGGCCCGGTTAAGGCCGCCCGAGCAGCATCGTGATCACCGAACCGGTCTCGCCGCCGCTGATCTCGAGCTGCCCGCCGGCCGCCTGAGCCGCGCGCCGGGCGATGTCGAGGCCCAGCCCGGTCGAGTCCCCGCCGCTGACCCCGCGCCGCGCCAGCCCGGCCGGCATGCCCGGCCCCCGGTCGGCGATCGTCAGGAGCACCCCGGTTCCGGGCGGCGCCACCTCGAGGCGTACGGCGAAGGGGGTTCCGTCCGGGGTGTGCGCGAAGACGTTGGCCAGCAGCGCGTCGACGGCGGCCTCCAGCTCGTCGGCGGCCAGGGCGGCGGGCTGCGGGCCGGGCACGAGGTCGACCGCCATCTCGCGCCCGGTGTCCTCGGCCAGCACGGCCCAGAACGCCGCCCGGTCGGCCACCACCGCGGCCGCGTCGCACTGGGCGGGTTCGGCCTTCTCGTCGTCGGTGCGGCGCCGCGCCTGCCGGATCAGCCCGCTCACCGCGCGTTCCAGGCCGTCGGCGGCGGCGCTGACCCGGGAGCTCTCCTCGGGGTCTCGCAATCCCTCGGCCTCCAGCCGCAGCGCGGTCAGCGGGGTGCGGAGCCGGTGGGACAGGTCGGCCACCCGCTCGCGTTCGGCCCGCAGCAGCTCCTGGATGCGGCCGGCCAGGTGGTTCAGGGCGCCGGCCACCTCGCGGACCTCGGCCGGCCCTTCCGGCGAGGCGCGGGCGGTCAGTTCCGCGTTGGCCAGGCGGTGGGACACGTCGGAGAGGTCGGTGATCGGGCGCACCAGCACGCGCGCGAGCCGGTCGGCGACCAGCAGGCCGAGCGCCACCAGCAGCAGGCCGAGCAGAAAGAGAACGAGCCAGGAACGGGTGACGCCGTGGCTGGTCTCGGCGGCCGACACGTACGTCCGGATCACCGCCGTGCCCTCGGCCCGGCCGACCGCCACCACGATCTCCCGGCCGCCGCCCGACTCCACCGTCATGCTCTGCCCCCGGCCGGCCAGCTCCACCGCGGGCGTACGCGGGGTGGCCGTGCCCAGCACCGTCGCGGCCGGGCCGGGCAGATAGACGGTGACCGGGCGCCCGGAGGTGGCGACCAGCTGGTCCACGGTGAGTTTGATCTGATCCTGGTCCGCCGTGCCGACCACGGTGACGATGCCCTGGATGTCGGCGGTCGCGCGCACGGTCGCCCCGTCCCGGGCCACCTGCCGCACCAGCACGGCCAGCGGCACCAGAAAGGCGATCATGATGAGGCTGGTGGTGGCCAGCACGAGCAGGGTGAGCCGGCTCCTCACAGCGACTCGCCCAGGCGGACCCCGACGCCTCGTACGGTGTGCAGGTAGCGCGGCGCCGTGGCGCTCTCCCCCAGCTTGCGGCGCAGCCACGACAGGTGCACGTCGACGGTCTTGTCGGCCCCGCCGTACGGGATCTGCCACACCTCGGTGAGCAGTTCGCGCTTGGTGACCACCTGTCCGGCCCGGGTGGCCAGATGGTGCAGCAGGTCGAACTCGCGCGGCGTCAGCTCGATGCTCTGCCCGGCCAGCCGCACCTGCCGCCCCGACGGGTCGATGACCAGCTCCCCCACGGTGATCGTCGGATCGGCCTGCGGCGTGGCCCCGCGCCGCAGCACGGCCCTGATCCGGGCGTCGAGCTGGGCCGCGGTGAACGGCTTGACCAGGTAGTCGTCGGCCCCGCTGTCCAGGATCCGGACGATCTCGGCCTCGTCGTCGCGGGCGGTGGCCACGATCACCGGCACCGGGCTGACCGCGCGCAGCATCCGCAGCACCTCGCGGCCGTCCAGATCCGGCAGGCCGAGATCGAGGACGACCAGGTCGGGCCGGTCGGTGAGCGCGGACTGCACGCCCTCCATGGCGGTCGCGACGGAGGCGACGGCGTGGCCGCGCTCCTTGAGTGCCCGCATCAGCGGGGTGCGGATGGTCGCGTCATCCTCGATCAGCAGCAGCCGGGCCATTGGCCCGAGGGTAGTCGGCCTGGAGAGGCTGACCTGCGTTCTTAACCTTGCCTTAGCGTCGGGCGGGGACAGTCTTAGCCGCCGGTCGGGCATAGTTTCTGCTCATGTACTCCGTGAAGCCGCGCCGCGCTGTCGTCGTGGGGGCCGGGTGGCTGACCGCCGCCCTGGTCGCCACCCTGGCCGGGCTGGGCGGCATCCGGCTGGTGGGCGAGAGCCTGACGAGCACGCCGGGCGGCGTGCAGTCCGAGGCGGACGTACGCCAGGCCCTGGCCGCGGCCGTCCCCGCCTCACCTTCTTCCCCGTCACCGGCAGCCTCCCCCTCGCTGTCGGCGCCGTCGTCGCGGCCACCAGCCACCCGGCTCGCTCAGCAGCCCTTCTCCAGCCGCGGTGGCACCGCGATCGTCGAGTGCCGGCCGGGCGACGAGGCGTACATCCGGAGCTATTCGGCTCGTCCGGGCTACGCGATCAAGGAACTCGACCAGGGCCCCGACGACGACGTGAAGCTCCGCTTCGAGGGCCGCGACGGCCGCGTGGAACTCAAGATCCACTGCCAGGACGGCGTGGCCCGGCTGGAGCCCCAGCACGGCGGGGACGACTAAGCGATGACCGGGTAGGAGACGTAGGCGAGGTCGAAGGCTTCCGCCTGTTCGGCGGCGTCCGCCTCGCGGCCGGCCCAGCCACGCCCGCCACCGTCACCCTCAAGGTGCGCGAGTACGCCCTCGTCGGCGGGGTCCACGTCCGGCGCGGCTAGGCTGACGCTGTGGTGCGGGCCGTGATCGTGGACGTGGACGACACGCTCTGCCTCACCGAGGCCGCCTCGTTCGACCTGGAGAACGACGTCCTGGCTCGGATGGGCCGCCCGCCCATGCCCCGCCCGGTCCACCTCGCCACCTGGGGCGAGGCGCTGCTGGAGGCCATGCCGCGGCGCTCGCCCGGGCTCGACCTGGTCCTCTTCGCCGAGCTGTTCCCCGCCGCCCACCAGGAATACCTGGCCGCCGGCCGCCTCGACGTGATCCCACCCGAGAACCTCGAAACGCTGGACATCCTGGTCGCCACCGGCCACACCGTGCTGCTGCTGTCCTCCCGGGCCGAGGCCGAGATCATCCACCTGCTGGCCCCCGGCCACGCCTTGGCCGCCCGGGTCAGCGGCGCCTACCACCAGGGCAACACCCGCTTCCGCAAACCGGACCCGCGCGCCTTCGACGAGCTGCTGGCCGAGACCGGCTTCGCCCCGTCCGACTGCGTCTACGTCGGCGACTCCCCCGGCGACGCCCTCGCCGCCGGGCGGGCCGGCCTCCACTTCATAGCCTGCCTGCAGAGCGGGGTACGCCGTCTCGACGACTTCGACCCCCGCTACGTCACCGCCGCCATCGACGCCTTCCCCGACCTGGTCGCCGCCGTCGACCAACTCCCGTGAGACGCCGACCGCGCCTGCTAACGTCCGTTGGTTGCCATCACTCGGGAGGTTCACGGTGCCGGACACCACCTGCCACATGTCGATCTCGTTGGACGGCTTCGTCGCCGGGCCCGCCCAGAGCCGCGACAACCCGCTGGGCGTACGAGGCCGGGAGTTGCACGGCTGGCACATCGGCGACCCCCGCGCCACCGACGCCGACAAGATCGCGGCCGAGTGGCTCATGCGCCCGCGCGGCGCCTACGTGATGGGCCGCAACATGTACGGCCCGATCCGCGGCGACTGGGACGAGGACTGGTCCGGCTGGTGGGGCCCCGAGCCGCCCTATCACGCGCCGGTGTTCGTGCTGACCCATCACGCCCACGACCCGATCGAGATGGAAGGCGGGACGACCTTCCACTTCGTCACCGACGGCTTCGACGCGGCCTATGCCGCGGCCCGCCAGGCCGCCGGCAACCAGGGCGTGGACATCGCCGGCGGCGCCGCGACCGTACGACAGGCCCTGCTCGCCGGCGTGATCGACGAACTCACCCTCGACATCGCCCCGGTCCTGCTCGGCGCCGGCGAGCGCATCTTCGACGGCGTCGAGTCCTTCGGCTTCGAACCGGTCGAGGTCCTCCACTCCCCGCTGACCACCCACATCCGCTACCGCCGCACCACCTGACCCGCTACCGCCCGGGCGTTCCGCCCCCTGCACCCGCTCACAGACCGGCAACAGGGCGGCCAACGGCTCACGCCCCCCGGCCGGCCAGCGGCGCCTTTCCCGTCCCCGAAGCGGTGCTCACCCCGACCGTCTGACCGATTTCGCCACGCCGGTGCCGAAATCGCGGCCGGTCCCAGATTGCCCATGGGCAACACCAGGGCGGGCCGGTTCGTGTTCAGGCTTCGAGAACGCCCTCCAGCTCGTAGGCGGTGGCGTCCAGCACCATCTCGTTGACCTCGACGCATCGGCGTTCGACGGTGTAGGCGCGGCGGCTGATCGTGATGATTCAGTTGCCGCGAGGGAGTGACCGCGCCGCCGCCTCGGCCGACGTGGGCGCCCGGAAGATGCTTCGCTCCGGGAGCATTTTCGTTCCTACCCCGGCCTCGGTCATCCGGGCGTGGATGCCGTCCGGGCCGGGCGCGGTGCAGGCGACGGCCGGCGCCGCCGCCACCACGTCCAAAAGGGATATAGATGGACGCGGTCCGGACAACCCGGACTTCGACGGTGAAACGGCGCGCCCTGACCAACACGGCCGCCCGACCGGCACGCCGAGCGCTTCCGCGATGCGCTCGGGGGCGGGCTGCTCTTCGACCGGTCAGGCTGACCCGGCTTCGCACCGCGTCGGCCTCGCGCACCACGTCGTGGCCGAACACCCGGGCCGTGCCGCCGTCGGGCCGCAGCTGGGTGGCCAGCATGCGCACCACAGTGGTCTTGCCCGCGCCGCCGGGCCTGGCCGACATCCAAGCGGGGTGGGTATGACAATTTCCTGGGCACAGGCCACCCGTCCGGGCGATGCCGGGCATTAGATTGCCGATATGTGTGTCGATAAAGTGACTCGCCGTTCCCTCCTCTTCGGTGCGGCCGCTTCGGCCGCCGTCGTCGCCGTCCCGGCCCCCGCCCAGGCCGCGCCCCCGCTGCGCAGAAGCGGCCTGCAGGACCTCACGCACCCGGTGACCACCACGTTCCCGGCCTTCGAACCGGGCGAGGAGCCGTCTCGCCGCACGGTCACGACGGTGGCCGACGACGGTTACTACATGCAGGAGTGGTCGATTCTGGAGCACTTCGGGACGCACGTCGACGCGCCGGCGCACTTCACCGAGGGCGGGCGGACGTCGACCGAGCTGGCCCTGGCCGAGCTGATCACGCCGGCCGTGGTCATCGACATCGCGCGGCGGGCCGCGCACGAACCCGACACCACGGTCACGGTGGCCGATCTGGTGGCCTACGAGCGGCGGTACGACCGGATCCCGCGCGACGCCTCGGTGCTGCTGTTCAGTGGCTGGGCCGCCCGGGCGGGCGACGTGGACGCGTACCGCGGGACCGACGCCGAGGGCGGGCTGCACTTTCCCGGCTTCAGCGCGGACGCGTGCGAGTGGCTGCTCACCAAGCGCCGCATCCGTAGCCTCGGCGTCGACACGCTGAGCATCGACCCGGGCGTCTCCACGGGTTTCGAGGTGCACCTCGCACTGACCGGGGCCGATCGTTACGGCGTGGAGAACATCGCGAACCTCGACCGCATCCCCCGGCACGGCGCGACCTTGACCGTGGGCCTGATCCCCTACCAGGACGGGTCAGGGGGTCAGGCCCGGGTCTTCGCGAGCTGGTAGAGGCGAAAAGTCGATCAAAACCGGGGTGAAACGGACTGCGGCGAAGATCATTCGTACCCGATGACAGCTCCACGACGTACGCTGCTGACGTGTACGACACGTCCTCGACAGGGAGGTCGATCGGATGAGCACCGAGGACAAGCGCAGGGAGTTCGACGATATCGTCGCCCGGCTGACCACGGACTATCCCGCGCTGACCCGCGCGCCTTGGCCCCGCTGGCCCCGTCCGGTGCTGATCACCGTGCTCGTGACCGCGGGGATCGCCTGGGGCCTGCTCTCGGTGGCGATGGTCGCCTGGGGCGCGCGCGGCGTGCTGCTGACCTGCGCGGTCGTCACGGTCGCGGCGGTGGCCGCGATCATGGACGCGCGAAAACCTTAGCGGAACGGCCCCGTCACGCAATAGGTGATGCCGCCGGATGACGATCCGGTGGTGCCCCGCTGCGACGAGAAGTAGAGCCGGTCACCGGCCGGCGTGAAGGCCGGGCCGGTGATCTCGGACGACCCCTGCCCGGTGATCCGCAGGAAGGCCGAGATCTTGTCGTCCGGCGTGATCAGGCAGATCTCCATGTTCCCGCCGTCCTCGGCGACGTACAGGTCACCCGAGGCGGTGCCGGTCACGTTGTCGACCCCGGTCAGCGGCGCCGTGCCCGGGCTGACCAGGTTGTCGTCGTACGCCAGCTCGTAGGTGTTGCTGGTGAGGTCGACCTGCCAGACCCGGTTGTCGCCCTTGGTGGTGAACCAGACCGTGTTGTTCGCGTAATGGCAGCCCTCGCCGCCGTTGAAGACCTTCGCCCCCGAGACCTGGTAGCGCGTGGCGGTCGGCGAGCCGTCCGGGTCGGTCACGTCGGCCCAGGTGAACGAGCCCGACGTCGCCGTGCCCGCGCGGAAGACCTGCAGCGTCCCGGCCGACAGGTTGCCCCAGCTGGACGGGATGAACCGGTAGAACCGGCCGTCGGTCTCGTCCTCGGTCAGGTAGAGGACCTGGCGTACGGGATCGGCCGCGACCGCCTCGTGCTTGAACCGCCCCATCGCCGGCCGCACCACGGCCGTTCCGCCCAGCGGGTAGGTCTCCCACACCCGTCCCAGGCTGATCTCCTCGCACGAGAGCCACGTGTTCCACGGTGTCTTGCCGCCCGCGCAGTTCTGGTTGGTCCCCGAGAGGATGCGCGACGCACCCGTGACCGTGCCGCTCGAGTTGAAGACGAGACGCGACGCCCCGCCGCCGGCCGACGACGACACCTCGGAGTTGGAGACGTAGATCCACCCACTGCCGTTCGGAATCACCGCGCCCCCGTCGGGCGCGTCGTGCCACCGGTACGAGGTGCCCGGCACCGTCTGCCGCGACCGCGCCACCACCTGACTGGTGAAGCCGGCCGGCAGCTGAATGCCGTTGGCGTCGGCCGCGCGTAACGCCCCGTACGGCCCGGTGGCGTTCTGCGCCGGCGCCGCGTAGGCCGACGACCAGGCGGTGAACGGCAGTGCCACTCCCCCGGCCCCGGCGACGGTGGCACGCAGCAGAGTTCGACGGTCCATGGTTCCTCCTCGTGGGATGACTCCCGCGAAGAATGCTGGCCGCCGCTGAGCACCACGTGAACGTCATATTGACGCTCATCAACGCCTTAGCGGATCAGAGAAGCCGCGCCAGGCCGTCGGCGGACGGGCTGCCCGGCTCGGCCTGATAGGCGATGACGACCACGCCGCTCCCGGCCACGGTCAGCGTCTGCCGGCGCAAGGTCAGGTCACCCACGACCGGATGGGTGAAGCGCTTCGTCTCGTCCCGGGTGGGCTGCACGTCGTGCCGCGCCCACAGCTCGCGGAACTCGCGCTGCCCGTGCAGCTCGGCTACGAGGGCCGCCGTCGCCGGATCGTGCGGGTCACCGTCCGCCCGCAGCGCCGCGACGGTCTGCCCGGCCACGACCGGCCATTGCGGGAACAATTCACGCGAGGCCGGATCGAGGAAGACGTCGCGGACCAGATTGCGCCCAGGGTCCCAGGCCTGCCTGCCGATCATGCGAGCGCAGGGCGACGGCCGCATTCTGCAGGTCTCGAGCATCGGCGGCATCGCCGCGTTCCCGAGCCCGGGCCTCTACAACGCCTCCGAATGGGCCCTCGATGGGCTCAGCGAGGCGCTGGCGCAGGAGGCCGGCCCGCTTGGCGTCAAGGTGACGATCGTCGAGCCGGGCCCGTACGGCACCGACTGGTCCGGGACCTCAGCCGTGCACACCACCCCGATCGACGCCTACGCACCGGTCCGGGCCGGCGCCACGGCCCGGGCGCCCCGCGATCCGTCGGCCACCGTGGAGGCGATCCTCCGGCTGGTCGACCTGCCCGAGCCGCCCCTGCGGTTGTTCCTGGGCGAATACCCGTACCCGGTGGCCGAAAAGGTCTATCGGGAACGGCTGGAGCTGTGGGAGCGGTGGCGCGACCTGGCCGCGACAGCCTGACCGCGCCACCGCCGCCGGTCAGAAGCGGACTTCGCCCTGGTTGAGGACCCGGGGGTGGAAGTAGGCGTTCTGGATCTCGGTGTTCGAGTTGTTGCCGCGCAGCTGTTCGGACCAGAGCATGAAGTAGGCCCAGCGATTCTGCGAGGTCAGCAGCGAGGCGTTCGGCATCTTGCCCATCTCGGCGATGGCGATCGGCTTGCCGGCCGCGATCGACTGGATCTGCTGGTAGTCCGCGGTGGACGGGTAGTTCTTGTACCAGGCGTCGAGCGAGACGACGTCGACGTAGTTGCCGCCCGGGTAGTAGGACGACCAGCCGCCGGCCGGGTTGTCCTGCACGTTCCAGACCCAGATCAGGTTGTCCAGACCCTGGCTGTCGAAGTAGTCCTTCATCTGCTGGAAGATCTTCGACCCGCCGTTGGCGCCGGGGCGGCCGCCCCACCAGTTCCACGTCTCGTTCATCTCGTGGAACGGCCGCCACAGCACCGGCACCCCGGCGTCCTTGAGCTGCCGCAGGTAGGGCACGACCTCGGCCATCCGGCTGCGCCAGGTCTGGTTGAGCGCGGTGCCGCCGGTGACGACCTGCTGGAACTGGCTGTCGGAGATGCGGGTCTTGACGCCGCCGTCGAACTCGCAGGTGCGGCCGACCGTCGGCGAGCAAGCGTGCCAGGTCAGCGCGACCAGCGAGCCGTTGCGCCACTCGGTCTTCGCCTGGTCGACCACGCGCTGGCGGTTGTTGATGTCGTCGGCGCGGAACATCATGTCGCCGCCCCACAGGCCGGGCCACTGGCCGGTCACGTCGTGCACCTGCTGGGTGTAGGCGCCGGGAGCGCTGGCCGGTTCCTTGTTGTGCTGGCCGGACACGACCGAGGTGCCGGTGATCGACCGCAGGTAGTTGATCACCGTGGCCTTGGGGGTGGCCGCGAACGCCGAGGCGCTGGTGGCGCTGTAGACCAGGCCCGAGCCGAGCAGCACCGAGACGGCGCCGACGACCCAGACGGGACGGGGGATTCTCACGGGGATTGCCTCCAGGGGAAGAGGGATCTTTCAGGGCCGCAGGACCGTCGCCAGATCGGTGAGGACCCACGGAGCTTTGATGAGGCCGGCATCCATTTCGGCCGGGCCACGGACGTGGAAAGTCGTCGACTCGCCGGGCAGCAGCGTCACAAAACCGCGATCCACCGTGGCCGCCGGGTGGAGGCGATCGGGCTGCAGCAGCACATCCCGCGCCACGCCGGCCGCCTGCACGAGCACATCGAGCCCACCGGGAACGGATTCCGCGCTCACCGTCAGACCCGGATCAGCCAGAGAAAAAGGCTCGAAGAACCACAGATTTCGTACGCCTTCAAACCGCGCCACGAGAACATCCGAGGGGTTCGCGCCGTCGGCCAAGAGGTAGTCGGGCACCGGGACCAGCGCGACTTCCCTGGGCGCGACCTCGACGTCCACCACATGCGCCCCACCGGCGTTCGACCGCGTGATCTGCAACGGCCCGGCCCACGTTTCGGGGCTGTCGTTCAGAACGGCCACCACCAGACCGCCGTCCCGGGGCTGGATCGTCAGCGAGCGCGCCGCGTAGAGCGCCCGCATCTCGAAGTAGAGCGGCTTCAAACGCCCCGCCCCGTCGATCGCCGCCCACGAGATGACCGGCCACAAATCGTTGAGCTGCCACAGAATCGTGCCCGCCGTGTGCGGCCAGGACGACCGCCAGTGCTCGATTCCGGTCCGGACCGCCCGCACCTGGTTGAGCTGTGTCAGGTAATGCCACGCCTCGGTGCTCGCCGGTTCCGGGAAATGCGCCGCCAGCCCCCGGGCGAGTTTCCCGTTCCCGTCGATGGCCTTCTGGTGGTGCAGGACTCCGGGCGAATCCGGACGCAGCGGCTCGTCGGTCACCGCTTCCCGCAAGGTGCGCCAGGCCGGCGGCGCCTGCCAGCCGAATTCGGCCACGAACCGCGGCGCCGAATCCCGGTAATGCGTGTAGTCCTCGCGGTTCCACACGTCCCAGGAATGGAACGTCTCGTGGTCGGGCGAATTGGGTTCGTGCTCCCACGACCCGGACCACGGGCTGCCCGCCAGGTAGGGCCGCGACGGGTCCAGCTCGCCCACGATCGACGGCAGCGCTTCCAGGTAATACCCCGGGCCCCAGCTGCGGTCGCCGCCCGGCTTCGAGGCCCAGTCGTCGGCCCCGTACAGCCAGAGGTTCTCGTTGTTGCCGTTCCACGCGACCAGGCTCGGGTGCGGGGACAGCCGGAGCACGTTCTCCCGGGCCTCGGCGACGACCTCGGAGTAGAGCGGCTCCTCCTCGGGATAGCAGGCGCAGGCGAACAGGAAGTCCTGCCACACCAGCAGCCCGAGCTCGTCGCACACCTCGTAGAAGTCGCGGCTCTCGTAGATGCCGCCGCCCCACACGCGGATCAGGTTGACCCCGGCCGCGGCCGCCTCACCGAGCCGCTTGCGGTAACGGGAACGGGTCATCCGGGACGGAAAAATGTCGTCCGGGATCCAGTTCACGCCTTTCACGAGCACCGGTTCGCCGTTGACGTGAAAGACGAACTGCCGTCCCGTCCCGTCCGGTGAGCGGTCGATGTGGACCGACCGGAATCCCGTGCGCCGTTGCCACCGGTCGAGTTCGGTGTCGCCGTCGAGCAGAATGACGGTCAGGTCGTACAAATGCGGGTCGCCGTAACCGCGTGGATTCCACGGCTCGACCCCCTCGACCGGCACGCTGAAGCCGGTTTCCGAGGCGGGCGCGTCGACGATCTCGCGGCCGTCCAGCAGAACCTTCAGGCGCAACGGGCTTTCCCGGAGCCGCTCGACGTCGACGGTCAGATCGAGGTGGCCGCGTGCATCGGCGTACGTCAGCAGGGATTTGACCGAGCTCAGGCGGGCCGTGGACCAGCCTTCGAGCCGCACGGGGCGCCAGATGCCGGCCGTCACCAGCGTCGGCCCCCAGTCCCAGCCGAAACTGCATGCCATCTTGCGGACGAAGTTGAACGGCTCGGGGTAGGCGTTGGGCCGCGGCCCGAGTTCCGCCTGCACCTTTTCGGCTTCCGTATAGGCCGACGTGAAACGCACCCGCAACGTCTTCGAGGTGTCAGCGAGAAGGCCGGTCACGTCGAACCGGTAGCTGCGGTGCATGTTGCGGGTGGACCCGACGACTACGCCGTCCAGCTCGATCTCGGCCACCGTGTCGAGGCCCTCGAAAACGAGGTCGATGCGGTCAGGGCGCGGCCCGTCCCAGGCGATCTCGCGGGAGTAGACCCAGTCGGCCCGCCCCACCCATTCCACGGCTTTCTCGTTCTCGCCCAGGAACGGGTCGACGATCTTCCCGGCGTCCAGCAGGTCGGTGTGCACGCATCCCGGGACGATTCCCGGGAGTGCGATGCCGGGGCCGGCCAGGTCCCATTCGCCGGCCAGGTCCTTCGTGGTGATCAGGTCGCTCATTTGGTGGCCCCCGCGGTGACGCCGTTGTAGATGAAGCGCTGCAGCAAAAGGAAGATCACGACGGTCGGCAGGATGACGATCATGGTGCAGGCGGCGATCGTCTCCCACTGCGCGCCGTACGGGCCCTTGAAGCGGAACAGCGCCGTCGAGATGACATTCAGATCGGGTGATCGCAGATACAGGAACGGGATGTAGAACTCGTTGTAGATCGCGATGCCCTTGATGATGACGACGGTGGCGATCGCCGGCCGCATCAGCGGCAGAATGATGCGGCGATAGACGGTGAAACGGTTGGCGCCGTCGATGACCGCGGCCTCGTCGAGACTGCGCGGGATCGACTGCATGAACTGGATGAAGATGTAGATCGAGACGATGTCGGTCCCGAGGAACAGCACGATCGCCGACCACGGGGTGTTGACCAGGCCCATCGACTTGACGATCTGATAGGTCGCCACCTGCGTCGTCACACCGGGCACGAGCGCGGCCACCAGGAAGAGCCCGAGCACGAGCCGTTTCAGGGCGAACGAGAAACGGCTGATCGCGTACGCGGCCAGCGTGCCGACGAAAACGGTGCCGGTCAGCGAGATGACGAGGATGACCGTGGTGTTCCAGAACCCGCGGAGCATGTGCCCCTTGGTCCAGGCGGTCGCGAAATTGTCGAAGTTGAACCAGTCCCGCGGCGGCGTCAGCGGTCCGCTGGTGCTGTATTCGGCGTGCGTCTTGAACGCGGCGAAGAACACGACCACCAGCGGGACGAGGACGATCACGGAGGCCAGCACGAGCGAGGCGTACTTCCCGAAGCGCGTCACGACAGGCTCACTTCGTCGTCGGGGATCAGCCGGCGCTGGATCCAGGTGATCAGCAGGACGACGAGCAGCAGCACCACGGCCATGGCGGAGGCGAGCCCGATCTGCCGGAACTGGAACGCCGTCTCGTAGGCCTGGATGACGAAGGTGCGGGTGCCGTTCGCGCCGCCGGTCATGATGAACGGGATCTCGAAGACGGCCAGGCTGCCCGAGATGGCCAGGATGAAGCTCAGGCTGATGATGCGGCGGATGCCCGGCGCGATGATGTAGCGGAACTGGTGCCACCGGTTCGCCCCGTCCAGGTCGGCCGCCTCGTAGATCTCGCCCGGGATCGACTGGATCGCCCCGAGGAAGAGCACGAAGCTCAGCCCGGTGAACCGCCACACCGACGTGCCGGCCAGCGAGATGTTGGCGATGTCGGGGTCGCCCAGCCACTGCCGGGTGTGCTCCCCCAGCCCGACCAGCTTCAGGACACTGTCGAGGGTGCCGCCGGGCTGGAACAGGTAGAGGAAGACGAACCCGACGGCCACCCCGTTGAGCAGGTACGGAAAGAACAGGATGCCCTTGAAAAGGTTGCGGAACCGGGTGCTGAACGACAGCACGACCGCGAAGTAGAGGGCGATGGCGATCTGGGCGAACGACGCGACGAAGTAGTAGCCGCTGATCAGGAAGACCCGCCAGTAGCGTTCGTCGGTGAACACCCGCACGTAGTTGTCCCAGCCCACCGGGTCCATCACCGGGTCGAGCCCGTCCCACTTGTGGAAGCTGTACCAGACCATGTTGCCGACCGGCACGTAGGTGAACGTGATGAGCAGGATGAGCGCCGGGGCCAGGTAGAACCAGTGGCTTCTGATCTTCTTGCGCGGCGGCGGCGTCACGACCTTTTCGGGCGGTCGTTCCAGCAAGGCGGTCACTTCATGACCTGCGCCTGCGCTGCACCCCACCGCTTGTTCAGGTCGGCGAAGTACGAGTCCTTGTCACCCTTGGCGGCGCCGCGGGCGATGTCCACGAGCTTCTGGCGGTAGATGTTGCCGGCCAGGTCGATCTCGGACTCCTTGATGATCTCGTCCTCGCGTCCGGCGTTGGTGGTCGCCGCGGGCAGCTCGACGAGCTCGACCCCGGTGTCCTGGAACGCCTTCAGCCCGGCCGGGAGCGCCTGGCCGACCGCGGGCGGGATGGCTTCCTGATCGTTCGCGAAGCCGGACTCGGTGACGAACCAGTCGAGCCAGGCCCGGGCGGTCGCCTTGTTCCCCGACGACTTGCTGACGGCCGCCTTGTAGTCGCCCTCGATGCGCGTGTGGAACTTGCCGCCGGTCTGGAACGGGAACGGCCAGAACGCGATGTCGTCCGGGTTCGCCCCGGCCGCCTTGGCCGCGTCCTTCATCTGCGGGACGGCCCACGAGCCGAGCAGCATGGTGGCCACCTTGCCGGTGGCGATCATCGGCTTGGAGCCTTCCCAGTTCGTGGTGAGCGGGTCCTTCTCGCTCAGGCCCTGGTGCACGATGTCGAACAGCAGACCGTCGGTGACGTACTCGATCTTGCCGGGTTGCCAGGGCGCCGGGTCGGCCGGGAACTTGTCGTTGATCGCCGGGTCGGCCAGGATCGCGCGCTGGCTGTTGAAGAAGCTGAGCGGCCACCCGTCCTTGTAGTTGGTGTAGAACGGCACCGCCTTGCCCTTGATCTTGGTCAGCCCGGCCAGGAACTCCTCGGGCGTCTTGGGCGGCGCGGTGACCCCGGCCTCCTGCCAGATCCGCTTGTTGACCACGAGCCCGTTGGCCACGCCGCCGATCGACAACCCGTAGACCTTGCCGTCGTACGCCTTCTCGTCGACGAACCGGTATTTCGCCTTGAGCTCGTCGGTGCTGCCGAGCGGCTCGAAGAACTGCCCGAGCTGGTCGACGGCCACGGTGTTGGGGATCAGCAGGACGTCGCCGTAGTCGCCCGAACTGAGCTGCGTGGTGACGTCGCCCTCGTAGTTCGTGACGGCCTCGAAGCTCACCTTCGTGCCCGGATACTTCGCCTCGAACCTCTTCCCGTACGCCGGCAGCGCGGTCTCGGCCAGGTCGGTCCGGTTGGTCAGAACGGTGATCTCCCCCTTGATCTCGCCACCCTGCTCCCCCGCGGTGTCGTCGTCGTTCCCCGCGCCACCCGTGCAGCCGGCCGCGAGAGTGAGCGCGGCAGCCAGGCCGAGCCCGAGAAGGTGCCTTCTATTGATCATGACGATGCCCGTTCGCTCATTGATTGCGGCGGATGCAGCACCGCCGGTGGAGCGCCCAGCATGAGACGCGCGTTGCGTCGCTGTCAAGCTTAGATTAATAATTTAAGTAGTCCTGGGGCCGCCGCGATCCGGCCTCAGGACGATCAGTTTGTGCTGGCCCGGGCCACGATGTGGGCGGCCGGCGCCTCGTACACGGTGGAGGGCTTACCGGCCATGGCATCCAGCAGGGCACCGCCGGCCAGCTCGCCGATGCGGCCGACATCGTGACTCATGGCCGACAGCGGCGGCGTGGCCAGCTGGCACAGCGCCGAGTCGTCCCAGGCGACCACCGAGACGTCGCCCGGCACGGCCAGATCGTTCTCGCGCAACGCGTCCAGGGCGGCCAGCGCCATCAGGTCGTTGTCGCAGACGATGGCCGACGGCCGCTGGGTGATCAGCAGTTCGGTGGCGGCCCGGCCCGACTCGTACGAGTAGTCGCCCTCGGCCCGCAGCAGCGTCAGACCGCGTTCCCCGGCTTCGTCCGTGGCGCCCGAGCTGCGCAACTGGGTGTGGGCGAAGGTGCTCGGCCCGCTGATGTGCCCGATCACCGAATGGCCCCGCCCGGCCAGGAAGCGGATGGCCTCGCGGGCCCAGCCGGCGTCGTCGGTCCACACCGTCGGCAGCCCGGAGGCGGTCGACGGCGCGCCGAGCACCACCGCGGGCAGGCCCAGCCGGCCGACCAGCTCGACCCGGTCGTCGCCGGGGGCCAGGTCGACCAGCACGACGCCGTCGATCAGACCCGCCGCGGCCCAGCGCTCGTAGGCGGCGTTCTCAGCCGCGCGATCGGTGACCACCTTGACCAGAACCGACACTCCGGCCGGGGTGAGCACGCGCTCCAGGCCCTCGAGAAACTCGTGGTAGTAGGGCTCCTCGCCGAGAACCCGGGAGGCACGCGCGAGAACGAGCCCGACCCGCCGCTGCGCCTGTGTCATCCGGGTACGGTAACGCCTGGCAGTTCCACGAGAGGAGAGACGCACTCCATGGCACGTCGCGAAGCACCCGCGGCCGGGCCGGGCAGTCGCGCCCTCGTCGTGGACGTGGTCCGCTCGGCCGTGGCGATCAGCCGGGTCGAGCTGGCCGAGCACACCGGCCTGACCCAGCCGTCCATCTCCAACATCGTCCGCGACCTGATCGCCGACGGGGTCATCCACGAGACCGGCTCGGCCGACTCCGTGCGCGGCGCGCCCCGCAAGCTGCTGGCCATCAACGGCGCCAACCGGTTCGGCCTCGGCTTCCACCTGGGCCCCGACAACGTCACCTGCGTGGCCGTCGACCTCACCGGTGGCGTGGTCGGCCGCGAGGTGGTGCCGCTGGCCGGCGCCGACCTGCCCGCGCTGCTGGCCGCGCGGTTCGACGACTTCACGGCCGGGCTCGACCTGCCCCGCGACCGCATCGAGGGCCTGGCCATCGTGGCCCCGGCGACTCGCCCCGACTTCGACCCGGAAGCACTGCGCACCGGCCTGGCCACCCGGCTCGACCTGCCGGTCCTGGTCGAGAACGACGCCGCGGCGGCCGCGCTGGGCGAGTTCTGGAGCCGCCGGGTCTCCCGCTCCCAGTCGTTCGGCAGCGTCTACCTCTCCACCGGCATCGGCGCCGGGCTGGTCTTCGGCGGCGCCCTGTTCCGCGGGGCCAGCTTCGACGCGGGCGAGCTGGGCCACCTGTCGATCGCCTTCGACGGCCGGCCCTGCCCGTGCGGCAACCGGGGCTGCGTCGAGCGGTACGCGTCCATGGCCGCCACCGTGGCCGCCGCGCGCGACACCCCCGCGCTGGCCGGCCGGCTACGCCTGGACGGGAGCATCTCCACGGCGTACGACACGCTGGCCCGGGCCGCGGTGAGCGGTGACCCGTCGGCGTTCGAGGTCGTCGAGCAGGCCGCCGGCTATCTGGCCGTGGCCGTCACGTCCATGGTGAACCTGCTCGACCTGGGCCGCCTGGTGCTGACCGGCCCCGGCATGGCGGTGGCGGGCTCGATCTACGCCCGCCGGCTGCGCACCCACCTGGCCACGACGGCCCACGCCCGGCACCGCCACGAAATCACCGTCGAGCTCTCGGCCCAGCCCCGCGACGCGGCCGCCATCGGCGCCGCCGCCCTGGTCGTCCAGGCGTCGATCGCCCCCGGCCACACCCAGGCCGCCACCCGCTGATCCGCTCCCCGCGGTCTCTCACCAGTCGAGCCCGACCCGCCATTCGCTGCGCGGGAGCACCACGAAACGGGCGCCTTCGGGCGGCGGGCCGCCGAGCGCGTCCTCGACGGCCTGGGCCCGGCCGGCACGCGCGGGCATCCCGGGCCGGCGGGTCACCTCGGCGACGAACTGCCAGGTGCCCGGGGCGATTTCACGCAGGACGACGTACGTCGGAGCTCCGGTCATGGAGCCCATCCTGCCCCGCCCGCGGGCTCGCCCGGCGCAGGGCGGCCGCGCAGCGGGCGATGAACAGCCACTGCACCGCCGGGACGACCGGGCCCGCGAGCCGGGCGATGAGCAGAGCGGGCCGGGAGCGTACGGCGACTTCGAACCCGACCGTTCCGTCGGGCTCGAGCAGGACGGTGAAGCGCTCGTCGCCTTCGAAGGTGTGGCCCGGCAGTGCGAGGTAGTGCATCGAGGTGCGGCCGGGCTCGCGGATCACCTCGGTCACCTCGCACGGCTCGCTCACCCGCAGGCGGCCGAAACCGAGCCGGGACAGCATGTGCAGGCCGACCTCGGCCGGCGGAGTCTCCGGCTCGACCCAGGCGCCCGCGGCCCGGTGCATCTGCCAGGTCAGCAGCGCCTGCGACGCCGCCTCGAACCGGTCGCGGCCGGTGCCGACGCGGTGCGACCAACAGTGGGCCGACCAGGGTTGCTCGCGGCGGGCCCAGGCCACGACGAGGGCGGTCAGGACAGCGGCCGCGTTGAGCACACCGTGGGTGAGCACCATCCAGGTCAGGCCGAGGTGGGGCAGGCCGGCGGCCTGGCCGGCCGCGTAGAGGACGGCCAGCGACATGGTGACGACGCTCAGGGCGAGCAACAGCCGGGCGGCGCGGCCCGCGTGGGCGGCGATCGCCAGCCACAGGCCCGCGGTGAGCAGGCCCGCCCCGAGCAGCTCGATCAGGTCGCCCGCCTCCGGGCCGAGCGGGGTGCGACCGATCAGGAAGCCGGCGCCGACCAGGGCCACCCCGGCCGGCGCGAGCCGTCGGCCCCGGCGGCCGGCCAGCGAGAGCAGCAGCAGCGCGCCGAACCCGGCGACGTGGAAGTGCGCCGCCGTCAGGCCCAGCACCCCGGCCGGAAAGCCGAGCAGCGCGACGCCGGCCCGTTCGGCGACCAGCCCGGCCGCGGCCACCGGCAAACAGGCGGCGGCGAACGCGACGAGCCGCTCCCGCCGCAGGACCACCGGCACGGCCAGGCAACCGATCAGGTAGGGCACGCCGAGCAGACCGGCGACCGCCCCGCGGGGCAGGGCAAGCGCCACTACGGCGGGCACCGCCAGGACCGGCCACCATCGGGTCAGGCTCCGGCCGCGCCCGAGCGCCCCGAGCCCGAGCGGCACGAAGAGCAGAACGCAGACCGCCACCACCACGTGCAGCCCGGTCCAGCCGGATCCGCTGAGTCGGTCCATGACCGCCACCCCATTCTTGAACGCGTTCAGTTGAACGCGTTCAAGTTAGCACGACGGCGGGGTGACACACTCACCCGCATGCCCCACCGCCTGATCAGCCCCCGCCGATGGAACCCACCGAGACGCTGGCCGGCAACCTGCCCGGCTTTCCCGACAACATGTGGCTGGGCAGCGACGGCCTGCTCTGGGTGGCCATCGTGGCGCCCCGCGACCCGATCCTCGACCGGCTGCTGCCGCTGCCCGGCTTCCTGCGCCTGCTGGTGTGGAACCTGCCCGCCGCCCTGCGCCCCCGGCCGACGATCGTCGCCTTGGTGATGGCCTTCACCCTCGACGGCGAGCCCGTCCACGATCTGCGCGCGGCCGACGGCTCGTACGGCTTCGTGACCGCGGTCGCCGAGCACGACGGCCTCCTGGTGCCGGGCAGCCTGATCGAGGACGACATCGCCGTCGTCGAGTATCAGTAACCGGTCGACCGGGAGACCTTCTCCCAGCTACGCACCTCGGACTCGATCTGCCCGAGATGGGTGAGGATGCCGTCGACCGAGTCGTCGCCCAGCGGCAGGCGCAGCGGGGTCTCGCCGGCGGTCAGGGCGGTCAGGATCGCGGCGGCCGCCTTGGCCGGGTCGCCGGGCTGGGTGCCGTCCACTCCCTTGATCATCTTGCGGGTGGGGACGACCGTCTCGGCGTACGCGGCGATCTCCTGGCTTTCGACCAGGCCGCCGCCGGAGAAGCTGGTGCGGAAGGCGCCCGGCTCGACGACCAGCACCCGGATGCCGAGCGGCCCGACCTCGGCCGCCAGCGCCTCGGAATAGCCCTCGAGGGCGAACTTCGTCGCGCAGTAGGCCGAGAAGCCGGGGTACGCGACCTGGCCGCCGAACGACGACATCTGGACGATCGCGCCGCTCCCCCGCTTCCGCAGGCCCGGCAGCACCGCCCGGGTCAGCGCGGCCGGCCCGAAGACGTGCAGTTCGAAGAGGTCCCGCAGTTCCGCGTCGGTGGTCTCCTCGGCCGCGCCGACCTGCCCGCGGCCGGCGTTGTTGACCAGCACGTCGATCCGGCCGTAGCGGGCCTCGACCGCGGCCACCACGGTTTCCGCGGCGCCCGGCTCGGTCACGTCGAGACGGACCGCCTCGACCCGGTCGGGGTGGGCGGCGACCAGGTCGTCCAGCGCTTCGGGGCGGCGGGCGGTGGCGACCACGACGTCGCCCGCGGCGACCGCCGCCTCGCTGATGGCGCGGCCGAAACCGCTGCTCGCGCCGGTGATGAGCCAAACCCGTGTCGTTTCCATGCGGCCAGCCTGCCGCCGGGCGGCCGGTCCCGTCCAAGACCCGTCGTGATAACCAGTAGCTATGGACGTCCACCTGCGGGAGCTGCGCTACTTCGTCGCCGTCGCCGAGCACCTGCACTTCACCCGGGCCGCCGAGGAGCTGTACGTGAGCCAGCCCGCGCTGTCCAAGCAGATCCGGGCCCTGGAGGCGCAGGTGCGGGCGCCGCTGTTCGAACGGGACCGGCCGCAGGTGCGCCTCACCCCGGCCGGGTCGGCGCTGCTGCCCGCGGCCCGAGCGGTGCTGGAGGCCTGGCGGGTGGCCGAAGAAGCGCTGGCCGAGGCCGCCGCCGAGCAGGCCACGACGCTGGTGGTCGGCATGAGCACCGGTCTCGGCCGTGGGCTGCTGCCGGCCGCCCGCGCGCGGTTCTCGGCCGCCGCGCCCGGGGCGACCATGCACGTGCGGCAGATCCCGTGGGACGACCCGGTGGCCGGCCTGACCGCGACCGGCAGGGACCGGACCGACGCCGCCTTCGTCTGGATGCCGGTGCCCGATCCGGACCGGTTCGCCTGGCTGACCGTGGCCACCGAGCCGGTGATCGTCGCCCTGCCGGCCGGGCACCGGTCGGCCCGGCAGGCCACAGTGGACTTCGCCGACCTGCTGGACGAACCGTTCCTGGCCCTGCCCGCGACCGACGACGGGAAGTTGCGCGACCACTGGCTCGCGACCGGGGAACGCGGCGGGCGGCCGGCCCGGATCGGCGCCGAGGTGGCCACCACCGAGGAGACGGTGGAGGCGATCACCTCGGGGCTGGGCATCGTGCTGATGGCGGCCGGGAACGCCCCGCTGATCGCCCGCGAGGGCATCGAGACGCGGCCGGTGACCGGGCTGCCGCCGAGCGAGCTGGTGCTGCTGTGGCGCCGCGACGACGAGCGGCCCCTGCTGCGGCTCTTCCGGGAGGCCGTCCGGCAGGCCTGGTAACCCGCGGCGAGCGGCGGCTGGAAGACTCCTCCGGCGTGGGCAACTCGCAGGTCTTCCGCATTCACAACGGCCAGGACGCGCAGGCGGCCTACGCCATGACGCGACGCCTCCAGGCGGCCGGCGACCACGAGTGTCGCTGCCCCAAGACCGTCAGCGCCTCCGTCGAGACCAGCTCGCACCAGGATCTGGGCCGCTATCTGCGTCTGGAGTCGCCGTCGATCGGCCTGTCGATCCCGGCCGCCGTGGTCACCGAGGTGCTCGACGGCCTGCGACCGCACCTGGCCCGGCGAGACAATCCGATCCGGCACAAGAACGGCAACGCCTTCCTGATCACGGATCTGACGCCGGCCGTCATCGCCACCCTGGTGCGTCTCCCCCTGGTGCCGGTCACCGTGCAGGCGCCGGAATCTCCGTTGGGCGCGGGCCTGGCCGAGGCGGTGCTCGCCGTGATGGACGACGACCCGGCCACGATCGACTGGGATCTCGGCTGGCCGTTCAACCACTCCGACTGCGGCTTCCAGCTCGGCCTGAACTCCGCCGAGCGGTGGGTGCCGCTGCCGCCCTCCGGCCACAGTGTCTATGTGCACGTCTCCACCGCGGAGGAGGCCGCGGTCCTAGCCGTCACCGTCGGCGGGCGGATCCTCGGCCCGGGGGCGGGCGGTTGGTGAATCGGGCCCGGACGTGTAGTCGGAGGGGCGCAGGCGGGCGATCCGGCGGCGGTATTCCGAGGCCTGACCGGGCCAGTTGGTGACGACCCGGCCGGCCGCGTTGCGATACCAGCTCTGGCAGCCGGTCCACACGCTGCGGGCGAGCCGCTGCTGCATCTCGGCGTCGAAGGCGGCGGCGACGTTGCGGCGCACCTCCAGTGGAGGCGCGCCGGCGGCCAGGCGCCGCACGGCCTGGACCAGATAGGCCGCCTGCCGCTCGTGGAAATACAGGACCGAGGTGTTCCCGGTGTTGGTGTTGGGGCCGTAGATCAGGAACAGGTTGGGGAAGCCGGGAACGGTCATCCCGAGATGCGCGTACGCGCCGTCGCGCCACTCCTCGCTCAGCCGGCGGCCGTCGCGGCCGGCAATCCGCAGGCCGGCCAGGAAGTCGGTCGCCGCGAACCCGGTGGCGTAGACGAGCACGTCGCAGCGGTGGTCGGCGTCGTCGGCCGTACGGACTCCGTCCGGGGTGATCTCGAGGATCTTCTCGGTCACCAGCGTGACATCGGGGCGGGCGAGCGCGGGCAGCCAGTCGTTGGTGAACAGGACCCGTTTGCAGCCCATCGCCTCGTCCGGCGCGACCCTCGCCCTCAACTGGGGGTCGCGCACCTGCAGGCGGCGCTGGGCGCGGGACAGACCACGCACGAAGGCGCCGGCCAGCCGGCCACCGGTGATCGCGTAGCCGTTGACCACGGTCATCGCCCAGACCCCGGCCCGCGGCAGCTGCATCAGACCGGGCATCCGGCCGTACGCGAAACGGCGGCCGGCGCCGTAGCGGCGGTTCGGGCGCGGGAGGGTCCACGGTGCGGTGCGCTGGAAGACGGTGACGTGCGCAGCCCGGCCGGCCAGGGCGGGGACGAGCTGGATGGCGCTGGCGCCGGTGCCGATCACGCCGACCCGGGCGCCGTCGACGGGCAGGTCGTCGCGCCAGCGGGCGGTGTGCACGGCCGGGCCGCCGAAGGTGCCGGTGAGGGCGGGCACGACCGGGCGGCCGAGCTGGCCGACGGCCGGGACCAGCACGTCGGCCTCGAAGGTGGCGCCGCCGGCCGTCTCGATGAGCCACTGGCAGCCCGTCCAGGTCGCCGCGGTGACCTCGGCATCGAGCCGGACCCGGCCCGCCACGCCCAGCTCCTCGGCCGTGCGGCGCAGGTAGGCCAGGATCTCGGCCTGCGCGGGGTAGCGGCGCGACCAGGCCGGGTTCTGGGCGAACGAGTAGGAGTAGAGCGGGGCCGGCACGTCACAACCACAGCCGGGGTACGTGTTGTCGCGCCACACCCCGCCGATCGACCCCGCCCGTTCGAGCAGGACGAGATCGTCGAAGCCGGCGTCGAGCAGGGCGGCCGCGGCCGCAACCCCGCCGAAACCGGCCCCGATGATGACGACCCGCGGCTTCACCGGGCGTACAGCCTCTCCGCCTGCGACGCGTAGCGCTCCAGCACCGCGTGCCGGCGCACCTTCATGGTCGGCGTGACGAGATCGCCGCCGGGCAGCCACGCCTCGGGCAGGATCTCGTACGCCTTGATCTGCTCGGGCCGCGACAGGGTCGCGTTGGCCGCCGCGACACCCTCGGCGATCGCCCGCACCACGGCCGGATCGCCGACGCCCAGGCCCATCGCCGCGGCCGTCTCGGGGTCGACGACCAGCAACGCGGTCAGGTAGGGCCGCGCGTCGCCCAGCACCACGGCGTGGCCGATCAGCGGGCACGCCGTGCGCAGAGCGAGCTCCACCCCGGCCGGTGCGATGTTCTTCCCGCCGGTCGTGATGAGCAACTCTTTCTTGCGGTCGATCAGGCGAAGGTAGCCGTCGTCGTCCCGCACCGCGACGTCGCCGGTGTGCAGCCAGCCGTCCTGGTCGAGGGCCTGCGCCGTCTCCTCGGGCTGGTCCCGGTAGCCCCGCATGACCATCGGGCCACGGACGAGCAACTCGCCGTCGTCGAGCAGGCGCGTCTCGAGCCCGGGCACCGGCAAGCCGATCGTCCCGGACCGCACCACCCCCGGCGGCACCAGCGTGCCCAGCCCGGACACCTCGGACATGCCCCAGCCCTCGACCAGCGGCACGCCCAGCGCGTTCACGTATTCCAGAATCTCGGGCGGGGTCGGCGCGGCCGCGGTGACCGCGACCCGCACCTGGTCGAGCCCGAGCTGGGCCCGCAGCGGCCCGAGCACCCGTTGCTCGACCAGCTGGTGTTTCTGCCGCAGCTCGGGCGGCGCCGCGTCACCGGCCCGTTGCGCCTGCCGCGCGACCTCGACGGCCTGGGCGACGGCCGCGCGCATGGTCTCGTCGGGCAGCCGCCGGATGCCGGCCACGATGCGCTGCCACACCTGGGGCACGCCGCCGAACAGGGTGGGGCGCACCTCGGCCAGCGCGGCGACGATCCGGTGGTGATCGTCGAGAGTGGTCAACTCGGTGCCGCACCACAGGTGGAAGTAGTGCGAGGCCCACCGGTCGGCGATGTGCGCGGCGGGCAGGAACGAGATCATCCGGTCGCCGGGGCGCACCCCGACCAGCGGCGCCGTGGCCTCGACCATCGCCACCATGTTGGCGTGGGTGATCTCGACGCCCTTGGGCCGGCCGGTCGTGCCCGAGGTGTAGACGAGGGTGAGCAGATCGTCCGGGGTCACGGCCGCGCCGGCCAGGTCGAAGCCCGGCCGGCCGAAGTCGTGGTCGGCGCCGTCGACGACGATCAGCCGGCGCGGTTTGCTGGTCGCGAAGGCCGGGGCGAGCCGCTGCTCGG
The DNA here is from genome assembly GCA_965217855.1 of Actinoplanes sp. GTDB lineage: Bacteria > Actinomycetota > Actinomycetes > Mycobacteriales > Micromonosporaceae > Actinoplanes. The sequence goes on along the minus strand of CBDCJN010000004.1, from coordinate 49,979 downwards.
TGACGGCGACCTCGGCCCCGGATGCGGCGAGCAGGTATTCGATCTGCTCGGGCGAGGACGTGTTGTAGCAGGAGAACGGGATCGCGCCGAGGTGCTGCGCGGCGGTGTCGAAGAAGTGGAACTCGGGCCGGTTGGTCAGCAGCAACGCCACCGGGTGACCGGGCCGGACCCCGGCCTCGTCCAAGCCGCCGGCGATCGCGGCAACCCGGGCGGCGTAGTCGGACCAGGTGTAGGAGGGGCCGCCGCCGGCGGTGCGCAACGCGACCTCGCCCGGGCGGGCGGCGACGGTGCGCACGAACGCGGCGACCATGGTGGACGGTGAGGGCTGGCTCATGGCGGACCGCCTTGGCCTCGAGGACGTAGGGGGAAGGTATCAGCCTATTGGCACTGCGCCAATAGGCTGCTAACCCGACTCCAGCAGCAGCCGGGCGCACGCCTCGGGATCGTCGGCGAACGGCAGATGCCCGCAGCCCGCGAGGCGGACGTGGCGCGCCCGGGGCAGGAGCCGGCGGGCCCGGGCGGCCTGCCGGTAGGGCAGCACGAGATCGCGGCTGCCCCAGGCGACCATCACCGGGAGGCCGTCGTTGTCGCCGCGGTCGCCGTTGCCGTTGTTGCCGTTGCCGTTGTTGCCGTTGCCGTTGCCGTTGTTGCCGTTGCCGTTGTTGCCGTTGCCGCCGTCGCCGTTGCCGCCGTCGCCGTTGTCGCCGCCGCCCGGGAAGCGCCATCGGCCGAGGGAGTTGCGGGCGGACCGGAAGCCCGGCGCGGCGACCAGGGCGCGGGCGTCGGCCACGCAGTCACCGGGGTCGAGCCCGCCCGGCCGGGCGTAGAAGACCCCGCACAGCGCCGCCCGGCCGGCCCGGGTGCGCATCAGGCGCGGCAGGGCGGGCCCGAGCGCGGCGCCACCGGCCCGGGCGGCGGTCACCACGCCCTGGCACCAGCGCGCCCCGGCGGCGCCGGAGAAGCCGACCGGGGAGAAGACCGTCACCGAGCGGGCGACGCCCCGCCGGCCCAGCTCCAGCGCGACTCCCCCGCCGAGCGAGCTGCCGCCGAGCGCGGGCCGGCTGACACCGAGATCGTCGAGGAAGGCGGTCACCCGGTCGGCCAGATGCGGCACGTCGCCCGGCCCGCCGTCGGGCGGCGTCTCGCCGAAACCGGGCAGGTCGACGGCGATCACGTCGTGATGCGGGGTCAGCCGGGGCAGCACCGGTTTCCACACTTGCCAGCGGCTGCCGAGGCCGTGCAGCAGCACGAGCGGACGGCCGCTGCCCTGTCGGTAATGGTGCACGGGCGCTCCTCCTTATTGACACCCCGTCAACAAGGGTGTCACCGTACGCCCATGGCGTACGACTACGACGTCCTGATCGTCGGCTCCGGTTTCGGCGGGAGCGTCACCGCGCTGCGCCTGACCGAGAAGGGCTATCGGGTCGCGGTGCTCGAAGCCGGGCGCCGTTTCCCCGACGATCAGCTCCCCCGCACCTCGTGGCGGCTGCGCAGCTATGTCTTCGCGCCCGCGCTGCGATGTTTCGGCATCCTGCGCCTGACCCTTCTGGACAACGTCCTGATCATGAGCGGCGCCGGGGTCGGTGGCGGCTCGCTGGGCTATGCGAACACCCTGTACCGACCCCCCGACAGTTTTTACGCCGATCCGCGCTGGGCGGCGATCACCGACTGGAACGCCGAGCTCGCTTCGGCCTACGACCAGGCCGAACGCATGCTGGGGGTGGCCGTGAACCCGCTCGAGACGGCCTCCGACCGGGCCCTGCACGAGGTCGCGAAGGACCTGAACGTCGAGAGCACCTTCCGCCGTACGCCGGTGGGGGTCCACTTCGGCCCGAGCGGCCCCGACCCGTACTTCGGCGGCGCCGGGCCGGCCCGGGCGAGTTGCACCTTCTGCGGCTCGTGCATGACGGGCTGCCGGGTCGGCGCCAAGAACACCCTCGTCAAAAACTACCTGCACCTGGCCGAGCGGGCGGGCGCGACCGTGCTGCCCCTGACGACCGTCACCGACGTACGCCCCCGGGCCGAAGGGGGTTATGCCGTGCGCACCCATCGCACCGGCAGCCTGCGCCGGCGCCGGACGATCACCGCGGGCCAGGTCGTCTTCGCCGCGGGCGCGCTCGGCACCCAGCGTCTCCTGCACCAGCTGCGCGACCGGGGCCGCCTCCCGCACGTCTCGCCGCGACTGGGCGAGCTGAGCCGCACCAACTCCGAGTCTATCCTGGGCGCCCGCACCCGCCGCCGCGACGCCGACTTCAGCCGGGGCGTGGCCATCACCTCGTCGATCCACGTCGACGCCGACACCCACGTCGAGCCCGTCCGCTACGGCAAGGGCAGCAACCTCCTGGCACTGATGTCGACCGTCCTGGTCGACGACACCGGCGGCCGCTCCCGGCTCCTCGCCGCCGTCCGGGCGCTGGCCACCGCCGGGAAGGACCTGCGCCTGCTCGCCTGGCCCCGTCACTGGTCCGAGCAGACCGTCGTGGTGCTGGCCATGCAGGCGCTCGACAACTCGATCACCGTCCACCGCCGCCGGGGCCGGTTGCGCACCCGCCAGGGCATCGGCGAGCCTAACCCGGAGTGGGTCCCGGCCGCGCACGACGTCGCCCGCCGGGTCGCCACCAAGATCGACGGCGTGGCCCTGGGCGCGGTCACCGAGCTGGCCGGGCGCCCGGTGACCGGCCACTTCCTGGGCGGCTGCGCGATCGGTGTCACCTCCGAGCAGGGCGTGATCGACCCGTACCACCGGCTCTTCCACCACCCCGGCCTGCACGTCATCGACGGCTCGGCGGTCGCCGCGAACCTCGGCGTCAACCCGTCGCTGACCATCACCGCCATGGCCGAACGGGCCGTCGCGCTGTGGCCGAACGCGGGCGATGCCGACCCACGTCCCGCGCTGGGCGAGCCCTACCGCCGGCTGCCCCCGATCGCGCCCCGGCACCCCGCCGTGCCCGTCACCGCTCCGGGTGCCCTGCGGCTTCAGGGTCTGTCCTGCCGATCACGAGGGGCTGCGTCGTGATCGGCAGGACAGGCCCTGATGGCTCGGGTTTTGTCGGAGGGTCGCAGTAGCGTTCGGACGTGCTCGACGCTCTCGATGATGTGCCGTGGTCCGACCTCACCCACGCCTACGGCCCGGCCGCCGACGTGCCGGCCCAGCTGCGCGCGCTGACCTCGCCCGATCCCGACCAGCGGCAAAAAGCGCTGTGGAGCTGCTACGGCAACATCTTCCATCAGGGCACGCGCTACGACGCCGCCGTGCCCGCCGTGCCGTTCCTGCTCGAGATCCTCACCGGGTGGCCGCCGGCCGAGCGACCCGACCTGCTCGAGCTGCTGCTTCCCTGGCCGTCGGCTACGACGAGTTCTGGCTGCCCGAGGGGTTCTCGCGCGGCTCGGCCCGGCCGGTCGAGCTGGCCGTCTACGACGCCGTCGAGCGGGGTGTGCCCCAGTTCCTGGCCCTGCTGGGCGACCCCGATCCCGGCGTCCGCCGGCTCGGCGCCGGCCTGCTGGGCTGGTTCCCGGGGCGGGCCGCCGACAGCGTCCCCGCCCTGACCCCGCTGACCCGCGACCCCGCGACCGACGTCGCGGCGACCGCCGTGCTCGCGCTCGGCCTGCTCGGGGCGGGCGATCCGGTCGCGGCCGCCTTCGCCGACCCACGCGAGACCGTGCGTGGCTCGGCCGCGATCGCGCTGGCCCGGCTGCAGCGGTCGGCGGCGGCCCCCGAGGTGACCGACGAGCTGCTGCGCTGGTCGCGCGGCGACGCCGGCGAGATCCGCTGGCAAGTGCCCTACTACGAGGGCGACCTGCGGGGTTACGCGACGCTGGCGCTGCGCCAGGTCCTGCCCGACGACTCCGAGACGGCGTTCGATGCGCTGCTCGGGCGCATCCCCACGGTGTCGGGGCTGCCGGCGTTGCCGGTGGTCGGCGAGGCGTTGCGGCGGGCCTTACCGGCCGGCGCGGTCGCCAGAGACACGCCCTACCGGTCGCTCTCGGAGCGGCAGCAACGGCTCGTCCGCACCCTGGCCGGCTCCCCGGCGACCTGGCAGGTCGAGGGCAGCACGTTCGCCAACCTGTGCCTCATGGTCGGCGAATACAACCTGCCCTCGACCGTCGACGCCCTGCGCGCCTACTGCTGAGCCTCACCCTTCGGATCGGGGATCGCATGTTCCGCCGCCCGGCTCACGTCCTCCCACGAGGCCCACGTGTCCATCCGCCGCCGGGCCAGGTCGAAGGCGACGTCGTAGACCATGCTGCCGAGCAGCCGCCGCGACGGCGGGTCGTCGCTGTCGACCAGCTCGAGCGGCGCCTCGGCGGCCAGGGCGGGCGCGCTGTCGACCGAGCCGTCGGCCCGCTGCTTCTCCATTTCGGCCCGCAGACCGGCGTAGGCCGCCAGCGGCTCGGTCGTTCTCATGCTGGAGTAGAGATCGGTCCAATAGCCGCCCGGCTGCACGATGCTGACCTTGACGCCGAAGGCCGCCAGCTCGAGCGCGAGCGCCTCGCTCATGCCTTCGAGAGCAAACTTGCTGGCGCTGTAGAGACCCGTGCTGGGAAAGCCGCCGAGGGCGACGATGCTCGACACCTGCACGAGATGGCCGTGGCCCTGCGACCGCAGCTGCGACGCGACGGCCTGGCTGACCCACCGCGCCCCGAAAAAGTTGACCTCCAGCTGGTCGCGGGCCTGCTCCTCGGTGAACTCCTCCACCATGCCCATCGACATCGTCCCGGCGTTGTTGACCACGATGTCGATCCCGCCGAACCGGTCGACCGCGGTCTGCACGGCCGCGAAGACGGCCGCCCGATCGGTCACGTCGAGCGGGACAGCAAGCGTCCCGTCCTCCGGGCGGCGCTGCGCGAGGCGGCCACGGGCAACCGGCCTTCGCGGCGTACGCGCCCTCGCCCGGCGGTGGCACCCGGCTGCATTCGTGGCAGGTTCTGACCGTCCGCGCCGGCCGGGTCACCCACAACGTCACGTTCGCCGATCCGGCCAACCTTCCCCGGCTGCGATGAGTCGCCGGGCCGCCGCCGGTAGGTACCGGTAGCACCCCGACGAAGGGAACCATCGTGAGCGTCATCGTCATCGAGTTCGTCACCCTGGACGGCATCGTGTCCGACCCGGACGGATCCGGGGGCAAGCCGGCCGGCGGCTGGGCCTTCCGGCACGGCCCGGAGACCGTCGCCGGCGACAAGTTCCGGCTCGGCCCGCAGCTGGACGACGGGGTCCTGCTGCTCGGGCGTACCACCTGGCAGTTGTTCTCCCGGCTCTGGCCGGCCCGCGACGACCCGTTCTCGGCCCGCATGAACGCCGTGCCCAAGCTGGTCGCCTCGCGGACGCTGACCGACGTCTCGGCCTGGGCCAACTCGCAGCTCCTGGAGGGCGACCTGATCGAGGAGGTCGAGCGGGAGGAGCGGGACGTCGTGGTGGCGGGCAGCGTGCGAGTGGTGCACGCCCGGATGGCGGCGGATCTGATCGACGAATACCGGCTGCTGACCTTCCCGACCGTGCTCGGGACCGGCGAGCGGCTCTTTCCCACCGGCACTCCCCCGGCGTACCTGGAATGTGTGTCGGCCGAGCCGTCCGGGGCGGCCGTGCTGGCCCGTTATCAGCGGGCGAAAATGTCGTAGGGGCGCAGTAGGTTCGGGCCATGCTCGACACGTTGGACGATGCTCCGTGGCCCGATCTCACCCATGCTTATGGCTCCGCCGAGGAGGTGCCCGCTCAGCTGCGGGCGCTCCTCTCCCCCGATACCGACGCGCGCAAGCAGGCGCGTTCACAGCTCTACGACACCCTCGTCCCCCAGGGCACGCGATTCGAGGCGAGCGCGCACGCGGTGCCGTTCCTGCTCGAGCTGGCCGACGACCCATCCACACCGGAGCGTGCGGAGTTGCTCGAGCTGCTCGTCGCTCTGGCCATCGGCGATGACCAGTGGTGGCGGTCCGAGGGTTTTCCGGCCGGCGAGTTGCGGGCGGCCGCGGCGGGCGGTGGCCGCTGGGAGCGTCCCGGGGCTTCCCCCGACGATCAGAACGGGGCGCAGATCGAGCTGCGCGCCTACGACGCCGTCGGCGAGGGGGTGCCGCTCTTCCTGATATTGCTGCACGACGCCGATCCGGTGGTGCGCCGCCGGGCCGCGGGCGCGCTGGGCTGGTTTCCCGAGCAGGCGTCGTGGGCCGTTCCCGGCCTGACGACGGCGACCGCCGATGCCGACCCGTCCGTCGCGGCCGCCGCGGTTCAGGCGCTGGGGCTCCTCGGCGCAACGCCCCCGAGTGCTGATCGCGGAGAGGATGCGTGACTACGGGGCGAGAGCGAAAAGGGCGTAGCCGAAACCGGCCACCTGCTGCCCTTCGACGCCCGTGCCCCAGAGCTGGGTCGCGCCGTCCAGCTCGGGGGCGGCCAGGACGGCCGGCTCGCGGCGCGGGTTGACGACGACCAGGTGCGAGTCGCCGCGGAGGTAGGCGAAGGGGTACCCGTCGCTGACCACCCTCGTCGAGGCGCGCGTGCCGAGGGCCGGGGTGGCCCGCCGCAGCGCAATCAGGTCGCGGACGAGGGTGAGCGTCGACGCCGGGTCGCCCTCCTGCCCGGCGACGGTCGGGCGCTGCGGGTCGGGGTCGATCGGCAGGTAGAGGTCGGCCGCCCGGGCGCTGGAGAAACCGGCGTTCGGGCTGTCGTCCCACTGCATCGGCGTCCGGCAGCCGGCCCGGTTGTAGAGGGGGTTGCAGATCGAGCCCTCGACGTCGGGCAGACCCGGCACGTAACGCATGCCGATCTCGTCGCCGTAGTAGAGACAGGGGACGCTGCCCCAGGTGAAGAGGAAGGTCAGGGCCGCGCCGAGCTGCTCGGCGGTGCGTGGGCCGCAGCAGAGCCGGTCGTAGTCGTGGTCGGCCGTGGCCAGGATGATCTGCCGGCCGGGGTGGTCGGCCCGGGCGGCGGCCCACGCCTCCAGGAAGGGCTGGGTGCTGCCCTTGCCGTCGGCGTCGAAGAAGGGCTCGCGCGGCGCCTGGAACGGCAGCGTGCCCGCGAAGTGGTTGTCGAACAGGCTCGCGTGCTCGTCCTTGATGACCAGAAAGAAATCGGCGTCGAAGGCGAGCGACCCGCCCGTACGCGGCTCGGCGCCCTCGGGAATGAGGACCGCGTCGGGGTAGGCCGCCTCGAGCCACTCGCGGAGCTCGCGCCAGAGCTCGACCGTGGCCGCCACCCCCTCGGCCAGCTCCTCGTCCTTGACCAGCGAGAACGCCATGTCGACCCGGAAACCGGCCACGCCCAGATCGAGCCAGTGGGCGATGATGTCCTGCAGCGCCTGCCGGTTGCGCCTCGGCCCGGGGGCGTCGATCGCGTCGCGCCACTCCTCGTTGCCGGGCCGGGCGATCCAGCCGAAATTCAGCGCGGGCTGCTGGTCGTAGAAGTTCTTGAGGTAGAAACCGGGGCGCGGGCCGGGCGACGGCACCCAGGCCGGCGTGCCCGGCATGTCCCGCGTCCACGACCGTTCCGGCAGTTGCTCGCACCAGATGTAACGGTCGCCCTCCGGGTCGGGGCCGTCGGCGGCCAGCTCCCGCTGAAACCAGGGATGCTCGATCGAGGTGTGCCCGGCGACCAGGTCGAGCAGGACGCGGATGCCCCGTTCGCCGGCCTTGGCCACGAGCTCGGCCATGTCGTCGTTGGTGCCGTAGCGCGGGGCGATCGTCAGGTAGTCCGAGACGTCGTAGCCGGCGTCGACGAACGGCGAGGCGAAGCACGGGTTGAACCAGATGACGTCGATGCCGAGCGACGCGATGTGGTCGAGCCGGTCGATGACGCCGCGCAGATCGCCGACGCCGTCACCGTCGGAGTCGGCGAACGACTGCGGATAGATCTCGTACATCACCGAATCGCCCAGCCAATCACGCCCCATGCCCGCCATGCTATCGACGGGTCATGGGGCGCGCCCGGTAACCGGGGGGCGGTTACTTCAGGGTGATGCCGGTGGCGGTGCAGGACTTGCCGTCGGGGACGGAGCTGACCTGGGTCGGCTCGCCGCTGGTCACGCCCTTGAAGATGGCGCAGATGACGGTCTTGCTGGTGCCGCCGACGACCGTCACGTTGCTGACCGTGGCCACGTCACCGAGGTTGGCGTTGACGCCGACCAGCGCCTTCAGTGGCGTGGTGACGGTGACGTTGGAGACCTGCACCTTGCGGGCGAACTGCTTGGAGCAGTTGCCGCACGAGCGGTACAGCTTTCCGATGTCGCTGGCCTGGAAGTCCTTGATGACGAAGGTGCCCGGGCCGTTGTGCTGGAAGGTCTTGTCCGAGGCGTGCATCGCGCCGCCGCCGACCACGGTCATGGTCTGGCTCGCCGAGGTGCCCTTGAAGGTCGCGGCGTCCTCGCCCACGTCCTGCCACCAGACGTTGCGCAGCGTGCAGGTGCCCAGGCAGTGGACGCCGTCGGCGGCCGGGCTGCCGATGATGACGTTGGACAGGGTCGAGCCGTCGGCCAGCTGGAACATCGGGTCCTGGCCCTCGTCCTGCCCGCCGTCGCCGAGGTCACCGCCGCCGATGAAGCGCACGTTCCCGCCGTCGAAGCTCCCGGTGACCTTCTTCGTGGCCGTGAGCGTCGTCGTGCTCTTCGGCGTCGGCCACGTGGTGGCAACCGGAGAGGCCGTCGCGGTCGGCGCGGCCGTCGGGGCCGCAGTCGTCGGAGCGTTGGTGGGCGCGGTGGTGGGCGCCTTGGTAGGCGCGGTGGTCGTCGGCGCGGTGGACGGGCTGCTGCCCACCGCGCCGACGGTCACGTCGTCGAACGTCGCCGACGCGTGCTCGGTGACCAGTCCGACCCGGCCCTTGGTCAGCTTCGTCGTGGCCGCACTGCCCACGACGACGCCGTCCACATAGCCGGTGATCTTGGTGCCGCTGACGTCCAGGCGCAGGGTGTGCCAGCCGCTGCCCGCGGTGGCCAGGGTCCGCGAGCTCAGCACGGTGACCGTCGAGCCCTTGACCTCCTCGAGCCGCACCGCCCCGGCGACCAGGGCGAGCCGCTCGAACTGGGCCGCCCCCGACGCCCGCGCGACGAGACCGGCCGAGGCGCCGGCCGTGGCCAGCGTCAGCGGGCGCACCTTGGCCTGCACCGAATAGTCGGTCCAGCCGGTGTCGCCGGCGAACATCCGGGCGCGCTCGCTGCCGTTGGCGGCCTGACGCAGCGCCTTGCTGCCGTCGGTCACCACCGACCACGACCCGCCGGACTTAGACCAGCCCGCGGTGTCACCGTCCTCGAAGGTGTCGCTGAACGACGCGCCGGCCGCGAACGCGTTGGCCGTGAGGCCCACCGCGGCCGCCAGCACCACCGCCGTCCCGCCGACCAGCACTGCGCGACGCCTCCGCCGACGTGCCCCGCCAGGCATTTCGTGCTTCATCCGTGTTCCTCTCGATCAGGTCAGTCGTGATCAAGTGGTCCGGGCCCCGGCAAAGGTTGACGGCATCCCGCGAATTTTTCCGGCGGGCCGTCCGGTGACACCAAAAGATCAAATCCGGAGATACGGGCGTCTGCCCGGTCCCCGGCGCCGCGGACCAGCTCAGCGTCAGTCCAGGCCGTCCCCGGCCACCGGCCCGGCGTCGGAATACGGGATCTGTCCGGTCCCGGCGCCGCGGACCAAGCCCGCGTCAATCCAGGCCGTCCCCGGCCACCGGCCCGGCATCGGAAATACGGCATCTGTCCGGTCCCCGGCACCGCGGACCAGGTCCGCGTCGGTCCAAGCCGTCCCGGGCCGCCGGCCCGGCGCGGGAATCAACGGCGGCGAGCCGGGTACCGGTCAATGGTGTTCGAAGGATTCCAGGACGAGCGGATCGACGTCGGCGAAGTGACGCTGCGGGTTCGGCACGGCGGCGAAGGGCCGCCGGTGCTGCTGATCCACGGCCATCCGCGCACCGGCTCGACCTGGCACCGGGTGGCACCTCGGCTGGTGGAGGCGGGCTTCTCCGTGGTCTGCCCGGACATGCGCGGGTACGGGCGGTCCGGGAAGGCGGCGGTGCGGCCCGACCACTCCCAGCAGTCCAAGCGGGCCGTCGCCGGGGACCTGGTGCGGCTGATGGGCAATCTCGGTCACGAGCGGTTCGCCGTGGCCGGCCACGACCGCGGCTGCTACGTGGCCCTGAGGATGGCCTTGGACCATCCTCAGTCCGTACACAAGCTGGTCGTGATGGACGGGGTTCCGATCAGCGAGGCCCTCGCCCGGTGCGACGCGCGGTTCGCCCAGGCCTGGTATCACTGGTTCTTCTTCGCCCAGCCCGAGAAGCCGGAGCGGGCCATCCTGGCCGACCCCGACGCCTGGTACGCGGGCACGCCCGATCGGATGGGCGCCGAGAACCACGACGAGTTCCGCGCCGCCACCCGAGACCCGGCCACGGTCCGCGGGATGCTCGAGGACTACCGCGCCGGCCTCGGCGTCGACCACGAGCACGAGCTGGCCGACCGCGCCGCCGACCGCCAGGTGACCGGCCCGGCGCTCTCCCTCTGGTCGACGAAGGACGACATGGAAGAGCTCTACGGCGATCCGCTTGCCATCTGGCTCGACTGGGCGACCGACATCCGCGGCACCCCGATCGAGTCCGGCCACCACATGGCCGAGGAGAACCCGGCCGCAGTGGCCGACGCACTGACCGACTTTCTCCGGTAGAGCCACGGCCGCCCTACTACTCCTATCCAGCCCACCCGCCCGGGGGTGCTGCCACGAGGCGCGATTGACGTTGTCCACAGCCGCCGCCCCGGACGCACCAGTGACGCGCCCACTGTCCACAGGCCAGCACGGCCGCCCTACTACCCCTATCCAGCCCACCCGCCCGGGGTGCCGACACCCTACGCCCCCACAGCGGCACGCAACCGGCGTTGTCCACAGCCGGCGGCCCGGACATGACGACGACGCGGCCGTTGTCCACAGGGCCGACGCGCCAGCTATTCGCAGGACCGACCCGCCCCGCGGCGCAACGACGCTCGCTCGGCTCGGAGGAGCGCGGCCGGCGGGCGGCGACCAGCTCGGAGAAGCGCAGCCTACGGACCGCAGGCAGCCCGGAGAAGCGCAGCCCATGGACGGCAACCAGCCCGGACAAGCACAACCCGCGCCCGGCAACCAGCCCGGACAAGCACAGCCCGCGGGCGCCGGGAGGGCGCCCGCGGGGTCGGGTCAGCGGCTGGCGCCGGCGCGGCGCTTGGTCCAGACGTCGAAGGCGACGGCGGCCAGCAGGACGGCGCCCTTGACCAGCATGACCTGTTCGCTGGGGGCGCCGATCAGGCTCATGCCGTTGTTGATGACGCCCATGATCAGGCCGCCGGTGATGGCGCCGACGACCTTTCCCACGCCGCCCTGGACCGCGGCGCCGCCGATGAAGGCGGCGGCGATCGCGTCCAGTTCGAACTGGTCGCCGCCGGTCGGGTTGGCCTGGTTGAGGCGGCCCGCGAAGATGATGCCGGCCAGGGCCGACAGCACGCCCATGTTCACGAAGATCCAGAACACGACCGACTTGACCTTGACGCCGGACAGGGTGGCCGCCTGCAGGTTGCCGCCGACCGCGTAGATCTGGCGGCCGAAGACGGCCCGGTTGGTCAGCACCGAGTAACCGATCACGAGCGCGGCCAGCAGCACGAGCACCCAGGGCAGGTTGCGGAAGCGGGCGAGCTGGACGATCACGAACATGACCACCACGGCGGCCAGCGCGATCTTGACCACGAACAGCGGGAACGGCTCGACGGCCTGGCCGTAGCGCACCCGGCCGGCCCGCGAGCGCCACTGGGTGACCACGATGCCGGCCACCGCCACCACCCCGATCAGCACACTGAACAGGTCGGCCCCGCCGAGCGCGCCCAGGCCGATGTTGCCCAGGTAACCGTCGGTGAAGCCGTTCGAGAGGGTGCGCACCTCGTCGGGGAACGGGCCGATGCCCCGGTTGCCGAGGATGTTGTAGGTCACCGCGCGGAACAGCAGCATGCCGGCCAGCGTGACGATGAAGGCGGGAATGCCGAAGTACGCCACCCAGTAGCCCTGCCAGGCGCCGATCGCCGCGCCGACCAGCAGCGTGATCAGCAGCGCGAGCGGCCACGGCACGTCGTGGTTGACCATCAGCACCGCGGCCACCGCGCCGGTCGCGGCCACGATCGAGCCGACCGACAGGTCGATGTGCCCCGAGATGATCACCATGATCATGCCGATGGCCAGGATCAGGATGTACGAGTTCTGCACGATGATGTTGCTGATGTTCTGCGGCGCCAGCATGTCGCCGCCGGTGAGGATCGTGAACAGCAGCACGATCGCGGCGAAGGCGATGTAGATGCCGCTCTGCCGCAGGTTGATCGAGAACCGGCGCGGCCCGCCGGGCGGCCGGTCGTCGGGCACGGCCGGGTTGGCGCCGACGGTGAAGTCGGCATTGGTCGGAGCGACGCTCACGGGCGGGCCTCCTGTCCGGCGGTCATCAGGGTCATCAGCCCCTCCTGGGTGGCCTCGGCCCGCGGCACCTCACCGGTGATCCGCCCGGCCGAGAGGGTGTAGATGCGGTCGCACAGCCCGAGCAGCTCGGGCAGCTCGCTGGAGATCAGCAACACGGCCTTGCCCTCCTCGGCCAGCCGGTTGACGATCGTGTAGATCTCGTACTTGGCGCCGACGTCGATGCCGCGGGTCGGCTCGTCGAGGATCAGCACGTCGGGATCGGTGAAGATCCACTTGGACAGGACGACCTTCTGCTGGTTGCCGCCGGAGAGCTTGCCGGTGATGCTCGAGACGGTGGGCGCCTTGATGTTCAGCTCCTTGCGGTACGACTCGGCGACCTTGTACTCCTCGTTGTCGTCGACCCAGCCCGCGCGGGCCAGCTTGCCCAGGGCCGCGGCGGAGACGTTGCGCTTGATGTCCTCGATCAGGTTCAGGCCGTACTTCTTGCGGTCCTCGGTCGCGTACGCGATGCCGTGCTCGATCGCCTCGCCGACCGACCGCACCTTGATCTCCCGGCCGTCCTTGAAGATCCGCCCGGAGATGCCGGTGCCGAAGGCGCGACCGAAAATGCTCATCGCGAGCTCGGTCCGCCCGGCGCCCATCAGCCCGGCCAGCCCGACGATCTCGCCCCGGCGCAGCGAGAGGTTGGCCTTGGAGACCAGCAGCCGGCCGTGCTGGGTCGGGCTGTGCACCGACCAGTCCTCGACCCGGAACACCTCCTCGCCGATGTGCGGCTCGCGGGGCGGGAACCGGTGGTCGAGGTCGCGGCCGACCATGCCGCTGATGATGCGGTCCTCGGTCAGGCCGCCGGCCTCGAGCGTGGTGATCGTGCGGCCGTCGCGCAGGATCGTCACCCGGTCGGCGATGTCGAGCACCTCGTTGAGCTTGTGCGAGATGATCACGCAGGTGATGCCCTCGTCGCGCAGGCCGCGCAGCAGGTCGAGCAGGTGGGCCGAGTCCTCGTCGTTGAGCGCCGCGGTGGGCTCGTCGAGGATCAGCAGCTTGACCTGCTTGGACAGCGCCTTGGCGATCTCGACCAGCTGCTGCTTGCCGACGCCGAGGTCGAGCAGGGCGGTGACCGGGTTCTCGTTCAGCCCGACCCGGCGCATCAGCTCGAGGGCGGCCGCGTTGGTCTTGTTCCAGTCGATCAGGCCACGCCGGGACTGCTCGTTGCCGAGGAAGATGTTCTCGGCGATCGACAGGTTCGGCGCCAGCGCCAGCTCCTGATGGATGATCACGATGCCGCGGTGCTCGCTGTCCCGGATGCCGGCGAACCGGCACTCCTGACCGTCGAACGTGATCTCGCCGTCGTAGCTGCCGTGCGGGTAGACGCCGGAGAGCACCTTCATCAGGGTGCTCTTACCGGCGCCGTTCTCCCCGCAGATCGCGTGGATCTCGCCGCGGAGCACCTCCAGGTTGACGTCGTCCAGGGCGCGTACGCCCGGGAACGTCTTGGTGATGCCCCGCATCCGCAGGATGGTGTCGCTCATCAGGAAAGCTGAGCCTCGGTGTAGTAACCCGAGTCGACGAGTTCCTTCTTGTAGTTGGACTTGTCGACGATCACCGACTGGAGCAGCATCGACGGGACGACCTTGACCCCGTTGTCGTAATCGGTGGTGTTGTTGGTCTCCGGCGTCTGACCCTTGAGGACGGCGTCGGCCATCTTGACCGTCGTCTCGGCCAGCTGGCGGGTGTCCTTGTAGATCGTCGAGTACTGCTCGCCGCGCTTGATCGACTTGACCGAGGCCTGCTCGGCGTCCTGCCCGGTGACGACCGGCCAGGGCTGACCCGCCGTACCGTAGCCGTTGCTCTTGAGGGCCGAGAGGATGCCGATCGAGAGCCCGTCGTACGGCGAGAGGACGCCGTCGACCTTGGCCCCGCCCCGGTAGGTCGAGGTCAGCAGGTTCTCCATCCGCTCCTGGGCCGTCTTGGCCTGCCAGCGCAGGATGGCGACCGTCTTGAAGTCGGTCTGCTTGCTCTTCACGACCAGGGTGCCGTCGTCGATCTTGGGCTTGAGCACGCTCATCGCGCCGTTGAAGAAGAACGTCGCGTTGTTGTCGTCGGGCGAGCCGGCGAACAGCTCGATGTTGAACGGGCCCTTGGCGTCGCCGGCCGAGCCGTCCGCCTTGAGCACCTTGAGCCCGGTCAGCAGCGAGGTGGCCTGCTGCACGCCGACCTTGAAGTTGTCGAATGTCGCGTAGTAGTCGACGTTGGGGGTCTTGCGGATCAGCCGGTCGTAGGCGATGACCGGGATCTTGTTGGCCTTCGCGTTCTCGAGCTGGGTGGTGATCGCGGTGCCGTCGATCGAGGCGATGATCAGCAGCTTGGCGCCCTTGGTGATCTGGTTGTCGAGCTGCTGCGTCTGCGTCGGGATCTTGTCCTCGGCGTACTGCAGGTCGACCTGGTAGCCGAGACCTTCGAGCTGCTTCTTGAGGTTGTCGCCGTCGCTGATCCAGCGCTCGGACGACCGGGTCGGCATGGTGACACCGATCAATGCGCCGCTTTTGTCACCGGCGCCTGCTTCCTTGTCGACGGTCTTCTCGCTGGAACCACATGCGGCCAGGGAGGCGGCAAGCACGGTGGCCGAAACCACCGCGCCCATCCTGGACAGTCTCATGCGCGGAACTCCTTCATCGGGTCCGTCGGAGCTGGGGGCGCGGTCGAGTGTGAACGGTCACACGAGAGGGTGTCAACCGTTCCAGGCAACGTTGCTGTCATTTGGTCGAAACTTTGTTATCGATAACAGACGGGTCTCGGTACGGCTGCCCGGCACCCCCGGCGTGATAACCGAGAAGATCGACAGGCTTCACCGGCCGCGGCCCGTGTCCGCCAGACACCGTCGACAGGACCGGCGATGGAGAGGACCTCGGTGAAGCGATCGAAGCGGAACGGCCGGCACTAGCGTGAGACCCATGCCGATCTCGTACGTCTCCGGGTTCGCCGTCGACGACGCCGAGCTGAGCGCCCTGCACGCGCGGGCCTTCGGCGGCGACCCGGCGCGGGTCGAGCCCTGGGCGCGGCGCCTGGAGAGGCACGCGCTCACCTGGATCGGCGCCTTCGACACGACGGCCCTGGTCGGTTTCCTCCAGGTCTGCTGGGACGGCGGGGCCCACGCCTTCCTGCTCGACACGGCCGTCGACCCGGGCCGGCAGCACGAGGGCATCGGCACGGCCCTGGTGCGGGCCGCTGTCACCGAGGCGCGAGCAGCCGGCTGCGACTGGCTGCACGTCGATTTCGAGCCGCACCTCGAGCACTTCTACCTCGAGAGCTGCGGCTTCCGCCCGACCAAGGCGGGCCTGATCGCGCTCACCTGATCGGGGCCCGGAGCAGCGGGGTAGAACTCAGACCACTGCGGAACGCTTTACTGGGCCGCGCGGCGGATCGCGGCGGCCAGGACCGCCTGCAGTCTGGCTCGGTGGGCCCGGCGCGCGCGTAGGCCCGGCGGGATGACCGGGCGCGGCAGGACGACCGGAGCGGGCGCGAGGGTGGGGTCTGCGGGACGGGTTTCCACCTGGGTCATGCGAAGGACGTTAGACCGCGGGTACGACAGAAAAAGGGGTCTTCACAAAAGCGCAATCTGCGGCAGACTCGCGGGCATGTCGGTGATGGCCCGCAGCGTCGATGACCTTGCCACGCACGTGGCGCAGAAGCACCGCGTCAAATATCTGTTCTTCTGGGGGCACCAGCCCGAGAGGGACGGCAGCGCCGGCGCCGGCTGCCTCAGTCAGTGGTGGCCGTCGCGGTTCGCCGCCGAGGGGCACGAGTTCGCCGGCGCCGAGCACTACATGATGTGGAGCAAGGCCGTCCTGTTCGGCGACGACGCGATGGCCGGGCGCATCCTGGCCGCGCCGCACCCCAAGGTGGCCAAGACGCTGGGCGGCCGGGTCGCCGGCTTCGACCAGCGCGTGTGGGACGAGCACCGCTACGACATCGTGGTGCGCGGCAACCTGGCCAAATTCGGTCAGGACGACGAGCTGCGGCAGTTCCTGCTGACCACCGGCGAGCGGGTGCTGGTCGAGGCCAGTCCGCTCGACCGCATCTGGGGCATCGGCCTGAGCCGCGACGACCCGGCCGCGGCCGACCCGCGCCGCTGGCGGGGCACCAACCTGCTCGGCTTCGCCCTCATGGACGTCCGCGAGAGCCTGCGGACCAGATAGTCGTGTCCCGACCGAAGACGTGTGGGAGCGGCATCACTCGTCGCCGGCGTAACCGGCCGAGACGAGCAGGCCGGGGATGCTCGCGGCGCCGTGGAAATGCAGCAGGCGGATCAGGACCGGGCAGCAGCCGACGACGTGCATCCGGCCCAGCGAGGCCGCCGCCAGCAGCAGCACCCGGGCCGCTGCGGTGTCGGCGAAACGCAGGGCGGTCACGTCGATCGTCACCGGCCGCTCGCCGTCGCGCCGCCGGTAGGCCTCCTCGACCAGGGCCTCGAGCGCGAGCCGGTGGGACATGTCGGCCTCGCCCGACAGCCACAACCCGTACGGCTGCTCGGTCCGGCGGATGCGCAGCGACGTGTCCGGGTCGAACGGCAGCAGCGGGCCGGCCGCACCCGGATGGGCGAGCGCCAGGCGGCGCAAGGGCAACGGATCGACGCGCCGGCGGTCGTACGCGCAGATGCCCATCACGTACCCGGCGGTGAACACGGTGTTGCACTGGGCCTCGTACCATTCGAGCGTCGTGGAGCACCGCGACGATCTCGTGACGCCGGACGGTGTCGTCGTCGATCGTCCAGCAGACGTGGTCGCCGAGGTCGAGATGGCCGAACATCGTCTCCCCCGCCA
The DNA here is from genome assembly GCA_965217855.1 of Actinoplanes sp. Classification (GTDB taxonomy): domain Bacteria; phylum Actinomycetota; class Actinomycetes; order Mycobacteriales; family Micromonosporaceae; genus Actinoplanes. The sequence continues at coordinate 32,769 of CBDCJN010000004.1, read as the reverse complement.
CGATCTTCCCCTCCCCCCGGACGCCCCCGGGTGCGCAGCGCACGCCGCACCACCCCAGGGTGCCATTCACCGTACGCTTCGAAGCGCTTCCCCCGCGTTACCCCGCCCGGGTGAGAATGCCGCCTCAACCCACCCACGTCGGATGGGCCGCCGCGAACCGGCCGACCTGATCGTCTTTGGCCGCCTTCAGCAGGGCCCGGCTGTCCGGGCTGAGCAGTTGCACGCTGCCGACCCCGGGGATCGACTCGCTGAGGAACTGCCCCCCGTTGGTCTTCAGGGTGACCAGCTTGCCGGGGTCGATCCCGCGCATCGCGAAGATCCAGTCCTCCAGCGAGATGCCGCCGTTGTCGACCGTGACCGCCTGGCCGATGGCCGTGAGCAGCGACGGCAGCTTGGTCGGGGAGTTCAGCCCGTCCTTGACCGTCTGCTTCAGCACCGCCTTGAGGAACTGCTGCTGGTGGCGCTGCCGGCCGTAGTCGGAGTCCTTGTTCGCCAGCAGGTCGCGCTGCCGGACGAAGTCGAGCGCCTCGGCCGGGGTGAAGCAGTGGTTGCCCTGGCCGTAGAAGTTCGCGGTGACGCCCTCGATCTTGTGGTTGACCGTGCCGTCGGAGTTGAGCGCGTACGGCGTCGCGACCGACCCGTCCGCCCTGTGCCCGACGTGGATCGAGGTCGTGTCCTCGTCGACGTACATGCAGACCTGGCCGAGCACGGTGACGATCTGCTGGAAACCCTCGAAGTCGATGACCGCGCCGGCGTCGGGGGTGATGCCGGTCAGCTTCTTGATCGTGAGCGACAGCAGTTCGAAGCCGTGCGAGAGCGCCGCCTCGCCGGTCAGGCCCCGGGATCCGTACGCGAAAGCGGCGTTGATCTTGTTTCTGCCGCCCCGGTAGGACTGGGCGCCGTTGTCGTAGGCGGGGATCGACACGTAGCTGTCGCGGGGCAGCGAGATCAGGTACGCATTCTTGTGGTCGGCCGTGATGTGCATCAGGATGATCGAGTCGGAGCGGGTGGGCTCCCCCGGCCGGGCCGTCGAGCGCCGGTCGATGCCCACCAGCAGGATGTTCTTGGCCCCGGTGATCGACTCGTGGGTGGGCGCGGCGGCCGCACCGAGCAGGTTCTGCTGCGGGATGGCCGCGGTGGCGGCGTGCACGGTCGCCTGCAGCGCGATCACCGCGCCACAACCGACGACGGCCAGCAGGGCCCCGAGCGTGGTGCACCAGAAGGCCCAGCGGGGCATGCGGCGGCGACGTGGCTTCACGGTGACCAACATTGCGCGCGGGCGATGAGAAAACGCTGAGAATTCACCAAGCCCGCGCTGTGATCGCGCCTGGGCTTAACCGTCCGGCTGCCCGGCGTTCCTAGGCTCCCAGCCACCCTGAACGCTCCCAGCCCGTAAGCAGGTCGACATGCCCCCTTCACCGGACGTCAGCGTCGTCATCCCGACGTGCAACCGCCCGGAGCTGGCCACCCGCGCGGTGCACAGCGCGCTCGCCCAGACCCACCGCAACCTCGAGGTCATCGTCGTGGTCGACGGGCCGGACGAGGCGACCCACGTGGCTTTGAAGGCGATCGAGGACGACCGGCTGCGGGTGATCGGCCTGCCCGAGCGGGGCAAGGCCCCGAACGCGCGCAACGTGGGCGCCCGCAACGCCGAGGGCACGTGGGTGGCGCTGCTGGACGACGACGACGAGTGGATGCCGGACAAGCTCGAGGCGCAGCTCGCCCTGGCCGCCACCTCGACGAAGGCCTCCCCGATCATCGCCAGCCGCATGATCAGCCGGACCCCGCGCTCGGACACGGTGATGCCGCGCCGGCTGCCCGAGCCGGGTGAGCCGCTCAGCGAGTATCTGTGCGTGCGCCGCGGCCTGTTCTACGGCGACGGGTTCATCCAGACCTCGACCATCATGGCGCCGGCCGAGCTGCTGCGCCGGGTGCCGTTCACTGTCGGCCTGCGCCGCCAGCAGGAGCTCGACTGGACGCTGCGCGCGCTGCGGGAGGACGACGTCGAGCTGCTGTACGCGCCGGCCGCGCTCGTGCTGTGGCACCAGGACGAGAACCGCGAGCGGATCAGCCTGCAAAACCCGTGGCAGGAACAGCTGGCCTGGCTGCGCGCCAGCCGCGACCTCTTCACCCCCCGCGCGTACGCGTCGGTGACCATGAGCGTCATCAGCTCGATGGCCGCCCCGACGCGCAGCCTCACGGTCGCGCGTGAGCTGCTGGCCGAGGCGCGAACCCACGGCCGGCCGGGCCCGCTCGACTACGTGACGTTCGCCCAGATCTGGGCGCTGCCACCGAACGTCCGTCACCGCGTCCGCGATCTGGTCGTCGGCCGGCGCAAGGCCGCCCATGGCTGACCGCCGGGTCGTCGTGTGGCGCAGCGCCCTGCTCGGGGCGTCCGAGACGTTCATCCGCAACCAGGCCGACGCGCTGAGCCGCTGGCAGCCGGTCTACGTCGGCGCGACCAAGGTCGACTCGGTGCTGGCCCGCGACACCGACCTGATCGCCTATCCCACCGCCGAGGATCGGCGGGCCTTCCTGCGCCTGCGCCTCACCAGCACGTCACCCCGGCTGCGACAGTTGATCGCGGGGGTCGGCCCGGATCTCGTGCACGCCCATTTCGGTGGTGACGGCTGGTTGGTCAGCGGTTCGACGGGCGTCCCGCTCGTGGTCACCCTGCACGGTCATGACGTGACCCGTCAGCCCGAGAGCCCCGGCCTGCTCGGCCTGCGCTACCGCCGCAACCTGCGCAGCGTCTTCGGCCGGGCCCGCCTGCTGATCGCCGTCTCCGAGGTGATCCGCGAGCGGGCGATCCGCTGGGGCGCCGACCCGGCCCGGATCCGCGTGCACCACACCGGCGTCCCGATCCCGGCCGGGGTGGCCGACGGGCCGAAGCGCTGGGACGTCGCGTTCGTCGGCCGTTTCGTCGAGAAGAAGGGGGCCGACGACCTGCTGGCCTCGCTCGGCGGGGCCAAGGCCCTCTTCATCGGTGACGGGCCGTTGTTCGCCCAGATGCGGTCGTACGCCTCCCGGCTGCGCGTCGACGCCACCTTCGTGGGGGCCCAGCCCGCGGCCGAGGTCTCCCGCCTGCTCGGCGAGTCCCGCCTGCTGGCCGCGCCGTCGCGCACCGCGCAGGACGGCGACAGCGAGGGCCTGCCGACCACGGTCGTCGAGGCCATGGCGCTCGGCCTGCCCGTCGTGTCGACCCGGCACAGCGGCATCCCCGAGGCCGTGGTCGACGGCGTCACCGGCCTGCTCGGCGACGAGGGCGACCGCGGTGCGTTAGCCGCGAACCTGCGCCAGCTCCTGGACGACCAGGACCTGCAGGTGTCGATGGGCGCGGCCGCCCGCAAGCACGCGGAAGAGGGCTTCGACGTGGTGAAACAGAGCCGCCGCCTGGAGGATCTCTACGACGAGGCGACGGCCGGCTGACGGGACAGCGCAGCGGGCACCGTCGATGTACGGTGCCCGCTGTGGATCATCAGACCTACCCGCCACCAGCGGGGCAGCCGGGTCGACGTGCTCCCCTGCTCGTCGGCCCACAGCAGCGAGGTCTTCGCCACCTTCGACCTGCCCGCGCCCCCGCCGAAGGACAACGCGGCGGCCGAGGCCGGCTGCGAGCAGCGCTTCGAGCCCTACGCGGGCAAGAAGAAGCCGGAAGGCTCGTCCTACTTCATCTTCACCGTGCGCATGGAGGAGATCAACTCGGCCGACGAGCGCGGTGTGCTGTGCATCGCCCACCAGCTCCACGACGACGTGACCGGATCGATCAAGGACTAACCGCGGGTACGTTTCACGACCGCTCGCATCGCCCGCTTGCCCGCGCGCAGGCCGCCGACCAGCGTGGTGGCGGCCTTGCCGGGGGTGGTCGCCGAGAGCAGGGCATTCATCTGACGCACCCGCTTCAGCTCGGCCTCGCGGTGCAGCAGCATGCTCTCGTACCACTCGTGCTTGGCCCGGGCCTCGGCCAGCTCGCGGGTGAGCCGGTCGCGATCGGCCAGCAGGTCACCGACCGCGTGGATCGTGGGCGAGGCGGCGGGCAGGACGTCGGCCGGGTCGAGCTCGCGCCCAGTCATCCCGGCCAGCACCGCGGTCAGCTCGGCCGGGTCGGCCGGCCCCGGCCAGAGGTGGGCGAACCCGCCGGCGATCACGGTGGCCGCGAACCCGCGCAGGACGTCGAGGGGTTCGCCCGGCCGGGCCAGGCCGTTCATCATGCCGTCCGGCGTCACGACGACCTGACCGGCCGGCACGCCGGCTTCGGGGCCGGCCTGCCAGGCGGTCAGCAGGTCGCGCAGGGCGGGCAGGTCGCGGCGCTGGGCGGCGGCCAGCAGGTGGTCCTCGAGGGTGCGGCCGCCCGGTAGGTCACCGATCCGCACCGCACGGCCGTTGATCACGGCGTCGGGCGTCGCGGTCGGTGCCTCCGAGCCGCGCCGGGCGATCACTACCCACGCCGGGGCGAGCTCGGCGGCCAGGCCGTTGCGCAGCGCGCGGGTGGCCAGGCGTACCGGGTCGGTCAGGGTGTCTTCGTCAGGCTGGATGGCGGTGGCGACGGCTGCCTCGAGCGCGCCGGTCAGCTCCGGCGCGGCCAGGATCTCGCGGCTGAGCAGCACGGTCGGTGACGACGAGGCCGGGTACGCCGCGTAGTCGCGTTCGACCCGCAGTCCGGCCGCGGTGAGCCGGTCGAGCAGCCGGGCCAGACCGGCGGGCCGCTGCGGATCGTGGTCGTCGGCGACCACCCACTCGCTGTCCGACGGCGCGGCCGGCAGCGCGACCAGCCGGTCCAGCCCGAACAGGTTGGGCACCCCGAGCAGCAGCCGCCCGCCCGGTTCGAGCACGGCCAGCAGCAGCGCGAACGTCTCGTCCCAGGAGCGCGGTTCGGCCTCCGCGGAAAGCAGCCGGTCGAGGCCGTCGAGGGCGACCACCGTGTCGTACGCCGGTTCCGACGCGAGCTTCTCCAGGCTGCCGACCAGGACCGACAGGGTCGGCGGCAGCGCGTCGCCGTCGGCCGTGCCCCGCACGAGAACGGTCGCGGCAGGCAACGAGGCCAGCAACTCCGGAGCGTGCGGCCCGGCCACGAGCGTACGACCGGTGACCGTCGAAAGCAGGATCTGCAGCGCGTCGCCGCCGGCCGGCGCCGGGCCGTGGCGGCCGTCGAGATCCGACCAGAGCAGCATCTCCCCGCCGATCAGGGTCGTCATCGGGTGAACACTCCGGTCAGCTCGAAATCGGGATCGGCCTGCGGGGCCGGCCATCGCAACAGGCGGCGCAGCTCGGCCGCGGGCAGCAGGCGGTCGGCGCCCAGCTCGGCCTCGGCCACCCGGCGGGCCAGCGCGACGTCGAGGTGGGCGCCGTGCATCTGCGCCCACTCGCGGACGATCCGCCCCTGACCGCCGAACGCGGACTTCTCGCCCTCGAGCTGCATCGGATCGCCGTAGACGGCGGGCTCGCACCCGGCCAACGTGCCGTACATGATCGCGCTGCACAATCTGTTCGACGCGACCCGGGCATGTTTTCGCTGTTCCGACAGTTGACGGTAGAGGAACCCGGGGTCGAGGTCCTTCCACCAGCCACCCCGGTACCCGTGGCAGATCACCCGGAAGCCCGCCCGCTCGTAGCGGGCCCGCACCCGCTTGTCGCGGAACTCCTGCCAGTACAGGCAGACCGTGACCGGGCCGTCCTCGGTGTCGCGGATCTCGCCGATCAGAGCGTCGTGGTCGCCCACGATGTGCTGACCCTCCCAGCCGTGGAACGGATACCAGATCGTCCCCTCGCGCTCGGGAGCCTCGGCCGGCGCCGGTTCCATCGCCACCAGATAGGCCCAGGGGGCGCCCACCACGTACACCTCGCGACGGCCCAGCGACCACGCCCGGCGGCGGACCCGCTCCGACCAGACGAATTTCGCGATCCCGGGCACGTACTCGTGATCGGGGGCCATGCCGTCGCCGATGTTCCAGCCGTGCTGCAGGTATCCGTGGATCCGCGGCGGCTCGGCGTCGTCGAGGCCGCAGTAGCGGGCCAGGACGTGCGAATGGCCGTAGTAGTGGTTGGCGTGGTGCACGCCGCATTCCACCCCGCGCAGGCGTCCGGCCAGCAAACCCGCGGTGTCGCCCAGGTGTCATCTGGCGTGCCGGTGCTGTGCCGCCGGGCTCCGGGGTGCTACCTTGACCTCAGTCGCATTCCGGATGCAGGAACCAGTCTTGGTGTCCCCCGGCGGCAACTGATCGGCCGAGATCGTTCCGGCCAACCCTTTCCTCGCCGCGCTGAGTTGCGGCGTTTCCTCGTGCCTGCCGTAAGAGCAGGCTCCCTTGGGAGTACCCCCATGACTGCAACCACCACCCCCTCCACCGACCTCCGCGTCGACAACCTCCTGCTGGACATCGTCGACGACCGGGCCTGGCTGCGGGCCGACGGCTACCTGCCGAGCCCACGCGACATTCCGATCAACCTCCAGGATGTACGCCGGTCCGGGCTGCGCCGCGGCGACAGCGTCACCGGGGTGGCCCGGGTCGCCGGTCGCAAGCCGGCCGGCCTGCGCCTGGACGAGCCGATCGGCCGCCGCCCCGACTTCTACGACCTCACGGCGCTGCACCCGCAGGAACGGCTGCGCCTCGAGACCGACCCGCGCCTGCTCACCACCCGGGTCATCGACCTGGCCATGCCCATCGGCAAGGGGCAGCGCGCCCTGATCGTGGCGCCGCCCAAGGCCGGCAAGACCACCATCCTCAAGGAGATCGCCAACGCGATCTCGCACAACAACCCCGAGTGCCACCTGATGGTGGTGCTGGTCGACGAGCGCCCCGAGGAGGTCACCGACCTGGCCCGCTCGATCGACGGCGAGATCGTGGCGGCCACCTTCGACCGGCCGCCGCACGAGCACACCGCGCTGGCCGAACTGGCCATCGAACGGGCCAAGCGCCTGGTCGAGCGGGGCCGCGACGTGGTCGTGCTGCTCGACTCGATCACCCGGCTGGGCCGCGCCTACAACCTGAACGTGACGGGTCGCGGGCGTACGCTCTCGGGCGGTCTCGACTCGACGGCTTTGTACCCGCCGAAGCGGTTCCTGGGCGCGGCCCGCAACATCGAGGGCGGCGGCTCGCTGACCATCATCGCGACCGCGCTGGTCGAGAACGGCTCGGCCATGGACACGCTGATCTTCGAGGAGTTCAAGAGCACCGGTAACGCCGAGCTCAAGCTGGACCGTTCGCTGGCCGAGGGCCGGGTCTTCCCGGCGATCGACCTGTCGCAGACCGGAACCCGGCACGACGAGACGCTGCTCTCCCCGGCCGAGATGGCGATCATCGCCCAGGTCCGGCGGGCGCTCGGCAAGTCCGACCGGCAGGACGCGATGCGCCAGCTGCTGGAGCAGTTGCGCGGCACCGCCTCCAACAACGAGTTCCTGCGCCGGGTGGCCCACTCCCTCGCCGCGTAAACCGGTCGCTGCCCCCGAGGCGCTCGTCGCGGGCCACCGCTATCACTGGATCGACGACGAAGGGGCCCGCCACGACGTGGCCGACCCCTGCCGCTTTCTGGTGAAGGAGCTGACTACCGGCCCCTGAACGGCGGGGCGTCCTTGATGACGGTGCCGTCGCGCAGGGTCAGGTCGTACGTCATGAGGTCGCGGGTCTCGGTCTTGCTGATCCACACGAGTGCCGGGCCGGGCCACCAGGCGACCCAGCGGCCGTTGTTCACCGTGGCCTGGGTGGTGAATTCGCCGGCGTGCACGGTCAGGGCGACCACGTCGGAACCGACCGCCCCGTCGACCATCGACACCTCGCCGCTGTCCGTCAGAGCGCCCTGCGTGAACGTGCCGGCCGGTGCCGCTGCCGCCGGACCGTCGCTACCGGCGACGCCCGTGTTCACATCGTCGACGTCGTCGGTGCCGGGCAGATTGCGGGTCAGACAGGAGGCCGACGTCTCGGGGTTCTCGACTCGGTAGAGCATCGCCACGTACTCCCCGCGACGCTCGGCCAGCGCCAGTCGCGCCTTGTTGAGATCGACACGCTGGTAGTGACGCAGTTCGTTGTTGCAGGCTGCTCCGACCAGGTCGATCTCGGCGGCGGTCAGCGGAACGGGGACGGGTGTCCAGGTGGCGTACGCGCGGTGGCCGTCAATTCCCCACGGCAGCACGATCAGGGCGGCCGCGAGCGCGGCCACCACGACGGGGATGAGCACCCAGCGCGCGATCTTCCGGCGGGACGGCGGCACCGGGGCGGCCACGATCCGGTCGAGGGTGGCCGCGGCCTGCTCGTACTGCTCGAAGGAGGGCGCGGTGGCGACGTCCATCGAGCGCAGGAACTCTTCGATCTTCACGACTGGGCCTCCAGCGGCGTCGTCAGCGGGGTCGGGGACGGGGCCGGGGCCAGTTGGCGGCGCAGGGCGCGGCGGGCCCGCATCAGCCGGATCCGGTAGCTCGCGGCGGTGATGCCGAGCACCCGGGCCGCCTGCGCCGAGCCGAGATCCTCGAAGACGGTCAGCGACAACGTCTCCTGCTCGGCCGGGCTGAGCTGTTTCCAGGCGGCCGCCAGATCGAGGCGTTCGGCCGCGGCCGTGTCCTCCGGAAATTGCTCGTCGGGCGGGGTCACCGACGCGATCCGGACGGCGAGCGCGTCCTGCCGGCCCCGGCCGCGCTGGGCGTTGAGCAGGCAGTGCCGCGCGATGCCGAAGATCCAGGCCCGCACGTCGTCCGGCCGCGGCGCCTCCTCGAATCGCCGCCACACCACCAGAAATGCCTCGGCGGTCACGTCCTCGGCCTGGCTGGCCGGCCCGCGTCGCTGGGCAAAGGCCAACACGTCGGCGTACGCCTCGGCGTAGAGCGCCCGGAAGCGCCCCTCCCGATCCGGTTGCTGTGTCCTCACACTCCCTACCTGTCCGGCGGGGCCGGGGTTGTTACGCCGCCCCGGATCAGATCGAGGTCACCACCCCATTCGTCGAGCACGTCGCCGTGGCCTTCGCGGCGGGCCAGCTCCTCGACGGCCGGGAACAGCTCGACCGGGCGGTGCGCCACGTCGGCCAGGGCCTCGTTCCAGAACGGCGGGAGCGGATAGGTGGCCAGCTCCCAGGCCAGATATTTGTTGTACGGGCGCAGGCGGCCGTGCAGCGCGAACACGGTGGACAGCAGCCAGGCCACGCTCTCCTGCTCGTCGAGCAGCGCGGCCCCGGGGTGCCCGTCGCGGCGGCTCTTCACGGCGCGGTAGAGCTGATTGACGTACCCGTCCAGCCCTTCCCGGGCCCACTCGCGAGCCTCGGCCGCCGTAGCGGTGGCCTGCTTCTCGACCAGCGCGGCGACCCCGCCCCGGTCGAGGAGCACCTGCGCGCCGCGGAAGCCGTAGCGCGGCCACAGCACCGAGGTGTCGGCCAGCTGCTCGACGGTCACCGGGGCCAGGTCGAGGATCGGCGAGCGGTCTCGCTGCCACGCCGGGTCGGGCCGGTCGACGACCACCACGACGTCGACGTCCGAACGGGACGTGCTCAGCCCGCGGGCGTGCGACCCGGTCAGGACCACGCCGCGTACGCCGGGGTCGCGCTCGGCCCTGGTCATCAGCTCTTCGAGGACGTCCATGGCCTCCATCCTACTAATTTAGGAACGGTTGTTCTTGACTGATCGTTCCTTTACGAGCTAACGTTCTCGGCATGGGCCGACCGAGAGCTTTCGACGCCGACGAAGTGGTGCGGTCGGCGGTGGCGCTGTTCGCCGGCCGGGCCTACGACAGCGTCTCGGTCGACGACCTGGTCCAGCGTCTCGGCGTGCACCGCAACAGCCTCTACAAGGTTTTCGGCAGCAAGCGGGGCCTCTACCTGGCCGCGCTGAGCCACCACTTGCAGCACCAGCTGACCCCGCTCGTGGCCCGGCTGCGCGCCGACCCCGCGGCCGACCCCGGCGACGACCTCGACCTGCTGCTGCTGGCCCTGGTCGAGCGCGCGCCGGCCGACGCCGAGGTGGCCGCGATGATCGACGAGGCCCTGCACGACCTGGACGACGCCGTGGGCGGCCCGTCCGCGACCGCCACCCTGCTCGGCCTGCGCCTGCGGGCCCGCGCGACCCGCTGAGGAGAAAATGCCATGGCAGACGTACGCATCGACGGCGCCAACCTGGTCGTCGAACTGGGCGGCCTCGACCGCTTGTGGGCCCTGAAGAGCAGCCTGACCATCCCGCTGGCCAACGTCCGCGGCGCCACCCTGGACCCCGGCATCATCAAGGAGCGCAAGGGCATCCGCAACGCCGGCACCCACGTCCCCGGCGTCATCACCGCCGGCACCTTCCACCTCGACGGCGAAAAGGTCTTCTGGGACGTACGAGACCCGTCCCGAGCCGTAGTGATCGAACTCCGCGACGACCAGTACGCCCGCCTGATCGTCCAGGTCGACGAGCCCCGCACCACCGTGGACCTCATCGAAAAGTCCCTGACCGCCGACCAATGACCCACGGCCCACGGCCCACTCCTAGCCTGACCAAGCGACCGAGGCCCGCCATCGGTGATCCCCCTGCAGCCACGAGCCCCTCACCAGGCGCCGTCCATCCCGTCGTAGAGGCTTCCGCTTCTACCGCGTCGCCGGCTCCGGCTGAGCTTTCTGACCAGGCGCCTCTCCTCTTCCATTGCGGCTCCGCCTCGGGCATTGGCTTCGGCCGGCGGCCCTGGCCGGCCGATCGAGGTCGGGGCGGCTCGGGTCAGTGGAAAGTGATCTCCATCAGGCGGTGCGCCATCCAGTCGTCGACCCGCTGCGGTTGCGGTAGGTGGCCCGGGTTGGCCGGCTGGTTGAGGTCGGCGACGATCTCGGTGAAGACGCGTCGCCGGGTTTCTTCGTCGGTTACCGGGCGGGCCGACGCCGGTAGGTCCGCCCGCACGTGGTGCTTGAAGTGGAACGTGAAATCGGGCGTGGCCACCAGATTGGCGTACCACGAGGGCTTGCCCGGCCCGGCGAGCCAGGTGCGGCCGAGCGCCCGATAGAAGAAGATCTCGATCCGCCGCGGCATCCCCGTGCGCCGCCCGGTCGTGGTGATGTCGATGATCCGGTCACGCGTGGATGCAGCCGGGGTGATCTCCATAGCCTTGCGAATAACGTCATCCATCAAGAAGCTCCTATCCAATGACTGCCACGGCCCACGGATTCGCAATCCAGGCCTGCCGCCCGAGACCGCCGCCCGGGGCTCTATCCCGGTATCCATCCCAGGTCAACCGCTCACACCGACCGCCCAGGCTTGGGAGGCGGGGCCGACGCCCAAGGCCCCATCCCGGCATCCGGCCCGGGTCAACCGCTCAGGCCGACCGCTCAGGCCTGGAGGGCGGGGCCGAGGAGGAGGCCGCCGTCGAGGAGGAACTCGGAGCCGGTGGCGAAGGCGGCCTCGGGCGAAGTGATGTAGAGCAGGAGGCGGCTGAGCTCTTCGGGCTCGGCCAGGCGCGGGATCGCGTACGCGTCGGGTGAGTAGTGGTCTCTGAGGGCGGGCTGGCCGGGGACTGTGGGCTCGTTGATCAGCGGGGTGGAGACGACGCCGGGGTGGATCGAGTTGACCCGGATGTTGTCGCGGCCGAGTTCGAGGGCGGCGGTCTTGGTCAGGCCGCGGACGGCCCACTTGCTGGCGACGTAGGGACCGAAGAACGCGGTGCCGCCGTGTGCCATCGTGGACGCGACGTTGACGATCACGCCGCCGCCGGCCCGCCGCATCGAGGGTGCCGTGGTCTTGATGCCGAGGTAGCTGCCGGTCAGGTTGATGGCGATGACGCGTTCCCAGTCGGTGCGGTCGGTGTGTTCGAGCGGGGCGGCCGGGTTCTGCACGCCCGCGTTGTTGATCAGGATGTCGATCGGGCCGAACCGCTTCTCGGCGGCGGTGACAGCGGCGATCCAGTCCGCCTCGTCCGTCACGTCGAGATGGGCGAACAGGGCGCGGTCGCCGAGCTCGGCCGCCAGCTTGTGGCCGGCCTCGTCGTCGACAGCGGTGATCACGACCTTGGCGCCGCGCTCGTGATAAACGCGGGCGTGACTCGCGCCCATGCCGCCCGTGCCGCCGGTGATCAGGACAGTCCGGTCGTGGAAGTCGTTCACAGCATTCCCCCATCAATAGTGAGTCGAATGGCTCACCTCGTCAAGGTAGCTTCTCGCTCGAAGGTGAGTCAAGTGACTCACCTCGCATCTGACGAATGACAAAGCGTGGTGAGTGGAGTGGCTCGGCTCAGGGCCGCGCATAATCTCGGGATGACGTATCACCAGCGCGTGGCCGAGCAGAAGCGCATGTCGATCATCGACGCCGCGACCCGTCTGTTCCTGCAGGGCGGCTACGGCGGCACGTCGCTGGCCAAGATCGCCGCCGAGGCCGACGTCTCCAAGGCGACCTTGTTCAAGCAGTTCCCCACCAAGGCGGCCTTGTTCGACGCGATCGTCACCGAATACTGGAAGGTCTCCGACGACAAGGCCGGCTACGTCGTCCCCGGCGATCTGCCGGCCGGGCTGCGCGAGATCGGCGGCCGCTACGTTGCCCTGCTGACCCGCCCCGGCATGGCCGACCTGTTCCGGATCGTCATCGCCGAGGCGCCGCGCTTCCCCGAGCTCGGCAAGACCCAGTTCGCCCTGGGCAAGATGCCGTTCTTCCAGTCGGTGCGGCACTACCTGGAGGCCGAGGAGGCCGCCGGCACCGTACGCATGGAAGACCCCGAGATGGCCGCCACCCAGTTCCTCGGCATGATCGCCGACTTCGCCTTCTGGCCCCGCATGCTCCTCGTCGACTGGAACCCCGCCCCCGCCGCCAACGCCCGAGCGGTCGACGAGGCCGCCCGCACCATCCAGGCCCGCTACGGAATCTGACGCACCCTCCACGTCGCTACGGTTCGAGAATGGGTGGCATGGGGCTTCAGGACGTGATTGACGAGGTTGTGGCGGGGACGCCGGGGGTGAGCTGGTCCATCGCCATTCCTGGGCTCGCGGAGCACGCGCCGGGCCGCCGGATGCGGACAGCCAGCGTCGGGAAGTTGCTGTTGCTGATCGAGACGGCCCGGCAGATCGAGACGGGCGAGCTCGACCCATCCGAACGGCTCGGCAAGGATCCGGCGCTCGCCGTCGCTGATTCGGGGCTCTGGCAGCACCTTGCGGTCGAGGCGCTCGCGGTCGAGGACCTGGCGGTGCTGATCGCGGCCGTGAGCGACAACTACGCGACCAACGTGCTGCTCGCCCGGGTCGGGCTCGACGCGGTCGCAACGACGGCAACGGCGCTCGGGCTGCGGGAGACGGCGCTGCACGATCGCGTGCGCGATCGGCGCGAGCCGCATCACCCGCCTACGCTCTCGACCGGGGCGGCCGGTGAGCTCGCCGAGCTGATGCAACGGATCGCGCGACGAGATCTCAGCGCAGCCGAGTCGGACGCGAAGCTGACCACGCCGGAGGAGCCCGAACGGGAGTGGCTCAGCGCGATGCCGACGGGGCTGAGTGAGGCGCTGGCTGACCGGGTGGACGGGTGGATGGCTACCAGCGTTGATCTGTCGATGGTGGCGTCGGGGTTCGGGGCGGATCCGCTGGCTCATGGGCGGGGCGTGCGGAACAAGACCGGCACCGATGACGGGATTCGGGCCGACGTGGGCTATTTCGGCGACCGGGCTTACGCGGTGCTCGCGGAGTTTGCGCCGGCCGACACGGCGGCGGTCCTGCAGGCGATGGGGCGGATCGGAACGGCGCTTGCAACACGGCAGTGAGCGGCGACCCAGCGAGCACCCGCGCAGTGAGCGCAAGCGCGGTGGACACCCGGGCCGCGAGCAGCCGGAAAGCCGACCACCTCGATAGGCTGTTCGGTCAATGCGATTTCCGCGTCGTGGCGGGACAATGGCGGACGGGATGGGTGCCTATCCCCGCCAGGAGGCATCCATCCCCTGCATTTGTGAGCCTGCGCAGCAGACGGAACGGGCCGGAACCCTCGAACTGGGTTCCGGCCCGCTTCGCGACTTGGGCCCTTACGGGGCCGGGTAGTCGGTGACGAAGACCGGAGCGCCGACCTTGGTCATGTCGGCCGCCGCACCTTCCCCGTTGACGACGTGGTTGATCACGCCGGCGCTGAGGTTGACGGTCATGATGTGGTGCAGCTTCACACCGGGACGCTTGGGCACCTCGAAACCGTTCTCGGTCTCGATGGCCGGGTTGTTCTGGTTGAAGACGTAGACCCCAGCGCCGTACAGGCTGTGGTTCTTGACCTTGTCTCCGACCTTGTAACCCGCGTAGCCCTTGGTGCTGCCGTTCATCCAGTCGGCCTGCGTCGGCGGGTCGTAAGGCAGTTCGTTCTGGTAGAGCACGGTAACGCCCTTTTCGCCGTTCCAGACGGTGTTGTACTTCTGGAAGTGCTCGACGAACAGGCCGGTCGCGGTCACGTTGTCGCCGTTGATGACGGCTCCGTAGCGACCGGTGTTGGTGCGCCACCGCTGGGTGTCGCCGTTCACGCCCTCGGTGAAGCCCTCGACGCCGTGGTCACCACGCCACACCCAGGTGTGGTCGATGAGCACGTTGTCGCTGTTCACCTCGAGCGCGGTGTCGACCTTGCCGATGTGCGGGCCGCCCACGCGGAAGTACACGTCCGACAGGGTCGTCGGGTTGGACGGCGAGCTGAACTTCAGGCCGTTCTTGTTGCCGACCTGCAGCAGGTTCTTCGACTCCCTGGTGCCGGCGTCGATGGTGATGCCCGCGATGACCACACCGGGGACGTCGGCGACCTTGATCGGCGTGACCCCGTTGACCGCGGTCAGCGTGGCGTGGCCGATCCCGAGCACGACCTGGTTGGGCCGCAGCACGTGGATGGTCTGGTCGACGTTGTAGACGCCCGGCGTGAACAGCAGGTTCTTGCCGAGCAGCAGCTGCGCGTTGATCAGCCACTCCGGGTCGGACGGCTTCGCGACGAAGAAGTCGCTCAGCGGGATCGTCTTGCCCGAGGTCAGGTCCTCGTCCCAGGAGACGCCGCTCGTGTTGCGGTGCGCGCTGGGCACGCGTACGGCGTACTTGCCCTTGGCGTCCACGAACAGGTAGGGCTTCTCCCGGCTGAGCGGGGTGGTGGCCAGGGTCGTGTACGGCGGGTCGGGGAACGTCGCCTCGGAAGGCGCCCCCTCGACGCCGGCGAAGACCTGGTTCCAGACCGCGTTCGACCAGTTGCCGACCTTGCTGTTACGGGTCAGCCACTGCTGCTGCGAGCCGTTGGTGACGCCGCCGAACTCCGAGTCGGCGATGAAGCCGCCGCTGGCGAACTGCGGACCGGCCGTGCAGTAGTCCATCAGCGTGAAGCCGCCGTCGACCTTGATCCGGCGCAGCGACACGGCCTGCGAGACGGCCCAGAAGTTGGCGCCGGCCCGGCACCCGTCCTGACCCGCGCCGTTGACCTTGATGGACAGGTTGGACAGCGTGCGCCAGAAGTTCACCAGCGCGAGGCAGTTGCTGGTGCCGCCGTCGGCCAGGCAGCGGTTGTAGACCTCGACCTTGCCGTTGATGACGACGTCGGTCGGCGACGCGCCGAGGCCGGAGACCTCGGTGTAGTAGCCGACCTTGATCTGCAGCGGCTGGGTGTCGGTGCCGTAGGTGCCCGGCTTGAAGAGGAAGGCGTAACGCTGCGTGCCCATCTCGTTGTTGACCTGTTGCGCGTTGGCCGCGTCCAGCTTGGCCTGGATCTCGGCGACCGGCGTGCTCGGGTCGAAAATGGTGACGTTGGTGCCGAAATTCGGCGCCGCGGCGGCAGTGGTGGCAGGAGCTGCGGCGGCGGGAACACCAGTGAGCGCACCGACGGTAACCGTCGTGAGCCCGATGGCGAGGATCCGTCGCAGGTGCCGGCGACCGGACGGCCGCCCGGCGTTTGTCGTCATGCGGAAAGGTCCCTTCCGTAACGGGGAGGCAACAAACTGGATCACAGAAAGCAATAGACACATCGACATGTCAAGCACCGGTTGTGATCCCGGGTGCGGCATTCGCACAGGCTTCGGACATCTCGCCGTGGTTCCGCAACTCACCTTGCCCGAAAGGCCTTCCCGGCTGGATGTTCGGCCGCCGGTACCGGTACCGGAGATCAGCCGTTACCGGTACCGGCGGCGACCGTCCGCCGCCCCCGGAGGAAGTCACGCTCCGTGTCGGTCGGGGCCAGGGCAACGGCCCGGTCGAGCTCCCGTAGGGCTTCCTCGCGCGCGCCCAGCCGCAGCAGCATCTCGGCCCGGGTGGCCGGCACGTGGTGGTTGCGCGGCAGCCGCTCGGCCAGGCCGCCGAGCAGCTCCAGCGCCTGCGCGGGCCCGGCCGACTCGGCCACCGCGCGCGGGTCGAGCAGGCTGAGCGCCTCGCCGATCTCGACCGCGTTCCACAGCGCACGGTCCTGCTCGGGCAGCAGCACGAGCCGGCCGTCCCGGCGGCACTCCCGGCGCCGGGAGGGCGGCAGGTAGCGGGTCAGGGTCGCCTCGCGCCGCCGCCGGTCGGCCGCACGTCGCCGGGCCACTGGAGCGTGGCGGCGGCGAAGGCATCCTGCAGGGCTTCCTCGGCGAGGTCGAAGCTGCGCAGTTCGGCCACCAGGGTGGCCAGCAGCGGGCCCCGGTGCTCGCGAAAAGCCTCCTCGACGGCGGTGAAGAGGCTGGTCAAGAGGCCGGGCGCTCCGCCTCGGCCCAGCTCTTCTCGGCGCCGTACATCAGCAGGGCATACTTCATGATTGCCTCCTTGTGGGCTCTGTCGTCCGGACGTCGCGCGACGTTCGGCGAAATCGACAACACCAGCCGGCCGATCTCAGTGAAGAACTTCCGCAAGTCATTCTTAAGCGAGCCGCAAGCGGTGGTCGGCACAGTCATGGTGTTGAGATCAGTTGTTGAAGGGAACACCATGACCACGTACGCCGCCGTCGACCGGTTCGACGCGCTCCGCCGCCGGCTCACCGGGGCCCTCGTGACCCCGGGAGACGAGCTGTACGCCGGGTTGGCGGCCGGCTTCAACGTCGCTGTCGCCGCCGCGCCGGCCGCCGTCGTCGAGGCCCGCGACGCCCAGGACGTCGTCGAGGCGGTCCGGTTCGCCGGCGCCACCGGCCGGGCGGTGGCGGTGCAGGCCACCGGTCACGGCTCGGCCGACACGATGACCGACGCGATCCTGGTGCACACCGGCCGGCTCGACGAGTGCGTCGTGCACCCGGACGGCTGGGCCCGGGTCGGGGCCGGCGTGCGCTGGCAGCAGGTGCTCGACGCGGCCGCCCCGTACGGCCTGGCCCCGCTCTGCGGGTCGGCGCCGGGCGTGGGCGTGGTCGGCTACACCACCGGCGGTGGGCTCGGGCCGGTCGCGCGGACCTTCGGGTGGGCCTCGGACCGGGTACGCGCCATCGAGATCGTCACCGGCGACGGCGTGCTGCGGTGGGTGACCGCCACCGACGAGCCCGACCTGTTCTGGGGCGTGCGCGGCGGCAAGGGGGCGCTGGGCATCGTCACCGCGCTCGAGTTCGACCTGGTGCCGCTGCCGACACTGTATGCCGGGGCGCTCTACTTCGGCGGGGCCGACGCGGCGGCGGTCGTGCACCGCTGGCGCGAGTGGTGCGTGGCCCTCCCGGCCGAGGCGACCACCTCGCTCGCGCTGTTGCAGCTGCCGCCGATGCCGGGCGTGCCCGAGCCGCTGGCCGGGAAGTTCGCCGTGGCGGTCCGTTTCGCCTGGACCGGTCGCCCCGAGTCGGGCGCGGCGGTGCTGGCCCCGATGCGGGCCGCGGCGACGCCGATCATCGACGCCGTCCAGACCATCCCGTACGCGGCGATCGGCATGGTGCACGCCGACCCGGCCGACCCGATGCCGGTGATCGAGCAGACCGATCTGCTGTCGTCCTTCCCGGCCGAGGCGGCGGACGCGCTGCTGGCCGTGGCCGGGCCCGGGGCCCGCTCGCCGCAGGTGATCGTCGAGCTGCGGCAGCTCGGTGGCGCGCTGGCGGCCGAACCGGCGCAGCCGAGCGCCCTGTGCCACCGTGACGCGGCCTTCTCGCTGCTCATGATCGGGGTGCCGGTGCCACCCGTCGCCGAGGCGATCGGGCCGCACGCCGGCGCGGTGCGGGCCGCGCTCGGTGCGTGGGCCACCGGCGGCGCGCTGCCCAACATGAGCGCGGAGACCGGCGCCGAGCGGATCGCCCGGTCGTACGACCCGGCCACGCTGGCCCGGCTGGTCGAGATCGCCGAGCGCTACGACCCGGCCAACGTCCTGCGCGTCGGGCCGGTCCCGGTGCGTACGGCGGCCTGACCCACCGGAAAACGGCGGCGCGCCGCGGGACCTGGCGGGGTCCCGCGGCGCGCCGTGTCTGTGCTCCCGGTCGGTCAGTTGGCGACCCACCGCCCGCTCGAGTCGCTGATCACCTCGACCGTACGGCGGCTGCCGTCGGCGAAATCGATCATGCACTTGTAGGTGCCGGCGCCGGTGTCGCCGACGTTCACCCCGGCGCAGGTGGCCTGGGTGGGGCTGAGGGCGGCGCCCTCGGCGTCGGTGAACTCGCCCTGCGACACGATCGACTCCTCGAGCCAGGAGACGGAGACCGTGCCCGCCGACCCGGAGTCCTCCGCCGCCGGCGGGATCGCGGCCAGGAAGCCGAGCAGACCGAAGAAGAAGACCAGCGAGATCAGGACGGAAGCGAGCGCGCTGAGGCCGAAGGTCCAGTTGAAGGCGGCCCAGTAGGGACGGGTCGGCAGCCCCATGGCCTTGGCCCGGGCGGCCCGGTTCCCGGCCGAGATCGCGCCGAAGGCTCCGAAGATCAGCGTGAACGCGATGACCGGTCCGACACCGGGCGCGAGCTCGGCCGAATAGGCGGGCGGCGGCGCGTAACCGCGGCTCGGAGGCGGCGGCTGATAGCTCGGCTGCTGGTAGGCGTAGCGCTGGCCCAGACTGGGTGGGACCTGCCGTTGCGCCGCCGCGGGCCCGCTGCCCGGCCACATGTTCCGGCCGTGATTGGTCTGCTGGTCAGCGGTCATGGTCCCCCTCCGTAATGGTAGCGTCACGCTCTGTCGCGGGTTCTATCGGCTGCTCACCGGCCCACGTGAGGCGTGCCACCCGGCTCAGCTCGCCAGCGGGACCCCCAGCAGCTCGAGCAACTGGCGGCGCAGCGTGCCGAAACCCGGGTCGTCGGGGGCCCGCGGGTGCTCGAGGGTGACCGGCAGGTCGGCCGCGATCACCCCGCGATCGAGCACCAGGGCGCGGTCGGCGAGCAGCAGCGCCTCCTCGACGTCGTGGGCGACCAGCAGGGCGGCGAAGCGGTGCCGGCCGCGGAGCCGCCCGAACAGCTCCTGCATGCGCAGCCGGGTCAGGGCATCGAGCGCTCCGAACGGCTCGTCGAGCAGCAGCACCTCGGGCTCGCGGGCCAGGGCCCGGGCGAAGACGACCCGCTCGTTGTCGAAGGCGGGGCGCCCCTCGGCCGGCTTCAGATACTTCACGTTGATGTCCTGCAGGGTCATCTTGTTGGCCTCGAGCAGCTTCACGAGGAGCCAGTGCACGTTCGACCCTTGTTGAGGGCCACGGTCTTGCCTTTGAGGTCGGCGAAGGTCGTGAACCCCGTGGACGCCTTGACCAGCACGGCCTCGCTCTTGGGCGAGGGCGCCCCCACCCCGGCGATGACGAACGGGGTCTTGGCCGCGGCCGCGAAGATGGGCGGCGCCGCATGCCCATAACTCTATCTATTCGATAGAGAATATCGGAAGACTGTGATCGATGATGATCTTTGGATTTGGCCGGGGTCAGCCCGCCACGTGTTCCAGGGTGTCGCGCAGGGCGCGGGCGGCCGGGGAGGCGGCGCCGGCCTGGCGCTGGGCGGTGAAGATCGTGCGGCGGGGGCGGTCGGGCAGGTCGAGCAGGCGGCACGAGGTGTCGCGGCCGGCCCAGACCAGGTCGGGGATCAGGGCCACCGCGTTGCCCGACTCGACCAGGCGGATGTGGGCCTGCAGGTCGGCCGTCTCGTACCGGACGTCGGGCTCGAAACCGGTCGACCGGCACAGTTGCTCGGCGAAATGGCGGGACGCCGTACCCCTCGGTTCCATCACCCAGGGCATCTGGCGGGCCTCGGCGAGGGAAGCTACGGGGTGCAGGGCGGCGCCGACCGCGGGCAGGGCGAGGCGGATGGCGTCGGTCGTGAGCGGGCGGCGGTCCAGGCCGGGGTGGTGTGGCGCGGCGTGGGCCGGGTATTGCTCAGCGATCACCATGTCGAAGTCGCGGGCCCAGGTCTCACGCAGGGCCTCCTCGGGCTCGCGTTGCACCATTTCGACCCGGACGTCGGGAAAGCGGGTGGCCATGGCCAGCAACGTGGCCGGCATGAGGGCCAGGGCGGCCGACTGGAAGACGGCGACCCGGACGCGGCCGCTGACCCCGGCCGTCGAGGCCTGCAGGCGGGCCTCGGCCCGTTCGAGCGTGTCGAGGACGTCACCGACCGACTCGACCAGCACCTCGGCCTGCGGGGTGAGCTGGACGCGCCGGCCGGCCTTGCGCAGCAGCGGCAGGCCGGCCTCCTTCTCGAGCAGGCTGAGCTGCTGCGAGACGGCCGACGGGGAGAAGTTGAGGGCCTCGGCCACGGCCGCGATGGTGCCGCGGACGGCCAGCTCGCGCAGCAGCACCAGACGCCGGATCTCCAGCATGCGCCCCTCCCCTACAACTGTTAAGAAGAACTGAAGAGTACTCGTCGGAAACCGTCGCTTTTCCTGAACGGATCCCGGAAGGACACTTTCGGCATGTCTGATGTCGCACAGTCGCCGGCCGGCACCCCGGCCGCCGAGGACGAACTCGCCGACGAGGCGATCGCGCTGGTCCGCCGCTGGTTGCACGAATCCTCCACGATCAAGGCCAGCGGCTCGGCGGCCCAGCTCGCCGGCGTGCTGCGCGACCCGAAGGGGCTGGCCTTCGCGGTCGGTTTCGTCGACGGCGTGGTCCGGCCCGAGGACGTACGGGTCAGTGCCCGTGCCCTGGCCGCCCTGGCGCCCGACGTTCCTCGCTTCCTGCCCGCTCCGCTGCGGGCCGCGGTGCGCCTCGGCGGCAAGCTCGCCCCGATCATGCCCGGCGTGGTCGTGCCGGTGGCCCGCCGCGTGCTGCGCCAGATGGTCGGCCACCTCATCGTGGACGCCTCCGACGCCAAGCTGGGCCGGGCCATTGCCAAGATCAAGCGTCGGGACGTACGCCTGAACGTCAACCTGCTGGGCGAGGCGGTGCTCGGCCGGGGCGAGGCGACCCGCCGGCTGCGCGAGACCGAGCGGCTGCTCACCCGCGCCGACGTCGACTACGTGTCGATCAAGGTGTCGGCCACCGTCGCCCCGCACAACCCGTGGGCGTTCGACGAGGCCGTCACCGCGATCGTCGAGCAGCTCACCCCGCTGTTCACCCGGGCCGCCACGGCCGGCACGCGCAAGTTCGTCAACCTCGACATGGAGGAGTACAAGGACCTCGACCTCACCATCGCGGTCTTCACCCGGCTCCTCGACAAGCCCGAGCTGCACCAGCTCGAAGCCGGCATCGTCCTGCAGGCGTACCTGCCGGACGCGCTCGGCGCGATGATCCAGCTGCAGGAGTGGGCCGCCGTACGCCGGCAGCGCGGCGGCGCGGGCATCAAGGTGCGCCTGGTCAAGGGGGCCAACCTGCCGATGGAGCAGGTCGAGGCGACCGTGCACGGCTGGCCGCTGGCCACCTGGGGCAGCAAGCAGGAGACGGACACCAACTACAAGCGGGTCCTCGACTACGCGCTGCACCCGGACCGGATCGGCCACGTGCGGCTCGGCGTCGCGGGGCACAACCTGTTCGACGTGGCGTACGCGTGGCTGCTCGCCGGGCGCCGCGGCGTGCGCTCCGGGATCGAGTTCGAGATGCTGCTCGGGATGGCCGAGGGCCAGGCCGAGGTGGTCCGGCGCGAGGTCGGCGGGCTGCTGCTCTACACCCCGGTCGTGCGCCCCGAGCAGTTCGACGTCGCCATCGCCTACCTGATCCGCCGCCTGGAAGAAGGCGCCAGCAGCGACAACTTCATGTCGGCGGTGTTCGAGCTGGACAGCGACACCGGCCTGTTCAACCGCGAACGCGACCGCTTCCTGGCCTCGCTGGCCGCACTGGACGACACTGTGCCGCCGCCGAACCGGGTCGCCGCCGTGTCCGAGGCGCGGCCGGGCCACTTCGCGAACACGCCCGACACCGACCCGGCCGTCCCGGCCAACCGCGGCCTGGTGCGCGAGATCCTGGCCCGCGTGCCCGGCTCGACCATCGGCGTGACCACCATCGACGCGGCCCGGGTGACCGACGAGCGCCGCCTCGACGACCGGCTGGGCGCCGCGGCCGCCGCCGCCCTGGCCTGGGGCGCGATGAGCGGGGCCGAGCGGGGCGCGGTGCTGCACCGCATCGGCGACGCCCTCGAGGCCCACCGGGCCGACCTGATCGAGGTGATGGCGGCCGAGACCGGCAAGACCGCCGACCAGGCCGACCCCGAGGTGTCCGAGGCCGTCGACTTCGCCCACTACTACGGCGAACTGGCGGCCGAGCTCGACCGGGTCGACGGCGCGGTCGCCGAGCCGGAGAAGCTCACCCTGGTCACGCCGCCGTGGAACTTCCCGGTGGCCATTCCGGCCGGTTCCGTGCTGGCCGCGCTGGCCGCCGGCTCGGCGGTCGCGCTCAAGCCGGCCGGCCCGGCCGAACGCTGCGGCGCGGTGCTGGCCGGCATCATCAAGCCGGTGCTGCCGGACGCCGACCTGCTCACCCTGATCCAGGTCGAGGAGCAGGCGCTGGGCCGCCACCTGATCGGGCACGCGCTGGTCGACCGGGTCGTGCTGACCGGGGCGTACGAGACGGCCGAGCTCTTCCGGTCGTTCCGCACCGACCTGCCGCTGCTGGCCGAGACCAGCGGCAAGAACGCGATCATCGTGACCCCCAGCGCCGACCTCGACCTGGCCGTCAAGGACGTGATCGGCTCGGCCTTCGGGCACGCCGGCCAGAAGTGCTCGGCCGCCTCGCTGGTCATCCTGGTCGGCTCGGTGGCCCGCTCCGAGCGGTTCCGGCACCAGCTGCTGGACGCGGCGTCGTCGCTGACGGTGGGCTGGCCGGCCGACGCGCGCAGCCAGGTCGGCCCGGTCATCGAGAAGGCCGCGGGCAAGCTGCTGGACGGGCTGACCACGCTCGGCGCGGGCGAGAAATGGCTGCTCGAGCCGAAGTCGCTGGACGACAGCGGCCGGCTGTGGAGCCCGGGCATTCGCGACGGCGTACGCCGGGGATCGGCCTACCACCGCACCGAGTACTTCGGCCCGGTGCTCGGCATCATGACCGCCGAGACCCTGGACGAGGCGATCGACCTGGTCAACGACGTCGACTTCGGGCTCACCTCGGGGCTGCACTCGCTCGACCCGGCCGAGCTGGGCACCTGGCTCGACCGGGTGCAGGCGGGCAACCTGTACGTCAACCGCGGCATCACCGGCGCGATCGTGCGGCGCCAGCCGTTCGGCGGCTGGAAGCGCTCGGCGGTCGGCCCCGGCACCAAGGCGGGCGGCCCCAACTACCTGGTCGGGCTCTCCGGCTGGCGTTCCGCAGCAGCTTCGGCCGACGCCAAGATCGACAACGCCGCCATACGCGCTCTGCTGACCGCGGCCAAGTCGCTCCCCGGCGCCGACCTGCTCGAGCGGGCGGCCCGCAGTGACGCCGCTGCGTGGGCCGGCCACTTCGGACAGTCCGATGTCTCGGGCCTGTGGGCCGAACGCAACGTGCTGCGCTACCTGAGCGTCCCGGTCGAGGTGCGGCTGGCCGGCGGCGCCGACGTCACGTCCCTGCTGCGGGTGGTCGCCGCGGGCGTCCGGGCCGGATCGTCCTTCCGGGTCTCGACGGCTACGGCGCTGCCGGCCGACCTGGTCGCGGCCATCGGCGTGCCGGTGCGGGTCGAGGACGACGCCACGTTCGCGGCCGGGCTGCGGGCCGTCAACCGGGTCCGCCTGATCGGCGGCTCGGCCGAGGCCGTGGCCCGGGCCACCGGCGGCCGCCCCGACCTGGCCGTCTGGTCGGGCCCGGTCACCGAGGCCGGCCGCCTCGAGATGCTGCCCTTCCTGCACGAGCAGGCGATCAGCATCACCGCCCACCGCTTCGGCAACCCCGACAAGCTGGCGGGCACCGCCCTCTAACCCTCGACCACGTTGCGCAATGGGCGGCCGGCCCGGAAGGCTTCGACGTTCTCGGCGACGAGGGCGTCGGCGCCGAGGGGGCGGCCGCCCGCTACGTGCGGGGTGAGGATGACGTTGGGCTCGTTCCAGAGGCCGGAGTCGGCGGGCAGGGGCTCGGTCTCGAAGACGTCGAGCGCCGCCCCGCCGATGCTGCCGTCGCGCAGGGCGTCGAGCAGGGCCTCCTCGTCGAGGGTGGCGCCGCGGCCGACGTTGACCACCCAGGCGTGCTCGGGCAGCAGGTCGAAGACGTCCTCGTTCAGCGCGTGCGCGGTCTCCGGGGTCGCGGGCAGGATGGCGATCAGCACGTCGGCCGTCGGGAGCAGCGCCGGGAACGACTCCTCGGTCACCACCTCGTAGCCGGCGCGAGTGCCGGCGCTGCGGGCCACGCCGGTCACCCGGGCGCCCAGCGCGGTCAGGTGGGGCGCCAGGGCCTCGGCGATGCCCCCGAAACCCCAGACGACCACGTGCGCGTCGCGCAGCGTGTAGAAGCGCTGGGTGGACGGGTCGGCCTGCAGGTCGCGCATCTCCTCGGCCCAGTGGTGGCCGATCTGGGCCCGCAGGAGCACATGCAGATGGCGTACGGCGGCCAGGGTCATCGCCAGCGTGTGCTCGGCGACCGTCTGGTCGTGCAGGCCGCGGCCCGAGGTGATGACGACGTCGGACGAGAAGCCGGCGGCCACCACGGCGTCGGGCCCGGCGGCCAGGGTCTGCACCCAGCGCAGCTCCTTGAGACGCTGGGCGGCGTCGCGCAGCTGGTCGCCCGGGTTGTTCCAGACGACCAGGGCGGTCGCGTCCGTGTGCTCCTCGGGGATCGGCCGGCCGACGGCATAGCGGACGGCCACCACCTCGGGCGGCAGCTGAGGGGACAGGTCGACGCTGTCGGGCAGCAGAAGCTTCATGTCTCCATTCTGGTTCAGTGACGATCGTTCAGTTCGAGCACCGTGACGGAATCCTCGATCTCGGCTGGGGGCATCCGCTGCCCTCGCTGCTGCCGACCGGTTCCTGGGCCGACGCCGGATCAACCGCACTCCGCACGTACGGGTGGCAGGCGCTCACGTACGGGCATGCGCCGGGCCCCGCTCCCCTGCGCGAGTGGATCGCCGCCCACGTGGGGGACGCCTCGACCGATCAGACCTTTGTGACCGCGGGCGTGTCGCACGGGCTCTCGCTGGTCACCCAGGCCCTCACCGCGCCGGGCGACGTCGTGCTGGTCGACTCGCCGACGTACCACTACGCCTTCAAGATCTTCACCGACCTCGGCGTCACGCTCGTGCCCGCGCGGGCCGGCGATCCCGGCGAGGTGGCCCGGCTGGCCCGGCAGCATCGGGCCGCGTTCCTCTATCTGGTGCCGACCTTCGGCAACCCGACCGGGCGCAGCCTCGCCCCCGCGCACCGGCGGGCGCTGGTGGAACAGGGGCTGACCGTGGTCGAGGACGACACCTATCGCGAGCTGCACTACGGCGACGCGCCGCCGCCCTCGCTCTGGAGCCTCTCCGACCGGGTGATCCGGCTGGGGTCGTTCGCCAAGACGGTCGCGCCCGGGCTGCGGCTGGGCTGGATCAACGCCGCGCCGGCGGTCGTCACCGCGCTGGCCCGGCTCGGCTCGGTGCACAGCGGTGGCGGGGTCAACCACACGACGGCGATGACGATGGCGGTGTTCGGGGAGTCGGGCGCCTACGCGCGGCACGTCGCCGGGTTGCGCGGCCGCTACCGGGCGCACCGGGACGCTCTGGCCGGCGCGATCACGGCCTTCGCGCCTGTTCAGAAGCCGGACGGGGGCTGGTTCCTCTGGCTCGCGCTGCCCGAGGGGGTCGGCGCCGAAGCGTTGCTGCCGGTCGCGGAACGGCACGGGATCTCGTACGTGCCGGGGCCCCGGTTCTTTGTGGACGGGCGCGGCGGCGCCGGCCGCGTACGGCTGAGTTTCTCGCTTCTGCCCCCGCCCGAACTCGGCGAGGCGGCCCGTCGTCTAGGTGTCGCCATTCGTTCCGTCTTAGGACGGTAACGGGATCTACTGCCGCCTCCACCGGCCCCGCACACTGATCGACATCTATTCAGGCATGTCGATAGGAGCAGGCCATGCGTCGTCTCGCTGCACGGATCTCGCTGCTGGTCACCGGGGTGGTGACCGTCGGTTTGGTCGCGGCCGTCCCGGCCTCGGCCACCCCGCCGAACATCCCGTCCGCCACCACCGCCCAGTCGCAGCTCAACGCGCTCACGGTCGCCACCCAGGGCTCGATGAGCGGCTACTCGCGCGACCTGTTCCCGCACTGGATCACCATCAGCGGCACCTGCAACACCCGCGAGACCGTGCTCAAGCGCGACGGCAGCAGCGTCGTCACCAGCTCGGCCTGCGCCGCCACCTCGGGCAGCTGGTACTCGCCCTATGACGGCGCGACCTGGAGCGCAGCCTCGGACGTGGACATCGACCACGTGGTGCCGCTGGCCGAGGCCTGGCGTTCGGGCGCGAGCTCGTGGACGACATCCAAGCGGCAGAGCTTCGCCAACGACCTGTCCCGGCCGCAGCTGATCGCGGTGACCGACAACGTGAACCAGTCGAAGGGCGACCAGGACCCGTCGACCTGGGTGCCGTCGCGCACGGCCTACCGCTGCACCTACGCCCGCATGTGGATCGGGGTCAAGCACTACTGGAACCTGACGCTGCAGTCGGCCGAGAAGACCGCGCTGCAGGGCCAGCTCGACTCGTACTGCTAGGGTTTCGCCAACGCCATCGAGCCCGGAAGGAGGCGCACCGTGTCCCATTCTTCGCGCCCCTTCCGCGGTCCGGCGTCCTCGCGGAGCTGATCCGGGGCGCTGCAGTCCGCGCCTGGAGGTTCCACCATGAGCTCATACACCTACCGCCCGCTCGTCGCCGGCGAGGAGTCACTCTTCGACTCCTTCCCCGATCCGCTGCCCTCGGTTCCCAAGATCGGTTACGCCGACGGGCTGGCCACCGGCGGCTACGACCCGTCCCGGACGTGGATCGCTCTGCGTGACGGCCGGGTGGTCGCCCGGGCCGCCTGGGTCCTGCCGCCCGGTTCGGTCGGCGACGCCTGGCTGGAGCGCTTCGAGCTGATCGACTCGCCCGCCGTGGGAGCCGCCCTGCTGTCCGCGGCCCACGACGCCCTCGGCGGGCCCAAGCCCTATCACGCGGCGCTGCCGGCCGACTGGCGTACGTCGTCGTCGGTGCAGGCGGCCGTGTCCGACGCGCTCGAGGCGGCCGAGATGGCCGACCTGAAGCGCACGGTCGAGCGCTTCCGCCTCAAGTGGACCGACGGTGAGCCCGCCCTGGCGGAGGCCGTCACGATCCGCGCCGCCACCGGGCCGGACGAGGTCACCGCCCTGGTGGCCCGGGTCACCTCGCCGGACGTCCTCACCGGCTCCGAGACGGCGCGCGCGGTGACCGGCATCGATCTGGCCACCGACCCGCTGCCCTGGCTGACCGGGGAGGCGGCGGCCTGGCACGTCGCTCTGGACGGCGACCGACCGCTGGGCCTGGTCGGCACGGCCGGGGACGCCTGCTGGCCGCTCATCGGCTATCTCGGCCTTCTCGGCGAGCCCGATTCCCTCGTCCGGCCCGCTCTGCTCACCGCGGCCCACCGGGCGCTGGTGGCGGGCGGCGCCGAGGAGATCGTCGCCGACGTCGAGGCCGACCGGCCGGACGTCCTGGCCGACCTGGAGCAGGCCGGGTTCAACCGGATCCGGGCCCGGCTGACCTTCGAGCCCCTGGCCTGATCCCGGCCGCCCGGCCACGGCGGTGGCGCTGATCAGCAGCGTCGCCGCCGTGCGCGTAGGGTTAGGTCGCTGCTCCAGACCCTTCGGTGGCCGCAGCCCGCCGGTCGGCGGGCATCTCAGAGAGCAGGCCATCATCACCTCGAACGTCGCCGCCGGGTTCGCTGACCGGCACGAGGCATGACGATCCGGTACGGATTCCTCAGCACCCATCCTCCCACCCGTTGCGGGCTCGCCACCTTCAACTCCGCGCTGGCCCGGCATCTCGGCAGCGCCGGCATCGTCCGGGTGACCGAGCGGGCCGACATGGCCGCCCCCACCCCCGAGGTCGTGCACACCTGGGCCGGCCACACCCCGGGCGCCTGGCGCGAGGCCGCCGCGGTGCTCGACACCTTCGACGTGGCGATCGTCCAGCACGAGTACGGCATCTATCCCGGCCGCGACGGCGGCGAGGTGCTCTCCGTGCTGCGCCGGCTCACCGTGCCCAGCCTGGTGGTGCTGCACACCGTGCTGACCCACCCCACGCCGCGGCAGAAATCGCTGCTCGAGCAGATCGTGAGCGCCGCCGGTGCGGTCGTCACGATCAGCGTGACCGCCCACGACCGCCTGCTCGCCGGTTATGACGTCGACGCCACGAAGGTCACGGTGATCCCGCACGGGGCCTCCGAGTACGCCGGCGAGCCGGTCCCGCGGCTTCCCCGGCCGCACCTGCTGACCTGGGGTCTGCTCGGCCCGGGCAAGGGCATCGAGTGGGCGCTGCGGGCCCTCGCCCGGCTGCAGAACCTCGACCCGGCGCCGGTCTACACCGTGGCCGGGCGCACCCACCCCAAGGTGGCCGAGCTGCACGGCGAGGCCTACCGGCAGAGCCTGCACCAGCTCGGGGCGACGCTCGGCATCGCGCACACGGTCACCTACGAGGCGGCCTATCTCGACGACGCGGCGCTCGGCGGGCTGATCCGCTCGGCCGACGTCGTCGTGCTGCCGTACGACTCGACCGAGCAGGTCTCCTCGGGCGTGCTCGTCGAGGCCGTGGCGGCCGGCATCCCGGTCGTCGCCACCGCCTTCCCGCACGCCGTGGAGCTGCTCACCGACGGCCCCGGGCTGCTCGTGCCGCACCGCAACCCGGCCGCCCTGGCGACCGCCATCCGCAAGATCGTCACCAAACCGGCGGTCGCGGCCTCGCTGCGCGAACGCACCGGCCCGGCCCAGCCGGTGCGGTGGCCCGCCGTCGCCCGGCGCTATCACGATCTCGCCGAGACCCTCGTCGCCGCCGGCAGCCGCCCGGTCGCCGAGGCCAGGTCGTGACGGCCGGCGGGACGACCATCACCGCTCCGGCGGCGGCCCGCGACGTCCCGCGCCCGAGCTTCACGCACCTCAGCCGGCTCACCGACGACACCGGCCTGTTCGAGCACGCCCGGCACGCCGTCCCGCGCCGCGAGCACGGCTACTGCACCGACGACGTCGCCCGGGGGCTGGTCGTCACCAGCCGTGAGACCGACCCGGCCCCCGAGATCGTCCGGCTGGCCCAGGGCTATCTGGCCTTCCTCACCCACGCCCAGGGCGAGTGCGGCGCCTTCCGCAACCGGCTCGGCTTCAACCGGGTCTGGACCGACCAGCCCGGCCTGGGCGACTGGTGGGGGCGGGCCCTGTGGGGCCTGGGGACGGCGGCCGCCCGCAACCCGGTCCCCTGGATCCGCGAGGAGGCCCTGCTGGCCTTCACCCTCGGGGCATCCTGCCGCTCCCCCGACCCGCGGGCGATGGCGTTCGCCGCGCTCGGCGCGGCCGAGCTGCTGCGGGCCGACCCTGGCCACCAACGAGCGGCCGACCTGCTGCTGGATGCCGCGGCCGCCATCGGCCGGCCCGGGCCCGACCCGTACTGGCAGTGGCCCGAGCAACGGCTCACCTACGCCAACGCCGCCCTGGCCGAGGCCCTCATCGCGGCCGGCGAGATCTTCGACGACGAGGTGACCCTGGGCAGCGGTCTGCGGATGCTGTCCTGGCTGCTGGACATCCAGGTCAGCGGCGACCACCTGTCCGTGCTGCCGTCGGCGGGCTGGCAGCGCGGCGGCCCCCGGTTGCGGCACGACCAGCAGCCGATCGAGGTGGCCGCGCTGGCCGACGCCTGCGCCACCGCGGCCGGCGCCACCGGCGATCACACCTGGCAGCGCGGGGTGCACCGGTCGATCGCCTGGTTCCTGGGCGACAACGACGTCAACGGCGTCATGTGGGACCCGGCGACCGGCGGCGGCTACGACGGGCTGACCCTGCGCGGGCCCAACCTCAACCAGGGCGCCGAGTCGACGCTCGCCCTCATCTCGACCCTGCAGCACCACCGGCGGGCGGATCGCTCAGCAGCGCTCTGATCCGCTCGATCGCCCGGCCGAAATAGCGGTGCTCGACCGGGCGGGTGAGAAAATCGGCCAGCGAGAACAGGTCGAGGGCCTGACTGAGCCGGCGCCACTGCGGCGGCAGGTCGCCGCCGCCGGAGCGGAACCCGTCGACGAACGCCGGCGCGAAGGCCGGCGGCCGGGGAAAGCGCAGCATGTTGCCGACGTCGATCAGGGGCGAGCTGCTGAAGGCGAACTCCCAGTCGAGCACGGCCGCGACCTGCCAGCGGCCGTCGCGTCGGGCGGCGAGCAGGTTCTTGGGGTTGTAGTCGGCGTGCACC
This sequence comes from Actinoplanes sp., assembly GCA_965217855.1. Lineage (GTDB taxonomy): Bacteria > Actinomycetota > Actinomycetes > Mycobacteriales > Micromonosporaceae > Actinoplanes. The sequence continues at coordinate 2,277 of CBDCJN010000004.1, read as the reverse complement.
AGACGACGGGAGCCGGCGACGGCGGCCAGTTCCGGTGCGGCCCGCTCGGCGTACCGGCGAAGCCCGTCCTGCTCGGCGCCGCTCAGGTGCCCGGCGGCGTTGCCCTTCTCGAGGCAGCGGGCGACGAAGTGGTCGAGACCCGCGGTCGGCTCTCCGCCGCCGGGTTCGAGCCGCCCACCGGCGAAGAAGCCCGGGGCCGCGAACTCCACCGTGCCGAGCCGGGCCAGCGTGACGCCGACGTCGTGCCCCAGCTCCCCCAGCGCCGTGTCGTCCAGCTCGGTCAGCAGCTCGTTGACCGGCCGCCCGGGCACGAACGCCGACAGCAGCACCGGATCGTCGCCGTCCGGATCGGACGCGACCACCGCGGGCACCGGCACGACATCGGCCAGCCGGTGCGCCAGGGCCGTCTCGATCGCACGGGAGTTGTGCCGCAGATAGCGCCGCAGCACGTACTGCCCACCGTCGTCCATGGTGACGAGCGTGTTGTCGTTGCTGTAACCCCCGGTCAGCGTCCGGGCCTCGGCGACCCGCCGCCCCGGCAACGCCACGCCCTCGATCCACTCCCGCTGCGATGACTGCACATCCGCCCCCATCGATCGACCCGGCTGATCCTGCCACTGCGCCCCGCCGCGCGCTCGGATCCCTAGGATGTCGGGCATGCGGGATCGCCGGAGCTCAATGCCGCAGTGAGGATCGCCCATTTCTGCGACAGCCACGAGGGCCGCCCGGACGGCGTCTCCCGCTCGGCCTTCCTGACCGTCTCGTTGCTGCGGGCGGCCGGCCACGACGTGGACTTTCACCGTCCCGGCCCGCTGCTGCGCACCAGCGCGGGTCAGGTGCGGTCGGTGCCCGTCCCGGTCCGGAACATGCGGATCGGCCTTCCCTGGCCCCGTTGCGCCCCGGCCGAGATCGTCCACGTGCACACGACCGGCCCGATCGGCATGGCCGGCTTCCGGGCGGCCGCTCGGTGGCGGGTGCCGCTGGTCGTGACCTGGCACACCGACCTGCTGGCGTACGCCGACCACTTCGCCGAGATTCCGGTCGGCGCGGCCTGGTGCGCCGTCCAGCTCGGGCTGGGCTGGTCGCCGGGTGAGTTCCTGGAGCTGACCCGTCCGGGCGCGGTCCGGCAGCGGCGTCTGGTGGCGCTGGGCCGCGCGATGTTCGCCCGGATGACGGTGGCGATCGCCCCGTCGGCCAAGACGGCCGCGGACTTCGCCGCCTTCGCCCCGTCCCGCCCCGCGATCCGGGTGCTGCCGACCCCGGTCGCCGCCGGGCCGCCGGCGCGGGCCGCGACCCGGGCCGGTCCGGTGGTGCTGGCGGTCGGGCGGATGACGACCGAGAAGAACCCGGAACTCCTCCTGCGGGCGTTCGCCCTGGTCCGTGCGGACAAGCCGGCGGCCCGGCTGATCCTGCTCGGCGTGCGGCAGGGGCGGGCCGGGCTGGTGCGCCGCATCCGGGCCTCGGGCCTCGGCGATCACGTCGAGGTGGTGCCGCCGGTGCCACCGTCCGAGGTCGCGGCCTTCTATCGCAGCGCCGACGTGCTGGCCTTCCCGTCCACGACGGACACCCAGAGCCTGGTCCTCGCCGAGGCCGAGGCAGCCGGGCTGGCCGTCGTCTGCGCCGACGCCCGGCTGGCCGACCGCGCGGGGGCGGCCGGTCCGCCCCGGTTCACCTGTGCGGCCACCCCGGAGGCGTTCGCCGCGGCCCTGCGCCGGATGCTCGACGACGACGCTCTGCGGGCCGCCACCGTCCGGGATGGGCTGGCGGCGACCGAGGCGTACCCGCCGGGGGTCTATTTGGACCGTCTGCTCGACATCTACCGGCACGGCCAGGAACTGGCCGGAATTGCCCTCACGCTGGGGACATGACCATTCTGCATACGCCGGCCGACGGCGCCGTGGTGAACCCGCTGTTGATCGTGGAGGACGCCGAGGCGCTCATCGGCTTCGTGACCGGCGTCTTCGAGGTGCGGGAGAGCGCCCAGGCGCACACCGAGACCCCCGACGGGCAGATCATCCACTCGCAGGTGCGGCTGGGCACGGTCGACCTGATCATCGTGGACCGGCTCGACGGGTGGCCGCTGCGGCCCGGGCTGCTGCAGGTCTGGGTCGAGGACGTGGCCACGGTGCTGAAGCGGGCCGGTGAGCGGGGCGCCACGACGGTCACCGAGCCGACGCCCTTCTACGGTGAGACGACGATGGCCCGTCTGCTCGACCCGTGGCAGAACCTGTGGTGGCTCTACGCCCCGGCCCCCGGCCGGCCCGACCCGGTGCCGAA
>CBDCJN010000003.1:0-275288 GCA_965217855.1 Actinoplanes sp. | reverse complement strand
TCATCGGCGAGCCAGTCGAAGGCACCGCCAGCTTGGGCAATGGCCGCCATGGGCAGGGCGTCGGCCTCGCTGTCCACGACTTGCACCAGCACATGCACGCGGGCATCGGCAGCGATGCCATGGCGGACCAGCTCGGCAGAGACTTGGCCGGCTTCGGCATCGAGGGTGACCCTTTGCATGGCGGTGTTCCTTTCCCTGCTGCCCATCCTAGTCCGTTGCGGCACCCTTGTCCGCCTCGAAAGCGCGCAGGCCGTGACGTCGCCATCGTGCCTTGAGGTTGGCTGGCCTTTCTTCCTGGCGGTCGTCGTCTTGCTGTTGCAGCCGTCCTGCGAGTTCGAGGAAGGCTCCGAGCAGGGTGGCGCGATCGTCATCCAGCAACTCGACAAGGCCGGCTTTCTGCACGAGGCCGCCCAGCTCGATCAAGCGCCGGGTGCGTTCCCGCCGTGCCTTGGCCCAATCGCGGGTGTCGTGACGGGCGCGGGCGAGGGCGAGCCTATTCTGCTGCACGGCCAGGCGTCGGAGCTGCGCCGTCATGGCCTGGAGTTCCCGGAGCAGGATTACCGGCGCTGGCTTTCTTCCCCCGCGTGCCCCCTTGCTGAAAGAGGGCCTGGCCGCGTTCGGCCCACCTCGCGACGGCCTCGGGCTGCTTCCTGGCTTGCTCGACAGCGGCCAGCAGCACGCCGGCCAGGGCCTCGACGGGCAACGCGTCGGCTCCCGTGACCTGGACCAGCTCGCCGAGCTGCACGGTCTTCTGTCCCTTGAGCTTCTTGGCCCGATCCATGAGGGCCTGCAGTTCGGCGTCGTAGTCACGGGGTTTGCGAGCCATAGGGGCGCCTTGTGGCTAGTTCGGCGGAGGGAAGCAGCCTAACGCCAGACAAGCCGAACTGCCAAGCGGTCCCATTACGCCCACAAGTCAAGACGCGAGCACCCCGTCACTTCGCTGCGGAGTGCAACGGAGCAGGTCAGATAAGTGCGCGCTTAAACATTGCATTGCAATGTGCGCTGGCCTGCGGCAGCCTGGCACGACAAACACACGAGCCGTAACTGTCCACATGGCCCTCTATCACTTCTCGGCCAAGGTGATCCAACGTTCCGCCGGGCGCAGCGCGGTGGCGGCGGCGGCCTACCGCTCGGCATCCGAGCTGCACGACGCGCGGCAGGACCGCTCATATAACTACACGGCCAAGGCGGGCGTGGTGCATTCGGAGATCCTGCTTCCCGCAGGTGCGCCGGCGCGCTGGCAGGACCGAGCGGCATTATGGAACGAGGTGGAAGCGATCGAGCGCCGTAAGGACGCGGTGCTGGCGCGCGAGGTGGAGTTCGCCTTGCCGCGCGAGCTAAGCCGGGCGGAAGGGATCGCGCTGGCGCAGGACTTCGTACGCGAGCAGTTCGTGGCGCGCGGCATGGTGGTGGACCTGAACGTGCATTGGACGACGGCGGGTGACGGGGAGGTGCAGCCGCACGCGCACGTCATGCTGTCGATGCGGGCGGTGGACGGCGACGGGTTCGGCAAGAAGCAGCGTGGCTGGAACGACAAGGCGCTGTTGCGGGATTGGCGGGAGCGCTGGGGAGAGGTGGTGAACGCGCGTTTGTGCGAGCTGGGGTACGACGCGCGGGTGGATCACCGCTCGTACGCGGCGCAGGGGATCGGGCTGGAGCCGCAGCACAAGGTGGGTCCGGCGGGGGCGCCCAGCTACTCCGCCGACGTGAGCCGGCGGCACCGGTGGATTCGCGGCGACTGGCAGATCGCCTCGTGGGTGCTGCCGTGGGCGCCGGGGCCGGGCGGGCGGGCGAAGCGCAACCCGGTCAGTTCGTTGAGCAAGTGGAAGATCTTCGACAACCTCCGCCGGTCGCTGGTGCCGATCTCGCTGCTGGTGCTGCTGCTGACGGCGTGGGGCATGGTGACGCCCGCGGGGTACTGGACGCTGGTGGTGGCGGCGATCCTGCTGCTGCCGGCGGTGTTCGCCACCGGGCTGGGGCTGCTGCGCAAGCCGAAGGATTACCCGCTCGGGCTGCACCTGCGCCTGACGGCCGAGGGGGCGGTGCGGCAGTTTTTGCAGGCGCTGCTCAACCTGGTCTTTCTGCCGCACGACTGCTTCGTGACGATCGACGCGATCGCGCGGACGCTGTGGCGAGTGTTCGTCAGCCGGCGGAAGCTGCTGGAGTGGCGGACCAGCAGCGAGGCCGAGCGGACGGCCGGCACCGGCCTCGGGGCGTTCTGCCGCGGCATGTGGGCCTGCCCGCTGGCGGCGGTGATCGGCGGCGTCCTGCTGGCGGTGGTCCGGCCGCTGGTGTTCGACCACTACGAGACGGCCAACGGGTTGTGGGCCGTCGCCGCCCCGCTGCTGGTGGCGTGGCTGCTGGCGCCTGCGGTGGCGTGGTGGCTGAGCCGGCCGATCCCCCAGCGCGAGGTCTCCCTGTCGGCCGAGGACGCGCTGTACGTCCGGCTGCTGGCCCGGCGGACGTGGCGGTTCTTCGATTTGTTCGTCGCCCCGGCCGACAACTACCTGCCGCCGGACAACTTCCAGGAGCACCCGTCGCAGGTCATCGCCCACCGGACCAGCCCGACGAACATCGGGCTGTCGATGCTGAGCCACCTGGCGGCGTGGGACTTCGGGTACGTCTCCACCGGCTACCTGCTGCACCGCACCCAGGCGACCCTTGGCACGCTGGGGCGGATGGAGCGGTACGAGCGGCACTTCTACAACTGGTACGACACGCGGACGCTGGAGCCGCTGCCGCCGCGGTATGTGTCGTCGGTCGACTCGGGGAACTTCACCGCGAGCCTGCTGATCCTGCGGCCGGGGCTGCTGGAGATGGCCGAGGCGCAAATCCTTCCGCCGCAAACCTTCTCAGGGTTGGCCGACACGCTGCGGGTGCTGCTTGAGACGGCGCGCGGGAAGGACCAGGTGGCGAACCGCAAGCGCGTCAGCCACCTGCCGGCGGACGTGCTGACGCGGCTGGACCGGCTGCTCACGGAGCTCGACCACCCGCCGCGCGCCATGAGCGGCAGCCGCGTGCTGCTGCAGCGCGTGGCGGTGGCGGCGGGCGACGCGGTGGCCGCCGCCAGCCCCGGCGACGGGGACGAGGTGCAGTGGTGGGCCCGCGCCTTCGAGCGACAGGCCCGCGAGGCCGCGGACGATTTGTCGCACTTCGCGACCTGGGCCGATGTGGGGCCGCCGAGCGAGAAGACGTGGCGGCGCGGCGGCGGGGTGCAGGTGTCGCGACTCGGCAAGCTGCGCGACGCGACGCGGAAGCTCGACGAGATCCCGACGCTGCGCGAGGTGGCCGAGCTGTCCGACGGGCTGGGCGAGATGATGGCGGCCATCGGGGCCGAGCTGGCTTCGTCGGGCGAGTCGTATGCCGACGAGGACCGGGCGTGGGTGGAGCGGCTGCGCGCCGCGCTCGCCACCGCCAGCGAGCGCGCCGCGGCGCGGATCGCCGAGTTCGCCGACGCCGCCGACGCCTGCCGCGAGTTCGCCGACGCCGACTACGGCTTCCTGTACGACCGGGGCCGCGATTTGCTGACCATCGGCTACAACGTGACCGACCGGCGGCGCGACGCGGGGCACTACGACCTGCTGGCGAGCGAGGCGCGGCTGACCAGCTTCACCGCCATCGCCAACGGGCAGTTGCCCCAGGACCACTGGTTCAGCCTCAGCCGCATGATGACCACCCAGGGCGGCGAGCCGACGCTGCTGAGCTGGTCGGGCAGCATGTTCGAGTACCTCATGCCGCTGCTGGTGATGCCGACCTACGAGAACACGCTGCTCGACCAGACGTACCGCGCGGTGATCGACCGCCAGATCGAGTACGGCCGGCAGCGCGGGGTGCCGTGGGGCATTAGCGAGAGCGGCTACAACGCGACCGACGCCGCGCTGAATTACCAATACCGCGCCTTCGGCGTGCCGGGCCTCGGGCTCAAGCGAGGGCTGGCGGAGGATTTGGTCATCGCGCCGTACGCCACGGAAATGTCCCTGATGGTCGACCCGGCCAAGAGCGTGGCGAACCTCAAGCGCATGGCGGACGACGGGCATTTGGGCGCGTACGGCTTTTACGAGGCGATCGACTTCACCCCCAGCCGCGTGCCGCGCGGGCAGGAGAGCGCCACCGTCCGGTCGTACATGAGCCACCACAAGGGGATGGCCTTTTTGGCCCAGGCCTACGCCCTGCTCGACCGGCCGATGCAGCGGCGGTTCAATGACGACCCGCTGTTCAAGAGCACGGAGTTGCTGCTCCAGGAGCGGATTCCCAAGGCCGCCCCGGTCTTCCCCCACGCCAGCGAGGCCAGCAACGCCAGCCGCCGGCAGACCGGCGAGGCGGAGGGCATCCTGCGCGTCTTCCGAACCCCCAACACCAGCCGCCCGGCGGTCCACCTGCTGTCCAACGGCTCGCTGAACGTCATGGTGACGGCAGCGGGCGGCGGGTACAGCCGGTGGAAGGAGATCGCCCTCACCCGCTGGCAGGAGGACCCGACCCGCGACTGCTGGGGCACGTTCGTCTACCTCCGCGACGTGGAGTCCGGCGACTTCTGGAGCTACGCCCACCAGCCGACGCTGAAGAAGGCCGACTCGTACGAGGCCGTCTTCAGCCAGGCCCGCGCCGAGTTCAAGCGGCGCGACGGCGACATCGAGTGCAACAGCGAGGTGAGCGTCAGCCCCGAGGACGATGTCGAGTTGCGTCGGCTGACCGTCACGAACCGGGGCAAGACCAAGCGGACGATCGAGTTCACGAGTTATTGCGAGGTGGTGCTGGCGAAGGCCGAGGCCGACGCGGCGCACCCGGCGTTCAGCAATTTGTTCGTGCAGACGCAGCTCATGCGGAACCGCCAGGCGATCCTCGCCACGCGGCGCGCCCGCAGCCAGAGCGAGCGGCCGCCGTACATGCTGCACCTGATGGCCGTCCACGGGCCGACGCTCGGCGAGGCGAGCTACGAGACCGACCGGAGCAAGTTCGTCGGCCGGGGCCAGACGCTGGCGCAGCCGGCGGCGATGTCGCGCCGGCATTTGCAGGACAGCGAGGGGAGCGTGCTGGACCCCGTGGCGTCGGTCCGCCGCACCGTCGCGCTGGAGCCGGGCCAGAGCGTGAAGGTGGACGTCGTGACCGGCGTGGCCGACAACCGCGAGGCGGCGGTGGGGCTGATCGAGAAGTACCACGACCGCCGGCTGGCCGACCGCGTGTTCGAGCTCGCCTGGACCCAGAGCCAGGTCGTGCTCCGGCAGCTCAACGCCACCGAGGCCGACGCGCAGCTCTACGGCCGGCTCGCCAGCAGCGTCATCTACGCCAACGAGCGCCGCCGCGCGGGCGGCGGGGTCATCACCCGCAACCGCAAGAACCAGTCGGCCCTGTGGGGCTACGGCATCAGCGGCGACCTGCCGCTGGTGCTGCTGCGCGTCCACGACCGCGCGAAGATCGCCCTCGTCAAGCAGCTCGTGCAGGCACACGCCTACTGGCGGATGAAGGGCCTGCGGTGCGACCTGGTCATCTGGAACGAGGACGCCAGCGGCTACCGCCAGGAGCTTCAGGACGAGATCATGGGCCTCATCACCGCCGGCACCGAGGCGGCGTCGCTGGACAAGCCCGGCGGCATCTTCGTCCGCCGGACCGAGCAGATCACCGAGGAGGATAAGACCCTGATGCAAACGGTGGCGCGCGTGATCCTCAACGACGCCGGCGGCACGCTCGCCGAGCAGTTGGACAAGCGCAGCGCGCCGGAGCTGCCGGCGGTGCCGAAGTTCGTGCCCACCCGCGCCCGCCGCGCCGAGGTGCCGGTCGCCACGGAGGTGGAGACGCGCGACCTGATCTTCCACAACGGCATCGGCGGCTTCACGCCCGACGGCCGCGAGTACATCTGCACCACCACCGCCGAGGACCCCACCCCCGCGCCGTGGTGCAACGTGCTGGCGAACCCGGAGTTCGGCACCGTCGTCACCGAGAGCGGCGGCGCGTACACCTGGCACGACAACGCCCACGAGTTCCGCCTGACGCCCTGGTACAACGACCCGGTGAGCGACACCACCGGCGAGGCGTACTACGTCCGCGACGAGGAGAGCGGGCGGTACTTCAGCCCCTGCCCCCTGCCGGCCCGCGGGCCGATGCCCTACACCACGCGGCACGGGTTCGGGTACACCGCCTTCCACTACGCCGAGGCGGGGGTCGAGACCGAGATGTGGACCTTCGTCGCGATCGACGCGCCGGTGAAGTTCGTGACGGTGAAGCTGCGCAACCGCAGCGGCCGGCCGAGGCGGCTGGGCGTCACGGGATTCGTCGAGTGGGTGCTGGCGGACCTGAAGTCCAAGAGCCAGCTCCACGTCTACACCGAGCTCGATCCCAAGACCGGCGCGGTCCTGGCGCGCAACCGCTACAGCGAGCAATTCGGCGAGCGCGTGGCGTTCTTCGACTGCTCCGAGGCCAAGCGCACCGTCACGGGCGACCGCACCGAGTTCCTCGGCCGAAACGGCAGCCCCGCCGAGCCCGCCGCCATGGGCCGCATCAAGCTCAGCGGCAAGATCGGCGCGGCCCTGGACCCCTGCGCCGCCATCCAGACCGTCGTCGAGATATCCGACGGCGGGGAGAAGGAGGTCACGTTCATCCTCGGCGCCGGCCGCAGCCGCGAGCAGGTGGCCTCGCTGGTCGAGAAGTTCAAGGGCGTGCCCGCCGCCCACCGCGCACTCGAGGAGGTCTGGAAGTACTGGAACACCACCCTCGGCACCCTTTACGTCGAGACGCCCGACCCGGCGATCAACGTGCTGGCGAACGGCTGGCTGCCCTACCAGGTGCTGGCCTGCCGTTACTGGGCACGCAGCGGCTTCTACCAGAGCGGCGGCGCGTATGGCTTCCGCGACCAGTTGCAGGACGTGATGGCCCTGCTCTACGCCGCCCCCAAGCTCATGCGCGAGCACATCCTGCGCGCCTGCGAGCACCAGTTCCGCGAGGGCGACGTGCAGCACTGGTGGCACCCGCCCTCGGGCCGGGGCGTGCGCACGCACTTCTCCGACGACTTCCTCTGGCTGCCGCTGGTGGTCGCGCGGTACGTCACGGGCACCGGCGACACCGGGCTGCTGGACGAGAAGGTCCACTTCCTGGAGGCCCGCCCCGTGCCGCCGGACGAGGAGAGTTACTACGACCTGCCCAACCGCTCCGACGAGGTAGGCACGGTCTACGAGCACTGCGTGCGGTCGATCGAGAACGGCCTGAACTTCGGCGAGCACGGGCTGCCCAAGATCGGCTGCGGCGACTGGAACGACGGCATGAACCTCATCGGCGAGCACGGCCGCGGCGAGAGCGTCTGGCTCGGGTTCTTCTACTACCTCATCCTCAAGCAATTCTCCGAGGTCGCCCGCAACCGCGGCGAGACCGAGTTCGCCGACAAGTGCCTCGCCACCGCCGGCGAGCTGATGGAGAACATCGAAAAGAACAGTTGGGACGGCGACTGGTACCGCCGCGCCTACTTCGACAACGGCGAGCCGCTGGGCAGCGCATCGAACCCCGAGTGCCAGATCGACTCGCTGCCGCAGAGCTGGTCGGTCCTCGCCGGCTCGAACGACCCGCAGCGGTCCCAGAGCGCGATGGACGCGGTGGACGACCGCCTCGTTCAGCGCGACGCGCGGCTGATCCAGCTCTTCGACCCGCCGTTCGACAACAGCCACCTCAACCCCGGCTACATCAAGGGCTACGTCCCCGGCGTCCGCGAGAACGGCGGGCAGTACACCCACGCGGCGGTCTGGACCGTGATGGCCTACGCCGAGATGGGCGACCGCAAGCGGGCGTGGGAACTGTTCAACCTCATCAACCCCGTGAACCACGGCAACACGCGGGCGGGCATCGACGTCTACAAGGTCGAGCCCTATGTCGTGGCCGCCGACGTCTACGCCGTCCCGCCGCACGTCGGCCGCGGCGGGTGGACGTGGTACACCGGCTCGGCCGGGTGGATGTACCGCCTCATGCTCGAATCCCTGCTGGGCCTGCGGCTGGAGGTCGACCGCCTGCGGTTCGCCCCCCTGCTGCCGCCGGACTGGAAGGGGTACAGGATGAGCTACCGCCACCGCGACACGCACCACCGCATCACCATCGAAAACCGCGGCGGGGATGAGGTGACGCGCGTGACGGTCGATGGCGTCGAGCAGCCGGACAAGTCCGCCCCGCTGTTCGACGACCGCCGCGACCACCACATCGTCGTCGAGCTCGGCCACGCCCCGCCCGACCCCGAGGTCGCCGCGCCGCCGGCCGAGTTGCCCCGGCCCGTGATCGAGATCGGCTCGCCGTCGGCCAAGGAGGTCGAGGCCGACGTGCCGCTGAAGAACGCCATCGACGCGGGCGCCGGGCTGCAAGGCGGTTTGACATGAAGAACTTCCTCTCCATCGCCGACCACTCCCCCTCCGCCCTCCGCAGCCTGCTGGAGTTGGCGGTGCGCCTCAAGCGCGAGCTGAAAACCACCGGCCGCAACGCACCGCTGCTGGCGGGCAAAACGCTGGCGATGCTCTTCGAGAAGCCCAGCCTCCGCACCCGCGTCAGCTTCACCGTCGGCACGGCCCACCTCGGCGGCACCGCGATCGCGCTCAAACAGGACGAGGTCGGCCTCGGCACGCGCGAGCCGGTGCGCGACGTCGCCCGCGTGCTGGCCGGCATGTGCGACGGCATCATGGCCCGCACCTTCGAGCACGCGAAGGTGCTGGAATTGGCCGCGTTTTCCTCCGTCCCGGTCATCAATGGGCTGACCGACTATTCCCACCCCTGCCAGGCGATGGCCGACCTGATGACCCTCGCCGAGCACTTCGGCGGCCTGGATGCCAACGCCGTCGCGCTCAACGGCCGGACCCTCGCCTACGTCGGCGACGCGAACAACGTCGCCCGCTCGCTCGCCCTAGCCTGCGGGAAGTTCGACGTGAGTTTCGTGATGGCCTGCCCGGAGGGCTACGGGTTTACCGACTCCGAAATCTCAGATCTGAAATCCAAAATCCCCGACCTGCAATTCGCCGCCGTGGCCGACCCGCGCGAGGCGGTGTCGGCGGCGGACGCGATCGTGACCGACACCTGGGTGAGCATGGGCCAGGAGGCGGACAAGGCCGCGAAGGTCGCCGCTTTCGCCGGCTACGCGCTGGACGAAGATCTGCTTGCCGCCGCCCCGAAGAAGGCCGTCGTGCTGCACTGCCTGCCGGCCTACCGCGGCTACGAGATCGCCGAGTCCGTGCTGGAGGGGCCGAGGTCGCTGGTGTTCCAGGAGGCGGAGAACCGCCTGCACTTCCAGAAGGGCCTGCTGGCGCACCTGATCGGTGGGGCGGAGCATTAAGGATTTTCCTTCATAGCCGGAGGCGGAAGCCCCGGTTTTTTCTCGGGGAGTCCCCACAGAAAAACCGGGGTTTCCGCCTCCGGCCATGAAGGACTTCCTCCCCCTAGCACGCCTCGATTCCTCCCTCGCCCCCCCACGCGGCTGGGCCATGCCCCCGCGCCGCGCGAGCCTGTTGCTGCGGTGCGACTCGCCTGACCGGCCAACGGTGCTGTCGGGCGGCTCCGAAACCATTTCGCAGTGGCCCGACCCCCTCGCCGCCCTGCGCTGGATGGACGCCACCCGCTCCCCCGACCGCCGGGCCGGCCGGTGGGTCGGGTTCCTCAGCTACGACCTGGGCCGGCTGTTCGAGGCGCTCCCGGCGCGCGCCGCCGATGACCTGCACCTGCCCCTCTTCGCGTTCGGGTTCTACCCCGCGGAACCGTCAACAGAACCGTTGAGCCGCGAGCGCAGCGAGCGCTTTTCCTCCGCGAAACCGACAAGCCCTCGCTCCACCCTCCCGCGCGCCTCCTACCTCACCGCCTGCTCAAAAGTCATCGATTACATCCGCGCCGGGGACATCTTCCAAGCCAACCTCGCGCAGCGCCTGACGGTCAACCTCCTCACGGACCCGCACGACATCTACGCCCGCCTCCCCCCCGCCGCCCACGGGGCATTCCTCGACTTCGGCGACTTCGCCCTGATCTCCAACTCCCCCGAGCTCTTCCTGCGCGTCGAAAACCGCCGCGTCACCACCCGGCCGATCAAGGGCACCCGCCCCAACGCGCCGGGCATGTTCGACGAACTCCTGAACAGCGAGAAGGACGCCGCGGAACTCAACATGATCGTCGACCTCGAACGGAACGACCTCGGCCGCGTCTGCGAGGTCGGCTCCGTCCGCGTCACCTCCCCGCGTCAGATCGAAACCCACCCCACGGTCCTGCACGGCGTCGCGACTGTTGAAGGCACGCTGCGGCCGGGCGTCGGGTTCGTCGACCTCCTCGCCGCCACCTTCCCCGGCGGCAGCATCACCGGCGCGCCCAAGATCAGAGCCATGCAGATCATCGACGAGCTCGAGCCCGTCCGCCGCGGCCCCTACTGCGGCGCGATCGGATACCTCGACGCCGACGGCTCCTGCCAGTTCAACGTCGCCATCCGCACCATCGTCGCGACCGGCGGCCTCGCCCACGTAGGCGTCGGCGGCGGCATCGTGGCCGACAGCGACCCGCTCGCGGAGTACGCCGAGACGTGGACCAAGGCCCGAGCGATGCTCGACGCCCTCGGTTGCCCGCTACCATGACCCATGCCCACCGTCTGGATCAACGGCGAGTTCCTCGAAGAGTCCGACGCCCGCGTCGGTTTGTCCGACGGCGGCCTGCTCCACGCGGCCGGCGTCTTCACCACGATGCGGGCGACCGCCGGCCGGGTCGAGCGGATCGACGCCCACCTCGCCCGCCTGCGCGACTCGTGCGACGCCCTGTTCGTCCCGCTGCAACACAAGGACGCCGCGCTCAAGGATGCCGCCGCCGAGCTCCTCGCGCGGAATGAACTGGCCGACGCCCGCCTGCGCCTCACCGTGACGCGCGGCCGGTCGCGGCTCGACCCGCTGCACGGGCCGGTCCTGGAGCCGACCTGCTTCCTCACCGCCGCCGAGCTCGTGCCCTACCCGGCCGAGTTCTACGAGCGGGGCATGACGGTCCTTCTGCTGGACGAGCAGAAGTTGAACCCCTATGACGTGCAGGCGGGGCACAAGACGCTCGACTATTTCTCCCGCTTCGCCGCGCTGAAGGAGGCGACGCGGCGCGGGGCGGGCGAGGCGCTGTGGTTCAACGTCCACAACTACCTGCAATCCGCCAGCGTCGCCAACGTCTTCCTCATCGAGGGTGGCGCGCTGGTGACGCCCCCCACCGCCGCCGACCTGCGCGACCGGCGGGTCCGGGAAAAGTGCCCCTACCCGCGCAGCAACGCGCTGCCGGGCGTGACGCGCAGCGCGGTGATCGCCGCCGCCGGCGCGGCGGGCATTTCGGTCGAAACCGCCGCCGTCGACGTCGAACGCCTGCTCGCGGCCGACGAGGTGTTTTTGACCAACAGCATCATGGGCGTGATGCCGGTGACGCGGCTGGAGAAGAAGGCGGTCGGCGGCGGCGCGCCGGGGGAGGTGACGCGGGCGCTGGGAATCGAGACTTCGGGGCGGGGCGCCGCGGGTTGACGTGCCCGTCAACCCACGGCGCCCGGAAGGGATTTCCTTGCGAAGCCGCAAGCGGCCGGCCGCTTGCGGCTTCGCAAGGAAACACGGGCCGACCGCGCCGGACCGCGCCCGCATCGTTCGGCGCGGCGTTCGCATCGTTCGACGTCGGCGCGACATCGTTCGGCGCGGCGTTCACATCGTTCGGTGTCGGCGCGACATGGTTCGATGTCGCCCCCGCGCCGTTCGATATCGCGCCCGCGCCGTTGCATGTCGGGCCGGCACGGGCGGATTTCTGCCGATTCTCGCGGGCGGGACGCCCGTGCCACGGTGGGATTACCGCTTGCCCGCAGTGGTCAGCGGCCAACTATCGGTGCGGAAGATGCTCGTGGGGAAGCCCGCGCCGTTGTAGAGGTTCGCGTCGGCCGCGTTGGTCTTCCAGGCGTAGCGGGCGGCCACCGGCTTCGGCACGGCGGGCGAGGTGAGCACGACCGTGTTCCCCTCGATCTCGGCATCGGCCGCGTGCCAGAGTTGGTCCGCCCCGGCCAGTGCGAAGCCGCGGACGGGGCCGGACTTGGCGTGCAGCCCCTCGGCGTGGTCGAACGTCACGACCGCCTTCGTCCCGTCAACCTTCACCGACTTGTAGAGCGGCCCGCCGCCCACCACGTCGCGCCCGTAGACGGTCGACTCCGCCAGCTTCGCGGCGCGCAAACCGACCGTCTGCTTATCCTTCGGGTGGATGTCGTTCGCCTCACCGACGTCGTTCGCCACCACCAGGCCGCTATTGGGCACGCTCGCGGCGATCAGCCGCTGGGCGTCCTGGAGCTCCGGCCAGCCGGTCTGCTCGACCGGATCGCTGACGAACGGTTGGAAGTTGGCGAGCTGCACGATCAGGAAGGGGAAATCGCCCTGACCCCACGCCTTGCGCCACGCGCCGATCATCGCCGGCAGGAGGGTCTCGTACTGCACGGCCCGCGCGGCGTTGGACTCGCCCTGGTACCAGATCGCGCCGCGGATGCCGTAGCCGACGATCGGCGCGACCATCCCGTTCCAGTGGTTCGCCGGGCTGTTGAATTGGTTCGGCCCCTCCGGCGCCGCGGGCGGGGCGGCGGGGGCGGGGTAGCGGACGGAGACCTTATACTTCCAGTCGCCGGCGAGCGGGATCGGGTCGGCCGCGTCCTGCTGGTCGGAGGGGAAGTTGAGCCGCATCACGCCGGCCGGGCCGGTCAGGCCGCCCTCCCAGCCGGCGTCGTAGGCGCGCACGGCGATCACGTTCCGCCCCGGCCGGATCAGGCCGGGCGGCACCGCGTAGTCGCGCTCCTTCGCCCACGACCCGTCGCCGGGCGGGGTCGCGCCGACCCTCTCGCCATTGAGGTAGGTGGTGTCGCCATCGTCCACCTTGCCGAGGTGCAGCGTCCACTCCTTGTTCGCCACGCCCGCCGGTACGTCGAAGGCGCGGCGGAACCAGACCGCGCCGTTCATCATCTCGCCCGCCGACTCGATGGTGCAGGGGAGCTTCATCGACTTCCACGCCGAGTCGTCGAACTTGTCGGCCATCCAGTCCTTCGCCTCGGCCGGGTCGCCGGGGTCGGGGCGGTAGGTGTTCTTCTCGAAGTCGGCCTTCTGCCGCTCATACTCGGCCCGTCCCTTGTCGGGGTCGGCGGCGAGGTAGCGGTCGACGATGGGCTTCAGCTCCGCCGCGTCCCCCATCGCCGAAAGCGGCGTCCACGACTCGGCGTTGCTGCCGCCCCAGTGGTCGGCGATCAGCCCGACCGGCACCTTCAACTGCTCGTGCAGATCGCGGCCGAAGAAGTAGCCGACCGCGCTGAAGGACCCGACGTCCCCCGGCTTGCAGACGCGCCAGTGGCCCTCGACGTCCGCCTGCGGCTCGGCCTTGGCGACCTGCTTCACGTCGAACAGCCGGATGTCGGGATAATCCGCCGCCCGCTTCTCGGCCTCGGCGTTTCGCACGCCGTCGACGCTGAAGCCCATGTTCGACTGCCCGGTGCAGAGCCAGACCTCGCCGGCGACCACGTCGGTGAAGGTGATCGGGGCGGGCGATTGGGAGCCCGTGACGGTCATCTCGTAGGGGCCGCGATTCTTCACCGGCTCGAGCGTGAGGGTCCACTTGCCGTCCTGCCCGGCGGTGGCGGCTTTGGAATTGCCGGCGAACTTGACGGTCACGGTCTCCCCCGGCGCGGCGGTGCCGAACACCTTCACCGGCAAGTCGCGCTGGACCGCCATGTGCGTGCCGAAGATCGAGGGGAGCTTCACGTCGGCGCTCGCGGTCAGGGGGATCAGGGCGATGGCGGGGAGGAGGAGTTTCAGGGGGTTCATGCGCCCATTCTACTCGGGCGCGATCCTCTTCGATAGGGATTCGCCGACGGCCGATGGCGTTTGCCCGTCCACATCCACCGCCCTGTTCGCGGACCGCATCCGCTCGTCATCAATCGCCCCGACCAACGGCTTCAGCGCTTTGACGACTTCAGAATCCTTCGCGGCCTCCGGCGAGAGCAGCAGCACGGCGTCATACGGCGGGAAGCCGTTGCGCGGGTCGGCCAGCACGATCAGGTCGTTCGCCGAGAGCCGCCCGTCGGTGCTGTAGGACGTGATGACGTCCACCTCCCCGCCGGCGGCGGCCTTGAAGAGGAACGAGGGGTCGAACGTCCGCTGCGCCTTGAACGCCAGCCCGTAGGCGTCGCGCAGCTTGTGCCAGTCGGGCCGACTGAAGAACTCGTAATCGCTGCCGATGGTCAACTCGCCGGCGTGCTTCGCCAGGTCGTCGATCGACTTGATGCCGAGTGCCTTCGCCCGGTCGCGCCGCATGGCGAGGGCATAGGCGTTCTCAAACCCAAGCCGGCCGAGGTCGCGGAGGCCGAAGGGAGCCATGTAGGCGTCGCACGCCGCGAGGGTTTGGTCGGCCGGCAGGATCGCGTCGCGCTTCATGTAGGTGCTCCAGATCGTGCCGGTGTAGTCGACGAAAACGTCGATCTGGTTCCGCTTGAGCGCGTCGAAGCCGAGGGTGGAGCCGAGGCTTTCGGAGAGCTCGACGTTGAACCCGGCGGCGCGAAGCTTGCGGGCGATCAGGTCGGCCAGGATGTACTGCTCGGTGAAGGGCTTGCTGCCGACGCGGATGGTTTTGCCGGGGGCGGCGGGCTTGCTTGGCGAGAAGATCGTCGGCGAGAGCAGGCAGAGCGTCACGAGAACGGCCGTCGCGGCGAGGGCGGCCCAGAGGCCGGGGCGGCTGCGTTTTTCGCTCGCCCACTGGGCCGCGCCGATGAGCGAGTCGAGCGCGACGGCCAGGATTGCCGCCGCGAGGGCGCCGGTGAGGGTGGCGACGTTATTGCCGGTTTGCAGGCCGGTAAAGATGAAGTTCCCGAGCGATTCGTAGCCGACCGGCGTGGTGAGCGTGGCGATGCCGACGGTCCAGACGGTGGCCGTCCGCAGCCCGGCGATGAGGACCGGGGCGGCCAGCGGGAGCTCGACCTTGAACAGCGATTGGGCCGCCGTCATGCCGCTGCCGCGCGCCGCCTCGGTGTAGGCGGGGTCGACGCCCGCCAAGCCCGTCACGGCATTGCGGAGGATCGGCAGGACCGCGTAGATCGACAGCGCGGCCAGGGCGGGCCGGAAGCCGAACGTGCCCGAGACGGCCACCACCAGCGCGAGCAGCGCGAGGCTTGGGATCGTCTGCGCCGCCCCCGCCGCCGTCAGGACTGCCCAGCGCAGCGGCTTGACGCGGCCGACCAGCACCGCCAATGGGAGCGAGACCGCCGCCGCGATGGCGAGGGCGAGCAGCGTGATCTGCAGGTGGTTCGCGAGCCGATCCGGCAGGAGGGCGAGCTGTTCGCGGAGGTTGTCGGACATGGCGAGGATTATGAGGATTATGCCGCCACTCCGTTCGTGAGCGATGCCAGCCGCTCGGCCTGATTTCGCGGCGTGGAGAGGAGTCGCTCGACGTAACCATCGCCGGGCTCGCGCACGAGGTTCGCCGGCGTGTCCACGCGTAGCAGCCGGCCGGCGTCCATTACCGCGATCCGGTCGGCCAGCAAAAGTGCCTCGGCCATGTCGTGCGTGACCAAAACGGCGGTGAGATTCAACTGCCGCTGGATTTGCTTGAACTCGGCCTGCAGGGCGTCCCGCGTTACGGGGTCGAGCGCGCCGAAGGGCTCGTCGAGGAGCATCACGCGTGGTTCGGCGGCGAGGGCGCGGGCGAAGCCGACCCGCTGCCGCTGCCCGCCGGAAAGCTCCGAAGGCCGGCGGTCGCGGAAGTCGGCCGGCGGGAGGTGGATGAGGCTCAAGAGTTCATCGACCCGCCGGCGGGTTTTGGCCTTATCCCACTTAAGAAGTTTCGGCACGGTCGCGACGTTCTCCGCGACGCTGCGGTGCGGGAAGAGGCCGACGCCCTGGAAGACGTAGCCGATGCCCCGGCGCAGTTCGACTGGATCCCCCTGCGAGATGTCGCGGCCGTCAAGCTTGATAGCGCCGGCGGTCGGCTCGATCAGGCGGTTGATCATTTTGAGGGTGGTGGTCTTGCCGCACCCGCTGGTTCCGACGAGGGCGAGGAGCTCGCCATCGGCCACGTCGAGGGAGAGGTCGTCCACGGCTTTCGTGGTGCCGCCGTCGTAGGACTTGCTGACGTGGGTGAGGCGAATCATGAATCGTGGCATGGGCGTCCCGCCCATGTTCCGTCCCAAGGGCATCTTGCCCTTGGATGCGATAATCTTCAGCGACAGCGGGTCACGGCAAGGGCGGGAGGCCCTTGGGACGAACATGGGCGGGACGCCCATGCCACGGGTTAGCCG
Organism: Actinoplanes sp.; assembly: GCA_965217855.1. GTDB lineage: Bacteria > Actinomycetota > Actinomycetes > Mycobacteriales > Micromonosporaceae > Actinoplanes. The sequence continues at coordinate 259,036 of CBDCJN010000003.1, read as the reverse complement.
AGCTTGACGCGGATGTAATCCGCCCGCGCGGCGCGCCGCTCGTCGCCTTCAAGCTTTTTGCCCAGCACCTTTTGCAGGTGCGACGGCTGGGTCATCAGGAACAGCTCGTTGACCGTCGCCACGTCGATGCCCTTGATGCGGCCCAAATTGATGCCCATGCGCAGGTGGCTCAGCAGGTGCAGGACTTCCTCGGACGAGATCATCCGGGCCGACCGCAGCAGGCCCAGGGCGCGGTGGACCTTGTCGTCCAGCGCGATCGTCCGGTCGTTCAGCAGCGTGCGGCGGGCCTGGTGCTCGTAGTCGATGATCTTGGGGATCACGACGTGCTTGAAATCGCCGATGATTTCTTCTTCCTGCTTGCCGAGGGTGGTCTGGTTGGAGATTTGGTAGAAATCGCCGGTGGCCTCGGTGCCCTCGCCGTAGAGGCCGCGGACGGCGAGCTTCATGTCCTTGGCGGCGCGGAAGACCTTCTCGATCTCGCTGGTGAGTTTCAACGCCGGCAGGTGGAGCATGACGCTGACGCGGATGCCGGTGCCGACGTTGGTGGGGCAGGCCGAGAGGTAGCCGAAGCGCGGGTGGAAGGCGAAGTCCAACGCCTCCTCCAGCACGTCGTCCACGTCGTCGATCTGCTCCCACGCCTCGTCGAGCTGAAGGCCGGTGCGGAGGACCTGGATGCGCAGGTGATCCTCCTCGTTGACCATGATCGAGACGTTCTCCCCCTCGCCCACCGCCACGCCGCGGGCACCGTTGCCGTTGGCGTGCTGCTTGCTGATGAGGTGGCGCTCGACGAGCAGGTCGCGGTCGACCTGCGGGGCATCGTTCAGCTCGACGTAGAGCATTTGGTCGGCCAGTTGCGCCTCGAGCACGGCATCGCGCACCTTGGCCTCCAGCTCGCGGCGCTTGCCCCGGCTGATTTTGGAGAGGAACGGGAAGCCCGCGACGTTGCGCGCCAGCCGGATGCGGCTGGAGATGACCACCTCGCTCATCGGGCCCGAGCCGCGGAGCCATTCGCCGGCCTGACTGGTGAGATCGGAGAGTTTCATCATGGTGCGCTGTCCTAAAGAGTCGTCAGTCTTCAGTCGCCAGCCTTCAGTGAAGAAACGCCTTGTCCTGGCGACTGAAGACTCCTTCCCGCCATCACGCCCCGGCCTTCTTGATCTCATCCCGCAGGCCCGCGGCGCGCTCGTAGTCCTCGTCGTCGACCGCCTTGCCCAGCTCGCGGCGTAGCCGCTGCACGTCGCGCTGGCCCTTGCGCCGCAGCGTGCCGGCGCCCTCGGCCCGGCGGCTGGGCACCTTGCCGAGGTGGTGGGTGGCCCCCTCGTGGGCGCGCTGCAGCAGCGGAGCCAGTTCCTTCTCGAACAGGTTGTAATCGTGCTCGCACCCCAGCAGGCCGGCCTGGCGGAACTCGGCCCAGGTGATGCCGCAGTGCTCGCACGCGCCGCCGGCCTCCTTCTGCACGCCGCTGTGGGCCATCACGAATTGGGTGAGCAGCTCGTTGATGGGCGTGTGGGCCTTCACCGGCACGTCGCCGGTCTGGTTCGCGCACGACTCGCACAGGTGCTTTTCGATCTTCTTTCCGCCCTTGATCTCGGTGAGGTGGATGGTGGCCGTCTTGCTGCAATTGTCGCACTTCATGGCGCTCCGTGTTGTTCGTAACCGGTCAATCGTAGCGGGGCGCGCCGGGGGGTCAATCGGCGGGTTCCACAGGTCACGGCCGCCACGTCGCGCGGCAGTCGGGCGTCTCCCAGACCGCCACGCGCTCCACCCGCACGCCCGCCGGCACTTCGACCGACTTGCCGATGAACCCCGCCACATTCTCCGCCGACGGGTTCAGTTCCGCAAACGCCGGCAGGTCGTTCAGGTGGGCGTTGTGCATCGAATCGACCACGGCATTCACGCGGCGCTGCAACTCGTGAAAGTCCATCACGCAGCCGAGCGCGTCCAGCCCGCCCGCCGACACCGTGACGCCCACCCGCCAGTTGTGCCCGTGAAGCGGCTCCAGCGAGCCGTCGGGGAAGCGGAGCTGGTGCGAGGCGGAGAAGTCGCGCGTGGTGGTGATGTCGAAGGGCATGGGGGAGCATAAGGATGAAGGAGGAGGGGATGAAGGATGAAGGCGGAGGGGGCGGATTCTCTTCTTTCATCCTTCATCCCTCCGCCTTCATCCTTATGCTTGAACCGATGCCCCGCTACTTTCCCAGCCCCGATGAGTTCCGCGCCCTCGACGCCGACGTGATTCCCGTCTACCGCCAGCTCCTCAGCGACCGCCTCACGCCGGTCGGCGCGTTCGAGGCGGTCGGGCGGCACAAGCCGCACGCCTTTTTGCTGGAGAGTGTGGTCGGCGGCGAAAAGGTCGGCCGCTACAGCTTCATCGCCACCGACCCGGCCGCCATTTATCAAGCCAAGGACGGCCGGGTCGAAGGGGGCGAGCAAACGGCCGACCCGCTGGCGGATTTGCAGCGGCTGCTCGGCGAGAAGTCCTACGCCCGCGACCCGCGCCTGCCCGGTTTTACCGGCGGCCTCGTCGGCTACGCGGGCTATGACCTCATCCGCTACTACGAGCCCGACAAGCTCGCCGAAGGCCCGCCGGACGACCGAAACCTGCCCGACCTGCTCTTCGGCCTCTACCGCGAGCTGGTCATCTTCGACCATGTGGACAAAACCATCAAAGTCGTGGCGAATGCGGAGGTGGGCGGTGGGCAGCGGGCGGAGGGCAGGGAGGAGGCCTATCGGGATGCCTGCCGGCGGGTGGATGCGTTGGTCGAACAGTTGCAGCGGCCGGTCGGCGGGACCGTGGGGGAGATCGACCCGCGCGCGCCGCTGTCGCTCGATTACCAAAGCAACCTGAGCCGCACCGAGTACGAGGCCGCCGTCTCGCGCGGGATCGAGCTCATCCGGGCCGGCGACATCTTCCAGTTCGTGCCGAGCCTGCGCCTGCGCGTCCGGTCCGCCGCCGACCCGTTCGACGCCTACCGCGCGCTGCGGGTGGTGAACCCCAGCCCGTTCATGTTCTACCTGAAGACGCCCGCCTGCACGCTGATCGGCAGCAGCCCGGAAATCCTCTGCCGGGTCGAGGGCGGCATCGTCCAGTCCCGCCCGCTGGCCGGCACCCGGCCGCGCGGGGCGACACCGGCGGAGGACGCGGCGCACGAGGCCGATTTGCTGGCCGACCCGAAGGAGGTGGCCGAGCACGTCATGTTGGTCGACCTTCACCGAAACGACGTCGGCCGCGTCGCCGCCGTCGGGAGCGTCGAGCTGTCCGAGACGATGACCGTCGAGCGCTACAGCCACGTCATGCACATCACCAGCCACGTCTCCGGGCGGCTGGCGGAGGGGAAAACCGCGCTCGACGCGCTGCGCGTCAGCCTGCCGGTCGGCACGGTCAGCGGCGCGCCGAAGGTGCGGGCGATGCAGATCATCGACGAGAGCGAGCCGACCCGCCGCGGCCCCTACGGCGGGGCGGTGGGCTACCTCGACTTCAACGGCGACATGGACACCTGCATCGCCCTCCGCACCATCGTCTGGACGCCGGAAGCCGGCGGCACGTTCGACGTCCAGGCCGGCGCGGGCGTGGTGGCCGACAGCGTGCCGGCCAGCGAGTACGAGGAGTGTTTGCGCAAGGCGACGGCGCTGCTGAAGGCGGTGGAAATCGCCGCAGGCATGTGAAGCCGCCGATCGTTGTAATTTAAGCGTTGACGATTATGCGCCGGACTGGTAACGCGGCCTTTGATGTCGTAGGATTCACCTGCCGCGACGAGCTCAATGACGTGCCGAAGCCTTCGCGAGCGATTTTGGCCGACCCCGCCCCCAAACTCCTGCTGCTGCCCGCCGAGCCCGGCGGGGCGAGCCCGCTGACCGGCGCGAACGCGGCGGTGGTGGAGTGCTTGCGGCAGTTTTCCCACGTCGAGCACGCCGGCGGCCCGGACGAGGCGGCCGCGGCGCTGCGGTCGCGCGAGTTCACCGCCGTCTTCGCCGACGCCGACGCCTTCCTGCCGCTCGAGCGCGCGTTGCAGGGCCAGCAGGCGAGCCTGATCCTCAACACCATCGGCGAGGGCGTGTGCATCGTCGACGGCGACGGGCGGGCGGCGTGGATGAACAAGAAGATGCAGGCGTGGCCCCCCGCCGTCCACGAGAAGATCCGCCGCGCCTGCAAGGAGGCGTTCGACTTCTTCAGCCGGCCCGACCTGCCCCCCGCCCCGGCGACCGGGCGGACGCGGCGGACCACGATCAACGTCGACGACGCCCGCTACCTGGACATGGTGGCCAGCCCCGCCACCGGCGTCGGGGGGGAGGTGGCGCAGGTGGTGGCGGTGGTGTGGGACGCCACGCCGACGCGGCGGATGCAGCAGAAGATCGACGCGATCGACAAGGCCGGCAGCGAGCTGGTGAAGCTGGAGGCCGACGCGATGCGGTCGATGAACGTCGGCCAGCGGCTGAAGCTGCTGGAGGACAAGATCGTCAGCTTCGCCCGCGAGCTGATGCACTTCGACCACTTCGCCGTCCGACTGCTCGACCGCAAGAACCGCAGGCTGGAGGCGGTCATCAACGGCGGCCTGCCGGCCGAGGCCATGGACACCGAGCTCTTCGCCACCGCCGAGGGCAACGGCATCAGCGGCTACGTCGCGGCGACCGGGCGGTCGTACATCTGCGCCGACGTGGAGCGCGACCCGCGCTACGTCCCCGGCCTGGACCGCGCCCGCAGCAGCCTCACCGTGCCGCTGCAGCTCCACGACCGCGTGATCGGCGTGCTGAACATCGAGAGCCAGCAGAAGGCCGCCTTCAGCGAGGACGACCGGCAGTTCGCCGAGATCTTCGCCCGCTACGTCGCGATCGCCCTTAACATCCTGGATTTGATGGTGGTGGAGCGCGTGGACACGAGCCACAAGGTGGCCGACGACGTGACGGCCGAGGTCGCCGGGCCGCTGAACGACATCGCCCTCGACTGCCAGGCGCTGGCAGAGGAGTGCGCCGGGCAGCGGGCGCTGTGCGACCGGATCAACGCGATCCTGGCGAACGTGGCGGGCATCCGCACCAGCCTCCGGCAGGCGGCGGCGGGGCCGAACACGGTGCTGGGCGCGCGCGACGTGGGGGAGGTCGTCGACCCGGTGCTGGAGGGGACCAACGTGCTGGTGGTGGACGACGAGCCCAACATCCGCCAGACCATCGCCGACGTGCTGCGGAAGTACCACGCGACGGTGACGGTCGCCACGAGCGGCGCCGATGCGATCGCACGGCTGGCGGACGCGGCGGTGGCGTTCGATCTGGTGCTGAGCGACATCAAGATGCCGGACAAGACCGGCTACGACGTCTTCGCCGCCGCACACCGCCGCCCCGCCGCCCCGCCGTTCATCCTGATGACCGGCTTCGGGTACGACCCGAACCACTGCATCGTCCGCGCCAGCCAGGAGGGGCTGGCGGCGGTGCTCTACAAGCCGTTCAAGGTCGAGCAGCTCCTGTCGGAAGTCCGCAAGGCGATCAAGACGGCGGACGCGGCCAGTTGAAGCCTCACGCCCGCCGCCCGCACCGCCGGCAGAACCGCGCGAAAGGCGGCAGCATTTCCCCGCACTCCGGGCAGGGCTTGGGGTCGGCCGCAGTCTTCCCGCCGCCACTCATCATCCAGTAAACGGCTGTCGCGACTGCCATGATGATCGCCAGCAGCACCGCAAGTCGCCCCCAGACGCTTGGCGGGAGGGTGCCGAGGATCGAGGGGATCGCGTCCATCATTTCGCTCAACGATACGCACCCGTTTCAGGTCCTGCAGATTTTCATCTAGGGCGCCGCCGGCCCCTCTAGGCCCGCCGCTGTGCCGCCGGTGTAGCGCTTCACGGCCGACGCCAGGGTCGCGCGCAGCATCTCGGGGAACTGCTCGACGGTCGCCTCCTTCACCAACTGCTGGCGGCGCTGGTCCTCCAGGGCTGCCATCTGCTGGAGCTGCATCGACCGCTTCACCTTGTCCTGCACTTCCTCGAACGGCACGACGTTGCCCCCCTCCTTTCTCACCAGCTTCACCAGATACGCGTCCCCGTCGGCGGCGACCGGCTGGCTGACCTGCCCCGGCTGGAGGGCAAACGCGGCATCCTCGACCGGGGCGATGCGGTAGGCGCCCCGGTCGATCAGGCCGAGCTTCAGGTCGCCGCCCGATCGCTTGAGCATCGGGTCGTCGTTCGCCTCCGACGCCACCTTCTCGAACGACTCGCCCGATTCAATCCGCCCCCGCAGCTTCGCGGCGGTCACCATTGCCGCCTCGGGCGAGCCGGCGGACTTGCCCGACACCTTGAGGACCCGGAACTCCAGCTTCGACGGCACGGTGAACTCGTCCTTCTGGTGGCTGTCGTAGTACCGGCGGATGTCGTCGACCGTGACCTCCAGGCGGGGGAAAACCTTCTTCTGATAGTAAATCTGCCGCAGGAAGTCGCGGTGCTGCTGCTCAACCTGCTGGTTGAATTCCTCCCCCTGCTCACCCGCCTTTTGCATCGCCAGCGCGAGCGACCCGCCGGCCTGGCTGATCTGGGCCTCGCGCCATTGGGTGGTCATGTTGGCGGCCAGGGTCTTGTCCTCCTGCCGGAGCCCTCGCTCGGCGGCGGCGACCTCCAACTCCTCGCGGATGATGTTGCCCAAGGAGTCGCGGATGGCGGCGAAGGCGACGGGGGTGAACTGCTCGGCGGTCATCGCCGGGGCGGCCTCGGCCAGCTTCGGGGCGGCCGCGGCCAGCACCTCGTCGCTGAAGATCGGCTTGCCGTTCACCCGCGCCACCACCCCGCCCAGCATCGAGTAGGTGCCCGACGACTGGCCCACCGGCAGCGCGTCCGATGATCGGGTGGTCGGCGTGGCGGCGAGTTTGTCCGCCCGGCTGTTGAGCGGCTCCGTAACCGGAATCGTGCCGGAGTCGGGCATGCTCAGCCGGTAGGCCGGCGCGCCGAGGATGGCCGTCGACGGCTTGCGCGACTGACTACAGCCCGTCGCGACGAGGGCGGCGGGGAGGGCCAGGGCGAGCAATGGGAGGGCGATCTTCGGGCGGTCGGGCATGAGGTGAAGTCTACCCGAACCGACCCCCCCGCCGCTACGGCCGGGTCGCGGGCGCGGTCGCGGAATGGCGCGCCGGCTCGCCGCCGATCTCCATGCCGAGGGTTTGGGCGAGGAAGGCGTCGATGTCCGCCGCCTCGTCGAGGATTTTAGCCGTGGGCTTGCCCGCGCCGTGGCCGCTCTTGGTGTCGTGGCGCAGCAGGATCACGTCATCAGCCGCCGGCCCGGTCGCCGCGTGCTGCAGCGTGGCGACGAATTTGAAGGCGTGGGCGGGAACCACGCGGTCGTCCCCCTCGGCGGTGGTCACGAGCAGGGCCGGGTATTTCTCTCCCACCTTCACGTTGTGCAGCGGGGAGTAGGCGTAGAGCCACTTGAAGTCGGCGGCGTCCTTCGTCGCGTCGCCGTACTCGACGGTCCAGAACCGGCCGGTGCCGAAGGTCTGGTAGCGGAGCATGTCGATCACCGGCACCTGGCTGACGACCGCGCCGAACAAATCTGGCCGCTGGAGCATCACCGCCGCGACCAACAAACCGCCATTGCTGCCGCCGCGGATGGCGAGTTTTGGGGGCGAGGTGTATTTCTCACTAATCAATTTCTCCGCCGCGCCGGCGAAGTCGTCGAAGACGTTTTGCTTCTTGCCGAGCATTCCCGCATCGTGCCAGTCGCTGCCGTACTCGCCGCCGCCGCGGAGGTTGGCGAGCGCGTAGACGCCGCCCTTTTCCAGCCACGCGACGAGCAGCGGGTTGAAGCCCGGCCCGAGGCGGATGTTGAATCCGCCGTAACCGTACAGCAGTGTCGGGTTCTGGCCGTCGAGTTTCAAGCCTTTCTTGCTCACGACAAACATGGGAACGTGCGTGCCGTCCTTGCTGTTGAAGAAGACTTGCTTCGCCTCGTAAGCATCGGGGTCGAATGCCACGGTCGGCCGGTCGATGGCCTTCAATTCATCACTGGCAAAATCGTACCGGAATACGGTGCTGGGGTAGGTGAAGCTGCTGAAGGTGAAGAACATCTCCTTGTCCTCCCGCTTCCCGCTCACGCCGCCGACGCTGCCGAGGGTGGGCAACGTGATTTGCTTGAGGAACTTGCCGGCCCTGTCGTAGACCTTCAACTGGTCCACCACGTCGTGGACGTAGGTGCAGACGAACTTGCCGTCGACCACCGTGACCGACTGCAGCAAATCCTCCGTTTGCGGCAGGATTTCGACCCAGTCCTTCTCCTCCGGCGCCCGCACGTCGATCTTCACCAGCCGGCGGCGCGGCGCGTTTTTATCGGTGTAGGCGTAGAGGATCGGCCCCTCGCTGTCGACGACGTTGTAGACCGCATCGCCGGGCTTGAAGAGCTCGGTGAAGCCGCCGAAGGTGCCGGGGTCGCAGCAGATCTCGCGGTAAACCAGGCCGTTGCGTCGGTCGGTGCCGCGACTGGTGTAGACGAAGAGGTAGCAGCCGTCCTCGTTCACGTCGGGGTTCAGCGAGAGCTCCGGGTCGTCCGGCCGCTCGTAGACGATGGGGTCTTGGCTCTGCGGCGAGCCGAGGGCGTGGTAGCGGAGTTTATTGTTAAATCGGCCCTCGCCGTCGGGATATTGGTTGTACCACAGGCCGCGCTTGGCCGGGTCCCAGGCGAGGCCGGCGAAGCGCATCTTGTCGAGCTCGTCGGGCTGATCGTCTCCGGTGGCGACGTCGCGGATTTTGACCGACTTCTCGTCGCTCCCGCCGACCGAGACGCCGTAGGCGACCAGCGACCCGTCCTGCGTGAAGTCGGTGCCGGCCAGCGCGACGGTGCCGTCGGCGCTGAAGGTATTGGGGTCGAACAAGACCTTTTCCGGCCCCTCCAGCGTCTCCTTGGTATAAACCACCGACTGCGGCTGCAATCCACTGTTGCGGCCGACCACATATCGCGGCCCCTCGCGGCGCGGCGCGCCGACGCGCGGGTAGTCCAGCAGCTTCTCCAGCCGGCCGCGGAAGGCGGCGCGGACCTTCGGGTCGATGAACCGCTGCGTGACCTTGTTTTCCGCCTCGACCCACTGCCGGGTCTCCGGCGAGTCGGGCTGCTCCAGCCAGCGGTACGGGTCGGGAACCTTGGTTCCGAAGTAATCGTCCACAACATCGTCGCGTCGGGCCATCGGGTACTCCAGGGCTGATGCGGAAGCGCTCACCACGGAGAGCACGGAGAGCACGGAGAGAAGGTAGGGCAAGGGCTTCAGCATGATTTGCATGGTGACGAAGGAGGTAGGAGCAGGGCGTTTCCCTCCGTGTCACACCGTGCTCTCCGTGGTGAATTCGCTTCAGACCCTGAAGACCGCGCCCAGTTTATTCGCCAGCAGCGAGTTGGCGGTCAGGATCGCCAGCGTCAGCATGACCATTGCCCAGACGCCCAGGGCGCAGGCGATGTAGAAGCCGTCGCCGAGGCGCTGGCTCAGGTCGTAGATGGCTTTGGTGATCGGGTAGTAGTCCGACCGCTGGGCGAGGATGAGGGAGTCGCTGACCTCCAGCATCGCGAAGGTGAAGGCCAGCAGCCCGCCGGCGATGAGGTTCGCCACGATCAGCGGCACGGTAATTTTGCGGAGCACGGCGAACTTCGACGCGCCGAGGTTGCTCGCCGCCAGCTCCAAATCCTGCGGCGTCTGCTGCAGGCCCGCGACGGCCGAGCGGACCACATACGGCAGCCTCCGGGCGGCGTAGGCGAGCACCAGCAGCACGACCGGGTAGTTCTGCACGTCCATCCAGAACAGCCACCCGCGGTCGCCCGTCGCCACGGGATACTTCGCGCGGAACCAGAGGCTGATGGAGAGGTAGCCGAACGCCAGCACGATGCCCGGCACCGCCAGAGGCAGCATCGACAGCGCGTCGATCACGCCGCGCCCCGGCACCTTGCTGCGGACGATCACCACGGCGGCGGCCAGGCCGATCACGACGGCCAAAAGCGTGGCGAGCGAGGCGTACAGCAGCGAGTTCCGCACGCTCGGCAGCACCAGCGGGTCGGTCAGCGCGCCGCGGTAGTGGCCCAGGGTGTAGTGGGTCGGCAGGATCGATTTGTACCACGCGCCGGGCTCACTCACGCTCGTGAGGATCACCGAGACGTGCGGCAGGACGGCGAGGAGGAAGACGACCAGGAACGGCACCATCGCCAGGACCGCGCGGCCGCCGGTGAGCCTCTTCGGGGTCGCCGCGACCGACGCCTTGGTGGTCGCCGCGTCGAACCCCCGGCCCAGCAGCACCTTGCCGACGAGGTAGAGCAAAACACTCGCCGCCAGCATGACCACGACCAGGGCGTAGGGCAGCGGGTTGTCGGCCGCCTCGACCATCTGCTTGAACACCTGCACGGGCGTCACGTCGTTGTAATCAAAGATCAGCGGCGTGCCGAGCTCCGTGAAGCTCCAGATGAGCACGAGGGTGGCGCCGGCGAACATGCCCGGCCGGATCAGCGGCAGCGTGATTTTGCGGAAAACGGTCCAGCGGGACGCGCCGAGGTTGGCCGCCGCCTGCTCCATCGCGGGGTCGATGTTGGCGAGGCTGGCCTGCAGGTTCAGGAGCATGATCGGGTAGAGGTGCATCGCCTCGACCAGCACGATGCCGGTGAGGCGGAGCTTGCCGAGCCAGTCGAACCCCAGCGGCAGGTGGAAGCCGATCACGGTGAGCAGGTGCGTCAGCGGCCCGTTGGTGCCCAGGACGTGGCGGATGCCCAACGCGCCGACGAACGGCGGCAGCACCAGGGGGACCAGCAGCAGCCCGCCCATCAGGCCGCGGCCGGGGAATTCGTACTTCACACTCAAAATCGCCAACGGCAGGCCGATGAGGATGCAGAGAAACGTGACGAGGACCGCGATGACGGTGGCGTTCCACAAACCGGTCATCAGGACCGGGTTGCTGAAAATCAGCCGGATGTAATCGAAAGTCAGCCCCCCCTTGGGCGAGACGAAGCCGGTGTAGACGACCTGCACGATCGGCCAGAGGAGGAAGACGGCGAAGAAGGCGTAGAGCAGCCCCGCCGTCGTGAGGTGCGAGGCATTGGCCCCGCCGAGCAGCCTTCCCCGGCTGCGGCGCGGCGGGGTTACGGGGTCGGCTTCGGTCAGCACGGGTTGGGTGTCGGCGATGGTCATAAATCAGCTGTCAAGGCTGTCCCGCTTGTACACTGCCGGGTGGGCGGAGGGGAAGCAGGCGGGTGCGAATCCTGCGTTGATTGACCGACACGACCGCTCCCGCGACGACCTCGTTGTTCACGCGAATCAGCACGTCGGCAACCAGATCGGCAAACTCCTGCCGCTTGAGGTTCTGAACTCGGACCAGAATGACCGACGGCTCCACGTCGCCCGATATGGCAAGTAACTGAGGAAAGTCGTTGTCGTAGGTCACGAGAACCCGGTCCTCCTGCTTGGCTCGGGCCATGATGTCGATGTCCTGCGCGGCGGACATTCCGTAGTCGGCAACGTGGACGCACGGGTGCCCGTGCTGGTCCAAAAGGGCGGGCACCGAGCGGGATACGCCTTGGTCCAAGAGCAACTTCATCCGACTGGCACCGAGTCCGTGTCGATCACGCGGTCTTCAAGCAAAGCCGAAGCGTAATAGATCGCTTGGCGAATGTCCTCATCCTCGAGTTCGGGGAACTCCGCCTTCGCCTCCTCGAAGGAACCGTAGGTGGCGAGGATGTCGAGCACGCGACCGACCGTCAGCCGCATCCCGCGGATGCAGGGCTTGCCGCTCATCTGCTTCGGGTTGAACGTGATTCTGTCAAACGTCATGGTGCGCTCCCGTTCGGTTACTCCCGCACTTTACCCGCCACGGCCTCGTAATGCTCGCGGAACGTCTCGGCCCACCGGATCCGCCAGGTCGCCTTCCACCGCTCGCCGTTGAGGTCGGCCCCCGGCGGCACCTTGAGCTTCGCCAGCAGAGCCGCAAGTTTGGCCGCGTCTGGATCGCCCGGCGCGGGGGTAGGGCCGACCTTTTTCTGCAATTTCGTGGCGTCGTAAAGGTCGGTCAGGTACTGCAGGCTCATCCCCTGGGGCATGGCCGCCAACTCGGACAGCAGCTCCTTGCGCCTGGTGAGGTCCTTCTCCGTTAGGATGGTGCCGTAGGCCGACTTGAGCGCCTCGCGGGCGTCGATCCACGCCGCGGCCCAGATCTGCTGGGTGGGGCCGAAGGTCTTCATCCACTCGCCGCGCTGGTTGAAGCCGCCGGCGTCCTTGAAGGGGTTCTGCGGGTCGGCGAAGTCGGCGGTATCGGCGTAGACATCCTGGCGAATCGGCGGCCGGCGCAGCGCGCGGTCTCGCGGGCCGCCCGGCGTGCCGGGCCGCTTGTCCCACAGCACTTGGCCCGGCTTGCTCAGCAGGAACTCCATGAAGTGCGTGGCGAGCTCCTTCTTCTTCCCCTTCACGCCGTACAGCACCGCGATCGGGTCGGGCGAGATCGCGGTGGCGGCCTTGGGCGAGACGAAGGTGATGCGCTCGCTGCCCAAAAGTTCCTCGTTCACCCGGCCATAAAAATCGATCGCCATGCCCGCCGCCGCGTCGCCGTTCGCTACGTCGTTGGGCACCTGGCTCGACGAGTCGGTGAAGTACCGCGCGTTGGCCGCGATGCGGAGGAGGTCGGACATGCCGCGCTGCCACCCCGCGGCGAGGGCGGCCTGGTAGGCGGCGCCCTTCGGCTTGTCGGGGTGCATCTCGAAGAAGCCATTTTCCGCGTCGGCCATCGCGCGCTGCAGGACCATCTCGTACGCCACCGCCGCCGAGCCGCTGTGGGTCGGGTCGGCCAGCGCGACCTTGCCGGCCAATTCGGGCTTGGTGAGGTCGCGCCAGGTTTTGGGGAACGGCAGCTTCATCGCCGCGTAGAGGTCGGGGTTGTAGACGATGCCGAAGCTGCTGAGGCAGACGCCGACCCACTGCGGCCGCTGCTCGGAAATCGGCTTGGTTTTATCGTAATCGTACAGCCGGATGCCCGCCAGCGTCGGGTCGGGATAGGCAGCCTCGAGCACGCCCGGCGGCAGTTCGACCGGCTCCAGCACGCTCACGGGCCTGCCCGAGTTGTCGGTCAGCAGCTTCTTCAGGTGCTGGTCGAAAACGTAATCTCCCCCGCCCCACACCATGTCCAGGTCGGCCGTCACGTCGGCCGACGGGGGGAGGGTGCCGTTGGGCCGCTGGACCAGCGCGTAGGTGTTCTGCAAAAGCCGCTCGATGTCGTTCGTGCCGCCGGGCGTGCGGTAGTCGATATCCACCGTGGTGCCATACTTCTTCTCGTGCCACGCGCTGAAGGCGCGCTCGAACTCGCGGCGGATGTCCTGGTTGTGCGGCGTGACGATTACCAGCCGCGGCGCCGAGTCGTCCACCGCCACCGCTGCCGAGTCGGGCTTGGCGAAGACCAGCCGCAGCAGGAAGGGCGAGACGAGCACGAGGGCGAAGAGGCCCAACAGGAGGTAACGGCGCATCAACCCCTTTCCGCGGGCATCGCCCGCCCGGTCGCCCCGACCCGCCGCCGAGCGGCAGTCGTCGATCACCGCCTGCGGCACGAGCCGGGCGGCCAGCCAGACCAGCCCCGGCACGATCAGCAGGTCGTCCAATTGCCCGACGATCGGGATGAAGTCGGGGATCAGGTCGAACGGCAGCAGCAGGTAGCCGAGGGCGACGGCGAGCAGCACTTTAGCCGCCCAAGGCGTCTCCGGGTGCCGCAGCACCCGGCGGTAGACATTGGCCTCGCGCTTGATCGACCCGGCGAAGCGGCGGAAGCGGTCGAGGTTCATCGTCGGCCCCTCAAACTGCCGCCCGGTCGCACGCGGTTTCGCAGGGGTGGGCGGCGTCGCCGCGCTCCCACTGGAGCGTGGCGTGCTCGATGCCGTGGCCATCGTGCAACTCGCGGCCGATGCGCGAGAGCAGCGCGTCATCGCCGGCCGGGTCGGGCTTGACGAGGTGGGCGGTGAGGGCGGTCTCGGTGGTGCTCATCGGCCAGATGTGCAGGTCGTGAACCGCGACGATGCCGGGCAGGCCGTTCAAGTAGGACTCGACCGCGGCGGGGTCGATCTCCGGCGGCACGGCGTCCATCGCCAGGTTGAACGAGTCGCGCAGCAGGCCCCAGGTGCCGACCAGGATCACCGCGACGATCAGCAAACTCACGGTCGGGTCGACCCACTGCCAGCCGGTGAAGAGGATCACGAATCCGGCGGCCACCACGCCGAGCGAGACGCCCGCGTCGGCGGCCATGTGCAGGAACGCGCCGCGGACGTTCAGGTCGCCCTTGCGCCCGGACATGAACAGCAGCGCGGTGGCGGTGTTGACGACGGTTCCGACGGCCGCCACGCCGATGACGGTCCACCCCGCGACGGGGCCCGGGTGAGTGAAGCGCTGCACCGCCTCCCACGCGATGGCCCCGACGGCCGCGACTAACAGTAAGGCGTTGGCGAGGGCGGCGAGGATGGAGGACCGCCGCCAGCCGTAGGTGCGCCGGTCGGTGGTCGGCAGCGTGGCGAGGTAGGCCGCCCCCCACGCCAGCAGCAGGCCCAGCACGTCGGAGAGGTTGTGCCCCGCGTCCGCCAAGAGAGCCAGCGACCCGGCGAGCAGCCCGAAGATCACCTCGGCGGCCACGAACGCGAGGTTCAGCCCCACGCCCCAGGCGAAGGCGGCGTTGTGGTTGGCGGGGGCGGGGGAGTGGGGCATGACTGCCAGTTCAAGTGTTCAGAGTTTCAGAAGTCGCCGCAGCTTCGCGTCGACGTCGGCCCTCATGGCCGCGTCGATCCGGCCGAGTGTGCTCTTCACTTCCAGGTAACTGACGGTTGCCAATTTGTGCAGCCGGATGACGGACGGCTGGTGCAAGTTGAGTGAACTGTGCGCGGGATTGGCTGGATCGACCAGAACATCCGACGGGAGTAGGCGGCTCGGCACGCTGCTCGTGATATAGGCGGTCAGAACCTCACGGTGCTGTCCGGTGGGGGCCGTCAGGAGGAGGACCGGCCGCAGCTTGCCCGTCGCAGTGTTGGAGTAGGGGAATCGGGCCAGGCAGATGTCATTCGGCCTCATCGTCCATCTCCGCAAGGATTAGGTCGTGGTCAATCGGCACGCCGTCCGTGATCTGATAGATGTCCTCGCGCGGGTCCGACAGTTCGCGCGATAACCCTTGCGCGACAAACGCGGCCCACTCCGCTTCTTCCTCCGCCCTCTCGGCGTCGGCCGCGACGGGATCGGGAAGCAGGAGCTTAAGCTCGAACTGCCCGGCCGGCAGGAAGGGCGGAGCGTCCGCCGTCAGCTTGTGGTCCTCGCCGACACGCCCTTGCAGGGTGATCATTTTCATGGGCGCATTTTACGCCCCTTACGCCCCCAGCACCACCACGTCCCGCGGGTCGAACTCCACCGCCATCTCCGCCGGGGGGTCGAACACCGGCGGCGCGGCGATCACCTTCAGCGGGTAATCGTTCACCGACACCACGTGCTCGCTCGCCTCGCCGAGGAACGTCGTCTCCAGCGTCCGGCCGCTCAGGCGGTTGCGGCCTTCGGACGGGTCGCCGCGGGCGATGCGCATCTGCTCGGGTCGAATGCTCAAGGTCACGTCCCCCTCCGACGGCGCGCCCTCCACCACGCCGGCGCGGATCGTGCCGACGGCCGTCTCGACCGACAAGGTGCCGTTCTCCCGCCCCACCACCCGGCCGCGCAGCAGGTTCGTCTGGCCGATGAAGTCGGCCACGAAGGCCGTGTCCGGTTTGTGGTACAGCTCGCCCGGCGTGCCGATTTGCGCGACCTTCCCCGCCCGCAGCACCGCGATCCGGTCGGCCACGCTCAGCGCCTCCTTCTGGTCGTGCGTGACGTAGATCGTGGTGAAGTTCGCCGTCTTGCAGATGCGCCGGATCTCGCTGCGCATCTCGTGGCGCAGCTTGGCGTCGAGGTTGCTCAGCGGCTCGTCGAGCAGCAGGCAGGCGGGCCGGACGGCGAGGGCGCGGGCGAGCGCCACGCGCTGCTGCTGGCCGCCGGAGAGCTGGTTGGGCTTGCGGCCGGCATAGGCGTCCATCTGCACGAGGGTGAGCACCTCGTCGATGCGCTGGTCCTGCTCGGCCTTGGGCATGTGCCGCACGTTCAGGCCGAAGCGGACGTTCTCGCGCACGGTCATGTGCGGCCAGAGGGCGTAGCTCTGGAAGCACATGACGGCGTTGCGCTTCTCGGTGGAGAGTGCCGTCACGTCGCGGTCGTTGAAGAACAACCGGCCGGCGGTCGGCTCGTGGAGGCCGGCGATGAGGCGCAGCAGCGTGCTCTTGCCGCAGCCGCTGGGGCCGAGCAGGAAGAACAGCTCGCCGGCGCGGACGTCCAGGGAAATGTCATCCAGCGCGACGGTGTCGCCGAAGGATTTGGTGATGCGGTCGAGTTTGACGCTTGTCATTGGCGGCGGAGTGTAGCCGAAAGACAGGCGGGCCGCGTGCCCCGCCGAATCCTAAACGAAATCCGCGCCGTGCGGCACCGATTTCGCAACTGGCGTGGCGGAGCAAAACGCCTACAATCCCGTCCCGCGACCGCCGGCCGGCAAGGCTTTGCCCGCCGCGAAAACCACAGGGAGTCGTCACACCCATGCACCCCTCCACCGCCCGCCCCGCCCCCAAGCCGGCCCCCAAGCCCGCCGCCCCGTTCGCCAGCCCGGCCAACGCCGACTACATCGACGGGCTGTACGACCGATACAAGGCAGACCCCGCCGCCGTCGGCGAGGACTGGCGCAGCTTCTTCGCCGGCTTCGAGTTCGCCGCGAATGGGCAAGTTCATGGGCAATCGAACGGGCAGATGAACGGCCGGCCCGCCAAGCCCGCCCACGGCCCGCCGATCCAGCCGGCCGCCACCCGCGCCGAGGACGGCGTGCCCACCGCCGAGCTCAGCTCGATGGGCGTCTACGACCTGGTCCACACCTACCGCGAGATCGGCCACGCCTGCAGCCGCCTCGACCCGCTCAGCGACGCCGGCCGCTGCCCCCACCCGCTGCTGGACCTGGAAAACTTCGGCATGGACCGCGCCGACGCCGACAAGCCCGTCGGCACCGGCGGCTTCCTGGGCCAGACCGACGGCACGCTCGGCGATTTGCTCGCCAAGCTGGAGGCCACCTACGCCGCCGCCATCGGCGTCGAGTTCACCCACGTCGCCAACAAGGAACAGCGCGAGTGGCTCCAGGAGCGCATGGAGCCGACGCTGAACCACCCCGCCCTTTCGCCCGAGGCGAAAAGGGCGCTGCTCTACCAACTGATCGCCGCCGAGGAGTTCGAGCAGTACCTGCAGCGCGCCTTCGTCGGCAAGAAGCGGTTCAGCGTCGAGGGGGCCGAGAGTTTGATCCCGATGGTCAACACCATCGTCGAGGGCGCCGCCAAGCTGGGCGGGCAGCAGGTGATCTGCTCGATGGCCCACCGCGGCCGGCTGAACCTGCTCGCCCACGTCCTCAACAAGCCGTATGAAACCCTCCTCGCCGAGTTCGAGGGCACCAGCGAGCCCCCCGAGGGCGTCGAGGGTGACGGCGACGTGAAGTACCACCTCGGCTACGCCAACACCCGCGAGCTGGCCGACGGGCTGAGCATCAAGGTCTCGCTCCTGCCCAACCCCAGCCACCTGGAGCTGGTGAACCCGATCCAGCAGGGCATCGTCCGCTGCAAGCAGGAGTGGCTGCCCGACCCGGAGCGCACCAAGGTCATCCCCGTCACCATCCACGGCGACGCCGCCTTCAACGGCCAGGGCATCGTGGCCGAGACGTTGCAACTGTCCGAGCTGCCCGGCTACCAGACCGGCGGGACGATCCACATCATCGTCAACAACCAGATCGGCTTCACCACCCCCCCCAAGCAGGGCCGGTTTACCCCCTACGCCACCGACATGGCGAAGGCGATCCAGGCGCCGATCTTCCACGTCAATGGGGATGACCCCGAGGCCGTCGCGCACGTCGCGAACCTCGCCATCGGCTTCCGCGAGCAGTTCAAGGTGGACGTGATCCTCGACCTCTACTGCTACCGCCGCTACGGCCACAACGAGCAGGACGAGCCGGCCTTCACCCAGCCGACGATGTACCGCAAGATCGCGCAGCACCCCACCGTCCGCACCCTGTACGCCGACAAGCTTCTGGCCGAGGGCGCGGTGTCGCAAACCGAGTTGGACGGGATGAAGACCGGCGTGGTCGACCGCCTCAAGGCCGCCCGCGAGGCCGCCAAGGAGGCCCGCCCGCGCGAGAGGGTGCCCACCCTCCGCGGCGTCTGGACCGGCATGGCCCGCGCCGGCGCCGACTGGTCGGCCGACACCGCCGTCCCCAGGGCGGTGCTGGCGAAAGTGGTCGACACGCTCGAGCACATCCCCGGCGGCTTCACGGTCCACCCGAAGCTCAAGAAAATGCTCGCCGGCCGCGTCCAAGCCGTCGCGAGTGGGGAGGGGATCGACTGGGGCTGCGGCGAGATGCTCGCCCTCGGCTCGCTCCTGCTCGAGGGCCACGGCGTGCGCTTCACCGGGCAGGACGTGGAGCGCGGCACCTTCAGCCACCGCCACGCCGTGCTGCACGATTTCGAGGACGGCGAGACCTACACCCCCCTGCAGCACGTCTCGCCCGACCAAGGGCCATTCGCCATCCTCAACTCCATGCTCAGCGAGGCCGCCGTCGTCGGCTTCGAGTGGGGCTTCGCCTCGGCCGACCCGCGCAACCTGGTGGTCTGGGAGGCGCAGTTCGGCGACTTCGTGAACGGCGCCCAGGCCATCATCGACCAGGTGATGGCGTCGGCCGAAAGCAAGTGGCGCTACCTCAACGGGCTGGTCCTGAACCTGCCCCACGGCTATGAGGGGGCCGGGCCCGAGCACTCCAACGCCTACGTCGAGCGGTTCCTCAGCCTCTGCGCCGAGGGGAACATGCAGGTGTCGATGCCCAGCACGCCCGCGCAGTACTTCCACCTGCTGCGGCGGCAGCTCCACCGCAACTTCCGCAAGCCGCTGGTGCTGTTCATGCCCAAGAGCCTGCTCCGCAAGCCCGAGGCGAGCAGCCGGGTGGAGGACTTCACCGACCGGCAATTGCAGTTGGTGATCGACGACGAATCCGCCGGCCGCGACCGCGAGAAGGTGCGGCGGATCCTGCTGTGCGCCGGCAAGGTCTACTACGCCCTGGACGCCGCCCGGCAGAAGAACGCGCAGCGGGACGTGGCGATCGTGCGGGTGGAGCAGTTCTACCCGTTCCCCGAGGCCGAGGTCGCCGCCGCCATCGGGCGCTACAACCGGGCGGCGGAGGTGGTGTGGGTGCAGGAGGAGCCGAAGAACCGCGGCGCGTGGTCGTTCCTCCAGCCGCGGCTGCGGGAGATGCTGCCCGACCAGCTCGTGACGTACGTCGGCCGGCCCGCCGCCGCCAGCCCCAGCACCGGCAACGCCGCCGCCCACGAGCGCGAGGAGCGCGAGCTGGTGTCCGACGCATTGGCCGTCCCGAACAAGCCGGAACCGGTGTCGGCACGTTGATGAGTTCTAATAGCGTTCCAAAGTGGCCGGGAGCGGAAGCCCCGGTCGCGCGCGAAGTGGTTATACTCCTCGCGAACGTCCAGGGCTTCCGATCCCGGCCACTTTGGAACGCTTTTCGATGGGAGATTGCTGATGGCGGTTCTGTCCTACGGTCGGGTGCTTTCAGACGTCATTGCGAAGCCGCAAGCGGCTGGGGCGGCTCTTTTCGCCCGCAACGGCGCATTGATCCTCGGCGGCGCACTGCTGACGGCCGGGTGCGCGCAGATCAGCTTCCCGCTGCCGTTCACGCCGGTGCCGATCACGCTGCAGACGTTCGCGGTGCTGCTGACGGCCGCGGCGCTGGGGCCGTGGCGCGGGTCGGCGGCAATCGGGCTGTACGTCCTGATGGGCTTGGTCGGCCTGCCGTTCTACACGCAGGGCCGCTCGGGCTTGGCCACGGCCACGGGGGCGACCGGCGGCTATCTGATCGGCTTCGTTTTGGCCGCCGGGCTGGTCGGCCACCTCGCCCGCCGCGGCTGGGACCGCCGGCCGCTGGGCACGGCGGCGATGATGGCCGTGGGCACCGCCGTCATCTTCGCCGCCGGCGTGCCGTGGCTGGGGCACGTTTTGCATGCTGGCATTTCCGAGACATTGGCGAAGGGACTCTGGCCGTTCCTGCCGGGCGCGGTTCTGAAGATTGCCGCCGCCGCCGGCCTGCTGCCGGCCGCGTGGCGGCTGGTGGGGGAGCGGAAGTAAACGAGTGGAACGGGCGTCCCGCCCGGATTGCTTTCCCGATGGCACTCCGTGAAGAGAATCCGGGCGGGACGCCCGTTCCACGGGGTCACTTCACCCGCTCGATGGCCGCCCCGACGGCGGCGAGCTTTTGCTCGATCTTCTCGTAGCCGCGGTCGATGTGGTAGACGCGGTCGAGGTGCGTGGTCCCCTCCGCCACCAGCGCCGCCAGCACCAGGGCGGCCGAGGCGCGCAGGTCCGAGCACATCACCCGCGCCCCCGTCAGCCGGCCGACGCCGCCGATCAGGGCGGTCGGCCCCTCCTTCCGCACCCGCGCGCCCATGCGGTTGAGCTCCCCGACGTGCGTGTAGCGGTCGGGGAAGATGCGCTCGGTGACGGCCGAGATGCCGTCGGACAGGCAGAGCATTGCCATCAGTTGGGCCTGCAAATCGGTCGGGAAGCCGGGGTAGGGCTGCGTGACCATCTCCACCGGCTTGAGCTTGCCGCGGACCGACACGCGGGCGGTGCCCTCGGACGCCGCGACCGACGCGCCCGCCTGCTCCATGCGGTCGACGACGGCGGCGAGGTGGTCGAGGTTGCAGTTCCGCACCGCCAGCTCGCCACCGGCGGTCGCGGCGGTCATGGCGGCGGCGATCAGGAAGGTGCCCGCCTCGATGCGGTCGGGGATAATCCGGTGCTCGACGCCGACGAGCTGTTCGACGCCCTCAATCCGCAGCTCCGGCGTGCCGGCGCCGGTGATCTTTGCCCCCATCTTGTTCAGCAGGTTCGCGCAATCGCCGACCTCCGGCTCGCAGGCGGCGCCGACGATGGTGGTCACGCCCTCGGCCAGGGCGGCGGCGGACATGACGTTGATCGTGCCGAGCACCGTCGGCCCCATCGCCCCGCCGAGGTACATCGAGCACCCCTTCAGCCGGCCGCGCGGGACGTGGCCGACGATGTTGCCCCCCTCGGTGTGGAAGCTCGCGCCGAGCTTTTCGAGCCCGCGCAGGTGCAGGTCGATCGGCCGGTCGCCGATCGCGCAGCCGCCGGGAATGCTCGCCACGACGCGCCCGCGCTTCGCCAGCAGCGGGCCGACCACGCAGATGCTGGCGCGCATGGTCTTCACGATGTCGTACCGCGCCTCGACCTTGCCCTCGTCGAGCACCTCCAGATCGAGCGGCCCATTAAGCGGCGGGCCGGACCGGCGGTCGTCGGGGGCGGGATCGCGGCGGTAGGCGTGGACGCCGAGCTCGCCGAGGAGCTTGAGCATCGAGTCGATGTCGCTCAGCCGCGGCACGCCGTGGAGGGTGGTGCGACCGGTAGCGAGCAGGCAAGCGGCGAGGATCGGCAGGGCGCTGTTCTTCGAGCCCGAGACGTCGATGGTGCCGCTGAGCGGCCTGCCGCCGGTGATGGTGAAACTGTCCATGAGGGGGTTCCCGTCCGTGGGAGGTTGCGTGTCCTAACCGTGTTTGACCGTCATCGGCCGCGAAGGTCGCGGGAGGTGAGTTGGCGACCGGCATTGTGCCGGGCGGCGGCGGCCAAAGCAAGAGTCCTTGCGTTCGGCGTCAAGATTGCGCCTTGAATTCCGGCCAATCTGTCGCGTAGGGTGTGGGGGTGTGTCGCGCACGGCCGCGACCTTTGCAATTCCGCCGCTTCCGTTAAAGTGGTCCCCATGTTTAAGTTCCTCCGCCGCCGTCCCGCCAAATCCACTCGCCCGCTGCCGCTGTTCGAGGCATTGGAGGGCCGGCAGCTTTTGGCGGCCGACGGCGTGATTTTCCGGCCGGTGCAGATCAACTTCCAGCCCGCCGGCATGGGCACCGTGCCCGCCCACTTCCGCGCCGACCTCGGCCGCGAGTACGGCACGCGCGGCAACGGCCTCGTCTACGGCTGGGACCACGACATCTCGTCCCAGATGGTGAACCGCGATAACCCCCGCTCCCCCAAGGAGCAGTACGACACCTTCGCCCGAATGGACGGCGGCGCAAGTTGGAGCATGGCGGTCCCCAACGGCCGGTACTACGTCACGCTCGTCGGCGGCGATGTTAATTACAGCGACGGCCAGGACCTGCGCATGAGTATCGAGGGCCGCCACATCCTGCGCGGCAAGCCGGGGCCGGCGTTCGAGTGGATCGAGGGGTCGGACTTCATCGAGGTGACGGACGGGAAGCTGACGGTGAGCAATTCGGAACTGGCGAAGGGCAATAAGCTGGACTACCTGATGATCCGCCGAGCCGCCCCCGCGCCGGACTATCCGGTGAAAGACGACCTGAGTTGGGCCTTTGCCGATCCGTCGCTGGACGTGCCGCACCGCTTCGTGGAGGGGGCGGGGGTGGAGTTGAACGGGAAGGTTTACGTCATGGGCGGGTACTACGACGCCTACGACAAGACCAGCACGCAGGTGGACATCCTCGACCTGAAGACCAAAACATGGTCGCGCGGCGCGGACCTGCCCGGCGCCCAGACGCACGGCGGCGTCGCGACGGACGGGAAATACATCTACTTCGTCGGCGGCCAAGGGGGGCCGCAGGAGTCGACGGACCTCAATTCTGCGGCGTGGAAGTATTACCCCGACAAGGACGTGTGGATTCCGTACATCGCCCTGCCCGACGTGCGCGCCGGCGGCACGCTGGCCTACGCGGACAACGCCCTGCACTACTTCGGCGGCGTCGGGGCGAACCGCGCCACGAACACCACCGACCACTTCGTGCTGAAGTACAACACCCCCGACCCCCACTGGGAGAAGGCCGCCCCGCTGCTGCGCAGCACCGACCACGTCACCAGCGCGGTGCTGGACGGCAAAATCTACGTCATCGGCGGCGAGCACGGCCACCAGTACAGCTACGTCCCGCACTACGACGTGCAGGCGTATGACGTCGCCACCGGCACCTGGGAGTACAAGGCTCCGCTGCCCGTGCCGGTCAGCCACGCCGAGTACACCACGTTCGTCTACAACGGCCAGATCTGGACCCTCAACGGGCAGAGCGTGGCGGAGGATCTCACCACTCAGGTCGCCAGCTACGACCCTGCGGCCGACGAGTGGACCGTTCACCCCGGCACGCCCGAGAAGCGCAAAGGGGGCGTGGCGTTCGCGGACGGCGGGAAGCTCTACTACGTCGGCGGCGAGCGCGAGGTGGGCGGCGAACAGCTCCGCACCGAGGTCGGCACGTTTATTTGACGCGAATCCGCCGAACCCGCAGGGCGTTTGTGGCGATACATACGTCATATGCCCCGCAAGCTCCTCCCGACCCTCGCCGCCTTCGCCGTGCTCCTGCTGTTCGGCACCGGGCTGTTCGCCCTGGCGATCGACTTCGCCGGCCACGAGCGCGACGTCTACCTGGCCGACCAGAACCGCCCTCAGCTCGGCCGCACCCGGCCGGCGGCGGACGACACCGGCGTCGTCCCCACCACCGCCGTCGCGGCCGACATCCGCGTCCCCGCCCCCAAGGACGGCCGCGTCTCGAACGGCGTCGACCCCGCCTCCCTCGTCGGCTCGGCGGTGTTCCTCTACAAAAAGTCCGACGGGCCGGACCGCCCGGTGCCCGCCAAGCTCAACACCAGCGGCGCGAATGACATCGTCGTGCTGAACCCCGAGAACCCGCTGGAGACCAACACCACCTACGTCTTCGAGGTGACGGACGGCCTGCGCGACGAGAACGGCACCCCCTTCGAGCCGCACAAGATCGAGTTCACCACCGCCTCCGGCGTGGCGAGCGAGTCGTACCCGGTGGCGTTCGAGAAGGTCGATCTGCCGACTGAGATCGACCGCAGCGCGTTCACCGCCCTGACCATCGGGCCGGACGGCAAGCTTTACGCCGGCACGTTCGACGGGCGGATCGAGCGCTACGCGATCAAGCCCGACGGCACGCTCGGGGAGGCCGAGACGATCACCACGCTGGTCGCCGCCAATCACGGGCCGCGCCTCATCACCGGCATCGTCTTCTCGCCCGGCAGCACCGCCGACCGTCCGGAGCTGTGGGTCAGCCACGGCCAACTGAAGCTCAACGCCCAACACAAGCTGGAGGGGGCGGCGGAGTGGACCGGGGCGATCTCGCTGCTGAGCGGGCCGAACCTCGACCAATACCGCGACCTAGTGATCCACCTGCCGCGGGCGTACAAGGACCACCTGAACTTCCAAGGGGCGTTCGGGCCGGACGGGGCGTACTACTTCAACCAAGGCTCGCACACCTCCGCCGGCGCGCCGGACGACAAGTGGGGCCAGCGGCCCGAGCGGCTGCTGTCGGCCGCCACCCTCCGCATCGACCCTGCCAGGCTGCCGGCCGGCCACCCGCTGGACGTGCGGACGCCCGACGGCGGCGGGTCGTACAACCCCGCCTCGGCCGACGCGCCGCTGACGATCTACGCCACCGGCGTCCGCAGCGGGTTCGACCTGCTCTGGCACTCCAACGGCCACCTCTACAGCGGCATCAACGGCTCGGCCGCCGGCGGTAACTGCCCGGCGGGGGGCGGCGCGCCGGCGATCGGCTACGTCACCCGAACCGCCGACGACCTGCTGCTGGACATCAAGCCGGGCGTCTACTACGGCCACCCGAACCCGGCGCGCGGCGAGTTCGTCCTGCACGGCGCCAATCCCACCGCCGGGCCGGACGTGCAGGAGGTGCCGGATTACCCGGTCGGCACGATGCCCAACCCCCGCTACCAGCCGCCCGCCTTCTCGTTCGGCAAAAACGTCTCGCCCGACGGCCTGATCGAGTACCGCGGCCCGGCGAGCAAGCCCTTCGGCGGCAAGCTCGACGGCGCGATCCTCGTGACGCGCTGGAGCGTCGGGGATGACATCATCGCCCTGATCCTGGACGCCGACGGCAAGGTCGTCGAGAGCATCACCGGCATCACCGGCCTCGGCCACTTCACCGACCCGCTCGACCTCGTCGAAGACCCCAAGACCGGCAACCTCTACGTCGCGGAGTACGGCGGGAAGAAGATCACCCTCGCCCGCCCCATCCCCGGCGGCGTGAGCAAGGGCGTCTTCCGGCAGATCGTGAAGTGAGGCTGCCCGCGAGCCCAAGAAAACGTCCCGCACTCGGCATCGAGTGCGGGGCGTTTTTCTTTGCCGAGCAAATCTCCGACATTACTTCGAGGACGTTCCGGCATCCATGACCGCGCGGATCACGCGGTGGCTGACGGCGCGGAAGGCGTCCTGCTCATTGGCGGGCCACTGCGCCTCGCCATCCTTCACGGCCTGGAGGTTGGCGTAGAGGCTGTCGTACAGCTTCTTGCCGTCCACGCTGTCGGGCACGTCGATCTTGTAGACGCCGGGGAACTCCCAGATCAGCGGCACCTTGATCGAGTTCAGGTCGCCCTGCTTCGGCACGGTGATCGTGGCGATGTCGCGGCCGGGCTCGCGGTTGGCGTTGGGGTTCTGCGCCGGCGGCGGCGGCGTGGTGGTGCCGGCGCGGTCGCTCGGGGTGGCCCCGCCGTTCATCTGGCCACCCATCACGCCGTTCGGCTGCGGCGGGTTGACCGGGCTCTCGCCGCCGGGCGTCATCTGCTGGCCGGCGGTGCGGGCACTGCCTTGGCCGACCTCGCCGTACTTCACCGCGTAGGAATTATTAAACACGGCCGTGCGGTCCTTAATCTCGAACTCGCCGCCGTACTTCTTCTGCCAGTCGCTCCGGATCTCGGCGGTCAGCTTGTTGAGCTTGTCGATCTGGTCGGCCGTGGGCATCGACGCACCGATGCGGTTGCGGTCGGCGTCGACGAACCGCTCGACGAGGTCGTCAAACCCGTCCTCGGTCAGCGCCGCCTGCGTGGAGGTCTGCAAGACCCCCAGTGCGTTCTCGTTCTGGTCGGCGTTGGCGGGAGCGCCATTGTCGGCCCGGTTCGTCGCGCCGTTGGCGGCACCCTGGGCATTATCGGCAGCATTGTTCACGCCGTTCGCCGCAGCGTTGCCCGCGTTCTTCACGGCTCGGCCGGCGTTATCCAAAGCCTGCCCGGCATTGTTCGCGGCGCGGTCGGCCGAGTTCTGAGCGGGCGTGGTGTCAGTCACCTGAGCGTTGGCGACGGCGGTCAGTCCCGTCACGGCGAGCGCGGCGGCCATCAGGGTCAGCTTGGTGTTCTTCATGGTATCTCCTCGGGCAAAAGCCCTGTTCAAGTCTCTTATGCGTGGTTTAGCTTTACGACCACGTCTTGAGTGGGTGCAATAGGCATGCCAAGCATGTGGCGCGAGGAGAAAATAGAGTTCTGAATCTTGTATTCTGGAGTTTGATTTCTTTGGGAATGAATGACAGCGCTGGATGCGTCAATCTGCGTCCATTTCCGACAACATTGCGGCGATGATGAGGTTGCACCTCGTGCAGGTCTGGACTCATCGGCGCGCTACCGCTTGTGACTCATCTCACCGAACAGCGGGTTGGTCAGCATCGCATTCTTGGCCGGCACCTCCGCGACGCTGGGCGGCGCAGCCTGCGGCTGCTTCGCCGGCCCGTCGGCGGCGAACAAATCAGGGCGGTAGAGTCGGCCGTTGAAGGCGCGGAGATACTCCGTCCAGTCGCCCGCCCCCGCCATCGGGCCGCGGGTGGCGGCGAGGGCGGGGATGAGCTTGGCGTCGAGGTTCTCGAAGACGTGGACGGCAATCGCCTCGGGCGTGGCCGGCGTGACGGCCGCCCCGAACTCGCGCTCGCCGTGGTGGCTCAAAATGATGTGCTGAAGCAAATCGACCAGCTTGCGCGGGATCGGCTCGCCGAGGGTCCGGCCGGCGGCGCGGGTTTTGTCCTCCAGCCACAGCGCCCCCTTGACGATGTGCCCGACGAGTTGGCCGCCGTCGGTGTAGGTGAAGGCCGCGTCGTAGTCGAGCTCCCACGTCTTGGCGAGGTCGTGCAGGAAGATGCCGGCCACCACCAGATCGCGGTTGAGGTCGGGGTAGAATGGGCACGATGCGCTGGCGACCTCCATCGCGTTGAGCGTGTGCTCCAGCAGCCCGCCGATGAAGGCGTGGTGGAAGCTGACCGCCGCCGGTGCCTTGCGGAATTGGCCCATCAGCTTCTCGTCGCCGAGGTAGGCATCGACGACGGCCTTCAGGTGCTTATTCTCGACCGGTTCGAGCAACTCCTTCACGCGCTCGAACATCCGCCCCACATCCTTCGTGGTGGTCGGCAGCAGATCCTCGACGCGCACCTCGTCGGGGTTCACATGATCGAACCGCTCAATGACGAACTGCAGGTTGTCCTGATAATTTTCGACCCGCCCGCTGGCGTGGACGAAGCCGCCGTCGGGCATGGCGTCGAACCACTCGGGCTTGGCGTCCCACATGCGGGCGGCGACCTGCATGGTGCGGTCCGAGAGCATCGCCTTGATGAACGGCTTGCCCGCCCGGCTGGCCGAGAGCTGCTTGTTGGTGATGACGAAAACGTCGTCGAGGTAATCGCCGGGCTTGGCGTCGGCGAGGAAGGTGCGGGGCATTTTTAAGACCGAGGTTAGAAGGGTGAAGTTGGAAGGATGAAGTGAAGAGGGAGCCGGACGCGCAATCTCACCTCGCCCTTCCGACCTCGCCCTTCAACCTACTCGCCCGTCGCCTTCTCGTACCGCTCGCCCACCGCTTCCCAGTTCACCACGCCCCACCACGCCTCGACATAATCGGGCCGGCGGTTGTTGTAGTTCAGGTAGTAGGCGTGCTCCCAGACGTCCAGCCCCAGCAGCGGGACGAGGTTCTGCATCAGCGGCGAGTCTTGGTTGGCAGTGCTGATGACCTTCAGGGTCTCGCCGTCCATCACCAGCCACGCCCAGCCGGAGCCGAACCGCGCCGCGGCGGCGGAGGAGAACTCGGCCTGGAAGTCCTCGAACGAGTCGAACGCCTTGTTGATCGCCGCCGCCAACTCCCCCTTCGGCTCGCCGCCGGCGGTGTCGGGCGGGCCCATGATCTCCCAGAACAGCGCGTGGTTGTGCGCGCCGCCGCCGTTGTTCCGCACGGCGGTCTTCACCTCGTCGGGCACCATCGCCAGGTCGTTCATCAGCACCTCGCCCAGCGGCACGCCCTCGAGCTCCGGCGCCTTGGCGACGGCGGCGTTATATTTGTCGACGTATCCCGCGTAGTGCTTGTCGTGGTGGAGCTTCATCGTCTTCTCGTCGATGGTCGGCTCCAGGGCGTCGTAGGCGTAGGGCAGCGGCTGAACTTCAACTTTCGGCATGGCGGGGCTCCTTCTGATCCTGCTTCCTGATCCTGCTTCGTTCGGTTTCAACTCACCCTAGTGACCCGCAGCACACCCGTCAATGAACGATCCGGCCCACCGCCCACTCATATGTAATACATCGACGCCTGCCCCCCGGTCGCGCGGGCCACCTCGTCCAGCAGCGCCTCCAGCGTCAGGCCTTCGAGGATCGAATCCGCGGCGGCGTCGAGCCGCGCGGCGACCAGCCGAACGGCCACCCCGCCCGGCGGGCCGGGGGTCGCCGGGGCCGGCTCGGCCTCGCGGCGGTCGAGCAGGTCGACGATTTGCCCGACCGTCACCTCCCCCGCCGGCCGGGCCAGCTTGTACCCCCCTCCGCTGCCGACCTTGCTCTCCAAAAATCCGCCCCGGCGGAGTGAGAGCAGGATGCTTTCGAGGAACTTGGTCGGCAAATCCTCCTGCGCCGCCAAATCTTTGGATTGGACGAACTGCCCCGGCCCCAGCCGCGCGAGCTGGACCATCGCCCGCAGGCCGTACTCGGTCCGTTTGGAAAATCGCACTCGGGGCACCTCGGGTCGGGGCAGAGGCGTGCGATGCTAAGCCATCGCGTCCGTGGCCGCAACGGGCGGGCGGGGAATGATTCGGGAGGGGGGTGGGTATACTTCCGGCAATGGCCGCCCTTACCCGACTGTTATTCTCGTTGCTGCTCGTCGCCAGTTCGGGGTCCGCCGCGCTGGGGCAGGCCGGCCCATTTGGTTCTGGCGCGTCGGCAATTTCCGATAATTTTGCGAAGCCGCAAGCGGCGAAAACCGATCCCCGCGCCGCCGTCTCGACGCAAATCGACCGGCCCGCCGCCCCGCCCGGCGGCGACGCGGTCCTCGCGGTCGTGCTGGACGTTTCCAAAGGATTCCACGCCCAAAGCCACGCGCCGCTGGAGGATTTCCTCATCCCGCTGGAAGTGGCCGTGAAGGCGTCCGATGCGGTGAAGCCCGGCGGCCCGGTCTATCCCGATGCGCAATTCGTGACCTACCCGATGCTCGGCAAGGTGAGCGTTTACACGGGGAAGACCGTCATCTACGTCCCGCTGAAGCTCGCCAAAGGCTCGGCGGGCCTGATCGCGATCTCGGGAACGGTCCACTACCAAATCTGCGACGACCAGAATTGCTTTCCGCCGCAGTCGGTGCCGTTCTCGCAGGATTTGACGGTCTCCGCCGCCGCGCCGGCGGCGGTGGCGCACCAGGGACTTTTCGCGGCCTACCCCGCCGCAGCCGCCAAGCCGGCCGCGGGTTCGGGCGGGCCGCAGAACGGGAAAGGCGAGGTCGGAAAGGTCGTGGACGCCGGCTCGGGCTTCCAGATCAAGTCCGTTTGGACGGCCTTCGGGGCGGCCTTCCTCGCGGGGCTGATCTTCAACGTCATGCCCTGCGTCCTGCCCGTGCTGCCGCTGAAGGTGATGGGATTTTACGAGGTGTCGCGGCACGACCGCTCGCGCTGCGTCTTCCTCGGGTTCGTCTTCAGCCTCGGGCTGATCTCGGTCTTCGCGCTCCTCGGGGTGCTCGTGCTGGGCCTGAAACTCCTCTCCTGGGGCGAACTCTTCAGCAAGTGGTGGTTCGTCTGGCCGATGGTCCTGCTGCTCATCGGCTTCGCGGCGGCGATGTTCGGGGCGTTCAACTTCCAGCTTCCCGCCGGCGTCTACCGCTTCAGCCCGCGGCACGACACGGTGTTGGGGAACTTCGCGCTCGGGGCGTTCACCGCGATCCTCGCCACCCCCTGCACCGCCCCGCTGCTGCCGCCGCTGCTGGTCTGGGCGGCCACGCAGGCGGCCGTCATTGCGGTGCTGTCGATGGTGATGGTCGGCGTCGGCATGGCGATGCCCTACCTGCTGCTGAGCTTCTTCCCCGAGGCGGCGAAGAACTTCCCGCGCGCCGGGGCGTGGCCGGACCTGTTCAAGCAGATGATGGGCTTTCTGCTGCTGGTCGCGGCGGCCTACTTCGCGGGCGGGCGGCTCGCGCCGGCACCGACTTTCCTGTGGATTCCCGTGGCCGTGCTGGCGGTGGCGGCGGTTTATTTGATGGCCCGGACGGTGCAACTGGCCGACGGGGCGGCGGCGGTGGCGGTGTCGTCGGTCCTCGCGGTGGCGATGCTCGGCGGCGGCGTGGCGTGGGCGGCCAACCAGAACGGGTTGCTCTCCCGCCCGACCGGCGGCGCGGTCGAGCACTTCGTGCCGTTCACCGAGGCCGGCTTCGAGAAGGCCAGGGCGAACGGGCCGGTGCTGGTGAAGTTCACCGCCAATTGGTGCCTGAGCTGCCAGTACATTGAGGGGACCGTCTACCAGTCGCCGGAGGTGTGGAAGGCGCTGGCGGCGAAGAACGCGACCGCCTTCAAGGTCGATTTCACCAACGACAACCCCGACGGCCAAAAGCTGCTGCTGAGCCTGAACCCCGCCGGTGGCATTCCGCTGACGGCCGTGTTCCAGCCGGACGGGCCGACGCGGGTGCTGTCGAGCGTTTACACGACAGCGGACCTTCTGGCCGTGGTGAACAAGTTGGACGCGAAGACGGCGGTGGCGAGCGCACGGTAGCGCGGGCCTGGAACCCCTGTTACGGTTTACTCACTGGTTCAACTCCGCTGCGGCCGCCTCCTGCATTTCGGCGGTCCAGGCCGGCAGTTGGCCCACGTCCGCCTCGCGGCCGGTGGCGGAGGAGTGTTTGCCGGGCACGGCGGCGGGCAGCAGGCGGTCGATCAGGGCCGCGACCTCGGTCGAGACGCCCGGCGCGATGCCGTGGAACAGGCTCTGTAGCTTGGCGGGCCAGGGGGTGATGACCTCCGCGTCGCCGTGCTCCAGCGCGTCGATGATCTTGCCGGCCATCCGCTCGGCACTGATGGTCAGGCCGGGGGTGTTGTCACTTAGAGCGAACCATTCGTACTCCGCCTCCACGTTGCCCTTGAAGGTCGCGTTGAGCGCGCTGCCGGTGCGGATGGTGCCGGGGCAGACGGTGGTGAGGTAGACGTTGTGCTTGAGCAACTCGGCCCGCATCGCCCCGCCAAGGCCGACCAGCGCGTGCTTGCTTGCGGCATAGGGGGCCAGGTGGGGCAGCGGCACCTTGCCGCCGATGCTGGCGACGTTGAGGATGCGCCCGCCGCCGCGCGCGATCAGGTCGGGCAGGACCTCGAAGATGAACGACAGCGGGCCGTCGAAGTTGGTCCGCATCGCCTCTTCGAAATCGCGGCGGTTGAGGTTCTCCAGCGGGCCGATCTCGATGACGCCGGCGTTGTTGATCAGAACGTCGGGCGGCCCCATCTGGCCCCGCACCAAGTCGACGAAGTGCCGCACCTGGGCCGGCTTGGTGACGTCGCAGAGGCCGGCGAAGACGTCGCCGCCGCGGTCGTGCAAATCGTCCTGGGCCGTGCGGAGCTCGGTTTCGCTGCGGGCGCAGATCGCGACCCGCGCCCCCTTGGCGACGAGCTGGCGGGCGACCTCCAGCCCCAAGCCCCGGCTGCCGCCGGTGAGGATCACGACCTTGCCGTGAAGGTCGAAGAACCGTTTTTTGCGGATGATCGCCCGCGCGAGGAACCCGGACGCCAGCGCGACGCCGCCGACGATCAGCAGCGGGTGATGATCGGGCTCCTCGTCGGCCGGCTCGGGCTCGTGTTCCGGCTCGTGCCAGAAGCGGTCGTGGGCGACTTTTGCGAGGGCGAGGGCGGTGAAGAGGTTGGGGAACATGGGCGGGTCCGGTGCGGGGCTAGCGGGGGCCGATCGCCTTGGCGTCGGCCGGGTCGGCCATGATGCTCATGATGCTGTAGGGGCCGGTGCGGGCATCGGTGCCGCGGTACAGCGGCTGGCGGTCGAGCTGATTATTCGTGAACAGCACCCGGCCGTCGGGGGCGATGGCGAGGGTGTCGGGCCAGATGATCCGCCCGTCCTGCACCAGCGTTTCGTAGGAGCCGTCGAGTTTTCGACGCTTTATGGCCCCTTGCTCAACATCGGTGAAGTAGAGCCGGCCCTTGGCGTCGGCGAACATGCCGTCATTCGCGAATCCCTTGTCGCCAAGGTCGTTAACGGCGGCGGCGACCTGCTCCTTCGACGCGGTGCGGTCCGCGAGCACGTCGGTCGGGATGCTGTAGAGGTGGCGGCTGGCGATGGCGGTGTAGTAGAGGGTTTTCCCGTCGGGGCTGAGGGCGATGCCGTCGGCATTGAACGAAACGTAGCCGGCCGGCTTCCCGTCCGGCCCGAGGGGGCGCATGGGCTTGCCCTCGACGATTGGGATGAACTTCGGCTCGGCCGCGACGGAGGGGTGGCCGTCGAGTTTGCGCCACGCCTGCCGGGTGGCGAGGTCGAGGACGATGATGCCGCCGGTGCCGCCGCTGTCGGTGATGTAGGCGGTGCCCTGCGGGCCGCGCGAGAGGTCGAAGCGGACGTCGTTCAGGTAGGTGTTGGGCGTGAGGCCAGACGGCGGGATGGGGATGGTCTGGGCCGCCTTATCCCCGTCGGAAAGGTCGATTCGCACCAGCTTCGGGCCGTTCTCAAGGTGCGGGTTGAGGTTGATGCTGCCGGTGTCGAGCAGCCAGAGGCGGTCCTTTGAGTCGGTCACGACCGACTGCACGCTGACGAGGTGGGTGGCCGGGTCGAGCGGGTACTTCGCGTCCATCACCTGCCGGGTGGTGGCGGTGTTCTCGCGGATGCTTTCGGGGAACTCGAAGCGGTTCAACTCGGCGTTGGGGAAAGCCACCAGCTTGCCGTCCACCACCTCCGCCGCAGTCACGTCGGTCGAGTCGCCCCAGCGCGGGATGCTGATGAAGACTCGGCCGGACTTGCTGACGGCGAGGCCGGTGGGCATCGCGCCGGAGAGGTAGACGACCGCTTTCAGATTCGGGTCGACCTTCCCCGCCGCCGGGCCGCCGGCGACGGTGGGCGGGTTCCGAACAGCGTTCGGCACTTGGGCGGTCGGCGTCGCGGCATGCAACGCTGCGGGTACAACGGCAAGGCACACTCTTAGAGCGGTAAGGGTTCGGGATCGCATGGTGGGCCCTTGTCGTAGCACGGGTTTTCAACCCCGTGCTTGGTTCGTAGCGAAGCCGCAAACGGTAAAACGCGGCTTGGAAAGCCGTGCTACGGGCTACGCATCCCGGCCGTGCTGCTCGGCGGGCGGGTGGGTGGCCTCGACCGCCGTGAAGGCCTCGATGATTTGGTAATGGTGCTCGGCGTCCTTCGGCACGACCCACGAGTCGCCGGCGGAGAGCGTGACGGTTTGGCCCTCCAGCGTCAGCTTGGCCTTGCCGCTGATGCAGTAGCCGACGGTCTCATATGGCCGCTTATGGGGTTTGAGGCCGGGGTTGGGCTGCTCGGCGTCCCACAGCCGCATCGACAGGCTCTTGCCGGTCGCGAGGTACTTCTGGCCCATCTGGCCCTTCGGCGAGCCGCTGGAATCGATCTTCTTGATGGTGGTGTCTGGCATTCTGCTTCGTCCTTGGTCATTTGTCCTTGGTCATTTGTGCTGGCCCATTGTGCGCCTCCTACTTCGGAAGCGTCCACTGGCAAAAACCAATGACAAGGGACCAGTGACCAATGACTACCTCTTCACGAGCTTATTGAAGCTGCTCTTCGCGCCGCCGGCGGTCTCCTCCTGGTAGACGAGGGCGAGCTCGTTCTCCTCGAACTTCTCGAAGAAATCATCCCAGGAGATCTCCTCGAGGTCGGCCGAGTCGGACTGCTTGGCGTCGGGGAACTCCAGGCGGATCAGGCCGGGGTCGGACTTGCCGTGTTGGGTGTCCTTGACGGCCGCGGGCTTTCCGCCGCGCGACTCGGCCCACTTTTTGATCTCGGCGTGGTCGGTGGTGGTTTTGGAACTGTTCTCGCTCATGCTTCCCTTTCTCGTGTGGATGGTTCGTCCTCGGCGGACTTTAGCCCCCCACCACCGTGCCGCCGTTGGGGTGCAGGGTTTGGCCGGTGTAGAAGACCGCGTCGTCGCTGGCGAGGAAGACGTAGCTGGTCGCGATCTCGCCCGGCTCGGCCGGCCGCTTGAGGTAGGTGTCGTGCCCGAACTCCGCCACCTTGTCGGCGTCGAACGTCGCGGGGATCAGCGGCGTCCAGACCGGGCCTGGCGCGACGCTGTTCACCCGGATTTTCCGCTTCACCACCCCCTCGTTCTGGCTCAGTGAGCGGGTGAAGGCGACGATCGCCCCCTTCGTGCTGGCGTAGTCCACCAGCCCGCCGCTCCCCTTGAAGGCCGTCACGCTGCAGGTGTTGACGATGGCCGCCCCGTCGGGCAGGTGCGGCAGCGCGGCGCGGGTCACGTTGAAGTAGCCGAAGATGTTCGTGCGGAAGGTGCGCTCGACTTGGGCGGCGTCCACCTCCTGAAAGTCCTTCTCCGGGTGCTGCTCGGCGGCGTTGTTGACCAGGAGGTCGATGCCCCCCAACTCGTCCCGAGCCTTCTCGACGGCCGATTTGCAGAACGCCTCGTCGCCCACGTCCCCGGCGATCAGGACGCACTTTCTCCCCTCGGCCTCGACCAGTTGCTGGGTCTTCCGCGCGTCCTCGTCGGCCTTGAGGTAGATCACCGCCACGTCCGCCCCCTCCTTGGCGAACAGCACCGCGACCGACCGCCCGATGCCGCTGTCGGCCCCGGTGATGATCGCCCGCTTGCCCGCCAGCTTGCCGGCGGCCTTGTAGCCATCGGGCACCACCTTCGGGGCGGGTCGCATCTCGGCCTGCGAGCCGGGCAATTCCTGCTCCTGAGCGGGGCGCGTCTTCTTGCTGCTTTGCTGCTTACTCATCTTTTCCAATCCATCTGAGGGCTGTAATTTCGTCTGCGGGGCGACAAGCCGACGCGGGCGGGGGGCCGTGGTGATTCAGTTGCAACTGCTGCAACTGCGATGCCAAACGTGCCCGGCCCCGGCGGTGCCACGAAAAGGCCGGCGTGGCAAGAGGCCACGCCGGCCGGTCGGGCGCAGAGAATCGGAGGGGGCGACGCCGTATCAGCGGCGCGCCCGCCGCACGAGGGCCAGGCCGCCGAGGCCGATCAGGCCGAGCGAGGCCGGCTCGGGCACGCCCGGCAGGTTGGTGCCGGGGGCGAAGGTGTCGCGGGTGTAGATCGCCGCCCGGTCGGCCGCCGCGTCGGACAGGCCGTTGTTGTAGAGGACGTAGAACGGGGCGGAGCGGGCGAGGTCTGGCTCGGTGGCCGACAGGCCGAGGGAGACGAGGTAGATGCCCTCGGCGGGGTCGCCGTTGGTCGATCCGAGGAGCGAGCTGTCGAGGTGGTCGTCGAACTCGCCGGTGGGTCCGACCGACGGCTCGATGGTCAGCGAGCCGGCCGGCACCGGGTCGGATGCGGTGGAAATGGTCAGGCTGCTCGACCCACGCGACAGTCGCAGGGTCTCGACGCCCGGCACCTCGTCGAAGGTGACCGGGCCGGTGCCGTTCCAGTACTGCAGCCCGGTGATGACCGACGCCGAGACCGACTGGCCGGCGGTGAAGCCGGTTCCGGGCTGGGGGTGGAAGCCGGGGTCCTGGAGGAAGTACGGGTCGGCGGCGGGGTCCTCGCCGAAGGCGTAGGGGCCGAAGATGCGGACGTTGGGGACGTAGGTGTCGGTGGCGTCCTCGAACGCGCCGGTGACGATCTGGCCGGTGGAGACGGAGGGGGACACGTCGAAGTCGGCGTGGACGGCCGGCGCGGCGAGGGCCAGGGCGGCGGCGGAAATCAGGAGGGTTTTCGTGGTCATGGGAATCTTTCGGGTTGAGACGTTTATGGAAGTTGGAAGATCAGGGGCTGCCGCTCAGGCGGTGCGGCGGCGGCGGAGCAGCAGGCCGGTGCCGGCCATCGCCAGCAGGCCCAGGCTCGCCGGCTCGGGCACGGCGGCGGTCGGGATGCCCGGCAGGTTGGTGCCGGGGGCGAAGGTGTCGCGCAGGTAGACGCGGGCGGCGTCGAACTGGTCGTTCGAGACGTTCTTTCCGTAGAGGAGGTAGATCGGGGCCGAGTCCGTCAGGTTGGCGTTGGAGAGGCTGATGGGCGTGGTGTAGAGTCCGTCGGCCGCCACCACGCCGTCGTTCGGGTCGGCGTTGCCGTCCGGGCCGAGGAGGAAGGCGCTGAGGTGCTTGTGGATCGCCCCGTCGGTGCTGACGGTGCCGATGACGAATCCCGGCTGCGGCCCGCCGGCGCCGGTGATGGTCGTCGAGCGCGTCGGGCCGAAGGAGAGCTGCAGCGACGCGCCGGAGGCGGGCGAGAAGCCGACCGGGCCGGTGCCGTTCCAGTAGCCGAGGTTGCCCAGGCCGGTGAAGGCGAGGGTGGAGGCGGTCAGGCCGCTGCCGTTGGGGGCGTTGAAGCCGGGGTCGGAGGTGAAGTCCGGGTCGTCCGGGTCGGAGAACAGGTAGCCGAAGACGCGGACGTCGGGCACGTCCACGAAGGTGGCATCGTCGTGGCCGGACGTCACGATCTTGCCGCCGGCGGCGGTGGGGGTCACGTCGCTGTAGCCGAACGCCGCGTCCGCCGCGAGCAGCGAGAGGAGCGCGGGGGCGGGGGCGAGGGTTTTGGGGGTGAAAATGGTCATTGCAAACTCCTTGAACAAAATGGGAAAATTTGAACTCGTGTGGCGGCCGCGAGGCCTAGCCGCCGTGGTGGTGCGTCATCAACTCAGCGACGTGCGACTGCAGCGTCGGCAACGTGTTCGACGCGAACGACTTCAGCGGCCCGTCGGGCAGCGACTGCGTGGCCCGCGTGAACAGGTCGACCGCCCGCCGGTGCTCCTTGAGCGTCGCGTCGTGGTAGGCCATCGCGAACGCACGGCCGCGCTTGGCGTCCAGCGACTTCAGCAGCCGCGCCTGCTGCGAGTCGACTTCGACCGGCGCGGTCACGCCGGCGGCTTGGGCGGCGTCGGCGAGGGTCTGGCGGATGCTGGTGTGGGCGTCGATATCGTCCTTGGCGAAGGACGTCTCGGTCGAGTCGTCGCTCCGCTCCAGGGCCTCTTCGGCGGCCCGCATCATGAACGTGTTGAACGCGCCCGCCTCGTCGGCGAATCGCTGCAGCGTGAGCGACTTGCCCGCTGCGGGCGTGGGGACGGACGGCCGCGCGGGCGTGGAGGAGGTCATCCCCTCCCGGCACCCGGCCGACGCCAGCGGCAGGCCGCAGGCGAGCAGGCAGGCCGCTAAGTGATAGGGTTTCATCAATTCTCTCTTTTCGGTGGTGATCCGGCGACCGCCTACTTGGCGATCGCCGGGTCGAAGTTGTTCTCGGTGAAGCTCTTGAAGACGTCGCCGAACCGCAGGGTCTCGGCGTGGCCGTCGAGGAAGGAGTAGTTCGCAGCCGACTGCCGGCTCTTGGGCGGGCCGCCGTGGGCGTCGATTTGCAGGTTCAGCGCGGCGTTGGCGGGCTTGTTGGTGCCGGCCCAGTTCTCGACGTGGGGGTGGTCGGCGCCGGCGAACTCGCCGGTGTAGGTCATCTCCAGGAACTGGATCGTCGCCGACGAGTGCTTGATCTGCGTGATCTTGACGTACAGGCCGCCCGGCGGCGTGGGGCTGAAGTCCGGCCCCCACGGGCACAAATCGGGGTCGAGGAAGTCGTTGATGCCGTAGCTGGTCATCCGCCGCTCGGTGGGCGGGGCGCCGGGAATGGGCGCCCCGGCGGGGAACGGGCCCCAGTGCGGGCTGTCATCGCTGGGGCACCGCGCCACCAACCCGTTCTGGTAGTAGGTCTGCAGCGTGTTAAACCACGCGACCTCCGCGTGGGCGTCGATCCCGCCGTGGGCGAAGCCGGCCTGCACGAGGTAGCCGGCGTTGTCGTTGACGTAGAACATCTGCGCCAACGCCATGTTCCGCATGTTGCTGAGGCACTTGGCCGTGTTGGCCGTCCGCCGGGCCTTGCCCAAAGCGGGCAGGAGGATGCTGACGAGCACCGCGATGATGCCGATCACCACGAGGAGCTCGACAAGGGTGAAGCCGGGCGCGGACCCGGCGCGGGGACTTTTTGGGCTGCTGGACATGGCCAGCCTTTCCGGCGGACGGCCGCGACGCGGCTGCCCGCCCAAACAGGGGGCGAAACGTCTGACGGGCTTTGGGGGCCGGCTCGCCGGGTGCGGGTCGGGCGTGAGGGCGTTAGACCTCATCGTCACTGGCGCGCGGCGCAGACCGGAACCTTGCGACAACCACGCAGGGGCGCGGCGGGATCAGGCGCTGGTCGGCGGCGCTCGGGGCGATGCGGAGTCGAGCGGGACGGGCGCGACGTGAACCGTCGCGGGAATGAACGAGAGCAGGAAGACGCGAGCGGGGCCGCAGTCGACGGCGGCGGCGGGCGGGACGGACGTGAGCCTCTGGTGGCCGACGGTCTGGCAAATGCCGCAGTCGTCGGCGTCGTGGCCGTGGTGATGGTGGGCGGGCGGCTCGCCGGCCTTGTGGGGCCGGGCGGCCTCACGGGCGTCGGCGGCCTCTTCGGCGGGCGTTCCGAGGTGGTTGTGCTCCAGCAGCTCGTGGGCGAGCAGCCCGGCCGGGAGCAGGAGCTGGGCGGCGAACAGGATCGCCACGGGCAGCTTCACGGGCAGCTTCACGGGCAGCTTCAACCGCCACGTCCACCAGGCCGGCCTTGCGGGCCGGCCGTTCGGCCGCGGGTTGGTGGAGCGGTGGAGGAACGACATCCAGCCACAACCTATCCCTGCCCCGCCGCGTGGTCAACCATTTTTATTGCAATTCGAATTGCAACTGCCCGCCGGCCGTTGGGCGGGCTATCGTTCTGCGGCGTGAAGTTCGAGAACCGCATCAACCTCTTCGTGCTGCTCCTGGTGATCCTCCTGGCGATCCCCGGCGGCTACAAGCTGTTCATGAAGCAGCTCGGCCCCGAGAGCAATCAGATGTTCCTGCTTCCGCCGGCGGTCCATCGCACCATCGCCTACAACGCCCCGATGCCGGTGCCGCCGACCATTCAGCGGGTCGTGCCGGCCCGCACGGCCGCGTGGGTCGCCAGCCTCGCACAGGGGCGCACCGGGGCGGGCCAGGTGGCGATGCACGGCTGGCCCACGCCGGGGCTGGAGCCGCTGGCAAGCCGATTCCAGGTCTTCCAGGTGGTCGCGATCGAGCGGGCGGGGGCGGGACCGGGCCTGAAGCTTTCCCTGATCGTCTGGCACGCCGACGCCCCGGCCGACCCCAAGGCGTATGAGCTGGTGGCCGACTACCCCGGAGCGACCACGCGGGCGCGAGTCACGGCGGCCTCGGACCTGGAGCTGCCCGAAGCGGTGCGCAACGAGTTGCAGGACAACAACTTCATCGACCCGCCGCGCAAGGTCATCTGGCTGACCGCCGAGGTGCCGAAGCCTGCGGGCGCCAAGTCCGACGTGCCGCTGGGGTTCCGCCTCACGTTCGAATCGGAGGGGGCGGAAGGCGAGGCGATCAACGATGCGGTGGCGGTCGGCCACGAGCCGCCGGTGACGGCGATGAAGTCGCCGCCGGTCGGCTTCCCGGCCGAGGGGTTCGGCGGCGGGTAAGTTTTCGGTTCATTTCGAGTTGCCCCGTTGCAAGCCAGGCCGCGCCCGGCCACAATCGCGGCCGGCCGGCCAGCCCGGCCCGATCAACCTGTTTCACCGGAAGGACGCAGTGATGGAGTCGAACGCGGGCGAGCCGAGGGTCGTCAGGAACAATGTGGCCCCCGATGGCACCACGCCCCCCGTGGCGCTGGCGCGTGCGTGGTTCCTGTGGGGCGGCCTGATCGCGGTGATCCTGCTCACCGCCATCGTGGTCCTCTGGATTATGGTCCTTTCGAGCGTCGGCTCGGTGAACGCCTCCAACGACCTCGCCCCCGCCGGCCAAACCCTGCCCGCAGAGTCGGCCGGCGCGGCGATCGACGAGTCCGGCAACATCCCCGCGCCGGGCATCCACCCCGCGTGGGATTGGCCCTTCCTCAGCGGGCTGATCCTGCTGGCCCTGGCCATGGGCGGGCTGTTCGTCCGCCGGCACTACTTCGACGCTTACTACCACGGCGAGGTGGTCCGGCCGGACAATTACCTCAAGGGCATGGCGGCGGTCTGGGTCCCGATTTTCGTGGCGGTGTTCGTCAGCGAGATCATGACCGTGATTTCCGGCGACTACTTCCCCACGCCCTTCGCGGCGATCATGGGCACCCTGCTGCTGTTCATCATGGCCCCCAACGGACGGTCGATGACCCTGGCGGTCGGCGGATCGGACGATCCGGGGAGCTACGAGGAGCCGAAGTAGGCAGTGGGCAGTGGGCGGTGGGCGGTGGGCGGTGGGCGGTGGGCAGAGGAAGAATGAGGCCATGACCGCTTCACCCGGTGCGCCGTCCGCCTTCGCGCTTCCGCCTTTTCCTGAGGAGCCGCAGATCGTCCTGACGTGGCTGTTGCGGCTGCGGTGGCTGGCGGCGGTGGGGCAGGTGCTGGCGATCGCGTTCACCGCCGCCCTGCTGGGGCTTCGGCCGCCGGTGTGGCCGGTGGCGGGCGCGATCGGCGCGACCATCCTGTCGCAGGCGTTCGTGCGCATTTGGTCGCGCCGCCGCCGCGTGCCGGGGTGGGTGGTGCCCGGCATCCTGGCGCTGGACGTGGGCCTGCTGACGGTGCTGCTGTATTGCACCGGCGGGCCGGAGAAACCCGTTCCGCATCCTCTACCTGGTCCACGTGGCGATGGCGGTGGTGGTGCTGGGGTTCGGGTGGACGTGGCTGATCGTGGGGCTGGCGGCGGCGTGCTACGGGGCGCTCTGCTTCTGGCACCTGCCGCTGATGCCGCCGGGCCGCGTGCTGCCGCCGGGCGTGCGGGAGGTGGGCGATTGGTCGGCGGTGGTGCTGGTGTCGGTGCTGATCGCCTACTTCATCGGCCGGGTGATCCGCGCGCTGCGCGACCGCGAGCGGGAGCGCGACGCCGAGCTCGCCGCCGCCCGCGAGCTCGTCGGCGCCGCCCGCGAGGTGCTGGAGGAGACCGGGCAACGGGTCCGGGTGCTGCGGGCGCTGCCCCAGGTGTCGTACACGTTCGACGGCCGCCCCAAGACGGTCGACTACTGGCTGATGGAGACGGTCGGCGACGGCGGCCCGGTGCAGGACACGGACGAGGTCGACCAGGTTGTCTGGCTGCCCCTGGCCACGGCGGCCGAGCGGCTCACCTACGCCGACGAGCGGGCCGTTCTCGACCACGTCGCGGCGCTGCCCCCGATCACCTCGGTGGTCGTGCTGGTGCGGCACGCGCACGCGGGCGAGCGCAAGAAATGGTCGGGCAACGACGCGCTGCGCCCGCTCGACGTGCAGGGTCAGGCCGAGGCCGAGCGGTTCGCCGCGATCTGCGGCCCGATCGGGCCGCAACGGCTCATCGCGGCCACGCCGCTGCGCTGCAAGCAGACCCTGGAGCCGCTCTCGGCCGCGCTCGGCGGCCGGCCGATCGTGATGGACGGCGCCTTCGCCGAGCCGGCCGAGGCCGACGAGGCGCCGGCCAAGGCCAAACTGGCCGCCCAGCGACTGCTCGACCTGCGGGCCGGCGGTGTCCCGGCGATCTGCAGTCAGGGCAAGATCATCCCGCACCTGATCGCCGCCCTGCGCGACGAGGCCGACGCCGAGCCCTACAAGACCCCCAAGGGCGACGCCTGGCTGCTCACCTGGAGCGGCGACCGGCTGCTGGAGCCGACCCGGCTCTGACCGCCGCCCGCTGCCCCCGGGTGGGCGGCAGCGGGTCGGCCCGCCAATAGCCGAGCAGGTCGCCGGTGAGCCAGCGCGCCCGCCACAACTCGTCGTCGCGCGGCTCCCAGTCGCGCAGCGGCAGCAGCGCGACCCGCCAACCGAGCACACAGACGAGATACCAGTTGTAGAGCGGGATCAGGCCGGCCCAGGCGTCCCGTGGCCGGTACGACGCCCAGGGCGCGAGCAGACGCAGGGCCAGCGACGCCCAGGCGCCCGTGACGAGCCAGTCGAGCAGCGGCGAGCCGGTGTACCGCTCGGCCAGGGTGCCCAGCGTCCAGCCCGGCACGACGGCGGCCGCGAACACCAGCGCGGCGATCAGCGACCGGCCGATCAGGCCCCGTGGCGACGTTCTGCGCTCCATGCCCCGGACGGTAGGCCCGGCAACGGTTTCCGCGCCCGCACACACGAAAGGCGTCCACCGTTAGGGTGGACGCCTTATCGGCCGTACATGGTGCTTTCCCGTGAATCAGCGGGTCTTGCGCGCCGTACCGGTCGCGCGAGCCCGGGCCGGAGTTGCCGCCGCGGCCGCCGTGGTGGTCTTGCGGGCGGTCGCCTTCTTGGCTGCGGCCGTCTTGGTCGCAGCCGCCTTGGCCGGGGCGGCCTTGGTGGCGGCGGTCTTGGCCGGCGCCGCCTTCGTGGCGGTGCTCTTGGCAGCCGTCTTGGCCGGCGCCGCCTTCGTGGCGGTGCTCTTGGCAGCCGTCTTGGCCGGCGCCGCCTTGGTGGCCGTGGTCTTGGCCGGAGCGGTCTTGGCCGGAGCAGCCTTGGTGGCAGCGGTCTTCTTGGCCGCC
Organism: Actinoplanes sp.; assembly: GCA_965217855.1. GTDB lineage: Bacteria > Actinomycetota > Actinomycetes > Mycobacteriales > Micromonosporaceae > Actinoplanes. The sequence goes on along the minus strand of CBDCJN010000003.1, from coordinate 216,332 downwards.
GTTGCCTTGGTCGCAGTGGCCGTGGTCTTGGCCGGCGCCGCCTTCGTTGCCGTCGCCTTCGTGGCCGTCTTGGCCGGAGCCGCCTTGGTCGCCGCCGCCTTGGTCGCGGTCGCCTTGGTGGCGGTCGTCTTGGCCGGAGCAGCCTTGGTCGCGGCGGTCTTCTTGGCCGCGGTGGCCTTGGTGGCCGGAGCAGCCTTGGCCACGGAGGCCTTGGTCGCGGCCGTCTTGGCCGGAGCGGCCTTGGTGGCCGTCGCCTTCTTGGCCGGGGCGGCCGCCTTGGCGACCTTTCCGCTCGCGACCATCTCACGGAAAGCCGTACCGGGCTTGAACGCCGGCACGGACGTTTTCTTCACCTTCACCGGCTCGCCGGTGCGCGGATTGCGGGCGGTCCGCGCATTGCGTGCCCGCTTCTCGAAGACGCCGAAGCCGGTGATGGCCACCCGGTCGCCCTTGGTGACTGCGTTCTCCACCTCGCTGATGACCGCATCAAGCGCAGCCGTAGCTGTCTTGCGGTCTCCCAGTCGGGCTGCGAGCGCCTCGATGAGCTCGGCCTTGTTCACGATTTTCCTCCCGAACGTGAGAACTGATGTCTCTTCCCGACCAACCGTCCGCTCGCCCCGATAGGGCGTGCACCGGTCTCCACCGTCGAGAACAGCCATCATTGGCCCAATGCGAGCCATTCTGCGCGCACCGTATGCCCTCTGACCAGCAGACACAAACATTCGTGTCAAAAAAACCCTTGTGTTGCAACGAATTCGCCCCCACCGGGGACACGGTGGGGGCGAAAAAGCGTGTACTGACTTGGAATTTCGCCCTCAGGCGACGACCGGCTTGAAGGATGGACGGTCCTTCTCGTATGCAGTGATGAGGTCCGCGTGCCGCAAGGTCAGTCCGATGTCGTCGAGCCCTTCCATGAGGCGCCAACGACTGAAGTCATCGATAGGGAACGACCAGGAGGCATCGTCCGCGGTCACCCGTCGTCCTTCCAGGTCAACGGTGATCTGCTTTTCGGGCTCGCTCTCGGCCAGATCCCAGAGCGCCTCGACCGCTTTCTGGTCGAGCTGGACGGGCAGCAGACCCTCCTTGAGGGCGTTTCCGCGGAAGATATCGCCGAAGCGGGCCGCGACGACCACCTTGAAACCCCAGTCGCGCAGCGCCCAGACGGCGTGCTGGCGAGAGGAGCCGGTGCCGAAATTGGGGCCGGCGACCAGGATCGTGGCGCCGGCGTAGGCCTGGTTGTGGAGGACGAAATTCGGGTCCTCGCGCCAGGCGCTGAACAGGCCGTCCTCGAATCCGGTGCGGGTGACCCGCTTCAGATAGACGGCCGGGATGATCTGGTCCGTGTCCACATCAGATCGGCGTAGCGGCATGACGGTGCCGCTGTGGGTGACGAACTTGTCCATCGGAAGTCCCTGCCCTTACAGGTCGGCCGGGGCGGCGAGCTTGCCCACCACGGCGGTGGCGGCGGCAACCTGGGGCGAGACCAGGTGCGTACGCCCGCCCTTGCCCTGCCGGCCCTCGAAGTTGCGGTTGGAGGTCGAGGCGGCCCGCTGGCCGGGGCTGAGCGTGTCCGGGTTCATCCCCAGGCACATGGAGCAGCCCGCGAAACGCCACTCGGCGCCCGCCTCGGTGAAGATCTTGTCGAGCCCCTCGGCCTCGGCGGCCTCGCGCACCTTGTACGACCCCGGGACGATCATCATGCGGACGCCGTCGTGGACCTTGTGGCCCCGGATGACGTCGGCCGCGGCCCGCAGGTCCTCCAGGCGCCCGTTGGTGCAGGAGCCGACGAAGACCACGTCGACCGGCACGTCGCGGAACGGGGTGCCGGGCTCGAGGGCCATGTATTCGAGCGCGCGACGGGCGGCGCTGCGGTCGGTCTCCTCGATGAACTCGTCCGGGTCGGGCACCACGCTGTCGAGCGGCGCGCCCTGGCCCGGGTTGGTGCCCCAGGTGATGAACGGGCTGATCGTCGCGGCGTCGATGACGATCTCGGTGTCGTACTCCGCGCCGTCATCGGTCACGAGCGTCTTCCAGTACGCCACCGCGGCGTCCCAGTCCGCGCCCTTGGGTGCGTTCTCGCGACCCTCGAGGTAGGCGAACGTGGTCTCGTCGGGCGCGATCATGCCGGCCTTGGCGCCCCACTCGATGCTCATGTTGCAGATGGTCATCCGGCCCTCCATGGAGAGCTTGCGGATGGCCTCGCCGCGGTACTCCACGATGTGGCCGTTGCCGCCGCCGGTGCCGGTCTGCGTGATCAGCGCGAGGATCAGATCCTTGGCGCTCACGCCCGGGTGGAGCTCGCCCACCACGGTGACGGCCATCGTCTTCGGCTTGGCCTGCGGCAGCGTCTGGGTGGCCAGCACGTGCTCGACCTCACTGGTGCCGATGCCGAAGGCGAGCGCGCCGAACGCGCCGTGGGTCGCGGTGTGCGAGTCGCCGCAGACGATCGTCATGCCGGGCTGGGTGAGGCCGAGCTGCGGGCCGATCACGTGCACGATGCCCTGGTTGACGTCGCCGAGCGGGCGGATCTGCACACCGAACTCGGCACAGTTCTTGCGCAACGTCTCGATCTGCGTACGCGAGGTGGTGTCGGCGATCGTGAAAAGCTCGCCGCGCTTGGTGTTGAAGGCCTGGTCGGCGTAGCCGGTCGGCGTGTTGTGATCCTCGGTCGCGAGCGTGAGATCGGTGCGGCGCACCGGGCGACCGGCCAGACGCAGGCCGTCGAAGGCCTGCGGGCTGGTCACCTCGTGCAGCAGGTGCAGGTCGATGTAGAGCAGATCAGGCTCACCCTCGGCAGCGCGCACGACGTGGTCGTCCCAGACCTTCTCGGCCAGGGTCCTCGGAGTGACTCCCACCATCTGGACATCCTAAATTCTGGGAGGTATGTTTCGGCTTGTGGGACACAGTATGAGCGGTGTCGGCGTTCTCGACAAGGCAGTCGTCATCCTGGCTGCGTGTGTCGACGGCGCCAGCCTGGCGGAACTCGTCGACCGCACGAAGCTTCCGAGAGCAACCGCACATCGCCTGGCACAGGCCCTGGAGATCCACCGGATGCTGGTGCGCGACACCCAGGGCCGCTGGCGCCCCGGGCCCCGCCTGGGCGAGCTGGCGAACGCCGCGCCGGACGTTCTCCTGACCGCCGCCGAGCCTCTCCTTTCCGCATTGCGGGACGCGACCGGGGAAAGCGCACAGCTCTACCTGCGCCGTGCGGACGAACGCATCTGCGTGGCCGCGGCCGAGCGGGCCAGCGGCCTGCGCGACACCGTCCCGGTCGGATCGGTGCTGCCGATGGTGGCCGGTTCGGCCGCCCAGATCCTGCTCGCCTGGGAACCGCCCGAGGCGGTCATGCCGTTGCTGCCCCGATGCAAGTTCACCGGCCGCACGCTGGCCGAGGTACGCCGGCGCGGCTGGGCCCAGAGCGTGGCCGAACGCGAGCCCGGTGTGGCGAGTGTCTCGGCCCCGATCCGCGACCGGACGGGCCGGGTCATCGCCAGCATCTCGATAAGCGGTCCGATCGAACGCCTCGGCCGTCGCCCCGGCGAACGCCACGCGATGGCCGTCGTCCGGGCCGGACAGCGGCTTTCCGGCCTCTAGCGGGATGATCCTGGGCGCGGGCGGTGGTCGAGGAGTCGAGCCGACGCTGCGGACGGCCGCCGCGACGTTCGACGCGCTCGGCGTGACCACATGGGCCGACCGGTGCCGGGCGCAGTTAGGTGCCTCGGGCGAGACCGTCCGCCGATCCGCCGCGGCCGCCGGTGGTCTCACGCCACAGGAGACTCAGATCGCCCGCCTGGCCGCCGAGGGCCTCAGCAACCGCGACATCGCCGAACGGCCGGTGCGTTCCGGCATCCGCTCGTGCGTTCGGCGGTCTACAACGGCGCCTCCGCCGTCGAACGCCGCCAGGCCCACCGCGCCCTGGCCGCCGCGACCACCGACCCGCAGGACGCGGATCAGCGGGCCTGGCACCTGGCCGCCGCGGCGACCGGGCCGGACGAGGAGACCGCCGCGGAACTGGCGCGGACCGCCAAGCTGGCCTGCGACGACCTCGCCGTGGCGGTGCACGCCGGGCGACGGCGAGGCGACGCCCGCGAGCAACTCTCCGCGGCCCTGCGGCTGTTCGAGACGGAACGGGCCGGGGCGTTCACCGGGCGGGCGCGACGGGAGCTGGCCGCCCTCGGCGGGAGCGTCGGTACTCCCGTGCCGGAAAGCGAGACGGGGCTGACCCCGCAGGAGGCGGCCGTGGCCCGGCTGGCCCGCGACGGCGGCACCAACGCCGAGATCGCCGCGAACCTCTATCTGAGCGCCAGCACGGTCGATTACCACCTGCGCAAGGTCTATCGGAAGCTCGGCGTGCGGTCGCGGCGGCAGCTCCGCGAGAGCTTGCACGACTGACTACGCGCTTCGCGGGATTCGGGTGTGGACGCGCGCCCACCAGGATCGGCGCATGGCCTGTGCGACTACCCCCGACGGGGCGGAGATCTATTACAAGGACTGGGGTTCGGGGCGGCCGGTCGTCCTGAGCCACGGCTGGCCGCTCAACTCGGACAGCTGGGAGGCGCAACAGCTCTTCCTGGCGAGCAACGGATACCGCGCGATCGCCCACGACCGCCGCGGGCACGGCCGGTCCACGCAGACGTGGGACGGCAACGAGATGGACACGTACGCCGACGATCTGGCCGCCGTGATCGAGACGCTCGACCTGCGCGAGGTCACCCTGGTCGGCTTCTCGACCGGCGGCGGCGAGGTGGCCCGCTACGTCGGGCGGCACGGCACCGCGCGGGTCGCCCAGGTGGTGCTGGTCTCGGTGGTCCCGCCGTTCATGACGCTGACGCCGGACAACCCGGGCGGGCTGCCGATCGACGTCTTCGACGGCATCCGGGCGGGCTCGCTGGCCGGTCGCAGCAGTACAAGGACCTCGCCGACGGTCCGTTGTTCGGCCACAACCGGCCCGGGGCCGACGTGTCGGACGGGATCCGGGAGGCCTTCTGGCGGCAGGGGCTGAAGGCGGGGCACCGCAACGCGTACGAGAGCATCGCCGCCTTCTCGGGCACCGACTTCCGCGCCGACCTCGACGCGATCGACGTGCCCGCCCTGGTCATCCACGGCGACGACGACCAGGTCGTCCCGTTCGCCGTGGGCGGGCAGGCCTCGGCCGCCCGGATCAAGAACGCGCGGCTGACCGTCTATCCCGGTGCGCCGCACGGCATCACCGACACGCACAAGGACCAGCTCGGCCACGACTTGTTGACCTTCTTGAAGGAGTACGAAGCATGAAGCCCATCGTTCTCGTCCACGGTTTCTGGGTGACCCGCGCAGCTGGGAGAACTGGATCGCGCACTACGAGGTCGAGGGACACCAGGTGATCGCGCCCTCCTACCCCGGTTTCGAGGTCGAGGTGGACGCGCTCAACGCCGGTCCTCGACGTGACCGTGCCGCAGACCATCGCGCACTTCGAGGAGGCGATCCGGCGCCTGCCCGAGGCGGCACAAGGCGATCCCGCTGACCTTCGAGGAGTGGAAGTACGCCTTCATCAACACGTTCACCGACGACGAGGCGCGGGCCCTCTACGAGCGGTGCGCGATCCCGGCCAGCGGCGGCGCGGCTGCTCGTCGATCCCACGTTCGACGCTCCCGGCCGGCGCTACTCGTTCGGCTGGGGCACGTCGGTGCGCAAGACCGCGGGCCCGGCGCTGACGGTCGGGGAGCTGGGCCGGATCGACGGCGTGCTGGTCACCCACGACCAGCACGCCGACAACCTGGACGACGCGGGACGGGCGCTGCTGGCCACGGCGCCGGTGGTGGTGACCACGGTGAAGGGCGGGCAGCGGCTCGGCGCGGTCGGCCTGGCCCCGTGGGAGAGCACGAAGATCGGCGACGTCGAGGTCACGGCCACGCCGTCGCGGCACGGGCCGGCCTGGAGCGTGCCGATCGTCGGGCCGACCACCGGTTTCGCTTTGCGGCCACCAGGATCCGAGACGGTGGTGTGGATCTCGGGTGACACGGTGGTCTTCCCGGGAGTGCTCGAGGTGGCCGATCGGTTCACCGTCGACACCGCGATCCTGCATCTGGGCAAGGTGCAGTTCGGCCTCACCGGGCCGGCCCGGTTCGCCATGACCGGGCGGGACGCGGTGGGGCTGGTCGACCGGATCAAGCCGCGCCGGATGGTCCCCGTGCACTACGAGGGCTGGTCGCACCTCCACGAAGGTCGTCAACAGATCGACGCGGCTTTCCCTCAGGGGAGGATGACCTGGCTCGTCCCGGGGGTCCAGACCGCGTTGTCGTGAGCGAAGAGGATCTGTTTCGGGTCGAACGCGAGCAGCCGGCCGAGCCAGGCCGGCTGCTCGCCGACCCCGGCCCGCCGGCCCATCACGTCGCTGGTGAAGAGGTGGGCGTTGTCGTGGCTCTGCCCGGCCACGATCAGGGTGCCGTCGCCGCGGGTCACGACGAGCGACTGGTGGCCCGCGGTGTGCCCGGGCGTCGGGATGATGTGCACCCCGGGCGCGATCTCAGCATCCCCGTCGAGCTCCTCGATACGGGCCCCCGGGTGGTCAACCAACTCAGGAAATGTGTGGCTCTCCGCCGCCCGCGCCAGCTCCAGCTCGGCCCGCTGCGCAAAGACCGGCCGACCGGCCAGCTCGCGATTACCCCCGCAGTGGTCGAAGTGCAGATGGCAGTTCATCACCGCGCGAACATCCCCGACCTCGACTCCGACCGCCTTGAGCGCCACCCCCAGCGGAATCCGGGTCGGCTGATACCAGGCGTCCACCTCGGCATCCCCACCCATGCCGGTATCCACCAGCACCAGCCCCGCCTCAGGATGATCAACCAAATACCCGAACGTAGGCTCGACCCGCGCCGCCCCCGTACCAGTCTCTTCGGCCGGCCGCACGAAGTAGCCGTAGTCGATGCGCCGCACCGTAATCTCGCTCACAGCGCCAAGCTATCGCAGACCAGCCTCAGATTTTTTCGCCCAAAACGAACCCCGCCCCCGATGGCGCGCAGCGCCGAGCCACACGGCCCCCGCACACCCCCCGCAAAGCTCGCGCCGACCGCACCGTGGGGTCTGGGGGCTCGGCCCCCAAGCAGAAATGCGAAATGACCCTGCCCGCGCTTTCTGCGGACAGGGTCACCCTGAATGTAGCCCCGAAGGGATTCGAACCCTCGCTACCGCCTTGAGAGGGCGGCGTCCTAGGCCGCTAGACGACGGGGCCAGGACTTGCTTTGCTGCTTCCGCTTCGCTTCAGCGGCGGGCCGAACTCTATCAGAAGTCCAGCGCCGCCAACTTCCGGTGGAAGTGGTAGCGCTGGGGTACCAGGACTCGAACCTAGACTAACTGAACCAGAATCAGTTGGGCTGCCAATTACCCCATACCCCATTGGCGCGGTTTCCCGTGCCGAGAGAGAACCTTACCCGACGCGCCAGGGCCAACCAAATCGGGTTCCCGTCATCGGAACCGATCGACGTGCCGGCGGGCCCACTCCTCGTACGTCATCGCAGGTCGGCCCAGCATCGAAGTCACCGTCGGCACGGCCGCCTGCGGATGCTCGACGAGCCGGGCCGCGCCCTGGAGGTACCACTCGGCGTACTCCCCCATGGCGGCCGTCAGTTGCTCGACCGCCTCGTCGTGGGTCAACTCGACGTAGCGAAACTCACGCCCGATCCCCCGCCCGATCCGCTCGACCTTCTGCCGCCGGGTGAGCGTCTCGGGCCCGGTCAGCTCGTACGACTTCCCGTCGTGCCCCTCCTCGGCGATCGCCCGGGCCGCCACGGCCGCGATGTCCTCCTGCGCGACGGGGGCGTTGGCCGACTCCGGATAGCCGTCGCGCACCTCGTCGCCGGCCCGGATCTGGTCGGCCCAGATCGTCGCGTTGGCCATGAACTCCCCCGGCTCGAGTGGGTGAACGGCACCCCGGACGCCTCGACCCCGTCCTCGATCTCCTGCCAGTGATCGCCCTTGGCCCCGGCCAGGTCGACGATGCGTCCCACGCCGGCGTCGGCGGCCAGCCGGCAGTCCTCGAAGTACATGCTCGCCGCCGTGGCCACGCTGGGCCTGCCGCTCCGCGCGCTCGACCCGGCGGCCGCCTCGATCACCGCCTGGGTCACCTTGGCGGCCCGGCACGAGGCCGAGGCGGCCCTGCTGCACCGCACCACCGGGCTGAGCACCGACGAGTGGTGGCAGCAGCGGGGCGAGCTGTGGGAGAGCTGGTTCACCGAGGCGGCCCACCCCACGATGACCATGATCTGGAACGCCGGCGCCTTCGACCGAGGGGCCGACGAACAAGCCCAGGACGCGTACGAGTACGGCCTGGGCCTGCTGCTGGACGGGATCGAGCGGTCAGTCGAGCGAGACGACCGGGTTCCGTAGCTCGCCGATGCCCTGGATGCTCACCGACACCGTGTCGCCGGGCGTGATCTGGCTGACCCCGGCCGGCGTACCGGTCAGGATGATGTCGCCCGGCAGCAGCGTCATGACGTGCGACACGTACGACACCAGGGTCGGCACGTCGAAGACCATGTCCTTGGTCCGGCCGAGCTGCACCGTCTCGAGCGCCTCGGGATCGCGGCCCACCTCGGCCCGGATCTCGAGGTCGCTGACGTCGAGCCCGGTGACGATCCACGGGCCGATCGGGCAGAACGAGTCGAAGCCCTTGGCCCGCGTCCACTGCGGGTCGCTGCGCTGCAGGTCACGTGCGGTGACATCGTTGCCGATGGTGTAGCCGAAGATCGCTTTCTCGGCGCCGGCCCGGTCGACGCGGCGGGCGCCGGTCGCGCCGATCACCACGGCCAGCTCGCCCTCCTCCTCGACGCGCTGCGACTGCGGAGGCAGCCGGATCGCGTCGTTGGGCCCGATCACCGTGGTGGACGGCTTGATGAAGATCAGCGGCTCTTTGGGCACTTCGTTGCCGAACTCGGCGGCGTGGTCGGCGTAGTTGCGGCCGACGCCGATCACCTTGCTGGAGAAGATCGGGGCGAGCAGGCGCACGTCGGCCAGCGCCCAGCGCTGACCGGTGAACCGGACCGCCTCGAACGGCAGCGAGCTGATCTCGGCGACGGTCAGGCCCGACGCGTCACCCTCGACGACGCCGAAAGACACTCCTCCGGCATGAACAAAACGGGCGAATCGCACGGTGATCCCCTCTGAAACGGCTTGCGGCTCTCCCCAGGAAATCTACGCCGGGCGCTCGGTGGCCGTGCCGTTCGGACTCACGCCCAGGCGCGGGAAGGGATCGAGCGAGAAGATCACTTCGATCGGCACCTCGAAGTAACGGCTGATCCGCAGGGCCAGGTGCAGGCTCGGGCTGAACTCGCCGCGCTCCAGATAGCCCACCGTCTGGTAGTGCACGCCCAGCGCGTCGGCGAGCTGCCGCCGCGACACCCCGCGCTCGGCGCGGAGCATCGCGATGCGGTTGTAGGTGACCTCGGAACTCATCTGCTCTCTTTCACCATCCTCAGCGTGCGACCGGGCTCAGCGCACGCTCGAGGCCATCGCCCGCTCACGCCGGGCCGCCACCGCCGAGCCGGACTCCCGGCGCGCCATCCGCCGGAGCAGGATCGGCGCCAGGGTCAGACCGAGGATCGCCCACACCGCGAGCACGCCGAGGGTCTCGAGGTGACGCCAGGAATCGCCGAGCTCGACCGAGGCCAGCGCGTCGGGCAGGAACACCGATCGCATGCCCAACCCTAGCCAGTAGATCGGGAAGACCTGGGCGATGCCCTGCAGCCACCCCGGCATGGAGGCGATCGGATAGAAGATGCCGGAGATCGCGACCAGGCCGAACAGCGGCAACGTGATCAGCCCAAAGCTACGAGGGTTTTCGAAGACCGAGCCGATGGCCGCGCCGATCGGCATGGTGGCCAGCAGGGCCAGCGGCACGAGCCAGAGCAGGGTCAGATAGCCGGTGAGGTCGACCCGCAGGCCGTCGACCAGGAAGGCGCCCGGCACCAGCACGATCAGCAGCGAGATCAGCGTCATGCCGCCGACCACGACCACCTTGCCGATCAGATAGCCGTTCATGCCGTTCGGCGTGGCCTTGGCCCGCAGAAGCGTGCCGTCCTCACGCTCGATGACCAGAATCTGGGCGATGGTGAGCAGGCCGCCGAAGGCCAGCAGCATGCCGAGCGAGCTGGGCAGGGTGCTGGCGCCGAGCGAGAAGTCGGTGCCCGGCACCTTGGCGTCGCCCATGAAGAACAGGGTGATCAGCAAGCCGACCGAGGGGAAGAAATAGCCCCACAGATCGATGCCCGTCCGCAGGGTGTGCCGCAGCTCGATGAACCCTCGGGCCGCGCCCACCTGGAGCGTCTCGATCATCGCGTGCCCCCTTCGAAGTCGTGGACCAGCCGCATGTAGGTGTCTTCCAGGCTGTTGCGCCGCACCTCGAGATCGGCGACCTCGTCGCCGTGCTGCACCAGGAGTTCGCGCACGAACGGCGTCGGGTTGACCGCGGAATGGACGAACCGCCGGCCGCCACGGGTCCAGCGGATCTCGCTCTCGCCCGCGACCCGGCGGGACAGCTCGTCGGCCGAGCCGTCGGCGATGATGCGGCCGCCGTGGAGGATCAGGATGCGGTCGGCCAGTTTCTCGGCCTCGTCGAGGTCGTGGGTGGTGAGCAGCACGGTGGTGTCGTCCACATCGGTGAGCCGGTGGACCAGGTCGTGGAACTCGCGTCGGGCCTCGGGGTCGAAGCCGACCGTGGGCTCGTCGAGGAAAAGCAGCTCGGGCCGGCCGACGATGCCGATCGCCACGTCGAGCCGGCGGCGCTGGCCACCGGAGAGCCGGGCGACCCGCGAACCGGCCGAGGCGGCCAGGCCGACGACCTCGAGCAGGTCGTCGACCGGCCAAGGCCGCGCCTTGGCCTCGGTCGAGTAGCGCCGGTAGTAGGCGCCCAGGTGGCCGAGCAGCTCACGGACCTGCCACTTGCCGTGGTCGCGCCAGGACTGAAGCACCACACCGACCCGGGACCGCCACGCCTCGCCGGCCGACGCCGGGTCGACCCCGAGCACGCTCACCTCGCCCGAGGACCGCATGCGGAACCCCTCGAGGATCTCGATCGTGGTCGTCTTACCGGCGCCGTTGGGCCCGAGCAGGGCGAGCACCTCGCCCCGCCGGGCGGCGAAGCTCACACCGTGGAGAACGTCCTTCACGCCGTAGCGCATGCGCAGGTCACGGACGTCGATGACCCGCTCGCCGAGAGGAACCTCCAGGCCCGCCGACGTAGCCCCCGCCAAAGTCATGCCTGTCATGTCCAGGATGTTATCAAGAATGTAGTAGTTGTACTACATCATTGAGCAGACGTTTGGCATCTGAAATCGACGGACCGAATTAGGAGAATATGCCGGGATCGTCCGCGACGCTCCTTGCATTCGCGCCTAACGGTGATCGTGTTGATCGCCTCGGCTGGATACGCTGATGCGATGGGGATCAAGCAGGTGAGGGCACTCACCACGACGCTGCCCTCGGTCACCTGGATTCCCCTTGCCCGAGCGCACGCCGACCGCGCCGACGAGATGACCGCTGGCCACCGTGCCCGGCGCGCCTCCGGCGAGAAACACGCCATCGAGGATTTCCTCTTCGACTACTACGGCACCCGGCCGTCGGCGCTGCGCCGCTGGCACCCCGGCGTCGGGGCCGGCCTGGCCCCCGCCCCCGACGGGCTGGCCGAGCAGGCGTCGTGGAAGTTCTACCTGACCTACCCCGACGGCGTGGTCACCCTCGACCAGGATGCCTACCTGCACGCCCGCGGCGAGAGCGTGCGTTACATCCACGGCCTGCTGACCGCCACGGCGTCGCGGCCGGTGTTCTCGGGCTGCTTCGGCCTGCACGAGTGGGCCATGGTCTATCGCGACCCCGACCACCGCCACCCCCTGCCGCTGCGCCTGGGCCAGGCCGGCACCGACGAGGTGGTCGAGCAGAATCCGATCCGGTGCACCCACTTCGACGCGTTCCGGTTCTTCACCCCCGAGGCGGTCGGGCTCAACCGCCTCCAGCCCACCCGGGCCACCCAGATCGACCTCGACCAGCCCGGCTGCCTGCACGCCGCGATGGACGTCCACAAGTGGGCGCAAAAACTGGGCCCCACCGTGCCGGGCGCGCTGGCCCTCGACTGCTTCGCCCTGGCCGGCGACATCCGCCTGCTCGACATGCAGGCCAGCCCCTACGACCTGAGCTCTTACGGCCACCCCCCGGTCAAGATCGAAACCCCCGAGGGCAAGGCCGAGTACGTGGCCCGCCAGCGCGAGTTCGCCCGCCGTGCCGCCGCCCTGCGCGCCCGCCTGATCCGCGTCTGCGAAGAGTTGCTGGGCCCCGAGAATGCGGCCCGCAGCCGCGAGGCCGTCGCCCCGTTCAATCGCCGCTGACCGACCGCACAAAGTCGAGCACCAGCCGCGCCGTCGTCGGTGGATCGTCGAGGTGGACGTCGTGGCCGGCGCCGGGCACGACGACGTGCCGCACCTCCGGGCGGGTGGCCAGCATGCGGGTCCGCTCGGCCGGGTCGACCGTGCCGTGCTCACCGAGGACGAGCAGGGTGGGTGTGGTGAGGGTGGTCCACTCGGGCCAGCGTGCTCGATCGGCGACGGGCCGGATAGCGGCGCCCATGATGTCGGCGTCGAAGCGGGGCCACAGGCCGTCGGCGCGGTGCTCGAGATCGGCCAGCCAGGCCTCGGTGATCGTGCGGTCGCCGAGGAAGGCGCGGGCCGCGGCCTCGTCGGCGAAGGGGATCGGCCACGCGGCGAACCACGTCTGCAGCCGGGTCGGATAGTCGTCGGTGGACCCGCCCACGCCGCCCTCGATCATCACCAGGCCGCGGGTGCGGGCCGGCCGGGCGGCGGCGGCCAGCATCGCGGTGTGCGCGCCCATCGACTGGCCCACCAGCCACGCGGGCTCGTCGAGCAACGCCAGCACGTCGGCCACGTACGCGTCCCGGGAAAGGTCTTCGGGTCGTCGCTCGCTGTGGCCGTGGCCGCGCTGATCCGGCACGACGACCCGAAAGCCGGCCTCGACGAGCGGCTCGCCGAGGGTGCTCAGCTCGGCCGCGCTGCCCGCGAGACCGTGCAGCAGCATCACGAGCTCACCGTCCGAACCGCCCCGGAGCACGGAGAGCCCGGCCTCCACCGATCGGGTCAGCATCAGTCGCCCGAGTCGGGGCGGCGGTTGCGCTTGGTCTGGCCGCGGCGCTTCTTCTCGGCGATGCGGCGCTCCACCGAGCCCTTGGACGGGCGGGTGGCCCGGCGTACGCGTGGGGGTGCCGCAATGGCCGAGGCGACCATGCCGCCCAGGCGGGCCGCGGCCGCTTCCCGGTTGCGCAGCTGCGAGCGGTGTTCCGAGGCGGTGACGGTCAGCACGCCGTGGGTGAGGCGCGCGCCCAGCCGCTCGGCCGCCCGCTCCTTGAGCATCGGCGGCAGCAGCGATGACCCGGCCAAATCCCACGACAGCTCGACCCGCGAATCCGTCGTGTTCACTCCCTGCCCACCCGGCCCGCTGGAGCGCGAGAAACGCCACGCCAGCTCGGCCGCCGGGATGGTCAGCCGATCATTGACCCGGACCTCATCCACCACGCCGCACAGCATGGCACGCGCACAAGGCACTATGAACGGGTGACCTCAAGCGCGCCGGCTGTCGTGACCGGCTATCCGTGGCCCATCGAAACCACGAGACTCGACAACGGCCTGCGGGTCGTGGTCAGCGAGGACCGGACCGCTCCGGTGGTCTGCGTCAATCTCTGGTACGACGTGGGCTCCCGACACGAACCCGCCGGGCAGACCGGTTTCGCGCACCTCTTCGAGCACCTCATGTTCGAGGGCTCGGCGCACGTCGCCAAGACCGAGCACATGCGGCTCGTGCAGGGCAACGGCGGCTCGCTCAACGCGACCACCAACCCCGACCGCACCAACTATTTCGAGACGATGCCGGCCGAGCATCTGGAGCTGGCGCTCTGGCTCGAGGCCGACCGGATGGGCGGGCTGGTGCCGGCCCTCACCCAGGAGACGCTCGACAACCAGCGCGAGGTGGTCAAGAACGAACGTCGCCAGCGGTACGACAACGTGCCGTACGGCGATGCCTGGCTGCGCCTGCTGGCCCTGCTCTATCCCGAGGGCCACCCCTACCACCACGCCACGATCGGCTCGATGGAAGACCTGAACGCGGCCGGTCTCGACACGTTCAAGCAGTTCCACCAGCAGTACTACGCGCCCAACAACGCCGTCCTGACCGTGGCCGGGGACGCGTCGCCGGCCGAGGTGTTCGCGCTCGCCGAGAAATACTTCGGCCGGCTCGAGCCGGTGTCGTCGATCCCGCCCGCGCCCGGCGGCCACATCGGCGGGCCGGCCACCACGCCGGTCCGCGAGACGGTCACCGCGGAGGTCCCGGCGCCGCGCATCTATCTCTCGCACCGCACCCACCAGTTCGGCACGGCGGGCTACGACGCGATCACCGTGCTCGCCGCGGTGCTGGGCAACGGCCGGGGCAGCCGGCTCTATCAGCGGCTGGCCGACGGTTCCCGGATCGCCCAGCCCGACTACATCGGCTCGTACGGGGTGGATCTGGCGCACGCCCCGGCCCCGCTGATCATCACGGCCACGGCCAAGGACGGCGTCTCGGTCGAGACGCTCGAGGAGGGCCTGTCCGAGGTGATCGCCGGCCTGGTCACCGAGCCGGTGACCGAGGCGGAGCTGTCCCGGGCCAAGGCGCTGCTCACCACTTCGTGGTGGCGGCAGGTGTCCACGGTGGGCGGCCGGGCCGACACGCTCAGCCGGTACACGACCCAGTTCGGCGACCCGTCCGCCGCGGGTTACCGCCTGCCGTCGTGGCTCGCGGTCACCGCCGACGACGTCACCGAGGCCGCGGCGTACTCCCTCAAGCCCGACTCCCGGGTCACGCTCACCTACCTGCCCGAGTCGAACGGGGAATCCGCATGACGCTCATCGCCACCCGCCCTGATTCGGGCGAGCCCCGGCCCTACACGTTCCCCGACCTGCAGCGGGTCACCGTCGACGGCGGCACCGTGATCGCCGCCCACCTGCCCGGCCAGCTGCTGGCCAGCTCGATGCTGCTGCTCGACGCGGGCGCCGCGCGCGAGACGGCCGGCCGCGAGGGCACCGCGACCGTGCTGGCCAAGTCGCTCGAGGAGGGCACGGCCGAGCGCGACTCCGCCGCGTTCGCCATCGCCCTGGAAAGCCTCGGCGCCGACCTGTCGCCCGGCGTCGACTGGGACAACTTCCGGGTCGGCGTCTCGGCGCCGGTGCCGCAGCTGCTCGACGCCGTGCGGCTGGCCGCCGAGGCGGTGCGCACGCCGCGGCTCGACCCGGCCGACGTCGACCGGGTGCGCGACGATGAGGTGACCGCGCTGCGGATGGACTGGGCCCAGCCCGGTCCGCGCGCCGACGCCGCCCTGCGGGCCGATCTGTTCGGTGCGGCCGAGCGGTACGGCCGCCCGATGCACGGCGACCCGGCCTCGGTGGCTGCCGTGACGGTCGACGACGTGCTCGCCTTCCACCAGGCCTGGCTGCGCCGTCCCGGTGTGCTGCTGGTGGCGGGCGACCTCGACACGCTCGACCTCGAGGCGCTGGGTGAGGCCGCGTTCGCGGGCACCGGGGGCGAGCCCCTGGCCGTCGAGGCGCCGCTGGGCGTCCCGGTGCGCGACGAGCGGCGGATCATCCTGGTCGACCGGCCCGGCTCGGTGCAGTCGACGCTGCGCATCGGTCACCGCTCGCCCGAGCGGGCCACGCCCGACTACGTGCCGATGACGCTGGCCGCCACAGTGCTCGGCGGTGCCTTCACGTCCCGCCTCAACCACCTGATCCGCGAGGTCAAGGGCTATTCGTACGGCATCCGCGGCTCGTATGCGATGAGCCGGCGCTTCGGTCGTTTCGAGGTGGCCGCGGGCGTGCAGACCGCCGTGACCGTGCCCGCCGTGATCGACACGATCGGCGAGATCGCGCGTACGCAGGAGTTCGGGGTCACCGAGGACGAGCTGGCCGTGGCTCGTTCGTGGCGCGCGGGGCAGCTCTCGGTCGAGATGCAGACACCGGGCTCGATCGTGGGCGCGCTGAGCACCCTGGTCGTGCACGGCGTGCCCGACGACTACTACGCGTCGCTGCGCTCGCAATACCTCGAGACCACGCTGGCCGACGTGTCGGCCGCCGCCTCGGCCCACCTGCGGCCGCACGGGCTGACCCTGGTGATCGAGGGGGACGCCGCGGTCATCCGGGACGAACTGGTGGCGGCCAAGCTGGGCGAAGTGATCGACGCCGAGATCTGATCATGTGACATACGGCGCGATCACAGGGAACGGCAATGTGGGACCGATAACTTTGCCGCCATGACGATCACCACAACGCCGTCCGAGGTCCGGCCGGGCCGGCGGGTGGGGCGCACCGCGCTGCTCCTCCTGCTGACCCTGCCGGCCCTGGTGTGGGGGGCGGTGCGGCTGCTCGGCGTCGAGCGCGGCGTCCTGGTGCAGCTGGTCGCGTTCACGCCGTACGCGGCCGCCTGGTCGCTGGTGCCGCTGGTGATCGCGCTGCTGGCCCGCAAGTGGCTGCTCGCGGCCGTGGCCGCGCCGGCCACCATCCTGCTGGCCGTGGCCGTCCTGCCGCGGGCGCTGCCCGATCTCGACCAGGGCCCGGCGACCGGCATGCCGATGACGGTCATGACGATCAACATGTTCATCGGCGCGGCCGACCCCGCGGCCGTGGTCGAGCTGGTGCGCGAGAACGACGCCGCGGTGCTGGCGGTGCAGGAGTTCACGCCCGGGTCGGCGGCCGGGCTGAGCGCAGCCGGGCTCGACGCGCTGCTGCCCTATCACGCGCTGGCCGACGAGATCGGCACGACCGGGTCGGGGCTCTACTCGCGCTTCCCGATGACCGGGCAGGCCTCGCGGCGCGGCGACGGCGGCGGGCTGCAGGACGGCAACCTGCAGGCGTACGCGACGATCCAGCCGCCCGGGGCCGGCCCGATCTTCGTCGAGTCGGCGCACCCGCTGGCGCCCTACAGCCTGGCCGCCGAGCCGGCCTGGCGCCGTGATCTCGAGGCGCTGCCCGAGGCCGACCAAGCGGGGACGCCCAAGCTGGTGCTGGGCGACTTCAACTCGACCCTCGACCACGCGCCGCTGCGCGAGCTGATCTCGCACGGCTACCGCGACGCGGCCGACGCCACGGGAAAGGGCCTGATCGGCACCTGGGGGCCGTACGCCGGTCATCCGGTGCCGCCGGTCACGCTCGACCACGTGCTGGTCGACAAACGGATCGGCGTACGCGAGGTCAGCGTGCACGACGTCACCGGCAGCGACCACCGCGCCGTCATCGCACGAGTGACGCTGCCAGCCGGTTCATAGTCGATCGCGTCATAGTTGGTCTGGCGTGGGATCGCTAGCCTCGCCGCCATGACGATCACCAGCGCGCCGAGCCGCGAGGCCGGTCACCCCCGACGACGACGAAAGGCCGCGCTGACCGTGCTGTACTGGCTGTTCATCCTCCCCTTCCTCGCGTGGGCCGTGATTCGCCTCGGTGGCTGGGAACGGGGCCTGGTGGTCCAGTTGTTCGCGTTCACCCCCTATGTCGCGGCGGCCGCCTGGGTGCCGGCGATCCTGGGCCTGGCCACCCGGCGGTGGACCGTGGGGGCGATCGCCGTTGTGGTCGCGATCCTGCTGGCGGCCGCGGTGGCGCCCCGGGCCTTCCCGAGCCGCGACCAGGGGCCCGCGCTCGGCGTGCAGCTCAACGTGATGACCTCCAACATGCTGTTCGGCGGGGCCGACGCGGCCACAATCGTGAAACTGGTTGCCGAGCACGACGTCGACATCCTCG
Organism: Actinoplanes sp.; assembly: GCA_965217855.1. Classification (GTDB taxonomy): domain Bacteria; phylum Actinomycetota; class Actinomycetes; order Mycobacteriales; family Micromonosporaceae; genus Actinoplanes. The sequence continues at coordinate 198,540 of CBDCJN010000003.1, read as the reverse complement.
CGGTGCAGGAGTTCACCACCGAGGGCAAGGAGGCGCTGGCCGCCGCCGGGCTCGGGTCGCTGTTGCCCTATTCGTCGCTGGCCGACCAGCCGCGGGCGGACGGGTCCGGGCTCTACTCGCGCTACCCGATCTCCGCGCCGGGGGCGGACAAGAACGGCGGGGGCTTCATGCAGGCGTACGCGACCGTCCAGATCCCCGGGGCGGGCGAGGTCATCGCCGAGTCGGCCCATCCGCTGGCCCCGTACGCGGGCTCGGTCCTGGCCCAGTGGCGCAAGGACCTGCTGGCCGAGCCGCGCGCCGACACCAGCGAGACGCCGCGGATCCTGCTCGGCGACTTCAACGCCACGCTCGACCACGGGCCGCTGCGCGAGCTGATCTCGCGCGGCTACCGCGACGCCGCCGAGACCACCGGCAAAGGGCTGATCGGCACCTGGCCCTACGACCGCCGGGTGGTGCCGCCGGTGACGATCGACCACGTGCTGGTCGACCGGCGGATCGGCGTCCGCGAGGTCAGCGTGCACGACATCCCCCGCAGCGACCACCGAGCGATCATCGCCCGGCTCACGGTGCCCGCCGCTCGATGACCGCCACCACCCGCCTGCTCACCGTGGCCGACGCCGCCGAGATGGCGGCCCTGCTGCGGGCCAACCGCGACTTCCTGGCCCCGTGGGACCCCGACCGCAGCGAGGAGTATTTCACCGAGGACGGCCAGCGCCGGGTGCTCGGCGACATGCTCCGGCAGCACGCGACCGGGTCCGCGGTGCCGCACGCGATCGTCGAGGACGGCCGCATCCTGGGCCGCATCGCGCTCACCAACATCGCCCGCGGCCCGTTCCTGTCGGGCACCCTCGGCTACTGGGTCTCGGCCGCCGCCAACGGCCGCGGCGTGGCCACCGCGGCGGTCGCCCGGGTCGTCGAGTTCGCCTTCACCGAGCTCGGCCTGCACCGCGTCGAGGCCGGCACCCTGATCCACAACAGGGCCTCCCAGCGGGTACTCGAGGCCAACGGCTTCCAGCAGTACGGCCTGGCCCCGCGCTACCTGTGGATAGCCGGCGCGTGGCGCGACCACGTCCTGTTCCAGCGCCTGGCCGATGGTGAAGACTGATCCCCTCATCGGGGGGCAGAGTCGTGGCGGATGTGTTGTGGGGCCGGCTCGGCGAGCAGGGGCTGCTGCCCGGCTGGCTGCCCCTGTCGACCCGGCTCGAACGCGCCTTCGGCGACCTGGTCGCCGGCCTGCCCGCCCGGACGAGGGCGCTGCTGTCGGGTGGCCGCCTTCAACGACGGCGACGGGCTGGACGAGATGCTGGCCGCCGCCGCGATGGCCGGCGTGGCCGAGGCCACGATCGACGACGTGCAACCGGCCCTCTCGGCGGGCGTCCTCGAGGTCGGTGACAACCTGCGGGCCCGGTTCCGGCACCCGTTGCTGCGCTCGGCCGTGCGGCAGTCGTCGAGCCTGGCCCAGCGGGCCCGGATCCACGCCGCCCTGGCCGGGACGGTCGCCGACCCGGACCGCCGGGTCTGGCATCGCGCCGCGGCGACCTTCGGCCCGGACGAGGAACTGGCCGGGCAGCTGAGCGACCTGGCCGGGCGGGCTCTGCGCCGGGGTGCGGCGGCCGCCTCGATGGCCGCCTGGGAACGGGCGGCCCAGCTGACCGAGCCCGGCCCCGATCGCGCCACCCGACTGGTGTCGGCGGCCCGGGCCGCCTCGGAGGCCGGCGACCAGCCCGCCCTGCTGCGCCTCCTGCGCGACGCCGAGGAATACGACCTGCAGCCCACCCACCGGACCACCGCGGCCTGGCTGCGCGAGGTCTACGGCAGCGTCAGCTGGACGGGCTCGTCCCGGCTGCTGGCGTCGATCGAGATCGTCGAGCAGGCGGCCCGCGACGGCGACCCGAGCTGGCGCTGGACATGCTGGTCACGGTGAGCCTGCGCAGCTCGTGGTCCAATCCGGACGGACGCATCCGGCAGACCTTCGTCGCCGCCGCCGAGCGTCTCGGCCCGCCGCCGCTGGAACCGCGGCTGGTGACTGTGCCGGGTGCATCGCCAGCTCTCGCTGGTCATGCAGGCCCGCGGCGTGGCTGCCCTGGGCGCCGGCCGCCACGAGGAGGCGTTCGACCACCTGGCCCGTATCGTCGATCCGGCCGACATCGCCTACCACCCGTACATGCGCTTCATGAGCCTGGCGCCGCTGGTCGACGCGGGCGTCCACTGCGGACGGCACGACGCCGTCCGGGTCGTGGTCGAGAAGATGGCGCCGATCGCGGCCCGCTCCGGGTCGCCGGCCCTGCGGATCGGGCCGGCTTATGCCGCGGCCATGCTGGCCGGAGACGACGAGGCCGAGGCGCTGTTCCGGTCGGCGCTGGCGCGCACTACGCCAAGATCATCGCCGCCCTCGACAGCAAGCCGATCCTGATCGGACACTCGTTCGGCGGCATGATCGCCCAGAAGCTGCTCGGTCAGGATCTGGGCCGGGCCGCCGTCGCCGTCGACGCCGCCCAGATCAAGGGCGTGCTCCCGCTGCCCCTGTCCGCACTGCGGGCGACGCTGCCCGTCTTCAAGAACCCGGCCAACAAGCACCGGGCCGTCTCGCTGACGGCCGACCAGTTCCGCTTCGCCTTCGGCAACGCCGTCCCGGCGGAGGAATCCCAGCAGCTGTACGACACCTGGTCCATTCCCGCGCCCGGAAAGCCGCTCTTCGAGGCGGCCGCGGCCAACTTCGACCCGCACTCCCCGGCCGCGGTCGACACCGGCAACGAACTGCGCGGCCCACTGCTGCTCATCACCGGCGGCCAGGACCACACCGTGCCCGAGGCGGTCACCCGGGCCACCTTGAAGCAGTACCGCCACTCGGACGCGGTCACCGACCTCCTCGAGTTCCCCGACCGGGCGCACTCGCTGACCATCGACCACGGCTGGCGCGACGTCGCCGACGCCTCCCTGACCTGGCTGCGCATGCACGCCCTGTGACCACTTTGGAGCATTCCATGCACCGTTTCCGCCGGCGATCGCTCGCCGCCGTCATCGTCCTGGCTGTCCTGGCCGTCCTGCTGCCCGGAACGTACGCCTCGGCGTCGGCCCCCAAGCCGACCATCGTTCTCGTGCACGGCGCCTGGGCCGACGCCTCCAGTTGGGCTCCCGTCACCGCGCTGCTGCAGCGCGACGGCTACACCGTGCTCTCCCCGCCCAACCCGCTGCGGGGCCTGGCCGGCGACGCCGCCTACCTCGCCGCCTTCCTCCAGCAGCGCACGACGGGCCCGGTCGTCCTGGCCGGCCACTCCTACGGCGGCGCGGTCATCACCAACGCCGCTCTGTCCGACCCCGACGTCGAGGCGCTCGTCTACGTCGACGCCTTCGTCCCGACCAGGGCGACACGATCCTCGGCCTGCTCGGCGGCGGCGACCCGAACGCCCTCTTCGACGTCGTCGCCACGGGCGGCGTCACCGACCTCTACACCAAGACCGCGCTCTTCCGCCCGGTCTTCGCGGCCGACCTGCCGGCGCCGGTCGCGGCCGGGCTCGCCGCGGGCCAGCGGCCGATCACCCTGGCCGCGCTGACCGAACCGTCCGACGTGCCGGCCTGGAAGACCCTGCCGAGCTGGTACGTGCTGGGGACGCAGGACGCCATCCTGCCCCCGGCGGCCCAGCTGACCATGGCCACCCGGGCCGGCAGCCACATCGTCCGCGCCCCGTCCTCCCACCTGGCCATGCTCTCCCGCCCGGCCACGGTGACCCGCACGATCCTGACCGCGGCCCGCAGCACCCGATAAATCGCATGCTCCCGGCTCGGCCGCCGGGCTAGCATCGGCGGCATGAGCTTCAGGCAGCAGCAGCAGACGACGACGCCGGGACGTCCGGCGTCGCCTGCATGCTGAGCTGATTCAGCACCACACGGCCCCGGGCGAGATGCCCGGGGCCGTTCTCGTCGGCCCGGACGTCTCGCCCCCGTTTTGACAGGGAGACCTCCGATGAACCACGTCGACCACCGCAAGCTCGGGCGCGAGCTCGACATCTTCGACTCCGACCCGCTGATCGGCGCCGGGCTGCCGTTCTGGTTGCCCGGCGGCGCTGCGGCCCGCCACGCGGTCGAGTCCTACCTCTACGACCTCGAACGCCGTGCGGGCTACCAGCACGTGTACTCGCCGGCGCTCGGCAAACGGCAGCTCTTCGAGAAATCCGGGCACTGGCGGAACTTCGCCGACGACATGTTCCCGCCGATGCCGATGGGCGGCGACGAATTGGTGCTGCGGCCCAGCCAATGCCCGCACCACGCGCTCATCTACCGATCCCGCGGGCGCTCGTACCGGGATCTGCCGCTGCGGATCGCCGAACTCGGCCCGATGTACCGGGCCGAACGGTCCGGGGTGCTCGGCGGGCTCGGCCGGGTGCGCGCGATCCAGCTCAACGATTCGCACATCTTCTGCGCCGAGGACCAGGCGGCCGACGAGGTGGCCGAGGTGCTGCGGCTGATGCGGCAGGCCCACGCGGCGCTCGGCCTTTCACCGTCGTCATACCAGCTCTCGTTGCGTGGCGAGGGCAAGAAGTACGGCGGGAGCGACGAGAACTGGGCCGCCGCCGAGCACCTGCTGCGCGCGGCGCTCGACGCGGCGTCGCTCGACTACGTCGAGGTGCCGGGCGAGGCGGCCTTCTACGGGCCGAAGATCGACGTGCAGGTGGCCGACCCGGCCGGACGGGAATCGACCCTCGCCACCATCCAGATCGACTACCACCAGCCGGCCGCGTTCGAGCTCGAGTACGCCGACTCGTCCGGCGGCCGGTCCCGGCCCGTGATGGTGCACCGCAGTCTGGTCGGGTCGATGGAACGGCTCTTCGCGCACCTGATCGAGGTGCACGAGGGCGCCTTCCCGGCCTGGTACGCCCCGGTCCAGCTGGCCGTCCTGCCGATCGGCGAGGACGAGAGCCAGGCGGCGAACGACCTGGTACGGGCGGCGGTCGCGGCCGGGTTACGAGCCGAGGCGCGGCACGACGGGTCGATCGGCGCCCGCATCCGGGCAGCGGCCGAGCGCAAGATCCCGTACGCGGGAGTGATCGGCCGCCGGGAGGCGCCCGACGGCCTGGTAGCGCTGCGCCTTCGCGACGGGAGTCAGCTGCCGGCCATGCCGGTCGACGCCGCGGTCGCCCTCATCGCGTCGCAGGCCCGGCCCTGACCGCGTCGACCTCGATCTCGATCCGCATCCGCGGGTCCGCCAGGCCGCACACCATCATGGTGGCGGCCGGGCGGACCTCGCCGAAAACGCGGCGCAGAGCGGGCCAGCAGGGCTCGAAGTCGTCGCGGTCGGGCAGCAGATAACGCACCCGCACGATGTCGGCGAACGTGCAGCCGGCCTCGGCCAGCGCCGCCCCGATGTTGTGGAGCGCCTGCTCGGCCTGGTCGACCACGCCGTCCGGGATCGTCATCGTGGCGTAGTCGAAACCCGTGGTGCCGGAGACGAAAACCCGGTCACCGTGGACCACCGCCCGGGCGTACCCGATCTGCTCCTCGAACGTCGAGCCGCTGCTGATGGTGTGTCGTTCGCTCACTCGGCCAGGCCGTAGGTGAGCGCGTCGACCAGGGCCACCCAGCTCGCCTCGACGATGTTCTCGTGCACGCCGACCGTGGTCCAGTCGCGCTCGCCGTCGCCCGTCTCGAGCAGCACCCGGGTGATCGCGTTGGTGCCGTGGCTGCCCTCCAGGATGCGTACCTTGAAGTCGGTCAGCTCGAAGTTCTTCAACTGCGGGTAGTACTGGGTCAGGGCCGCTCGCAGGGCCTCGTCCAGCGCGTTGACCGGGCCGTTGCCCTCGGCCGTGGCGATCACCCGCTCACCGCGTACGCGAATCTTGACCGTCGCCTCGGACACCACGGCACCGTCCTCGCGATGCTCGACCTGCACCCGGTAGGTCTCCAGGTTGAACGGGCGGGCGAAACCCTCACCCGGCAGCTCGCTGCGCACCAGCAGCTCGAACGAGGCGTCCGCGGCCTCGAACGACCAGCCGCCGGCCTCCAGGTCCTTGACCCGCCGGGTGACCGTGCTGAGGGTGTCGGGGTGGCCGGCCAGGTCGATACCGAGCTCACGACTCTTGAGCTCGATGCTGGCCCGGCCGGCCATCTCGGTCACCAGGATCCGCATGTCATTGCCCACCACCGACGGGTCGACGTGGTTGTAGAGCAACGGATCCACCTTGATCGCGCTCGCGTGCAACCCCGCCTTGTGAGCGAAAGCAGCGGCCCCGACATAAGCCTGGTGGGTGTCGGGGGCGATATTGGCGATCTCGGCGAGCGCGGAGGACACCCGCGTCGCCTTCTCCAGGCAGCCGTCCGGTAGGACGGGCAGCCCGAGCTTGAGCTGAAGATTGCTGACTGTGGCGAACAGGTCGGCGTTTCCGGGGCGCTCGCCGTAGCCGTTCGCGGTGCACTGGAAGTGCTGGACGCCGGCCTCGACGGCAGCGACCGTATTGGCCACCGCGCACGAGGTGTCGTTCTGGCAGTGGATGCCGAGCAGATCGGGGGTGACACCGGTGCGCTCGACCACTTCGTTGATCGCCTTGGTGATCATCGAGGGGAGCATGCCGCCGTTGGTGTCACACATGACGACCCGCTCGGCGCCGGCGTCGATCGCCGCCCGTACGACACTGGCCGTGTACTCCGGGTCGTAGCGGAAGCCGTCGAAGAAGTGCTCGCAGTCCACGAACGCACGGCGGCCGTTGGCCACCAGGTGGCGCACGGTGTCGCGGACCATGGCCAGGTTTTCCTCGCCGGTCGTGCGCAGCGCCCGCTCCACATGCCGGATGTCGCTCTTGGCGACCACGCAGACCACCGGGGTCTCGGCGTCGAGCAGCGCCTGCACCTGCGGGTCCTGCTCTACTTTTATGTTCGCCTTCCGGGTGGCACCGAACGCGACCAGCAGCGCGTTCTTGAGGTCGAGCTCGGTGCGGGCGCGGGCGAAGAACTCGGTGTCCTTGGGCATCGCGCCGGGCCAGCCGCCCTCGATGAAGCCCACGCCGAATTCGTCCAGCAGCTTGGCGACCGCGAGCTTGTCGGCGACCGAGTAGCTGATCCCCTCACGTTGCCCGCCATCGCGCAACGTGGTGTCGAAGACCTGGTACTGCATGGCGCGTTCCCTTCGAAGAGTGTCGACCCAACCCTGAGTCAGCCCAAACAAAAGACCCCCCGCGGATGCGGGAGGTCTGCACGTCGGCGAGGAGTCAGCCGGCGCGCTAGGTGCGAATAATCAGCACGGAGTGGGTCACGTTCCGAAGTGTGCCACGCACGCGGCGGTCTGGGACAAGAAATCCACTGACTGGGATCGTGTCCCTCTCCCGGCGTACTTTTCGCGTCACAGCGCCGTTCGCCCGGACGGACTATTTTGGCCACGTGGCTGTCGAACAGTACCCCCGGAATCTCGGCTTCTCGGCGACCTACAACTTCCGCGACGTGGGTGGATATGTTGGCCTCGACGGGCGGAGCGTGCGCTGGCGGCGGCTCTTCCGGGCCGACGCGCTGGGCCGCCTGGGCGAGGCCGACGCTCCCGCCTTCGCGGCCTTGGGCGTCAAAACGGTGATCGACCTGCGGCGCGAGTTCGAGGTGCGCAGACACGGCCGGGTCGCCGAACACTACGGCGTCGACTACCACAACATCGTCATCAACCATGTCGACTGGGAAGAGGTCGACCACCCGGCGGGCACGGTCCACGCGCGCTGGCTGGCCGACCGCTACCTGAACTTCGCCGACGAGGGCGCGGAGGGCCTGCGAGACTCGCTACGCCTGATCGCCGACCCGGCGGCGGCCCCGGTGATCGTGCACTGCATGGCCGGCAAAGACCGAACAGGCACGGTGTGCGCCCTGACCCTGTCCCTGCTGGGAGTCTCCGACGAGGACATAGCCGCCGATTACGCCCTGACCACCACCTCGATGGCCAGCCTGACCGCCTACTTGCTGAAAACCAACCCCGAAGCCGTCCAGGGCAACGAGCACATGTTCGACTCCCCACCCGAGGCCATGCTGCTCTTCCTGTCCGACCTACGCCGCCTGCACGGCTCAGTCTCCGACTACGTCCAGCACATCGGCCTGACCACGGACGAAATCGCCACCATGCGCGCCCACCTGCTCGAGCCCGCCAACTGATGGGTCCGCTCCCGCTTTGACGGTTGAAGGCTCAGTCGCGCTTTGACGGTCAAGGACGGTGGCTTACCTACGCTTTGACGGTTGGGGGCCGGGGTGCCCAAGATCGGCTGGTGGAGCGTTTCTATGCCGTTCTTGGTCACCCCGGCCCCCAACCTTGCATGGGAGACAGTGACGGGCAGGCGATGGGTCACCCGCGGCTTCGTGCTTGATCGGCGTTGGGCGGTCCCCTTGCGGTGGGCGGTCTGGCTGCCGCGCGGTGGCTACGGCAGGGGATCCGCCGGGGGCAGGCCGGCCTGGGTGGTGGGTCATGCGGCGCACCTCGCCGGTAACGGTCAGCAACTCACGCTTGGGCGGTGGCTCACTCATCGCTGAGCGCAGGGTGACGCTGATCGACCCCTCTCCCGCCGAGCGGTGGCCCACTCCCCCAAGGCGCGAACGCGTAGAGCGAGCCCACCGACTGGCAAAGCAGTCGTCACCGAGCAGCGGGACGCCGACGAGGGACCCGCCTCAGCTCCTGCCGCCGACCCGAAAGCCGGCTGGTGAACCTTCTCTGGGTGTATCGCTTTGCGGGAAGCCATGCCGTGAGACGGTCGGCGGATGCCGCGGGTTGAATGTTGCTCGGCTGATCAATTCAGTGTCTGGCGTCGGGCGGGGAGCTGAGAAGAGCCCGGGTTCCCGCGGATCGCCTGGTGAGAACCGGCGGCGAGGCGAGCGGCGTGGTGGGCCGTGACGACGTCGCAGGGTTACGTCGAGGTGACAGGGCTTGGGTTTGCGCGCAGCGCGAGTCTTGACGCCGGCGTGAGGTGGGCGGGTGGCGTTGCCGTGCACTCGGCCCTGAGTGGCCGACGCCCAAGAGTGACGTGCTGACCGTTACCGGCGAGGTGCGCCGCATGACCCACCACCCGGGCCGGCCCGCTGGGCCGGGAAGCCGAGCCGGCCGGCTCGGAGGAACTTGATGCCTGTCCCCAGCGCGATGAGCACGCTGGGGACAGGGTGCGGAATTGCTAAAGGACTCGGTGGACCCAGTTGAAGGGGTCCTCGGCACGGCCTCGCTGGATGTCGACCAGCTGCTTGCGCAGGTCGGTGGTGACCCCGCCGGTGCCGCCGTCGGCGATGGTGAACTCGCCGTCGAGGCTTTTCACGGCGCCGATCGGAGTGATCACGGCGGCCGTGCCGCAGGCGAAGGCCTCGCGGATCTGGCCGGAGGCGGCGCCTGTTCGCCACTCCTCGAGGCTTACCGGGCGTTCCTCGACTTTGCGGCCCGCGCGGCCGGCCAGTTGGATGACCGAGTCGCGGGTGATGCCCGGGAGGATCGTTCCGGTCAGGGGCGGCGTCACCAGGGTGCCGTCGTCGAGCACGAAGAAGACGTTCATGCCGCCCAGTTCGTCGATGTATTTGCGCTCGACCGCATCCAGGTAGACCACCTGGTCGCAGCCGTGTTCGATGGCCTCGGCCTGGGCCGACAAGCCTGCCGCGTAGTTGCCGCCGCACTTGGCCGCACCCGTGCCGCCGGGGGCCGCTCGCGTGTAGTCGGGGGTCACCCAGACCGACACGGGCTTGACGCCGCCGGAGAAGTAGGGGCCGACGGGTGAGGCGATGACCAGGTAGAGGTATTCCATCGCGGGGCGCACGCCCAGGAAGACCTCGCTGGCGTACGCGAAGGGGCGCAGGTAGAGGCTGCCCTCTTCGCTGTCGGGGATCCATTTCCGGTCGATGCCGATGATCTCGCGCAGGGACTGGAGGAACGTCTCGACCGGCAGTTGCGGCATGGCCATGCGCTGGGCCGACTGGGCGAAACGGAGCGCGTTCGCGTCGGGGCGGAACATCGCGACGCCGCCGTCGGGCAGGGTGTACGCCTTCAGACCCTCGAAGATCTCCTGGGCGTAGTGCAGCACGGCCGACGCCGGGTCCATCGGGATGGGGGCCCGGGCCTCGACGCGGGGCTCGTACCAGCCTTTGCCGTCGGCGTAGCGGATCGTGACCATGTGGTCGGTGAAGATGCGGCCGAATCCGGGGTTCGCTAGGAGCGTGGCGCGGTCGGCGTCTCCTACGGGTGCCGGGTTGGGACGGATCTCGAAATCGAGGTTGTCACCACCACTCATGACAGGTGGACCTGCTTTCTGCGACAGAGATTTTAGGCATGCGGGAGCACCCGTAGTGCTCCATGAATTTACCCCGAACGACCGTTAAATCAACTGTGCCGGCTACCGACACCTGGTCCTACGGACGGTACGCAGGACCCGGGCACCCGCAGGGTGACAGCTGGCATTTACCCGCAGCCTGGTTCTCAGGATGGCGCGGAGAAACCACGTGGGTCGAGCAGGAGGTGTGGTGCGGGGTGGGTCAGAGGGCGGCGGCGATGCGGTCGCCGACTTCGGCGGTACGCAGCGGCGCGCCCGCGGTGCGGGACGCGACCTCGGCCGCGACCGCCTCGGATACTCGCGCGGCCTCGTCGTGGTGGCCCAGGTGCTCGAGGAGCAGCGAGGCGGACAGGATGGCGGCCGCCGGGTCGGCGATGCCCTGACCGGCGATGTCGGGCGCCGAGCCGTGCACCGGCTCGAACGTCGACGGGTAGGTGCGCTCCGGGTTGACGGAGCCGCTGGCCGCCATGCCGATGCCGCCGGTAACGGCAGCGGCGATGTCGGTGAGGATGTCACCGAAGAGGTTGTCGGTCACGACCACGTCATACCGTTGCGGGTTGCTGACCATGAACATGCTGGCCGCGTCGATGTGCTGGTATTCGGTGGTGACCTCGGGGAACTCGGCCGCGACGGCCTTGAAGGTGCGCGCCCACAGGCCGCCCGCCTTGGTCAGCACGTTGGTCTTGTGCACCATGGTCAGGTGGCGGCGGTCGCGGCGCTGGGCCCGGCCGAACGCGTCGCGGATGACCCGCTCGACGCCGAACCGCGTGTTGAGGCTTTCCTCGGTGGCGATTTCGGCCGGGGTGTCCTGGTGGAGCACGCCGCCGGCGCCGACGTAGAGGCCCTCGACACCCTCGCGGACCACGACCATGTCGATCTCGCCGGGCTTCACACCCGCGAGCGGGCTGACGGTGCCGGGCCAGAGCTTGGACGGGCGCAGGTTCACGTACTGGTCGAAGTCGAAGCGGAGCTTGAGCAGCAGGCCGCGCTCGAGGACGCCGGGCGGGACGCTGGGGTCGCCGATGGCGCCGAGCAGGATGGCGTCGTGGCGGGCCAGCTCGTCCTGGATGGCCTGCGGCAGGACCTCGCCGGTGCGGTTGTAGAAACGGGCGCCGAGGTCGTAGTCGTTGAACTCCAGACCGGGCAGCACGGCCTCGATGACCTTTTGAGCCTGCGCGGTCACCTCAGTGCCGATGCCGTCGCCGGCCACCACTGCGATCCGCTGCACGCTCACGTCTGCTCCTCCGGTCGGGCCAACGGGATCCAGGCTAGACCCTTGGTCCCGATCTTCGGTACGGCGGTCCCACCAAGTGAACGTTAAGAAGGGCGGCGGAGACAACCGCAGAGACGAACAGCCCCCGGACCGCGGCAAACGGTCACGGGGGCTGATGCGACGAGTACGCGTGGCTCGGTCCCGCCGAAATACACAAAACCGCGAGGCGCGACGGCGGACGCATCACCCGAAGACGAGCCCACCGACAAGCCGCGCGGCACCGATAACGCTAGCGATGCGGACTAAAGACGCGCAAGGCGCATCCCCCGCGTGTCGGCAACGGACTTCAGGCGCGCATGGCACCATGCGCCGGTGAGTTTCGACCTCGTGGTGTGGGCTATGGACAAAACGGACCGGCCGGACGCCGTGCGGGCCGCGAACGCGCGATGCGCGCGCGGTGAGCACCCGCAGCGTGCGGCCGATCCCCGCGTCGTCGCCTTCTATGACGCCCTGACCAGCGATTATCCCGACCGCGGGCCGCGCGCCTCGGCGCCCGGCTCGCCGTGGGCGCACGCTCCGCTGCATGCCGCCGCCGACCACATCCAGATGCGGCTCGACGAAAACTGCCCGGACGTGGTGCTGGAGACGATCGAGCGGCTGGCCGGGGAGCTCAACCTCGACCTGCTCGACCTGCAGGACGGCACGGTTTATCCCCCGCCCGTGCGCACCCGCTAGAAGGAGAAGCGTCAGGAAGCGCGCAGGTCGACGATGCTCCCGCGCTCCGAGCCGATCTCGGCCGCGACCGCGGAGAGCAGCTCCGCGTCGACCGACGAGTCGACGGTCAGGGTCATCAGCGCCTCGCCGCCGGCCTCGCGCCGGGCCACCTGCATGGCCGCGATGTTGACCCCGGCCTCGCCCAGGATGGTGCCGATCGCGCCGACCACGCCGGGCCGGTCGCTGTAGCGGAAGAACAGCAGCACGCCGTCGGCGTTGAGGTCGAGGTCGAAGCCGTCGACCCCGGTCAGCTTGGCCACCTCGCGTAAGCCGTGCACGGCCAGCGTGCCGGCCACGCTCACGGCCCGGCCGTCCGGCAACGCCCCGCGCACGGTCACCAGGTTGTGCGGGTCGGCCGGGTCGTCGTCGATCACGAGCTCGACCTCGACGCCCCGGTCCATGGCCAGCTGCGGAGCGTTCACATACGTCACCCGCTCGTCCACCACCGAGGTGAAGAGCCCCTTGGTGGTGGCCAGCCGCAGCACCGCCACGTCGTGCGAGACGATCTCGCCGCGCACCTCGACCGAGACGCTCGCCGCGACCCCGCCCGCCACCGCGGTGAAGACCTTGCCCAGTTTCTCGGCCAGCGCGAGCAGTGGCCGCACGTCCTCGTCGACCACGCCGCCCGCCTGCACGTTGACCGCGTCCGGCACGAACTCGCCGTCGAGCGCGAGCTTGACGCTGCGGGCCACCGACAGGCCGGCCTTGTCCTGCGCCTCGACCGTCGACGCGCCCAGATGCGGGGTGACCACCACGTTGTCGAAGCCGAAGAGCGGTGACTCGGTGGTCGGCTCGGTGACATAGACGTCCAGCCCGGCGCCGGCCACCCGTCCCTCGCTCAGCGCCACCGCCAGCGCCGCCTCGTCGACCAGCCCGCCCCGGGCCGCGTTGACGATGCGTACCCCCGGTTTGACCAGGGCCAGCTCTTTCTCGCCGATCAAACCCATGGTCTCCGGCGTACGCGGCAGGTGGACCGAGATGAAGTCGCTCTCGCGCAGCAGTTCCTCGAGACCCACCAGGCGTACGCCCAGTTGAGCGGCCCGGGCGGGCTGGATGTACGGGTCGTACGCGATCAGCCGCGTGCCGAAGGCGGCCATGCGCTGGGCGAAGAGCACCCCGATGCGGCCGAGCCCGACCACCCCCACGGTCTTGCCCTGCACCTCGACACCGGTGAACCGCGACCGCTGCCACTGACCGCCCTTGAGCGAGGCCGTGGCGGTGGCCGTGTGCCGGGCGACCGCGAGCAGCAGCGCGATCGCCTGCTCGGCGGCCGACACGATGTTGCTGGTCGGCGCGTTGACCACGAGGACGCCACGGGCGGTCGCGGCGGCGACGTCGACGTTGTCGAGACCGACTCCGGCCCGGGCCACCACGCGCAGGGTCGCGCCGGCCGCCAGCACCTCGGCGTCGACCTGGGTGGCGCTGCGCACGATCAGGGCGTCGGCCTCGGCGACCTGGGCCAGCAGGGCGGCGCGGTCGGTGCCGTCGACGTGGCGGACGTCGTAGTCGTAGGCCAGGACGTCAATGGCCGACGGCGCGAGTTCTTCAGCGATCAGGACGACGGGAGTCATGGTGGGCCTCCGGGGATCGCGATGTTCCGCGATCGTATGCGGAGGCCCACCATCGGCACGTGACGCGTGTCACATGCTGGAAACCTTAGGCCACCTTGCGAGGAATTTGAGACCGATCGATGGGTGGCGCCGCCGGAAGGCCGGTCAGGACGCGCCCGTCGGGCTGTCGGAAGCTCAGCGCCTCGGCCTCGAGCGCGTCGTAGAACAGGTCGAGGTCGAGCGTGCCGACCGGCGGGTAGACCCGCTCGCGGGGTGGTTCCTGGCCGACCTGGAGAGCGCCCTGCTCGACCATGAACTCGACGATCTGCTGCCGCACCGAGGGCAGCGTGACCGGCGAGTGGTAGAGGACGTTGAGGGCCTGCATCCGCATGCCCTGCACGTGTTCCTCGCCCTTGTTGTCGTGGAAGTGCGGGTTGCGGGTCTCGATCTGCAGCACCGGCACCGAGTTGGTCATCACGTCGGCGTCGGTGCTCTCGAGCACCCCGCCGAACTGCTCGAACAGGTCGAGATATTCGTACGGTTCGACGGCGAACCCGCCGGCCAGCCGCAGCTTGAGACCGAGCTCGAGGGTCATCGCGTGCTCGCCGGCGTTGCCGGTGGCGATCACCTCGGTGCCGAAGCCCGAGTATTCCGCGAGGAACCGGTTGAGCCACTCGTTGGTGATCTGCGAGCTGCGGCCCTTGCGGCTGAAGAACAGCCGGTTGTCGCGCAGCTTGGGCTTCGAGTGCCACGAGATGCGGACCATCGAGTAGGGCGAGCCGGCCAGGTGCAGCCCGGCCGCGTAGACCTTGCAGTACTCGTGGACCGAGCCCGGCACGTAGTTGTCGGCGTCCACATAGCCGATGTAGCGACGGCCGGTCGTCGCGGCCAGCGCCATGCCGAGCAGCATCGCCTCGCCCTTGCCGGCACGGACGAGACCGTCGTCGTCGATCAGCTCGGGCATGCCGGCCGCCTTGATGGCCGCGGCCACCCCGGGATCGCGCTGATGCACGGTGATCGCGGAACGCCCGGCCAGCCGGCAGAACTGCTCGACGGTCTGCGCCTCTATCTCGTATCGGTCGACCGGGCCGCGGTCGCTGTTCGACACCAGAATGATGAGGCAGTCGTGCGGAATGCCGGAGAGAACGCCCTCAATGACGGTCCGTGTTTCATTCATACACGGAACGACAATTACCATTTGCGATTCGACGGCGCGTAAGGCGTCGGTCGGCACAATCTGACTGCCCGCACCGACCGAGGCCCCCGAGTCCAGCTCGATGACCCTCTGCAGCTCATGAATCCGGACCGCACCGAAGCGCTCACTCCGGAAAGAATCAGCCAGTCGCATGTCGCGAAGATACCCGCCGGACACCACTCTCAAGACCCCGAACAGCGCACAATTCGGTTTCGGAGTGATTCAGGTAAGCAGCAGGTAACACGGACGTTTCAAGTTATCGAAAGTGCTCCCAAAACGCCCCGCCATCCCCATGCTGTTCAGCCGGGGAAGCGGGGCGGGGGAAAGAAAATCAGGCCGTCTCGGTGATGGGCCGGTCGACCCAGCTCATCATGTCGCGCAGCTTCTTTCCGGTGACCTCGATCGGGTGCTCGGCGCCCTGCTGACGGTACTTGGTCAGCAGCGGGCCGCCGTTGTCGTCGTCCTCGATCAGCTGACGGGTGAACTCGCCCGACTGGATGTCGGCCAGGATCCGCTTCATCTCCGCCTTGGTCTCGGCGTTGATGACCCGCGGGCCGCTGACGTAGTCACCGAACTCGGCCGTGTCCGACACGCTGTAGCGCATGCGGGAGATGCCGCCCTCGTACATCAGATCGACGATCAGCTTGAGCTCGTGGAGGCACTCGAAGTACGCGATCTCGGGCGCGTAGCCGGCCTCGGTCAGCACCTCGAAACCGGTCTGCACGAGCGCCGCGGTGCCGCCGCAGAGCACGGCCTGCTCGCCGAAGAGGTCGGTCTCGGTCTCCTCCTTGAAGGTGGTCTTGATGACGCCCGCGCGGGCGCCACCGATCGCCTTCGCGTAGGAGAGCGCGAGCGCGAGGCCCTCGCCGGTCGGGTCCTGCTCGACGGCGACCAGACACGGCACGCCCTTGCCGTCCACGTACTGACGGCGGACCAGGTGGCCCGGGCCCTTGGGGGCGACCATGGCCACGGTCACGTCGGCCGGGGGCTTGATGAGCTCGAACCGGATGTTGAGGCCGTGCCCGAAGAAGAGCGCCTTGCCCGCGGTCAGGTTCGGCGCGATCGACTCGGTGTAGATCTTGCGCTGCGCGGTGTCCGGCGCGAGCACCATGATCACGTCAGCCCAGGCCGACGCGTCGAACGGCGTCTTGACCTCGAGGCCCTGCTCCTCGGCCTTGGCGCGGCTCTTGGAGCCCTCCTTCAGACCGACGACCACCTGGACGCCCGAGTCGCGCAGCGACAGCGAGTGGGCGTGGCCCTGGCTGCCGTACCCGATCACGGCGACCTTCTTGCCCTGGATGATCGAGAGATCGGCGTCGTCGTCGTAGAAAACTTCCGCGGTCATTGCTTCCCTTTCGAGGTTTCTTGCGAAAATCAGGCGGCGCGCAGGGCGGGCCCGGTGGTGATGGAGCGGGAGCCGCGGCCGATGGCGACGAGACCCGACTGGACCATCTCCTTGATGCCGTACGGCTCGAGATCGCGCAGCAACGCGTCAAGCTTGTCGGGGTTGCCGGTCGCCTCGATCGTGAGGGTGTCCGGCGCGACGTCGATCACCTTTGCCCGGAACAACTCGACGGTCTCGAGGACCTGGTTGCGCTGCGCGCGATCGGCGCGGACCTTGACCAGCAGGAGCTCGCGCTGGACCGACTGCTGCGGGTCCAGCTCGACGATCTTCAGGACGTTCACCAGCTTGTTGAGCTGCTTGGTCACCTGCTCCAGGGGTGAGGAGTCGGCGTTGACCACGATCGTGATGCGGGAGACGTCCGGGTTCTCCGTCTCGCCCACCGCCAGCGAATCGATGTTGAAGCTGCGCCGGGAGAACAGCCCCGACACCCGGGCGAGGACACCCGGCTTGTTCTCGACCAGCACGGAAAGAGTGTGCTTGTTCACTGTGCCTCCGTTGCCATGCTCTTCTGGCCCTCGCGCTCGAGGCCGTCGTCAGCTTCTGCCAGCTGCAGCTCGGTGCAGGCGATCATGACTGTGCCTCCGTTGCCATGCTCTTCTGGCCCTCGCGCTCGAGGCCGTCGTCAGCTTCTGCCAGCTGCAGCTCGGTGCAGGCGATCATGACTGTGCCTCCGTTGCCATGCTCTTCTGGCCCTCGCGCTCGAGGCCGTCGTCAGCTTCTGCCAGCTGCAGCTCGGTGCAGGCGATCATGACTGTGCCTCCGTTGCCATGCTCTTCTGGCCCTCGCGCTCGAGGCCGTCGTCAGCTTCTGCCAGCTGCAGCTCGGTGCAGGCGATCATGACTAGAGGTCGTCTTCCTCGAAGGTCGGGCGCACGTCCCGGGCGAACATGATCTCGTCGTTGCTGGTGCCGGCCGCGACCATGGGCCAGACCATGGCGTCCTCGCCGACCGTGAAGTCGATGACCACCGGAGCGTCGTTGATCTCCATGGCCTGCTGGATGATCTTGTCGACGTCGTCCTTGGACTCGCAGCGCAGCCCGATGCAGCCCAGCGCCTCGGCCAGCTTCACGAAGTCGGGGATGCGGTGCTTGTGCGTGCCCAGCCCGGTGTTGGAGTAGCGGCCCTCGTAGAACAGGGTCTGCCACTGCCGGACCATGCCCAGGTTGCCGTTGTTGATGATCGCGATCTTGACCGGGATGCCCTCGAGTGCGCAGGTGGCGAGCTCCTGGTTGGTCATCTGGAAGCAACCGTCACCGTCGACCGCCCAGACCACCGTGTCGGGCCGGCCGACCTTGGCGCCCATCGCGGCCGGGACGGCGTAGCCCATCGTGCCCGCGCCGCCCGAGTTGAGCCAGGTGCCCGGGTTCTCGTACGAGATGAACTGCGAGGCCCACATCTGGTGCTGGCCCACGCCGGCGACGTAGATCGCGTCCGGTCCGGCGATCTTGCCGAGCCGCTCGATCACGTACTGCGGGGCGAGCGTGCCGTCGGTCGGCTCCTCGTAACCCAGCGGGTACCGCTCGCGCAGCTCGTTCAGGGTGGCCCACCACGGCTCGTACTGACCGGCGCCCTCGGCCGACGCGGAGACCGCGGCGATCAGCTCGTCGATCACGTGCCGGGCGTCGCCCACGATCGGGACGTCGGCGTGCCGGTTCTTGCCGATCTCGGCCGGGTCGATGTCGGCGTGCACGACCTTGGCGTCCGGCGCGAACGAGTCGAGCTTGCCGGTGACCCGGTCGTCGAAGCGCGCGCCCAGCGTGATCAGCAGGTCGGATTTCTGCAGCGCGTAGACCGCCGGGACGGTGCCGTGCATGCCGGGCATGCCCAGGTGCTGCGGGTGCGAGTCGGGGAACGCGCCCAGCGCCATCAGCGTGGTGACGACCGGGATGCCGGTCAGCTCGGCCAGCTTGCGCAGCCCGTCGGTGGCGCCGGCCTTGAGCACGCCGCCGCCGACGTAGAGCACCGGGCGCCGGGCCCCCGCGATCAGCCGGGCCGCCTCGCGGATCTGCTTGCCGTGCGGGTGCAGGGTCGGGCGGTAGCCGGGCAGGTCGAGCGTCGGCGGCCAGCTGAACGTGGTCGCCGCCTGCTGCACGTCCTTGGGGATGTCGACCAGCACCGGGCCGGGCCGGCCGGTCGCCGCCAGGTGGAACGCCTCGGCGATGATCCGCGGGATCTCGTCCGGGTCCTGGATCAGGAAGTTGTGCTTCGTGATCGGCAGCGTGATGCCCTGGATGTCCGCCTCCTGGAAGGCGTCCGTGCCGATCGCCGGGCGCGACACCTGGCCGGTGATCGCGACGATCGCCACCGAGTCCATGTACGCGTCCGCGATCGGCGTGACCAGGTTGGTCGCGCCCGGGCCGGAGGTCGCGATGCAGACGCCGACCTTGCCGGTGGCCTGCGCGTAGCCGGTCGCGGCGTGACCCGCGCCCTGCTCGTGACGCACCAGGATGTGCCGGACCTTGGAGTCGTACAGTGGGTCGTAGGCCGGGAGGATCGTGCCGCCGGGGATGCCGAACGCGACCTCGACCCCGAGCGCCTCGAGCGACCGCACGAGCGAACCGGCGCCCGACGTGGCGACCGGGGCGACTACGGTCTGGGCGGTGGTGGCGGCCGCCGCGACAGTGGCCGGGTTGGCTCGATGGGCGAGGGTCTCTGGAGTGGGTCTCGTCATGGCACTTCATACCTTTTCGGGTTGGTCGGTCCCATACTTACGCAACAAAAAAGGCCCTCGTGCCGGAAGCACGGGACCTAGCGCACTCTCGCCGGGATTTCCTCCGGCAGGAGTGCGCTCACATAAGTACTCGGGACGCGAAGCACATGTCAGCCACCTTGCCGCATCTCAAGCGGTGAGTCAACTCATCCCACATTTTGATCATTCGGACGGCTCACCCGTTGGGGCACCGAACGCGGGATCGCCGGGCAGCAGGGCCCTGAGCTGGCGCATCCCGGGGCCGAGCATCACCACCTGGCTGCGGGCGGCGGCGTCGACCGGAGGGGCCGAGCGGGGGACCGGAAGCGGCCGGGAGGTGCCTTTCCGCAACGTCTGCAGCTGGGCCTCGAGGTGTTCGGCGGGCACGCCCCAGCCGAAGAGCGAGCCCTGGCCCAGCCGGCAGCCCGCCTCCTCGACGACGGCCCGCTGGGCCGGGGTGCCGATGCCCTCGGCCAGCACCTCGAGACCGAGCCGGTGCCCCAGCCGGGCGACCACGTCGACCAGCGGCGCCGCCGTGCCGGTGCGCGACTCGGGCTCGGCCACCAGGGCGTGGTCGATCTTGAGAATGTCGACCGGCAGCGTGCGCAGCTGGCCGAGCGAGGAGTAACCGGCACCGAAGTCGTCGAGCGCGATCCGCACCCCGGTGCCGCGCAGCTCGGCCAGCCGGCTGATCAGCTCTTCCATGTCGGTGGCGACGGCGTGCTCGGTGACCTCGAGCACCAGCCGCTGCGGCGGGACCCCGTGCCGCTCCAGCACGTCGGCCACGTTGCCCGCGTAGTCGATGTTGTGCAGTTCCTTGGGCGACATGTTGACCGAGACCCAGACGTCGTGCCCGCGGGACAGCCACTCGGCGAGCTGGATGCAGGCCTGCTCGAGCACCCAGGCGCCGATCCGGTTGATCAGCCCGGACTCCTCGGCGACCGGGATGAACTCGTCCGGCCGCACCGCGCCCAGCGTCGGGTGGTGCCAGCGCAGCAGCGCTTCGGCGCCCACCGGCCGCATCGAGGGCAGCGCCACCACCGGCTGGAAGACCAGGCGCAGCTGCTTGCGGTCGATCGCGTGCCGCAGCTCGCTCTCGAGCGTGCCACGGCGGCGCAGGAGCTCGTCGTAACGGGCCTGATAGCGCTCGACCCTGTTTTTCCCGCGCTGCTTGGCGTAGCGCAGGGCCAGATCGGCGTCGCGGATGATGTCGCCGGTGTCGGCCACGCCCAGACGGGCCGGTTCCCGGGTCTCGTCATTGGTCTCGGCCACGCCCAGGCTGGCCGAGAGGAAGACCGAACCGCCGTCGACCTCGTACGGCTCCCCCAGCACAGCCAGCAGCCGGTGCGCGGTGAGCATCGCCTCGTCGGCCGTGCCCCGCATGAGAACGGCGAACTCGTCGCCGCCCAGCCGGGCCGCCAGGTCGCCGTCGAGCAGGTTGCGCTGCAGCCGCTCGCCGACCTGGGTCAGCACGGCGTCACCCACGTCGTGCCCGCGCATGTCGTTGACCGTCTTGAAGCCGTCCAGGTCGATGCCGACCAGCACCCTCGGCTCGTCGCCGGCCCGCAGCGCCCGCCGCAGGCCGCGCCGGTTGGCCAGCCCGGTCAGCGGGTCGGTGTGCGCCAGCTCGCGGAAGTGCGCCTCCCGCCCGCGCAGCTCGAGCGTGTAGCGGCGGACGTCGCGCAGGGCCAGGAACTGCCGCCCGACCAGGGCGAAACCCTCGACGGCGGCGCCGATGAAGCCGTACAGGCCGAAGTCACCGCCCTGGAGCAGGTGGTAGCCGAGCGCGGCGACCATCACGACCATCGGGATGACCGCGTAGACGGTGTTGCGGTCGGTGACGTCACCCACCACCTGCACCGGGCGGTCGGCCGTCTTGACCGCGCGGGCGATGGCGAACAGCCCGGCCGGCAGCAGCAGGGCCCCGCCCAGCACGACGCCGTCCCAGTCCTGGCAGATGCCGCTGGCGATGGCGACCGCCGCGACGGCGACCAGGGACACCCCGGCGGCCACCCGCACGGTGGTCAGCCGGGGCCGGTGCGCGTGCAGCGCCAGCACGATGGTCAGGCCGAGCGAAATGACCGTAAGGCCCGCCGGAATGAGCACGGAAGGGCAGGCCATCGGAGTGGCGTCGCCCAGGATGCGGGTCGGCTCGGCGATCAGCACCCAGCCGACGAACCAGATCGCCGCGGCGACGACCAGGCCGTCGAGCAGGTGGCGGACGGCGGCTCCGGCGCTCTCGGCCGCGCCCGGCAGCACCGCCGTGCCGGTCAGCAGCGTGAGGATGCCGAGTGCCAGGCCGACGGCGACCGCGCTGCCCAGGCCCATCCGCGGCGGCGCGGAGGCGGAGAGCAGCTCGGTCAGGACACCGGCCAGGGCGGCCCCGGTGGCCACGGCACCCCCGGCGGCCAGCAGAAGGTGGGCCCGGCGGGCGGCGCCGGTGTGGCGGCGCCCGGACCCGCCCAGCAGGGCAACGGCCGGGACCGCGAGGAGAAGACTCGCCAGTCCGGCCAGCTCCACGCCGGACGGTGATTGCACGCGAACACTGTGCCGTAGATCGCAGAGATTAAATAGCCCCGCTTTCCCGTCCTGTGGACGTCCGGGGACGGCCGGGCTCTCGACGGTGGCACTATGAGGGGATGCCTGACCTGCGATCCCGGACCTCGACCCACGGTCGGACCATGGCCGGCGCGCGTGCCCTGTGGCGCGCCACCGGGATGACCGACGACGACTTCGGCAAGCCCATCGTGGCCATTGCCAACAGCTACACCCAGTTCGTACCGGGTCACGTGCACCTCAAAGACATGGGCGGCCTGGTCGCCGACTCGATCGCCCAGGCCGGCGGCGTCGGCCGTGAGTTCAACACGATCGCGGTCGACGACGGCATCGCGATGGGCCACGGCGGCATGCTCTACTCGCTGCCCAGCCGCGAGCTGATCGCCGACGCGGTCGAATACATGGTGAATGCGCACTGCGCCGACGCCCTGGTCTGCATCTCGAACTGCGACAAGATCACCCCGGGCATGCTGATCGCCGCGCTGCGGCTCAACATCCCCACGGTGTTCGTCTCCGGCGGCCCGATGGAGGCCGGCAAGACGGTCGCCATCGAGGGCATCGTCCACGAGAAGCTCGACCTGGTCGACGCCATGAGCGCCAGCGCCAACGAGAACGTGACCGACGAGCAGCTCGACACGATCGAGCGCTCGGCCTGCCCGACCTGCGGTTCCTGCTCGGGCATGTTCACCGCCAATTCGATGAACTGCCTGACCGAGGCGATCGGGCTGGCCCTGCCGGGCAACGGCTCGACGCTGGCCACCCACGCCTCCCGCAAGGCGCTCTTCGAGAAGGCCGGCGAGCTGATCGTCGGCATCGCGAAGCAGTACTACGAGAACGACGACGAGTCGGTGCTGCCGCGCAGCATCGCCAGCCTCGACGCGTTCGAGAACGCGGTGGCCCTGGACGTGGCGATGGGCGGTTCCACCAACACGGTGCTGCACCTGCTGGCGGCGGCCCGCGAGGCCGAGCTCGACTTCAGCGTGGCCGACATCGACGCGATCTCGCGCCGGGTGCCGTGCCTGGCCAAGGTCGCTCCGAACAGCCCGAAATATCACATGGAGGACGTTCACCGGGCCGGCGGCATCCCCGCCCTGCTGGGTGAGCTCTACCGCGGCGGCTCGCTCAAGACGAACGTCCGCTCGGTGCACTCCCCCGACCTCGAGTCGTGGCTGGGCGAGTGGGACATCCGCAGCGGCTCGCCGTCCGAGGCGGCGCTCGAGCTCTTCCACGCGGCCCCCGGCGGCGTGCGCACGACCCAGCCGTTCAGCACCCAGAACCGCTGGTCGACCCTCGACACCGACGGTGAGAAGGGCTGCATCCGCTCGGTCGACCACGCCTACACGGTCGACGGCGGCCTGGCCATCCTCTTCGGCAACCTCGCCCCCGACGGCTGCGTGGTCAAGACGGCCGGCGTCGACGAGTCGATCTGGAAGTTCACCGGCCCGGCCCGGGTCTTCGAGTCGCAGGACGACGCCGTCGACGGCATCCTCGGCAAGAAGGTCGTCGAGGGCGACGTGGTGGTCATCCGCTACGAGGGCCCGAAGGGCGGCCCCGGCATGCAGGAGATGCTCTACCCGACGAGCTTCCTCAAGGGCCGTGGCCTGGGCAAGGCGTGCGCCCTGATCACCGACGGCCGGTTCTCCGGCGGCACGAGCGGCCTCTCGATCGGTCACGTCTCGCCCGAGGCGGCCGCGGGCGGCCTGATCGCCCTGGTCGAGACGGGCGACGAGATCAGCATCGACATCCCCGGCCGCGGCATCACGCTGCACGTCGACGACGAGACGCTGGCCCAGCGCCGCCACGAGCAGGAGCGCCGGCCCAAGCCCTACACCCCGGTCGACCGTCAGCGCCCGGTGTCGGCCGCGCTGCGGGCCTACGCCTCGATGGCCACCAGCGCCAGCGACGGCGCGTACCGCAAGGTCCCCGAGTAAGAAACCTGGCCGCTGCCGGCCGGTTCTTGAACCGAACCGGCCGGCAGCGGCGCTGAAGAGGGTGAGCCCGACGGCACAGGACTGCTCGGCGGGGCCGGTCGGCAAATTCCGTATCGTATGAGTTTGATCTTTCCCAGAGGGCAACTTCGGGGCGCGATGCATCGTTGGTCGCTCTATGAGCGCTCCCGACCGACTGAGCCATCGGCAGATCATGGAAGTGCTCGTCGGGTTGATGCTCGGGATGTTTCTGGCCGCGCTCGACCAGACCATCGTGACGGCGGCGATCCGCACCATCGGTGACGACCTGCACGGGCTGAGCGTGCAGGCCTGGGTGACCACGGCCTATCTGATCACGGCGACGATCTCGACCCCGCTGTACGGCAAGTTGTCGGACATCTACGGGCGCAAGCGGTTCTTCCTGGCCGCCATCACGATCTTCGTCGTCGGGTCGGCGGCCTGCGCGTTCGCGACGTCGATGTATCAGCTGGCCGGCTTCCGGGCGGTGCAGGGGCTGGGCGCGGGCGGCCTCTTCTCGCTGGCCCTGGCGATCGTCGGCGACCTCGTGCCGCCCCGCGAACAGGCGCGTTACCAGGGGTTCTTCCTGGCCGTCTTCGGCTCGGCGAGCGTGCTCGGGCCGGTGATCGGTGGCTTCCTGGCCGGCGCCGACTCGATCCTCGGTATCACCGGCTGGCGCTGGGTCTTCCTGGTCAACGTGCCGATCGGGGCGCTGGCGCTGGTCGTGGTGGCCCGCGGGCTGCACATCCGGCACACCCGCCGGGAGCAGAAGATCGACTGGTGGGGCGCGGTCACGATCTGCCTCTGCCTGGCGCCGTTGCTGACCGTGGCCGAGCAGGGCCGCACCTGGGGCTGGGGTTCGGGACGGTCGATCGGCTGTTACGTCGTGGGTCTGCTCGGCCTGGCGGCGTTCCTGGTCGCCGAGGCGCGGATGGGGCCGCAGGCGCTGATCCCGTTGCGGTTCTTCCGCAACCGCACGTTCGCGCTCACCGCGGGCGGCGGGTTCGTGGTCGGCATGGGGATGTTCGGCGGTCTGGCCCTGCTGCCGTTGTACCTGCAGATCGTGCGGGGTGCGACGCCGACCGAGTCGGGGCTGCAGCTGCTGCCGATGACGGCCGGGATCATGGTCGGCTCGCTCGTGTCGGGGCAGACGATCAGCCGGACCGGGCGCTACCGGGAGTTTCCGGGGGCCGGCGCGGCGCTGATGATCGTCGGGCTGGTGCTGCTTCACACCGTGGGCGTGGACACGCCGTTCTGGCAGAGTGGTGTCCACATGGGAATCTTCGGGCTGGGGCTGGGTTTCGTGCTCCAGCCGGTGACGCTGGCCGTGCAGAACGCCATGCCGCCGTCGGAGATCGGGGTGGCCACCGCGTCGTCGACGTTCTTCCGTCAGATGGGCGCCACGGCGGGAACCGCAGTCTTCCTCTCCATCCTCTTCGCCACCGTGGGCGATAAGATCGCCGCCGCGTTCCTCCAGGACACGGCCTTTCAGCGCGCGCTCAAGGATCCCGCTGTCGCCGCGGACCCGGCGAACCGCCCGATCCTGTCCCCGCACCCGTCGCTGGACGACACGTCGTTCCTCGAGCGGGTGACCCCGGCCCTGGCCCATCCGTTCAAATCCGGCTTCTCGGACGCGGTGAACGTCCTCTTCCTGATCGCCGCGGCCATCCTGGTGGTGGCCCTCGTGCTGTTCCTGTTCCTGCCGAACGTGCCGCTGCGCACCCGTACCACCCCCTCCGCCTCTTCGGAGCACGCTCTTGACCGCGCGGTCGCCGATCCCTTCGACGACCTCGATGCCGACCTCGCCCGGTTGTTCGACTCCGGGCCCAGCCTCGAACGGACGACCACGATGGACACAGCCCAGCTGACCGACGACGTCACCGCCGACGAGCCGACCCTGCCGGGCGACGCGGTGGTGCGGGGGCGCATCGACGGCCCGGGCGGCCTGCCGCTGCCCGGGGCCACGCTGACGATCACCGACTTCGGCGGTCAGCAGATGGCCCGCGCGGTGACCGGCGAGGACGGCACCTATCGGATGGTGCTGCACACCGGCGGCTCGTTCCTGCTGATCTGCGCGGCCGACCGGCACCAGCCGGCCGCGGCCGTGATCAACGTGGCCGCCGGCGAGATCCGCCGGGTGCTGTCACTGGCCGGCGCGGGCCAGGTCACCGGCCGGGTGACCGACCGTGCGGGCCGCGGGCTGCCCGGCGCCACGCTGACCCTGACCAGCCCGGCCGGGGAAGTGGTGGCCACGGCCACGGCGGGGCCGGACGGTCGCTATCAGCTGCCGGGGCTGGACGGGCCGGAATACACCCTGACCGCGACCGCCCCGCATGCCCGGCCGGCGTCTCGCACGGTGTCACCGAACGAGCCCGGCCCGGTCGATCTGGCCCTGGCCGTGGGCGGCACGCTGACCGGGAACGTGCGCGCGGCCGGGTCGGGCCACCCGATTCCCGAGGCGTCGGTGGTGGCGGTGGACCGGCACGGGCGGGTCGCCGGTGCGGCCACCACCGACCACGAGGGGCGTTACGAGCTGCGCGACCTGCCGCCGGGCGTCTACACGGTGGCCGCGAGCGGGCACGCGCCGGTCGCCACCCGGGTCGAGCTGACCGGCGACCACGCCGACCACGACATCACGCTCGGCACGCCCGTCCCCACGACGGCGCTGCACTAACGGGCCGCCACCAGCTCGCGCTCCGGCTCCTCGGCCGGCGACCGGACGGCCCGGCGTCTCTCCACAATGGCGTAGAGGCCGGCCACGAGCATGCCGATCGCCACCCCGAACGCGGCGCCCAGCAGCGGCGATCCGGCGAAGGTCTCGCTACCCAACCGGCCCAGACCGATGGCGTACGCCGCCCAGGCCACGCTGGCCAGGGCGGTGAAGAGCCGGAAGCGCCCGCGGGGCAGCGACACCGAGCCGGCCGTCATGGCGGTGGCGGTGCGCCCATAGGGCAGAAAGCGGCCGACCAGGATGGCGCCCCCGCCGTACCGCACCAACGCTCGTTCGGCCTTCTCCTTGGCCATCACCATCCGGGCGTTCCGGACCCGGCAGCCCACCTGACGGCCGAGCCGGTAGGCCACCCGGTCACCGGTCATCCCGCCCGCCACCACGGCCGTGGCCAGCGCGATCAGGTGGGGCGGACCGGTCGCCGACAGGGCGCCCAGCCCGATCACCACCGCCTCGGAGGGCACGGCCGGGAAGAACCCGTCGATCGCCACCAAGGCAAAAACGATCACGTAGAGCCAGGGTGAGGAGATCAGCGGCATCAGGTGTTCCATCATCGGCTTCTCCTCTCGAGCTGCCTTCGACCGTACGGATCACGGAGGCGGCCATCGAGGGTGCCACGTTGCCGATCGGAGGTGGGGTTGACGCCACCATCGCCCGGGGTCCTGGCCTCCTGAGAAGAAATGCCCAGGCTTTTCAGCGCTCCCGATCGTTGACGCAGCGCAGGACCGGGCGGCTGGTCAGGGCGGCCTCGTCCAGGGGTTTGTCGGAGCTGATCGTGAAGGTGACCGAGTCGCCGGGCAGGACGGTGACGGCCGCGCGGTCGGCCTCGGCCCTCGGGTCGAGGCGGTCGGGGAAGAGGGTCAGCGACCGCAGGATCGATCGAGCGTGCACCGTGACCGTGGCGCCGTCCGCGGAGACCTCGGCCGTGAAATCGGCGGCCGGCCACGGGACGTCCTTGTCCGGGACGAAGAACCAGGTCGGCCCGGCCTCGGTGACCAGAAGTTCGGTGGTGGGGTCGCCGGGGGTGGCCAGGCCCTGGGGCAGGGGCAGGGTGACGGCCTCACCGGGTGCCACCGTCGTGCCGAGCACCGCCGAGGCCAGGACGTCCCCGGCCAGGTTGCGGCGGGTCACGGCGGTCGAGAACGCCCAGGCCGTACGGCTGTCGTTGACCGCGACCAGGGCGGGCGGACCCTGCGGCGGGACGACCCGGCCGGGCTCGATCGGCGTGAGCGGGCCACCGGCGGTGAGCGGGTCGCCGGTGCGGGACTGGAAGGTCAGCAGGCGGTCGGCGTAGGCGTCCCTCATCGCGTACCAGAGGGGCTTCTTCCGTCCGTCGCCGTCGACGGCCGCCCACGACGTGACCGGCCAGCAGTCGTTGAGCTGCCACATGATCGTGCCGGCGCAGAGCGGGCTCAGCGAGCGGAAGTGCTCGATGCCGAAGGCCAGGGCGCGGGCCTGGTTGAGCTGGGTCAGGAAGTGCCAGTCGTCGAAATCCTGGGCCGGCGGCAGGTGGTTGGCCAGACCGCGGGCGAGCTTCTGATCGCCGCCGATCGCCTTCTGGTGGTGGGCCATGCCGGGCGAGTCGGGGGCCAGCGGGTCGTCGGCGATCGCGCGGCGCAGCGTCGAGAAGGCCGGCGGGGCCTGGAAGCCGAACTCGGCCACGAAGCGCGGTCGGTAGGCGCCGTACTTGGTGTAGTCGTCGGTGTTCCAGACGTCCCAGATGTGCGTGGTGCCGAAGGCGGGATCGTTGGGATAGCGGTCGGGTGAGCCGGAGTAGGGGCTGCCGGGCCAGTACGGCCGGGACGCGTCGAGCTCGCCGACGATGCGCGGCAGCAGGTCGTAATAGAACCCCGCCCCCCACGTACGCCCGTTCAACGCGGGCTTCCACTCCCAGTCCTCGTGACCCCACAGGTTCTCGTTGTTGCCGGTCCACACGACCAGGCTCGGGTGCGACGCCAGCCGCAGCACGTTCTCGCGGGCCTCGGCCTCGATCTCGGAGCGGAACGGCTCCTCCTCGGGGTAGGCCGCGCAGGCGAACAGGAAGTCCTGCTGCACCAGGAAGCCCATCTCGTCGGCGAGCTCGTAGAAGTCGTCCGACTCGTAGCGGCCGCCGCCCCAGACTCGCAGGTAGTTGACGTTGGCCTCGGCGGCCTGACGGAACCGGTTGGCCAGCCGGTCGCGGGTGATGCGGTCGGCGAAGACGTCGTCCGGGATCCAGTTGACGCCGCGGACGAAGACCGGCACGTCGTTGACGATCACCCGCCAGCCGCCGTCGGCGGTGTCGACCCGGGCCGACCGGAAGCCGACCTGGCGGGACCACTGATCCAGGACCTCGCCGCCCTCGGCCGTCAGCGTCACGTCGAGGTCGTAGAGGGTCTGCGCACCGAAGCCGCGCGGCCACCACAGCTCGGGGTCGTCGACGGTGAGGATGAGCAGGGCCTCGATGCCGTCGACGGTGGCCTGGGCGGTGCGGCCACCGACCGACGCGGTGATTTTGACCGGGGCATCCCTCGTCCGATCGAGCCGCACCCGCAGCTCGACCCGGCCCACGCCGCGGTCGACCGTCACCTGCGGGCGCACCTCGGCCAGCCGGGCCACCGACCACGTCTCGAGGCCGATCGGCTGCCAGACACCGGCCGTGACCAGGGTCGGGCCCCAGTCCCAGCCGAAGTTGCAGGCCTGCTTGCGGATGAAGTTGAACGGCTCGTCGTACGCGTTGGGCCGGGCGCCCAGCCGCTCGCGCTGCCCCTCGGCGTACGCGTAGGCACTGCCGAATTTGATCTTCAGCTCGTTGGCGCCGTCCCGGAGCAGCGCGCCGACGTCGAAGCGGTAACCGCGGTGCATGTTGGCCGTCTCGCCGACATGCGACCCGTTCAGCTCGATCGAGGCGACCGTGTCGAGGCCGGCGCACACGAGGTCGGTGCGGTCACCTTTTGTGAACTCGAAGCTGGTCGTGTACTCCCAGTCGGTGCGCCCGATCCAGCCCAGCTCGGTCTCGTTCGCGTCCAGGTACGGATCCTCGATCCGCCCGGCTCGCAGCAGGTCGGTGTGCACACAGCCGGGCACCGTGGCGGCCAGGCCGGAGAGGTCGGCGCCCGAGACGGTCCAGCCTTCGTGCAGGGGTCGGTACGAGGTCACAGTTCTCCTTAAACGCCATCTGCCCGCGGCCGGCAGCCGACCACGGGCAGAGGACCGCAGTGGTCAGGACTTGACGGCGCCTTCCATGATCCCGCGGACCAGTTGCCGTCCGCCCAGCAGCAGCAGAATGATCAACGGCACAGTGGCGACGAACGCACCGGCCAGAACCCGGCGATAGATGACATAGTTCCCGCTGGCCAGGTCGGACAGGGCGACCATCGAGGTCGGGAACTCGGTGCCGTTCAGCGTGATCAACGGCCACTGGAAGTCGTTCCAGGCCATGACGAAGGTCAGCAGGCCGAGCACTGCGAGCGCGGGCCGGATGGCCGGCAGGATGATGTTCCAGTAGACGCGCATGGTCAGCGCGCCATCGATCCGGGCCGACTCGACCAGCTCGTCGGGCACGGCGTGCGCGATGAACTGCCGCATGTAGAAGACGCCGAACGCGCTGACCAGCCCGGGGGCGATCACCGCGAGCAGCGTCCCGTTCCACTGCAGCTTGCCCATCACGATGTAGAGCGCGACCACGCCGAGCTGGTTGGGCACGGTCAGGGTGAGGATCACCACGACCATCAGCGCGTTGCGGCCCTTGAAACGCAGTTTGGCGAAGGCGAACCCGGCCAGCGAGCAGAAGAACAGCGTGGCCAGGGTGATCACCGACGCCACGATGAAGCTGTTGATCAGCGACGCCGTGAAGTAGACGTTCTGCATCGTGAAGACCTCGTTGAGGTTCACCAGCAGCTGGTCGCCCGGAACGACCGACGGCGGCATCTTGGTGACCGCCTCGTCGTCGCTGGTGGCGATCACGAACATCCAGTACACCGGGAAGGCCGAGAACACCATCAGGGCGACGAGGCCGAGGTACGTCTTCCACGAGCCGGGCGTGTCCTGCGGGGCCCGGGTCACGTACGTGGTCGTCATCGGTCTCCTCCGATGCGCTTGGTGAGCAGGGCGTTGATGCCGGCCACGATCAGGATGATCAGGAAGAGCGCCCAGGACATGGCGGCCGCGTACCCGAGGTTGAGGTCCTTCCAGCCGACCTTGTAGATCAGCTGGGCGATGGTCTGGAACTGGTGGGCCGAGCCGCCGCCCGCCGACTGCGGGTTCTCGTCGAACATCATCGGCTCGTTGAACAGCTGCAACCCCCCGATGGTGGACAGGATCACGGTGAACACCACGACCGGCTGGATCATGGGCACGGTGATCTGCCACAGCTGTCGCCACGGGCCGGCGCCGTCGACGGCCGCCGCCTCGTACACGTCCTTGGGAATGGTCTGCATCGCGCTCAGATAGAGCAGCGCGTTATAGCCGATCCACTTCCAGTTGACCATCGTGGCGATCGCGAGCCAGCTGCTCCACTTGGCCGCCCGCCAGTCGAGCGGCTGCTCCTGGCCGAAACCGACCAGCCCGAGGAACCAGTTCGCCATGCCGTAGTCGCGCGAGAAGAACACCGCGAAGACCAGGGTCGAGGCGACGACCGGGGTCAGGTACGGCAACAGGATGCCGATCCGCCACCAGGTGGTCGCGCGCAGCTTGCGGTTGAGCAGGTTGGCCACGATCAGCGCGAGGATCAGTTGCGGGACGGTCGACAGGACGAAGATCCCGAACGTGTTGAGCAGCGCGTTCCAGAAGTCCTCGTCCTGCACGAGCTTGCTGAAGTTGTCGAGCCCGGCCCACCCGGTGAGGGTCGGGTCGTCGAGCCGCCAGTTGCGCAGGGCCACGACCGCGTTGAAGACGATCGGGAAGAGCCCGAAGAGCCCGAACAGGATGAAGAACGGAGCGATCAGCGCGTACGGGATGGTCTTGGTATCGAAGCGGTAGAGCCAAAGTTTGGCCTTGCCGGGTTTCGGGGGTGGCGCCGCGTGCTGAGGCGGCGGCCGGAGCTGGGTCAGGGACACGGCCACTCCTAGGTCCGGGCGGGACGGCCCACGCCGTCCCGCCCTTGGTTTCCGACGTCGGATCAGGCCTTCGCGGCCTTCTCGGCCTGCTTCACTGCCTCGGCCCAGGCGGCGTCCGACTTGAGACCGCCCTGCTGGACCCGGGTGATCACGTTCTCGACGGCGACGCGGGTGGGACCGTTCTTCTTGCCCAGGTACTGCGGCTTCAGGTTCTCGGCGGTGGCCGCGAAGATCTGCCCGGTGGGCGCGTTGCTCATGAACTCCTTCTTGTAGTCGAGCACCGCGGGGTCCTTGTAGAGCGCGGGCTGCGACGGCAGGTTGCCGACGGTCTTGAAGACCTCGATCTGCTGCTCGGGCTGGACCATCCACTTCACGAAGTCAGCCGCGGCGTCGATGTTCTTGCCCTGGGCCGGGATGGTCCACCAGGAACCGCCCCAGTTACCGCCGCCACCGGGGATCGCGGCGATGTCCCACTTGCCCTTCTGCTCGGGCGCGGTGTCCTGGATGTGGCCGAGCATCCACGCCGGGCAGGCCAGCACGGCGAACTGGTCCTTCTTGAAGCCCTGGTCCCAGTTGGGCTGGAAGCTGGCCAGGTTGGCCGAGATGCCGGCGTCGATCGCCTTCATGCTGACGTCGAACGCGGCCTTCGGGCCGCCGTCCATCTGCAGCTTCTCCTGGTCGTCGTAGAAGCCGACCGGCTGCTGGGCGAGGACCGGGTTGAACATGTTGGTGCCGGAGTCGACGAACTTCTTGCCGGTCTTCTGGGTGTAGGTCTTGCCGACGTTGATGAAGTCGTCCCAGGTGGTCCAGAGCTTGGACACGGCCTCGCGGTCGGTCGGCAGGCCGGCCTTGGAGAACAGGTCGGAGCGGTAGCACATGGCCAGGCCGCCGACGTCGGTGCCGAGGCCGATCTGCTTGCCGTCGGGCGACTTCGAGGCCGCCCACTTCCAGGGCAGATACTTCGGCTCGAAGTCGGCGCCGCCCTTGTCCATCAGGTTGACGAACTTGTCGGCCTGACTGCGGAACTGGACGATGAAGCCCTCGTCGACCGCGGAGATGTCCGGGGCGCCGTTGCCGGCCACCAGCTTCTTCTGCAGGTCCTCGTGCTGGGCGTTGTACTCGCCGGAGTTCAGCACGATCTTGACGTTCGGGTGGTCCTTCTCGTACGCGGCCTTGAGCTTGTCGAGGCCCATGTCGCCCCAGAACGCGACCTTCAGCGTGACCACGTTGCCGCTCGCGCTGGTGTTGTCGTCGTTGCCCTCGAGGCTCTGCCCACTGCAGCCCGTGATCGCCAGAGTTGCCGCCACACCGGCGGCAGCTGCCCGCACAGCGCGTTTTCCAAGCCGTTCCATTGCGCCCCCATAGCGGAGAGAATTTACTGAACCGGATAAGTTGTGGAGACGTTATGACGGGCCTTGATGACTGTCAATAGCGTGTTACAACCGTGATCTGTCATCGTTGTCAGTGACTGTTAAGTGGGGTTAATCGGATTTTACGGGGCATCGCTGTTTACATACCGCACGTGACGGCCAACACTTAACCGATCAAGGGGACGTTCAGCCGCATCGCTATCTCGGCGCGCACGGCCGTGAGAGCGCTCTACCGATTCCGACACCGGTAAACTCCGCCGGTAGGCTCGGCGGGAACAGAGGAGACGAGTGAAGCGGCCCACGATCGCCGACATCGCGCGGCGGGCGGGCGTGTCCAAGGGCGCGGTGTCCTACGCGCTCAACGGCCAGCCCGGCGTCTCCGAGGCGACCCGGCAGCGCATCGTCGCCATCGCCCAGGAAATCGGCTTCAACCCCAACAGCGCTGCTCGCGCCCTGTCCGGGGCGAGCGCCCGCGCCGTGGGCCTCACCCTGTGCCGGCCCGCCCGCATGCTTAGCATCGAGCCGTTCTTCATGGGCCTGATCAGTGGCTTCGAGGCCGAGCTGGCCGCCCGCTCCTACGCGCTGACGCTGCAGGTCGTCGCCACCCCCGAGCAGGAGGTGGAGGTCTACCGCCGCTGGTGGGGCGAGCGCCGCGTCGACGGCGTCATCGTCTACGACCTACGGGAGAACGACATCCGCATCCCGGTGTTGCAAAAGCTGCAACTTCCGGCAGTGGTCATCGGTGGCCCGATCGACAGCGGCAAGATCGCCCAGGTCTGGTCGGACGACGCCGGCGCCATGGTCGAGACGGTCCGCTATCTGGTCACCCTCGGCCACCGCCGGATAGCCCGGGTCGGCGGCCTGCCCGGTCTGCTGCACACCCAGACGCGCACCCGGGCCTTCAACGACGTCTGCGCCGCGCTCGGCCTCAACGAGGCGGTGACCATGCCGTCCGACTACACCGGCGAAGAAGGCGGACGGGCGACCCGGCGGCTGCTGATCGGCGCCGACCGGCCCACGGCGATCATCTACGACAACGACGTGATGGCCGTGGCCGGCCTGGCCGTCGCGCAGGAGATGGGCCTGGCCGTGCCGGCCGATCTGTCCATCGTGGCCTGGGACGACTCTCCCCTGTGCAGTCTGGTCCACCCGCCGCTCACGGCCCTGTCCCGCGACATCGCCGAGTTCGGCGCGCACGCGGCCCGCGAGCTGCTGGCCGCGATCGACGGCAAGCCGGTCGGCAACGTCGAGGGCGGCACCGCCCACCTCACCCCGCGCGGCAGCACGGCCCCACCCCGCGCTGTCTAGCTAGGTGCGGTGCGTGTCGAGGTAGGCCTCGATGCGCTCGGCCGGGGCCGGGCGGCCCAGCACGAAGCCCTGACCGAAGAGGCAACCCGCCTTGGCCGCCCGCTCGATCTGGTCGTCGGTCTCCAGCCCCTTGGCCACGATCTCGAGGCCCAGGCGGCGGCCCAGGCTGACCACCACGTCGATCACCGCCGGTCCGTTGCCGGTCGTGGCCCCCGAGGTCGTGTTGACCAGTGAGGCGTGCAGCTTGAGCATATCGACCGGGAGCCGGCGCAGGTGCGACAGCGAGGCCTGACCGGCGCCGAAATCGTCCAGGGCGGCCCGGACACCGAGCTTGCGCAGGGCGGCCAGCGACGTCACGATGGCCGGCACGTCCTCGGCCACCCACGCCTCGGCCACCTCGACGACCAGGCGTTCCGGGGCCACGCCGTACCGCTGCAGAGTGGTCGCCACCCGGTCGGGGAAACGGGCCGTGAGCAGCTCGCGCGGAGAGACGTTGACCGACAGCCAGAAACCGTTGTCGCTGCCCGTCCAGGCCGACAGGTGCTTGCAGGCCGCGTCGAGGACCCACTCGTCGATCTCGGCCGAGAGACCCACCGCCCGGGCGATCGGCAGCAGCTCGTTGGGCGGGATCGTGCCGAGCTGCGGGTGCCGCCAGCGCAGCAGCGCCTCGACCCCCACCGGCTGCTGGTCGCGCAGGTCGACCACCGGCTGGAAGACCAGGTCGAGCTCGTCCCGCTCGGCCGCACCGAGCAGCTCGCGCTCCAGATCCATCCGGCGGTTGAGCTTCATCTCGACGTCCGGGTCGTACCACTCCACCCGGTCGAGGCCGAGCTGCCGGGCCCGGCGGCGGGCCAGGTCGGCGTGCCGCAACACCTCGTCGGAGTCGCCGCCACCGGCCAGCTCGGCCAGGCCGATGCTGGTGTGCACCTCGACGATCGAGCCGGGCAGCTGGTGGGGCTCGGCCAGCACGGTGGCGATCCGGGTGGCCAGCGCGTAGGCCAGCACGGCGCCGTCCCCGGTGAGCACCGCGAACTCGTCGCCGCCGAGCCGGGCCGGGATGTCGT
Source organism: Actinoplanes sp. (assembly GCA_965217855.1). Classification (GTDB taxonomy): domain Bacteria; phylum Actinomycetota; class Actinomycetes; order Mycobacteriales; family Micromonosporaceae; genus Actinoplanes. Next base: position 163,448 of record CBDCJN010000003.1, on the reverse strand, counting down.
CGGCGGCCAGCAGGCCGCGGATCCGGCGGCCGACCTCGATCAGCACCGCGTCGCCGGTCTCCCGGCCCCGCCGGTCGTTGATCTCGTCCAGGCCGTGCAGGTCGATCACCAGCAGGGTGCCCTGCTGACCGGCCCGACGGCGGTAGGCCAGCAGGTCGCGCATCAGGGCCCGCCGGTTGGCCAGCCCGGTGAGCTGGTCCGAGTACGAAAGTCTCTGCAGCGTCCGCTCGAGGTGGCGGCGCTCGCCGATGTCGCGCACGTGCACCACCAGGGCGGCCACCTCGGGCACCGCACGCTGGTCGGTGATCGTCGACTCGGTGTCGCGCCACCGCTCGGCGCCGTCCCGCATGCGCGCGGTGACCAGCACCGGCGGACCGTCGGCGTGCTCACCGGCCAGCACCGCGTCGATGACCGCCTGGGCCTCGGCGACGTCGTCGGAGTGGATCAGCTCGCGGAAGGCGCGGCCCACCACCTCGTCGTCGTCGAGCCCGAAGAGCCGGGACGCGGCCGGGGACTGCCAGGTGATCCGCAGCCGCTCGTCCAGGACCAGGGTGAGATCGGTGGCCCCGGCGACCAGCGAGCGGAAATGTGCCTCGGCCGTCTGCAGCTGGCCCGCGTACCGCCGGATGTCGTGCACCACGAGCAACTCACGCATGGCCAGCACGGCCACCATCGCGATGCCGAGGATGATGCCGGTCGCGTCGAACTGACGCGCCACGATCAGGTGCCAGACCGCGGCCACCACGCCGACCCCGGCCGGGACGGCGAGCAGCGGGTAGCTGGCCAGATATTGGTCGGGGTTGCGGGGCTCGAGCGGGGGCGCGGGCACGTCGCGCTGGGAGCCGCCCTCGGCCGTCATCGCCAGGCCGAGCACGATCGGCAGGCCGGCCGCGGCGAGCGCGGGGCCGCCCGCCTCCATCGTGATCAGGATCGTGATCGCACCGAGCCCGGCCAGCACCAGGATCGCCCCGAGGCCGCAGCGCACCACCGGCCGGCGGGCGGGCCACCCGCGCACCATGGCGACCAGGACGATCGCGATGCCGGTGGCCGCGATCATGATCAGTGGCAGGTTGGCCGGCCGGGCCGCCTCGGCCGGGGTGAGCAGGTAACCCGCGAAGGCCAGGCTGACGCCGAGACCCAGCCCGTCGAAGGCGCGCCGGGAATGGACCATCCAGCCCGAGCCCGAGCCCGGCAGCAGCAGGGCGCCGGCGGCGAAACAGGCCGCGGCCAGGCCGAACGCCACCGTGACCCAGACGACCACCGGTAGCGGCGACAGCAGCGTGACCACCACGGCCAGGACGGTCGCGAGGGCACCCACCCCGACGAAGCCGGCCCCTCGGCAGGCCACGAACGACCGGTCGGCGTGGTGGATCGACAGGGCGGCCCGGACGAGGCGGGCCGAGGCCCAGAGCCCGCAGGCGCCGACCCCCGCGGCCAGCGCGACCCGGCCGCCCAGCTGGCCGGTCACGCCCGCCACCAGCACCAGAGCCGAGACCGTCGGCACGCCCAGCAACAACACCCGGCGCAGAGGCCGGGCGGTGCGCGTGGGGGGCGGCACGGCCACGGGGGTGGATCCTCCGATTCTCGTCGGATCTGGGGGCTGCCTCGGACAACGAGCGTCCCTCGAACAGGTTACGGCCCGGTATTACCCCCCGCACGCTCGGATAGTCGGCTATGGACGTTCCCCGGTCGACCGGTGGGACCTCGGGCCCGCATGGGAGGATGAGCCGGTGCGTGTCAAGCCCCTCCTCCGCGTCCGCAAGACCGGCGCCCTGATGGTCGCCTCGGCGATCGCGTTCGTCGGCGCCATCCCGTTGGCCGGCGCCCGGTGGGAGCTCACCCCGATCCTGCTGATCCCGGTCGTCGTCTTCCTCTGGGCCTGGCGGGCCGGCACCGACGTCTACCCCGACGAGCTGCGCGTCCGCGCTCTCTTCGGCAACACCCGGGTGCCCTGGGCGAGGGTGAGCGAGCTCGCACCCGACCCCCGGGGCCAGATCTCCGCGCTGCTCGACAACGGCAACGTCATCCGGCTCACCGCGGTCACCACCGACAACCTGCCCAGCGTGCTGGCCGCCGGCGGGCAGCAGATCGGCCACAGCGAGTGATCCCACCGGCCCTTCTCAGCTGACCTCGCTACCCTGGGTGCGTCGAGTCTCGAGGAGGTCGAGTGATCGTGCGTTCCCGCCGGGCCCGGGCTGTCGCGGTGGCGCTCGCCGCCGTGCTGGGGCTCGCCTCGGCGTGCAGCTTCGGCCCGCCCGATCCTGACCAGCAGGGCGCTCCGCCCAACCTGCCGACCCCGTCGGCCGAGGCCTCGGCCGGGCCTGAGGATCCGAGCGGCGGCAGCCAGGAGGTCGCGGTCACCGTGCTGGCCAAGGGTCTGGACGTGCCCTGGGGCATGGCCTTCCTGCCCGACGGCACGGCCCTGGTCACCGAGCGCGACACCGGCCGCATCCTCAAAGTCGGCCCCGACTCCGACGCCGAGGGCCTGACCGTGGCCGAGGCGCAGCGGCTCACCGAGGTGCGGGCGACCGGCGACGGCGGCCTGCTCGGCATCGCGGTCTCCCCCAAATACGAGACCGACAAGACGGTGTACGTCTACTACACCACCGCCAAGGACAACCGGATCGGCAAACTGGTGTTCGGCGGCAGGCTCACGCCGATCCTCACCGGCATTCCCCGCGCGGGCGATGTCAACGGTGGTGCGCTCGCCTTCGGCCCCGACGGCTTCCTCTACGCGGGCACGGCCGACGGCACCCCCACCGGCACGCAGGCGCAGAACGCGAAGAGCCTGGGCGGCAAGATCCTGCGGATGACCACGGCCGGCAAGCCCGCCCCCGGCAACCCGGTGAAAGACAGCCTGGTGTGGAGCTCCGGTCACCGCAACGTCCAGGGCATCGCGTGGGACAAGACCAAGCGGATGTACGCGAGTGAGAGCGGCCAGAAGAAATCCGGCGAGCTCAACGTGATCGCCAAGGGCAAGAACTACGGCTGGCCCAAGGCCGACGGCGCGGGCAGCGACAGCAAGCTGACCAACCCGATGTTCAGCTGGACGGTCGCCGAGTCGGGCTGCTCCGGGGTCGCCGTGCTCGAGCAGACGGTGGCCACGGCCTGCCTGCTCGGCAAGCGGGTCAACCTGCTGAACGTGACCGAGAACGGCACCGTGCTGGGCACTCCGCAGTCACTGCTGGTCGGCGAGTACGGCCGGCTGCGCGGGCTGGTCACCGCGCCCGACGGCTCGCTGTGGGCCGGCACTTCCAACCAGGAGGACGCCGGCGACCCCGCGCCCGACGACGACCGGATCATTCGACTGGTCTTCTCGGACGGTGGCGCAGGTCGCAGCTGACCGTGCCACGGTGAGAGTTTGACGGGCGACAGGGCAGGGCAGGTGAGCCGACGATGACCGAGCAGACTGCCACGACTTCTTTGCGGCGCTCCGTCGATTTTGTCGGCCGGCTCTTCGCGGGGGCCAGGCGCCTTTTCGGGGCAATGCGGCGCCTTTTCGGGGTGGTGCGGCGCAGCCGGTGGACCCGCCGGACCGGGGTAGCGGCCATGATCGCCCTGATCAGCGTGGGCGGCGTGATCATCGGCACGATGCTCTTCGCGCACACCAGCGTGGCCGTGGGCCCGTTCCGTGCCGAGATGTCGATCAACCCGTCGGTCTTCGGCGGCACCGAGGTCGACCTGCCGCCGCTGGGCTCGCTGCACCTCGACAGCCACGACGGGCCGATCCACCTCAAGGTCGACCTGGCCGCGCTCGACCAGAGCCGCACCGAGGCGCTGATCGACGACCCGGCCGCGCTCAGCTCGGCCGGCGACAACGCCGTCGACGACGTGCGCAACGGCGTGATCCGGCTCGGCGTGCGCACGCTCGGCATCGCGGTGCTCAGCGCCCTCGTGCTGAGCGCGCTGATCTTCCGGAACGTCCGCCGGGTCGCCGCCTCCGGAGTGACCGCGCTCGTGGTGACCGGGGCGAGCCTCGGCCTGGCGGCCGGCACGCTGCGACCCGACTCGATCGCCGAACCGCGCTACGAGGGGCTGCTGGTCAACGCGCCCGCCGTGGTGGGTGACGCGCGGCGCATCGCCGACAACTACGGCCGGTACGCCGACCAGTTGCAGCAGATCGTCAGCAACGTGAGCCGGCTCTACACGACGGTCTCGTCGCTGCCCGTGTACGAGCCGGCGGCCAACACGACCCGCCTGCTGCACGTCTCCGACCTGCACCTCAACCCGTCGTCGTGGGGCCTGATCCGCACCGTGGTGCAGACCTTCGACATCGACGCCGTGATCGACACCGGCGACCTGGTCGACTGGGGAAGCACCGCCGAGACCGGCTACGCCTCGTCGATCCCGTCGGTCGGCGTGCCCTACATCTGGGTCCGCGGCAACCACGACTCGGCCTCGATCCAGGCCGCGGTGGCCCGCCAGAGCAACGCGATCGTCCTCGACAACAAGATCACCGAGGTCAACGGGCTGACCATCGCCGGGATCGGCGACCCGGAGTTCACCCCGGACAAGAGCGAGACGCCCGCCGCGGCCAACGCCGACGATCCGGCGCTGTCGCCGCTGCTGCGCGCCGGAGCCCAGCTGGCTGACACGGCGCGGGCGTCGGAGAAGCCGGTCGACATCGCCGTGGTGCACGACCCGGCGATGGCGCCGCCGCTGTCGGGGGTGGTCCCGCTCGTGCTCGCCGGGCACCTGCACCACCGCGAGGTGAGCCTGCTGCCGGCGCCGACGGCCGCGCCCTCCGCATCGCCGGCGCCGGCTCCGTCCGCGGGGGCTGTCGTGCAGGCGCCGATCGCCACCCGGCTGATGGTCGAGGGTTCGACGGGCGGCGCCGGGCTGCGCGGGCTCGAGAAGGAGGAACCGACGCCGCTGAGCCTGTCGGTTCTCTACTTCGACGAGAACAAGCAGCTCAAGGCCTACGACGACATCTCGCTGGGCGGCACCGGCGAATCCAACATCGAGATGCAGCGCAACGTGATCGGCGCCGAGCCCGAGGCCACCCCGACCCCGTCCTACTCGGTCACCCCGGGCGCCGAGCCCAGCCGCTGACGTTCCGCCGCAAGCCCGGCCGGCCGCACACGCCGCAAGCCCGGCTGGCCGGCTGGCCGGCTGGCCGGCTGGCCGGCTGATTAGGCAAAAAACCGGCCAGGCCGCTTACCGGGCAAGCCCAGCTTGCCGCTTACGGCGCAAACCGCCTGGGCCGCATGGGCCACAACCCGGCCGACCGCGCACGTCGCAAGCCCGGTCCCGTATACGCCACAAACCCGGTCAGCCGCTGACGGCGCAAACCGGCTGGCCGCTTGCGGCGTAGGGCCGGCTGGCGTCCTTCGTTGCAGGCCCGCCCGGCAGCGGCGGCAGAGGGGCCGGGGACGGCACCGCCCGGGCCCGAAACCACGGGACCGGGCGGATTTCCCGTACTGCTGCGGTCTTCGGTTTTTCAGGAGGCGCCGAGGCGTTCCAGGATCAGGTCGCGGACGGTCTTGGCGTCGGCCTGGCCGCGGGTGGTCTTCATGACCGCGCCGACCAGGGCACCGGCCGCGGCCACCTTGCCGTCGCGGACCTTGTCGGCGATGCCGGGGTTGGCGGCGATCGCCTCGTCGACGGCGGCGGTCAGGGCGCCCGTGTCGGAGACGACCTCGAGCCCGCGCGACGCCATGACAGCGGCGGGGTCGCCCTCGCCGGCCACGACGCCCTCGAGCACGCTGCGCGCGAGCTTGTCGTTGAGCTTGCCCGCGTCGACCAGTTTCTGCAGCTCGGCGACCTGGGCCGGGGTCGCCCCGACGGCGGCCAGGTCGACACCGGTCTCGTTGGCCCGGCGGGCCAGCTCACCCATCCACCACTTGCGCGCGCCGGCCGGCGAGGAACCGGCGGCGATGGTCTCCTCGATCAGCTCGACGGCGCCGGCGTTGGCCACCGATTCCATGTCGGTCTCGCTGATGCCCCACTCCTCGCGCAGGCGGGCCCGCTTGCTGCTCGGCCTTTCCGGCAGGGCGGCCTTGAGCTCGGCCACCCACGCCGTGTCGGGCGCGATCGGCACCAGGTCGGGCTCGGGGAAGTAGCGGTAGTCGGTCGCCGTCTCCTTCGAGCGGCCGGGCCGGGTGTCGCCCGTCGTCTCCTGGAAGTGGCGGGTCTCCTGGAAGATCCGGATGCCCTCGTCGAGCAGCCCGGTCTGCCGGATGATCTCGGAACGGACCGCGCGCTCGACCGAGCGCAGCGAGTTCACGTTCTTGGTCTCGGTGCGGGTGCCCCACTCGTCGCCGGGCTTGTTGAGCGACGTGTTGACGTCGCAGCGCAGCGAGCCCTGCTCCATCCGCACGTCGGAGACGCCCAGCGAGCGGATGATGTCGCGCAGCTCGGCCACGTAGGCCTTGGCCACCTCGGGCGCGAGCGCGCCCAGGCCCGGCACGGGCTTGGTGACGATCTCGACCAGCGGGATGCCGGCCCGGTTGTAGTCGACCAGCGACTCGGTCGCGCCGTGGATGCGGCCCGTCGCGCCGCCGACGTGCAGCGACTTGCCGGTGTCCTCCTCGAGGTGCACCCGCTCGATGCCGATCCGATACTCCTTGCCGCCGACCATCACGTCGACGTAGCCCTCGACGCAGAGCGGCTCGTCGTACTGCGAGGTCTGGAAGTTTTTCGGCATGTCGGGGTAGAAGTAGTTTTTCCGGGCCATGCGGCACCATGACGCGATGTCGCAGTTGAGGGCGAGACCGATGCGGATGGTCGCCTCGATCGCGGCCCGGTTGGCCACCGGCAACGCGCCCGGCAGGCCCAGGCAGACGGGGCAGACCTGGGTGTTCGGCTCGGCGCCGAACTCGGTGCGGCAGCCGCAGAACATCTTGGTGGCCGTGCCCAGCTCGACGTGGGTCTCGAGGCCGACGACCGGCTCGTAACGCGAGATGGCGTCCTCGTACGACGGCAGCGCGGTGGTGGTCATGCGGTGAGCTCCCAGGACTGGACCGGCGACTTCGAACGAATCCCAGAATAGTGGGCGCCGCCGACAGAATTTCGCCTACCCACAGCCACCCCACGAGAGACGAAGGTTATCCACAGGCGCCCCCACGGCCGGAGATCGTTTCGGTACGGTCCCCGCCATGCACCGCCTACCCCTTGCGGCCGCCCTCGCCGCGATCCTGCTCCTCACCGGCTGCGACGATCCGGCGCCGGCCACGGGCCCGCCGGGCTCGACCTCGGCTGTGGCCTCCGCCTCGCCCGAGGCCACGGTCGACTACGCGGCCTGGCAGGCGGGCACCTCGCAGCCGATCGCCGACAAGCTCTATCCCCAGCACGGCAACGCAGCGGTCGACGTCCTGCACTACGACCTCAAGCTGGCCTGGCAGGCCAAGGCCCGGGTGCTGCGGGGCACCGCCACGCTGCGGATCCGTCCGGTCGCCGACGCGAGCCAGATCAAGCTCGACTTCAAGCCGTACACGCTGGACAGGGTCACCGTGGACGGCGCGGCGGTCCAGGCCACCTCCACCGGCGACAAACTGGTCGTCCCGGCCCCCGTCACTACGGACAAACCGGTCACGCTCGTGGTCGTCTATCACGGCAAGCCGGCAACGACCCCGATGCCGTCGCACCGCAGTGACGTCGAGCCGCTGGGCCTCACGATCACCAAGGAGGGCGGCCTGTGGACGATGCAGGAGCCCTGGGGTGCCTACACGTGGTATCCGGCGAACGACCAGCCGTCCGACAAGGCCGTCTACGACATCGCGGTGACCGTGCCCACCGGCTGGTCGGCGATCGCGGCCGGCACCCCGGTCGGGGTTACCGGCGGCAACACCTTCCGCTATCGCAGCACCGACCCGATGGCGGCCTATCTGCAGACTCTCGCGGTCGGCAAATACACCAAGGTCACCGGCAAGGGCCCGCGCGGCATCCCGTTGACGTACTGGTATCGCCCGGGCCTCGACGAGAAGTTCGTGCCCTCGATGAAAAAGTCGCCGGCCTTCCTGAGCTTCCTCGAGAAGCGTTTCGGGCCTTATCCGTTCCCCAGCGGCGGCATCGTCATCGTCGATTCGGCCTCGGGCATGGAGACCCAGCAGATGATCACGATGGGCGGCCGGGCCAAGCGGTTCGAGCGGCAGTCCTACGAGGAGACCCTGGTCCATGAGTACGCACACCAGTGGTTCGGCGACTCGGTGACCCCGTCCACGTGGACCGACCTGTGGCTGAACGAGGGCTGGGCGATGTATGCCGAGCTGCTCTATTCGCAGTCGGTGCTGAAGTTCAGCGACCGGGAGCTCGAAGACTATCTGCGCCGCGCCGATGCCCAGCTGCGCCGCGAACTGGGCCCGCCGGCCAGCCCCAAGGCGGCTAATTTCGCCGAGAGCAACGTCTACCTCTGCCCCGCGGCCATGCTCAAGGAGCTGAACGACGCCCTCGGCGACGCCAAGTTCTTCGCGCTCGGCAAGGCCTGGGCGCAGACCAACAAGAACACCCAGCAGACCCGGGCGTCGTTCACCGACTTCGTCAACAAGCAGACCGGCCGCGACTTCACCAAGCTGATCAACAGCTGGCTGGACGCGAAATCCACCCCGAAGTAGCCGGGGGCCGGTCGAGCCGGCCCCCGGGTGACTCAGAGCGCCGGCGGCGTCAGCGTGCCGACCGCGGACTCGAGCGCGGCCGCGACCCGGTACATGCGGTCGTCGGCCATCGTCGGGGCCATCACCTGGAAACCGACCGGCAGACCCTCGGAGAGCCCACAGGGCACCGAGATCGCCGGACCGCCGTACAGGTTGGTCGGAATGGTGAAGAGGTCGGCCAGATACATCTGGTACGGGTCCGAGGTGCGCGACCCGAACGGGAAGGCGACGAAGGGGGTGGTCGGCGAGACCAGCACGTCGACCCGCTCGAAGGCGGTCTCGAAGTCCCGCGTGATCAGCGTGCGGACCTTCTGCGCCTGACCGTAGTAGGCGTCGTAGTAACCGCTGGACAGCGCGTACGAGCCGAGGATGATGCGCCGCTTGACCTCGGGGCCGAAACCGGCCTCACGGGTCAGCGACATGACCTCCTCCAGCGAGTGGTTGCCGTCGTCGCCGGTGCGCAGGCCGTAACGCACACCGTCGAAACGGGCCAGGTTGGAGGAGGCCTCGCTCGGCGCGATCAGGTAATAGGCCGGCAACGCGTACTGGAAGTGCGGGCAGGAGACCTCGACGACCTCGGCGCCCAGCTTGACCAGGGCCTCGAGCGACTCGTGGAAGGCGCTCAGCACCCCCGGCTCGGAGCCGTCGCCGGCGAACTCCTTGACCAGTCCCAGCTTGACGCCGCTGAGGTCACCGGAGGCGCCGAGGCGGGCCGCGCCGACCACATCCGGCACCGGCGCCGGGATGGAGGTGGAGTCGCGCGGGTCGTGGCCGGCGATCACCGAGTGCAGCAGGGCCGCGTCCTCGACGTTGCGGGCACACGGGCCCGGGGTGTCGAGCGACGAGGAGAAGGCGATCAGGCCGTACCGCGAGGTGCCGCCGTAGGTGGGCTTCGCACCCACGGTGCCGGTCACCGCGCCCGGCTGGCGGATGGAGCCGCCGGTGTCGGTGCCGATGGCCAGCGGCGCCTCGTAGGCCGCGAGGGCCGCGGCGCTGCCACCACCCGAGCCGCCCGGGATGCGCCCCAGGTCCCACGGGTTGTTCGTCGGGCCGTAAGCGGAGTATTCGGTGGAGGAGCCCATCGCGAACTCGTCCATGTTGGTCTTGCCGAGCATCACGGTGCCGGCCTCGCGCAGCCGCTGGACGAGCGTCGCGTCGTACGGCGGGCGCCAGCCCTCGAGGATCTTCGAGGCGGCCGTCGTCGGCACACCCTTGGTGGCGATGACGTCCTTGACGGCGATGGGCACACCCGCGAGCGGCCCCGTCCGGCGGCCCGCGTCGACCTCGGCCGCGGCGGCGAGCGCGCCCTCCCGGTCGACGTGCAGGAAGGCGTGCACCCGCTCGTCGACGGCGTCGATCCGCTCGAGGTGGGCGGTGGCGACCTCGACGGCCGAGGCTTCCTTGCCGGCGATCGCTTTCGCGAGCTGCGCCGCCGACATCTTGGTCAGGTCAGACATGGCGTCAGTCCTCCTCAGCCAGGATTTGCGGCACGCGGAACCGGCCCTCGAACGCGTCCGGAGCGCCGGAGAGCGCCTCCTCCTGCGTGAGGCTCGGCACCGGCACGTCGTCGCGGTAGACGTTGGTCAGCGGCACGGAGTGCGAGGTGGGCGGAATGTCGTCGGCGGCCACCTCGCCGACCCGGGCCACGGACTGCAGGATCACGTCGAGCTGCCCCGCGAACCGGTCCAGTTCCTCCTCGGTCACGGCGAGCCGCGACAGGCGCGCCAGATGCGCAACCTCTTCGCGGGAGATGGCGGCCATCCTGCCCCTACTTTCCTCGAATGCGACGCGGACGCCTGAAGTCTATTTCGCCGGTTCGCAAGCGCCGCCGCCGGGACGACGTGTCACCCGAATCATCAAGATCAGGATGTCCCGGCGGGGTGGCGGGTGACGGACCGCCGCTCCCGCGGGGACGCGGGCGGGCCGAGCTGGCCGCGACGCGTCCAGAACACTCCCCCCACCCGCGCGACCTGAGTAAGTGGTGGCGCCCAACCCCAACCCAGCCACCCGGATCCGCTCGGGGCGAGGCTTACTGGCCTCGGGCCGGGAGGGCGCTGGCGGAGCGGGCGGTGTGGATCGGGCGGTAGCGGGAGAGCCAGTCGGTCAGGTCGCGGGCGGGCATCGGGCGGGCGTGGAACCAGCCCTGGGCCGCGTGGCAGCCGGCGTCGGTGAGCAGGCGCCAGGTGCGTTCGTCCTCGACGCCCTCGGCCACCGCGCGCAGGCCCAGCGCCTCGGCCAGGTCGATCACCGAGCGCACGATGGCGGCGTCGCCGCGGTCGGTCGCCATGCCCAGCACGAAGGAGCGGTCGATCTTCACCTCGGCCAGCGGGAGCCGGCGCAGGTGCTGGAGCGACGAATAGCCCGTGCCGAAGTCGTCGAGCGAGATCCCGATCCCCATCCGGTCGAGCCGGGTGATCGTGGACAGGACCCGATGCGGATCGGCCATCAGCGCGCTCTCGGTGATCTCGAGCTGCAGCAGGTCGGCCGGGACGTCGTACTCGTGCAGGAGGTCGTCGACCCGATCGGCGATGTCCCCCGCATGCAGGTCGCGCACGCTCACGTTGACCGCCGCCCGCAGCGGCCGCCCGGCGTCGCGCCACTCGGCCAGCTGCGCCACCACGTCGTGCAGCACCCGCCCGGTCAGCAACCGCATGACCGGCGTCGGCTCGGCCACCCGGATCAGCTCCTCGGGCCCGACCAGCCCCCGCTCCGGGTGCCGCCACCGCAGCAGCGCCTCGACGCCGACCACCTCGCCGGTCGCGATCGCGATCTGCGGCTGGTAGAAGAGCGTGATCCCGTCGTCGCCGTCGTCGTCACTCAGCGCCTGCCGCAGGTCGGCGAGCAGGGTCAGCCGGTCGGGCGTGTGATGCGGCGCGTCCGGACCGTAGATCGCCACCTGATCCCCGCGCTGCTTGGCGTCGTACATGGCCGACTCGGCCTCGCGCAGCAGCGTCGCGCCGTCCCCGCCCGGTTCCCGCTGCAACGCGATCCCGATCGACGCCGACACGTCCACCGGCGTGCCGTCCATCGCGAACGGCCGGTTCAACGCCTCGGCCAGGTGATCGGCGATCCGGCGGGCGGCCGGCGGCCCGTCGACCCGGGTCGCGAGCACCGCGAACTCGTCCCCGCCGAGCCGGACGACCAGATCGTGAGCCGGCACCACCTCGGCCAGCCGCCGCCCGACCTCGACGAGCAGCCGGTCGCCGACCCCGTGCCCGAGCGCGTCGTTCACCGTACGGAATCGGTCCAGATCGAGCAGCAGCAGCGCGAGCCGCCGACCCCGTGCCTGGGAGAGAACGGAGGCGTGCAGCGCCCGGCGGTTCGGGAGCCCGGTCAGGGCGTCCACCCGGGAGGCCCGCTCGAACTCGCCCGACGAGCGGACCATCCGATGCACGGCGTGCAGAGCCAGCAGAACCAGAGGAACAAACGCCAACCCGACCTGCGCCGTAGCCAGCACGACCGGCCCGAGGAGCAGAAGGGCCCCCGTGGCCAGCACCTCGGCCCCGACCCGGCGCAACCGTCGAAGGCGCTGAAGCCGCCGCAGCCGGGGCCCCGGTCGATCGGCCATGGACCGCGCCACCAGCGCGGCCAGCCCGTAGCGGGCCACGATCCAGGCGCCGGCCGCGCCCACCGTGAGGAGGGCGTCCCCCCAGTCGAGCCCCGGCCCGATCCGCAACGAGAAAAACGACACCACGACCGACGCCGCCCCCAACGCGACCGCATGCTGCACGGCCAGATGGAGCGTCCGCTGAGCCGAGTGCCGCATCCGGACGCCCGCCACCGCCACGGCGATCAGCTGCACCGCCAAGGCAGGCCCATAACCCCAGGCCAAGTCGATGGCAAAGGTGAAACAGATGGACGGCAGAATGACCGAACTGGCCCGCCGGTTGGCCACCACATAGGGCCGCACGTCAACGACAACGGCCAGCAACGCCATCAGCCAGAAGGCGCCCGGCAGCGCTTCGAACTTCTCCTGCTCAAAGGCCCACAGCAGCCCGTCCACCGCAACCGCCAGGACACCGGTGACCAGCAACGCCCGGCGCCGCCGAGCTCCCGAGATCGCCCCGCCGCGGTTCGGCCGGTGCCCCACCCTCCGGTCGGGCCCCATGCCCCACCAGGAGCGGGTCTCGACCCCGGAGGAATCATCGATGAAGTCGCCGGAACCATCCGGATCGGAGACGCGACCGCTCGCCGCGGAATTGCGGGGGCGTGCGCCATCCATGCGACCTCCACAGGCCCTCGATCAACCGATCGTTCTCACGATAGATCCACAGGGTCGATTAACCACAAAACCGCATCGCCGTTATCAAATCGGCATAAGCCATCAAACGCGCTATAACTGACTTTTAAGCCATCCGAGTGACGTTCTCCAGCCAACTTCCGGGGCACTCGCCTCCTCATGCAGAGCAAACCTCGCTTCGACGTCGAGTGCCCACGCCCCGCGAGGACGCGGTCCGGTCTCGCCGACACTCGGCGGTAGTGTCCCCGCGTGGGTGATGTGGCGCAGCAGAGCTGGGAGCTGAAGCAAGGCGACCGCTTGATCGGAACCTTGAGCTTCGAGAGCCAGAACATGTTCTGGTCCGAGTGTCAGTTTCAACCCGGCCCGGGGTGGCTCGGCGTTCGATCGCTGTTCGAACGATCACAGAACGCCTGGCGTAGCGGCGACACCGATGCCGGGATCGCCGCCCACGAAGCGATCGCCGCAGCAGGTCTGGTCCTCGAACCGCGCGACGGGAGCGCCCCGATCACGGCTTTTCTGCTACGAATCGAGGGCCACGAGGCGCGATTCCGCTGGTGAACACCTCAGCCGCGAGCTTCCTGGGTGGTCAGGGTTCTTCGGGGGCGAACTCGGCGGCCTCGCGGGCGACGTCGGGGCCCTCGGTCAGCAGGAGGGCGAAGCCGGCCTCGTCGAGGACCGGGACCTTGAGGGTCAGGGCCTTGTCGTATTTGGAGCCGGGGTTGTCGCCGACGACCACGAACGCGGTCTTTTTGGAGACCGAGCCGCTGACCTTGCCGCCCCGGGAAGTGACCTCCTCGGTGGCCTGGTCTCGGGAGTAGTTGGCCAGGGTGCCGGTGACCACGAGGGTCATGCCCTCCAAGGGGCGGGGGCCCTCGTCGACTCGTTTGTCGGCCATGCGGACGCCGGACTCGCGCCACTTGCGGACGATGTCGCGATGCCAGTCGACGGCGAACCACTCGCGGAGGCTGTCGGCGATGGTCGGGCCGACGCCTTCGACGGTGGCGAGCACGTCGGGGGCGGCCTTGGCCTTCTTGGCAGTCTTGCCGGCCGCATCGCCGGAGTCAGGCGCCTCCGAATCAGGGTCATCCGACGCCGCGGACGGCGGCGAAGCGGCCAGGACGTCGGTGGCGGTGGAGACGACGGAGGCATCGGTGGCGGCGGCCTCGACGGCGGCGGCTTCCTCGGCGCTGCCGGGTGGGGCGGCGACGATGGCCTCGATCGCCTCCATCGAGCCGAACTGGCGGGCCAAGGCCTGGGCGGCGGTCGGGCCGACGTGGCGGATCGACAAGGCCACCAGCACGCGCCACAGGGGACGATCTTTGGCCGAGGCCAGGTTTTCCAGCAGTTTGGCGGCGTTGGTGCCGAGGCTGCCGTCCTGGTTGACGAAGAACGGGGACTGGCGCAGCTGATCCTCGGTCAGCGAGAACAGGTCGCCCTCGTCGCTGATCACGCTGGAGTCGAGCAACGCCTGGCCGGCTTTGTAGCCCAGCATCTCGATGTCGAAGGCGCCGCGGCCCGCGAGGTGGAACACCCGCTCGCGCAGCTGCGCGGGGCAGGAACGCGTGTTGGGGCAGCGGATGTCGATGTCGCTCTCTTTGGCCGGGGCCAGGGTGGTGCCGCAGGCCGGGCACACGGTCGGCATGACGAACGGGTGCGCGTCGTCGGGGCGCAGGTCGATGACCGGGCCGAGCACCTCGGGGATCACGTCGCCGGCCTTGCGCAGCACGATCGTGTCGCCGATCCACACGCCCTTGCGCTCGACCTCGCGCGCGTTGTGCAGGGTGGCCAGCGCGACCGTCGACCCGGCCACCTTGACCGGCTCGAGCACCGCGAACGGGGTGACCCGGCCGGTGCGACCCACGTTGACATCGATGTCGAGGAGCTTGGTCGTGACCTCCTCGGGCGGGTATTTGTAGGCGATCGCCCAGCGCGGGGCGCGCGAGGTCGAGCCCAGCCGGCCCTGGATGGCCACCGAGTCGACCTTGGTGACCACGCCGTCGATCTCGTGCTCGACGTCGTGGCGGTGCTCGCCGTAGTAGGCAATGAACTCGCGCACGCCGGTGATGTCCTCGACCAGGCGCCACCGGCTGCTGGTGGGCAGACCCCAGGCCTGGAGCGCCTCGTAGGCGTGCGACTGCGAGGTCGGGGTGAAGCCGACCCGCGCGCCGATGCCGTGCACCACCATGCGCAGCCCCCGGGACGCCGTGATGCGCGGATCCTTTTGCCGCAGGCTGCCGGCGGCCGCGTTGCGCGGGTTGGCGAACGGCGCCTTGCCCGCCTCGACGAGCGACGCGTTGAGGTCGGCGAACGCGGCGACCGGGAAGTAGATCTCGCCGCGCACCTCGAGCAGCTCGGGCAGGTCGTCGCCGGTGAGCCGCTCGGGGATCTCGCGGATCGTGCGCACGTTGGGTGTCACGTCCTCACCCGTGCGGCCGTCGCCGCGGGTGGCCCCCCGGACCAGGCGGCCCTTTTCGTAAGTCAGGTTGATCGCCAGGCCGTCGACCTTGAGCTCGCAGATGAACTCGACCGGGCCGCCCGCGTCGCGCAGGGTGCGCTCGACCCAGGCCGCCAGCTCGTCGTCGTCGAACACGTTGTCGAGCGAGAGCATGCGCTCGACGTGCTCGACCGGGGTGAACAGCGTGGAGAACGTGCCGCCGACGTTTTGCGAGGGCGAATCGGGGGTGCGCAGCGCCGGGAACTCGGCCTCGAGCGCCTCGAGCTCGCGAAGCAGCTTGTCGAACTCGGCGTCGGAGATGGTCGGCGAGTCGAGCACGTAATAGCGGTATTGGTGGCCGCGGAGCTCGTCGCTCAGCTCGGCATGCCGGGTGCTCGCCGCGGGCGTCGGATCCTTACCGGCGGCCACCTCCTGCGCCGCGGTGGGCTGAGCAACAGCCGCCTCGTGAGACTCCGCCTTCTTGGACACCGGGACCTCCGTGTTTCGAGAACTAGGAGGAACGGTAGTCGCCACCTCTGACATTTTCGCCGCGCGGCACGGCCCGGGACCGCCGCGAAAGCGATCAGAACTCGGACAGCCTCAACGCGGCCTCACGACAGGCGGTCAGCGCGGTCCGGACGTATTCCGGCGAGGCCGTCGCGAGCCCGCAGGCCGGCGTGATGACAACCTGCTCGGGCAGGCGCGCCGCCGGGAATCCGAGCCTTTTCCACAGCTTGTCGACCCGGGCCGCGACCCATTTCCCGTCGAGCCGGTCGGCCGGCGGCGACGTCGGTGCCGCCCCCGCGAAAAGCCCGACCCCGGCCTCGATCGCCTCACCCAACGGGTCGAGGTCTTTGATCAGCGACAGGTCGAGCGACACGGCCGCGACGCGCGCATCCCGGAAGACCTGCATCGGCACCTCCGGAGCACAGCAATGCGCGATCACCGGTACGCCCACCGCCTCGGCCACCGTGCGCAACGCCGCCGCCGCATCGGGCCCCGAGACAGCGCGATAGGCCCCCAGCCCGCTCTCGGTCGGCACCCGCCCGGCCAGCACCGTGGGCAACGAAGGCTCGTCGAGCTGCAAAAGCACCTCGGCCCGCGGCAGCCGCTGGCGCACCTCGTCCACGTGCCGGCGCAGCCCCTCGGCCAGCGAGTCGGTCAGGTCGCGCACCGCACCCGGGTCGCGCAGCAGCCGCCCGCCGATCAGCAGGTCGATGCTCGCGGCCAGCGTCCACGGCCCGGCCGACTGCAGTTTCAGCGGCCCGGCATAGCGGTCGCCCTGCTCGGTGAGCTGGTCGAGATCGCGTTCGAGCAGGTCGGCCGTGCGCCGCATGTCTTTGCCGGGGCGCGGTGCGACCTGCCAGTTGCCCGCGTAGATCTGCACCGGCATCTCGACCAGGAAGCCCGCACTGCGCCCGATCATGTCGGCGCCCGGCCCCCGGCCCGGCAGCTCGGCCAGATGCGGGAACGACGGCAGCTCGCCGAAAACCACCCGCTGCGCCTCGGCGATGTCGGTGCCGGGCAGCGACCCGATCCCGGTGGCCGAACCCACGGCCCACGGGAAGTCAGGCACGACCGGACACCGGCTCCCCGGCGAAGGAGGCAGTACGCACCCCGGCGGTGATGGTGGCCGAGCCGAGCACGATGTCGCCCCCGGAGGAGCGCTCGTAGGCCACGATCGCCTGGCCGGCTGCGACCCCCCGCGCGGGCGAGAGCAGCCGAGCAGTGAGCGAATCGCCCTCGACGGTCACCACTGCGGGAACGACCTCGCCGTGGGCCCGCAACTGCACATCGCACTCGACCGGAGTCGAAACGCCGTGCCAGATCACCCGCGTGGCCGTCACGGTGTCGACCTCGAGGTCTTCCCGCGAGCCGACGGTCACCGTGTTGGTGACCGGTGTGATCGACAGCACGTAGCGTGGCCGCCCGTCGGCGGCCGGCACGCGCAGGTCGAGACCCTTGCGCTGGCCCACCGTGTACGCGTACGCCCCCTGGTGGGTGCCCACCCGCTCGCCGGTGCGGCCGTCGACGATGTCGCCCGGGGCCGCGCCCAGCTCGCGCTGCAGGAAGCCCTTGGTGTCGCCGTCGGAGATGAAGCAGATGTCGTGCGAGTCGGGCTTGTCGGCCACCGCCAGCCCGCGCGCGGCGGCCTCGTCGCGCACCTGGGCCTTGGTGGAGTCGCCGAGCGGGAAGACCGCCCGGTCGAGCTGGCCCCGGGTGAGCACGGCCAGCACGTACGACTGGTCCTTGCCGTCGTCGACGCTGCGGCGCAGCCGGCCGTCGTCGCCCAGCCGGGCGTGGTGGCCGGTGACCACGGCGTCGAAGCCGAGCGCGATGGCCCGGTCGAGCACGGCCTCGAACTTGATCTTTTCGTTGCAGCGCAGACACGGGTTGGGCGTGCGGCCCGCCGCGTACTCCGCGACGAAGTCGTCGACCACGCTCGCGCGGAACTGCTCGGCCATGTCCCACACATAGAACGGGATGCCGATCACGTCGGCCGCGCGGCGCGCATCGCGGGAGTCCTCCAGCGTGCAGCAGCCGCGCGCACCGGTGCGGAAGGTCTGAGGGTTACGCGCCAGCGCCAGATGCACCCCGGTGACGTCGTGGCCGGCGTCGTGGGCACGCGCGGCGGCGACGGCGGAATCGACCCCGCCCGACATAGCCGCTAGAACTCGCATGGCACAAGACTAACCGGGGTCAGCGCGGGGTTTTCCAGGCAGTCGCCCGCCTCGCCCGCTCGACCGCGCCCGGCAGGGCGGCCAGCAGTGCATCGACGTCGGCGACGGTGCTGGTGTGGCCGAGGGTGAAGCGCAGCGACGAACGCGCCCTGTCCTCGTCGGCGCCCATGGCGATCAGCACATGGCTGGGCTGGGCCACCCCGGCCGAGCAGGCCGAGCCGGTCGAGCAACAGATCCCCTGCGCGTCCAGCAGCAGCAGCAACGCGTCGCCCTCGCAGCCGGGGAAGCTGAAGTGCGCGTTGCCGGCCAGGCGGTCGTGCGGGTCGCCGTTGAGGATCGCGTCGGGCACCGCGGCCCGCACCCGGGCGACGAGCTCGTCACGCAGAGAGCCGACCCTTTCCGCGTACGCGGCCTGGCCCTTGACCGTGATCTCGACCGCCGTGGCGAAAGCCATCACCCCGGCCGTGTCGAGCGTGCCCGAGCGCACGTCACGTTCCTGACCGCCGCCGTGCAGCAGCGGGGTGCAGCCGACGTCGCGGCCGAGCAGCAGCGCGCCCACCCCCACCGGCCCGCCGACCTTGTGGGCGGTCACCGTCATCGCGGCCGCCCCCAGCGCCGTGAAGTCGACCGGCACCTGGCCCAGGGCCTGCACCGCGTCGGTGTGGAACGGGATGCCCGCCTCGGCGGCCAGCCGGGCCAGCTCGGCCACCGGCTGGATCGTCCCGACCTCGTTGTTGGCCCACTGCACGCTGATCACGGCGATCTCGTCCGCGTACGCCTCCAGCAGCGATGCCAGCGCGGCTGGTTCGACCCGCCCCGCCGACGAGACGGGCAGCCAGCTGACCTGCGCACCCTCGTGTGTGCCGAGCCACTCGACCGTGTCCATCACCGCGTGGTGCTCGACCTCGGAGGCGACGACCCGGCTGCGGGTGAGCGAGCCGGCCCGGCGCGCCCAGAAGATGCCCTTGACCGCCAGGTTGTCGCTCTCGGTGCCGCCGCTGGTGAAGATCACCTCGGACGGACGGGCACCGAGGGACGCGGCGATGCGCTCGCGCGACTCCTCGACCAGACGGCGGGCGTGCCGGCCGGCCGCGTGCAGGGATGACGGGTTACCGACCTCGCGGGCCGCCGCAACGTATGCCGCCAGCGCCTCGTCGAGCATCGGCGTGGTCGCAGCGTGATCCAAGTAGGCCATCAGGGCAAAGCTTATGCCTCGCCGCGGATACGCCGAACGGCCCGGCGCTGAGCACCGAGCCGTTCGCACGAAACGGGGACTACTTGCGCTTGCGGATCTCGTCGGCCGCCTGGGGCACGACCTTGAACAGGTCGCCCACCACGCCGTAGTCGGCGAGCTCGAAGATCGGCGCCTCGGCGTCCTTGTTGACGGCGATGATCGTCTTCGAGGTCTGCATGCCGGCCCGGTGCTGGATGGCGCCCGAGATGCCCAGGGCCACGTACAGCTGCGGGGAGACGGTCTTGCCGGTCTGGCCGACCTGGAACTGGTGCGGGTAGAAGCCGGAGTCGACCGCCGCCCGGGACGCGCCGACCGCGCCGCCGAGCAGGTCGGCCAGCTCCTCGACCAGCTTGAAGTTGTCGGCGTTGCCGACGCCGCGCCCGCCGGAGACCACGATCGAGGCCTCGCTGAGCTCGGGGCGCGAGCCCTTCTGCTCGGCGACCCGCTCGACGACCTTGGTCAGCTTGTCGGTGTCGGAGACCGACACCGTGAGCTGCTCGACCGACGGCGACGCGGCCTGGGGCGCCGGGGTGATCGAGTTGGGGCGGATCGTCACGATCGGCAGACCGCGGGTGACCTTGGATTTGACGATGCCGGAGCCGGCGAAGACGACCTGGGTCGCCGTGCCGTCCTCGGAAACCGCGACGGCGTCGGTCAGCAGCCCGTTGTCGAGCTTGACGGCGAGCCGGCCGGCGATCTCCTTGCCCTCCTGGGAGGAGGCGAGCAGCACCGCGGCCGGTTGCACCGACTTGACGAGCTCGGCGACGACGGTGGCCTTGGGCGCCACCAGGTAGCCGTCGACCTCGTCGCCCTCGCCGGCGTAGATCTTCTCGGCGCCGTACTCGCCGAGCTTGGCGGCGAACGCCTCGGCCGCGCCGGCCCCACCGAGCACGACCGCGCTGGGGCTGCCCAGCGTGCGCGCGATGGTGAGCATCTCGAGTGTGACCTTTTTGACGCCCGCAGCCTGTGTGGCCTCGACGACAACCAGAACTTCAGCCATGACGACGCCTCTCAGACGAACTTCTCGGTGGCGAGGTACGTGACGAGCTGGGTGCCGCCGTCGCCCTCGTCGGTGACCTTGGTGCCGGCGCTGCGCGGCGGCCGCTTCGAGTATTCGACGACCTCGCTGCTGGCGCCGGCCGCGCCCACCTCGTCGGCCGCGATGCCCAGGTCGGCCAGGGAGAGCGCCTGCACGGGCTTCTTCTTGGCTGCCATGATGCCCTTGAAGGACGGGTAGCGGGGCTCGTTGATCGTGTCCCAGACGCTGACCACGGCCGGGGTGGCCGCGGTGACGACCTCGTAGCCCTCGTCGGTCTGCCGCTCGGCGGTCAGCTGCGAGCCGTCCACCGTGAGCTTGCGGGCGCCGGTGAGGGCGGCGATGCCGAGACGCTCGGCGAGCATGTGCGGGAGGACCTGCACCCGGCCGTCGGTCGACTCGGCGCCACAGATCACCAGGTCGGCGTTCAGCGTGCCGAGGGCGGCCGCGAGCACCTTGGAGGTCGAGACGGCGCACGAGCCGTGCAGCGCGTCGTCCTGCACGTGGACGGCCTTGTCGGGGCCCATGGAGAGCGCCTTGCGGATCGACTCGGTCGCGCCGGCCGGACCCATCGTGAGGACGGTGACCTCGCCGCCGTGCGCCTCTTTGATCTTCAGCGCTTCCTCGATGGCGTACTCGTCCATCTCGTTGATGACGTTGTTCGCCGAGCTTCGTTCGACCGTGTTGTCCGAAGAGCTCAGCGTGCGCTCGGCACCGGAGTCGGGTACCTGCTTGACCAGTACGACGATGTTCATCGCGCTCCTACGACCTCCTGTATGTGAACGCACCGTTGCGGCCGGACGCCTCCCGCCAGGTTACCCGCCAGTAGCTTAGGCGTGTCGACCACCGACAGTGACTCACCTCACCCCTGCCCGCCGCGGAATCGCTACAGTCGGTATAGGGAGGTGTGCGATATGCCCGGCCAAATCGCTCCGGTGGTCGACGGATTACGTCCGTCTGTCTCACATCCTCTACCACGCGGATCCGAGCTCGCGCCGGATACCCGCCATGCCCGGTCCGGCCCCGACTCGCCGTGGTGCCGGTGCGGCCGGCCGCGCGAGGCGTGCGTCAGTGACGAAGTACGCATCCTCTGGACCGACCTTTTTGACCAAGAAGGTCAATAATCACGGAGTGTTCGGCACCCTGCGGCAGTGGATCGACCCGGAGAAGACCCCCACGGTCGGCCGTACGCCGGACTACCGGTTCTCGCTGGCCAACGAGCGCACGTTTCTGGCCTGGATCCGGACCGGCCTCGCCCTGATCGCCGGCGGGCTCGGTTGCGCCCAGTTCCTGCCGCCGCTGCCCGTGGCCCACCTGCGCGAGATTATCGCCGTCGTCCTGCTCCTGCTGGGCGGGCTCGTGGCGCTGCGCGCGGTCGACCACTGGGCGCGCACCGAACGAGCCATGCGGCTGGGCGAGGAACTGCCCGGCTCCAAGTTCCCCGCGGTGCTGGCCGTCGTCGTGGCGCTCGGCGCGCTGGTGCTGATCGTCGCCGTGCTGCTGCAATCACCCCGGTGACCAGCGAGGAGTGGACGCCGGATCACGGCGCGAGCGCCGAGCGGACCCGGCTCGCGTGGCGGCGTACGGCGCTGTCGGTCACCGTCGTCGGCCTCCTGGCCGTCCGCCCGGCTTTTCACCCGGACGCCGGCCCCGCGCACTGGATCACCGCGGCGCTGGCGGCACTCGGCTGGGCCGCCATGGTCGCCATCGCCTACCGCCGCGCCCGGGCCCTGGGCAAGCGGCCGCCGCACCCCGGACGACGCACGATCACCGCGTACGCGATGACCACGGTTGCCCTGGCGGTCGTCGCCGGGTTGGTTGTCATGCTCTGATCGTCGCCGGAACGCCGCGGGCGCGTCATCATTGCCTCATGGTCCGGTTGTTCATCCTCCTGGCTGCCGCGCAGCTGGTTCTCTTTGTGCTGGCGCTGATCAGCTGTTTGTCGGCCAATCGCGTCCGCAACGCCCCCCGTTTCGTGTGGGTGCTGGTGATCCTCTTCATCCCCCTGCTGGGGCCGCTGGCCTACTTCGCCTGGGGTCGCCCGCTGCCCGCACCCGAAGAGGGCTCCCCCGTGCGCAAGCGTCCCTCCCCCTCCTCGCCCGACGACGATCCGGATTTTCTCCGGTCGGTCGACACCGAGCAGTCCCGGCGCGAGCGCGAGATGCTCGCCCAGTGGGAGAAGGACCTGAACAATCGCGAGGAGGACAAGCCCTGACGAGTCAGGCCAGGGTCCCTGACGAGTCAGGCCAGGGTCCCTGACGAGTCAGGCCAGGGTCCCTGACGAGTCAGGCCAGGTTCGAGGAGCGGGGGTAGGCGTCGGCCGGGTCGGTCAGCACGTTGACCAGATAGGGCACCCCGGCCGCGAAGGCGCGCTCGAGGGCCGGCGCGATCTCGGCCGCTTTCTCGACCGTCTCGCCCGCGCCGCCCAGCGCCTTGACCACGTCGTCGTACCGAAGCCCCGGCTGCAGGTCGGCCGCGACGTCGTAGCCGTACATGGCCTGCATGGGGTGTTTCTCGAGGCCCCAGATGCCGTTGTTGCCGACCACCATGACGACCGGGAGCCCCTGCCGGACGAGCGACTCGGCGTCCATCAGCGAGAAACCGGCCGCCCCGTCGCCGAAGAGCACGCAGATCTGGCGGTCGGGATAGGTCACCCGGGCCCCCATCGCGTAACCCATGCCGGTGCCGAGACACCCGTACGGACCCGGGTCGAGCCAGGTGCCGGGCTGCGAGGGCTCGAGATAGCGGCCCGCGTACGAGACGAAGTCGCCCCCGTCCCCGATGGTCACCGCGTCGCTCGCCAGCACCTTGCGCAGCTCGCCGTAGATGCGGGCCGGCTTGATCAGGTCGGTCTCGGCCGCCATCGCCTCGGCGTCACGCGCCTTGCCCGCGTCCTCCGCCGTGCGCAGCCCCGAGATCCACTCCGCGTGGTCGGCCCGCGAGCCCGAGTAGTCGGCGATCGTGGCCAGGATGGCCCGCAGGTCGCCGGCGGGTGACACGGCCGTCTCGACGTGGGTGGCCCGCTGGGTGGGCGCGTCCACGAGGTGCACGACCTGCGCGGCCCCGAACTCGCCGAAGCCGAGCCGGAAGTCGAGCGGGGTGCCGATCACGCAGACCACGTCGGCCTCGTTGAGCGCGGGGCGGCGGGCCTTGGCGAAGGCGAGCGGGTGCGACGGCGGGAGCGCGCCGCGGCCCATGCCGTTGGTGAACACCGGCACCTGCAGCGCCTCGGCGGCCGCCCGCAGCTCGGCGATCGCGTCGCCACCCCAGACGTCGGAGCCCGCGATGATCACCGGGCGCTGGGCCGAGGCGAGCAGCGCGGCCGCGCGGGCCACCTCGTCCGGGTCGGCCTCGATGATCGGTACGGCCGGTTCACCGGGCGCGGAGGCCTCGCCGGTGGAGAAGACGACCTCGAGCGGCAGGTCGAGGAAGGCGGGGCCGCGGTGGGCGGTGAGGGCGGCGGTCAGCGCGGCCCGGATCTCGCCCGGGATGGAGTCGGTGTCGCCGACCGTGGCCGCGTACTTGGTGATCGGCGCGACCAGCGGGACGTGGTCGAACTCCTGCAGGCTGCCCGAGCCCCAGCGGAACGAGGGCGCCCGGCCCCCGAGCACGAGCACCGGCGAGGCGTTGAAGAAGGCGCTGGTCATCCCCGAGATGCCGTTGGTCACGCCGGGGCCGGCGGTGAGCACCGCGAGACCGGGACGGCGTTGCAGCTTGGCCACCGCCTCGGCCGCGAACACCGCGGTCTGCTCGTGACGTACGTCGTAGATCGGGAAGCCGGTCTTGTGCGCGGCGTCGTAGAGCGGGAACACGTGCCCACCAGACAGCGTGAACATCTCGGTCACGCCGAATGCCCGCAGCGCGGCCAGCGCCAGTTCGCCGCCGTGCCCCTCGACCACTTCTGCCATTGCCTGCAGCCCCCATCCATTCCTGTGCCGGTGTAGGCACGCTACCCGGCTCGCCCAGAAAGATGAACGACTCTCAGATCCCGACCAGCCGAAGAACTTCCTCGTACAGGTTGAGGGCGTCCTCGGTGATCGGCCGGCCGTTGCCGTAGCCGTACGCCGCCACCAGCGCGACCAGCGGCACCGCGATCATCACGAGGATGCTGATCAGGATCTGCAGCCCGCGCAGGAATCCGCCCCGTTTCTTGCCCCGCCGCACGGCCTGGCTGACCTGGGTCTGCGGGCGCGCCGCGTAGGCCGGCGGCCGCGGCGGCGACACCGGCCGCGAAGTGACCGGCCCGGACATGTGCAGCGAGCCCGACGAAGGGGCCGGCGACGGGCGCGGCGGTACGGAGATCGGGTGGTCGAATTTCGGCTTCGGCGTGGGCACGGTCGCGTGCGGGTCGGGCACCCAGGCGCTGTGATCGGCGTCGGGCCAGGGGTCGACCGCCGGCTGGAGCCCGGTCGTCCCGGGCACCCGCACAGTCCCGGCGGACACGCGTTCGGTCGCCGCATTGTCACCCCGGCCCCCGGAAGACGAAGCCTCTCCCCGGCCGCCGGAAGACGAAGCCTCTCCCCGGCCGCCGTAAGACGACGACGCTTCGGCCCGTCCGCTGGAGACGAGCCGCAACTCGGCCGTCGGGCCGGGCGCTTCCGCCCCGGTCGCCAGCAGCGCCGCGTCGGCCAGGATGCTGCCCTCGGCCACCACCAGCTCGGGCTGCTCGATCACCACCGGCGCCTCGCCCAGCTCACGGTGGAGCAACGTGGCGACCAGCGGGATCCGGCTCGCCCCGCCGACCAGGAAGACCCCGGCCAGCCGGCCGTCGGGCAGGTCGGCCCAGTCGAGCAGGCCCTTGGTGACCCGGACGGTCTGCTCGAGCACCGGGCGGGCCAGCTTTTCCAGCTCGTCGCGGGTGAGGTGGACCTCGGTGTCGAGCAACGGCACCACGAAGTCGGCCGACTGGGCGCGCGACAACCGCTCCTTGGCGATCCGCACCTCTTCCCAGAGCTGGCGCTGGGCCCGCCTCTCCTGGGCCGTCGTCGGCTCGAGCAGCCGCTGCCAGTCGCTCGTCCGCAGGTGCTCGACGATCGCCGCGTCCACGTCGAGGCCGCCGATGTCGTCGCGGCCGTCGATCGCCATCACCTCGAAGCCGGAGGCCGTGCGGGCCACCACGCTGGCGTCGAAGGTGCCGGCCCCGAAGTCGTGCACCACCACGACCGAGCCGATCGGCACGTCCCGGCCCAGCACCTCGGCAAAATACGTAGCGGCGGCGACCGGCTCGGCGACCAATCGGGCGCCGGTGAGCCCGGCCCGGGCGGCCGCCTCGGCCAGCAGTGTGCGGCGGGCCGCGCCCCAGGTGGCCGGGCAGGTGAGCGTGACCTCGGGCAGCACCGGTCCGACCGCGCGGTGCCACTCCTCGGCGACCCGGGCCAGCACCGCGGCGATCAGGTCGACGACCGGGAACTCCTGCTCGCCCAGCAGCACCAGGCCGTCGTCGATGCGGCGTTTCGGGTTGGGCTCGAAGCGCACCGGGTCGAGCCGGGCGCTGTGCACCGCGTCGCGGCCGACCGAGAGCGAGCCGTCGGTCTCGGCATAGACCGCGGAGGGCAGCAGCGGGGAGCCGTCGACCAGGATCGGGCGCGCGCGGCCGTCGGGCCAGCGCGCCACCGCGACGGTGTTGGAGGTGCCGAAGTCCACGCCTAGGGCATGCCTTTTCGGCTCACCTTGGTCGATGGCCATGCTCCCGAGTCTAGGGGGTAGCCGCTGTCACACGATCTTCCAGCGCGACCGGTGACGCCACTCGCGGACGCATCTCACCAGCTCGCCGTCCGCGGTTCGCCCGTAAGCGCCCTCGGGGCGGCATTCGTCCCCCACCCGGACGGGTTCTTGCACGACGTCGGGCGCGGGGGTCGTCGGCCGGGTCGTCGCGGGCGGAGTGGCCGAGGGCGGCGGTGGGGCCGGCGGCAGGAGCGCCGGCTCCTCGGGCGGGGCCAGGATCGGCTCCGGCGTACGGGTCACGGTGCTGGACGGCGGGACCGCGGTGGTGGCCGACCGGCGCGGCGACGCGCGCGAGGTGGGCGTGGTCGGTTTGCGGGCCTGTTTGCTCGGGACGACCGTGCTGCGCGAGGTGAGCGACGGCGGCGCCGGCCCGGCCAGCGGCGGGATCGCCAGCTGGTCGACCACGGCCGAACCGGGCGGCCGAACGGGCTCGGAGCGGGACCGGCCGAGCGTCATCCAGCCGATGAACGCGCACAGCACGGCCTGGCCGACGACCAGCGCAACAGCCATGCGCACGGTACGTCGCACCCTGCGCGTGACCGGAACCGGTTCCACAGTGTCGGACTTTATGGCAAGCGATCGATGTGGTCGAGTCCTAACGCCCTGTAAATGTAGGTTTACGCTTCTCGACGAACGACGTGGTGCCCTCGACCCGGTCATCGGTGGCGAACAATGCGGCGAAAAGCTGCGATTCCAGGGCCAGACCCGAGGCCAGGTCGGTGTTCAGGCCGCCATCGACGGCCAGCTTGGCGGCCCGCAGGGCCAGGGACGGACCCTTCACGTACGGCCGGACGAGCGCGACCGCTGTATCGAAGACTTCGCTCGCGGGCACCACCCGGTCGGCCAGCCCGATGCGCAGCGCCTCCTCGGCGTCGACCATGCGGCCCGAGAAGATCAGATCTTTGGCCCGGGCCGGACCGATCAGCCGGGCCAGCCGCTGGGTGCCGCCGGCGCCCGGGATGAGGCCCAGCTTGATCTCGGGCTGGCCGACCTTGGCGTCCTCGGCCACCACCCGCCAGTCGCAGGCCAGCGCCAGCTCGCAGCCGCCGCCCAGGGCGTAGCCGGTGATCGCGGCCACGACCGGCTTTCCGATCTTGGCCACGGCATCGAACGCGCTGGACAGCGCGGCCGCGCGCACGGCCATCTCGGCGTAACCGACCTTGGTGAACTCGGTGATGTCGGCCCCGGCGGCGAAGACCTTCGCCCCGCCGTAGACGATCACGGCCTTGACCTGCTCGTCCTCGGTGGCGGCATGCGCGGCGGCCCGCAACTCTTCCTGTAGCTGGGTGTTGAGCGCGTTCATCGGGGGACGATCCAGCCGGATCGTGCCAATGCCGTCGGTAGTCTCCAACGTTACGAACTCGCCCACGAACGCCTCCTACTGGCTCTGCGGTTCAGGTCAGCCTACGACGGGTACGGAGAAGACTGTGACCACGTATTACCGGGATCCGGACGTGTGGATCGCCTCCACCGGCGTACGGATGAACGGTCGCGATCTGCGCCTGGACGATCTGCTCCAGGTGTGGCACACGCGCGGGCGCCGATCCTGGGGCACGATCGCCGGCCGGGGCGCGGTCGGGCTGGCCATCCTCGTCCCGATCGTGGTGGGCCTGCTCGGCATCGGCGTGGCCGTGGTGATCGACGCCTCCACCGCGACCACGATCGCCCTGGTCGGCGGGGGCATCCTGGTCGGCTTCGCCGCCGCCCCGCTGGCCGACATGCTGCTCGAACGGGTCGACCGCTCCTACGACCGCGGCTCCCGGGAGCGCGAGATCTGGGCCCGCACCCGCGAGGGCGACCTGATGCTGCTGAGCACCCGCGACGCAGCCCGCTTCGGCCGCATCTACCGGGCCCTGCAGCGCGCGCTGGAGCCGGTTACCCGCCGGTAGGATCCCACGGATGAAGAAAGACGCCGCCGCTCTGGCCACGATGCTCGCCACCACCGGAGTGCTGCACTTCGTCGCGCCGCGCCCGTTCGACTCGATCGTCCCGCGCTCGTTGCCCGGCCGCCGGCGCACCTGGACCTATCTCAGCGGCGCGGCCGAACTGGCCGTGGCGGCCGCGATCGCCCACCCGCGGACCAGGCGGATCGGCGGCCTGGCCGCGGCCGGGCTTTTCATCGGCGTCTTCCCGGCCAACGTCAAGATGGCCGTGGACTGGCGCCGGGCGGCCCCGGCCAAGCGCGCGATCGCCCTCGGCCGGCTGCCATTGCAGGTGCCGCTCGTGCTCTGGGCCTGGCGGGTCGCCCATTCCGCGAAGTGACGGCGTGACCAGGGGCCAGAACTAACCGTTGCGGTAGACCTCGTCGATCTCGTCGCGCGTGGGCAGGGCGTTCGAGGCGCCCACCTGCCGTACGCAGGCGGCCCCGGCGGCGTTGGCCCAGCGCACCGCCTCGACCAGGTCACGACCCTCGCCCCAGGCCACCGCGAGCGCGCCCGTGAAAGCGTCGCCGGCCGCGGTCGTGTCGGTGACCTCGACCGGGAACGCCGGGACCTGCTCGTCGCGCCCCTCGCGGTCGGCGTAGCGCGAACCGGCGCCGCCCAGCGTGAGCACCACCCGGGGCACCAGTGCGAGCAGCCCCGGCACGTCGATCTCGTCGCCCCCGGTGACGGCCAGCGCCTCGACCTCGTTGACCACCAGCAGGTCGATGTTGACCAGCAATTCCTCGGGCAACTC
Source organism: Actinoplanes sp. (assembly GCA_965217855.1). Lineage (GTDB taxonomy): Bacteria > Actinomycetota > Actinomycetes > Mycobacteriales > Micromonosporaceae > Actinoplanes. The sequence goes on along the minus strand of CBDCJN010000003.1, from coordinate 134,832 downwards.
GCGGGCCGGCGCCGCGTTGAGGATCATGCGGGTGCCGCCGTTGCGGGCCGCGCGACCGGCCGCGACCACCGTCTCGACCGGGATCTCCTGCTGGCAGACCAGCACGTCACCGGCCGCGATGGCGGCCTCCTCGGCGCCGGTCAGGCCGACGAACATGTTGTTGGCGCCGGGCGCGACCAGGATCGAGTTCTCCCCGTTCCGGTCGACCATGATCACGGCGACCCCGGAGGCCCCGTACGCGGTGCGGACGTGCTGCATGTCGACGCCGGCCCCGTTGAGCCGCGCGTTGAGGTTGACGCCGAACGCGTCCGACCCGATCGCGCCGAGGAAGACCGTGTGGCCGCCGGCCCGGGTGGCGGCGATCGCCTGGTTGGCTCCCTTGCCGCCGGGCATCATCAGGAAGTCGTCGCCGAGCACGGTCTCCCCCGGCCGGGGCAGGCGTGACGCCAGCCCGACCAGGTCCATGTTGGCGCTGCCGGCCACCACGATCCGCGGTGCCATGCGGGTCAGGCCGCCCGGGCCGCGTACCGGTCGCCGAACCGGTCGACGATGAGCGGCAGGCCGAAGGTCTTGGTCAGGTTGCCGGCCGTCATCACCTCGCCGAGCAGGCCGGCCGCCACGATCGTGCCCTCGCGCAGCAGCATGCCGTGGGTGAAGCCGGGCGGGATCTCCTCGACGTGATGGGTGACCAGCACCATGGCCGGCGAGTCGGGGTCGAGGGCCAGTTCGGTCAGCCGGGCGATCAGATCCTCGCGGCCGCCCAGGTCGAGCCCGGCGCCGGGCTCGTCGAGCAGCATCAGCTCGGGGTCGGTCATCAGCGCCCGGGCGATCAGGGTGCGCTTGCGCTCGCCCTCCGACAGCGTGCCGAACTCGCGCAGAGCCAGCGCACCCATGCCGAGCTGGTCGAGCAGCTGACGGGCGCGGGCCTCGTCCTGCGGGTCGTACGACTCGCGCCAGCGGCCCACCACCGACCAGGCGGCGGTCACCACGACGTCGAGCACGCGCTCGGTCGGCGGCACCCGCTCGCTGAACTGGCCGGTGGCCAGGCCGATCCGCGTACGCAGCTCGTTGATGTCGGTGCGGCCGAGGCGCTCGCCCAGCACCCAGGCCGAGCCGCGCGACGGGTGCAGCCGGGCCGACGCCAGGTTGAGCAGGGTGGTCTTGCCGGCGCCGTTGGGCCCCAGGATCACCCACCGCTCGTCGAGCTCGACCTGCCAGGACAAGCCCCGGACCAGGAAGCTCCCGTCGCGGATCACGCTGACCCGGTCGAACGCGATCACAGTGTCATCGTCAGGCTGCTCAGGCACGCGTCCATCCAACCACGCACGGGTTACCCGATTCAGCCGGTGGTCGACCCGAACACCTCATCGCGTACGGCATCCAGCGCGGTGTGCAGGGCGCCGTGCAGGACCGGCTCCGACTCGACCCCGGTGATGACGACCTTGGGATTGACCAGAGTGATCGCGGCCACCTCGTCCTGCACCCGCGAGGCGAGCGCCTCGCCACCGGCCTGGGACACCCCGCCGGCCAGCACGACCAGCGGCGGGTCGAGGACCACGCAGGTCGCGGCCACACCGAGGGCCAGCCGGGCGGCCAGCTCGTCGAGCACCGGCTCGCCGGCCGGGCCGGCCGCGACGGCCTCGCGCACCACGTCGGCCGCCTCGGCCCCGCGGAAGCCGTACTTCTTGCCGATCGCCTTGACCGCGTCGGCGCCCGCGATGCTCTGGAACGCGCCGCGCACGCCACCCTTGGTGACCTTGCGCCCGGTGTGCCGGGGCACCTCGGCCCCGGCCACCGGGAGATAGCCGATCTCGCCCGCGGCGCCGGTGCTGCCCTGGTGCAGGCGGCCGTCGATGACGCTGGCCAGACCGACGCCACGGCCGATCCAGATCAGCACGAAGTCGCGCACGCCGGTGGCCGCGCCGGAGCTCGACTCGGCCACGGCGGCCATGTTGACGTCGTTGCCGAACACGACCGGGGTGCTCAGGTCGCGGCGCAGGTCGTCGAGCAGGCCGCGGTGCCAGCGGGGCAGGTCCCAGGCGAAGGAGATCTCGCCGGTCTCGGGGTCGACCAGACCGGGGGTGCCGAGCACGACGCGGCGTACGGAGGTCATGTCGGCGCCGGCGTCGGTCGCGGCCCGGACCACGGCGCTGTGCACCACGCCGACCGGGTCGTCCGTGTCCTTGGTGGACAGCTCGACCCGGCCGATGATCGTGCCGGTGATGTCGGCGCAGGCCGCGACCACCCGATCAGGACCGACCTCGACGCCGATCACGTGCGCGCTGCCGGGGGTCACCGCGTACAGCTGGGCGTTGGGGCCGCGGCCGCCGGCCTGCTCGCCGACCCGGCGCACGAGACCGCGCTGCTCGAGCCGCTCCACCAGCTGGGAGGCGGTGACCTTGCTCAGCCCGGTCATCTCGCCGAGCTGGGCGCGCGTGAGCGGACCGCGGTTGAGCAGCAGCTCCAGCGCGGCGCGGTCATTGAGCGCACGCAGCAACCGGGGTGTGCCCGGAAGGCGGGTGGCGGCCATGTGTTCCCCTAGTATTTAGGATTGTTTCCTATTAGATTAGCGGCGCCCTGGAAAGGTAGCCGCAGCGTAACGGGTCGCAATCGACTCCGAGCGATCATGGCAGCTCACCGGACGTACAGACCAGACTTGCGTCGTTGGAAGGACATCATGGCGATCGACCCCGGACTCCGCCGTCTCGCACTGGGCACTCTGCTGGCGGCCTTCCCCGGCGGCACCGCGCCCGGCTGGGCGGTCGACCGGCTGGCCGAGGGCCTGGCCGGGCACACCCTGTTCGGCACCAACGTCATCGACCCGGCCCAGGTCGCGCGGCTGACCGGGCAGCTGCGCGAGGGCCGCCCGGACGCCCTGATCGCGATCGACGAGGAGGGCGGCGACGTCACCCGCCTGGCCCACCGCACCGGCAGCCCGTACCCCGGAAACGCCGCCCTGGGCGCCGTCGACGACGAAGAACTCACCCGCGCGGTGTACGCCGCCATCGGCACCGACCTGGGCGCGGCCGGGGTGAACCTGGACCTGGCCCCCACGGTGGACGTCAACACGGCCGACGACAACCCGATCATCGGCACCCGCTCGTTCGGCGCCGACCCGCAGCTGGTCGCCCGGCACGCCCGCGCGGCGGTCGACGGCCTGCAGTCGGTCGGCGTGGCCGCCTGCGCCAAGCATTTCCCCGGCCACGGCGCCACGGTCAGCGACTCGCACCTGTCACTGCCCACCGTGGACGCCTCGTTCTCGCTGCTGCGCGAGCGGGACCTGCCACCCTTCGCCGCCGTGGCGTCGTCGGCCCAGGCCATCATGACGGCCCACATCCGGGTGCCCGCCCTGACCGGCGACGGACCGGCCACCTTCAGCGCGGCGACCCTGCAAGGGCTGCTCCGCACCGAGTTCGGCTTCCAGGGCGTGATCGTCACCGACGCCCTGGAGATGGCCGGCGCCGCGGCGGCCGCGGGGAGCATTCCGCTGGCCGCGGTGCGGGCCCTGACCGCGGGGGCGGATCTGCTCTGCATCGGGGCCCAGGTCGACCCGGCCCTGGTCGAGGCGGTGGTGGCCGAGATCGTCGAGCGGGTGCCGGTCGCGCGGCTGGAAGAGGCGGTCGCCCGGAACGTGGCGATGGCGTCGTGGACTGCGGCTCCACGGGCTTCGAATGCCGGCTCGGCGGACGACCTGGGGTATGCGGCGGCCCGGCGGGCCGTACGGGTCGAAGGCTCCCTGGTCGACCTGGCGTCGCCGCTGGTGGTGCAGCTGGTGTCGGGGTATTCGATCGCCGAGGGGCGCGTGCCGTGGGGGCTGGCGCCTCACCTGGACGGGATCGAGCAGGTGGAAGTGGTCGCGGCGGACGCGTCGGCGGAGCAGCTGGCGGCGCGGGCCGGATCGCGGCCGATCGTGGTGGTGGGGCGGCACACGCACCGGGCGTCGTCGAGCCGGGAGCTGATCGAGCGGCTCTCGGCGGCGCATGCGGTGGGGGTCGTGGAGATGGGGTGGCCGTCGGATTGGCGGCCGGCTCGGGTGCGCGCTTTCGTCACCACCCACGGCGCGAGCCTGGCCAACGGCCGCGCCGCCGCCGAAGCCCTGGGCCTGACCGTCTAGCCCGCCCACCGCAGACGCCCGCCCACCGCAGACGCCCGCCCACCGCAGACGCCCGCCCACCGCAGAGCCCGCCCTCCTCAAGGGGGCCTCCGTCCACCGGCCATTGTGACGAGATTTGCTGATCTCTGCGCGATGGCCGGTTCCGTCCTGTGGATAGGTCGGGACTGTGGATAAGCCGCCGACGGGCCGGGCTCTGCCCGCGAACGGCTGACTTTGACTGGCGCGTCACACCACTTGAACATGTTCAACTACTGGGCTTACGCTGATGCGGCAAAGTTGAACGTGTTCGAGAAAGGTGGTCCTGATGGACCCGAAGGTGTGGATGTACCTGGTCTATCTCACCGTCAGCGTCGGGCTGACCGTGTGGGTGGCGACCACCCTGTCACGCAACGGGCTTGTCTTCCTGGCCGACGTGTTCGCCGATGCCAAGCTGGCCAAGGCGGTCAACCACCTGCTCGTGATGGGCTTCTACCTGCTCAACCTCGGCTACGTGACGGTCACCATGCGGTCGAACCAGACCATCACGAATACGAGCGAGGCCCTCGAGACGCTGTCGAGCAAGGTCGGCCTGGTCCTGCTCGTGCTCGGCGTCCTGCACTTCTGCAACGTCTTCTTCCTCGGCCGCTACCGCCGCGGCCGCCTGCGCCAGCAACAGGGGATGCCGCCGCTGCCGCCCGCGGGCCGGCTGCCGATGCACCCGCAGAACCCGCCTCCGGCCCGGGCATGACCGGCTACGCCGGAGTGAGCGAAGCGGTCGCCGGTCATGACCGGTGACACGGGCCCGGCCGAACGAGGGGGCGGCCGGGCCCTGCCGCCCGGGGACAGCCGAACCGGCACGGCCGTCCCCGGGCGGATCGGGGCATTCACGGTGCTGTACGACGCCGGGTGCCCGATCTGCCGGGCAGCTCGCCAGTGGCTCTCGGGGCGGGCTCAACTCGTACCGCTGGAATTTGTGCCTGCCGGGTCGGAAGAGGCGCGGCGGCGGTTCGTGGGCCTCGATCATCAGGCGACACTGCTCGATCTGACCGTGGTCGGGGACGACGGGTCGTTCTATGTGGGTGACGGCGCCTGGGTGGCGTGCCTGTGGGCGCTCGCCGACTACCGGGGCATGGCGGAGCGGATCAGTTCGCTGGCGCTGCTGCCCACGGCCCGGAAGTTCATCGCGGCGGCTTCGGCGGTGCGGGCGCGTACGAGATCGCCGTTGGCCGACGGCCCTGGTGACCCGCGGCCCGGCGGAACGGGGTACTACGGTGACGTGTGTGACGACCGCTGCCGCTGACCCCGCCGGACCGGAACCGGCCTCGGCTGGGGAAAAACCCCGGCGGGCGCGGGGGGAGCAGACGCGGCAGCTGATTCTCGAGACGGCGCTGCGGCTGTTCCGGGAGCGGGGTTACGCGGAGACGACCATGCGGGCGATCGCCAAGGAGGCGGGCGTCGCGGTCGGAAATGCGTATTACTACTTCGACTCCAAGGAACACCTGATCCAGGGGTTCTACGACCGCAACCAGGTCGCTCACCGGGCCGGGGCCGCGACGATCCTGGAGCAGGAGAAGGAGCTCGCGCCGAGGCTGCGCGGCGTGCTGCACGCGGGGATCGACGTCAACGAGCCGTACCACTCGTTCGCCGCGACCTTCTTCAAGACCGCGGCCGAGCCGACGTCGCCGCTGAGCCCGTTCTCCAGCCAGTCGTCGCCGGCGCGTGAAGCCGCCATCGCGATCTTCCGGGATGTCGTGGACGGCTCGAACGCCAAGCTCGACCCCGAGCTGCGCAAAGAGTTGCCCGAGCTGCTCTGGCTCGGCTGGATGGGCGTGATCCTCTTCTGGGTGTACGACAACTCGCCCGGCCAGCGGCGCACCCGGCGCCTGATCGACGGGGCGGTGCCGCTGATCGACCGGCTGGTGTCGCTCTCCCGGCTGCGCGTGCTGCGGCCGGCGCTGCGCCAGGTGCTGGCCCTGATCGAGACCGTTCGCAAGGACGATTGACCACTGCGGGTAGTGCATGGTCATCTTCACGTTGAGTGATCGACTATGCGTTTTTATACCTGGCTGTCCGGAGATAGCCGGATCTGTCGCTCATTTGGCCCTGGCCGAACGGTCATTTCGCGCACGGGGAGCTTCCGGCGTCCGGCCGCCGGCACGTAGCGTCATCACTGCAGGTGGGTCTGGGGACGTCGCGATCGACTCGGCCTTCGGGACCAGTCCGAGGCGTCGCGACGCAGACGGTGAGCCGGGCGCGGGTAACGGATTTCGGGAGCAATCCGCCGCGACCCGGCTCACGCTGTTTCCGGGCGGGACACCGTCGATCACAGCGGGCGAAAACTGCGTAGGCGCAGGCTGTTGAGCACGACGAAGACCGAGCTGAAGGCCATCGCGGCACCGGCGATCATCGGGTTGAGCAGGCCCGCGGCGGCCAAGGGCAGGCCGGCCACGTTGTAGGCGAAGGCCCAGAACAGGTTCCCGCGGATGATCCCGAGCGTGCGCCGCGACAGGCGAACCGCGTCGACCGCGGCCGTCAGGTCACCGCGTACGAGGGTCAGGTCCGAAGCTTGGATCGCCACATCCGTCCCGGCGCCCATGGCCAGCCCGAGATCGGCCTGGGCCAGCGCCGCCGCGTCGTTCACCCCGTCGCCGACCATGGCCACCGACCGGCCCTGGGCCTGCAGCTGCTTGACCACGTCGACCTTGCCCGACGGCAGCACGCCCGCGGAGACCTCGGTGATCCCGACCTCGGCCGCCACCTCCGCCGCCACCTCCGCCGAATCCCCGGTGACCAGCATCGGGGTCAGCCCGAGCCGGCGAAGCCCGGCCACCGCCGCCGCGCTGGTCGGGCGCACCGAGTCGGCCAGCGCGATCCAGCCCAGCTCGGCACCGCCGGCCGTGACCGCCACCCAGGTCGCGGCACCGGACGGCGATGCGGGCGCGCCGGCCGCCACCGCGATCGCGCGGCCCTCGACGACCCCGCGCACCCCGACCCCGGCGGTGGCCAGGAAGCTCGACACCGCCGGCAGCGGCCCTCGTTCGCGCGCGGCCTGAGCTATGGCCCGGCCGATCGGGTGCTCCGAGGCGGCCTCGACCGCACCCGCCAAGCGCAGCAACTCCGCCTCGGTGATCCCGTCGGCCGGCACGAGCGACGAGACCGACATGCGGCCGGTGGTGACCGTGCCCGTCTTGTCGAGGACGATCGTGTCGACCTTGCGGGTGGACTCGAGCGCCTCCACCCCGCGGATCAGGATGCCCATCTGGGCGCCCCGGCCCGTGCCCACCAGCAGGGCGGTCGGCGTGGCCAGGCCCAGCGCGCACGGGCAGGCGATGATCAGCACGGCCACCGCGGCGGTGAAGGCCCCGGTCACGCCGCGGCCGGTGCCGAGCCAGTAGCCGAGAGTGGCCACCGCGAGTGCGATCACAACGGGCACGAAGACGCCCGAGATGCGGTCGGCCAGCCGCTGGACGGCCGCCTTGCCGTTCTGCGCCTCCTCGACCAGTCGTGCCATCTGCGCCAGCTGTGTGTCGGCGCCCACCTTGGTCGCCCGGACGAGGAGCCGGCCGCCCGCGTTGATCGTCGCGCCGGTGACGGGGTCGCCCGCCCGCACCTCCACCGGCACCGACTCACCGGTCAGCAGGCTGACGTCGAGCGCCGACGCCCCCTCCACGACCACGCCGTCGGTGGCGACCTTCTCCCCCGGGCGTACGAGGAATTGCGCGCCCGGCTTGAGGTCGGCGGCCGGAATGACCCGCTCCTGGCCGTTTTCGAGAAGGGTGACGGTCTTGGCCCCGAGTGAGAGCAGCGTACGCAGCGCGTCACCGGCGTGCCGCTTGGCCCGGGCCTCCAGATAGCGCCCGGCCAGCAGAAACGTCGTCACACCGGCGGCCGCCTCGAGATAGATCGCGTCGCCCTCGCGCGCGGTCAGCGAGAACGGGTGGGTCATGCCGGGCATGCCGGCGTCACCGAGGAAGAGCGCCCAGACCGACCAGCCGAACGCGGCCAGGGTGCCCATCGAGACGAGCGTGTCCATGGTGGCCGCGCCGTGCCGCAGGTTGACGAACGCCGATCGATGGAACGGCCACCCGCCGTACGCCACGACCGGCGCCGCCAGCGTCAGCGACAACCACTGCCAGTAGTCGAACTGCCAGGCCGGCACCATCGCGAGCAGGATGACCGGCACACTCAGCGCGGCCGAGATCAGGAGCCGGTCACGCAACGTGTCCCGCTGAGCGACCACGGCCACGGGCTCGGGCGTGGGCTCGGCCGCGGTGTAACCCGTCTTCTCGACCACCGCGATCAGGTCGGCCGCGCTCAGCGTGCCCGGAACCGTGGCGCGGGCCTTCTCCGTCGCGTAGTTCACCGACGCGACCACGCCGTCCATCCGATTCAGCTTCTTCTCGATGCGGTTGGCGCACGCAGCACACGTCATCCCGCCGATTTCCAGCTCAATCACCCGCTCCATACCCGTACCCTATACCCCTTGGGGGTACCGGCAACGGAGAGCCCGGACACGCCAAGGGCCCGCCCGAAGGCGGGCCCGTACCGACGATCAGGCGGCGGAGGAGGTCTTGACCAAGGTGCGGATCTGGCGGAGCAGGACCGAGAGGGCGGCCAGCTCGGCCGGGGTGTCGGCGATGTCGCCCATGGCGTTGGCGGCTCGGGCGATCGACGCGGCGTTGACGCGTTCCCAGTCGGAGACGCGTTCGTCGGCGGTGGCGTCCGACGGGGTCGACTGAAGCACCTCGGCCGTGAGGGCGGCCAAGGCCGCGTACAGGTCGTAGCGCAAGGCCATCCGGGCCAGCGTCTCCCACCGGTCGCCCCGCGGGAGGCGGGAGATGTGGGACAGCAGCTGGTCGATGTGGAACCGCGCCGACAGGGTGAAGTAGACCGAGGCCACCTCGACCGCGGAACTGTCGGTCGTGGCGCCCGTCTCGAGGATGTCGAGCAGGCCGAAACCGTAGTTGCACCAGGTCACCCGCTCGGCCAGATCCATCGGCACACCCTTGTCGACCAGGGTGGCGATGTGCTCGTCCATCGAGCGGCGCTCGATGCCGAGCAGGACCGTCGGCAGTTGCGGCAGCAGGGTATGCACGCCCGCGCCCATCTTGGCGATCTCGCCGTCCACGTCGATCGGCGAGCGGCGGGTGCTGACCAGCCAGCGCACCGCCCGGTCGAGCAGGCGCCGCGACTCCAGGAATACCAGGGTCTGGGCCTCGGTCGGCACCTTGTTGTCGAGCGCCTCGCCCTCGGCCCAGATGCCACCCAGGCCGTACGCCTCCCGGATCACCGTGAAGGCCCGGATCACGTCGGCCGCCGAGGCGCCGCTCTCCTCCATGGCGCGGAAGACGAACGACGTGCCGCCCCGGTTGACCACCTCGTTGACCAGGACGGTGGCGATGATCTCGCGGCGCAGCCGGTGGCCCGCCATGCGGCCGGCGAACCGTTCGCGCAGCGGCGTCGGGAAGTATCGGGACAGCACCCGGTTGGTCCAGGCCTCGTCCACGACCTCGTCCGCCAGCACCTGGCGTTCGAGACTGATCTTGACGTACGCCAGCAGGACCGCGAACTCCGGAGCGGTGAGCCCCTCCCCCGTGTCGTACCGGGAGGCCAACTCCGCATCGGTCGGCAGCGCCTCGAGTTCCCGGTTGAGCTGGCCGCTCGCCTCGAGGTCGTTGAGCATCCGCCGGTGCACCGGGAGCAGCGAGTGGGCCTGCGCCCGGGCGTTGCCCAGTGCCGTGGCCTGCTCGTAGTTGTCGCGCAGGACGAGCGCCGCCACCTCGTCGGTCATCGTGGCCAGCAACTCGTCGCGTTCGGGCAGGGTCATCTCGCCGTCGGCGACCGCGCCGCCCAGCAGGATCTTGATGTTGACCTCGTGGTCGGAGCAGTCGACGCCGGCCGTGTTGTCGATGAAGTCGGTGTAGATGCGCCCGCCGGCCCGCGCGAACTCGATCCGCCCACGCTGCGTGAGCCCCAGGTTGCCGCCCTCGCCGACCACGCGTACGCGCAATTGACCGCCGTTGATCCTGATCGCGTCGTTGGTCTTGTCGCCCACGTCGGCGTGCGTCTCGATGGCGGCTTTGACGTAGGTGCCGATGCCGCCGTTGAACAGCAGGTCGACCGGCGCGCGCAGGATGGCCCGCATGAGCTCGGCCGGGCTGATCGCGGTCACGTCACCGAGGTCGAGGGCGGCGCGCACCTGCGGCGTCACCGGAATCGATTTCGCCGTACGCGGGTAGACCCCGCCACCTTCGCTGATCAGCGCCTTGTCGTAGTCGGCCCACGACGAGCGCGGCAGGTCGAACAGCCGCCGCCGCTCGGCGAACGACGACGCCGCCACGGGGTTCGGGTCGAGGAAGATGTGCCGGTGGTCGAACGCCGCGACCAGCCGGATGTGCTCGCTCAGCAGCATGCCGTTGCCGAACACGTCACCCGACATGTCGCCCACACCGACCACGGAGAAATCTTCCCGCTGGGTGTCGACGCCCAAATCCCGGAAGTGCTTCTTGACTGATTCCCAGGCGCCCCGGGCCGTGATGCCCATCTTCTTGTGGTCGTAGCCGGCCGAACCGCCGCTGGCGAACGCATCGCCCAGCCAGAAATCCTTGGACACCGAGATCTCGTTGGCAATGTCGCTGAACGTCGCCGTGCCCTTGTCCGCCGCGACCACCAGGTAGGGGTCGTCGCCGTCGTGCCGCACCACGTCCAGCGGCGGCACGATCTTGCCACTGTGGATGTTGTCGGTGACGTCGAGCAGGGCCGTGATGAAGCCCTTGTAGCACTCCACCGCCTCGTCGCGGTCGCCCGGCTTCTGCTTGAGCACGAAGCCACCCTTGGCACCCACCGGCACGATCACCGCGTTTTTGACCATCTGCGCCTTGACCAGGCCCAGGACCTCGGTGCGGAAATCCTCACGCCTGTCCGACCAGCGCAGGCCACCACGGGCAACGGCACCGAACCGCAGGTGTACGCCCTCGAAGCGAGGCGAATACACGAAGATCTCGTACTTCGGGCGGGGCTGCGGCAGGTCGGGAATCGCCTGCGGGTCGAGCTTGAAGGCCACGTACGGCTTGGGCCGGCCGTCGGCGCCGCGCTGGAAGAAACTCGTCCGCAGGGTCGCCTGGATGAGTGTCAGATAAGACCGCAGGATCCTGTCCTGGTCGAGGCTGTCGACGTCGTCGAGCAGCGTCGTGACCTGCTCGGCCAGCTCCTCGGCGAGCCGGGTGCGCTCGCTGTCGCCCACCTCCAGCCCCGGCGAGAAACGGGTCTCGAACAACCGCACGAGCAGCCGCGCGATCTCCGGATAGGCGATGAAGGTCGATTCCAGGTATCGCTGTGAGAAGACGCTGCCGGTCTGGCGCTGATATTTGGCGTACGCCCTCAGCACCACCACCTGACGCCAGGTCAGCCCGGCCCGCAGCACCAGCTCGTTGAACCCGTCCACCTCGGCCTCGCCCCGCCAGGCCGCCGCGAACGCGTTCTCGACCTGCGGGCGGACCTCGGCCAGCTCGCGGTGCGCGGCCGGCGGTTGCAGCCCGAAGTCGTACAGGTAGATCGTGCCGTCGCTACGGCGGATCTCGTGCGGCCGCTCGTCGACCACCTGCACACCCAGCGAGTGCAGCACCGGCAGCACGGCCGAGAGCATCATCGGCTCGCCGTAGCGGTAGACCTTGAACCGCACGTCGTGGTCGTCGGGCTCCCGCTCACCGCCGTGACCCAGCCGCCGCTTGCGGTAGAGGTGCATCTCGAGCTGCCCGGCCTCCTCGAGCAGCTCGAGCTTGGCCAGATCCTGCATGCCCTCGTACGGCGTGTGGCCGTCCTTGTAGCTCTCGGGGTAAGCCGTCGAGTAGCGGGCGAAAAGGTCGCGCGCCGCCTCCTCACCCAGCTTGCGCTCGAGCACGAGGGAGAAGTCGTCGTCCCACATGCGGGTCGCGTCGGCCAGCATCTCGGCCAGCGCGTTGGGATCGATCTGGCCCGGCGGGTCGGTCGGGTCGGTGCGCACGATGAAATGCACCCGGGCCAGCATCCGCTCGGTCACCCGGGTCGTGTAGTCGACGCCCACGCCGTTCAGCTCGCGCAGCAGGATCTCCTGCATGCGCAGCCGGTTGCCGGTGGTGAACCGGTCGCGCGGCAGATAGATCAGGCACGAGATGAACCGCCCGTACCCGTCACGGCGCAGGAACAGGCGCAGCTGGCGACGGCCGGCCATCCGCAGGACGCCGATCACCGCCTCGTACAGGTCATCGGTCTTGATCTGGAAGAGCTCGTCGCGCGGATAGGTCTCGAGGATCTGCAGCAGGTCCTTGCCGGAGTGACCGCGCGGCGACAGACCGGACCGGTCGAGCACCTCGCGCACCTTGCGCCGGACCACCGGCAGCTCCCGCACGCTGGTGCGGTAGGCCGACGAGCTGAACAGGCCCAGGAAGCGGCGCTCGCCGATCACCTCGCCGGACTCGTTGAAGACCTTGACGCCGATGTAGTCGAGGTAGGCCGAGCGGTGCACAGTGGCCCGCGAATTGGCCTTGGTGATCACCAGCAGACGTTTCTCGAGAGCGCGCTGGAACGCCTCGTCGGTCATCGTCGAGAGCTGGCGGGGCGTGCTGTCGCCCCGCAGTATTCCCAGACCGCTACCGGCCACGGCGGTGAGCACGTCGCCGTCGAGGCTGTACTCCCGATAGCCGAGGAACGTGAAGTGGTCGTGCGCCAGCCATTTGAGCAGCTCGACCGAGTCGGTGACATCCTTGTCCGGCACCGGCAGCTTGGTGTCCGAGCCCCGCGCGGCGGCCAGCTCGTCGGCGATCACCAGCGCCCGCTGACGCATGCGCGGCCAATCCTCGACCGCGTCGCGCACGTCGGTCAGCACCCGGCTGACCTCGTTGAGCAGCTGCTCACGGGCCTCCGGGTTACGGATCGGATCGATCTCGATCCGGATCCAGCTCTCCACCAGATCGCCGTCGATCGCGTCGTCCGGCTCGACGTCGGCGCACAGCTCGCCGAGCGCACCGAGCGGTTCACGCCGCACCACGATCAACGGGTGCACCAGCAGATGCACCTGTTGCTGATGGGCCGAGAGCAGCGCGATCACCGAGTCGACCAGGAACGGCATGTCGTCGGTGACGACCTGCACTATGGTGTGGCACTGCGAACCGGTCGGCGGGGTGATCGCCAGTTTCAGCTCGCCCGGAAGGCGCTCGGCGGCCAGCTCGCGATGGCTGATCGCGGCGTCGTACATTTCCTGCGGGGTGAGCCCCACCAGTTCTTCGTCCGGCGCGAACCGCCAATACCGCCCGACCAGCGAGGCCGTGGAATGGTCGTTGCCGGCCACCTCGACCGCCTGGGCGATCAGACTCTCCCCGTTCGGGAGCGTCTCGTCGAGCTCGCCCTCCTCGGCGCTGGCGCCGAGCCGGCCGGTCAGGGCCAACCCTGGTCCGGCGATGAGGTCGTGCTCGGCATCGGATTCGGTCGCTGCCTCGTCGGCGACAGCCATGTCCCTGGCGCTCCCCTCACCCACGACACTGTGGGTTCGAACGTGTCGAGGACAGCCTAGAGCCCCCGGCAAGGAGCGCGGACAGCCGCGGTACGAACGGCCCGATTGACCTTTCTCACCCGAGGGGGGTCAACAGAACGGGCATCGATTCACTACCGTCTCCTACGTTCCGCCAGATACCCGGCGAAAGAGGTTCCCATGCACCGCGGTCCATACCGGTCCGGGCGACGCACGACCGCGGCCGTCGCCACATTGGCGCTGGTGGCCTGCGCACTGGCGGGCTGTTCCAAGGACGGCCCCGAGGGCACGTTCACCGACTTCGTGGCCGGCTGGGGCAGCGGCGATCTGAGCAAGGTCGGCTTCGTCGGCGCCGACGGCGGCAAGGTCGCCGCGACGGACGTGCTCCCCCAGATCAAGGCCCTCTCCGGCGACCTGGCCAAACAGCCGCTGAAGGTCACCGCCGAGGGTGACCCCAAGACCACCGGCGACAACGCGATGAGCACGATCAAACTCGACTGGACGCTGCCCGGCGACGTTGCCTGGAGCTACCAGAGCACCGTGCGGCTGACCAAGCAGAACAGCGACGGCTGGCGCGTGGTCTGGGAGCCGGCCATCCTGCAGAGTGAGCTGACCAGCGGCGACAAGCTGCAGATGTCGAGGCTTCGGTCCGAACGGGCGAGCATCCTCGACGCGGCGGGCGAGCCGATCGTGACCCCGCGCAACGTGGTCACCATCGGCGTCGAGCCGCAGCGGGTCACCGACCTGGCCAAGCTTCGCGCGGGTCTGGCCGCCGAGTTCAAGAAGATCGGCGTCACGGTCGGTACGACCGACCTCGCCGAGCGCATCAAGAACGCCCAGCCGGGCGCCTTCCTCGACCTGATCACGCTGCGCGAACCCGACTACAACAAGATCCGTCCGGGGCTGCGGGCGCTCGACGGCACGGTCTTCAACAAGGAGGCCCGCCCGCTGGCGCCGTCGCGAGTCTTCGCCCGGGCGCTGCTCGGGACGGTCGACGTGGCGACGGCCGAAGACATCGAGAAGAACCCCCAGACGGTCACCCAGGGCGACCTGATCGGGCACGGCGGGCTGCAGCAGAAGTACGACGCGACGCTGCGAGGCACGGCGGGAGTGTCGGTCACGCTGGCCCGCACCACCGAGGCCGAGGACGCGAAGGGTGTCGAGCTGTTCACCGCGAAACCGGTGGCGGGCAAGCCGATCAAGACCACGCTGGACGTCAAGGCCCAGCTCGCGGCCGACCAGGCGCTGGCGGCGCAGAAACAGGCGAGCTCGCTGGTGGCGATCAAGGTGAGCGACGGATCGGTGGTGGCGGTGGCCAACGGGCCGGACGGCGGATCGGTCAACACGGCGCTGACGGGTCAGGTGGCGCCGGGGTCGACGTTCAAGGCAGTCTCGGCGTACGGGCTGTTGCAGAAAAAGGTCCTGACGGCCGACACGACGGTGGCCTGTCCCAAGACCGCGGTGGTGGCGGGACGCCAATTCAAGAACTCGCACGACATGGCACTCGGATCGGTGCCGTTCCACACCGACTTCGCGAAGTCCTGCAATACGGCGTTCGTGGGGGTGGCCCCGAAACTGGGGGCGGACGGTCTTCGCGCGGCGTCCGAGGCGGTGGGGCTGGGCGGCCAATGGGACCTGGGGGTGGACGCGTTCAGCGGCGAGCTCTCGCCGGCCGACAGCCCTACCGAGCTGGCGGCGGCGACGTTCGGGCAGGGGGCTACGGCGGTCAGCCCGCTGGCTATGGCCAGTGCCACGGCGGCAATCGCTCGGGGGCAGTTCAAGCAGCCGCGGCTCGTGCTCGAACCAGCTCCGGCGAGCCCGGCGGCGGACGGGGCGGCGTTGGATGCGGGTGCGGTGACGGCACTGCGGAAGATGATGCGCGAGGTGGTCACCGGAGGGACGGGGACGGCGTTGCGAGGGGTTCCAGGGGGTGCGGTGTTCGGCAAGACGGGGACGGCGGAGTTTGCCGAAGGCACTGAGGACACGCACTCCTGGTTCATCGGGTATCAGGGGGATGTGGCATTTGCGGTCATGGTGCAGAAGGGCGGGGCGGGGTCTGAAGCTGCTGTTCCGGCTGCGTCTCGGTTCCTGACTGCTCTGGCTAAATAGTTTCCGCTTTCTCTGGCTCGGGTTCTTGCGCTCGTCCCGGGGTGGATCGGCAGCGCGCTTGTCGCGGGTTGATGGGCGGTTTGCTGGCGCTGGGACGGTCGGGGGCCGGGGTGGGGTCGTCGTTGGTCACCCGCTGCTGATTGCATGATCTGGGCGGCGGTCCCCTTGCGGTGAATGATCTGGCTGCTGCGCTGTGGTGTTTCCAGGGGATTCCTCTCACCCGGGCGGACCTGGGTGGTGGGGCGCGGGAGCAGAACCGTGCCGGTTGCGCTTAAGACGGAGATCAAGGGCTGCAGGGCAGATACAGCGTCGCGACTCTCGCATTCTTGAGATCGCCGTATTGCCGATCGACTGCACGCTGCGGGGTCAGGGCTCGGCTTCAGGCACTGGGATCTCAGCGCGGGTTATCAAGCTCAGCGCGGGTTTCAATCTCAGCGCGGTTTTGAGTTCGGCGCGGCTTCGAGCTTAGGTCGTTGCGCAGGGCCCGCCCTCCCAAAGGGGGGCCTCCGGCCACACACGATTGTGCCGGGAAATGTTGATCTTTGTGGGGCGGGTGTGGACAGGATCTGACCTGTGGATAACCCGGATCATCGGGATGTCGTGCGCTAAGGGCTGGTCCTCGATGTCTGGCTTTTACGCAAGCCAGAGGTCAGGCGATGTCGGCGGGCTCGCCTGTGCCTAGGTCGAAGGCGGGGCGTTGGACGGGGAGGGAGAAGCTCTCGCGCTCGTCGGTGGATCGGGGTCGGAGCAGGCCGGGGCGGGTTGCGGGGAGCGGGTCGGAGTCGAGCAGGGGGGACTGGCCCAGCGGGCGCGGGATCAGTCTGGCTCGGCGTTCCTCGTCTGTTTCGGCTGGTTCTGGGGCTTCGGTTTCCGGGTCGACGGTGAGGTTCTCGGCGGCGGCGGGCTCGTGGGGGCGGTCGGTCCAACTGTCTGTCGGCTCGGCATCTGCCGTTGCGGTCGTGATCGCGGTGTCGTTGGGTGAGTCGCTGTCAATGGGACGGGCGGACTCTCCGGGGTCTACGGCTTCGTCGCCGACGTCGGTCGGGCCTCCGGCCTCTGGAGAATCTGTCGGCGGGTGCGAAGAGGTGCCGTCACCGACGATGTGGAGAGTGGCTTCGGCTGGGTCCTCGTCGGGCTCGACTTCCGGGTCGGTGCCGGCTGACGTGCCGTCGGATTCGTTAGTGGGCTCTGCTTCCGCTGAGCTGTTCGTCTCGTCTTCCGTCAGCGGCAGTTCGTCTGCGTCCTCGACGCCGAGGAGGGTGGTGGCGGGTAGCGCCACGTCGTCGGGGGTGCCGTCCGGGCCCTCGGACATGCCTGCGGCGGCGAGCGAGACGCTCTCGGATGCCGCTGCTGCGCGTCGGTGCTCCCGCTCCTGCTCGTCGGCGAAAGCCGCGTCGTCGGACAGATTGGAGCGGTTGAGGCCTCCGGCGGGCTCTGGGCGGTTCAAGCCCGATAAAAGCTCCGAACGGTTGAGACCACCAGCCGGCTCAGCGCGGTTCAGACCACCAGCCGGCTCAGCGCGGTTCAGGCCGCCGGGGGGCTCGGGGCGGTTTAGGCCGGCGGTGCGGTTGAGGCCGGCGCGGTTGAGGCCGCCTGGGCGTTCTGGGCGGCCTAGGCCGGCGGTGAGGTCGGCGCGGTCGAAGCCTGCGGCGAGTCCGAGGCGGTTCAGGCCGCCTACTCGGTCGGGGCGGCCGAGTCGGCGTTCCGGCTCGGGGGTGCCTAGATCGGCTACCGGGTCCGAGGGGGTTGGGTCGGTCGTGGGCTGCCCGTGGTCATGGGCGCCATCGTCGACGTCGGCCTCCGGCTCCGCGCGGGTGTCATCAACGGCGGAGAGGTCACGGCCGGCGTGGTCCTCGAGCTCCCTGCGACTGTCGTCAGCTCCGGACTCACCGTGATCCTCGAACTCACTGTGGCCACCGTCAGCCCCGAACTCGCCACGATCGCCCTCAGCGTCGAGCTCGCTGCCGTCGCGGTCGACGTCTTCGTGGTGATCGGGGGTCGATGTGGGCTCGTAAGCGGGTTCGGTCTGGTCTTGGGGGGGCTCGGGGGGCGTACCGGGGGCGTCTTGGTTTGGGGGGTTGAAGGGGGTGCGGTCGCGGCGGGCCAGGTCGGCTCGGGCGGCTATCAGGTCGGGGCGGGGGCTTACCGTGTGGGCGGCGGCCAGGCCGGCGGTTACAGCGGTGACTATTTCGGCGGCGTAGGAGCCGTCGGTGTCGTAGTCGGGGTCGAAGACGGTGATCTCGACGCCCAGGCAGTGGGGGGACTCGACCAGGCCGGCCAGCAGGATCTCGAGCTCGGGGAAGGCGATGCCGCCCTGGGAAGGGGCGTCGACGGCGGGCATCACGGCGGGGTCGAGGACGTCGACGTCGCAGTGGACCCAGTAGCCGGCGCAGTCGACCAGCTGGTCTCGGGCCCACTGGGCGCTGCGGGCGGCGCCCTCGGCCCGCAGGGCGGGGACCGGGCGGGTGACGATGCCGGCGGCCTGCAGGTCGAGGCGGTATTCGTCCTGGGCGCGGATGCCCATCACGACGACGTCGACGTCGCGGAAGTAGGGGCGGCGGCCCTCGATCGCGGCCAGGTCGGGCTGGCCGCGGCCGGTCACCAAGGCCAGGTCCTCGCCGGCGGCGGCGCCCACATAGGAGGCGTTGCCGGGGTGACGGAAGTCGGAGTGGCCGTCGACGAAGACCAGGCCGATGCGGCCGCCGACGGCGTCGCCCAGCCTGTTCATCGCGACGCCGGAGCCGAGCAGGATGGAGCAGTCGCCGCCGAGCACGACCGGGAACTCGCCGGCGTCGAGGATCGCGCCTATGCGGTCGGCCAGAGCACGCGAATAAGCCGCGATCTGGGGTGCGTGGGCGACGCCGTCGCCCGGCCGCCAGTCACCCGGGTCGTAGCGGGGCGGGGTCAGGCAGCCGGCATCACGCGCGTTGAGCTTGGTCAGCAGGCCGTGGTCGCGGAGTGCTCCGGGCGCCTTGGCGCAGCCCGGCACCGACGTCACGGTCGGCGGGCGCAGACCGAGGTTGGACGGTGCGTCGAGGACGGCGATACGGCGCACGGAGCGGCTCCCTGACTAGAAGAGGGCGCTGGCCAGGGCCCGTCGGGCGCCGGCCACCGCGGGATCGTCGGGGCCGGCCACGCTGAACAGCGAGAGCAGGTGCTTGCGTACGGCGTCGCGGTCGTCGCCGGAAGAGCGTTTGATCAATGCGACGAGCCGAGCGTAGGCCTTGTCCGCTTCCCCGCTGAGCACCTCGATGTCGGCGGCGAGCCGCTGGGCGTCGATGTCGTCGGGCGAACCGTCGGCCTTGGCCACGGCGGTGGCCGGGTCGGCGCCGGCGATGCGGCGGTAGAGCTCGACCTGAGCCAGGCCGGACTCGGCGGCCGCGTCGGCCGGGTGCTCGGCCAGGATCTTGCGGTAGGCCGCCTCGGCCTCGTCGAGGTCGCCGACCATCAGCGCGTCGTCGGCCGCGTCGAGGCGCGGGTCCTCCGGCTCGGCGACCGAGACGCCGCCGGCCTTGAGCACCGCGTCCACGTACTGCCGGATGCGGGGCTCGGGCTGCACGCCGGTGAAGCCCTCGACGAGCTGGCCGTTGACCACCGCCACGACCATCGGGATGCCCTGCACCTGCAGCGCTTGGGCGAGGCGCGGGTTGGCGTCCACATCGACCTTGCCGAGGACCCAGGAGCCGCCGTCGGCCTGGGCCAGCCGCTCGAGGATCGGCGAGAGCTGCTTGCACGGCTCGCACCAGTCGGCCCAGAAGTCGAGGATGACCGGGGTGCTCAGGGACCGCTCGAGGACGGTCGTCTGGAAGTTGGCCTCGGTGACGTCGATGATCGTCTCGGGCGCCGCACCGCCGGGCAGGCCACCGGGGATGCTGCCGGACGGGCTGCCGTGATCGTGGGCGTGCGCGCCGCCGGACGGGGCGCCGCCGTTGGGAGCGTCGCTGGTGGCCGGGCGAGTGGCCGGGGCGCGCAGCGCGCTGAGGTCGACCGCGCCGCGGGTGAAGATCGACGGAGTGGTCCGTGGGTCGCTCATGGTTACCTAGTCTCGCACGCTGACGAGGCACGCCGCCGCGCCGCGGGGCAGGTGATATCGGACGTCACAGGAGCATGATCCACTGATCGTCGACCGATGCGGGCCGATGCGCAAGATCCCGCCCCCGGCCCACGGGAACCAGGCGCCGCAGAACTGCTAAATATGCACCTTTATCCGATTCAGGATCAGAACCGGGCCGGCTCCCGGTAGATGCCCCACTCCTGTTTGAGTGCGTCGCAAATCTCACCCAGGGACGCCTCGGCCCGCGCGGCCTCCAGCATGGCGGGGATCATGTTGCCCTCGGTGCGGGAGACGGCGATGAGGTCGTCCAGAGCGGCCTTCACGCGTACGGCGTCCCGGCCGGTCTTGCGGGAACCGAGAGCGCGCTGCTGCTCGACCTCGACCTCGTGCGAGACCCGCAGGATCTCGAGCTCTTTGGCGACCGTGGCGGTGTGCACGTTGACGCCGACGGTCCTCTTCTCGCCCTTCTCGACCGCCTGCTGATAGACGAAGGCAGCCTCGGCGATATGGGCCGTGAACCAGCCGTCCTCGATGCCGCGCAGGATGCCGGACGTGATGCTGCCGTCCTCGCCGAGCTCGCGGATGCGCGCGAAGATCTCTTCCGCCTCGGCCTCGATGCGGTCGGTCAGCTCCTCCAGATACCACGAACCGCCGAGCGGGTCGGCCACGTTGACCACGCCCGTCTCCTCCATCAGCACCTGCTGGGTGCGCAGCGCGATCTCGGCCGACTCGTCGGTGGGCAGCGCCAGCGTCTCGTCGAGCGCGTTGGTGTGCAGCGAGTTGGTGCCGCCGAGCACGGCGGCGAGCGCCTCCACCGCCGTACGGACGACGTTGTTGACCGGCTGTTGCGCGGTCAGCGAGACCCCCGCCGTCTGCGTGTGGAACTTGAGCCAGAGGGCCTTTTCGCTGGTGGCGCCGTAGTCGTCTCGCAGGTGCCGGGCCCAGATGCGCCGGGCCGCGCGGAACTTGGCGATCTCCTCGAAGAAGTCGATGTGCGCGTCGAAGAAGAAGCTCAGCCCCGGCGCGAACTGGTTGACGTCGAGCCCCCGCTGGATGCCGAGCTCGACGTAGCCGAATCCGTCGGCCAACGTGTACGCCAACTCTTGCGCGGCGGTCGAGCCGGCCTCGCGGATGTGATAGCCGCTCACCGACAGCGGCTTGTATTTCGGGATCTCCCGCGCGCAGTACTCCATCAGGTCGCCGATCAGGCGCAGGTGCGGCTCGGGCTGGAAGAGCCACTCCTTCTGCGCGATGTACTCCTTGAAGATGTCGGTCTGCAGCGTGCCGTCGAGCTTGTGGATATCGGCGCCCTGCCGCTCGGCCGCCACCAGATACATACAGAAGAGCGGGACGGCCGGCCCCGAGATCGTCATGCTGGTGGTCGTCTTCTCGAGGTCGATGCCGTCGAAGAGCACGTCCATGTCGGCCGCCGAGTCGATCGCGACCCCGCAGTGGCCGACCTCGCCGAGCGCCTGCGGATCGTCGGAGTCGCGCCCCATCAGCGTCGGCATGTCGAACGCGACGCTCAGCCCGCCCCCGCCGTTGGCCAGGATCATCTTGTAGCGCTCGTTGGTCTGCTGAGCGTTGCCGAAGCCCGCGAACTGCCGGATCGTCCAGGTGCGGCCGCGATAACCGGTGGGGTAAAGGCCTCGCGTGAACGGGAATTCGCCCGGCCAGCCGATGCGCTCGAAGCCCGGATAACCGGCGTCGGCGGGCGGCCCGTAGACCGGCTCGACCGTGGCGCCGGAGAGCGTGGTGAAGTCGGCGTCCCGCTTGCGGGCGGCGTCGTAGCGCCGCTGCCAGCGCTCCCGGCCGGCCGCGATATCGGCTGCGTCCATGCCCGACATCCTAGAGGCTTCCCTGAACGATCGCTAAGGTCAGGTTTCTTTCAAGATCGATTCAGCGCTGTTCGGCCATCCCTAACCCCCACCCGCCTCGGGGCATGGGTGGACGCTACGCCGACGGGGCGGGTTGGCGGGTGGGGTTGTCCACAGGAGCGCGGGTGACGGCTCGGCGATATCCACAGGCCGGGTCGCGGTCAGACCAGAACGTCCAAAGCGTGGTACAGCCGCGACGTAGTGGTGTCGATCTGGACCAGACGCGACGCCGGCAGGCCGGAGGTCAGGGCCACCCGGCGTTCGGCGGCGGCCCGGGTCAGCAGCAGGCCGACCTGGCCCGAGGCCCGGTCGATCGCCGCCTGGCGCTCCAGCTCGGCGATCGGATCGATCTCGGCGGCCTCTTGCTTCTTACGCGCGGTCTTGGCCGTCACCGTGGCCGAGCGCACCGCGGTCGCGGCGTCGCGGGCGAGGCTCTCGGCGTAGGCCGCGGTCGGCTGCACGGCGGCGACGACGGGAACGGCCGGCTCGCGCATGGGCGTGACGTTCGCGGCCGCCTCGGCATACTTCGACGTGGAGGCCAGCGCCGCCGACTGCACGACAGCCGACTGCAACAGAGGGTGAAGGTAGGGGGCCGTGGTGCCGGCTTCCCGGGGGAACGTGACTGGGTTGATCATGCCGCACCCCTCTGCTCACCAAATGTGTCCATGTCCGCCACCCTTTCCTGCCGAAGACATATGCCCAGCTTAGACCGTTGCGGACCGGTTGCCGATCGGGTCAACGGCCGGTGCCGACGACGCCGGGCGCCCGATCCGGGACGACCGGAACGGCCGTCGGCCGACCAGTCACTGAAAGTGACCGAAAAACGCTCAAGCCACGCGATGGTCGAGGATCCAGGACTGCGGGTTGCCCTTGCGGTAGAGGAGCTTGGTGAAGAGCGGGAACATCGCGTCGCGGATCGCGGCGCCGACCGGGCCGGCGGCCTTTCCGCTGCCGTTGCGACGGCCGGCCGCCACGACCCGTTCCACCCGCCGCCGACGCAGGCCCTCGTACGCCGCGAGCCCCTCCGCCGGGTCGGTCACGCCATCGAGGCAGCGGCCCAGTGTCACCGCGTCCTCGATCGCCATCGACGCGCCCTGGCCCGATGACGGCGCGACCGCGTGCGCCGCATCGCCGACCAGCACGGCCCGCCCGCTGCGCCACACCGGCACCCGCCGCAGGTCGTCGGTGTTCCAGGGGCCGATCACCTCGTCCGAGGCCTGAATGATCGCCGCCGCCGGCAGCGCATCTTCGGCGAAGAGGTCGACCAGGTAGTCACGCCACGACGACGTGGTGAACTCCCCCGGTCGCGCCGGCTGCTTGCGCGGCGGGTTGGCGAACCACCACACCGATCCGTCCGGCGCCGTCGCCCAGCCGAAGAACGCCCGCCGCCCGAACGCCATGTACATCAGCCCGGGCGTGCGGTCCATCTCGATGTCGACCGGGCCCGAGGTGAATCCCCCGGCGTTGAGCAACCCCAGATAGCTCGGCGCCGGCCCGCCCGGATCGAGGACTTCCCGCGTACGCGATCGAATTCCGTCCGCCCCGACCAGCAGCGCGCCGGTGGCCGTCGAGCCGTCGTCGAACGTGACGGTCACCCCACCCGGCTCCTCGGTGAACGAGCGCAGCCCCTTGCCGTACTCGATCGCGATGCCCCTGGCCTCGGCCACCGCGCGCAGCGAGGCGTAGAGGTCGGCCCGCCGGATCGTGGTGGTCGTCGTGCCCTCCGGGTCGGGCCCGCCGAGCGGCAGCACGGCCAATTGCCGCCCGGCGCCGTTGACCATCGCCATCGTCGGCGTCGCGAACCCGCCGGCCAGGACGGCCTGAGGGTCGAGGTCGAGCATCCGCAGGGCGGCCAGCCCGTTCACGGCGACGGTCAGGAACGCGCCGCGCTCGTCGGCGCCCCGCGGATGGGCCTCGAAGATGCGCGGCGCCCAGCCGGCCCGGTCGAGGGCGATGGCGGCCACGGTGCCGGCGATTCCCCCGCCGGCGATGAGAGCAACTGGCTTAGTCATAGATTGACTATGCATACCATGACTATGAAACGTCAACCCTCTAAGCTGCGGAGGTGACTGAACCGCGCCGCTCGACGCTGGGCATGGTGTTGCTGGCCCTGCTGACCGAGGCGCCCATGCACCCGTACCGGATGCAGCAGATGATCAAAGAGCGGGGCCAGGACCAGCTGGTCAACGTGGCTCAGCGCAACAGCGTCTATCAGGCCCTGGAACGCCTGGTGCGGGACGGCCTGGCCCGCCCGGCGAGCACCGCGCGCGAGGCCGGCCGGCCCGAGCGGACGGTCTACGAGATCACCGACGAGGGCGCGGCGGCCATGCGCCGCTGGCTCCTGAGCGCGCTGCCGACGCCGGCCCGCGAGTTCCCCGAGTTCCCGGCGGCGCTGGCCTTCCTGGCCATCCTGGGCCCGAAGGTGACGCGTGACCTGCTCGAGCAGCGGGTGGCGGCGCTCACCGCGAAGGCGACGGCGATCCGCGAGCAGGCGCCGGTGGGCCTGCCCCGGCTCTTCCTGATCGAGGACGAATACCGGGCCGCGATGCTGGCGGCCGAGATCGGCTGGTTGCAGGGCATCGTCCGCGATCTGGCCGACGGCACGCTGACCTGGGACCTGCATCTGATCCAGGAGACGCTGCAGCAGTTCAGCTGAGGGCTTTGATCAATTCGTCGGCGGCCGCGTAAGGGTCGATATCACCCAGCGCGACGGCGGCCGCGAGGGTGCTCAGGGCCGTACCGGAGCGTAGGTCGCCGATGCGAGCACGCAGGGTGCCCAGGGCGATCGCCTCGACCTCGACGGCCGCCCGCCGCTCACGCCGTACCCGCAGGTTTTCCGTGCTCTCGAGCCACTCGCGGTGTTTCCCGATCGCCGCCACCACGTCGTCGATGCCCTCGCCCTTGACCGCCGTGGCCTTGACGACCTGGGGGCGCCACTCGCCCGCCGCCCGCTCGCCGAGCGCGAGCATGCCCTGGATGTCGCGGTACGTCGCGTCGGCGCCGGGCCGGTCGGCCTTGTTGATCACGAAGACGTCGGCCACCTCGAGCACGCCCGCCTTGACCGCCTGGATCGCGTCGCCCATGCCCGGGGCGAGCAGCACCAGCGTGGTGTCGGCGAGCGAGGCGATCTCGACCTCGGCCTGGCCCACGCCGACCGTCTCGACCACGATCACGTCGCAGCCGGCGCCCTCCAGCACGCGTACGGCCTGGGGTGTCGCCGCGGCCAGGCCGCCCAGCTGACCGCGGCTGGACATCGAGCGGATGTAGACGCCGGGGTCGGTGGTGTGGTCCTGCATGCGGATGCGGTCGCCGAGGATCGCGCCCCCGGTGAACGGACTGGACGGGTCGACCGCGAGCACCCCGACCCGCTTACCGGCCTGGCGCAGCTCGCGGACGAGCTCGTTGGTGGTGGTCGACTTGCCCACGCCGGGCGAGCCGGTCAGACCGACGACCTGAGCCCGGCCCGCGTACGGAGTGAGGGCCGCGGCCACCTCGGGCAGCGCGGGATGACCATTTTCGACCAGGCTGATCAGCCGGGCCACCGACCGCGCGTCCCCTTCGCGTGCCTTGGCGACGAGAGCGGAAACATTCACGCGTCGGGAGCCTGAATGATCAGCGCGTCACCCTGCCCGCCGCCGCCGCAGAGGCCCGCCGCGCCGTAACCGCCGCCGCGGCGCCGCAGCTCGAGCGCGAGCGTCAGCACCAGCCGGGCGCCGGACATGCCGATCGGGTGGCCGAGCGCGATCGCCCCGCCGTTCACGTTGACGATCTCCTCGTCGACCTTGAGCTCGCGCATCGACTGCAGCACCACCTGGGCGAACGCCTCGTTCATCTCGATCAGGTCGAGGTCGCCGACGGCCAGCCCGGCCTTGTCGAGCGCGTGCTTGATGGCGTTGGCCGGCTGCGACTGCAGCGAGTTGTCGGGGCCCGCCACGTTGCCGTGCGCCTTGATCTCGGCCAGCCAGGTCAGCCCGAGCTCCTCGGCCTTGGCCCTGCTCATCACCACGACCGCGGCCGCGCCGTCCGAGATCGGCGACGAGCTGCCCGCGGTGATCGTGCCGCCGGGGGTGAAGGCGGGCCGCAGCTTGGCCAGCGACTCGGCCGTGGCGTCGGGCCGGACGCCCTCGTCGGTGTCGACCACCGGGTCCTCGTTCCGCAGGCCCGACTTGATCGGCACGATCTCCTCGGCGAAGCGGCCCTCGCGCTGCGCGGCGGCCGCCCGGCGGTGGCTGAGCGCCGCGAAGGCGTCCTGCTCGGCGCGGGTGATGCCCAGGTGCACGCCGCTGCGCTCGGTCGACTCACCCATCGAGACGCCGTCCCACGGGTCGATCAGACCGTCGTACGCAGTGTGGTCGCGCACCAGCACGTCGCCGAACTTGACGCCCTGCCGCTGGGTCATCAGCAGGTGGGGAGCGTTGGTCATCGACTCCATGCCGCCGGCCACCACGATGTCGAACTCGCCGGCCCGGATGAGCTGGTCGGCCAGCGCGATCGCGTCGAGGCCGGAGAGGCACACCTTGTTGACCGTGACGGCGGGGGTGGTCATCGGGATGCCGGCCGCGACCGCCGCCTGCCGGGCGGTGATCTGACCGGCGCCGGCTTGCAGCACCTGGCCCATGATCACGTACTGCACCTGGTCGGGACGCACGCCACCGCGCTGGAGGGCGGCCTCGATGGCGAAGCCACCCAGTGCCGTGGCCGGCACGTTCTTGAGGTTGCCGAGCAGCCGGCCCATCGGGGTTCGGGCGCCGCTCACGATCACCGAGCTGGTCACGTCTTCGTTTCCGATCTGCCGGGCCAACGTAGGGGGGTGCCGGGCGAATCCAGGGGGACCCCTCGATATCACCTTAACGGACGTTCAGGCCAGACTATAAGGATGACCCAGCTTCCACCTAGTGTCACCGGGCCCGAGAATCTCACATCTGACGAGGTCGGGATCCTCCGCATCGACCACGTGGGCATAGCTGTGCCCGATCTGGACGCGGCACTGCTCTTCTACGCCGAGATGTTCGGCATGCGCTGCGTGCACGAGGAGACCAACGAGGAACAGGGCGTACGGGAAGCCATGCTCGCGGTGGGTGACGGCGACGGCCCGCGGCTCCAGCTCTTGGCCCCGGCCCGCCCCGACTCCACGATCGCCAAGTTCCTCGACCGCGGCGGCCCCGGTCTGCAGCAGCTGGCCTACACGGTGGCCGACGTGGAGGCCGCCTCGGCCGCCCTGCGGGCCAAGGGGCTGCGCCTGCTCTACGACACGCCGCGGCGGGGCACGGCCGGCTCGCGGATCAACTTCGTGCACCCCAAGGATGCCGGGGGCGTTCTGGTGGAGCTGGTGGAGCCTGCCTGATCTCGTACCCCTTACGAATGAATCATCCTGACGCGGCCTTCCTGGCCTGGCAGGATCTCGGGGCATAGAGAGCCGCGACCGCGGCCCTTCCGAGACGATCATCGCCGGAATCCCGGATACAGCAGGTGACGGCGGGGCGAACCCGGGGCCGCCGCCCGGGTGACCCCGTCCGGCCGAACGGCGGACCCGTAGGTCGCGGTCCAGCTCAAAGCTGATCTACGTGTCTTTTCCGATGCCGTTCCGCTCTTGCGTGGCTCGTGTGTCTTCGCCAGGATGGCCCAATGCCCCAGCAGCAGGATCAGAATTTGGCGTTTTTCGACTCCGCGAACTCTCAGCACGATTTCACTGTTGTGCTGCGTGGATACGACCGCGGGCAGGTGGACGCCCACCTCGGCCGCCTGGTTGCCGCGCTCAACCAGTCCGAGCAGGCCCGTGGTGAGGCCGAGCAGCGGATGAACGATGCGCAGCGCCGGCTGCGCCAGGCCGAGCAGCGGCTGAACGCGGTCGAGCAGAAACTCGCCGACAGCAACAAGCTGCTCGAGGAGAACAACCGGCCGACGCTCTCCGGGCTGGGCACCCGGGTCGAGCAGATCCTGCGGCTGGCCGAGGAGCAGGCGAACGACCACCGGAGCGAGGCGAAGCGAGAGTCCGAGGGCATCCTCTCCGCGGCCCGCCTCGAGGCCCGCGAGATCACCGACAAGGCCCGCGCCGAGGCCGCCGCGATGAAGGCGACCGCCGAGCGCGAGTCCGGCCAGGTCCGCACGCACGCCGAGCGCGAGGCGGCCGAGGCCCGGGTGCAGGCCCGCCGCGAGGCCGACACGCTGCGCTCCGACGCCGACCGCGAGACCAAGCAGCTGCGCACGGTCACCGCGCACGAGGTCGCCGAGCTCAAGTCGACCGTCGAGCGCGAGGTCGCGTCGCTGCGCAACACCGCCGAGCGGGAAATCACCCAGCTGCGGGCCAAGGCGTCGCGTGAGGCCGAGGAGAAGCGGGCCGAGGCGACCAAGATGCTGACCGACGCCCGCGACAAGCGCGACAAGGATCTGCAGACCCTGGCGGTCGAGATCGCCGAGCGCCGGGAAAAGGCCGAGCGCGAGGAATCACAGCGCCACGCGGCCCAGATGAACGCCACGCAGAAGATGGTGGCCGAGGCCGAGGAGCGCGCCCGCGCCGCGGAGGACCGCTCCAAGGAGATCTCGCAGCGCGCCGAGCAGCGTCGCATCGAGTCCGAGCGGCACTCCGCCGAGACGACCGACAAGGCCCGCGCCCTGGCCGAGAAGACGGTCGGCGAGGCCCGGGCCGAGGCGCAGCGTCTGCTCAGCGACGCCCGCACCGAGGCCGAGCTCACCACCCAGGCCGCCAAGCGCGAGGTGGAAGACCTGACCCGGCAGAAGGACGCGGTCACCAACCAGCTCGGTCAGATGCTCTCCGGTCTCTCCGGCCTGGTTCCGGGTGTCGGGCCGGCCAAGGCCGCCGAGGCGGTCGCCAAGGCGGTCGAAACCCCCGCTCAGCGGGCCACCGAGGCCCCCAAACCGGAGGCGCCCGCCGCCGGTGCTGACAACAAGCCGGTGCCGGCTAAGACGAATTCCTGACTCGCCGACCCCGGCGTCTCCGGTTGCGAGCTCCCGTGGGGTGCGCGACCGTAAAAGGCGCCCGGGTCGTCATCTGAAGAATCGATGCGGGCCGTATCGGAGTTTCTCCGGTGCGGCCTGACTCGTTCTCGCGCGTAGCCTCGCTCGTTGAAAAGCTGGCTCCGCGCAAGCCGGGTCAGACAAATCACAACTAGGCGCATACTCCGCCCGGGACGGTGTGTATCCCCCCGAGGCCGGGCGTTGCGTATGTGAGGATGGACAGCATGTCGCACGGCGGGGAAATCTTGGGTCTCGGCGGAGACTCGGCCACCGAACCGAGCTTCGATATCGCGATCCGCGGTTACGAACGCAAGCAGGTCGAGCGGTACGTCGTCCGCGCCGAGAACGAGATCGCCGCGCTGGCCGCCGAGCGTGAGCAGGCCTATTCGCAGATGCAGGCCATGAACGCCCAGATCGACCGTCTTCAGCACGAGGCCGTGCAGGCCCGCCGGCAGAACGGGCTGGGCGCCGAGGTCTCTTTCCGGCACCTGGGCCCGCGCGTCGAGCAGATCCTGGCCCTGGCCGAGGAGCAGGGCGAGGCGATCAAGGCCTCGGCCACCGACGACATCGCGGCCCGCCTGGCCGAGGCCGAGCGGATCCGGGCCGAGGCCGAGGGGCACGCCCACAACGGCATCCGCGACTTCGAGATCGCGCTGGCCGCCCGCCGGGCCGAGGAGGAGAGGGCCGACGCCGCCAAGCGCGCCGCCTCCGAGAAGGCGCTGGCCGCCGCGCGGCAGTCGGCCGAGCAGATGCGGGTCGAGGCGGAAAACACGCTGGCCCGCGCCAAGGCCGAGGCGCAGCAGCTCACCGAGCAGACCGCGCAGCAGATCCACCGCGCCCGCACCGAGGCCGACGGCTATGTGCAGTCGACCCGCATGCAGGCCGACCAGGAGATCAAGGCGCTGCGCGACAAGGCCCAGCACGAGATCAACGCTCACCTGGCCGCCGCCGAGCGCGACCACAACGAGCAGCGCTCGTCGGTCGAGCAGGAGCTGGCCCAGAAGCGTCAGACGGTGGCTCAGGAGCTGGCCCAGATGCGCTCCGCGGTCGAGAAGCAGTGCGCCGACCTGCGCAGCGAGGCCGACAAGTACGCCGAAGAGGTGCTCCGCCGCTCCGACGACCAGGCCACCGCGACCCGCAACGAGATCGCCGCCCAACAGGAAAAGATCACCGCGGCCGCCCGCGAGCTCGAGGTCGCCCGGGCCAAGGTCACCGACGCCGAGCGCGACCTGGCCACGTCTCAGGAGCGCGCCCGCGCCGGTTCTGACGAGGCCGACCAGGTGCAGACGCGGCTGGCCGAGACCCGTAAGGCCCTCGAGGCCGAGCTCATCCGGGTCGAGGCGGCCAAGAAGGCGGGCGAGGCGGCCGAGCGGCACGCCACCGACGTTCGCCGCCAGGTGCAGAAAGAAGCGAAGCGGGTGGCCGAGCTGGCCGCGGCCGCGGTGATGGCCGCGGCCGGCCCGCCCGACGACGCCGACGACGACGACACCGAGGACGCGAAAGCGACGACCGGCGCGCACGCCGCCGAGACGACCGACAAGCCGGGCCAGCACGCCGCCGACAAGCCCGATCGGGCCGACAAGGCGACCGGCCAGCACGCCGCGCCGACCAAGGTCACGGCCTCGGCCAAGGTGACCGTTCCCACGTCCTCCCGGGTCGGGGCCGACGCCGACTAGCGCCCGGCTGGCGGCGCCGGCCGCACAGCGATAACGTCGCCGCCGAGACTGTGCGGCCGGCTCGACCAACTCCGGCTCACCCACCGACTGGAGGATTCGGGTGACCCGGGACGACGAAGCAGCGGACGACGCACCGGCATCGGACGCGGACGGCGGCCTGGAGCCGGTCGCCGAGGATCATCTGGCCGGCCGGTTCGGCCGTCCGGGCCCGCCGCTCGACCGGCGCCACCCGTTCATGATCGGTCTGCTCGGCGGGCTGGGCATCATCCTCGCCTACGCGATCTTCCTGGGTCTGCGTAATGCCGCGTCGATCCTGGTCCTGATCTTCATCGCGCTGTTCCTGGCGATCGGCCTCAACCCGGCGATCGTCAAGCTGCGCAAGTGGGGCGTCCCACGCGGCCTGGCCGTGACGATCGTGGCGCTGGCCGTGGTGGGCCTGCTCACCGGCGGCATCGTCGCGCTGATCCCGCCGCTGGTCGGCCAGACCACGCAGCTCGTCGAGAACGTGCCCGGCTACATCCAGAACCTGCAGCGCAACGAGACGATCAACGAGCTGGTCCAGCGGTACGACGTGGTCAGCCGGGTCAGCAGCGCGCTGAACGCGGGCACGGTGGCCAACACGCTGGGCGGGGTGGTCGGCGCCGGCCGGATGATCGCGGGCACGCTGTTCAACCTGCTCGCCGTGCTCGTGCTGACGATCTACTTCATGGCCTCGTTCGACCGCATCCGCGAGACCGGCTACTCGCTGGTGCCTGCCTCGCGCCGGGTCCGGGTGCGGCTGCTCACCGACGAGATCCTGACCAAGGTCGGCGCCTACATGGTCGGGGCGATCTCGATCGCCGTGCTGGCCGGCGCGAGCACCTGGCTGCTGGCCGTGATCCTCGGGCTGGCCTATCCGTTCGCCCTGGCCGTCGTGGTCGCGGTGACCGACCTGATCCCGCAGATCGGCGCCACCCTGGGCGCGGTCATCGTCAGCCTGGTCGGCTTCGCCTCGTCGCTGACCGACGGCATCGTCTGCGTCGTCTTCTTCGTGATCTATCAGCAGGTCGAGAACTATCTGATCTATCCGAACGTGATGCGCCGCTCGGTCAAGGTCAGCGACGTGGCGGCCGTGGTCGCGGCGCTGCTCGGCGTGGCGCTCTTCGGCGTGATCGGCGCGCTGGTGGCGATCCCCATGGTGGCCGGCATCCAGCTGATCATGCGCGAGGTGATCGTCCCGAGCCAGGAAGCCCGTTAGTCGGTCGGCTCGGTGGTGGGAGCGGCCATCGGCACGTCGGCGAAGACCGCCGTCGTCCGGTTGGCGTAGGCGTTCATGTCGCCGGTCTCCATCGGCCCGTCCCAGGTGCGCGGCAGTGGCACCGGCACCTCCGGCGCGACCCGGCTGACGATCTCGTCGAGCACCTTCTCCGCGTCCCCGACCCAGAGGTGCTTGGCCCCCTCCATCGGCACCACCTCGGCGTGCGGCACCGCGGCGAAACGGGAAGCGGCCTCGGCCGGGCGCAGGTAGTCGTCGAACTCGGGGATCAGGGCGGTCAGCGGCTTGCCCGAGGTGGCCCAGGCGGCCAGGTGATCGGGCTGAGAGAAGCGCAGCGGCGGCGAGAGCAGGATCGCGCCGGCCACCGCCGGGTCCAGCCCGTGCATGAGGGTGAGGTCGGTGCCGAACGACCAGCCGAGCAGCCAGATGTTGGGCAGGTCGGCGAACTCGGCATACTCGATCGCGGCGGCCACGTCGAACTTCTCGTCGACGCCGCTCGCGAACGTGCCCTCGCTGGTCCCGCGCACGCTGGACGTGCCGCGGGTGTTGAAGCGCAACACCGCCACCCCGGCCAGCGCGGGCAACCGCCAGGCCGCCTTGCGGAAGACGTGACTGTCCATCATGCCGCCGTGCGTGGGCAGCGGGTGCAGGCAGACCAGGGTGGCCACCGGGTCGCGGTCGAGCGGGCGGGCCAGCTCACCGACCAGGGTGAGGCCGTCGGCGGTCTGCAACTCGATGTCCTCGCGGTGGGCAGGCAGGATCGAGTTGGCACGGATCGGATTGCTGGTCGGCATGACAGGCTTCAGTCCTTTTGTGGGTGGCGGGCGGGGCGGTTGGAAGGCTTCACCCATAGCGTGGGGCGTTGCGCGAGCGCTCCACGTTCGGGCCGCGCCGGTCACGGGCCTTCCAGCAGCCGGTGTGCCAGTGCCGGCGGTCGGTCTCGTCGCCGCGCCCGTCGATCGGCCAGGCCACGATGTGCGCCACCCCGGGCCGGATCTCCTGCATACAGCCGGGGCAGCGGTACGTCTTGGCGGCGGCCCCGCCGAAGATCGACCGCACCATCCACTCGCCGTCCTGCCACTGCTGGACGCCCTCGACACCCTTGCGGACCCGCTCGTCGGTCAGGTCGGACGGCGGATTCACCCCGGCGTCGCGGCGCCGGGGGTGGTTACGGCGAGGGCTCACGTTTACCAGCGTACGGGTGATGCCGATCTCTTTCTCCGCGAGGAGATCCCGTGAGATCAACAGGTGACTCGCCGGCAACAAGCGAATTAGACTCGCGTTCATGACCGCTACCCGCGTGCCCGGCCTCCCGGTCGTCGAAGACGGCGTGCTGATCTCCACGAACCCCGCCTCGGGCGCGGAGGCGGGCCGCGTGCCGGTCGCCGACGCCGCGGCGGTCAACGAGACCGTCCGCCGGGCCCGCGAGGCCGCGCTCTGGTGGCAGGCGCTCGGTTACGACGGGCGCCGCGAGCGGTTGCTGCGGTGGCGCTCGCTGATCGTCCGCCGCATCGAGGAACTGGCCGAGCTGACCAGCCTCGAGACCGGCAAGCCGCACGCGGACGCGATCGTCGAGACCACCGCCGCGGTCGAGCACCTCGACTGGGCCGCCCGCAACGCCAAGCGGGTCCTCGGCCCGCGCCGGGTCCGCACCCGCCTGCTGCTGGCCGAGCACTCCGGTCACCTGGAATACCAGCCGTTCGGGGTGGTCGGCGTGATCGGCCCGTGGAACTACCCGATCGTCACGCCGGTCGGGCCGATCAGCGGCGCCCTCGCGGCCGGCAACGCCGTGGTCTTCAAGCCGAGCGAGTACACGCCGATCGTCGGCCAGTGGCTCGTCGACACGTTCGCCGAGGTGGTGCCCGAGCAGCCGGTGCTGCAGGCGGTGCACGGCCTGGGTGACACCGGCGCGGCACTGTGCCGCTCGGGGGTGGGCAAGATGGCGTTCACCGGCTCCCCCGCCACCGCCAAGAAGGTGCTGGCCGCCTGCGCCGAAAACCTGGTCCCGGCAGTGATCGAGGCGGGCGGCAAGGACGCGCTGATCGTCGACGCCGACGCCGACATCCCAGCGGCGGCCGAGGCCGCGGTCTGGGGCTCGATGACCAACGCCGGGCAGACCTGCATCGGCATCGAGCGGGTGTACGCGGTGGCCCCGATCTACGACGCGTTCGTCGAGGCCGTGGTGGAAAAGGCCGGCCAGTTGCGGACGGGCGAGGAGATCGGCCCGATCACGATGCCCCGGCAGATCGACATCATCCGCGACCACATCGACGACGCGCTGGCCAAGGGCGGCCGGGCCGTGCTCGGCGGCGCCGGTGCGGTCCAGCCGCCCTACGTCTCCCCCACCGTCCTGGTCGACGTGCCGGCTGAGTCGAGCGAGATGCGCGACGAGACGTTCGGGCCGACGCTCACGATCACCAAGGTGGCCGATGCCGACGAGGCGGTGCGGAAGGCCAACGACACCGCGTACGGGCTGGGTGGCGCCGTTTTCGGCAAGAAGAACGCGCTGCGCATCGCCCGCCGGTTGCGCTCCGGGATGGTCGCGGTCAACTCGACGCTGACCTTCGTCGGCATGGGCAACCTGCCGTTCGGGGGCGTGGGCGAGTCGGGCTTCGGCCGCATCCACGGCGAGGACGGGCTGCGCGAGTTCAGCCGGGCCAAATCCATCACCGTACGGCGGGGGCGGTCCGTTCTGCCCGCGATGACCTTCGAGCGCACCCCGGCCCAGGTCGCCAACATCGTCAAGGCCCTGCGAGTTTTGTACGGCCGCCGGTAGCGCTCAGACACCGGCTGCTAGCGTCCGTGAAGTGGTGGATCATCCCGCTGTCGAGGTCGACGGCCTTCATGTCGGTTACGGCTCGACGCCCGTGCTGGTGGGTGTCACCCTGACCGTCGCGGCCGGCCAGGGTGTCTGCGTCACCGGCGAGAACGGCATCGGCAAGTCGACCCTGCTGCGCTGCGTGAGCGGCCTGCAGCAACCCGACGAGGGCAGCATCCACGTGTTCGGGGGCGACCCCGGCGCGACGCCCGAGTTCTGGCGGGCCGTGGTGACCACCGTCGAGCCCCCGACGTGGTATCCGGGGCTCACCGCGCGTGAGCACGCCGAGCTGGTCGTCCGCGCGCACGGCATGGACCCCGACGACGCCGGGGTCGACGAGGCACTCGAGCGGTTCGGGCTGGCCGGGCACACCGACGCGATCCCGCCGTCGCTCTCGTCGGGGCAGAAACAGCGGCTCGTGCTGGCCATCGCCCTGCTGCGGCCGAGCTCGCTGCTGATCCTCGACGAGCCCGAGCAGCGCCTCGACCGCGAGGGCCGGGCCGACGTGGCGAGCCTGCTGGCCGACTACGTCGCGGGCGGCGGCTCGCTGCTGATGGCCAGCCACGACGACACCTTCGCGGCCGCCTCCGGCGCCGAGATCACCACGATGGAGTCGCTGAGCGCGGGCGAGCAATGACCGCCGTCCCGCTCGCGCCCGTCCGTCGCTGGATCAGCCGCACCCAGTCGTCGCACCGCGAGCGGGGCGCCACGCTGAGCAGCCTCTACGTGGGCGTGCTGTCGATCGCGATCATCGGCGGGATGCTGCACCGGCAGGTCGCCGCGATCTTCTGGCCGACCGAGCCCAACGCCTCCGCGATCGCCGCCGGTTCGCTGGTGGCGGTCTGTTACGGCCTGCTCTATCTGGCGCTGCGCCGGTTCGGCCCGCTCGCGCTGAGCCGGCCCGCCGCGTCCTGGCTGCTCCCGGCCCCGGTCAGCCGCCGCCGGCTGTTGCTGCCGTCCCTGCGGATCGCCGCCATCGTCGCCGCGGTGATCGGCGCGGTCTCCGGGCTCGCGATCGTCGGCCACGCCGCGCCGCGGGCCGAAGCCGGTCACGAGGTCGCCGTGCTCGTCACCGGGGACGCGCTGATCGGGCTGGCGCTGCTCCTGATCGCCACGGCCGCGCAGGCCGGCCGGCGCTGGGGCGACGTGCTCGACAAGCTGGCCGGTCTGGTCTTCGCGGCCGGTGTGGCCGGTCTGGTCGTGAGCACCACGCTCGACGAGCCCCCGGTCGTGACCGGCTGGCCCGCGGTGGCCACGCTGCTGCCGATCGTCGGCGTGCTCGCCGTCGTCGTCGTGGTCGCACTGGCCCTGGTGATCCGCAGCCTGGCGTCGACGCCGAGCGACCGCATCCTCGAGGCCTCCCGGACGGCCGGCACGCTCTTCGACACGGCCTTCGGCATCGAGCCCTCGTTCCTCACCGACATGATCGAACGGCGCTACTGGGCCCGGCGGCGGCTGCGGTCGACCCGCTTGTTCCCGCGGCTGCCCGTGCTCGTCGCCCAGGACCTGCTGCTCACCCTGCGCCGCCGCAGCCGACTGCTCTGGCTGCTGCTGGGCGCGGCGCTGCCCGTGCTGCTCGGCGGGGGCCCGGGCTGGGTGCTGGGCGCCGCGGTGCTGCTGGGCTGTCTGGTCGCCGGCATGACGGCCAGCGGGAACGCCAAGACCGACGCCGGCAACCCGGTGCTGCTGCGGCTGCTCGGCCTGTCGTCCCGGCAGGCGGTGCTGCAACGCCTGTGGATGCCGGGCGTGCTGGCCGGCCTGTGGGCGGCAGTGACACTGACCGCGCTCGACGTGCTGGGCGACCTCGCCTCGGGGCCGTGGTGGGCCCTGGGGCTGGCGCTCGGGCCGGTCGGGGCGGCCGCGGCGGTGCACCGGGCGCGGGTCGGTTTCGTCCGCAACGAGTTGCTTCCGCTGGACACGCCGATGGGCACGCTGTCGACGGGACCGCTGGTCAATGCGGTGATGGGGCCGGACATGCTGCTGCTCGGCATCCCGGCCTGGATCGCCGTCGGACAGGGTCAGCTGTCGTGGACGACGGTGCTGGTGCAGGCCCTGATCGGCGTGGCCGGGGCGCGCGTCTACCTCTCCGGCACCACCGCCGAGGACCGCACCGAACTCTCGAACTAGAACAAAGTGAGCTCGTTGCGTTCCATGCCGCGCAGCTTGTCGTAGTCGACGACCACGCAGCGGATGCCGCGGTCGGTGGCCAGCACCCGGGCCTGCGGCTTGATCTCCTGCGCGGCGAAGACGCCCTGGACCGGGGCGATCAGCGGGTCCCGGTTCATCAGTTCGAGGTAGCGGGTCAGCTGCTCGACGCCGTCGATCTCGCCCCGCCGCTTGACCTCGACCGCGACCGAACCGTTGCTCGCGTCCTTGAGCAGCAGGTCGACCGGCCCGATGGCGGTCATGAACTCGCGGCGGACCAGCGTGTGGCCCTCGCCGAACGTCTCCGGGTGGGCCGCCAGCAGCTCCTGCAGATGGGCCTCGACGCCGTCCTTGACCAAGCCGGGATCGACCCCCAGGTCGTACGAGGTGTCCTGGAAGATCTCCTCCAGGGTGATCCGCAGCTCCTCGCCGGCCTTGTTGACGACCTTCCACACGCCCGGCGCCTCCTGCAGCTTGCAGGGCGGGCTCATCCAGTTGAGCGGCTTGTAGGCGCGATCGTCGGCGTGGATCGAGACCGAGCCGTCGGCCTTGACCATCAGCAGACGGACGGCCGGGGGCAGGTGGGCGGACAACCGTCCGACATAGTCGACGGAGCATTTCGCGATGACCAGGCGCACCGGACGACAGTACCGTCACACCGGTCGCGCTCGACGGGCGGCGCTCGCACGGGTTTGTCATCCTGGAGCCGTGCTCGAAGCCCTGACCGGCACCGGCCTGGCCGCATCCGCCGGGCTCAATGCCTACATCCCCCTGCTCACGATGGGCCTGCTGGCCCGCTACACCGACACGATCGACCTGCCCACCGGCTGGTCCTGGCTCTCCAACGGCTGGACCCTGCTGATCCTGGCCCTGCTGCTGGCGGTCGAGATGGTCGCCGACAAGGTGCCGGTGGTCGACCACGTCAACGACGTGGTGCAGACCGTCGTGCGGCCGACCGCGGGTGGTCTCGCGTTCGGCGCCGGTTCGTCGTCCGAGACGGTGACGGTGAGCGACCCGGGCTCGTTCTTCGGTTCACACCAGTGGGTGCCGATCGCGGCCGGCGTGCTCATCGCGCTCTGTGTTCACGGGGTGAAGGCCGCCTCCCGACCTGTGGTGAACGCCACCACCGCCGGTTTCGGGGCTCCGGTGGCGAGCACGGCGGAAGATTTCGGCAGCGTCGTGATGTCCGTTCTGGCCATCCTGCTGCCGGTGTTGGTCCTGGTCGGACTGTTGTTCATGGTGCTGGCCGCGATCTGGGTGGTGCGCCGGCGCCGCCGCAAGAAGGCCCTCGCGACTTCCGGCGCCCCGCAGCTGTTTGGTTGACTCTTGGCCGTGCCCGCGATCGCCGTACCCGCCTTCGCCCTGACGTGGTGGGCCGCCTGCTATCTGGGCGGCCGTGACCCGGTGAGACCGGCGGCCCTGCGGTCGGCCGGGGCGCTGATCGCGTACGCGGCCGGGGTGGCACTGTGGACCATCGACCCGGGCAGCACCGCGGCTCAGGTGCTGCTCTGCCTGCCGGCCCTGCTCTGGGCCGGTGCCGCGATCGCGCTGCTGCCGGCCGGCGTCCCGGAGCGGCGCCAGATCGACCTGGGCTGGATGATCATGGCCGGGGTCTTCCTGGTGATGATCGTGCTGCTGCCCGCGGCCGGCCGGCTCGTCGTGATCGCGCCCCTGCTGGGCGGCCTGGTGCTGCTCTGGCGGTTCCGCGACCAGGTGCGCCCGCCGATGCTGACCAGCGCCATGGCCGTCGCGGCCACGCTCTACGCCGCCGCCCTGGCCGCCCTGCTGCTGCCGATCGACCTCGGCTCGCCCGGCCTGGTGCTGGCCGCGATCGGCCTCGACCTGCTCATCCTGGGCTTCCTGATCGCGGTCTTCGACTCGCTCGACGTCGGAGAGAGGCTGCGCCCCGACCTGGTGCGCTCGGCGATCGCGGCCGTCGTCGCGACCGTGCTGATCGGCGGCCCGGTCACGGTCACCATGCTCGTGGTCGACGACGAGCCGGTGCTCTCGTACCTCCAGTTCGCCCTGCTCGCCGCGGTGATGACCGTGGTCGGGCTGGCCGGTCCGGTGCGCCGCGGTCTCGACCTGCTCGCCTTCCACTCCGACGAGCGCCTGCGCCAAAATCGTTCGGCCCTGCTGCGACTGGCTGAGGCGCTGCCCCGCCATCGGCAGCGGCACCGCCTGCCGGCCACCGAGGAGGAAGACTTCCTGCGGTACGCCCGGCAGGCGCTCGACAACTACGGCGACCTGGCCCGGCTGATGCGCAGCCCGCTCACCGACCTGCCCGCGGTCGACCGCCGGTTGACCGGGCATCCCCTCACCCACCAGCTGGAACGGGCGATCGGGCTGCGGGCGGTGCTGAACGAGAGCGTCGACCGGCTCAAGCCGTCCGGCCCGCCGGCGACCACCGAGGAGTGGCGGCACTACAACGCCCTGCACTTCTGCGGCGTGCTCGGCCTCAATCCGTACGCCCGCAAGATGCGCACCGACGGCCTGGAGCGCGACACCCGCCAGGCCGTCGACTGGATGCGCAAATATGTGCCGCGCACCACGCTGCGCCGCTGGCACAACGAGGCGGCCGAGCTCGTGGCCGCCCGCTTGTGGGACGACCTGGCCGCCGATTCCCCGATGCCGGGGCGGCAGCGGGGCCACCGGACCGCGCCGACACGCAGCACATAATCTCCGATTGTGGTTCAAAATAGGTAAAATCTCCCATCGTGAATTCCGGGGGGTCGAGTGGGTAACCATCGCAACGCGCTGGTCGCCGCCGTCCGGCAGGAACTGGCCGAGGCGCGCGGGGCCGCCCGGGCGGTGCTGGCCGAGGCGGAGTCGGCGCGCGGGGAGGCGCAGAATCGCCGCCAACTGGTCCGGGACGCGTACGCGACCTGTCTGAACTCTCTCGTCGAAGCCCGCGACGCGGCCCGCCGCGACATCCAGCGCCGCTTCCAGTTCGAGTCGTCCCGGCTGGCCGGGAACGTGCGCCAGCTCGCCGCGGCCAACGCGACCGGGGCGGCCGGCCTGCCCTGGCGCATGTGGTCGCCGACCGAACCCGAGGTCGGCGCCCGTCCCGGCCTGCTGCGGATCGGCACGCTGACCCTCGACGACACCGCCGCCCTGCCCGCCCTGATCCCGTTCCTCGACGCGGCCCACCTCAACCTGGCCGGTCCGGCCGGCGCGGCCGACGCGGTGATCACCGGTCTGCTGCTGCGCGCGCTCGGCACCACCCGGCCCGGTGACATGCAGCTCACCGTCTTCGACCCCGAGCATCTCGGCGGCACGCTGGCGTCGTTCGCCCCGCTCGGCATCCAGTTCGTCGGGCCGGGCGGGCTCGGGGCGGCGCTCGACGACCTGGTCGAGCACATCTGCCGGGTCAACGAGACCGTGCTGGCCGGCGAATACCAGTCGCTGGCCGACCTCACCGCGGCCACCAACGGCCCGCGGGCCGAGCCGTGGCGGGTGGTCGTGCTGCTGGCCGACCCGGCCACCGCCGAGGAGCTGACCAACGCCCAGCGGGCCCAGCTCGACCGGATCGTCCGCACCGGCGTCTCCTGCGGGGTGCACCTGGTGGTGCGCGGGCTCGACCTGGCCGAGCACCCGACCGTACGGCGGCTCGACGTGCACGACCAGACCGCCACCTGCGACATCACCGGCGACCTGGAGATCCGCCTCGACTCGCCCCCACCGGCCGACCGGATCACGGCGTTCTGCCGGGCCACCGCCGAACGCCTGCGGGCCGGACCGCCCCCGGCCCGGCTGTCCGACCTCGAACCCCGGGTCTTCTGGGCCGAGTCGTCGGCCCGGGGCCTGACCGCGCCGATCGGCGACAGCACCGGCGGCGCGCTGATCGAGGTGCCGCTGGGCGACGACCCGCCGCACGCGTTGATCGGCGGGCCGTCGGGCTCGGGCAAGACCAACCTGATCTACGCCTGGCTGGCCGCGCTGGCCACCCGCTACGGCCCCGAGGAGCTGGCCCTCTACCTGCTCGACTTCAAGGAGGGCGTGTCGTTCGCGCGCTTCGTGCCGGGGCCGCGCGACCCGGCCTGGCTGCCCCAGGTGCGGCTGGCCGGCATCAACGTCAACGGCGACCGCGAGTTCGGCCTGGCCATGCTGCGCCACCTGAGCGAGGAACTGCGGACGCGGGCCCAGGCGGCCAAGCGGGTCGACGCCTCCAAGCTGGCCGAGCTGCGAGCCGAGGACCCGGCCGGCCACTGGCCCCGCATCGTGGCCGTGATCGACGAGTTCCAGGTGCTGCTGGCCGGCCGGGACGCGGTCGCCGACGAGGCCGTCACGCTGCTCGAAGACCTGGCCCGCCGGGGCCGCTCGCAGGGCATCCACCTGATCCTGGCCAGCCAGGACGTGAGCGGCATCGAGGCGCTGTGGGGCCGCTCCGGCCTGATCGGACAGTTCACGCTGCGCATCGCCCTGCCCAAGGCCCGCCGCATCCTGGCCGACGACAACCTGGCCGCCGCGGTCATCCCGCGCTTCCACGCCGTGGTCAACACCCAGTCCGGCACCTCCGGGGCCAACCAGATCGTGCGCCTGCCCGACGCCGGTGACCGGCTGGTCTGGCGCAGCCTGCAACGCCGCCTGTGGCGCGACCGCCCCGACGGCTGCGAGGAGCCCCGCCTCTTCGACGGCGACGCGGTGCCGCTGCTGCCCGAGAACTGTCGCCCGGCCGGCCCGGTGCCGACCGCCGAGACTCCGGTCGGGTCGTCACCGGGCGCGGTGCTCGGCGAACGGATCGACGTGGCCGCCCGCCCGGCCCGCCTGCGCCTGGGCCGCATGCCCGGCCGCAACCTGGCCGTGCTAGGCACCCGCACCGACGAGGCATGCGACATCCTGGCCGCCGCGGCGCTGTCGCTGGCCGCGCAAGGTCCGGCGCACTTCAGCGTGGTCTGCCTGGACCCGGACGCGGCCCGTCCCGCGGCCCGGCTGATCGCCGAACTGCCGTCGGCCGACTGGTGCGACTCGCTGCCCGCCATGCCGTACCGGTCGATCCCGCACTACGTGATCGGTTACGCCCTCGACGCCGGCGCCGACCAGACCGTGCTGCGCAAACTGCTGACCGAGGGCCCCGAGCAGCGCACCCACGTGCTGGGCTGGTGGCGTTCGGTGGCCCGGCTGCGCGACACGCTGGGCGGACCGGGCGCCCGGCTCGACCCGATCGGCAGCTGGGTGGCGCTCGACATCCAGGGCGCCGACCTGGCCCCGCTCTACCCCCAGCCGGGCGGACCGGCCTGGTATCCGCGCCCCCGCCGGGCCCTGTTCTTCGACCGCTCGGTGCACCGAACCCCGGAAGTCATCGTCCCGTACGAGGTGAACAGTGACCACACGTGACCGCCAGCCGATCGGCCGCGACTATCAGCTGATGGTCAGCGCGCTGGCCGAGGCCACCCGCCGCCGGGACGCCGCCCTGGGCGACGCCGAACAGGCCTATCAAGACAGTGCCGCACAGGCCGCGGGCGAGCTGGCCCGGGCCGAGGGCGACGCGCTCTCGGCCGACCGCTGGGCCGGGGCGGCCGCCGCGCAGGTGCTCGACATCGACCGCGAGGCCGAACGTCTCTGGGATCAACTGCGCAAGGCCCGGGGCGTCCGCGTACGGGTCCTGGGCGAGCTGCCGGAGCCGGCGCCGGTCGAGTCGCTCCCCCGGGTCGCCCTGCCCCGGAGCCCGAGCTCGGGCCCGGAACCGGCGGCGATCCCCCGTCAGTCGCCCCGGGTCCTGCTGGCCAAGGCGGCCGAACGCATCGACCAGACGATCCGCCCGGCCGGCCGGCGGGCGCTCCCCCGCTGGGCGTTGCCGCTGCTGCCCGTACTGGGGGCGGTGGTCGCGGCGCTGGCCGGCCTGGTCGGCTCGGGCCTGGTGACCTTCGGCAGCACCAGCGTCTGGGGCGGCGCGGCGGTCCGGCTGCTCGGCTGGCTGGCCTTCCTGGTCGCCCCGTCGGCCGGGGTGCCGGTGGCCGCCGTCTTCGCCCACCGGCGTCTGCAGGCCCGCCTCGACATCGGCGGCATCGGCCTGACCCTGCTGGGCGGCATGGTCGCCGCCACCCTTATGTCCCTGGCCTTCGCTTCCACCCACTAGCGGGCGAGGCGGAGGGCGTCCTGGGTGCGTAAAAGGCGGGAGACGTGCGACGGATACCACCGGGGCCCGCCGGCCGGGGTGGGGATGCCGTCGGCGTTGAGGCGGGCCGAGATGTCGGCCAGGCGGGCGCCGGCGGCTCGTTCGGTCACGACGCGGATGAGGACCTCGTCGGGGCAGCGGCGGGGGCGGCCCAGTCGTACTCCCTGCCGGCGCAGGAGGGCCAGCGCCTCGGTGGTGCGCTCGCCGATGTGCCGGCGGCGCAGCTCGTCGGGCGGGAGCGGCCAGGCCCGCTGGTGCGGCAGGCGGGTCATCGGGCACTCCTGAGGAAGGCCAGCAGCTGCCGCAGGATGCGGGACGCGTGCCGCCGCACCGACGGGTCGGGGTGGAACAGCGTGACCGCGAGGGTCACGCCCACATAGGTGACGAGCACGCCGGCGATGGCGGCGATGACGACGGCGACCCAGCCCATCGCGGGGCTGAG
Source organism: Actinoplanes sp. (assembly GCA_965217855.1). Taxonomy (GTDB): domain Bacteria; phylum Actinomycetota; class Actinomycetes; order Mycobacteriales; family Micromonosporaceae; genus Actinoplanes. The sequence goes on along the minus strand of CBDCJN010000003.1, from coordinate 91,765 downwards.
CATCTCTAGTAGGGGCAACACGGCGGCCACCTCCGGACTCGAGCCGGGGGGTCTGCTGTCTGTATTCGACGGTAGACCTGCGCAAACGCTTTCCGCTAATGGGTGCGGGACGACAATTGTCGGACCCGGCCTCTACGTTCATGGGCATGGATGGCGACGAGCCGGCGATCCGCGTGCGCGGGCTGCGAAAGACGTATGGCGGTGCGGTGGCCGTCGACGGTGTGGATCTCGAGGTGGCCCGGGGCGAGGTCTTCGCGCTGCTCGGGCCGAACGGCGCCGGCAAGACGACCACGGTCGAGATTCTCGAGGGCTATCGCCAGCGTGACGCCGGCGAGGTCAGCGTGCTCGGCGTCGACCCCGCGGTGGCCAACGGTGGCCGCGGCACGGCCGTGCTCAAGGAGGCGCGGCGCTGGCGTGACCGGGTCGGCATCGTCCTGCAGGGCACCGGCGAGTTCGACGAGCTGACCGTGGGCGAGGTCGTCCGCCACTTCGCCCGGTTCTATCCGCACGCCGACGACCCGGCCGCCGTGATCGAGCGGGTCGGGCTCCAGGAGAAGGCCCGGGCCCGCACGCACACGCTCTCGGGTGGACAGAAACGCCGCCTCGACGTCGCGCTCGGCATCGTCGGGCGGCCCGAACTGCTGTTTCTCGACGAGCCGACCACCGGTTTCGACCCCGAGGCGCGCCGCGAGTTCTGGCAGCTGATCCGCGACCTGCAGACCGGGGGCACCACGATCGTGTTGACCACCCACTACCTCGAGGAGGCCGAGGCGCTGGCCGACCGGGTCGGGGTGATCACCCGGGGCCGGCTGCTCGCGGTCGACACCCCAGCCACACTCGGCCATCGCGACTCGGCCCAGGCCACGGTCTCCTGGCGTACGCGGGAGGGTGTCTCGAAAAGCCTGCGGACGGCCACCCCCACCAAGGTCGTGAGCGACCTGGCCCGGGAGTGGGCGGGCGAGGTGCCGGGGCTGACCGTCACCCGGCCGACCCTGGAGGACATCTATCTCGAGATGATCGGGGAGGCGGCGTGACCACGACAGCGGAAAGGCGCACCGGCCCGGTCGCCCTGGGCCTCAACCAGGGCCTGCTGGAGATCAAGCAGTTCCTGCGCAGCCGGGAGCAGGTCGTCTTCACCGTCGCCTTCCCGGCCATCCTGATCGTCGTCTTCGGGTCGATCTTCAAGGGGACGATCGGCGAGGGCGTCAAGTTCACTCAATACTTCGTGACCGGCATGATCGGCACCGGCCTGATGACCGCGGGCTTCCAGGCGCTGGCCATCCAGATCCCGAGCGAGCGCGACCGCGGCGTCCTCAAGCGGTTCCTCGGCACCCCGATGCCCAAGTGGGTCTATTTCGCGGGCAAGGTGCTGATGATCGGTTTCATCGCGGTGCTCGAGACGGTGATCCTGCTCACCGTAGCCACCCTGTTCTTCGGTCTCGACCTGCCCAGCACCGGCGCCAAGTGGCTGACGTTCCTGTGGGTCTCGGCCCTCGGCATCACCGCCTGCACGCTGTGCGGCGTCGCCTTCTCCTCCATCGCGCGCACCGGCCGCAGCGCCCCCGCCGTGGTCACTCCGGTCGCGCTGATCCTGCAGTTCATCTCGGGGGTCTTCTTCGTCTTCACCAGCCTGCCGAGCTGGATGCAGACGCTGGCCGGGCTCTTCCCGCTCAAGTGGTTGTGCCAGGGACTACGCTCGGTCTTCCTGCCCGAGTCGTTCGGTGCGCAGGAGCCCGGCGGCTCGTTCGACCTGCCGAGGGTCGCCATCGTGCTCGGCGTCTGGTGTGTCCTGGCGCTGGTCCTGTGTCTGACGACCTTCAAATGGACGACGAAGCGGGACGGCTGACACGCTTGATCAGGGCCGCCGGCGGGTAAAACCGCGGGACACCACGCAAAGGAGTTGGTCGCCGCCATGGGCGGAATTGGCTGGCAGATCGTCCTCGTCGTCGTGCTGGTGCTGCTCAACGCGGCCTTCTCCGGCAGTGAGATGGCGCTGATCTCGCTGCGCGACAGTCAGCTGCAGCGCCTCGAGCGGCAGTCCCGCACCGGCCGCACGCTGGCCAAGCTGGCCCGCGACCCGAACAGGTTCCTGGCCACGATCCAGATTGGCATCACGCTGGCCGGCTTCCTGGCCTCCGCCTCGGCCGCGGTGTCGCTCTCCAAGCCGCTGACCGGGCCGCTGAGCTTCCTCGGCACGGCCGCCGAACCGGTGTCGATCGTGCTCGTCACCATCGTGCTGACCTTCTTCACGCTGGTCGTGGGCGAGCTGGCCCCCAAGCGCGTCGCCATGCAGCGGGCCGAGGGCTGGGCCATGGTGGTCGCCCGCCCGCTCGACATGATCTCGACGCTCTCGCGCCCGGTGATCTGGCTGCTGGGCAAATCGACCGACCTGGTCGTCCGCCTCACCGGCAACGACCCCAACGCCGGCCGCGAGGAGGTGACCACCGAGGAGATCCGCGACCTGGTCACCCAGCAGCAGGAATTCACCCCCGAGCAGCGCACGATCATCAGCGGCGCGTTCGAGATCGCCGACCGGATCCTGCGCGAGATCCTCGTACCGCGGCGTGACGTTCTGGTCATTCCGGCCGACTCACCGTCGCCCGAGGCGTTACGGGCGCTGATCGCGGGCGGGCACTCCCGGGCGCCGGTCACCGGGCCGATGGGCCTGGACGACGTGCTCGGGTTCGTGCACCTGCGTGATCTGGTCAACGCCGAGGGTCCGGTCAGCGACCACATGTTCGCGCCGCTCTTCCTGCCCGAGACGCTCAAGGTCTCGGACGCGATGAAACAGATGCGTCTGCAGCGTCAGCAGATCGCCCTGGTGGTCGACGAGCGGGGCGCGATCGACGGCATCGTCACGATGGAAGACCTGGTCGAGGAGGTCGTGGGCGAGATCTACGACGAGACCGACCGGGACGTGCAGTCGGTCGTGCGCGAGCCGGACGGGTCGATGCTGCTGCCCGGCACGTTCCCGCTGCACGACCTGCCCGACATCGGGGTCGACATCGAGCGCCTGGACGAGGGCGACTTCACCACGGTCGCCGGTCTGGTGCTGGCCCAGCTCGGGCACATCCCGACCGAGCCGGGCGAGATCGTGCAGATCGACGGGCACACGGCCGAGGTCGTCGAGGTGACCGGGCGCGCGATCACCAAGGTGCGGCTGCGGGTGGCCCCGCACGACCGCGAGGAGGAGAACGCTTAAGCGTTCTCCTTGTAGGCGACCGACAAGACCGCGTGCGCGACCAGGACGGCTTGTTCCTTCGAGTCGTACGGGCCGAGGCGCAGTTCGACCGCGTGCCCGCCGAAATGGGCGCGCACCGTCCAGCTGTTCGGGTGCCGGTCGTCCTCACGGCTGTGGTTGACGATGACCTGGGTGGCCGCCCGCACGTTCACGGCCGACCACTTCTCGTCCCCGAAGGGCCAGGCCCGGAACCAGCCCGGAGCGACGGCCAGGGCTTCCTTGCTCGCCTCGGCGAGCGCCCACCGCATGTCCTCCGGCGCCGGATCCGTCCGCGTCATCACCCGCTCCAATGCCCGTTTTGTCGGTCACGGGCATGGTAACCGGGATCAGTAGGTGTAGAAGCCCTTGCCACTCTTCCGGCCGAGGTCACCGGCCTGAACCATGCGCTGCAGCAGCTCCGGCGGGAAGAATTTCTCGTCCGCGGTGTCGCGGTAGATGTTGCTGGCCGCGTTCAGCATGACGTCGAGGCCGGTGAGGTCGACGGTGGCCAGCGGGCCCATCGAGTGCCCGAAGCCCAGCTTCATCACGGTGTCGAGGTCGGCCGCGCTGATCACGCCCGACTCGACCAGCTTGACCGCCTCGACCAGGATCGCCGAGAACAGCCGGTTGGAGACGAAGCCGGCCACGTCACGCTTGACCTCGACGCAGGTCTTCCCGACCTCCTCGGCGAAGGAGCGCGCCGCGGCGAGCGTCTCGTCCGAGGTCTGATAGCCCCGGACCAGCTCGACGAGCTTCATCATCGGCACCGGCGAGAAGAAGTGGATGCCGACGACCGACTCGGGCCGCGCGGTCACGGTGGCGATCTGGGTGATCGGGATGGCCGAGGTGTTGGTGCCGAGCACCACGTCGGCCTTGCAGATCTTGTCGAGCGTCCGGAAGACGTCGTGCTTGGCCTCGACCTTTTCGTAGATGGCCTCGACCACCACGTCGGCGTCGGCGGCGGCGTCCAGATCGGTGGTCGGAGTGATCCGGGCCAGCGTCGCCTCGGCCTCCTCCTCCGTGATCTTGCCCTTGGCCGCGAACCGGCTCAGCGAATCCCGGATCGCCGCCATGCCCCGGCCGGTGGCCGCGTCGTCCACGTCCCGCATGGTGACCTGCCAGCCGGCCTGCGCCGAGACCTGCGCGATGCCGGACCCCATGAGCCCGGAGCCGATGACCGCCAGTCGACCCGCCATGTGCCACTCCCTCTTTGTCTTTCCGCTACGCCGAGGCTCACCCTAGCCTCGTTACTGAACGGAAACTCAGGGCAGGGGGTGCCTCTCGATCGGGGCAATTCCGGGGAAAATGCCCTCGTACCGGTGCGAGACTGTGCGCATGGCGTCAGGCAACGGCTGGTACCTCATCGGGCCGCTCATCGCCGTCGGTCTGGTCGGTCTCCTCGGCGCCGTCTTCTGGCGCATGGGCCTGCAGTGGACCCTGGCCCGCGAGCCCGACGGGCTGCGCGATCTCTGCCCCGACGGCCTCGCCATCTTCGGCGAACCCGAGGACTACGGGTTGCTCTTCCCGGCCGCCGTCACCACCGACACCGAGGTCGCCGAGGAGATCCGCCGGCGGCTCGGCGACGCCGGGATCAGGACCACTCAGACGTACGACCGGGACGGCCGCACGGTCGTGCTGGTCTTCGCCGAAGAGGTCGAGGAGGCCCGTCGCCTGGTCGGCGACAGCCCCGCCCTCTGAGGCTCTCGGTCAGAAGTCGAAGGTCGGCTCGGGCACGTCGGCCCGCTCCACCTCGACGCCCAGCTTGGCCAGGTCGGCCACGAAATCGGGATAGCCGCGGTCGATGTGGTGCACCTCTCCGACCTCGGTCACGCCCTCGGCGCACAGGCCCGCGATGACAAGCCCGGCCCCGGCCCGGATGTCGGTCGCCCGCACCGGCGCCCCGGAAAGCCGCTCCCGCCCGTTGACCACGGCGTGGTGGCCGTCGGTGCGGATGTCGCCGCCGAGCCGCACCATCTCGTTCACGAACATGAACCGGCCGTCGAAGATGTTCTCGGTGATCAGCGAGGCGCCCTCGGCCACCGCGGCCAACCCGATCGCCATCGGCAGCAGATCGGTCGCGAAGCCCGGGTAGGGCAGGGTCACGATGTCGACGGCCTTGGGACGATCGGTCATCCGTACGCGGAACTGGTTGTCGCCCGGCTCGACCGTGGCGCCCGCCGTGACCAGCTTGTCGAGCGCGATGTCGAGATACTCGGGCCGCACACCCTGCACCGTCACGTCGCCCCGGGTCATCGCCGACGCGAAGGCCCAGGTGCCGCCGACGATCCGGTCGCCCACCGTGCGGTGCCGCACGGGCTTGAGCTCGGTGACGCCCTCGATGGTGAGCGTGGAGGTGCCGGCGCCGTCGATCCGGGCGCCCATCGCCATGAGCATCTCGCAGATGTCGACGATCTCGGGCTCGCGGGCCGCGTTGTCGATTTCGGTGACGCCCTTGGCCAGCACGGCCGCCATCAGCAGATTCTCGGTGGCGCCGACGCTCGGGAAGTCCAGCCAGATCTTGCCGCCGCGCAGGCCACCCGGCGCCGAGGCGATCACGAAGCCGTGCTCGCCCGAGATCTGCGCGCCCATCCGGGCCAGACCCGAGACGTGCATGTCGAGGCCGCGCGAGCCGATCATGTCGCCGCCGGGCAGGGCGACGCGGACATAGCCCGTACGGGCGAGGAGCGGGCCGAGAACGCAGATGGACGCGCGCAGACGGCGGACCAGGTCGTAGTCGGCCTCGCTGCCCGGGTTGTCGGGCACGTCGATCGTCGCCTGACCACCGTCCAAGCTGACCTGACAGCCCAGCCGGCGCAGCACCTCGGCCATGATGGCGATGTCGGTGATCCGCGGAACGTTCTCGACGACGCTGCGGCCCGGCGCGAGCAACGCGACCGCCATCAGCTTGAGCGCCGAGTTCTTCGCGCCACCCACAGTGACCTCACCGGTCAGTGCGGTGCCGCCCTTCACCCTGATCACATCCACGCGGGCCATGGTATTGGCCGTGTCCCTCGCCGCGCTCCGTAGGGTCGGCATGAGCGCCTGCACCGAGCCACACTCGGGTGCACCTCACGACGGCCGTTCCGGCGAGGGCCAGAAGGGCATGCCAATTAGGCTCAGGCCATGGCCGTTCATCTCACGCGCATCTACACCCGTACCGGCGACGGCGGGCAGACCCGCCTCGGCAACAACGAGGTCGCCGATAAGACCGATCCGCGCATCGTGGCGTACGCCGACGCCGACGAGTGCAACGCCGCGCTGGGGGTGGCGCTGGCCCTCGGCGACCTGCCCACGGACGTCCGGGCCGTGCTCACCGCCATCCAGAACGACCTCTTCGACGTGGGCGCCGACCTGTGCAACCCGCAGAGCGAGAACCCGCCCTACCCGCCGCTGAGGATCACCGAGGAGTACGTGACCCGGCTCGAAGGCTGGTGCGACGAGTTCAACGAGCGGCTGCCGGCGCTGGACAGTTTCGTCCTTCCGGGCGGCACCCCGGGCGCGGCGCTGCTGCACGTGGCGCGCACCGTGGCCCGCCGGGCCGAGCGGTCGACCTGGACACTGCTCAAGACCGACCCGGAGCGTACGGGCGAGTTGCCGGCCAAATATCTGAACCGGCTCTCCGACCTGCTCTTCATCCTCTCGCGCGTCGCGAACCCCGGCGGGGACGTCAAGTGGGTGCCGGGCGGCGGCGCCTCGTCCTGAAGTTGTCGCACCCGACTGGCACAGTGGCCGCATGTTGCATCACGTCGAGATGTGGGTGCCCGACCTCGAGGGTTCGATCGGCCCGTGGGGCTGGCTGCTGGGCGAGCTCGGGTGGAAGCAGTATCAGGATTGGCCGGGCGGCCGATCCTGGCTCTGCAACGGCGTCTACCTGGTGCTCGAGCAGTCCCCGGCGCTCTCGGGCGAGGTGCATGACCGGCTCGCGCCCGGGCTCAACCACTTGGCCTTCGACGCGGGCAGCCGGGCCGAGGTCGACCGCCTGACCACGGAGTCATCGGCCCACGGGTGGGCGCTGCTCTTCGCCGACCGCCACCCGCGGGCCGGCGGCCCCGACTCCTACGCGGCCTATCTGGAGGACGCGTGGGGCTTCGAGGTCGAGCTGCAGTCCGGCCCGCCCGATTAAAGGGGTGACGGCTCCGCCGAGGGCTGTCACCATCGAGGCATGACGTCTCGCGCTGTTGTCTTTGCCCGGCCCCCTCTGGCGGCCGACTGACCAGCTTTGTCATGGCCGTCCCACGCGGGCGGCCGTTCTCTTTCCGGCTTCCTTTTCGTGGGCGGTTCCCTCGAAAAGGAGAATCCGATGTCTTACCCGACCCCCGAAGCTCCGGTTCACGAAGCGCAGGCCGCCCAGGCTCTGACGGTCGATGCGCTGGCCGCCGACCTCGCCGTCCGCGATCTCAGCGACCCCGCGCAAGGTCCGCACGCTGTTCAAGCCATCGTCGATGCTGTGCTCAGTGCCGCGGCCGGCCTCTGGCCCGACGCCGACCTGGTAGTCCACCGGGGCGATCGCATCGTCGACGTGGCCGACAACTACGACCGCCTCGGCTACAGCCCCGCGGCCGCGACCCGGGACAGCCGCTACACACGCTACGTCGACTCCGGGCGGATGCTGCGCTCGCAGACTTCGGCCCTGATCCCCGGCGCGCTGCGAGCACTCCGTTCGGCCGACGCCCTGATCGCCTGCCCCGGCGTCGTCTACCGCCGCGACTCCATCGACCGCCTCCACACCGGCACCCCCCATCAGCTGGACCTATGGCGAATCGGCCCGAGGCAGCCCCGCGAAGAATCTTCAGCCCCGCGCTCGCAGCCTTCAGCCTCCGCTGCCCCGCTGCTCCCACAGCCGTCAGACCCCGCTGCCCCGCTCCAGCGGCTGCGGACGGTCTACGGCCGCGCCGAGCTGATGGATCTGGTCGCCGCGATAGTCGGTGCGGCGCTGCCCGGCCTGCCGTGGCGCACGACGGCCGCGACCCATCCCTATACGACCGATGGGCTGGAGATCGAGGCGCTCGTCGGTGGCGTCTGGGTGGAGATCGGCGAGTGCGGAGTGGCGGCGCCCCACGTCATCGGCCCCCACCGTTCCGGGTTGGCCGTCGGTCTGGGTCTGGATCGCCTGGTGATGCTGCGCAAGGGCATCGACGACATCCGCCTGCTGCGCTCGACCGACCCCCGCGTGCAGGCCCAGATGACCGACCTCGAGCCCTATCGCCCGGTCTCGACCCAACCAGCGGCCCGGCGAGACCTCTCAGTGGCGCTCCCCACCGGGGTGACCGCCGAGGATCTGGGCGACCGGGTGCGCGAGTTGCTCGGCCCCGACGCCCACCTGGTCGAGGAGGTAGCCATCGTCTCCGTGACCCCACCGTCCCAGCTGCCCGCCGAGTCTCGCGCCCGCCTGGCCATCCGCGACGACGAGGTCAACGTGCTGCTGCGGGTGGTGCTGCGCGACCTGCACGCCGCTCTCCCCAAGCAGACCGCCAACGCCCTCCGCGACCGCCTCTACGACGGCCTGATGGGCAACCTCGAGCCCCTGCCCGCCGGGCCGGCCTAGGGACAGATCATGGCCATACGGCTCCCAGCCTGCCCACCCGCCCGGGGGTCAGGGCGACATTACGCCGCTGTCAAGCAGGCGAGCCGAGTTATCCACAGGCCCGGAGGCGGCGCTTAGAGCAGCGTGCCGTCGATGACGGTCACGGCCTGGCCGGTCAGGTGGGTGCGAGGGCCGTGCAGGGCGACCCGGACGTATCCGCCGCGGGCGGAGGCCTGGTAGCCGGTCAACTCGGTGCGGCCGTCCGAACGGGCCGACCAGAACGGCGCCAGCGCGGTGTGGGCGCTGCCGGTCACCGGGTCTTCACCCACGCCTGCTGCGGCCCCGAAGAAGCGGGAGACGAAGTCGTAGCCGCCGGCGGGGTCGGCCGCCCGGGCCGTGACCACGACGCCGCGCTGCTCGTAGGTGGCCAGGGCGGACAGGTCGGGGGTCAGGGCACGCACCGTGGCCTCGTCGGCCAGTTCCAGCAGCAGATCGTCGGTGTTGGGGCCGGTGTGGTGCACCGAGAGCGGCTCACCGCAGCCCAGCACCTCTAGCAGGCGCGGCTCGGCCACGATCGGGGTCAGCGGGGCGGTCGGGAAGTCGAGCGTGAACCAGCCGTCGTCGCCCGCGGTCGCCCCCAGGACGCCGCTGCGGGTGGCGAACCGGACCGACCCCTTGGTCACCCCGTCGGCGTGCAGCGCGTGCGCTGTGGCCAGTGTGGCGTGGCCGCAGAGGGCCACCTCGATGGCCGGGGTGAACCAGCGCAGCGCATAGTCGGCCTCGCCGCCGGGCGGGAGCGGGTGGGCGAAGGCCGTCTCCGACAGGTTGACCTCGGACGCGACCTGGCGCATCCACTCGACGTCGGGGAAGTCGGGCCGGTCGAGCACCACCACCCCGGCCGGGTTGCCGGCGAACGGCCGGTCGGTGAAGGCGTCGACGATTCGGATGCGCATGTCTCGACGCTACGGGCCGGGCCGGAAAACCGGAGAGCCAATCAGGCGAACGCGGCCTACTGCTCGATGGTGCGGGGGCGGATCACCGGGCGAGGCGCCACGCTGCCGGGCTGGCCGGGGGGCGCTGCTTCGAGCCAGGAGAGGAAGCCGGTCACAGTGGACTCGGCCATCGCGATCTCGATCTCGTCGATGTCGGTCGAGAGGCGCAGGATCACCCAGTGGCCGGCAATGGTGAGCCGTTCGGGACCCTCGGGACGACGTTGCTCCTCGATCGCGGTCGAGCCGCGATCGAGGATGCGTTTGGGGCGGAAGGCGAAGCTGAACAAGCGGTGGATCCGCAGCTCACCACCCGCGAACTGGCCGATCGCGGTGGACCAGCCGCGGCCGGGCACCATCGTGGTCACGCGGATCTGGAGGCGAATCGTCCCGCCGCCGCCCATGAGCAGCCGGCGGCGGAAGAATACCGCGAAGAGGAGAACGAGCGCAGCGACGACGCAGATTCCGAGGATTTCCAGAACCCGCATCGTCGGCGTCAGCGGGACTCGGGGGTGGCGGGCGTGGCGCTCTCGGCCAGGACCGTCACGCCGTCGGCGTCGATCGAGAGGAACCCGCCGGTCACGTCGTAGGTGAGCTGCTCGCCACCGGCGAGTTTCACCCGCACCTGTGACGGCTCCTTGAGCAGGCCGAGGAGCGGCGAATGACCGGGCAGCACACCGATCTCACCCTCGGTGGTGCGCGCGACGAGCATTTCGGCTTCGCCGGACCACACGCTCTGCTCGACGGCGACGACCTTGACGGGCAGCTGGTTGGCCACGCTGTCCTCCTGTTGAACTGCACGGACGGCTGAACCTGGACGGCAGGCCGGAGGCACTACCGAATGGGTGAAGTCTAAACGGCGTCGCCAACCCGCCGTGACAGGGGGTGGCGACCGCCACATCGGGTCAGACGTTGCTGTTGATGTAGTCCGGGTGCTTGAAGATGAAGGTCTGCACCTGGTCCTGCCGGACGGAGGTGAAGAAATCCTTGGCGCTCGGCGCCAGCTCCTCGCCGCGGTAATCGCCGTTGACGATGATCGAGCTGCCCGGCAGCTTGATCAGGGTCATGTCGTCCGAGCGCATGTTCTTCATCGAGAAGGCCCAGTCGACCACGTCGTGGCCGCCACCGTCGAAGATCAGCGCCTTGCCCGCCGCCTTGAGCACCTTGTCGAGCGTGGCCGGGCTGGTGAGCACGTCCTTGCTGAGCGCCTGCTTGGCGATGGCCTTGATGAATTGCTGCTGGTGCCGCTGGCGGTCGTAGTCGCCGCGGGGCAGGCCGTAGCGCTGCCGCACGAAGTCGAGGGCCTGCCAGGCCTGCAGGTGGTAGGTGCCCTTCTTGTATTCGGCCTGGGGGCCGTAGTAGGGGTGGGCGCAGGAGTTGTCGGCACAGCGAGACAGGCGCGGGCGCGGCTTGCCGTCGGGCTGCAGGTGCTCGGACTTCACGTTCTGGTCGATCGTCATGGTGACGCCACCCATGGCCTCGACGATCGCCTTGAAGCCGTTGAAGTTGATGATCACGCCGGCGTCGAATTTCTGGATGCCGGTGAGCTGCCCGACCGTCTTGGCCAGCAGGTCGAAGCCCTGGACCACGTCGTGCTTGCCGTTGCCGACCGCACTGCCGTACCCCATGGCGGCGTTGATCTTGGAGCGACCGCCCTTGAAGCCGGTCTTCTCGAACGCCGGGATGTCGACCACGAGGTCACGCGGGATCGAGAACAGGTAGGCCTGCCTCATGTCCTGCGGGATGTGGGCCACGATGATCGAGTCGGAGAGCGGCGTCTGTTCGTCCGAGCGCGGGTCGATGCCGACCAGCAGGATGTTGAGCGGGCCCTTGATGTCCGACACCTTCTCGGTGGCGGCGGCCGGGTTGCCGAACAGGTCCTGCGTCTCGACGGCGCCGGCATAGCGCGACACCAGCACCTGCTGGGTCACGAGGGCACCGCCCGCCATGACCATGAGGACGCAGCCGAAGATCGCACACAGCCGGGCCCAGAGAGGCGTGCGCCGTTTCGAAGTCTTCGCCACTTGCTCCCCAATGCTCCGGCCGGTCATCGAACGACAGGCTACCCAGTTAGGGCCGGGAACGCCGAATTGAACCGGCACAAAACGGACTTAAAACCGGGCGCGTACGACGAAGCCGCGCCTACCTTTACGGTCGGCGCGGCTCCGGTAACACTGAGGAGCTGAGGTCAGCCCTTCATCAGCTCGTGTGCGTTCTTCTCGAGATCCTCGAGGCCACCGCACATGAAGAAGGCCTGCTCGGGGAAGTTGTCGTACTCGCCCTCGCTGATCTTCTTGAACGCCTCGATGGTCTCCTTCAGCGGGACCGTCGAGCCGGGAACGCCGGTGAACTGCTCGGCGGCGTACGTGTTCTGCGAGAGGAAACGCTCGATGCGGCGGGCCCGCTGCACCGTGACCTTGTCTTCCTCGCTGAGCTCGTCCATACCGAGGATGGCGATGATGTCCTGCAGGTCCTTGTACTTCTGCAGGATCCGCTGCACCTCACGGGCGACCGCGTAGTGCTCGGCCCCGACGAACTCGGGCGCCAGGATCCGCGAGCTGGAGGCCAGCGGGTCCACGGCGGGGTAGATGCCCTTGTCGGAGATCGACCGCTCGAGGTTGGTGGTCGCGTCCAGGTGGGCGAACGTCGTCGCCGGCGCCGGGTCGGTGTAGTCGTCGGCGGGCACGTAGATCGCCTGCAGCGAGGTGATCGCCTTGCCCTTGACCGAGGTGATGCGCTCCTGCAGCTCGCCCATCTCGTCGGCCAGCGTGGGCTGGTAACCCACGGCCGACGGCATGCGGCCGAGCAGCGTAGAGACCTCGGAACCGGCCTGGGTGAACCGGAAGATGTTGTCGATGAAGAGCAGCACCTCCTGGTTCTGGACGTCCCGGAAGTACTCCGCCATGGTCAGCGCGGACAGGGCGACCCGCAGGCGGGTGCCCGGCGGCTCGTCCATCTGGCCGAAGACGAGGGCGGTCTTGTCGAGAACGCCACCCTCCTCCATCTCCAGGATGAGGTCGTTGCCCTCACGGGTGCGCTCACCCACGCCGGCGAACACCGACGTACCACCGAAGTTGCGGGCAACCCGGATGATCATCTCCTGGATGAGCACCGTCTTGCCCACGCCCGCGCCGCCGAACAGGCCGATCTTGCCACCGCGCACGTACGGCGCGAGCAGGTCGAGCACCTTGATGCCGGTCTCCAGCATCTCGGTCTTCGGCTCGAGGTCGGCGAACGCCGGGGGCTTGCGATGGATGCCCCAGCGCTCCTGGATGTCCAGGGTCGCGGGGTCCGCGTTGAGCACCTCGCCGAGGGCGTTGAACACGTGGCCCTTGGTCACGTCACCGACGGGCACCGAGATCGGCGAGCCGGTGTCCTTGACCTCGGCCCCACGGATCAGGCCGTCGGTGGGCTGCATCGAGATGGCGCGGACGATGTTGTCCCCCAGGTGCTGGGCGACCTCGAGCGTCAGCGTCTTGGTGCCCTCGGAGAGGGTCACCGACACGTGCAGCGCATTGAAGATGTCGGGCATGGCGTCACGGGGGAACTCGGCGTCGACGACCGGGCCGATGACCCGGACGACTCGGCCGACGCCGGTCTCCGCCTTGGTGGGCTCAGCTACAGCAGTCATCACATATCACTTCCTGCCGAGGACAGCGCCTCGACGCCGCCGACGATCTCACTGATTTCCTGGGTGATCGCAGCCTGCCGCGCGGAGTTCATCTCGCGCGTGTACCGCTTGAGCAGGTCGTCCGCGTTGTCCGACGCGCTCTTCATCGCCCGGCGCCGGGACGCCGACTCGCTCGCCGCCGAGGACAGCAACGCCGCGTAGATCCGCGTGTTGAGGTACTTCGGCAGGAGCGCGTCGAGCAACTCGTCGGCATCCGGCTCGAACTCGTAGGCCGGGCGCAGCCCGGGCTCGACCTCGCGCTCCTCGACCTCCATGGGCGCCAGGAAGTGCGCCTCCGCGCTCTGCGTCATCAGCGACTGGAACTGCGTGCTGACGATGTGGAGCTCGTCGACGCCCTGGATGCCGTCCGGGCCGTAGGTCGTGTCGGTGTCGTCCGCGCCGGCGATGAACGCCTCCAGCAGGGCGTCACCGATCGCCTTGGCGTCGGAGAACGACGGCCGCTCGGAGAAGCCCGTCCAGCTGGTCTCGATCGGCCGGCCACGGAACCGGTAGTAGCCGACGCCCTTGCGGCCGACGACGTAGAGCACCGGGTCCTTGCCGTCCGCCTTGAGGCGCGAGATCAGCTGCTCGGCGGTGCGGATCGCGTTGGCGTTGTAGGCGCCGGCGAGGCCGCGGTCACTGGTGATGAGCAGGACACCCGCCCGCCGGACCCGCTCGCGCGGGACCAGCAGGGGGTTGTCGATCGACGCGTTGGACGCCAGGGCGGTCAGGACCTGGGTGATCGCCTCGGCGTACGGCTTGGAGGCGTTGACCCGCTCCTGAGCCTTGGCGATGCGGCTGGTGGCCACCAGCTCCTGCGCCTTAGCGATCTTCTTGGTCGACTTGACCGTGCGGATACGCCGCCGGAGAGCCTGTACCTGACCGGCCATGACTACTGACCTTCGGCCGGACGGGGAACCTCGCGGGTCACCGTCTCGCGGGTCTGCGAGCCCTCGGCCAGCGGCTCGGCCGGGTTCTCGTTGACCGCGGAGCCGGTCTCGCCGCGCTTGAAGAGCTCCTTGAACTTGGTCACGCCGCTCTTCAGGTTTTCCACGTCGTCGTCCGAGAGCAGGCCGGTCGAGTCGATCGCGGTGTAGGTGTCGCTGCGGTGCCGCTTGATCCAGCCCAGGAAGTCCTGCTCGAAGCGACGCACGTCGCCGACCGGGATGTCGTCGAGCTGACCGGTGGTGCCGGCCCAGATCACGATGACCTCGTCGACCACCGAGTACGGCGAGTACTGCGGCTGCTTGAGCAGCTCGACCAGGCGGACGCCCTTATCGAGCTGAGCCCGCGACGCGCGGTCCAGGTCGGAGGCGAAGGCCGAGAAGGCCTCCAGCTCACGGAACTGGGCCAGGTCGAGACGGAGCCGGCCGGAGACCGAGCGCATGGCCTTGACCTGCGCCGAGCCACCCACCCGGGACACCGAGGTGCCGACGTTGATCGCCGGGCGGACACCCGAAGCGAACAGGTCGGTCTCGAGGAAGATCTGGCCGTCGGTGATCGAGATGACGTTCGTCGGGATGTAGGCCGAGATGTCGTTGGCCTTCGTCTCGATGATCGGCAGACCGGTCATCGAGCCCGCACCGAGCTCGTTGGAGAGCTTGGCGCAACGCTCGAGCAGACGGGAGTGCAGATAGAAGACATCACCCGGGTAGGCCTCACGACCCGGCGGACGGCGCAGCAGCAGCGACACGGCGCGGTAGGCCTCGGCCTGCTTCGTCAGGTCGTCGAAGACGATCAGGACGTGCTTGCCGTTGTACATCCAGTGCTGCCCGATGGACGAGCCGGTGTACGGAGCGATGTACTTGAAGCCGGCCGGGTCGGAGGCCGGAGCCGCGACGATCGTCGTGTACTCCAGCGCGCCGTTGGCCTCGAGCGTGCCGCGGATCGAGGCGATGGTGGTCGCCTTCTGGCCGATCGCGACGTAGATGCAGCGGACCTGCTTGTCCGGGTCGCCGGACTCCCAGTTGGCGCGCTGGTTGATGATCGTGTCGATCGCGACCGTGGTCTTACCGGTCTTGCGGTCGCCGATGATCAGCTGGCGCTGGCCGCGGCCGATCGGCGTCATGGCGTCGATCGCCTTGATGCCGGTCTGCAGCGGCTGCTTCACCGGCTGGCGGTTCATCACGTTGGGCGCCTGCAGCTCGAGCTCGCGGAAGCCCTCGCTGGCGATCTCGCCACGGTCGTCGATCGGGTTGCCCAGCGCGTCGACCACGCGACCCAGGAAGGCGTCGCCGACCGGGACCGAGAGGACGCGGCCGGTGCGCTTGACCTGCTGGCCCTCTTCGATGCCGGCGAAGTCACCCAGGACCACGACACCGATCTCGCGGACGTCCAGGTTCAGGGCGAGACCCAGGGTCCCGTCCTCGAATTCGAGCAGTTCGTTCGCCATCGCCGAGGGCAGACCCTCGACGTGCGCGATGCCGTCGCCGGCGTCGGAAACGGTACCGACCTCCTCGCGGGAGACATCGGCCGTGTAGGACGAGACGTAGCGCTCTAGCGCCCCCCGGATCTCGTCCGAGGAGATGGTCAGCTCGGCCATCCTCTGCCTTCTCTGTCTAGCTCGGGACGTTCCCGCCACCGAGGGGCCTACCCGACCCGCGCCGCGGATCGAGGGAAAACTACTTCGCGAATGCCTGCTTGGCCTCGTTGAGCCGCCGCAGAACCGTGCCGTCGTAGAGGTCGGAGCCGACCTGGACGCTGACGCCGCCGATGATCGTGGGATCGACGTCGACCTTCAGCGAGACCTGACGACCGTAGATGTCGGACAACTTGGCAGCCAGCGCCTGTTCGTCGGCGTCGGTGAGCGGCTTGGCCACCGTCACGTACGCGACCTGACGGTCACGTTTCGCGGCGGTCAGCTCGACCAGACGGCTCAGGGACGCCTCGAAGCTGCGGCCCCCGAAGCCCTCGAGAGCGATCTCGGCGAGCCGCACCGTGGCCGGCTGGGCCTTGCCCTTGAGCAAGTCCTCGACCAGCTTAACCCGGCGTTCGATCGGCGCACCTGGATCGCTCAGCGACGTGGCGAGCTGCGGATTGCCCGAGACGATCTGTCCGAAGCGGAACAGTTCGTCCTCGACGTCGGCCAGCTTGCCGTCCTTCTCGGCGGCGTCCAGCACGGCGTCGGCACCGAGTCGCTCGGTGACGTCGAGCAGTTCGGCCGGCCGGGAGAACCGACCGGCCACGAGGACCGTCAGCGTCTCGAGGGTGACCTCGGAGACCTTGCCGGAGAGCAGCGAGCGGACCAGACTGCCCCGGTCGCGGCCGGAGCGCGACGGGTCGGTCAGCGCCCGGCGGAGCCGGGGCTGCGCCCGCAGCAGGCCGGCCACCGACAGGATCTCGTCGGCGGCCGTGGCGACCTGAGCAGTCGTGGCCGTGGTGGTTCCGGCGGCGAATTTCTCGCTCGCCTGCGCGAGGGCCTGCTGGCCGGCGCTCGACGCCATCAGCGCCGCCCGCCCGCCGAGCCGGTCGCGCCGAGCTCGCTGATGAACCGCTCCACGGTGCCCCGGCTGCGCGCCTCGTCGACGAGAGTCTCGCCCACGATCTTGCCGGCCAGGTCGACCGCGAGCGTGCCGATCTCGGAGCGGAGCTCCCGCACGATGCTCTCGCGCTGGGCGCCGAGCTGCTCCTGGCCCGCGGCGATGATGCGGTCCGACTCCTCGCGGGCCTTGGCCAGGATGTCCTGGCGAATGCCCTCGGCGTCGGCCCGAGCCTCGTCACGGATGCGCGCGGCCTCGGTGCGTGCCTCGGCCAGCTGCGCCTTGTACTGCTCGAGCAGCTGGTTGGCCTCGGCCTGAGCGGTCTCGGCGCGCTTGATGCCGCCCTCGATCGCGTCCACCCGCGCCGCGAAGGTCTTCTCCATCATCGGGAAGACGAACTTCATCAGCACGAAACAGAGGATGCCGAAGGCGATGACGCCGAGGACGACCTCTTGCCAGAGCGGGACGATCGGGTTGTGTTCGGTCGCACCCTCGGCAGCGAGAGTGATGACTTCGTTGATCATGGACACCTCCTAACGAGGCAGCACGTACGTCAGCCGACGGGGTTGCCGGCCCAGATGAAGCCGAACGCGATGCCCAGCAGGGCGAGCGCCTCGATGACGGCGAAGCCGATCCAGACGTACGGCAGGGTCAGGCGGGAAGACTCCGGCTGACGGGCGGTCGACTGGATGTAAGCAGAGAAGACCAGACCAACACCAATGCCGGGGCCGATCGCGGCGAGGCCGTAACCGATGGCGGCGGTGCTACCGACAACTTCGGCGAGAAGCATTTCAGGATCCTCCTGGTATCTCGCGTGACGTTCACGCGGGACGACAAACGGGGTGTAACGCAGGTGGTGCGCAGAACAAACTCAGTGCTCGTCGGCGAGTGCGCCCTGGACGTAGCTCGCGGTGAGCACGGTGAAGACGTAGGCCTGGAGACAGATGACCAGGAACTCCAGGAAGGTCAGGGCAATGGTCATCACCCACGACACGACCGAGAACGGCGCGAACCAGATGTTGGCGTTCAGCATCGCGAAGCCGCCGAGCGTGAACACCAGCAGCAGCATGTGGCCGGCGAACATGTTGGCGAACAGACGAACAGCGAGCGAGAACGGCCGCACAAGGAACGTCGAGAAGAACTCGATCGGAATCAGCAGCGGCAGAATGAACCACGGCGCCGGCGGAATCAATGCGTGCTTGAAGTACTTCAGGCCACCGTGGTGCTTCATGCCGATGTAGATGAACATCACGTAGCTGATCACCGCGAGAACCGCGGGGAAGGCGATGTGCGAGTTCGGCGAGATCTGCGCAACCGGCACGATGGCCCAGAAGTTCATCAGCAGAATGAAGACGAACAGCGTGGTCAGGTAGGGAGCGAAGTTGATGCCCCGCTTGCCGAGCATGTCGACCGCGATGTTGTTCCGCACGAAGCCGTAGATGCTCTCGGCAATCCACTGCTTCTTGGTCGGGACGAGCTTCGGCTTCCGGTACGAGACCAGGAAGAAGATGATGATGGCGGCAACCGAGATCCACAGCAGGGCAGTGATCTTGGTGGCCCAGTACGAGTTGTGCTCGCCCCACGGCAGGATGCTGGGCAGGTAGAAGTCCTCGACACTCGGCGGGAACGGAACATCCGCTGCGAGGACGATCGACTGACCGGTCACCGTAGCCCTTTCCTGTCAGGCGCCGAGACGGCGCACGATGAGGTAGACACCGCCGCCGATACCAACGACCGCGCCGATGCCGGCGAAGATGCCATTGGTTCCGACCCAGTGATCAACCAACAAACCGATCGCTCCCCACACCAACATGCCTGAGATGAGGTAAGCGACCGCAGTCATGCCCATGCCCGTGTCAGGCGGGGGTGAATCGTCTTCCCCGCTGGGGTTCCTGGGAGGTTCTTGACCGGTCATGACGGCCCGAACGATATCAGCAGGAAACACGAGGCTAAGCGGGACCCCCCGCACAACCGCAGTTGTCCAGGCGTCAGGGGTCTCGCAACTGGAAGGACACGGTACTCCCCCTTCGCCATAACCGGACAAGCCACAACCGTTCACGTCACCGTTTCGTGGTCAACAAACCACGAATGGGACGCTGACGAGGCGAAACGCCCGGCAGTGGATCACTTCGGGCGACTGATTCGGTGGAACCACCAGACCTGCACGGCCGTCCACACCGTGACGCCGGCCAGGATGCCCAGCCCGAGCGCGTTCTTGCCCGGCCAATCCGTCGATACGCCGTAGGCCAGCACCACGCCGAGCAGGCTGTATTTCAGGACATAGGTGAACAACGCCAGCGGCATCAACAGCGCCGGGCGCACCGTGTCGGCCCACGCGATGACCAGAGTCGACATGGTGAAGCTGACGATGACGATCAGGACGCCGGCCGCGGCGCCGAGCGCGGCCGCCGGGCCGTCGAGCAGGAAGCCGGCCGAGGCGGCACACATGAGCAGCGCGAACGACACGGCACTGAGGAACGGCAGGTGCTCGACCCGCCAGCGCGGATCGGCCGGCAGCGGGGGCAGATCCGGCAGGGGCCGGTCGTCCTCGTCCTCCTTGGCCTGCTCGCGCTGGAACGCCAGCGCGCGCTGCCGCTCCTGTTCGAACTCGTCAACGCCAGTGGTGCTCAAGCTGAGCCTCCTGGGGCATGCCCTCCTGGCCCTACGACCGCTTCGCTGACTCCGGTGCAGTCCCTCATGCTGAGCCTCCTGGGGCATGCCCTCCTGGCCCTACGACCGCTTCGCTGACTCCGGTGCAGTCCCTCATGCTGAGCCTCCTGGGGCATGCCCTCCTGGCCCTACGACCGCTTCGCTGACTCCGGTGCAGTCGCTCATGCTGAGCCTCCTGGGGCATGCCCTCCTGGCCCTACGACCGCTTCGCTGACTCCGGTGCAGTCGCTCATGCCATCACCTCCTGCCGCCCGTACGCCGGGAAGCGGCGCACGAGGTCGGCCACCTCGTCGGCGGCGTCGGCCAGGCGGGCCGCGCCCCCAGCAGTGCCGGGATCCGAGCGTACGGCGATGCCGATCAAGCCGGCGATCTGCCGCATCTCGCCCTCCCGCATCCCCTGCGTGGTGACGCTCGGCGAACCGACTCGGATGCCGGAGGCCACCGCGGGACGCTCCGGATCGTACGGGATGGCGTTCTTGTTGAGATTGACGCGGGCCAGGTCGCAGCGGGCCTCCGCGTCCCGGCCGGAGACGCCGAGGCCGCTCAGGTCGACCACGGCGAGGTGGGTGTCGGTGCCGCCCGAGACCGGCCGCATGCCGTCGGCGGCCAGACCCGCGGTCAGCGCCTGGGCGTTCTTGACGACCTGGCGGGCGTACGTCTGGAAGCTCGGCTGCGAGGCCTCGCGGAGCGCCACCGCCTTGGCCGCGATGGCGTGCATCATCGGGCCGCCCTGGCTGAACGGGAAGACCGCCTTGTCGATCCGCTGGGCCAGGTCGGCCCGGCACAGGATCATGCCGCCGCGCGGACCGCGCAGCACCTTGTGCGTGGTGCAGGTGACGACGTCGGCGTAGGGCACCGGCGACGGGACGGCCCGCCCGGCGACCAGGCCGATGAAGTGCGCGGCGTCGACCACCAGATAGGCGCCCACCTCGTCGGCGATGTCGCGGAACCGGGCGAAGTCGATCAGGCGGGGGTACGCCGTGGCGCCGCAAATGATCATCTTGGGCCGGTGGGCCAGCGCGAGATCGCGGACCTCGTCGTAGTCGATCTGCTCGGTATCGGGGCAGACCCGGTAGCCGATCGGATGGAACCACTTGCCGCTGAAGTTGACCCGGCTGCCGTGCGTGAGGTGCCCGCCGTGCGGCAGCTCCATGGCCAGCACCGGGTCGCCCGGTTCGGCCAGGGCCGCGTACGCCGCGAAGTTGGCCGCCGCCCCCGAGTGCGGCTGCACGTTGGCGTGCTCGGCGCCGAACAGCTCCTTGGCCCGCTCGACCGCGAGCCGCTCGGCGTGGTCGGCCTCGCCGCACCCGCCGTAATAGCGCTCGCCCGGATAACCCTCGGCGTATTTGTTGGCCAGCGTCGAGCCGAGCGCCGTCAGCACCGCCGGCGAGGTGAAGTTCTCGCTGGCGATCAGCTGCAGGCCGCCGCGCTGACGTTCCACCTCGGCCAGGAGGACATGGGCGATCTCCGGATCGGTGCGCTCGAGCGCGCCGAAATCCGGCCCCCAGAAAGTGTCCACGTGCCCTCCCCGCGAGTAGGCAACGCTGCCGGTTTCGAGCATATGGCTTACAGGGGGCCTTCTGCGGGCACAGTTGGTTTATGCGGTGCTTGGTGACCGGTGCGACCGGATATATCGGCGGTCGGCTTGCGCCCCGCCTGCTCGAGGCGGGTTACGACGTGCGCTGCTTGACACGCAGCGCGGGCCGGATGCGCGACGTGCCCTGGGCGGGCCGGGCCAAGATCGTCGAGGGCGATCTGAACAAGGCGGAAACGCTGCCGACCGCGTTCGAGGGCGTCGACGTGGCCTACTTCTTGATGCACTCGCTAGGTCGGCCCGACTTCGAGAAACTGGACCGCGAGGCGGCGAAGAACTTCGCGACCGCGGCCAAGGCGGCCGGCGTGACCCGGATCGTCTATCTCGGTGGTCCCGAACCCCCGCCGCAGGACAATCCGTCGCCGCACCTGCGCTCGCGGGCCGAGGTGGCCCGGATCCTGCTGGCCAGCGGGGTGCCGACGGCCGTGCTGCGGGCTCCGGTGATCATCGGTTCCGGCTCGGCGTCGTTCGAGATGCTGCGCTACCTGACCGAGCGCCTGCCCTTCATGGTCACCCCGCGCTGGGTCAGCAACCGGATCCAGCCCATCGCCGTCCGCGACGTCCTGCGCTTTCTGATCGCCGCGGCCACCCTGCCGCCCGAGGTCAGCCGCGCCTTCGACGTGGGGGGAAAGGACGTGCTCACGTACGCCCAGATGATGCAGGGCTACGCCCACGTGGCCGGGCTCAACCGCCGGGTCGTCGTCCCGCTGCGCCCGCTCAGCCCCTGGCTCTCGGCGCACTGGGTCGGCCTGGTCACGCCCGTGCCCAACGCGATCGCCCGGCCCCTGGTGGCGAGCCTGGTCCACGAGGCCGTGGCCCACGAGAACGACATCGCCCAGTACGCCCCGGGCGAGACGCTCGGCTTCGAGCAGGCCGTCCGGGTCGCGCTCGGCAAGATCCGCGACGCGAACGTGGAGACCCGCTGGTCGAACGCGGCCGGGCAGGACGCCGCCGCCGAGCCGCTGCCCAGCGACCCGGAGTGGTCGGGCGGCAGCATCTACGTCGACGAGCGCTGCCACGAGGTGAAGGCGCCGGTCGAGTCGTTGTGGCGGGTCATCGAGGGGGTCGGCGGCGAGAACGGCTGGTATTCGTTCCCGCTGGCCTGGTCGGTCCGCGGCTGGATGGACAGGCTGGTCGGCGGGGTCGGGCTGCGCCGCGGGCGCCGCGACCGGGAGCGCCTGTTCGTCGGCGAGGCGCTGGACTGGTGGCGGGTCGAGGAGATCCAGCCCGGGAAGATGCTGCGGCTGCGGGCCGAGATGCGGGTGCCGGGGCGGGCCTGGCTCGAGATGAGCGCCTCCCCGGACGGCGACGGCGGGAGCATCTACCGGCAGCGGGCCATCTTCCTGCCGCGCGGGCTGGCCGGGCACGCGTACTGGAAGTCGATCGTGCCCTTCCACGGCGTGATCTTCAGCGGCATGGCCCGCAACATCGCCAAGGGCGCCGAGACGGGCAGTGTGCCGCTACTTGCTCGCGGCCCGGACTAGCCGGTCGCGGACGGCCAGCCAGTCCTCGGTCGCCGGCGGCTCCTGCACCAGGATCGTCGCCACCCCGGCGTCGTCGAGCCGGTGCAACGCGGCGTACAGGTCGGCCGCGTACTCCTTCGGGTCGGCCGAGAGGATCTCGGCCCCCTCGACCCCGGCGGTCTCGTAGGTCAGCACCCCGACCGGCCCGGCCACCTCGACCTCGCGGACGTCCTGGGCCAGCACCACGGTGGCCCGGGGGGCATAGTGGCGACGGCTCATGCCGGGCGACGGGCGGGCGGTGCCGTCGGCCGGGCCCTCCTCGGGCAGCCGGATCGGCCCGGCCACCTCCCGCAGCGCGCGCAGCGGCAGCGCACCCGGCCGCAGCAGGGCCGGAGTGTCGCCGGTCAGCGAGAGCACGGTCGACTCGATGCCCCACGACGCCGGGCCGCCGTCGAGCACCAGCGGCACGTCGGGCAGGCTGCGCAGCACGTGCTCGGCGGTGGTCGGCGAGATGCCCTCGGATCGGTTGGCGCTGGGCGCGGCGAGCGCGAGCCCGGACGCCTCGATCAGGCGCAGCGCCACCTCGTGGGCCGGGATCCGGATCGCGATGGTGCCGTTGCCCGCTCCCCCCGGCCCGCCGCTGGGCAGCACCAGCGTCAACGGGCCGGGCCAGAACCGCGCGGCCAGCTCGTCGGCCCGGCTGGGCCACGACGAGGTGAGCTCCCGGGCCGCCGCGACGCTCGCCACGTGCACGATCAGCGGGTTCCAGGACGGCCTGTTCTTGAGGCGGTAGATCTCCCCGACCGCCGTGGCCGAGAACGCGTTCGCGCCCAGGCCGTAGACGGTCTCGGTGGGAAAGGCGACCACGGAATCGGCCCGCAGCAGCTCGACGGCCTCGCGGATCCCGTCGGCGTCGGGCTGGGCGATGCGCCCCATTACGGGAGAAGCAGGGTGGCGAACGGGACCGTCGTGTCCTCGATCTCGTCGCCGATGCGCTGGAACGTCTGGTCGCCGCGGCCCCACGGGTCGTCGAGGTCGTCGGCCGGCAGCGGGGCGTCGTCGCCGCGCAGCACGTGCACGGCCTCGACGATGGCGACCCCACGGGCGTGCACCACGTCGGGCTTGGGCTCGGCGGCCGGCAGCGTGCTCGCGTCGACCGCGCCCAGCAGCCGGCCGAACTCGCCGGTGACGAACGTGCGGGCGGCCGCGTCGGGGCGCAGCGCCACCACGTAGTCGTACTGGTCGGCGGTGGCCGTGAGGATCAGGTCGGCCTCGTCGATGAAGTCGCCGCGCAGCTTGCGGGCCTCGAAGCCGTGGTCGCTGCCGCCGCGGGCGAGCACCTGCCGGGCCGCGGGCGGGTTCATCTCCTCGCCCTCGTGCCAGCCGCCGGTGCCGGCGCTGACGCTGCGGACGAGCTGGTCGCCGGCTTCGCCGGTGCGGTCGCGGACGGCCCGGGCCAGCAGCCGTTCGGCCATCGGCGAGCGGCAGATGTTTCCCATGCAGACGTGCAGGACGGTGAACGGCGCCATCTCAGGCCTCCGCTGAGCCGCTGCCAGCGCCTGACGGCGCGGAGACCCCAAAATCGTGGAGTGGGACGATCTCGGGCACGACGTCGCGCAGTTTCTCGAACGGGATGCCGCCGGCCCGGAGCACCTGCGGGACCTCGCCGGTCACGTCGACGATCGTGCTGGGCTGGGGGTCGAGCGCCTCGCCGGCCTCGAGATAGATGCGAACCGCGTACTCCAGCTGCTCGCGGGCCGCCTCGGCCGTGCCGGGCGCGGGCTGGCCCACCTTGTTGGCCGTGGTGACCGCCATCGGGCCGACCGCGCGCAGCACCTCGAGGGCCACCGGGTGCAGCGGCATGCGGACGGCGACCCGGCCCCCGGTGTCGCCCAGATCCCACTGCAGGCTGGGCGAATGCTCGACGTAGAGGGTCAGCGCGCCGGGCCAGAACGCGTCGGCCAGCTCGCGCGCCGCCCGGGGCAGCGAATAGACCAGGCCGTCGAGCGTGTGCCGCGAACCGACCAGCACGGGCGGCGGAACCTGGTTGGTGACGCTGCGCGCATGGTGCAGCGAGGTGATCGCGTGCGGGGTGAACGCGTCCGCACCGACCCCGTACACCGTGTCGGTCGGCATGACCACCAGCTCACCGCTCTTGACCGCCTCGACGGCAGCGGCGATGCCGCGATCACGGTCCGCGGTGGTACGGCAGTCGTAGAGCATCACACCGTGCAGTCTGCCATGCGATGCGGGACATCGATCAGGTGCGGCGGGCGGTCGTGTACCGGGGACGGCCGGCCAGGTCCGGATGGGCAGCCACCTCGGCGAACCGGCCGTCGGCGCGCAGCAGGCCGGGAACGGCCTCGCCGTGCACGTCGTCGTGCTCGAGGCCGACCACCCCGCCCGGCTTGAGCAGGGCTGCAGCCAGCGCGATGACCGGCCGGATGACGGTCAGCCCGTCGTCGCCGCCGAAGACCGCCTCGGCCGGATCGTGCTCGGCGACCTCGGGCGGCACCGGCGTGCCGTCCGGGACGTAGGGCGGGTTGCACAGCACCACGTCCACCGCGCCGCGCAGCCCGGGCAGCAGATCGGGATCGGTCACGTCGCCCGCGACGACCTCGACCGCCGGGTGTCCGGCGGCGTTGCCCCGCAGATAGGTCAGCGCCACCGTGGACCGCTCCACCGCGACCACCCGGGCCGGCCGGGCCTCGTCGGCCACCGAGATCGCGATCGCGCCCGTCCCGCTGCACAGATCGACCACCGTGGCGCCCGGCCCGGTGTGCTCGATCCCCCAGCCGGCCAAGAGCTCCGTCTCGGGTCGTGGGACGAAGACGCCGTCACCGACCCGCAGTTCGAGATGCCGGAACGCCGCTGTGCCGAGCAGGTGCTGCAACGGGATCCGCTTCGCGCGCTCGGCCACCAGCTCGCGGAACCGGGCCAGCTCGTCGGGGCGCAATGCCTCCACCAGCAGCAGCCGCCCACGTGAGATGCCGAGCACGTGGGCGGCGAGCAACTCGGCATCGACCCGCGGCGATTCGACCCCGGCCGCGGAGAGATCGGCCGCCGCCACTGCCAGCGCCGGGCTCAGCGGTGTCCGTACCAATGGTCGGGAGGTGTCTTCGAAGTCCGGGTCCACGGCATAATCATCAAACGTCACGTGCGACGCCGACCGGCCGGGTCGGTGAGGGTACGCACGGCACCGGTGGGAGGCGCCTGGTGAGTTGGTTGGACCAGCTCGCGGAGAACGTCGAGGAGCTGCGCCGTGCCGGTCGGCTCCAGCAGAACGGCCGCTCGGCGGAGGCGTTGCCGATCCTCGACGCCGTGCTCGCGGTCGCCACCGATCCGACCACCCGGGCGTACGCGTCGGTCCAGCGCTTCGGCGCGCTGATCAACCTGGGCCGGATAGCGGAGCAGGCGACCGCGATGACCGTCGCCGAGAACGCCGTCCGCGAGATCCCCGACCCCTATCTGCGCGGCCAGATGCACGCCTTCGCGGCCCTCAGCGCGCACCTCGAGCGCAACCTCGACCGCGGCGTGACCCATCTCGTGCAGGCGTCCCGATCGCTGGCCGCGGTGCAGGACAACGACTACGAGACCGCCTGGGGCTGGCACGACCTCGCGATGGCCTACTCCTATCTGGGCTTCCACGGGCACGCGCTGACCGCGATCGAGCAGGCCCGGCAGGTCGGGGCCACGGTCGGCCTGGCCCCCGAGATCTTCGCGGCGCCCAGCATCCGGCTGCGCAACGCGGTCTCGCTCGACCACCAGGGCGACACCGACGGCTGTCTGCGGGTGCTGCGCGACATCGACGCCGAGCTGACCCGCTACATCTCGATCGGGGCCGACCAGATGCGGCCCGGCAGCCGCGCGGCGTACGGCTATTCACTGGCCCGCCGGGCCGCGCTCGGTGAGGAGACCGAGGCCGACGCAGCCCAGTGGCTGACCGGCGGCGGCGACAGCGTGCGCACCCGCGACCTGCGTCATCTCGGCCGCGTCTGCCTGGCCATGGCGGCCGGCAAGCCCGAGACGGCTCTGTCCATGCTCGACTCGGCGCCGGTGTCGGCCGAGGTGCTGGGCGCGGCCGAGCCGGCCCGGCTGCGCAGCCTGTGCCACGCCGCGGCGGGCGATCACGCGGCCGCGCACGCCGCCGACCGGTACGCGTTCCGGCTGGCCGCCCAGCGCATCGACCGCCTGCGAGACGGCTATCTCGACGGGGTCGCGGCTCGGCTCGACGCGCAGGAGACCCAGCGCGACAACGGCCGTTACGGCGACGAGTCGCTCACCGACCCGCTGACCGGCCTGCCCAACCGCCGTCAGCTCGAGCGCTACATCGCCACCATGCTGGCCCGGGGCGAGCGGGCGGCGATCGGGGTCTGCGACCTGATCGGCTTCACCGAGGTCAACGCCCGGCACGGCCGGCACTGCGGCGACCTGGTGCTGCAGCGCATCGCCGGGGTGCTCAACCGGGTCATGCGGCGGGGCGACTTCGTGGCCCGGTTCGCCGGTGACGAGTTCGTGGTGGTGCTGCCGGGCGCGGGCACGGCGCAGGCGGCCGAGGTGTCCCGCCGGATCACCGCGGCCACCAACGCGGAAAACTGGCAGATCCTGGTTCCGGGCACGCCGATCAGCCTGGCCGCGGGCTGGTCCGAGGTCGGCGCCAACGGGCGTACGCTCAGTGCGGCGCTCGCCGCGGCGGCCGCCAACCGGCTCCCGACCAGGCCTCTCTCCGAGATGACGTAAGCCCCATGAGCACGATCGAGCTCGGCGAGATACCCACCGCGTCCGGCGGTCACCCGGCCCCGGCCGGCTCGCCCCGGTTCGATCGACGGCTGGCCCGCCAGGCCGGCGCCGGCGCGGTCGGCGTGCTCTGTGCGGTCACGCTGGCCGGCTCCGTGGTGCCGCAGCCGGCCGGCCTCCGTCCGCTGTGGAACGTCTCGGCGGCCCAGATCCAGAGCACGGCGCTCAGCCGGGACGGCGTCTTCGTGCACCGCTCGATCAACGGCGCGGCCGCGGTCACCGCCTACGACCTGGCCACCGGCGCCATCCGCTGGGAGCGGGCCTTCGACAACACGATCGGCTATCTGCAGGTCGCCGAGGCGGCCGGGATGCTGCTGATCCCGGCCCAGGGGCGGGTGGTCGAGCTGCCGTCGGTCAACGACGGGTCGGCCTTCCACGCCGAGTTCCACCAGCTGACGATCGCGGTGTCGATGGCCACCGGGGCCGAGCTGTGGCGGACGGCCGGCGAGCCCTTCACGGCCGACGGCGAGACCGTCCTGCTCACGGAGTACACCCAGCGGGCCGATCTCGCGCGGATGCGGCTGGTCCGGCTGAGCGATCACACCACGATCTGGAGCCGCGACACCCCCGGCGTCAGCAACCAGACCGTCGTCGAGACCGACGCCCGGCCCGACAAGATCATCACGGCCTCCGACGACGGCGACATCAAGATCTACGGGTACGCGTCGGGCGCGCTGGTCAGCGCGGCCCGGATCCCGTGGGTCGAGTCGCGGCCCGAGGAGGGCTATTTCAACGACCTCAGCGGCACCGGCGAGGTGCTGGTGGTCAACCGGTCGCGGGCCGAGAGCTTCCAGATGAGCGTCTACCTGATGAGCACGATGGCCGAGCTGTGGCGGGCTGCCGACACCAGCGGGTACGCGTTTCCCTGCGGCTCGTCGCTCTGCCTCAACGACGGTCGCGGCGTGGTGGCCTACGACGCGACGAGCGGCTCCCGGCGCTGGCGGATAGACGGTGTGGACAATGCCTGGGAGGTGGCCCCCGACCGTCTGATCGTGGGCGAGGGCGCCGAGGACGGCCGTCAGCTGCTGGTGGACGCCGCAACCGGGCGTACGGTCGGCGAGCCGGCCGAGGGCACGGTGGCCTGGAGCGACCCGCGCGGCCGGTCGATCATCCTGCTCCGGTCGACCCAGTCACCGCCCGACCGCACCGCCGTGACCCGGTGGGATCTGCGGACCGGCCGGCAGTGGGTGCTCGGCACGATCGCGCCCATGCCGGGGCGGCCCTGCTCGGCCGTCGCCGGCTATCTGACCTGCGCCCGAGGCGACGTCTACGAGGTGCTGGCCGTCGGCTGACCCTTAAGGGCTGTGCCTGCTCAAGGGCTGTGCCTGCTCAAGGGCGGCGGCTGATCTCGGACTCGCCGGCCAGGCGGGCGGCCCGGTCGGCCTCGCCCAGCGCGTCCAGCACGGAGTCGAGCTCGCCGTTGAGCGCCAGGTCGAGGTTGTAGGCGGTGTAGCCGATCCGGTGGTCGGTGATCCGGTTCTGCGGGTAGTTGTAGGTGCGGATGCGCTCGGACCGGTCGACCGTACGCACCTGGGCCTTGCGCGAGTCGGAAGCGGCCGCGTCGGCCTGCTCCTGGGCCAGGGCCAGCAGCCGCGACCGCAGGATGCGCATCGCCGACTCCTTGTTCTGGAGCTGACTCTTCTCGTTCTGGCAGCTCACCACCGTGCCGGTGGGCAGGTGCGTGATGCGGACGGCGGAGTCCGTGGTGTTGACCGACTGGCCACCGGGCCCCGACGAGCGGAAGACGTCGATCCGCAGGTCACCCGGCTCGATCTGCACGTCGACGTCCTCGGCCTCGGGCAGCACCAGCACGCCCGCCGCCGAGGTGTGGATGCGGCCCTGCGACTCGGTGACCGGCACGCGCTGCACCCGGTGCACGCCGCCCTCCCACTTCAGCCGCGACCAGACGCCGTGGCCGCCCTCGGGCACGCCCTTGGTCTTGACCGCGACCGAGATGTCCTTGACCCCGCCCAGGTCCGACTCCTGCGAGTCGATCACCTCGACGGTCCAGCCGTGGCGTTCCGCGTAGCGCGTGTACATGCGCAGCAGGTCGCCGGCGAACAGGGCCGACTCCTGGCCGCCCTCGCCCGCCTTGATCTCGACGATCACGTCCTTGGCGTCGTGCGGGTCGCGCGGGATCAGCATCTCGCCGAGCTTTTCCTCCAGCGCGGGCAGCACGCCGGCGACCGCCTCGACCTCGGAGGCGAAGGCCGGGTCCTCGGCCGCGAGCTCCTTGGCCGCGGTCAGGTCGGCCCGGGCCGCCTCGAGCTCGGCGTTCGCGGCATAGAGCGGCGCGAGCTCGGCGAAACGGCGACCCACCCGGCGTACGAGGGCCTGGTCGGAGTGAATGGAGGGGTCCTCCATCTGCTTCTCCAGCGCCGCGTACTCATCGAGAAGGGTGCTCAGCCGATCGTTGCTCACGGATCTCTCCCTGTAGAAGGCTTAACACGCGAACGGCGCCCGCCCCCAGGACGGGGTGCGGGCGCCGTTGAAGCAGCTACTTCTTCTTCGCGGCGTTGACCTTGGCGTACTTGGCCTGGAACTTCGCGACCCGGCCGGCGGTGTCGAGCACGCGCTGCTTGCCGGTGTAGAACGGGTGGCAGGCGCTGCAGGTCTCGACGCGGATCTCGTCGCCCTTGGCGGTGCTGCGGGTCGTGAAGGTGCTGCCGCAGGAGCAGACGACCTCGGTGGTCGTGTAGTCCGGGTGGATTCCGCTCTTCATGATGTCTGGAGTCCCTCTCGATGAAAATGGTCGCCGGGTCGCTGTCAGCACCGCACCGCTCCTCTAGAGCAGTGAGCTCGGGCGTGAACCGGAACCTTTGCTGGCCGATGTACCAGTCTGCCATGCCCCTGGAGTCCAGGCGAAATCGGCGTGGCTCCGGCTCCAACGCGTGTCGCCGCCGCCGCATTCCCGCCCGGTTTCGGCCCAGATATCCGGCTTAACCGGCGAGGCCGGCCGATGTACTGTCGCACGGACCCAGTACGACGGCCGCCCGAGTCGGTGATCGAGGTATGACGAGACTGCTGATCACGAGGGGGCTGCCGACATCGACGGCACCGTGGCCCTGATGAGCGGCCGGGGCCCGTACGACTGGGGCCGGGTCGGTTCTGATCTCCCGCACGAGGCCGTGATCGCGGCGGTGCGCGCCATGCACGCGGCCGGGAACGCGATCGTCTTCTGCTCGGGGCGCGACGAGATCGCCCGGTCCGAAACCGAAGCCTGGCTGGATCTTTACGTGGGCGTGCCGTACGAAGCACTATTCATGCGGCCCGAAGGCGACAACCGCAAGGACGCGGTCGTCAAACGGGAGATCTTCGAGACCGAGATCGAGGGCCGCTGGCGCATCGCGGGCGTCTTCGACGACCGGCAGCAGGTGGTGCGCATGTGGCGCGAACTCGGGCTGACCGTGTTCCAGGTGGCGGAGGGAGACTTCTGAGCGGTGAAGTACCCGCGCACCTACCACCTTCCCGACTCGCCCGGCGCCACGCAGGACGACAAGGTCCAGCACGACCTGTCCTGGCTGGACGGCGAACTGGTGGTGACCGAGAAACTCGACGGCGGCAATCTGACCTTCACCCGGGACGCCATGTACGGGCGGTCGGTCGACTCCGGGACGCAGCCGTGGGACCGCCCGGCCAAGGCGCTGTGGGCGATGACGGCCTACCGGATCCCCGACGACTGGCGGGTCTGCGGCGAGTCGATGTGGGCCCGGCGCAGCATCCCGTACTGCGACCTGCCCGGCGTCTTCATCGTCTTCGGCATCTGGGACGAGACCAACACGCTGCTGGGCTGGGACGACACCGTCGACTGGGCGCAGCGGCTGGAGCTGCCGGTGGTCCCGGTCCTCTATCGCGGCGGCAGCCTGTCCGAGGCCCGGGCGGCGTGGGCCGCAGACCATGACCCCTCGACGTCGGAGGGCTTCGTGGTGCGCGCGGCCGGCCGCATCCCGGCCGAGGAGTTCCCGCTCAAGGTCCTCAAGTGGGTGCGGGCCGATCACGTGCGCACCCCGGCCAGTTGGCGTCACCGCGACGACTTCCCGCTCAACGAGTTCGCCTAGCGCCGGCTCCGGCGGGGGCAGCTGCCCTCGCGGGCGATCCGGGCCGCCTCCTCGTCCAGATAGAACGCCGGCTTGAGATCCATCTCGTCGTAGTAGCGATGGAAGACCGGGGTGATCCCTCCGCTCAGCGGGGGCACGATCCAGCTCCAGTCCGCGGGCGTGGGCCGCCCGGCCTTCCCCTCGTTGCTGATGTGTTTGAGGAAACGCTGCGACTCGGTGTGGTGATCGCTCATCTTGATCCCGGCCAGCTCGAACGAGTGCAGCACGGCCCGGTTGAGCTCGACCAGGGCGCGGTCCCGCCAAAGCGTCAGCTCCCGGCTCGTGTCCAGCCCCATCCGGGCCGCGACGACCGGCAGCATGTCGTAACGGTCGTGGTCGGCCAGGTTGCGCGCGCCGATCTCGGTGCCCAGGTACCACCCGTTGAACGGGGCCAGCGGGTAGTGCACGCCGCCGATGGTGAGCCGCATGTTCGAGATCGCCGGGACCGCGTGCCACCGCAGGCCGAGCTCGGTGAACCAGCCGAACTCGGGATGGCTCAGCGGCACCTCGCGGATGGCTCGTTCGGGCAGCTCGTAGAGGCGTACGCCCTCGGCCGGGGTTTCGATCGCGAGCGGCAGCACGTCGAACTGATCGCCCTTGCCCCGCCACCCGAAACCCCGCATCGAGCTGGTGAACTGCTCCTGCCGCGGGTCGCCGACCGGGCACCCGTCCGCGCCCCGGTACCCGGCGTACCGGATCAACTGCTCATTCCACACCCGGGCGTACGGCTGTCCCGGCTGCGCCGCGGCGAAGATGCTGATCACCGGGCGGATCGGGCCGTCACCCGCCGTCCGTAAATGACTGACCAGCAGCGAGAAGATCTCGTCGCAGGTGCGAGCCCGGCGGCGGTCGAGCACGACGAGGCTGCGCCAGTAGAGCCGGCCGATGCACCGGCTCGCGTTACGCCAGGCCATCCGGGCGCCGTGGGTGAGCTCGTCGGTGGTGTGCACATAGGCGCCGGTAGCCGCGATCTGCGCTCGCACGATGGCCAGCCGGGGCTCGACCGGACCGAGCCGGGGGTTCTCGGTGTAGCACTGCCGCAGGAAGT
Organism: Actinoplanes sp.; assembly: GCA_965217855.1. Taxonomy (GTDB): domain Bacteria; phylum Actinomycetota; class Actinomycetes; order Mycobacteriales; family Micromonosporaceae; genus Actinoplanes. The sequence continues at coordinate 59,214 of CBDCJN010000003.1, read as the reverse complement.
CCTCGGCCTCACCGGGGTCGGCGGGCGAAGACGGATCCCACGGCTCGGTCGGTACGTCCCGGTAGCCGGGCACGTTCATCGGACGCCTCCCACCGTTGGAGCCATGTGGAATGGGAGGTTCGCACGACCCTGACCGGTACGACACACACATCCTGTGCGACGCCTTCTGTTCCCTGACACGGCAAAAGGGACGCAACCCGCCGTTAAGCGAGGTTGCGTCCCTCTTTATCGCGTTCGGGTTACTCGCCCGGGGTGGACTTCGCAATCTGCATCAGGAACTCCACATTCGTACGGGTCTGCTTGAGCCGGTCGAGCAGCAGATCCAGCGCGGCGCTCGAGTCGAGCGAGTGCAGCACCTTGCGGAGCTTGTGGATGATCGCCAGCTCTTCCTTACCGAGCAGGATCTCTTCCTTACGCGTGCCCGACGGGTCGATGTCGATGGCCGGGAAGACCCGCTTGTCGGCGATCTTGCGGTCGAGCTTGAGCTCGGCGTTACCCGTGCCCTTGAACTCCTCGAAGATCACCGTGTCCATCATCGAGCCGGTCTCGACCAGCGCGGTCGCGAGAATGGTGAGCGAGCCACCGTTCTCGATGTTCCGCGCCGCGCCCAGGAACCGCTTCGGCGGATAAAGCGCCGTCGAATCGATACCACCCGACATGATGCGGCCGGAGGCCGGCGCCGCCAGGTTGTACGACCGGCCGAGCCGCGTCACCGAGTCGAGCAGCACGACGACGTCGTGCCCCAGCTCGACCAGGCGCTTGGCCCGCTCGATGGCCAGCTCGGCGACCGTGGTGTGGTCCTGCGGCGGCCGGTCGAACGTGGCCGCGACGACCTCGCCCTTGACCGAGCGCTGCATGTCGGTGACCTCTTCGGGCCGCTCGTCGACCAGCACGACCATCAGGTGGCACTCGGGGTTGTTGTGGGTGATCGCGTTGGCGATCGCCTGCAGCACCATCGTCTTACCGGCCTTGGGCGGCGACACGATGAGCGCCCGCTGGCCCTTGCCGATCGGCATGACCAGGTCGATGACGCGGGTGGTCAGGATGTGCGGCTCGGTCTCGAGACGCAGACGCTCCTGCGGGTAGAGCGGGGTGAGCTTGTAGAACTCCGGACGACGCCGGGCCTCCTCGGGCTCCATCCCGTTGATCGTGTCCAGCCGGACCAGCGGGTTGTACTTGTCGCGCCGCTGATCGCCGCTGCCACCCTCGCGGGGCGTGGCCCGCACGGCACCGGTGACCGCGTCGCCGCGGCGCAGGCCGTGCTTCTTGACCTGGGACATCGACACATAGACGTCGTTCGGGCCGGAGAGGTAACCGGTGGTCCGCACGAACGCGTAGTTGTCGAGCACGTCGAGGATGCCGGCCACCGGGACGAGCACGTCGTCCTCGCTGACGTGCGGCTCGCGGCCACCACTGTCGCGGCCACCACTGTCGCGGCCACCACTGTCGCGGCCACCACTGTCGCGCTGACCGCCCTCGTTGCCGTCCCGGTCACCGCGGCCACGGCGACGGTCACGGAAGCGGCTGCGCCGGCTGCGACGACCGCCGTCGCCGTCGTTGTCGTCGTCGTCCTGGTCGTTGGCGCTGTTGTTACGACCCTGGTCGTTGCGGGCCTGGTCGTTGCGGGGTTCGTTACGCGGGCCACGGTCGTCGCGGGAGCCGCGATCGTCCCTCGGGCCACGGTCGTCACGCGGGCCACGGTCGTCACGCGGGCCACGGTCGTCACGCTGGTTGCGCTGACGGTCGCGGTTGCGCTCGGGCCGCTCGCTGCGTTCGACCCGCTCGGCGGCCTCGGGCTCGGCGGTCGTCACGCTCTCGCGGGGCGCGTTCTCACGCGTCTCGCGGGGCGCGTTCTCACGGGTTGCATTGTCGCGCGGTGCATTGTCGCGCGGTGCATTGTCGCGGTCGCCGCGGTTACGGCCACGGCGGCTGCCACCGTCGGCGGCCGGGGCCGCGTCGGTCGGCGCGACAACGGTCGGCGTCGACTCGATCGGCCCGGTGGGCGTGTCGGTCGGCGCGGGAGCCGGAGCCTCGACCTTGGAGGTCGCGACGACTGGGGCCGTGGCGATGACCGGAGCCGGCGCCTCGACGACCTTTTCCGCCGGCGCCTCGGCGGCCGGGGCCTTGCTGGTGCGCGGACGCGGCGCGCTCTCGGCGGGGGTGCCGCCGCTCTGCCGCTCGGTGATCGCGGTGATCAGCTCGCCTTTGCGCATCCGGGCGGTGCCGCTGATGCCCAGCGAGGCGGCGAGGCTCTGCAACTCGGGCAGCAGCATCGCGGACAGCCCGGTGCCACCGCGGCGGCGCTTCGTGGCGGTCGCGGTGGTGCCGGCGCCGGCGTCAGCGACGTCAGAAACACCCGACGTCACGTCGGTGGTGTCGCTCAATGGATTCCTTCCGTCGGAAAAAGCCCGAGACTCCCGGTTCTGCAGCCTGGTGGCCGGGTGTCGCGGAGCCCGCCTCCGCAAAGCGGCGCGGGAGTTTTGCAGCACGGCAGCTCGACGGTGTCCCTGCTCGTCAGATTTTGACGAGTAGGTCTCGGCGAGTGCAGCGACCTGGAGATTGCTGCTCGGCGTGTGCCTGTGGAGAGGTGAGACGGCCGGAGAGGCCTGGAATCTCGGGGGTGCGCGCCGAACCGCAGAATCGCTTGCTTAGCGGCTGTGCTTGGTCTTGAGCATCGTCGCTTGGTCTTGAGCGTAGTCAACTCGTTCGACCTGCGGCAACAGGGGCCCGCTAGGCGAGTTCCACCATACTCCCTTTGACAAGAGCACCGCCGCCATCCACGCCCAACGACTCGGCGCGCCACGATGTTCCCGGGTGGAAATCGGCCGGCACCTGCGTCAACGCCAGCACCGACGGTCCCGCCCCACTGACCACAGCGGCCACACCGACCGATCTCAGCGAGGCGACCAGCGACGCCGTACCGGGCATCGCCTCGGCCCGGTAGCCCTGGTGCAGCCTGTCCTCGGTCGCCGCCAGCAGCAGGGTCGGATCGCTGGTCAGGGCATGGGTGAGCAGCGCCGCGCGGCCCGCGTTGAAGGACGCGTCGGCGTGCGGCACGGATGACGGCAACGCCGCGCGGGCCGAGGCTGTGTAACCCCGCTCGGCCGGAACAAAGACTGTCGGATGAACGCTTACGGCCGGCGCGAGCCGAACCGCCCGCGCACCCGTCCCCTCGCTCCAGGCGATGGTGAAACCGCCGAGCAGACACGGCGCCACATTGTCGGGGTGACCCTCGAGCCGGGCCGCGATGCGCAGGGCGGCCTCGTCGTCGATCAGGCGCCGGCCACCGGCGACCAGACCCCGGGCCAGCTGCACGCCGCCGACGATGGCGGCCGATGACGAACCGAGGCCGCGCGCCTGCGGGATCCGGTTGACGCACTCGACGGCCAGGCCGGGCGGCCGCTCGCCGAGCTCGTCGAAGGTCGCCAGCATCGACCGGAGCACCAGGTGCGACTCGTCGCCGGGCAGCTCGCCCGCGCCCTCACCGGTCACAGCCACGGTGTAACCGCTGCCGGTGACCCGGGCCGAGAGATCGTCGTACAGGGTCAGCGCGAGGCCCAGGGCGTCGAAGCCGGGACCGAGGTTGGCGCTGGTGGCCGGCGTGCGCACGGAGACCGGCTGGCTGTCGAAGGTCAGGCCCATTCGCCACATGCTAGGCGGTGATCTTCACGTGGCGTCCCGCACCCGTCACCGAACTGTCGCACCCAGCCGCTACCTTCTCCGGCGTGCAAGCAATCGCCTCGTACTTCGGGTTCTTCGTGACCCAGGTCCCGGTCCTGGCCGTCCTCGTGGCCGGTCTGGTCGTGCTCTCGTCGTCCCGCCGCCGGCTGCCGGGCCGCAGCAACACGCTGGCCCGGGCCGGCCTCGGGCTGCTGCTGGCCGAGACGGTCGCGTCCCTGATCTGGAACATCACATTCACCCAGCTGATCAGCCGCTCGACCTTCTCGGTGGCCCAGTTCGGCCTGATCAACGGCCTGATCAGCTTCATCTTCGCGATGCTGTTCGCGGTCGGCCTCGGCCTGCTGATCGCGGCCCTGGCCATGGTCCGCTCCGAGGCGGCAAAATCAGCGGCCGGCGAGCTCTGACGGCTCGGCCGGGGCCAGCCGCCGGGTCGCGATCCGCCACCCGATGGCGTAGGTGAGGGTCACCAGCCCGCACCCGGCCAGGATCACCCGCTCGTCGACGTGGTCGACTACCGCGGTCGCCCCGAGCTGGCTGACCGCGATGGCCAGCGTGGCCAGCATCAGGTCGGTGCTGAAGATTCGCCCGCGCAACCGATCCGGCACCTCGCCCTGCAGCGCATAGTTCGACAGCGTCCAGTTGGCCCCGCCCGCGAGGTGCGCCACAAAGACCAGCACGAGCACCAGGGGAAACCAAGGGGTCACCGACACACCGAGATAGCCGACGCCGTAAAGCGCCATCGACAGCGCCAGCCCCGGAAAGAGCCAGGAGCGCCGACGGATCACCGGCCGCAGAATGAAGGGCCCGATCAGCGCGCCCGCCCCTCGCACGGCAAAGAGCAGCCCCGCCCCGAGCACCCCGGCGCCGTGCATGCCCGCGATCAGCGGAAAGGCGATCAGCACGCCGTTGCCCAACCCCGCCGCCATCTTCACGGTCACCAGCGCCCGGATCCGCGGGTTCTCCCGCAGATAGCCGAACGACTCGCGCAGCGCATGCCCCGTCCGCGGCGGGGGCGCGCCGGCCTCCCGGTCGGCCTGCAACGGCCGGCGGATCGTGGCCGTCACGGCGGCGGCGAGCAGCAGAAGCCCGGCCGTGACCCCGAAGCTCACGTACGGACCGAAGGCCGCGCCGACCACCCCACCGAGCGAGGCGCCCACGATCGTCATCGTGCCCCAGGCCGACCCCGAGACGGTGTTGGCCGCGGACAGGTCGGCCGGGTCGACGACGTTGGGCAGAGCAGCCGAGGCGGCCGGCGAGTAAAAGGCCTTGGCCACCGCGACAGCCCCGATGGCCACCAGGGCGAGCGGCGCGGTCTCGGCCGACCTGACCGCGAAGAGCAACAGCACAGCGACGAAGGCCGCCAGGTTCGCGATGATCAGAATCTTCCGCCGGTCGAACCGATCGGCGATCGTCCCCGTGTAGGGCAACAGCAACGCATTGATCCCCGTATCGGCGGCCAGCACAAGGCCACCCCAGACGCCGCTGCCGGTGAGCTCGGGCAACAGGACAAGCAGCGGGATCATGACAAACCAGTCAGCCCCGAACACCACCAGCTCAGCCGCGAAGAGCCGCCGAAAATCACGGTTACGGGTAACGACCGAGAACGCTGTTGCCACGTACACGGACGTTACCGCCCACCCAGCCCCCTGTGGATAAGCCCGCCATCCCACCGCCGGGAAAATCCGCTGCCCTGCTCGCCTGTGGATAACCCGCACCCAGCCCTTGACAGCCCGTAAAGTCCCCACCACTCCCCGGGCGGGTGGGGGTTAGGGATGGTTGGATGAGCTGCGAAAAGGCACGAAAAGGGCGACCGGCCCACGGCCGGTCGCCCTCGTCAAACGCGTGCCCTACTCCTTGGTGCCGCCGTCCGGCTTTTTCGGCATCTTGAGCACCTCGAACTGGTCGGTGTAACCGCTCAGCGCACCACTCGGCTGCGACGACGTCCCGGTCGAGTCGGAAGCCTCAGCCGGCACCGAGCCCGCCGGGACAGGCGTCCCGTCGGCGGGCACCGGCGGCTCGGCCTCGTCGTCCGGCACCGGGGGAACGCCCGCGGCGCGGCCCCGCTTGGCGATCCGCTTGAGGTGCCGCTCCTCCTTGCTGTTCTCGACCATCGTGTAGAGCGTCGGCACCAGCACCAGCGTCAGCAGCGTCGAGCTGACCAGGCCGCCGATGACCACAATGGCCAGTGGCTGCGAGATGAAGCCGCCCTCGCCGGTCAGGCCGAGCGCCATCGGGATCAGCGCGAAGATGGTCGCGATGGCGGTCATCAGGATCGGGCGCAGACGGTGCCGGCCGCCCTCGATCACCGCCTCCTGCACGCCCATGCCGCCTGCTCGGTAGTGGTTGATCAGGTCCATCAGAACGATGGCATTGGTCACCACGATGCCGACAAGCATCAGCACACCGATCAGCGCGGGCACCCCGAGCGGGGTTCCGGTGATCAGCAGCAGGGCGATCGCGCCGGTCGCCGCGAACGGGATCGACACCAGCAGGATGACCGGCTGGATGAGGCTGCGGAACGTCGCCACCATGATGATGAAGACGATCGCGATGGCCGCCAGCACGGCCAGCCCGAGCTGCTGGAACGCCTCCGCCTGGTCGGCGCTGACACCGCCGATGGTTGCCGTGGCGCCGGCCGGCAGGGTCAGCGCGTCCAGCTTCTTCTGCATGGCGCTGGTGGCCGCACCGAGGTCGGAACCGTTCGCCGTGCCGGTCACGGTGACCGTGCGGTCGCCGTCGACCCGGGTGACTTCTTCGGGGCCGCTGACCTCTTTGATCTCGGCCAGCGTGCTCAGCGGCACGAGGCCGCGGGCCGTGGTGACCGGCAGTGCGCGCAGGGCGGCCGGGTCGGCCGGGGCCGTGCCGAATGAGATCACGACGTCCTGGGTCGAGCCGTCGACCGACATCTGGCCGGCCGGGGCCGACCGGAACGCGCCGGCCACGCTCTGCGCGATCGTGGCCTCGTTGACCCCGTACTGGGCCGCGACCTCGCGCTTCACGGTCACATCGAGGCGAGGCACGCTGGCCGCCAACGAGCTCTTCACCTCGATGAGGCCCTGGTCGGTCATAGCCTTTTGCACCTGATCGGCGGCGCCGGTCAGCGCCTCGACATCGGCCGCTTTCACCTGGACGGACAGCTCGTTGCCGCCACCGAGGCCGGAGGTGTCGGCGCCGATGGTGACCTCGCCGATGCCGTTCATCGTGCCGAACTTGTCGCGGAGCTGGTCGGTGAGCTTCTCGGAGTCGGTGTCCTCGTCGAGGCCGACGTTGAACGTCGCCGTGTTGGCGCCACCACCGCCGACGAACGGGTTGAAGTCCCCGCCGCTGCCCAGCGACACCTGGTACGTCTTGACCCCGCCGGTGTCGGCCAGCACCTGCTCGACCTGCTTGGCCGCTGCGTCGGTGGCCGCCAGGTTGGAGCCGACCGGCATCTCCTGCGTGATCGACAGGGAATCCTGCCCGGACTGGTCGATGAAGTTGGTCTCGAGCCGGGTGGCCAGGCCGAGCGTGCCGATCAGCACGACCAGGCCGATCGTCAGCGTGGTCCAGCGCCGCTTCGTCGCAAAGTTGATCACCGGCAGGTAGCCGCGCTGGAGCCGGCTGCGCCGCTCCTTCTCGTCGGCCGCCGTCCGGATCGCCTCGGAGTCGGCGTCGGCCGGCGGCGGCTTGAGGAACCAGTAGGCCAGGACGGGCACCACGGTCAGCGCGACCAGCAGCGACGCCAGCAGGGCGACCGTCACGGTGATGGCGAACGACGAGAAGATCTGCCCGACGAAGCCGCCGACCAGGGCGATCGGGGCGAACACGGCGACCGTGGTCAGGGTGGACGCGGTCACCGCGCCGGACACCTCCTTGACGGCCGAGATGATCGCGTGGACCTTCGGTTCGCCGTACTCGAGATGTCTCTTGATGTTTTCCAGGACGACGATCGAGTCGTCCACCACCCGGCCGACCGCGATGGTCAACGCGCCCAGGGTGAGCAGGTTGAGCGTGTAGTCACCGGCGTAGAGCGCGATCAGGGCGATCAGCACCGAGAGCGGGATCGACACGGCCGTGACCAGCGTCGAGCGGATCGACAGCAGGAAGACCAGGATGACGATGACGGCCATCACCAGGCCCAGCAGGCCCTCGGTGGTGAGGCTCTCGATCGAGCGCTCGACGAACGGCGCCTGGTCGACGACGACGGTGAGCTTGGCGCCGGAGTCCTTCTCGAGGTCGGCCAGCTTGTCGCGCACCTGGTGGGAGATGTCGACGGGGTTGCCGTCGGGGCGTGCGGTGACCGCGATGCCCAGGCTCGCGACACCGTCGGTGCGGGTGTACGACGTGGCGGTGGGCAGCTTGCTCTCGACCGTGGCGACCGAGCCGAGCTGCACCGGGCCCTTGGTGCCGGTGAGGTAGACCTGCTTGAGCTGGTCGACCGAGGTGAGCGGGCTGCCCACCTGCACCGTCAGGGAACGGCTGCCCTCGCTGACCGCGCCGGCCGGCACCGAGATGCCGTTCTGCTGCAGCACCGTGGTGATCGCCTGCGGGGTGACCCCGGCCGCCGCGAGCTTGGCCAGGTCGGGCGTGATCACGACCTGGGCCGCGCGGGCACCGGTGATCTGCGTGTCCCGGACGCCGTCGATCGCGTTCAGTTCGGGGACGACCGTGTCGTTGAGCCGGCCGAGCAGCTCGTTCTCGTCGCCGCCGCCCGACGCCGCCAGCACGATGGCCGGGATGTCGTCCGTGCCGCCGGCGAAGATCGTCGGGGTGACGTTGTCCGGCAGCGTGGGCTGGACCCGGTTGACCGCGGTCGTGAGCTGGTTGACGGCCTGGTCGATATCGGTGCCGAAGACGAAGGCCACGGTCACCGTGGCGATGCCCTCGCGGGTGGTCGAGGTGACGCTGTCGATGCCGTCGAGGCCTTTGGCCGCGCCCTCGAGCGGTTCGGTGATCTGATCCTGAATGATCTCGGGCCCGGCCCCCGGCAGGGTGGCGGTCACGAACGCCGCCGGGAACTCGATCGACGGGAACAGCTGCTGCTTCAGCGATGGAATGGTGAACAGCCCGAAGCCCGCGATGATGACGGCTATCAGGGCGACGAGGCCTCTGTTGGCTAGGCTCAGCCGGGTCAGGAAGGACATGGGCGCTCCCCCGGTAAAAGTTCGTCCAGTACTGATAGTTTGCCTGACGCGAACAAATGGTTTTCCACCGGGACTCGCTGGTAGCGTCCGTCACCAGATGGACTCCGTTCGGCCATCAGCGCGTCACAGAGAAGGAGCCCGCGGTGGCCGACAAAGAGCAGCTCATCGCGGACATTATGGGCACGCAGCGCAGGCTCCAGGATCTGATTGCCGAGGACCGGGCCGACCCGCTCTTCTCGTCGCATCTGACCCTGTCGCAGCTCAAAATCCTCATGCTGCTCGCCCGTCACGGCTCTGTCCCGGGCGGTGAGCTGGCCGGCATGCTGGGGATCGGGGCGGCCGCGCTGACCGGCATGGTCGACCGGCTGGTGGTGCAAGACCTGGTCGCGCGCGCGGAAGACCCACACGATCGGCGGGTACGCCGGATCGCGCTCACGCGGACGGGCCGGGATCTCATCGGGAGCATCTTCAATGCCGGTGAGGCGAAGATGCGTACGCTCCTCAGCCGTCTCTCAGCCGAGGAGCTCGACCTCGTGGCTCAGGCCTCGATCCTGATGATCAAGGCCGCCGACGAGTCGTACGAATCAGGCCAGCCCTAGTTCGCGGGCGGCGATCAGCACGTCGTTCTGGATCGTGGTCGGCGACGGGGCGGTCGAGATCGCCCACTCCGGGTCCTTGAGGCCGTGCCCGGTGACCGTGCAGACCACGGTGGAGCCGGCCGGGATCTTGCCCGCGGCCACCTGCTGCAGCAGACCGGCCACGCTGGCCGCGCTGCCCAGCTCGACGAAGGCGCCCACCTCGCGGGCGAGCAGCCGGTAGGCCGACAGGATCTCGCGGTCGGTCACGGCGGCGATCAGACCGCCCGACGAGTCGCGCGCGTCCAGGGCCTTGGTCCAGCTGGCCGGGTTGCCGATGCGGATAGCGGTGGCGATCGTCGACGGCTCCTCGACGACCTTGCCGTTGACGATCGGCGCGGCGCCCGACGCCTGAAAGCCGTACATCTTGGGCAGTTTGGTGCTGTTGCCCTCGGCTTTGTCCTCCTGATAACCCATCCAGTACGCCGAGATGTTGCCGGCGTTGCCGACCGGGAGGCAGTGGATGTCGGGCGCGTCGCCCAGCGCCTCGACGATCTCGAAGGCCGCCGTCTTCTGGCCGTGCAGGCGGAAGATGTTGACCGAGTTGACCAGCGAGACCGGGAAATCCTGGGACAGTTTCGAGGCGAGCGCCAGGCAGTCGTCGAAGTTGCCGTTGACCTGCAGCAGCTTGGCCCCGTGAACGAGCGCCTGGGCCAGCTTGCCCAGCGCGATCTTGCCTTGCGGCACGAGCACCGCGCAGGTCAGACCGGCCCGGGCCGCGTACGCCGCGGCGGACGCGCTGGTGTTGCCGGTGGACGCGCAGATGATCGCCTTGGCGCCCTCCTCCACGGCCTTGGAGACGGCCATGGTCATGCCGCGGTCCTTGAAGGAGCCGGTCGGGTTGGCCCCCTCGACCTTGAGGTAGACCTCCGCGCCCGTGCGCGAGGACAGCACCGGGGCCGGCAGGAGGGGCGTGTTGCCCTCGTGCAGCGTGACCACCGGGGTCTGGTCGGTGACCGGGAGACGGTCCCGATAGGCCTCGATGAGTCCCCGATACATGGCTGTGCTCCTCACGTTTGCTCCGACCTGCGACAGAGTGCCGCATACGCCGAATCTTGGGACCGATTGTCCATCAACCGGGACGGCGTACGCCGTACCCGCTCAAGATCCGCCCTCGACCCGCAGCACGCTGGCGATCGAGCGCACGATGTCGAGCCGGGACAGTTCCTCGACGGTGGCGGCCAGATTGGCGTCCGGCGCGCCGTGCGTGACGATCACGAGTTTGGCGTCCTCGGCCCGGCCGGACTGGCGGACCGTCGCGATCGACACCTCGTGCTGGGCGAAGACGCCGGCCACCGAGGCCAGGACGCCCGGCCGCTCGGCCACGTCGAGGCTGATGTGATAGCGCGTCATCGCCTCGCCGATGGGCCGGACCGGCAGGTGGGCATAGTTGCTCTCGCTCGGCGCCCGGGAACCCGAGAGCCGGTTGCGGGCCGCCGCCACGATGTCGCCCAGCACCGCGCTCGCGGTCGGCGTGCCACCGGCGCCGCGGCCGTAGAACATGAGCTGCCCGGCCGCCTCGGCCTCGACGAAGACCGCGTTGAACGCGTCGCCCACGCCGGCCAGTGGGTGGCTGCGCGGGATCATCGCCGGGTGCACCCGCACGCTGACCGATTCCTGGCCGGACGAGTCGGGGCCGCGCTCAGCGATGCAGAGCAGCTTGATCGTGCAGCCCATCTCCTGCGCGCTGGCCATGTCACCCGCGGTCACGCCGGTCATCCCCTCGCGGAAGACGTCGGCCGCGGTGACCCGGCTGTGGAAGGCGAGCGAGGCGAGGATGGCCGCCTTGGCCGCGGCGTCGAAGCCCTCGACGTCGGCCGTCGGGTCGGCTTCCGCGTACCCCAGCTCGGTGGCCTCGTCGAGCGCCTCGCTGAAGCCGGCGCCGGTGGCGTCCATCGACGAGAGGATGAAGTTGGTCGTGCCGTTGACGATGCCGGTGACCCGGGTGACCCGGTCGCCGTGCAGCGACTCGCGCAGCGGGCGCAGCAGCGGGATGGCGCCGGCCACGGAGGCCTCGTAATAGAGGTCGGCCCCGCCCTCGGCCGCCGCGTCGTGCAGCGCCGCGCCGTCCTCGGCCAGCAGCGCCTTGTTCGCCGTGATCACGCTCTTGCCGGCCCGGAGCGCCTCGACCAGCCAGGTGCGGGCCGGCTCGATGCCACCCACCACCTCGATCACCACGTCGACGTCGTCCCGCTTGACCAGACCGAGCGCGTCGGTGGTGAACAGGGCCGGGTCGACCGGCAGGGCCCCGCGTTCGCGGCCGAGGCGGCGGACGGCGATGCCGACGATCTCGAGCGGCGCGCCGATCCGGGCGGTCAGGTCGCCCGCCTGGTCGTGCAGCAGCCGTACGACTTCGGAACCGACGGTCCCGCACCCGAGGAGGGCCAGGCGGACCGGTTTCTCCCCATCGCTGTTTTTCTGGGGTTTTCCGCCGCGGGTAGATTCAGTCGTCATCCAACATCCAATGCGAGCAGGTCGTCCTCGGTCTCCCGCCGCACGATGACGCGCGAGGCGCCGTCGCGCACGGCCACCACGGGCGGCCGAGGGACGTGGTTGTAGTTGCTGGCCATGCTCCGGCAGTAGGCGCCGGTGCCGGGCACGGCGAGAAGATCTCCGGGCTGCACGTCGGCGGGCAGGAATTCATCCTTCACGACGATGTCCCCGGATTCACAATGCTTTCCCACCACGCGGGCCAGAAGCGGCTCGGCCTCGCTGGCCCGGCCGGCCAGGGTCGCCGAGTACGACGCGTCGTACAGCGCGGTGCGGATGTTGTCGCTCATGCCGCCGTCGACGCTCACGTACGTCCGGATGCCGTCGACGTCCTTGACCGTGCCGACCTCGTACAGCGTGAAGACGGAAGGCCCGACGATCGCGCGCCCCGGCTCGATCGACAGCTTGGGCTTGCGCAGCGACGCCATGTCGCATTCCGACTCGACGATCTTGTTGATGCGTTTGGCCAGGTCGCCCGGCGTGCTCGGGTCGTCCTGGGTGGTGTAGGCGATGCCGAAGCCGCCACCCAGGTCGAGCTCCTCGAGTTCGACGCCGCGCGCGTCGCGGATCTGGCTCTGCAGCTCGATCACCCGGCGCGCCGCGACCTCGAAGCCGTTGGTGTCGAAGATCTGCGAGCCGATGTGCGAGTGCAGGCCCTTCAGCTCCAGGACGCCCTCGTCGAGGATCTTGACCGCCGCCTGGAACGCGGCCCCACCGGCCAGCGAGAAGCCGAACTTCTGGTCCTCGTGGGCGGTCGCGATGAACTCGTGAGTGTGCGCTTCGACACCCACCGTCACGCGTACGAGAACGGTCGGCCTGGTGCCTTTCTCGCGCGCGAGGGCGGTCAGCCGCTCGATCTCGTCGAACGAGTCGACGACTATCCGGCCCACGCCCGCGTCGAGGGCCCGGGTCAGCTCGGAGACCGACTTGTTGTTGCCGTGGAAGCCGATCCGCTCGGCCGGGAACCCGGCCGCCAGCGCCACCGCGAGCTCGCCGCCCGAGCAGACGTCGAGGAAGAGGCCCTCCTCGTCGATCACCCGGACGACCGCCTTGCAGAGGAACGACTTGCCCGCGTAATAGACGTCGGCCTCGGCGAATGCCTCGCTGAAGTCGCGGCACCGGGCCCGCAGATCGGCCTCGTCGAGCAGGTAGGCGGGGGTGCCGTACTGCTCGGCCAGGGCCGTGACGCTCACCCCGCCGATCTCCAGATGACCGGCCTCGGCGCGGCTCACGGTCCGCGGCCAGAGCTGCGGCACGAGCCGGTTCACGTCCTCGGGCGTCCGCAACCAGGCCGGCCCGCGCTGCCCGAGGTCGCCGTGCAGCGCCCCGGCCTCATGAGCTCGCATCCCTACATCCTTTCGGGCGCCGAGACGCCGAGCAGGCCCAACCCGTTGGCAATCACCGTACGGGTGGCGTCGTTGAGCCAGAGCCGGGCGCGCTGCAGGTCGGTGATGGGCTCGTCGCCCAGCGGAAGCACCCGGCACTTGTCGTAGAAGCGGTGGTACGCGCCGGCGACCTCTTCCAGGTAGCGCGCGACGTGGTGCGGTTCCCGCAGCTCGGCCGAGCGGGCCACCACGGCGGGGTATTCGCCCAGCGCCTTGAGCAGCTCGTTCTCCTTCTCGTGGCTGAGCAGCTCGGGGTGGAACCCGGCCGGCTCGCCGCGGGTCAGGCCGACCGCCTCGGCCTGCCGGGCCACGCTCGCGGTGCGGGCCGCGACGTATTGCACGTAATAGACCGGGTTGTCGTTTCCGGCCTTCGTCCAGACCGCAATGTCGAGGTTGATCGGCGAGTCCGACGAGTAGCGGGCCAGCGCGTACCGCGAGGCGTCGACGCCGATCGCCTCGACGAAGTCCTCGAGCGTGATGACCGTGCCGGCCCGCTTGCTCATCCGCACCGGCTCGCCGTCGCGGACCAGGTTGACCAGCTGGCCGATCAGGATCTCGAGGTTTTTGTCGGGGTCGTCGCCGAAGCAGGCCGCCATCGCCTTCATCCGGCCGATGTAGCCGTGGTGGTCGGCGCCCAGCATGATCACGACCCGGTCGAAGCCGCGCTGGCGCTTGTTGAGGTAATAGGCGCAGTCGGCCGCGAAATAGGTCCAGTCGCCGTCCGACTTGCGGAGCACCCGGTCCTTGTCGTCGCCGAACTCGGTCGTCCGCAGCCAGGTCGCGCCGTCGGCCTCGAAGATGTGACCCTGCTCGCGCAGCCGGTCGAGGGCCTTCTGCAGCGCACCGCTGTTGTGCAGGTCCTTCTCGTTGAAATACGTGTCGAAGTGCACGCCGAACTCGGTCAGCGACTGCCGGATCTCGGCGAACATCAGGTCGACGCCGATCCGGTGGAACGTCGCGAGCGCCTCGTCCGCCCCTTCGGACAGCACTTCGGGAGCGACCGCGACCACCTGCGCCGCGATCTCGGCGATGTACGCCCCGCCGTAGCCGCCCTCGGGGGCCGGCTCGCCCTTCGCGCTCGCGTACAGAGACTTCGCGAAACGGTCGATCTGGGACCCGGCGTCGTTGAAGTAATACTCCGTGCCGACCGTCGCCCCGGCCGCCCGCAGCAGCCGGGACAGCGCGTCGCCGACCGCGGCCCACCGGACCCCGCCGATGTGCACCGGGCCGGTCGGGTTGGCCGAGACGAACTCCAGGTTGATCCGCTCGCCGGTCAGCGTCTCGGTGTGCCCGTAACCGGCCCCGGCCAGCACGATGTCGCGGGCCAGCACCCCGGCCGCGGCGGCGTCGAGCCGGATGTTGAGGAAGCCCGGACCGGCGATCTCCACCGACTTGATGCCGGGCTGGCGGCCCAGCTCCTCGGCGAGGGCGGCGGCCAGCTCACGCGGCGCCACCCCGGCCTTCTTACCCAGCTGCAACGCCAGCGTCGAGGCGTAGTCGCCGTGCTCAGGATTGCGAGGTCGCTCCATCGTCGTGGTTTCGGGCAGGGCCGAGACGTCGAGGCCGCGGGTCTCGAACACGGCACGAGCAGCTGAGAGAACGGTGGCAGCAAGGTTGGCGGGAGTCACTCAACCATGCTATCGGGGGTAGACTTCGTCGCTCGGCGGCCACCCGAGCCCCGCCCTCTCTCTCACAAAGAATCGACGAGGCACGATGAGCATGAGCACGCCGGGTCCCGAACGGGTCCCGTCCTCAGTCAAGGTTGACAAGACCTCCGGCCAGGGCAAGCCCCCGGTCTCGAAGCCGGGCGCCTCGAAGGCCGGCGCGCCCAAGCCGGGCTCCAAGAAGCCGGGCGCCGGCGGCAAGGGCCGTAAGCCGGTCACCGCCGTCAAGGTCTCCGGCAGCCGCAACTGGGGCCCCATCGCGGTGGCCGGCGTGGTTGTGCTGCTCGCGGTCGGCATCATCGGCTACGGCGTCTTCGCCGCCGTCAAGGGCTCGCGCAACTGGGAAGACAAGGTGCGCGACATCGCCGGCGTGACCGACTACCGGTCGCAGAACAACGCGGCGATCAACGACACCTCGCACAAGGACGGCCCCCAGCAGTACGTGACGAGCCCGCCCGTCGGCGGCGCGCACAACTCGACCCCGCAGAACTGCATGGGTGACGTCTACGACGCGCCGATCGCCAACGAGCACGCGGTGCACAGCCTCGAGCACGGCGCGGTCTGGATCACGTACAAGCAGGGTCTCGCCGCCGATCAGGTCGCCACGCTGGCGAAGAAGATCGAGGGCAAGGACTACACGCTGATGTCGCCGTACGCGGGCCTCGACAAGAACGTGTCCGTCCAGGTCTGGGGCTACCAGCTCAAGACCGACGACGTGAACGACCCGAAGATCGACGAGTTCATCAAGGACACCCGTCTGGTCTCCTCGCTCGAGCCCGGCATCTCCTGCTCCGGCGGCAACACCACCACCGGGCCGCTGAGCGCGGCCGCCAACGGCACGAGCATGAGCAAGTAAATGTCCGTCTCCACCGACGACGGGGCGACCACCGCCGCCCCGCTCGACGAACAGGCGCCGCGTCGTTCCCGGGGCCCGATCCTGGCCGCCGCGGCCCTGGTGGTCGGCCTGCTGCTCGGGCTGGGCATCGGCCTGGTCATCCCGCGCCTGACCACCCCCGGCGACGACTCGATCGAGGCCGGCTTCCTGCGTGACATGTCGACCCACCACGCGCAGGCCGTGGAGATGTCGATGATCGCCACCCAGAAATCCGACAACGCCGAGATCGTGTACGTCTCCAGCGACATCGCGCTCACCCAGCACGGCCAGATCGGCTACATGCAGGCCTGGCTGCGCGACTGGGGCCTGAGCCCCACCGGCACCCAGGCCCCCATGGCCTGGATGCCCGACTCGGACGGCTCGGTCGTCAACGGCCTGATGCCCGGCATGGCCACCCCCGAGCAGATGACCAAGCTGCGCGCGGCCACCGGGAAAGACCTCGACATCCAGTTCCTCACGCTCATGCGCCAGCATCACCTGGGCGGCATCCACATGGCCCAGGAGGCCGTGACGCTGTCCGACAACAAGGACGTGACCTGGATCGCCCAGACGATGGTGGCCAGCCAGCAGACCGAGCTCGGCCTGATCGACAACCTGCTCAAAAAGGCCCAAGCCAGCTGATCTTCGTACGGGCTCCCGGCCACGCCGGGGCGGGAGCCCATTGGTCCCCCGCGGAGGGCACCTGCTAGGCTCGTCCTCACTTGAGCCCCCGTAGCTCAGGGGATAGAGCGTCGCCCTCCGGAGGCGAAAGCGCAGGTTCGAATCCTGCCGGGGGCACTCGCTCAAAGCGACCTACGTCCGCAAAACCGCGGACCCGGTCGCTTTTTGTTTCCTGGGGCCCGAGCCCAGACCTCACGCCGGGGAGACCCCGGAGCCCCCTCAGCCCGCTCGTGGCGGCGGGTCCCGGCCGGTCGGGGTTCGAGCGTTTGACCGGCAGCTCAGTGGTTCGCTAGGGAGCGAGCTGACGGCGGCGATACTCGATCACGCGGCGGAGCTTCATGAGCCTGCCGTTGTCGAACGGCAACGAGGGCAGCTCGTCCAACCAGAGGTCGGCTCGCTCGGCGATGCCGACAGGACTCGTCGGACAGCGCGTTCCGGCACCCCGAGCGACTTTCCCAGCTCGACGAAGTCAACGGCCCTGAAATCACTGCTGATGCGGGCGCCGATCGACAGAGCCATCGTCCGGTCGCCGTACAGGTAGGAGGTCGGCAAGTCATAGGCGGGGGCGATCCGCCATTCGCCGTCGAGTCCCTGCAACACAGAGAAGTTCTTGGCATGGGCGTCGCCGTTGCCCGTGAGATAGGCAAAGGCCAGCTGACGGATCAGATCGCGACCGGCGACGGCACGGGCATCGCAGAGGAGGGCCAAGCCGGCGAAGGTGCGGTCGGCCCCGAGCCGGTATTTGTCGGCGGGTGGGCGATCCAGCACCTGGCAACCGTCCTCGACCGCGAGCGACCGCGGCTGACCTTCGACAGTGAGACGGTCGAATCGCGCGATCAACAGCCCCTGCACCCCATCCGCGTCGCTGACCAGCCGGCTGGGTGGAACACTCAGACCAGATCGGCGGGCTGCGTCGAGGAAGAACTTCTCGTTCTCCACGAGGTGCGGTGATGTCGGCCACCCGCTCGATCGCCACCCGGACAGGCACCTCGGCGGGCTGAACTCCGGACGGCACAACCTGCACGTCGCCAACCGCGTCGGCCCCCACCGCGAGCAACAGTGACAGTTCGTCGTCAGCTGACGTTTTCACGGCACGGCGAAGTGCGCTCGCTCATCGAGGAATCCCGTCGCCGTACGTGATCGTTGCCGAGCTGCCGCGGCGGAGCTCCAGGTGCAGACCCAGCGCCGACAGCACAGCCATGAGCTTGTCCAGCTGGACGGACGGTTTGCCGTGCTCCAACGCGTAGACGAATCGCTCCGATACGCCGGCGAGCTCGGCCAGCTCGGCCTGGCCGATACCGAGTTGCCGTCGGCGCAGGCGCACCGCGTCCGCGAGGGCGGCGCTCGCGTCAAGGTCGGGTATTCGGTGGCCTATCGCGATCCGCACGAACGTACGGCTTTGGCCGAAGAATATCGCGGCTCAGCGGGCAGGTCCACCGAATCCGTACGATCGTGCGGTTCTGAACGGTGGGGGTCTTTCTCATCGCGACATGGTCGCCAAACCGCACGATCATGCGGTTATCACCAGCCGCGCAGGGTTTGGCTGGGGACTACGCCGTAGGTGGAGCGGTATTCGGCGGCGAAGCGGCCCAGGTTGGCGAAACCCCAGCGGCGGGCGGTTTGCTGGACGGTGATGCCGGTGAGCGGGTCGGCGGCGCGCAGCTCGCGGTGGACGCGGTCCAGGCGTACGCGGCGCAGGTAGCCCATGGGGGTGATGTCCAGGTGACGGCGGAACGCGCTCTGCAGGCCCCGGATGCCCACGCCCGCGGCGGCGGCGATCTCGTTGACCGTCAGGGGATGGTCGGCCTGCTCCTCGATGAAGGCCATCGCCCGGCGCAGCACGGCGGGTGACGCATGGCTGCCCGCGATCATGGGGGACGCGTTCATCGCCGTGTTCGGGAAGACCGAGATCAAGGTCGACGTGATCAGCCGTACGAGCTGGTCGGTCACCAGCGGCGGCGGCTCGGCGCCGGGGGTGCCGAGCTGGCGCCACACGAAATCGGCGGTGCGGACCCAGAGGCGGCGCATCGGCTCGGAGATCGGGGTCATGCCCACGAAACGCAGCTCGTCGCCGGGCAGGCCCGTGGTGGCCTCGGCCAGCTCCTCGGCGACGGCGACGGGCAGCCGCAGCAGGACGAACGCGGAATCGCCGTACTCCCCCGAGGTCGGCACCCCGACCGGGTAGAGCATGCCCTGCATGCGGGGCAGGGCCACGGTTTCGCCCTGTGCCTCGACGCGCGCGTTGCCCTCGGCGATGAAGCCGGCCAGCAGGAAGCGCATCGGGTCGGCGTTCGAGTGGTAGCGGACCCCGCCGAACCGGATAAGCGCGGCGTCGATGTCGCCGTACCGGCTCTCGCGGATCCGCAGGTCGACCGCGGCCGGATCGCTGAACGTGATGCGTGCCTGGTGGGCGGCGATGCGGTTGATCGCCTCGGCGGCGACGTCACGGTCATTGGTGCGTACGTCGAATCGTTCCGGCCGTGCTGCCAGTGCCATCTGATGCCTCTCACCGCCATGGGGCGGCACGACTACCCCGCCCAGCCCAGGTCCTAAACGTCGGACCGGGCCACAGTGGAATGCGATCGACGACACGCTTCGGTTATGGCGGAAGGTGGCAGGGTACGACAGGCCCGGGCAAGCGCCCAAGGGGAAAGGGAAGCGACATGGCTACCGAAGATCTGAACACCGAAGCGGCCGAGGGAGAGCGCGATCGCCGGTTTCACGGCGGCGCCCCCGCGCACCTCGACGACGACGAGCTGGCTCGCCGCACCGAGCAGGAGCGCGCCGACGCCGGCGTCACCGACTACAACCCGGGGGATGTCCCGGCGGCCACCGACGACCCGGTGCCGTTCGACCCGGCGGCCGACAACGACGAGCAGAACATCGAGAGCGTGACTTCCCGGCAGGAGGCGGAGGGCGAGACCACGCCGCTCAGCGCGGACAACCCGTTCCCGCCTACGCGGTACGCCGAGTCATGAGCTGATTCAGCACGCCGTAGTCGAAAGCATCGGCCACGGCGGCGTACGTGCCGGTGGTCAGCGCTTCCTCTGTGGCCCGCTTGACCACCGCGTACGCCGCCTGGGCCACCGCCGACCCGAGGCTCACCCGGGCCACCCCCAGCGCGGCCAGCTCGGCCACGGTCGGGCCACCCGCGCTGACCATGACGTTCAGCGGCGCCGGGATCTTGGCGGCCAGCTGTTCGACGGTCGCCAGGTCGGTCACGCCCGGCACGAAAATGCCGTCGGCGCCGGCCGCGAGATAGGCCTCGGCCCGCGCCACCACCTCGGCGACGTCCCCGGATCCCCGCAGGTAGGCGTCCATCCGCGCGTTGAGGAAGAGGTCCGGCCCGGCCTTGCGGGCCGCCGCGAGCCGGGCGCACTGATCGTCGACGTCACGCGCGCCGTCCTCGATGTTCACGCCGACCGCCCCCGTGCCGGTCGCCGCTCTGATCGTCGCCGCGAGCTCGTCCGGTGTCGCGCCGAAGCCCGACTCGATGTCGGCCGTCACGGGCACGGAAACCGCCGACACCACCCGGCGGATCACCGCGATCGCGTCCTCCCGCCCCAGCGTGTCGCCGTCCGGCGCGCCCACGCTCCAGGCCACGCCCGCGCTGGTGGTGGCGACGGCCTTCGAGCCGGCGTCCTCGGCGATGCGCGCGCTGGCCGCGTCCCACGCGTTGACGAGCACGAGCGGCTTGCCGGGAATGTGCAGGGAGCGGAAGTTTTCGGTCACCCGTTCAGTCTTCGCTTCGCCGCGGCCGCCACCTATGGTTTGAGCTCCAGCTAAATTCACGGAGCCGGAAATGGTATCGGTCGGCCTGACGGCAGCATCCGCCACACGCATCCGCTTCGCCGTGTCGTGCCTCTGGGAAGTGCTGGCGGGCGTACGCATCCTGCGCGACCCCGGCGTGCCCGAGGTCCACCGCCGCTGGGCCGCCGGGGTGCGCCTCCCGGCCGACAGCCTGCTCGCCGCGCTGGTCGCGCCGACCGGCGGCTACACGCCCGACTTCCTCACCCCACCGCCGTCCGGCCTGAACGCCGACCTGGACGCCGAGCTGGTCGGCCTGCGCGCGACCCCGCCCGACCTGGTTCGGGCCCACCTCGACCTGATGCCCGGTCGCCGTTCCGGTGCGGTCCGCGCCCTCCATGAGGACCCGACCGCCGGCCTGGCCCGGCTGGCCGGCGAGATCACCGCGTACTGGAGGACGGCCGTGGCCCCCGAATGGCCGCGGATGAAATCGTTGCTGGACGCCGAGGTGCAGCGCCGGGCCCGGCGCCTGGCCGAGCAGGGCACCGCGGGCGTCCTCGACGACCTGCACCCCCAGGTCACCTGGCAGGACGGCGTGCTCCGCATCGATCAGCCGCACTGCACCGCGGCCGACGTCCCGTCCGGCTCGGGCCTGATCCTCGTCCCGTCCGTCTTCGTCTGGCCGTCGGTGATGACCGTGACCGCCGGCGCCGTCCCGCAACTGGCCTACCCCGCCCGCGGCGTGGCCACCCTGTGGGAACGTTCGTCCCAGGCCTCGAACGCACTGAGCGCCCTGGTCGGCCGCGGCCGCGCCCGCCTGCTCGCCGAGCTGGAGTCCCCGCTCTCCACCACCGAGCTGGCCCACCGCACCGGCATCACCCCCGGCGGCGTCTCCCAGCATTTGGCCACCTTGCGCGCCGCCGGCTTGGTCACCACCCACCGCCAGGGCCGCGCCCTGCTCAACTCCCGCACCCCGATCGCCGACGCCCTGCTGCACGCCTCAGCCTGAAAGAGCTTCCAGTGTCGCGACCGTGTGCTGGTAAGTGTGAAACCGCACCCCGCCCCGCTTGGCGTGGCCGCCGAGAGTGAAGACCAGACCCCGCGCATGCGGAAGAGCGCCCACGATCTCGCGTACGTCCGCCGGAGTGAAGTCCAGCCCGACGACCAACGGGTGCGCGGCGGCGAGGTCGTCCAGGTCGCCGATCTGGACTCCTCCGCATACTCGGGCGCCCGATCGCGCCGGAACGCCCACGAGTCGCGGTGTGCCGCCCGCCGCCCGGGTGCACCTGAATGTTCGCGGTCTCCCTGACCGGAACGTCCGCGGGGTCAGCGTCAGAGAGGGAGGACCACTGGGGTTGGGGTGTCGCCGACGCAGGTGATGGCCATGCGGTATTTGTTTCGGGCGCCGGTGAAGAGGACCCGAGCGGTGATCGCCGGGCCCGCTTCCAACGTCTGGGCGGTGAAGCCCTCGGCCGGCTCCGCGCCGTTCAGGGAGGCCTTGCCCCCGGCGCAACTGGCGTAGGCGACGCCGCCCGGAGAATCCAGGCGATTGCCCGGTGGGGGCTCGTACAACGGGGTCGACGGCTCCGGTGACGGGCTCGGCTTGTCGGCCGTGACGCTCGCGCTGGGCTGGATGATCGACGTTCCGGACGGTACGACCGAGGGCGCCGGGCCGCGGCCGACGATCGTTCCGGGGCCGGGCATGCCGGTGGCCGCGGGGACCGGGGCGTTCGTCCTCGCGCCGGCCGACGGCGGGCCGGGGGCGCTGGACAGGGTGGGCCGGCCCGAGGCGGGCGTGTTCACGGTTTGCGCCCGGCCCTCCGGCTTCTCATCGCCGGTCAGGAACCAGGCCACCAGGGCGGCCACGATCAGGGCCGCGATCGCGCCGCCGGCCAGGAGGTATTTCCGGGGCAGGCGCTGGGCCACGTGTGATCGGGGCGGGCGGTCGACCACAGTGGCCGGCCACGCCGAGTTGTTGGTTCGGGCCGCTCGGGACGCGTTCCCGCTGTTCGCCCGTACGGTCGCAGCGTCGGCCACGGCCGGCCGGTCGTTCAGCCCGGCCGCGTAGCGAGGAGCGTCGGAGTACC
This sequence comes from Actinoplanes sp., assembly GCA_965217855.1. Taxonomy (GTDB): domain Bacteria; phylum Actinomycetota; class Actinomycetes; order Mycobacteriales; family Micromonosporaceae; genus Actinoplanes. The sequence continues at coordinate 36,847 of CBDCJN010000003.1, read as the reverse complement.
GGGGCGGCGCCTCGGCCGGCGGGGCCGGCTTCGGAATCCGGGCGGAAGAGGCATGGGCGGTTGCCGCCTCGGCCGCGTCGGCCAGGAGGGCCGACACCTCGGTCGCGGTCGGGCGCTCGACCGGAGCCTTCCGCAGGCAGCGGTCGATCAGCTCGGCCACCGCGTCGGGCACGCCGGGCAGCTCCGGCAGCGGTTCGGGTTCGACGTAGACGTGGGCCTGCAGCATCTGGGTCGTGCTCTCGACGCTCCACGGCGACCCGTTGGCCAGCAGCCGATAGAGCAGCACGCCCAGCGCATAGACGTCCGACGCGGCCTCGACCGCGTCGCCGGTGAGGCGTTCGGGGGCCAGGTAGGCGGGGGTGCCGACCAGCATCTCCTCGGGTGCGGCGGGGCCGATCGCGGCCGCGATGCCGAAGTCGACCACCTTGACGCCCGCGGACGCGACCATGATGTTGGCCATCTTGATGTCGCGGTGGACCAGGCCGTCCTCGTGGGCGGCGGAGAGCGCGGCCGCCACCTCGCCGCAGATCCGGAAGACCGTGCGCGGGGGCAGCGGGCCGGAGGCCATCCGCTGCTGCAGGGTCGGGCCGTTGACCAGCTCCATCACCACGTACGGCAGGGGGGTGCCGTCCTCGTCGGCCTCGCCGTAGTCGTAGACCTGGGCGATGTTCGGGTGGGACAGCGTGGCCGCCGCGCGGGCCTCGTCGCGGATGCGGGCGCGCGACTGCGGGTCGCCGGCGAACCGGGCGGCGAGCACCTTGACCGCGACCGGGCGGTCCAGCACCTCGTCGTGGGCACGCCACACCACAGCCATGCCACCACTGCCGAGTTCGTTCAGCAATTTGTAGCGGCCGCCGAGTGCCTGCCGAACCTCCACCGTGGCAGTCTGCCTGCCCGACCGGAAAAGCGCACATCCGAGTACGGTTCGAATTCCGTTCGCTTTCGCATTCCCCCGTGATCGACATATCGTTTTCCCGGCCCGGTGATCCTTTTCGTGGCGCGCGACAATTGATCAAGGAGCGGCATGGCCAACTCGATGCGGCAGCGGCTCGCGGACGCCGCCCTGGGGCGACTGCTGCGGCAGACTCCGGCGGCGAACGACTACGTCATGGCGACCGTACGCACCCCGATGCGCGACGGCGTGGTGCTCCTGGGCGACCACTTCGCGCCGGTCACCGCCGAGCCACGAGGAACAGTGCTGCTGCGTACGCCGTACGGGCGTGGTTTCCCCAGTTCGGCGCTCAACGGGCGGCTGTTCGCGGCGCGCGGCTACCACGTGATCATCCAGAGCGTCCGCGGGACGTTCGGCTCGGGCGGCCGGTTCACGCCGATGGCCCAGGAGGCCGAGGACGGTCACGACACCGTCGCCTGGCTGCGGGAACAGCCGTGGTTCGACGGCCGGCTGGCCACCCTGGGCGCGTCCTACCTGGGGTGGGCGCAGTGGGCGCTGATGCAGGATCCGCCGCCCGAATTGCGCACTGCCGTGGTCTATGTCGGTCCGCACGACTTCCGGGAGGCGGTCTTCGGCACGGGTGCGTTCACGGTCGGCGACTTCCTGGGCTGGAGCGACATGATCGCCAACCAGGAGGAGGGCGGCCTGCTGCGCCGGGTGGCCGGCAGCGCGACCGCCCAGCGCCGACTGCGACCCGCGCTGGCCGGGGTGCCGCTGCCCGACGCCGCCGACCCGCTCCTGCGCGGCCGGGCACCCTGGTATCGCGAGTGGCTCTCCCACCCCGACGGCGACGACCCCTGGTGGAAGCCCTATCGCGCGGGCGGCGCGCTGAGCAAGGTGGAGACGCCGGTGCTGCTGGTCAGCGGCTGGCAAGACCTGTTTCTGGAGCAGAGCCTTCAGCAGTACGAGGCCCTGAGCGCCCGCGGTGTCGAGGTCGGCCTGACGGTCGGCCCGTGGACCCACCTCGAGCTGGGCCTGCAGGGCGCCGCCGTGGTCGCCCGGGAGAGCCTGGCCTGGCTCGACCAGCATCTGGCCGGTGGTCCCCCGGCCCGCCGGTCACCCGTCCGGGTGTTCCGCACCGGCGAGCGCCGCTGGCACGAGATGCCCGCCTGGCCGCCGCCGTCGGCCCCGGCCGTCTTCCAGCTGCACGCCGACCACACCCTGACCCTCGCCGCTTCCCCCGGCCCCACCCCCGCCGACGATTCGCGGCCGACCCCAGTCACGCCGACGCCCGACACCGAGGCCGCCGCAGGTCAGGACGCCGCGGTCCCGATCGATGCCGCCCGCACGACCGAGGCCGGGGCCGATCATGAGCCGGCTATCCATCCGCCGGCGCCGGGCGAGACGCTGACCTTCCGTTATGACCCGGCGGAGCCGACGCCCACGGTCGGCGGGCGCACGCTCACGGGCTCGATGGGCGTCAAGGACAACCGCGCTCTCGAGGGCGGCTCCGACGTGCTGACCTTTACCACCGACGCGCTGCCCACGGCCGTCGACGTGATCGGCTCACCCGTCCTGGAGCTGGCCATCGCGGTCGACCCGTCCTACGCCGACGTCTTCGTCCGGCTCTGCGACGTCGACGGGCGCGGTCGTTCCCGCAACTTCACCGACCATTTTCTGCGGCTGGACGCGACGGCACCCGCCCGCCAGGTGCAGCACCTGTCGCTGACGCTCGACCCGTGTTTCCACCGGCTGGCGGCCGGTCACCGGCTGCGCCTGCAGGTCTCGGGCGGCTCGTTCCCCCGTTTCGCCCGCAGTCTCGGCACCCCGGGCGCCCCGGCCGAGGCACACACGCTGTGGCCGCAGGAGCACACCGTCCACTGTGCGGAATCGCGACTGACGCTTCCGGTGGCCACGACGAATTGATCAAGCTGGGTGCTTCATCCACCATTCGGTGAATTGACGGGCCTGGCCCAGATTGTCGAGCCGGAGGACCCACAAATTGCTGTAGGTGTCGTCCGGATAAATCGTTTTTGCCTCGATGATCGCCAGATCCTCGGTGACGATCAGCGGGTGCCACTCGAAGGTCGTGGTGCCCGGATCATCCTTGATCTTCAGCCATTGTTCGACGATCGCGGCCCGGCCGACCCACGGTTTCGCATAGGGCTCGGTGAAGTAGGCCGCGTCCTCGGCGAAGAGATCGGCGATGTGCCGTGGATCGTTGGACTCCCACGCCTTGCGATAGTTGGCCACCCACGCCGTCACCGCGTCGAGACTGGTCATCGAGCCTCCCCAGGCCGGCCCCGCCCAGCCGTTGACCGGAGCCCGTTTCCACCTTACGGAGTCTTTTCGTAGGCCAGCTTGCTGAACTCGTCGAGGGCGCCGCCCCACAGCAGGTCGCTGACCCCGCTCATCACGATGAAGGTCAGCTTCTGGTCGGGATCGGTGAACCAGTCGGTGCCGAAGCCGCCGGACCAGCCGTAACGCCCCGGGCCGGACAGCTCGTCGGCCTTGACCGTGACCGCCAGACCGTAGCCCCAGCCCGCGCCGCCGAGATAGAAACCGCCGCTCTCGATCTGCTCGGGTGTCAGGTGGTTGGTGGTCATCGCGGCCACCGATTTCTCAGCCAGCAGCCGGGTGCCGCCGTGCACGCCGCCGTTGAGCAGCAGGCGGGCGAAGGCCAGATAGTCGTCGGCCGTGGACAGCAGCCCAGCCGAGCCGTTGGGGAAGGCGGGCGGCCGGCTCCACGCCTCGAGCGGCTCGTCGCCCGGCGGCAGGCCGAGTTTTCCGGTCGCCGGGTCGGTCTGGTAGTGGGCCGGCAGGTCGGCGATCCGGTCAGCCGGCAGCCAGAACCCGGTGCTGGTCATGCCGAGCGGGGCGAAGAGCCGCTCGTGCAAAAGGTCGCCCAGCGGCCGGCCGGCGGCGCGGGCCAGCAGCACGCCGAGCACCATCGTGCCGGTGTTATACATCCAAGTTTCGCCGGGCTGGCGCATCAGCGGGAGCGAGGAAAACCGGGTGATCCACTCGTCGGGGCTCAGCGTGCTGCGCGGGTCGGGCTCGGCCATCACCAGGCCGAGGTCGCGCCAGGCCTGCACCACCGGATAGGCCGGGTTGGCCTCGCCCTCGGGCGTGAGCACGTGACCGAAGCCGAGCGTGAAGGTGAGCAGATCTTCGACGGTGACCGGGCGGACCGGCGCGACCGTCTCGTCGAGCGGGGCGTCGGGGCGGGCCAGCACGCGCTGATCGGCCAGCTCGGGCAGGAACGCGGCCACCGGCTGCTCGAGGTCGAGCACGTCGTCCTCGGCGAGCATCAGCGTGACCGCGGCCAGCACCGGCTTGGTCATCGAGGTGATGCGGAACGGGGTGTCACGGCGCATCGGCCTATCGCCGCCGAACGCGGTGACACCGGCCGAGTCGACCCGCACCTCGTCGTCGCGCGCGACCAGGGCCACGAGACCGGGGAACTCACCGCGCTCGACCCGCGCGGCCATGGCTTGCTGCAGCTGACTCGACATGGTGACCACACTGCCAGCACCCACCGACATTTTCTGTTTTGTCGGGGCCGGTGATTAAGGTCCTGCCATGGATCAGAACTGGCGGCATCTGCCGGCCCCGGCCCGCCCGATCGCGGCCGCGGCCACCGCCGCGGTGGTCGCGGCCAAGGCTCACGACGGCGCGGCGCTCGACACGGCGGTCGCCGCCCTGGCCGCGCTCGACCAGACGCAGACCGGCCTCATCCTCGGCACGGCCACCCGGCTGCTGATCGAGCGGGCCCACCCCGATGGCGTCGACAGCGAGGCCGTGCGTGACGTGCTGGCGCGCTGCGTGCGCCAGGCCATGTCCTGGCATCCCGAGACCGACCCGCAGATGGTGCTCTACCTGCTGGCGGGCTCGCTCGGCGTGCTCGACGAGGACGCGGCGCCCGCCCCCAAGCCCGAGGTGCTGGCCCGCCACGCCGCCCTGCTCCTGGCCGACCTGCTCGGCCCGCGCCCGGCCGAGCCGATCTTCACCGCGGCTTTGACCGAGATCTCGCACACCCAGCTCAACGACTGAGTCGTTGATCCGAGGGCGAGAGGCGAGACGAGGGAGGCAGCCATGGCGACACAAACGGATCCGGGGTTGCTGCTCCGCCCGATGCTGCACGTCGACGATCTGGCCGCGTCGATCGCTTTCTACCGGCAGCTGGGCGGCGAGGTCATCCACGGCGGTGCGGAGACGGAGTGGGTGCTGATGCAACTCGGCACGGTCCAGATCGGCCTGCTCGCCCGGCCGCCCGACCGCGACCGCGGGGAGGACACGATCGAGCTGACCTTCGACGCCTCGATCCCGCTGGCCCAGCTCGAGTCCCACCTGCATCGGGCCGGTTTCCCGGCGGCCGGGGTCGGCTCGGACCGCGACTTCGGCGAGCAGCTCCACCTCCGCACGCCGGAGGGGCTGCTCCTCAAGATCAGGGGACAGGCGGCGAGCTAGCCCAGCGGCAGATCGCGGCCAGCGGCTCCTCCAGCGTGCGGCCCAGGGCGGTCAGCCCATACTCCACATGCTGCGGAGCCGACTCCTTCAGCACCCGCCGCTCGACCAGCCCGTCCGCCTCCATGCCGCGCAGCGTCTCGGTCAGCATCTTCTGCGTGATGCCGGGCACCCGGCGGCGCAGGTCGGCCGGCCGGCGCGGCCCGGGCAGCAGCGAATAGATCAGCAGCACCCGCCATTTCGCGGCGAAACGCTCCAGCGCCTGCCGGGTGGTGCAGCTCTCCTCGAGCACGTCGGGCACGACCACGTCCAATGAGCACCCCCGGCTGATGGGCACGCGAAAGTGCCTTCTGTCTCTCGCGGCGACAGCAGCCTAGCTTCGCGGTGTGACAGAAAGAGTGACTTTTCTCAGTGACGGCCTGACCCTCGCCGGCCTGCTGCACCGGTCGCCGGGAGCACCGGTGATCGTCCTCACCGGACCGTTCACCGGCGTCAAGGAGCAGGTGACCGGCCTCTACGCCGAACGGTTCGCGGCCGAGGGCTTCACCACGCTGGCGTTCGACCACCGCGGCTTCGGCGAGAGCGAGGGCCGCCCGCAGCACGAGGACAGCCAGGGCAAACTCGCCGATCTGCGAGCGGCTGTCAGTTTTCTGGGCGGCGACGAGGTCGCGCTGGTGGGCATCTGCCTGGGCGGCGGGTACGCGATGCGGGCCGCCGCCACCGATCCCCGGATCACCGCCGTGGCCGGGATAGCCGGCGCCTACAACAGCCCGGCCTGGTTCGCCGACCGGATGGGCCCCGACGCCTACCGCACCGCCCTGACCGGCATGATCGCCCGCTATGACGAGTTCCTCCCCGCGGTGTCGGAAGAGGGAGAGGCCGCGATGCCGGGTGAGGAGCCCTGGTCGTATTACTCGAAGCACCCCGAGAACTGGACCAACCGGGTCACCCGCGGCTCGCTGCACAGCCTGATGACCCTCGACGTGCTCGGCGTGCGCCCGCTGCTGCCGCCCAGCCTGATCGTGCACGGGCGCCGCGACGACTACTGCTCGCCCGAGCTGGCCGAGGCGATGGCGGCCGACGAGACGGTCTGGCTCGACACCGAGCGGCACGTCGATCTCTACGACACCCAGCCGTACGTCTCGGAGGCCGTGGCCGCCACGACGAAGTTCCTCCGCCGGGTCCGGCCGCGACGCGCATCACTGCAGTAAATAAAAGTCTGCAGAGCCTGCAAGTTCGCGCTTAATCTGCCCGGGTGAGCAGCACTGCACCGACCGCCGGGCCCAACCGGCGCGACCGCAAGAAACAGCAGACCAAGGCGGCGCTGATGGCGTCCGCCCTGCGTCTCGTGGACGAGCGCGGCCTCGACCGGGTGACCGTCGAGGAGATCAGCGAGGCGGCCGACGTCTCCCCACGCACGTTCTTCAACTACTTCGCCACCAAGGACGACGCTCTGATCGGCGGCCCGCTGCCCGACGGCCCGTCGATGCACGACCGGCTGCTCGCCGTGCCGGCCGGCGTCCCCCTGATCGAGTCGCTGCTCGAGGCGATGCGCCCCGACATCGCCGAGATCCAGGACGAGCGCGAGTTCTGGCTGCTGCGGCTCCGGGTGATCAAGGCCAACCCGGCATTGCTGCCCATCCTGGTCGCCCGCGGCGAGTGTGCCGAGGAAGAGACCGTGATCGCCGTCGCTGCGCGGACCGAGTTGCCCGCCGACGCCCTGTTTCCCCAGCTCGCCGCGACCCTGATCGGCGCCGCCTTCCGCACCTCGATGATGCGCTGGGCCATCGCCGACGACGGCCGCGAGCTCTTCGATCTCGTCCGCGAGGCCTTCGGCATCCTCGCCGCCGGCCTGGCCGCAGCCGCCCCCACCCCACCCGCACCGAACGAGGAAGCCATCCGATGACACTCACCAGCCCGTCCGACCGACCGGACCCCACCCTGGAAGCGGAGGCGGTCCTACCGGTCGCGAAAGAGGCGGTCGAAGGGTCCGGCCATCGCGCTGCTGCAGAAGACCCCTCCACCTGCCCTCCGTACGCCGTTCGGTGAAGATCGACTGGCTGGGCGCCTTCCTCATCACGGCCGGCGTGAGCACCCTGCTGATCTGGTCGACGCTCGCGGGCCAGCACTTCGACTGGGCGTCCGGGGAGACCGCGGCGTTCGTGGCCGGCGGCATGCTGCTGCTGATCACGATCGACGCCAACACCAGCGTTCTGATCCTCTCGGTGCACATGGCGGTGCTCGGCATCGGCGTCAGCATGCTCATGCAGAACCTGGTGCTCGCCGCGCAGAACGACGTGCCCGCGGCCGAGCTCGGCGCGGCCACCTCGACGCTGACCTTCTTCCGCAGCATGGGTGGTGCGATCGGCGTGAGCGCGCTGGGTGCCGTCCTGGCCGGCAAGGTGACGGCCGGCTTCACCGAGCATTTCGGCGCCGTCGCCGGGGGCGGGTCGGCCGAGGTGCCCGACCTGACCACCCTGCCGCCACAGGTGCTCGACATCGTCAAGAACATCTACGGCAACGCCACGGCGGAGTTGTTCCTGGTCGGCGCGCCGATCGCGTTCCTGGCGATCATCGCGGTGCTCTTCATCAAGGAGAAGCCGCTGTCCACCCTGAGCGGTGACGAGCGCCGGGCCCAAGAGGAAGCCGCCGCGCACTAGCCCTACGCTGAGGAGCGGGCCGGGTCGTACATCCGGTCCGCTCAGGCGCCCCGCGGGGCGTACATGATGATGGCGACACCGGCCAGACAGAGGGCCGCGCCCAGAATGTCGAAGCGGTCGGGACGGTAACCGTCGACGACCATGCCCCAGAGGAGCGAACCGGCCACGAAGACCCCGCCGTACGCGGCCAGGATGCGGCCGAAGTTCGGGTCCGGCTGGAGGGTGGCGACGAAGCCGTAGGCGCCGAGCGCGAGCACGCCGGCACCGACGAAGAGCAGCCCCCGGTGCTCGCGGACGCCCTGCCAGACGAGCCAAGCGCCACCGATCTCGGCCACGGCGGCCAGCACGAACAGGGCGATCGAGCGCAGCACGGTCATGCGCCCGATCTAACCAGGGCGCCGATCTGACCAGGGAAGGTCAGGAGGGGCGCAGACCCACCGACGTACGCGGTGAGGGCGGCTCGGCGCAGCCCAGGAGGCCGACCAGGCCCGAGACCCAGAGCTGGCGGTACACCGTGGGGCTGGGGTGGCTGACCACGAGCTTGATCCCGCTCGCGGCGGCCGTGTGGAAACAGGCCACCAGGATGCCGATGCCGATGCTGTCGATCAGCATCACCCGCTGGAGGTCGAGGCAGATCTTGCCCGGCGTGGAGGTGGTCAGCACGTCATTGACGGCGTCCCGCATCACGTGAGCATTGTCAAGATCGATTTCACCACTCGGGGCGATCTCGACGGTGCCATCAGCCAACTGGCGCGTGGTGATCGGCAGATACACGGCTGCCCTCTTCCTGGCGTCGAGCGGGCCGGCGCCGAATTCCGCGAGGAGGACGGGTACCGATGGACACGAAACCAACGTTACCGTGACCTCGGTGAGCGTCGGACGCCTCGACCGGGCGCCCCTCTCCGAACCGCGTTCCTACAACAATCCGCTGGTCTGCAAGTTACGCCACGTAGGCGCGGAACGCCAGAGTAGTTCATATGGCCTGAATGTGCTGGAACGGTCAGCGCGTGGCGGGAACGTTGACGTTCCACGCTTCGGGGCCGAATACTCACGGTATGCGATGGAGCACATCTCGGCATGGCTGACGTCTTCCCGAGGTCGGCCCACACCTGGGCCGAGGTGCCGAACATCGTCCCGTTCAGCAGCGTGGACGTGGACGAAGCCCGTTCTGTGCTAAATCGTTTCTACTATCCGGTGGCGGTCGGTTCGCCGGATAAAGGTTCTGACTGTCAGCTAGGTATCGGAGTGATCCAACTCGGACCCCTGACCGTCGGGCACCTGAGCTTCACCGCCGCGATGACCCTACGGGTGGCCGAGCTGGACGCCTATCACGTGACGATGCCCACGCTGGGCCAACTGCACACCAGGCACGCCGGCCACGAAGTGCTGGCCGGCCCGGCGACGGGGGTCATTTTCGGCCCTGGCAGCCCGGTCTACACCGCCCGCGAGGCGCACTCGTCGGAGATGGCGGTGAAGGTCGAGCGGAAGACCCTCGAGGAGGAACTGGCCGGCCTGCTGGGTCGCCCGATCGAGGGACACCTGGGGTTCCCTCCGGAGGCGGACCTGTCCACCGGCCCGGGCGGCAGCTGGCGCCGGATGATCCGGTTGCTCTGCGACGAGCTCGATTACGACAGCAGCCTCTTCTTCGAGCCGCTGATGGCCGAGCAGGTGCGGTCCACCGTGCTGACCGGGATGCTGCTGAGCCTGCCGCACCGTTACCACGAGGAACTGACCGCGCCGGCCGACGCCGGGCCGCCGCGGGCCATTCGCCGGGTGGTCGACGCCATCCAGAGCGAGCCCGAGCGGCCGTTCACGGTGACCGATCTGGCCCGGACGGCCAACATGAGCGTGCGCTCGCTGCAGGAGGGCTTCCGCCGCCATGTCGGCTCGGCGCCCATGGCCTATCTGCAGCAGGTGCGGCTGGGCCGGGCCCACGAGGCCCTGCGCCACTCCGACCCGGCCCGGATCACCGTGGCCGCGGTCGCCCACCGCTGGGGTTTCGCCCACCTCGGACGTTTCGCCTCGGCCTACCGGGCGCGTTTCGGCGAGTCGCCGTCGGAGACCCTGCGCGCGCCCTGAGCGGCCGCGTTACTCGCCGGGATCGCTGCGCCGGGGCTGCGGAACCTCGTTGGGGGTGGGCCGGCTGGCGGCCAGGCCGAAGAGGTGACCACGCGGGGGCACCCACTCACGCCACGGGCCCAGCCGCATCGGGACCGCCGCGAGGTCACCGTCGCCGGCGCCGCGCTGGGTGCGCAGATAGGCCAGGACCCGGGCGGCCGCCTCGCCGCCGTCCTCGGCCAGACCCAGCAGCAGGCGGCGAGCGTCGTCGGCCGCGGGATCACCCGGATCGAGGCCCGGCGCGTCGGCCGCGGAGCGGCGCAGCAGCGCGGCCAGGCCCGCCAAAGCCTGCAACACGTCACACGCGTCCCGTTCGGCATCGGACAGGCTGGTCACGACCGCCCTCCCCGAGTCTCGGTCATGCGTTTCCCCCTTACGCGCCCACTCGGCCGTGGAGCCCGGCGCATCCCACCGGACCCCCGCGAACGGGCGTCAAGCCGAAAATGTATTCGGCTCGCTACTAAGCGTCCATCCGTAACGCGCAAGCCCTGTCCAGTTAGCGCTCAGTTTGACCGATGGTCGGCATGATCGTCCCTTTCCGCCCCATGGTCGACACGGCCGTCAATGGGGTAGTACCAGAATGAGCCCAGCAGATGGAGGTCATCATGAGCGACGAGACTCGTCAGCCCTTGGAGGAGACGCCGGAGGTCGCGGACGCCGTCGAGGACGACGTCGCGGTCGACGCGTTCATCACCGGCGGCGGCCCGGACAGCGACAGTCCCGAATTTCTGCAGCCCGGCGAGGAGCCGACGATCCGTACGGGGGCCGACCAGCCGTGGGACCCGGAGGACCTGGCCGTCGCCGAGGGCAAGGACCCGACCCCGGCCAACATCGAGCGCGCCCGCGAGGAACTCGAGCGCGACGGCGCCGCCGCCATCGAGCGCACTGTCCCCTGAGGGTCAGCCGACGGTGACGCTGATCGTGTGCCATCCCGTGGCCCCGCTGGGGAACGGGGTGGCCCGGTCCTCGACCTGCACGGCCCCGGTCTTGTCGGTGGCGCGCACGGCGAGCGAGTGCGGCCCCGAGGTGGCCGGCCACGAGTAACGCCACTGCACCCAGGTGTCCGCCGAAGGCACCGGCAGCAGCTCGGCGGTGGCCCACGGCCCGTCGTCCACCCGCACCTCGACCTTGGCGATCCCCCGCCGCTGGGCCCAGGCCACGCCGGCCACGGTGACCGGGCCCGTTTCGAGCTGGGCGAAGGGCTTGGGCCGATCGACCCGCGAGCCGGTCTTGACCGGTCCCTCGGCGGCCCAGCCGCGCGAGACCCAGTAGGCGTCGAACTTGTCGAAGGTGGTCAGCTCGAGTGACGTCACCCACTTGCAGGAACCGGCGTAGCCGTAGATGCCCGGGGTGAGCATGCGCACCGGGAAGCCGTGCTCGAGCGGCAACGGCTCGCCGTTCATGCCGACCGCCAGCATCGCGTCCCGCCCGTCGAGCAGCGTCGCGACCGGGGTCCCGATCGTCATGCCGTCCACCGAACGCGCCACCAGCTGGTCGGCGCCGGACGACACCCCCAGCGACTTGAGCAGCGGCGCCAGCGGCACACCGAGCCACTGAGCCGTGCCCATGTAGGGCCCACCGACCTCGTTGGACACACAGGTCATGGTGACCGGGCGTTCCATCAGCGGCATGGCCAGCAGATCCTCGAACGAGAGGGTCAGCTCCCGGTCGACCATCCCGTGGATCCGCAGCGACCAGCTGTCCAGATCGATCCGGGGCACGGTGAGAGCCGTGTCGACCCGGTAGAAGTCTTTGTTGGGCGTGAGGAAACCGGCCGAGTTCGGCACGGCGGCTCCGGTCGACGCCGGCGCGGGCAACCGGATCTCGGCGCGGGAGCGGGCCGAGGCGCCGCGAACAGCTCGCCGCACCACCACTGCCCCACCCGAGGCCACCGCTGCTCCGCCGGCCACCAGGGCGGCCGCCTGCAGAAAACGGCGACGATCCAGCCGTACGCCGGAAGCACCGTCCACCCCGCTGCGGGCCCCGCGCCGTAGCAGCCACCACAGCGCCACCCCGGCCAGTGCCGCCCCTACGAGGGACGGCACCACGTCGTACGCGATGGCCGTCGGCCGGGACAACGCGGCCCCCGCTCCGGCCAGGCCGAGGACTACCGGCCCGCCGATCGCGAACAGGCGCCGCCGTCGTCCCGCGATGCCGGCCGTCGCGGCCAGCACCGCCACCACCAGGCCGATCACCGAGAGCAGGACCGGCTTGTCGTTGGTGCCGAGCTCGCGTACCGCGAACTCCTTCACCGCCGTGGGTGTCGCATCGATCACCGCGCCACCCACCGCGACCAGCGGCCCGGCCGCGGGCCGGGTGGCGGCCGCCAGCAACTCGGCGACAGCCACCCCGAACCCCGCGGACATCAATCCGGCGACCGCCCCTGTCAGGGCCTTCATCAGCTCTTCGGCATCAGGACGGAGTCGATGATGTAGACGGTGGCGTTCGCCGTCTGCACATTCCCGCAGATCACCGAGGCGGCCCCGTCGACCTTGAAGTCCTCGCCACTCCCGGCGACGGTCACCGAGTCACCCTGCAGCGTCTTGTGCGTTCCGGCCAGCGCCGTGGGGGCCAGCTTGCCGGGCACCACGTGGTAGGTCAGGATGCTGGTCAGGGTCTTCTTGTCGGCCAGCACCTTGTCCAGCGTCGCCTTCGGGATCTTGGCGAAGGCGTCGTTGGTCGGCGCGAAGACCGTGATGCCGTCGGCCGAGTTGAGCGAGTCGACCAGGCCGGCCTTCTTGACCGCGGTCACCAGCGTCGAGAGCAGCGGGTTACCCGAGGCGGCCGTGGCCACCGGCACCTGGGCCATCGCCTGGAAGCTGCCCGGGTCGGACGAATCGGTCGGCACGGCCGCACAGCCGGCCCCGAAAGTGGCCATCATATCGCTGGCGGCGGAGCTCGGGGCCATGCTCGGCTCGGTGGTGGCGGTCATCGTCGGCGCCGCCGCGGTGCTGCCGCTGTCGGTGTCGCTGTCGCCACAGGCGGCCAGGGAGATCGAGAAGAGAGCCGCCGCCGCTACTGCGGTGAACTTCATTGCACGCATGGTTCGTCCCTTTCAGTGATGATATATTCACTCTTGATTCGGGACGAACCATATAGCGGATTGGTCTAATCTCAGGCGATTTTCACATCGGCCACCAACGGCATCGTCGGCGTCACCGACCCGCGCGGCGGCTCGATCGTGAGAGCGACATCGGTCGCACCGGGCAGGCCTTCCAGCACCACGACGTCGGCCGCCTGACCCACCTGCAGCACCCCGGCCGAGGCCGGCTGCCCGCCCGGGCGGATGGTCCACAGCTGATACACCCGGTCGCTGGGCGCGGCATCGGCCGCCAGCAGCACCACACCGGCGTTGAACAGCCGCGAGGTGGCCACCGTGACCCGGCCGCCGGTCGTCATGTTCTGCTTGCTCAGCACCACGTCGGGGGCAGCCAGGATCGCCCGCACGCGGGCCTCCTTCTGCTCGGCGGCCTGGGCGACCGCCTGCTCCCGTTGGACGCGCTCGTCCTGCACCACGTAGACGGCCGTGCCGACACCGGCCGCGGCGACCACCGCGGCGGCCACAGCGGTGAGCCGGCGCCAGCGCGAGGCGGTGCGGATCTGCGGGGCGGGGCCGGCGACGACCGGCGGGGGCAGCTGACGCGTGCGCCCGATCTCGGTCATCACGTTCTCGCGGAGCCGCGGCGGGGGCACCGACCAGGTGTCGTCGGCGAGCCGGGAGGTCGTCTCCAGCAGTTCCCCGACCTCGTCCCGGCAGCTGTCGCACTCGCGCAGGTGACGCTCGAACGAAACCCGTTCGATGTCGTCCACCGCGTCGAGCACGTAGGCGCCGACCAGCGTGTGGATCTCGGTGGTGGTCACGCCGACACCCCCGTTCCCATGCAGTCGCGAAGACGGATGAGCCCGTCGCGCATTCTCGTCTTCACCGTCGGCAGCGGGGTGCCGAGCAGTTCGGCCACTCGCGGATACGAGTGACCCTGGTAATAGGCCAACGTCACGGCCTGGCGTTGCAGTTCAGTCAGATCTTCCAGACAGCGGCGCACCTGCTGGCGCTCCAGCCGCCCGGAGACCTCGTCGGCCACCTCGTCGTACGGGGTCTCGACCGCGGCCACCCCGGCCCGGATCGTCCGCTCGCTCGCGGCCTGCTCGGAACGCACCCGGTCGACCGCCCGCCGGTGCGCGATCGTGAAGACCCACGCCGTGGCCGAGCCGCGCGCCGGATCGAAGCGGGCCGCCGTGCGCCACACCTCGACGAGCACCTCCTGCGCGACCTCCTCGGCCTGGGCGGGGTCACGCAAAACCCGTCTGATCAGGCCGTACACCCTCGCCGCGACCAGGTCGTACAGCTTGCCGAAAGCCTTTTCATCGCCCCGCGCGACCTCGCGCAGCAGATCGCCGGCCTCGACCGGCGGCGGACCCGTGTCCGGAACCGCGGCCAGATGCTCGGGGCGGCGGTTGATGCCGCGCTCCGTCATGGGGGTCCGCCTTTCGCCGTTGCACACATTCAACGCCAATTCGGCACGCCCGAGCCTCTGGACGGGTCGCGGACCTGGATATTTCCCTACAACCTGAGCGAGGGATCCCCGTCTATCGGTAGACGACGGGACGGGAGCGGGGATGAACGACGAATCGGATGCAGGCTATCTCGACTAGGTGAATGCCCGGGTGCCGACCCTGCGCCAGATGGCCTACCTGCTCGGCGGCGACGATCACCAGGCCGACGACCTGGTGCAGGAGACGATCACCAAGCCGGACCTCGCACGGACGCCCCGGCCGACGCTGCCCGATCTGCCGCCCGACCCGGTCGTGCCGGCCGCGTGCACCGTCGACGTGCTGCCGATGGGCCGGCACACCAGCGCCGAGGTGAGCGCGGGCGACCCGGCCGGCACCTGGCTGGCCGGCCTGTCCGACCCGCACTACTCCCGGCCCGCCGTGCCCCGGTCGCTGCTGGTCTGGCGGGACGGCGAGCTCGTGGCCGACGTGAAGTCGCCGGACGGCGGGGTGCGGATGACCGGCGTCAACGCCTCCGGCGTGGCGGTCGGGGCCTACGACCTCGGAACCGACTACCCCTACGTCTATCGGAACGGCCAGATCCGGAAGCTGGCCGGTGGCCCCGGCCAGGCGGTCGCGATCAACGATGCCGGAGTGATCGTCGGTCAGCTGGGGCCCGCCGACAAAGGAGAGGCCGGTGCGCTGGGATTCACCCGAAGCGGAGCCGCCGCTGGAGTTGCCCGAGGGGGTCGACCCGGGGTGGATGCGGGTCCGGGGCATCACCCCGGACGGGACGGTCTTCGCGGAGATAGCGTTCGGCGGTTACCTGTGGTCACCGGCCGGCGCCGGCCGTTACCTCAAACCGTTGCCGGAGGTCGACGGGCACGAGGGGTCGGGTTCCGCCCGTCGGCCTTTCCGCACGGCTGGCTCTACGGCGACGTCCCGTCGCGCTGGAGAACTACGTCTACCAGCCGTGCAGCTTCCGCTACGAGCCGCGAACGGGCACCTGGCAGCCGCTCGGCGGGAAAGCACCGCCGACGCCGGTCGCCGCCGGGATCGGCCCGCAGGTCTACGCCGGGCGATCCGCTCTGAGGTTGCCCGCCCACGAGGCGTCCGTGCGGGGCGGCATGAACTCCTTCACGGTCGAAAATGTCAGCGACGACGTGCGGGTGGTGGCCGGCACCGCGATCAGCGGACGGGCCGACACGTCGAAACCGGCCGTCCCGATCAGGTGGCGCTGTCGATAGCGATCGTGCGGCCCGAGGTGACCGCCTCCTGCGCGGCGACCAGGACGGCGGTCACCTCGGCGCCGAAGCGGACGTCGAACTCCGACGACGGGCCGCCGCCGGCCTTGGCGATCAGCTGGTCGATCCCGCGGCCGAGGGCCTCGATCGGCGCCCACGGCACCTCGGGCACCGGCAGCAGGCCTGCCTCGCCACTGAACGCGGCGTCCTCGCGCTCGGCGGCCGGCGGCGCGTCCACGGTGAGAGTGAGGTTGCTGATCGCGCCGCCCTCGTGCCGCAGCAGCAGGTGGGTCATGTCGCGCGGGCCGGCCAGCCCGGCCACCTCGGTCACCCGGCCCAGGATGGGCAGCACCAGGGCGAGCGCGTGCGGGCCGACGTCCCACAGACCGCCGCTGTCCTTGCGCCAGGCCGAGGCGCCGAACGGATTGTCCGGCGCGAAGATCGAGCCGAAGTGGTCGACCCGGCCTTCGACCCAGCCCCCGGTGGCCACCGCGTTCGCGATGAACTCGGCGATCGGCGGCATCAGGCGGCGAGTGAAGAAGACCACAGAAGCCAGGTCGCGCTCGGCGACCGCGGCGACGATCTCGGCCGCCTCGGCGTTGGTGAACGCGATCGGCTTGTCGAGCAGCAGGTGCCGGCCCGCCTTGGCCGCCCGCACCGCGAGCGGGGCCTGGATGTCGGGCGGCAGCGCGACGGCGATGGCATCGACGTCGGCGATCAGATCACCCTGGTCGGCGTACGCCCTGGTGCCGTGCAGGCCCGCGAGTTCGGCGGCCTTGTCGGGATTGCGGCCCCAGACCCCCACGAACTCGACCTCCGGGTGGGCGGCCAGCGCGGGGGCGTGCGCCAGATGCGCCCACGGTCCTGTACCGAAAAGTCCGAAGCGCATCGCGTGCCTGCCTCTCATTGGTGACCAGCCGAAAGTTACCAGGCAGAGATCCCTCAGTACGCTGTGCCGGTGAACGGTCCTCTGTCGGTGGCGACCATCGTCGCTGCCCTGGTGCTCGCGGCCTGGTGCCTGCTGCGGGCCGCGCTCAACCGCGCCCCCAGCCGCTTCGACCTGCTGGCCACTGTGGCGCTCAGCGTGCTGGCCGCGGTTCTCGTCGTGGTCGCGGTCGTCGGCCTCTTCGACGGCTCCCGCCCGGCCGACACCGGGACCTTCGCCGGCTACCTGTTCACGACCATCGCGTTCTGCCCGGTCGGCGTCTATCTGGCCCGGCTCGAGCCGACCCGGTGGGGCAGTGTCATCCTCGGCGTCGCCTGTCTGGTGCTGCCGGTTCTCGTGCTGCGTCTGCAGCAGATTGCGTCGGTGACCGGTGCCTGAGACCCACGCCCGCCCCCGCGACGCCGCGCTCGGCACGGGCCTCGGCCGGGTCCTGCTGCTGGTGTACGGCATTTTCGCGCTCTCGGCCAGCGCCCGGGCCCTGGTCCAGATCACCACGCACTTCCGCGAGGCCCCGCTGGCCTACCTGCTCTCCGCGTTCGCCGGCCTGATCTACATCTCGGCCACCGTCGGCCTGGCGATCGGCGGCGCCCGCGGTCGCCTGATCGCCCTGGTCAGCTGCAGCATCGAGCTGCTGGGCGTGCTCACCGTCGGCATCCTGAGCATCGCCGACGCGGTGGCCTTCCCCGACGACACGGTCTGGTCCCACTTCGGCAGCGGCTACGGCTACGTCCCGCTGGTGCTCCCGTTCATCGGCCTCTGGTGGATCTGGCGCCACCGCCCGGAGCCGTCCTAGCCGTTCGCCTCGATCGTGTGCGGAACGAAGAAGCAGTCGTTCCGGGTGACCAGGCCGGCGTCGCCCAGGCCCTCGCGGATGCCCATGCCGGCCGGTTCGCCGTCGATGAGCCACGAGCCGATCACCGGATGAACGGTGCCCTCGAGGCCGTCGAAACTGGGTAGCTCGCAGAGCTCCTGCAGCACGAAGCGGCCGTCGGCGCCGTACTCGGACGGGTTTTCGGTGATCGTCTTGCCGTCCTTGACCAGGGTGACCGAGCCGCCCTCGCGACCCCAGATCGGCTTCTTGGCATAGCTGGTGAGCGCGGCCGCCTTGGAGGACTCGGCGAAATAGGCTGGGAGCAGGTATTTGCTGCGCTCGGGGTGCTCACCGAAGAGCATCCAGAGCACCGGCAGCAGACCCTTGTTGCCGAGCAGCGCGGCCTTGTAGGGGGGCTCCAGCCAGACCGTGCCGCGTTTGGTGGGGTCGGCCATGTTACGGAAGAAGCCCTTGCCGCCCTCCTCCGTCCAGAACCACTCCCACGGGTAGAGCATGAAGATGATGTCGATCGGCTGAGCCTTGCTCTCCTGGCCCGGGCCGGGGACGAAGAGCACCCGGTCGCCGGCCACGTCCCAGCCGATCTGACTCATTGCGATCAGCTCGACCGGGTAACCGGCCTCCTCGGCCGTCGCCATCAGATAGGCGACGTTCATCCTGTCCTCGCCGGAGGTCTCGGACGTCTCGTAGGCGAAGAAGATCTTCGGCTTTTCCGGCAGCCAGGTGCGGGCCTCGCGGAGCTTGTCGATGTTGCGCTTCCAAGCGCCCGGGCTGGCCGGCTCGCCGTCGGCCGCGGGCCAGCCGACCAGGCGGTCGTGGATCGAGTTCCACTGGCGCCACGGGTGCTGGGTGAGGCCGGTCTGGTCGACCCAGTGCCACTGGATCACCGAGCTCTCGACCAGCGAGGTGGGCGTCTGCGCATTGAACTCGAGCAGCTTGGGAACGCTGCCGGCGCCGTTGTACCAGAGATCCAGGCGGCCGTAGACGCTCGGCGAGTAGTCCGGCGTCTGCATCGGCAGGCGCATGTCCGGGTCTTTGTCGTAGTGCGTCCACGTGTCGGCGTCGCCGTCGAACCAGGTGCGGATGATCTGCTCGTGGGCGAACTCGGGCACGCCGATCTTGGCCAGGAAGCAGGTCGTCTCGTTGCAGATCGACGAGAAGTAACCGTCCTTGCGGCCCTGCACCGTGTGGCGCGGGCAGTGCTGCACCATCCAGTCGCCGGCTTCGAGGCACATCTCGTGGATCGCCGCGGTGGCCGTCTCCAGCTCTTCGATCTCGGCCGCGGTGAAGTCGTAGTACGGCCCCTCCTGCCAGTACGACATCATCGAGCCGTCGGGCAGTTCGGTATCGTTGTAGGTCAGGCCTAGGCTGTAGTTGGTGAGTTTCCAGCCGTCGCGGACCGGACCGTACGGAACTCGGCGCACGCTCAGCCGCCCGAGGTCTTGCCGGAGCCCCGGGCGCTGCCGCCCTTGCCGACCACGCTGGTCTTCACCGTGCCGTTGCTGATCTTGCCGGTGGCGGGCAGGCCGAACGACTGGCGGGCAGCCTTGTCGTTGTAGGCGAACTTGCTGCCCCCGGACGGCAGCCTGCTGCCGACCGGGTAGCCCGAGCGGTAACCCGACGAATACCAGATGAAGAACGGCAGGGCCCCGATCCCGGAACCGCCGTTGTTGTTGTCGTCGTCGCAGTTGTCCTCGTCGACGACCACACCGTTCTCGTCGGCGCAGTAGAAACCGGCGTCCTGGTAGTCGTCGTCGTTGTCGCACGCCGCCGCGCCACCCGCCGCGAGAAGCAAGAACGTGCTGGTGAGCGACACGCTGCGGGAGCTCATGCGTCGGTTCATCATCATCTCTTTGTAGCGCCTCTCGACAACCGCGGCCACTAGGAGCGCGGGCCTCCGGCGACATAGACGACCTGCCCGGACACGAAGCCGGCGCCCTCACTGACGAGGAACGATACGGTGTTGGCCACATCCTCCGGGCGGCCAGCCCGGGCAACCGGGATCTGAGCCACCGCAGCCTTCTCGAACTGGGCGAAATCGACCCCGACCCGGGCCGCGGTGGACGCGGTCATGTCGGTGACGATGAATCCAGGGGCGACGGCGTTCGCGGTGATGCCGTACCGGCCCAGCTCGATCGCCAGGGTCTTGGTGAACCCCTGGAGGCCGGCCTTGGCCGCGGCGTAGTTGGCCTGACCGCGGTTACCCAGGGCCGAGGTGCTCGAGAGGCTGACGATGCGGCCCCAGCCCGCGTCCACCATGTGTTTCTGCACCGCGCGGCTGAACAGGAAGGCGCCGCGAAGGTGGACCGCCATGACGGTCTCCCAGTCGTCGTCGGTCATCTTGAAGAGCAGGTTGTCGCGCAGCACGCCGGCGTTGTTGACCAGCACGGTCGGCGCGCCCAGCTCAGCGGTCACCCGCTCGACGGCCGCGCCGACCTGAATCCCGTCGGAGACGTCGGCGCCCACCGCGAGGGCCGTGCCCCCCGCGTCGTGGATCGCGGTCACCGTGTTGGCGCAGGCGCCCTCGTCGAGATCGACGACCGCGACGGCCATGCCGTCGGCGGCGAGCTTGCGGGCGGTGGCCTCACCGATGCCGCGCGCGGCTCCGGTGACGATGGCTACCCGGGTGGGAACGGACTGCGACACTGCGGCCTCCGGTTCATGTTTCTGCACTGGGAGTGCACTTTAACCCGCGCTACGGCGTACGGCGTAGGCGAATCCACCGGTATCCGTAACCGGCGACCTCAACCTTGTCCCATTTGTCCAGCTCCGCGTACTCCTGATCGGCCAGGACGTCGTTCGCCTGCACCGCCTCGGGCTGGAGTGAGCTGAGATCGAGGGTCGCCGCCTCGGTTCCCAGATTGTGCACGAAGACCATCGTGCCGGTCTCGCCGTCGGCCCGGTGGACCAACACACTGGTCGGCGCCGGAATATCGACGTGCTTGGTGCTGCCCGTGCCGACCTCGGGGGCCTCGCGGAGGGTGCGGATCATGCGCTCGAACCAGGACAGCAGCGACTTGGGATCGTGCCGCTGCAGGGTGGCGTTGACCGTTTCCCACCCGAAGTCGCCGCCACTGATCACCGGACGCACCAGGTCTTCGGCCGGGGCGCTGGAGAACCCGCCGTTGGGCAGCAGCGACCACTGCATCGGGGTGCGGATCGCGTTCCGTCCATCCTGGGCGAGGTCGTCACCCATCCCGAGCTCCTCGCCGTACCGCAGCACCGGGGTGCCCCGCAGGCTGAACTGCAGCGCGTAGGCCAGCTCGAGGTGCCGCCGGTCGTTGCCGAGCATCGGGGCCAGCCGCCGCCGGATGCCCCGGCCGTAGAGCTGCATCTCGGGCTCGGGGCCGAACTTGGCGAAGACCTCGTCGCGCTGCTCGGCGGTGAGCCGGGACAGGTCGATCTCGTCGTGGTTGCGCAGGAAGGTGGCCCACTGGCCGCCCGGCGGCAGCACCGGGGTGTCGCGCAGGCCGTCGATGATCGGCTCGGCGTCCTCGCGGGCCAGCGACAGGATGAGCCGGCTGTTGAGCATGAAGTCGAACAGCATGTGGATGCGATTGTTGGAGCCGCCCTGGTCGCCGAAGAACTTGACCAGCTCGTCGGGCTCGACATTGGCTTCGGCCAGCAGCACCGCGTCGCCCTTGCGCCACTGCACGTGCTGCCGCAGGTCGCTGAGGAAGTCGAGGTCCTTGGGCGAGTTCGGGTTGCCGGGCTCGGTCTGCTCGATGATGAACGGCACCGCGTCCATTCGGAAGCCCGAGACGCCCAGCTGCAGCCAGAAGGCGCAGATCCTCTTGATCTCCTCGCGGACGGCCGGGTTGCTGATGTTGAGGTCGGGCTGGAACTTGTAGAACCGGTGGTAATACCAGAGTTTCGCGGTGCGGTCGTACGACCAGGTCTCGTCCTGCTCGCCCGGGAAGACCATGCCCTGCTTGCGGTCGGACGGCGCGGTCTCGGACCAGACGTACCAGTCGCGGTAGGGAGAGTCGGGTGACGACCGGGCCGACTGGAACCACGGGTGCTGGTCCGACGTGTGGTTGACGACCAGGTCGATGATCACCTTGATGCCCAGGTTGCTCGCTTGGTGCAGCAGCTCGGCGAAGTCGCCCAGGGTTCCGAGGCGCGGGTCGATGCCGTAGAAGTCGGACACGTCGTAGCCGTCGTCACGGTTCGGCGTCGGGTGGATCGGGTTGAGCCACAGGCAGTTGACGCCGAGCCGGGCCAGATAGTCGAGCCGGCCGATCATGCCGCGGATGTCACCGCAGCCGTCACCGTTCGAGTCGGCGAAGGTGTCGATGTCGGCACAGTAGACAACAGCTTTCCGATACCACCGGTCAGTCATGGCGCTTTACATGTCCGCCGGCCGGACCCGCGAAACCGCACCGCGGCGGTTGACCACGGACGCGCCGACAAAGGCCACGACGGGCACCAGGACGAGGACCGCCCACTGCACCGGCCCGATCAGCTGGATGTCCTCGGGATGGCGGCCGTTGTATGCCATGAAGCCGCCGAAGCCCCACTGCACCAGCGGAACCGTGGCGATCACCGGCGCGGCCCAGCAGACCAGCCGGCGCCGGGTGTCGGGATCCTGCCGGACGACGGCCACCAGGAGCAGCATCGGGGCGAGCAGGATCGGCCCCCACCACATGCCGAAAGCGTAGGAAAGCACCGAGCCCTGCCCGACTAAGACATAGGGATACATCGAGCTCGGCCCGGCCAGGACCACCCCGGCCGCGCCGACCAGCAGCCAGCCTCGTGGCCGGGCCCGGCCACGCTCGGCGACCAGACCCGCGGCCAGCACGACCGCGGCCGCCACGATCAGCCAGTAGGCGTACAGCACCGTGGCCGGAGTATTCAGATAGGACTGAAAGGGAGCAGCGATCTCGCCGGCCAGCCCGACCAGCGCCCCGGCCGCGCCGAGCACGCGCCACCCCAGGAAAGCCGCGATCACCGTGACACCCCAGGCGGCGACGCGCACCCAGCTCACCGTTTCGATGTGCACCCACGCCGGATCGGCCAGGAAAATGCGCACGACGCCCCCCATGACCCGGCGCAACGCGATTGCGAACAGCAGCATCGCCCCGAAGATCTGCACGACGCGGGCGGCCCGGCTCTCGCCCACCCAGAGGCCGCGCAGGTGAGCGGCGATCGCCCCGCGCATGACGTCGAACGCCTGGGCCGGGCCGGGACGTGGGTCGGCCATCAGCACGCCGAGCATCTCCTCCTCGTACTCCTGGCGGAAGTCGCGCGGGTAGAGCGCGAGCAGGCGGCGATAGCGGATCTCGGGCGCGGTCACGCGGTGGCTCCCCCGAAGTCGGCGCGGCGGGCGCGCAGGCGCCCCTCCGCGAGCGTGGCCTGCGTGCGCAGGCGAATGGTCTCGGCGCTGAGGCTCTGCTCGCCGGCCGCGGTGAGCCGGTAATAGCGCCGCAGCCGGGACTGGACGACCTCTTCCCGGTCGACCTCGATGAGGCCCTCACCCCGCAGCCGGTCGAGCGCGGCATAGAGCGTGCCGGCCCGCAGCCGCACCCGCCCGTCGGTCATCCGCTCGACGTCCTCGGTCACGGCATAGCCGTGCTGCGGCTCAGCGGCCAGAGCCGTGAGGATGAGAAAGGTCGTCTCAGTCACCGCGGCAGCATATACCGACCGTCGGTATATGCGCTACGGCGACATCAGTCGCGTTCGTAGCCCATGGTCGGGCGTTCGGGGCCGCCCAAGGCCGCGGAGACGAGGTCGGCCAGCTTCCAGATCGCCGGATTGTCGTCGTCGTAGGCTCGCGCGCAGATCTCCTTCTCCAGCTCGCCCCAGCGCCGGCCGTTCAGCAGCACCGACAGCTCGGCGGCCTTCGGCGGGGCGGCCTTCAAGGCGTCCTCGATCGGCGCGAAGGTCGAGGCGACATCGGCGGCGTCGGGCACGGCCGGCTTCAGGGCCGCCACGATCTCGCGCCACTTCGCGGTGGGCAGTTCGACGCGGTAATTCCGGAAGTCGTCCAGGCCCAGGTCGTCCGGCGTCGTCTCGGCCACCGTGAACTCGCACCACGACGACCAGCCGCGGGCGTTGATGGTCCTCGGCGTCGCCCGGACCCGCCACTTGTACGACTCGCCGTGCTGCAGAGGAGGGCGCTGAGAGCTGAGGGTCAGGGACGCAGCCGCACCGGGCGGACCAGGGTCACCGGAGGTTTCGAGGCTCTGCGAGTCGGGGCCGGCGACCCCGGTGAGCTGAAAGGTGGACTCGAGGCGGAGCAGGCCGGCTCCGCCCGTGAACGAGGCGGAGAAGGTCGGCCGCACGGTGTCCACGACAGGACGACCAGCGCCGGTCACGCAGGCCTGGCCATCGGTGGACAGGTCGGTCGGCAGCGCTGCCCCGGCATACTGCGGGTCGTCGGGGTCGGCACCCGGCTCGTCCGTCCACAAGCCCGGAAGACCGGCCCCCGTGGTCTCGTACCCGCAGTTCAGCCGGGTGGAAACGCCGCCCCACTCGGCGACCGCAGCCTGGCACTGAGCCAGCGGCATCGGGCTGCTCTGATCGATCGGCATCGGTGCCCCGGAGGCGCCCGGCGCCGGTGTCAGGTCGGCCGAATAGGGGTCGGCCGTCGAGGCGGTGTCCCGGGGCCGGATCAGGACGGCGGTGATCAGGGCGAGGACCACGACGATCCCGGCCCCGACGCCCATCCGGACCAGCGACCGCGACGCCGTCGAGGTCGGCGGCGGGGCCGGCATGGCCGCCGGCGGAGACGACGGCCGGACGAGATCGGGGGGCGCCGGCCGGCGGCGGGCCCGAGTGATCAGCCCTGCTCCCACGGCCACGCCCACGGCGAGCAAAATCTGCCAGCCTCTGCGGTACGGGGTCCTCACGCCCTGCTCATCGGCCACGCCGGCCGGGACCTGAGATTCACCCATCAGGTTGGTCTCAGGCTCACCAGGTATCAAGGGGCGGTGGCTGAAGCTGAAGTGGGACAGCTAACGGGGCTGACGGGCTGGGTGGCGTCTGTCATCGATTCGTGGGGCGAGGTGGGCGTCGGCCTGCTGGTCGCCCTGGAAAACCTGGTCCCCCCGATCCCCAGCGAAATCGTGCTGTCCCTCGGCGGTTACCTGGCCAGCGAGGGCCGGGTCAACCTGATCCTCGTCTTCGTAGCGGCCACCGCGGGCTCGGTCGGCGGCGCCTTGCTGCTCTACTGGCTCGGCTACGGCCTCGGGGAGGACCGGCTGCGCCGCTGGCTCGACCGGATCCCGCTGGTCGACGCGGACGACCTGAACAAGGCCGACCGCTGGTTCGAGAAACACGAGAGGTCGGCCGTGCTGTTCGGCCGGTGCGCGCCGGTGGTCCGCAGCCTGGTGTCCATCCCGGCCGGCGCCAACCACATGGCCCTGGGCCAGTTCACGCTCTTCACCGCGATCGGCAGCGGGGTGTGGAACGCGCTCTTCGTCGGCGGCGGCTATCTGCTGGGCTCGCGCTGGCAGGACCTGGAGAGGTACAGCCACTACTTCGACTACGCGATCTGGGCGTTCTTCATCATCACGATCGCGAGCTGGGTCATCAAGAAGACGAAAAAGCGACGCGCGGCCGCTGGACGGAGCGGCCGCGCGTCTGAGGAGCAGTAGTCAGGATCAGAAACCGGCGCTGATCTTCGTGAAGGCCCAGTCGGACTGCGCGATGCCGGAGCAGTCGGAGACGACACCGCCCCCGGCGCAGCCACGGTCCCGGTTGACCGACCAGAAGGTGAACCGCGACAGGCCCTTGCTCTTGGCGTAGTCCCGGATCCGGGTCCAGGTGTCGACGCTGGTCAGCTCCTGCTGGTCGGAGAGACCGTTCATGCCCGAGATGCCGACGTGCGAGTACGCCTGCGCGTCGGTGTAGCCGAAGGTGGTCTTGAGCAGGTTCTTCAGACCCTCGGTGGCGCCCACGGTCGAGCCGTACATGTCGGCGCCGCCGCCGAAGTCGAACGGCATCTGGGTGAAGATGTCGATGCTCGCGTTGAGCGCCTTGGCCTGCTGCACGAGCCGGGTGCCGAAGTAGTTCGGGCCGGTGGGCGAGGTGCCGAAGGTCAGGATCGTCTTCACCGACGGGTTCTTCTGCTTGACGATCTTCAGCGCGGTCAGGACGCGGTCCTGGACGACGGTGTTCTCGAACTCGTCCGAGTTCTCGATGTCGATGTCGATCGACTTGAGCGAGAAGGCGTCAATGATCTTCTGGTACGCCCCCGCCAGTGCCTCGGGGGTCGAGCAGTTGGGGCCGAGCTTGTTGCCGCTCCAGCCGCCGACCGACGGGACGATGTCGATCCCGGCCGCGCGGGCCTGGGCGATGTAGCTGGCGTGCACGCCGCCGGTCAGCCCGCTCTCGCCGTCCCAGGCCGGGTTGCAGCCGTTGCTGGCCAGCACGAACGCGATCGTGAAGGCCTTGACCCCGGTGCCGGCGAGCGACGACGGGGCCGGCGGGTTGCCCCAGCCGGGGTAGACGTACGGCGCCGAGACCATCTTGGCGCCGGTCGACGGGGGCGGCGTGGTCGGCCCGGTCGGCGGGGTGGTGGGTGGCGTCGTCGTCGGCGGGGTGGTCGGCGGGGTCGTGCCGCCGCAGGTGCCGTTGTCGATCCAGACGTCCCACTGGCCGCTGTGCGTGGCCGGCGCCTCGTTCTGCGTCCACCACTTGGCGGCGTAGTTGTGGCCGCTCTGCGAGGCCGCGTTGTCCTTGACGTAGACGGCGCTGGAGGACCAGGCCGGGGCGCAGGCCGCGGCGGCGTTCGAGGCGGCCATCGGCAGCACCGCGGCGGCGGTGCCGGCCACGAGGACCGAGCCGAGGATGAGCATCTTTCTGCTCAGTTTCACGGGGATCTCCCTGCAGGGGGTGGGGGTGTGGGGACGGGGCGGGGAAACGTCAGGGCAGGGTGGCCAAGTGGGGCTTGACCGTGGTGGCGAAGCCGTTGCCATTGGTGACGTCCCAGTTGATCGACCAGGTCATCGCGCCCCGGATGCCCGGGTAGGTGGCCGGCGGCCGGAAGGTGCCGCAGTTGGTGGCGCGGGCCAGGCAGTCGAGCGCGGCGTTGACCACCGAGGGGGCGACGTAGCCGCCACCGGCGGCCCGGGTGCTGGCCGGCAGGCCGAGCGCGACCTGGTCGGGGCGCAGGCCGCCCTGGGTCTGGATGCAGGCGAGCGCGGTCAGGAAGTTCACCGTGCCCTGCGAGTAAGCGTTCATCTGGTCGCAGCCGAGCATCGCGCCCGAGTTGTAGAACTGGGTGAACACCACGGTGAGGATGTCCTTGATGCTCAGCGCGAGCGCGAAGTACGAGGACCCGGATGACTGCATGTCGATGGTCTGCGGGGCCATCGTGATGATCAGGTTGGCGCCGGCCTTGGCCCGGAGGCTGCGCAGGGCCTGAGCCATGTAGGTGGCGTTGAGGCCGTTCTCCAGGTCGATGTCGACACCGTCGAAGCCGTACGTGGTCATCAACCGGTAGACCGAGTCGGCGAACGCCGTCGCCGCCGCCGAGCTGGCCACGCTGACCGTGCCCTTCTCACCGCCGACCGAGATGACGACCTTCTTGCCGCGCGAGTGCAGCGTGGCGATGTCGGCCTTGAACTGGGCGTCGGTGTAGCCGCCGACCGCGCTGGACAGGCCGGGGTCGAGGTTGAAGGTGACCGCGCCCTGGGTCGAGGTGGCGTCCGCGAAGGCCACCGCGATCAGGTCGTAGTTGTTCGGAACGGCGGCCAGCTTGAGCGGCGCCGCGCCGTTGTCGAAGTTCTGCCAGTAGCCGGTGAGGAAGTGCGCCGGCAGCTGCCCGTTCGACGGCGGGTTGGTCGTCGGCGGCGTGGTGGTGGGTGGAGTGGTGGTGGGTGGAGTGGTCGTCGGCGCCGTCGTGGGAGGCGTCGTCGGCGGGGTAGTGGTGGGCGGCGTGGTCGGGGGCGTCGTGCCACCGCAGACGCCGTTGTCGGCCCAGACGTCCCACTGTCCACTGTGGGTGGCCGGCGACTCGTTCTGGTTCCACCACTTGGCGGTGTAGTTGTGCCCGTTCTGCGACGCGCTGTTGCCGTTGACGTAGACCGACGTGGAGTTCCACGCCGCCGCGCAGGCCGCCGCGGCCGAAGCCGTACTGGTGAAGTAGGTGGCCGCGCCACCGGCGACGAGCGCCGTGACGGTCGCCAGAATTACCGAACGGGAGCGCTTCATCGCCGTCCCTCCGCGCGTATCCAATGAGATGTATCAATCATTAGGACTGTTAACAGTAAAAGTCCAGAGGGCGAACCCTTAAACATCCTTAAAGATGGATGGGCCGGGGTGCGCGACCCCGGCCCATCGACGATCTTCGAAGAGATCAGCGGCGGAACTGGATCCAGTTGACGTTCACGAAGTCGGCCGGCTGCCCGCTCGTGAAGGTCAGATAGACCGTGTGCGAGCCGGACACGTTCGACACGTTGCCGGGTATCGACTGCCAGGTCTGCCAGCCGCCCGTGCCGCCGAGCGCGAAGCTGCCGATCGGGGCGTTGCTGCGGCTGTCGACCCGCACCTGGATCAGCCCGCTGACCCCGGATCCGGCGCCCGACGCGACCCGGGCCACGAAGTCCCGTACGCCCCCGGTCCCGAAGTTGACGTTGTTGAACTGCAGCCAGTCACCGTTGGCGATGTAGCCGACGTCCTGACCGCCCTCGGAGCACGTCTCGACCTGCACCCCGGCCGAGGAGTTGAACGACTCGGCCTCGATCCGCGAGTACGCGTCCCGGGTTCCTCCGGGAGGAGGGGTGGTGGTCGGCGGGGTCGTCCCGCCGCCCGAGCTCTGCCAGACCGCCACGTAGTCGACGACCATCGGGACGCCGGGCTGGGTGGCCGCGGTGGGACCGCCGCCGAACGCCGCCGGGAAGCCACCGCCGATGGCCACGTTGAGGATCACGAACATGCCGTGGTGGGTGGCGTTGTTCCAGGTGGTGGCGTCGACCGCGTTCGAGGTGAGGGTGAAGTAGTTGTTGCCGTCCAGATACCACCGCAGCTGCTCGGGGGACGTGCTGCGGTCGTACTCGATCGCGTACGTGTGCATGCCGGTCTTGCAGCCGCTGCAGGCCCGCTCACCGCTGCCGATGCCGGTGGTCTCGTTGCACGGGCCGCCCGGGTTGGTGCCGCAGTGCAGGGCGGCGAAGACCGACTCCCGGCCGTTGATGTTCTCCATGATGTCCCACTCGCCGATGCTCGGCCAGTTCGTCGCGCCGACCGGCCGGGCCGCCGCCCCGAGGGCCCAGAACGCCGGCCAGTACCCGGCGGCCGCGGCCCCGCTGACGTTCGGCTGCTGCAGTCGCGCCTCGATCCGGACCTTGCCTCCCGCCGGGGCGGCGAAGTCGGTGCGCTGGGTCTCGACCCGGCCCGACGTCCAGTTGCCGGCCCCGTCGCGCAGCGGCTTGATCACCAGGTTGCCGCTGCCGTCCTGGTAGACGTTGCTGGTCGAGTCGGTCATGGACTCGACCTCGCCGGTGCCCCAGTTGGAAGCGCCGCCGGGGTAGCCGTGCCCGATGTCGTAGAGCCAGTTCGACCGGTTCAGGCCGGTGCCCGCGGCGCCGGTGAAGTCGTCGCTGAAGACCAGCGACATGCCGGCCGGGGCACCGGGCACGGCCGCGTTCGCGTTCATCGCGAAGACCGCGGTGGAGGCCACCGCGAGCAGCGCGGCAGCCGTGGCGAAAAGGCCACGTATCCGCTTCCGAGACATGGGTTGCGCCTTCCTTCGGGGGATTGAGAGCGCTCTCAGCGGATTTCACGCTTGTTACAAACTTGTTGTCAACATGGACTGGCGTCTATTGCCCGTTGATACCCGGGAACGGCACGGAACCGGCGACAGTTTCTGCGCGGCAACCACCGGGTAAGCCCCGCGGTCATGGACACCGGCACCGGCCCGACCACGATCGCGCCCGAACTGGCCGAGGAGGCCGACGCGCACGGCCTTCTCACCCTCGGCGTCGAAGAGGAGTACATGCTCGTCGACGCGGTCGAGCCACGAGCCGTCGAAGCGGTCGAGGAAGTCTTCGACCACCTGCCGGCCGAGATTCGCGACTCGGTGCAGCACGAGCTGATGCGCAGCCAGATCGAGGTGGCCAGCCCCCCGCAGCTCGAACTCGGGGCGCTCGCCGAGGCGCTGCGCACCCTGCGCGCGGGCGTGGCCGACGCGGCCGACCGGGCCGGCGCGCGCCTGCTCGCCATGGGCACCGGCCCGGCCACCGGCCCGAACCCGCGCGTGGTCGACTCCCCCCGCTACCACCAGATGCGCGAGCGCTTCGGCGACCTCGCTCCCGGCCCCGGCATGTGCGGCACGCACGTCCACGTGAGCATCCCGGACGACGAGACCGGGGTGCAGATCCTCAACCACCTGCGCCCCTGGCTGCCGATCTTCCAGGCCGCCACGGTCAATTCGCCCCCTGTTCGGTGGCCGCGACACAGGCTACGCGAGCTGGCGCTCGATGCTCTGGGAGCGCTGGCCCACCGTCGGCCCCACGCCCCTATCTCCGCTCCTTCGCCGAGTACGAGACGATGATCGCCGACCTGGAGGCGAGCGGGGCGGCGCTCGACGAGGGAATGCTCTACTGGTACGCCCGGCTGGCCGCCCGCTACCCCACGGTCGAGCTCCGGATGGGCGACGTGATGCCCACCGCCGACGACGCCGTCCTGCTCGCCGCGCTGGCCCGGGCCCTGGTCGCCACCCTGCTCAAGGACGTGGGCAACGGCGTTCCGGCCCCCGACGTGCCGCACCCGCTGCTGATGGCGGCCCACTGGCGGGCCGCGCACGACGGTCTCGAGGGCCTCAACATCGACATGGCGACCCGCGAGCCGCGCCCGGCGTGGCGGCTGATGCGGCAGCTCTTCGACTACGTGACGCCCGAGCTCGACCGGCACGGCGACCTCGAAACGGCCACCGTCCTGATGGGACGTCTACGCTCGCGCGGCAGCGGCGCCGCCCGCCAGCGGGCGATCCTGGCCCAGGGCGGCTCGGTCAGCGACGTGGTCGACCGGTTCGCCCGGCTGACCCGGGGCGAGGAAAGCGCGCCGACCGCGACGACATGAAACGTAGGCTGGTCGGATGAGGCTCGTGGTCATCGGCGGGGGACGCCGCCGGCATGTCGGCCGCGTCGCAGGCGCGCAAGCGTCTCGGTGAGGACGACCTGGCGATCGTCGTCTTCGAACGGGGAAACTTCACCTCCTACTCGGCGTGCGGCATCCCGTACTGGATCGGGGGCGCCGTCGACGACCGGGACGCGCTGGTCGCCCGCACCCCCGAGCAGCACCGCAAGAACGGGATCGACGTGCGGCTGCGGCACGAGGTGGTCGGCATCGACCTCGACCGCCGCGAGGTGATCGCGCACGACCTGGCCGGCGGGGGCGAGGTGCACGAGCCCTTCGACCACCTCGTGTACGCGGCGGGGGCGATCCCGGCCATGCCCGAGTGGGCCCGCGTCCGCGACGCCGGCGTCTTCGGCGTGCAGACCCTGGGCGACGGCGAGGCCATCCACGACTGGCTCGACCGGGCGCCCAAGCCGCAGCGCGCGGTGGTGATCGGCGGCGGCTACATCGGCGTCGAGATGGCCGAGGCCATGGTGCTGCGCGGCCTCGACGTGACGCTGCTCGAGAAATCGCCCCAGCCGATGGGCAAGACCGTCGACCCGGACATGGGCGCACTGGTGCAGAAGGCGATGCGGGGCATGGGCATCGAGGTGCTCACCGACGCCCACGTCGACGGGCTGGAGACGGCCGACGGCCGGGTGACCGGGGTGGTCACGCCGGGCGGCAGGCTGCCGGCCGACATCGTGGTGCTGGGCCTGGGCGTGCGCCCCAACACCACGCTGGCCCAGGAGTCCGGCCTGCCGCTGGGCCCGACCGGGGGCATCCGCACCGACCTGCGCATGCACGTCGAGGGCCTGGAAGGGGTGTGGGCGGCCGGCGACTGCGTCGAGACCCGCCACTTGATCACCGGGCAGCCCGTGCACGTGCCGCTCGGCACCCACGCCAACAAGCAGGGCCGGGTCGCCGGGATCAACATCGGCGGCGGGTACGCGACGTTCCCCGGCGTGATCGGCACGGCGGTCACCAAGGTGTGCGAGCTCGAGGTCGCCCGCACCGGCCTGACCTCCAAAGAGGCACGGGCGGTCGGGTACGGCTTCGTGACGGCCACGGTCGACTCGACGAGCCGGGCCGGCTACTACCCCGGCTCCGAGATGATGACCATCAAGCTGATCGCCGAGAAGCGCACCGGCCTGCTGCTCGGGGCCCAGATCGTCGGCCGGGCCGAGGCCGCGAAGAGGATCGACGCGCTCGCCGTGGCCGTCTGGAACAGAATGACCGTGGAGGAGATGACGGCGCTCGACCTCAGCTACGCGCCGCCGTTCGCCCCGGTGTGGGATCCGGTCCTGATCGCTGCCCGAAAGGCCACCGAGGCCGTACACGCCAGCCTTTGACCGTATTTGTGATTTCGGTGTCACGGAGCGCCACCAGCGGTTATGACACCCCGTAGCGTGACAACCACCGATCAGGTATCGCGCTTGATCAGGCGGCACGGTAGAGATGCAGCATGTCGCCGCGATCCCCCCGAATTCCGACCCAGGGTCACCCCTCGGCGAGCATGGGGGACGACAGCGGCCGGCACCGCCGTCCCGAGTCGCTGGCCGACGTCAGCGTGCGCAGCGGCCCGCGCGTCTCGGCGACCTCGCTGATCGAGGTTCCGCCGGCCCGGCCGGGCCCCTCGCGGTCGGCCCGGCATCAGCGTCCCACCCGGGGCGGCCGGCATGCCGCGGTCCGCGTCCCGGCGCCGCGCCCGGCGATCGATCGCCCGCCGGCCACGGGCACCCACCGCGCTCCCGGCACCCTGCCGATCGAGTCCTGGCTGCTGCTCGGCAAGAAGCGGCAGCAGGTGCTGCTGGCGTCGCTGGTCGCGGTCGGCATCGTGCTGCTCGCCATGCCGGCCGAGCAGCGCCGCGACAGCTTCGACGCGGTCAACTCGGCCGCCCAGGCCGTGGCCGGGGTGCAGACCGAGAAGAAGGCGCCGAAACCCGCGCCCGAGCGCGAACAGCCTGAAAATGAGAGCGCCGGCCAGGACAAGCCGAGCGCCCCCAAGAAACCGGCGCCGACTCCGGCCGCCACGAAGACGAAGCCCGTGGTCGAGGCGACGAAACCGGCCGGCAAGGCCGCCACCGATCTCGGCCCCGGGCAGTCGCTGCGCACCACCGGCAGCAAGACCGTCGCGCTCACCTTCGATGACGGCCCCGACCCGGTGCAGACCCCCAAGATCCTCGCGCTGCTCGACAAATACCAGGTCAAGGCCGTGTTCTGCCTGGTCGGCAAGCAGGTCGAGCGGCATCCCGAGATCGTTCGCGAGATCGTCGCCCAGGGTCACACGCTCTGCAACCACACGTGGGACCACAGCCTCACGATCGGTAAGGACAAGCCGGCCGAGATCTACGCCGACCTCGCCAGCACGAACGCGGCCATCGCGGCCGCCGCGCCGGGGGCCGAGGTCCCGTTCTTCCGGGCGCCGGGCGGCAACTTCACCGAGCGCCTGGTCGGGGTCGCGAAAAACTCGGGGATGACGTCGCTCTACTGGCAGGTCGACCCGCGCGACTGGGACCATCCCGAGAAGGAGACCCCGGCGCAGCACATCGCGCGGGTGGTCGCCGACGTCAAGGGGCAGGTGCGGCCCGGGTCGATCGTGCTGTCGCACGACTTCAACCAGCCGCAGACCATCGCCGCGTACGAGAAACTGCTGCCCTACCTGACCGAGACCTTCACCCTCGGCCTCCCGCGGCAGGCCGGCGACGACCGGCCCGAGGCGCCGCAGCCGACCGAGACGCCGTCCGCGCCGGCCCCCTCGACGCCTGCCGGCCCCGAGCTCAATTGACGGGCTGGCAGACCGGGCACCAGTAGAGGTTGCGGCCGGCCAGCGGCCCACGGGCCACCTCGGTGCCGCAGACCAGGCACGGCTGCCCCGGACGCCGATAGACGTAGACCTCACCGCCGTGCCGGTCGACCCGGGGCGCCCGCTGCATGGCCTCGGGCGTGTGCCGGGTGTGCACGGTGTCGATGCGGCCGCGAGCCACGCCCTCCTTCATCAGCGCGCGCAGGTCGGTCCACAGCTCGTCCCAGCGCTCGGGCCCGATCAGCCGGCCCGCGGTGGTCGGCGCGAGGCCGGCCCGGAAGAGCACCTCGTTGGCGTAGATCAGCCCGCACCCGGCCACGATCGACTGGTCCAGCAGCAGCGCGAAGATCGGCTTGGTGCTGGCCCGCACCCGGGCCCCCGCGGCCGCCGCGTCGGCGTCGTCGCGCAGCGGATCGGCCCCCAGCCGGTCGCGCAGCAGCTGGGCCTGGGCCGGGTCGAACACCTCGCAGGCGGTTGGCCCGCGCAGCTCGAGCCAGTGCGCAGCGCCGGCCAGCCGCATCCGCAGCTGCCCGACCGGCGCGGGCATCGGCAGCTCACCGTCGGCGAACTTCCCGTACAGCCCGAGGTGAACGTGCACGCTCAGGTCACCCTCGTAGTGGTGGAGCAGATGCTTCCCGCACGCCTCGGTGTCGGTCAGCCGCCGCCCGTCGACCAGCCCGGCCCCCGCGGCGAACCGCCCCTGTGGGCTGTCGACCCGCAGCACCTCCCCCACAAAGAGCTCCCGATGCCGCACCGCAAGTCGATGAATCGTGTGTCCCTCTGGCACGGGGAGCAACGGTATCCGACGCCCCTGGATGTCCGGTATTTCCGGAATCAACGCCTGTCTGAGTGAAGACTGGTTCGCGCCGGTTCGCCTACAGGGGAATCACTGGGCGGTTCGGGTCTGCTGAGGAAAGCTGGGAGACGTCGAACGGCCGGTCGGGTGAACGGTCCCGCGGCGGATGCGAGAGGGTGTTGTCATGAGTGTTGACGAGTTGACGATGCGGGGCGGTGGCGCATCCTTCGACGATCAGGTTTTCGAGCGGCTCCTCCGGGAGCGAATCATCTTCCTCGGTAGCGAGGTCAACGATGATGTGACCAACCGCATCTGCGCCCAGATGCTGCTGCTGGCCTCGGCCGACAGCGAGAAGGACATCGCGCTCTACATCAACTCGCCCGGCGGCTCGATCAGCGCCGGCATGGCGGTGTACGACACGATGCAGTACATCAAGAACGACGTGGCCACGATCGCCATGGGCATGGCGGCCTCGATGGGGCAGTTCCTGCTCTGCGCGGGCGCGCCGGGCAAGCGTTACTCCCTGCCCCACGCGCGGATCATGATGCACCAGCTCTCCGGCGGCATCGGCGGCACCGCGGCCGACATCGCCATCCAGGCCGAGAGCATGTTGCACATCAAGACCGTGATGAACGAGCGGATCGCCTTCCACACCGGCCACACGCCCGAGGAGATCGAGCGCGACGCCGACCGCGACCGCTGGTTCACCGCCGAGCAGGCTCTCGAGTACGGCATGGTCGACCACGTGATCAGCCGGGCCAACCAGGTGGGCAGCGAGTCCTCGCTGGTCTGACCGGCGGTTTCACCTTTTCACGAACGGTCACGCGACCTCCGGTCGCGTGACCGTTGTGTTGTCTGCGGCCATTGGGGGTATAGCGCGTTCATCCCCCAATTGCCAAGGAGGTGCTGACGTGAGGATCCCGACGTTCTCCCGGCAGACCACGACCGATACCACGGATTCTCCCGACCGGCCGGCCACCAGCGGCGCCACGACCGCCACCGACGACCGGGAAAGCACCGTGGCGCGCCCGCGCCACGACAACACGACCGAGGTCCGTCCGGCGCCCGCTCCGGTGCACGCCCGGCCCGCCACCGCTGCGGTACGCCCGCGCAGCGACGAGGACACCCTGACCGACCTGCCGCCGGCGCCCCCGGTCGCGGGCCGGCACACCGAGCCGCCGCCCCCGCCGCCGGCCGTCACGACCCGCCCCACCGGCGCCGCGGTCGTCGACACCCCGGCCGACCGGGACGCTCCGGTCGTGGCCGGCCCCAAGCCGCGCGCGAGCTTCCTGGCCACCCTCGGCCTGATCCTCGGGGTGGCGTCCGTGCTGCTCGTGCTGTCCGGGCCGCTGCTGGGCTGGGGCATCGGCGTGGCCGCGCTGGCCCTGATCCTGTCGCTGGCCGGCATCCACGCCACCGGCAAGCGCCACGTGGCCGGCAAGACCGACGCCCTGCTCGGCATGATCTTCTCGCTGGGCGCGATCGTGCTCGGCGTGCTCGCCCTGACCGGCTCGCTGGCCTGGCTGGGCACCGACGTGCAGCCGGTGAACAGCCTGCGCGAGTGGCTTGACACACACACCGTGAACCGCTTCTGACGGTTTACGCCCGGCAATAGCCGGGCATCAGATATTCGCTGACGGCGATGAGCCCGAGGCACTGATCGGAACCGGGATCGGCTTTCGTCCGCTCCCGCCCCGGATCTGCCCGGCGGTTCGCCGGCACCACTTCGATGTCGGGGGTGGCCTGATTCAGGCCACCCCCGACGTCTGTGCAACGAATCTTCGCGCCGGGCCCCGAGCACGCAATGATCGAAAGCCGCTCGCATGGTTGAACCAGGGTCATCGGAGGTCCGGCCCGCCTAGCGTTTCTGCCATGACGACCACGGCTTCGCCGCGCCGCTACCTGATGTGCCGGCCCACCCATTTCGCGGTGACCTACCGCATCAATCCGTGGATGGACCCCACGGCGCCCTACGACAACGCGCTCGCCGTCCGCCAGTGGGAAAGCCTCCGGCAGACCTACCTCGACCTGGGTCAGTGGGGCTCGTGTGGGTCTCCGACGGCTGAGCCCCGGCGGTAGGTTGGCCGGACAGCCCCGACGCCGGTGACGCTCCACCTCCACGACCCGACCCCCTTCGACGTCACGCCCCGCGAGGCCGTCGACGCCCAGCGACGCCTCGAGGCGCGCGTCCGAGAGACGCCGCTCGACGTCTCGGCCGTGCGGACCGTCGGCGGGCTCGACGTGAGCGTCCGCGGCGACCGCGTGCGGGCGGCCGTGGTGGTGCTCGACGCCGCGACGCTCGCCGTCGTGGACCAGGCCATCTGGGAGGGGCCCGTGGCGTTCCCCTACGTGCCGGGCCTGCTCAGCTTCCGCGAGATCCCAGCCCTGCTGCCGGCGCTCGAGCGCCTCGAGGCGCTCCCCGACATGCTCGTGCTCGACGCCCACGGCCGCGCGCACCCGCGGCGGTTCGGCCTCGCGTGCCACCTCGGCGTGCTCCTCGACTGCCCGGCCATGGGCGTCGCCAAGAGCCTCTTCG
>CBDCJN010000002.1:17500-144625 GCA_965217855.1 Actinoplanes sp. | reverse complement strand
CTTGTCGAGCGCGCGGTCGACCCGGTCGAGGTCACGCGCGTCGGCGACCACGATGACCACGCCCCGGCCGCCGCGCACGGTGGCCGCGGCCGCCTCGGCGATGCGGGCCGCCCACTGCTCGCCCGGCAGCGCGGCCCACACGGCCCGCGCGTTGCGTCCCTCGGCCAGAGCCCGGAGGAATGCCAGGGCCCGCCATGTAATTCGCTCCAGCCGCCTGGCTCGAGGTCGTCGGCGGGCGCCGCGCTGCCGCCGGTCATAGGCACAGCCTCGCGAGAAGGCTCGACAGGCGCCTCGGCGGTGGTCTGACCGGGAGCCTCGGCGGGGGCGTCGTCGGAAGGGGTGGTCTCGGCCCGGGCCGCCTGAGACTCGACGCGGGGCGTGTCGGGGCGGGACGGCCAGGCGGAGGACGTCGTAGAGATTGCCGGCATAGCGGTCGGCCACGGCCCGGGCCAGCTGGGCGATCTCGGGGGTCGAGCACCTGCTCGGCGGAGACGACCTTGTCGAGATAGGCCAGCTTGCCGCCGTGGGGGGACGACTCGGCCCGCTCGAGCAGGAAGCCGCCGACCAGCTGACCGGCGAACCGGACCTTGACCCGGACGCCCGGCTGGGCCGCCTCGTCGTCGGCCGCCTCGACCAGATAGTCGAAGGGGCGGTCGAGATGGGCCAGCGGCACGTCGACGCACACGCGAGCCACGGGCAGCCGTGCCGCCGGCTCCCGCTCGCTGCGCCTGTCCTTCGTCGCCATCGCCCCACATTCTGCCCGCACCCCCCGACAATCCCGGCGGCTCCCGGCTCTGGCCCGGCCGCGTCGTACCCAGGGTTGACGCGGAGCGGGCCCGGACTCCCTACGGTGGTGCCCAGAACATCGACCAGGTCCACCGTGGACCACGGAGGGGAGGGGCAGATCGTGACGATCACCCACGACGGCCCGATGGATGCTGCCCGAGCGGTCGCGATGCTGCTCGACCCGCGGGCCAACCACGACCCGGTCCGCGCCTACGCGTCCCTGCACGAGCACGGGCCGGTCCTCCCGGTGGCCAGCGGCTATTTCTTCGTCTCGGGTCATGCCGCGGTCGACGCCGTGCTGCGAGATCCGAGCATGGAGGCGTACGACGCGAAACGGCTCGACAGCCAGTGGTCCGACTGGCGTGACAACCGGGCCGTCGCGCTGTTCGCCGATTCGATGCTGCGCACCAACCCGCCTCAGCACACCCGCATGCGCCGCCTGGCCGCCGGGGTCTTCACCGCACGGCGGGTCGGCGCGCTCCGCGAGGTCATCACCGCGCAGGTCACCGAGGCGATCGACGGGCTGCCCGAGCGGGCCGAGGGCGGTGTCGTCGACCTGGTCACCCACCTCACCTACCCGCTGCCGATCGGCGTGATCACCGCCCTGCTCGGGGTGCCGGCGGCCGACCGGGGCCAGTTCCGGCGGCTGGCCGAGGCGCTCACCGCCGTGCTCGAGGTGCGCTGGACGGAGGAGGACAGGCGCCTGGCCCACGAGGCCGCCCTCGAGCTGGAGGAGTACTTCACCCACCTGGTCGCCCGGCGCCGCGCCGAGCCCGCCGACGACCTGGTCACCGCGCTGGCGGCGGCCCACGACGCGGGCGGCGACCAGCTGACCGCGGCTGAGCTGATGGGCAACCTCGCGCTGCTGCTGGTGGCCGGCTTCGAGACCACGACCAACCTGCTCGGCAACGGCATCGTCCTG
Source organism: Actinoplanes sp. (assembly GCA_965217855.1). Taxonomy (GTDB): domain Bacteria; phylum Actinomycetota; class Actinomycetes; order Mycobacteriales; family Micromonosporaceae; genus Actinoplanes. The sequence continues at coordinate 142,917 of CBDCJN010000002.1, read as the reverse complement.
CTTCTCGACCATCCGGCGTACGCCGATCGGCTGCGCGCCGACCCCGAGCTCGCCGGGGCGTACGTGGAAGAGGTCCTGCGCCTCGAGTCACCGGTGCAGCTGACCGAGCGCTACACGTCCCGACCGGCCGTGATCGGTGGCACCGAGCTGCCGGCCGACGCCGAGCTGGTGCTGCTGCTGGGCGCGGCCAACCGTGATCCGGCGCGCTTCGCCGACCCCGACGCTTTCGACCCCGGCCGCCCGGGCAACGCGCCGCTGTCGTTCGGTGCCGGCGCCCACTACTGCCTGGGCGCCCCGCTGGCCCGGCTCGAGGCGCAGATCGCCCTGCCCGCCCTGCTGCGCCGCTTTCCCGATCTGGCCCCTCGCCAGGCGTCCGGTGCGACGCCCGCGGATGAACCTGCGCGGATGGTCATCTTTACCGGTGACGCTCGGCACCACCACGCGACCGTTGCCGCCCCACACCACTCCGTAGACTGGTCACGTGCCCAGCCGAGATGTCAGGAGTCTGCCCGCGTGACCGTCCAGTCCATCCGTCTGTTCGGTGATCCGGTTCTCCGGTCGCCGGCCGACCTCGTCGTCGACTTCGACAAGGAACTGCGCACCCTGGTCAAGGATCTGACCGACAGCATGCTGGAGGAGGGCGGGGCCGGCCTGGCCGCCCCGCAGATCGGTGTCGGCCTGCGAGTCTTCTCGTTCGACGTGGACGACGTGGTGGGTCACATCATCAACCCGGTGCTGTCGTTCCCCGACGACGAGGGAGCAGGACGGGCCGGAGGGCTGCCTGTCGATCCCGGGCATCTACATCGACACCAAGCGACGGCAAAATGTCGTGGCCGCCGGCTTCAACGAGCACGGCGACCCTCTCCAGATCGTCGGCACCGGCCTGATGGCGCGCTGCGTGCAGCACGAGACCGACCACCTCGACGGCGTGCTGTTCCTCGACCGGCTCGACGCCGCCGCCCGTAAGGACGCGATGAAGCAGATCCGTTCCGCCGACTGGTACGACGCGGCCAAGCCGCCCCTGGTCAAGGAGAGCCCGCACGGCCGCGGCCTCTTCGGTCTGGGGCGGTGAGCGGGTTGCGCCTGATCTTCGCCGGCACGCCGGCCGTCGCCGTGCCCAGCCTGGACGCGCTCGCCGCCTCCGGGCACGAGCTGCTCGCCGTGGTCACCCGCCCCGACGCGCCGGCCGGCCGGGGGCGCCGCCTGGTGCGCTCGCCCGCCGCGGCCTGGGCCGACGAGCGGGGCATCGAGGTGCTGACCCCCGAGCGGCCGCGCGAGCCCGAGTTCCAGGAGCGCCTGCGAGCGCTGGCCCCCGACTGTGTGCCCGTGGTGGCGTACGGGGCGCTGGTGCCGCCGAGCGCGCTCGAGATCCCCAAGCACGGCTGGGTCAACCTGCACTTCTCGCTGCTGCCCGCCTGGCGCGGCGCCGCGCCCGTGCAGCATGCGGTGCTGCACGGTGACGAGGTGACCGGCGCGAGCGTCTTCGAGCTCGAGGCGGGTCTCGACACGGGCCCGGTCTACGGCACCCTGACCGAGGACATCCGGCCCACCGACACGTCCGGTGACCTGCTCGGGCGGCTCGCCACCGAGGGCGCCGGCCTGCTCGTGGCGGTGCTCGACGCGATCGAGTCCGGCACCGCGCGGGCGCACCCGCAGCCGGCCGACGGCGTCACCCTGGCTCCGAAACTGACGGTCGAGGACGCGCGCATCCGCTGGAGCGATCCGGCGTTCGCGGTCGACCGGCGCATTCGGGCCTGCACCCCGGCCCCCGGCGCGTGGACGACGTTGCGCGACGACCGGCTCAAGCTGGGCCCGGTGCGTCCGGTGGCCAACGCGCCGCAGCTGGCGCCGGGTGACCTGCTCGTCGAACGGTCGCAGGTGCTCGTCGGCACGGCGACCACACCGGTCGCGCTGGGCGAGGTGCGGGCCGCGGGCAAGAAGCCGATGGCGGCGACCGACTGGGCTCGCGGGCTGCGGATCCAGCCGGGGGAGAAACTTCAGTGACCGAGCACAAGGCAGATCGGCCGCACGGCTCCGGGCGTCCGCAGCGACCCGGTGGTCCCGGTTACGGCGGCGGGCGCGACCGTGACGCCCGCACCGGACGGGCGCCCCGGGCCGGGCGGCCGCCGTCCGACCCGGCTCGTCAGGCCGCCTACGAGGCGCTCGCGGCGGTGCACCGCGACGACGCGTACGCCAACCTGGTGTTGCCTCAGATCTTGCGCGAGGTCGGGCTGGACGGGCGCGATGCCGCGTTCGCGACCGAGCTGACCTACGGCACCCTGCGCGCGCTCGGCACGCTCGACCTGATCATCGCGGACGCGGCCGGGCGCGACGTCGCCCGGATCGACCCGCCGGCCCGCGACGCGCTGCGGCTGGGCACCTATCAGCTGCTGCACACCCGGGTGCCCGCGCACGCCGCGGTCAACCAGACCGTCGACCTGGTGCGTTCGGTCGCGCCCGGTGCGGCCGGCTTCGCCAACGCGGTGCTGCGCACGATCGCCGAGACGCCGCTGGACAAGTGGCTCGAGAAACTCGCGCCCGCCTACGACGCGGACCCGGTGGGCAACCTCGCCGTGCACCACAACCACCCGGAGTGGATCATCCGGGCCTTCGCCGAGGGGCTCGGCGGCGACCTGACCGAGACCGCCCGCCTGCTGATCGAGGACAACCAGCCCCCGGTGGTGCACCTGTGCGCCCGGCCGGGGCGGGCCGACGCGATCGAGCTGGCCGACGAGGTGGGTGGCGTCCCGGGCGCGTTCTCGCCCTACGCGGTCTATCTGAACAGCGGCGGTTCCCCGCGCGAGCTGTCCGCGATCCGCACCGGTCGCGCGCACGTGCAGGACGAGGGCTCCCAGCTGGTCGCGGCGGCGCTGCTGGCGGCGCCGGTCGAGGGCCGCGACACGCGCTGGCTCGACCTGTGCGCGGGGCCAGGCGGCAAGACCGGCCTGATCGGCGCGATCGCCTCGAGCCGGGGCGCCGAGGTGACCGCGGTCGAGGTGGCCGAGCACCGGGCCCGCCTGGTCGAGAAGGCCACCGAGGGCATGCCGGTGACCGTGCTGCCGATGGACGGGCGTTCCGTGGGCCGCGACCCCGACCTGCCGGAGGAAACGTTCGACCGGGTGCTGGTCGACGCGCCGTGCACCGGGCTCGGTTCGCTGCGGCGCCGGCCGGAGTCCCGCTGGCGCCGGCAGCCGGCCGACCTGCCGCCGTTGACCAAGCTGCAGCGCGAGCTGCTCGTGGCGGCGCTGCGGGCGGTGCGGGTCGGCGGCGTGGTGGCGTACGTGACGTGTTCGCCGCACATGGTCGAGACGCAGGTGACGGTGACCGAGGGGGCGCGACGCAGCGGGGTCGAGGTCGACTTCGTCGATGCGCGGCCCTTGCTGCCGCCGGGCATGCCGGGGCTGGGCGCGGGGCCGACGGTGCAGCTCTGGCCGCACCGCCACGGCACCGACGCGATGTTCCTGGCCGTCCTGCGCCGGACGAGCTGACGGGGCTCAGCGATACACGTAATGGATCTTCAGCTTGCGGGTGCCGGCGTTCTGGTAGGAGCCGGTCATCTGCTCGCCGTTGAGCCACATGAAACAGCGGATCGCACGGTCGCCGAGTTTCCACGAGGTGTCGTCGGGCGGGAAGCCGAGCCAGCCCACCCGGTTGCGCACGGAGCCGTCGTTCGGGATGCCGGCAAACTTGGCGATCGTCGCGTCGCAGCCCTTCTGCATCTCGGCCGACGTGAGGTCGGCGGCTGCGGTGCGCTTGCTGAGAAAGAAGCCGGCGTACTCCGACGTGTGCTTGCCGGCGCACGTGATCGGGCGCATCGCGGTGACCCGTTCGCCCTCGACCTTGGGGTTGGCGCAGGTCATCCGCAGTTTGCCCGAGCCCGACAGCGCGCCCTTGAGGCTGCCCGAGCGGCGCACCAGCTCGCCGTCGACCGGTGAGGTCTCGACCAGGTCGCACCGATACCACCGGGCGCCGCCCTGCCACGCCGCCTCGCTCGGCAGCACGGGCTGCAGCACCAGCCACCCGGTGCGCCAGTCGGCGCCGAGGAAATTGGTCACCCGGGCCGAGCACTCGCGGAACGCCCGGCCGGTCTGGGCCTTGACCGCGCCGCCGGCGGGAAGGTCGGCGATCACGGCGGTCTCGGCCAGGTGCGGGCCCCCGCAGGCGACCGGCGAATAGTCGTCGACCGCGCCGACCTCGACCACGTCGGGGTGGCAGGCGAGCGCGGGGCGGAACTGTTTCGCGGCCGGCGGCGCGGACCATCCGTCGGTGAGATCGCCGTCGACGCCGGTGGGCAGCTCGGTGCAGCCGGCCAGGGCGAGCAGGAGGGCGCCGGCCAGCGCGGCCGTCCACCGCCGCATGTCGCACTCCACTCGTGGTCCGGTCAAGGGGCGTCACTCTATCGGTTGTCCACAGCCCGCAGGGGTCCGGCTTCGGCCGGGCCGGTTATCCACAGGCGGGAAGAGCCGGGGCCGCCGAGGCCATACACTTCAGCCGTGGAGCCATCGCCGATCATTGCCCCCAGCATCCTGGCCGCTGATTTCGCCCGCCTGGCCGACGAGGTGCGAGCCATCGAGGGCGCCGCCGACTGGGTGCACGTCGATGTCATGGACAACCACTTCGTGCCCAATCTGACGATCGGGCTCCCGGTTGTGCAGAGTCTGCGCAAGGCGACCAGCATCCCGTTCGACGTGCACCTGATGATCACCGATCCGGAGCGCTGGGCGCCGGGCTACGCCGAGGCCGGCGCCTACAACGTCACCTTCCACGCCGAGGCCACCGACGACCCGGTCGCCCTGGCCAAGACGTTGCGCGCGGCCGGGGCCAAGGCGGGCCTGGCGATCGACCGGGACACCGACGTCACCCCTTATCTCGAGCTGCTGCCCCATGTGGACACGGTGCTGATCATGACGATCAAGGCCGGGTTCGGCGGTCAGAAATTCATGCCCGAGATGCTCGACAAGGTGCGCGCCGTGCGCCGCCGCATCGAGCTCGACGACCTCGAGATCCGCCTCGAGGTCGACGGCGGCATCGCGGCCGACACGATCGAGCAGGCCTCCGAGGCCGGCGCCGACGCCTTCGTGGCGGGCACGGCGGTCTACGGCGCGGCCGATCCGGCCGAGGCGATTCACAAGCTGCGCGCCCTCGCGAGAGGCATCGGAGGCCGGGGATGAGCACCGGGGTCGCTGATCCCAAGCCCGAGGAGCTGGGCCCCGAGCCCGAGGATCGTCCCGACCTGATCCTGGTGGTCGACGACGATCAGGACATCGCCAGCTTCGTCGAGTTCAACCTCAAGGTCCACGGGTACGACGTGGTCCGCGCCCGTGACGGGCAGCACGCGCTCGAGGTGATGGAGACCAACCGGCCCGACCTCGCCGTGGTCGACTGGATGATGCCGCGCATGGACGGGGTCGAGCTGACCCGCCGTCTGCGGGCCGAGCCGCTCACCTCGGCCCTCCCGGTGATCATGCTGACCGCCAAGAGCATGACGGTCGACAAGGTGGTCGGCCTGACCGCCGGTGTCGACGACTATCTGGTCAAGCCGTTCGACACGGCCGAGCTGATCGCCCGGGTGTCCTCGACGCTGCGCCGCAACAAGGAGTTCCGCGAGGTCTCGCCGCTCACCGGCCTGCCCGGCAACGCGCGGGTGCGGCGCGAGATCGCCGACCGCATGAAGGCCGGCGGGGAATACTCGGTGGGCTACATCGACATCGACCGGTTCAAGAGCGTCAACGACGTGTACGGGTTCGACCGGGGTGATGAGTTCATCACGGCGCTGGCCCGCAGCCTGCACAAGGCGGTGACCACGGTGCAGCCGCCGTCGATCTTCCTGGGTCACATCGGGGGCGACGACTTCGTCTTCATCTGCACGCCCGACCAGGTGCTGCCGCTGACCAAGCGCACGGTGACCGATTTCGAGCAGGTGGCCGATCAGCTCTACGACGCCATCGACGCCGAGCGCGGCTACATCGAGGTGCCCGACCGCCGAGGCAACAAAAACCGCGCGGCCCTGGTCACCCTCTCGATCGGCGTGGCCCAGGCCACGGTCGAGGGCCGCCGCTTCACCGACTCCCGGGTCGTGATCGCTGTGGCGTCCGAGATGAAAAAGGTCGCCAAGTCTCAGCCCGGCTCCTACGTGGCCATCGACCGCCGCCGAGCCGAGGGCGACGAGGAGTAGCCCGGACCGCCCTCCGCCGGGCGCTGCGAGTCGCGCGGGATGGAGTGGGCTCGGACCGCTCTCGGCCGGGCGTTGCGAGTTGCGCGGGATGGGGTGGGCTCGGCGGTCGCGGGGCCGCAGCCGTGGTGCGTACGAGGTCGCTGGAGTGGGTTCGGTTCGGCTTTTGGGGGCTCAGGGAGCTGTCGTCACGCTCAGCACATGTGAGATGGCTCGCCCAGGGGGTGGCAAAAACGATCGCTCGTGTAAAACTCGGGGGTGACCCACCACGCGCTGGCGGGACTCGGTGAAATTCCGAACCGGCGGTGATCCGATCTTCGATCGGTAAGCCCGCGACCCGGACGTCGTCAACCACGACGGACGGTGGACCTGGTGAGACTCCACGGCCGACGGTTGATCAGGCGATGCTGTTGAGGCAACGCCCGGTCTGACAGTCCGGATGGGAGACAGCGCGTCGGAATCGGACCGTGGGCACGTGTCATTGACGCGTGCCGGCGACCGGGGCGCGCGAAGCGTACCCGTGTGTCTGATTTCTGGCGTTTTTCTGGCTTCTTCCTGCTTGCGCGTGTCGACACCGCCGTGCGAGAGGAAGACCCCGATGGTGACCGAGGACGAGGCGATGCGCCGCGCGATCGCGCTGGCCGCCCGGGGCCTCGGCACGACCAGCCCCAACCCGGTGGTGGGCTGCATCCTGCTCGACACCGAGGGCGAGGTCGTGGGGGAGGGCTTCCACGCCTACGCGGGCGGCCCGCACGCCGAGATCGTCGCGCTCGCCCAGGCCGGTGAGCGGGCCCGCGGCGGCACCGCGGTCGTCACCCTCGAGCCCTGTAACCACACCGGCCGCACCGGCCCCTGCAGCCAGGCCCTGATCAACGCGGGCGTCGAGCGCGTCGTGATCGCGGTCGACGACCCCACGCCGGTGGCGTCCGGCGGCGCGGTCACCATGCGGGCGGCCGGCGTGCAGGTCGAGACCGGCGTCCGCCGCCGCGAGGCCACCGAGGGCAACATCGCCTGGCTGACCGCCGTGCGCCGGGCCCGGCCGTACGTGACCTGGAAGTTCGCCGCCACGCTGGACGGCCGCTCGGCCGCCGCCGACGGCACCAGCCAGTGGATCACCTCGGCCCCCGCCCGCTCCGACGTGCACGTGCTGCGCAGCAGCGTCGACGCGATCGTGGCCGGCGTCGGCACCGTCATCGCCGACGATCCCCAGCTCACCGTCCGCGACCTGCGCGACGGCACCCTGGCCATCAAGCAGCCGCTGCGCGTCGTGGTCGACTCGCACGGGCGGACGCCCGAGAAGGCGCGCGTCCGCGACGTCACCGCACCCACCTGGATCGCCACGACCCGCGAGGTCGGCGCCGGCCCGGACGGCCACGTCGACCTGAACGCGCTGCTCAGCGCGCTGTTCGGCCGCGGCATCCGCTCGGTGCTGCTGGAGGGCGGCCCCACGCTGGCCGGTGCCTTCCTCGCCGCCGGCCTCGTCGACCAGGTCATCGGCTACGTCGCGCCGAAACTCCTCGGCGCGGGCCAGGCCGCGCTGGTCGACGCGGGCGTCGCCACCATCGGCGACGCCCTCGAGCTCGACCTCACCGACATCACGCAGATCGGCCCCGACCTGCGCTTCACCGCATCTCTCCGGCCCAAGCCCACCGACCGACCGGCCCGGCCCGAAGCCCGGCCCGGCAGCTGGCCTGAAGCCGGGTCCCAAGCCCGGCCCGGCAGCCGGCCTGAACCCGGGCCCGAAGCCCGGCTTGAACCCCGGCCCGACGAGCGGCCGCGGTCCGACGAAGGCCGCCGGGAAGCCACCGAAGATCGTCCCGCCCATCCCGCGAAGGAGCACTGATGTTCACCGGCATCGTCGAGGAACTGGGTGAGGTCGTCCGCCTCACCGACTCGGGCGGCGACTCGGCGGTTCTCGCCGTTCGCGGACCGCTGGTCACGTCGGACGCACGGCACGGCGACTCGATCTCGGTCAACGGCGTCTGTCTCACCGTGATCGACAACGTCGACGGTGTCTTCACCGCCGATGTGATGGGCGAGACGCTGCGCCGGTCCTCGCTCGGCGCGCTCGAGGTGGGCCGCCCGGTCAACCTGGAGCGGGCCGCCCTGCTGGGCAGCCGCCTGGGCGGGCACCTGGTGCAGGGCCACGTGGACGGCGTCGCGCGGATCATCGCCCGCGAGCCGGCCGCCGACTGGGAGGTGGTGCGCTTCTCGCTCCCCGCCGAGCTGGCCAAGTACGTGGTCGAGAAGGGTTCGATCACCGTCGACGGGGTGTCGCTGACCGTCATGGCGGTCGACGACGAGACGTTCAGCGTCGGGCTCATCCCGACCACCTCGAAACTCACCGTGCTGGGCGCCAAGGATGCCGGCGACCCGGTCAACCTGGAGGTCGACGTGATCGCCAAGTACGTCGAGAAGATGCTGGGAGACCGCAATGTTTGAGGACGTCGAGAGGGCGATCGCGGACGTCGCGGCGGGCCGCCCGGTGATCGTGGTCGACAACGAGGACCGCGAGAACGAGGGTGACCTGATCTTCGCGGCCGAGCTGGCCACGCCGGAACTGGTCGCCTTCATGGTGCGTTACACGTCGGGCTACATCTGCGTGCCGATCACCGAGGACGAGGCCGACCGCCTCGACCTGCCGCCCATGTTCCACACCAACCAGGACGCCCGGGGCACTGCGTACGCGGTGACGGTCGATGCCCGCGAGGGCGTCAGCACCGGCATCTCGGCCGCCGACCGGGCCCGGACGATCCGCCTGCTGGCCTCGGCCGAGACCAAGCCGACTGACCTCTCCCGCCCCGGGCACGTGGTGCCGCTGCGGGCCAAGCCCGGTGGCGTGCTGCGCCGTCCCGGCCACACCGAGGCCGCGATCGACCTGGCCGTGATGGCCGGTCTGCGCCCGGCCGGCGTGCTGTGCGAGATGGTCAACGACGACGGCACCATGCAGCGCCGCCCCGACCTCGAGAAGTTCGCGCTCGATCACGATCTCGCGCTGATCAGCATCACCGACCTGATCGCCTACCGGCGTCACCGCGAGACCCAGGTCGAGCGGGTGGTCGAGACCCGGCTGCCGACCGAGCACGGCGAGTTCACCGCGGTCGGCTATCGCGCGTTGACCGACGACGGTGAGCACGTGGCGCTCGTCTTCGGTGACCTCGGCGACGGCGAGGACGTGCTGGTCCGCGTCCATTCGGAGTGCCTGACCGGCGACGTGTTCGGCTCGAAGCGCTGCGACTGCGGCCCCCAGCTCGACGCCGCCCTGCAGAGGGTGGCCGAGGCGGGCCGGGGCGTCGTGCTCTACATGCGCGGGCACGAGGGCCGGGGGATCGGCCTGCTGCACAAGCTGCAGGCCTATCAGCTGCAGGACCGCGGTTTCGACACGGTGGACGCGAACCTCGAGCTGGGTCTGCCGGCCGACGCCCGCGACTACGGCACCGGCGCCCAGATCCTGTACGAGCTGGGCGTGCGCTCGATGCGGCTGCTCACCAACAACCCGGCCAAGCGGGCCGGGCTCGAGGGCTACGGCCTGACGATCACCGGCCGGGAGGCGCTGCCCGTGCGGCTGCACCCGGAGAACGTGCACTACTTGCGGACCAAGCGGGACCGCATGGGCCACCTGTTCGAGGCATTGGGCTGATTTAGGCCCGCGCAAGGGTGAGGATCAATGGCAAAGAGGGGGCAACATGGCCGGCTTCGGTGACCCACATTTGGAGACCGTCGACGCCGCCGGGCTGCGGCTCGGCATCGTCGGCTCACGCTGGCACGCCGACCTGGTCGATCACATGATCGAGCGGGCCAAGGACGCGGCCGAGGCCTGCGGCGTCGAGGATGTCGTGGTGGCGCGCGTCTCGGGCTCGGTCGAGCTGCCGATCGTGGCCCAGGCGCTGGCCGGCACGTGCGACGCGGTGGTCGCCCTCGGCGTGGTGATCAAGGGCGAGACCGACCACTTCAAGTACGTGAACGACGCGGTGACCTCCGGTCTGACCCGGGTCGCGCTCGACGAGCGGACGCCGGTCGCGCACGGCGTGCTGACCGTGCAGAGCTTGGGCCAGGCCCGTGACCGCGCCGGTCTGGAGGACTCGGTCGAGGACAAGGGCTGGCAGAGCACGGTCGCCGTGCTCGACGCGGCCCTGGTCATCCGCGAGCTCGCCAAGCCGTGAGAACGGGCGCTCGCCAGGCCCGCGAGGGGGCCTGGCGAGCAACGAGCGGTTACACCTGGATCTGGACGTCCTGGTTGACCGGAACGCTGAAACACTCCTGATCGTCGCAGCCGACCACCTGGATGGCCAGGGTGGCCTTGATCGGCCGGAACGGCGCGCCGCCGATCGATGCGGTCACCCGCACCATCTCGAGCGTGCCCGAGCCGAGGCAGTTGAGCTGGTCGACGGCCGTGCCGCTGGCTACGAGGCCGTCCTTGCGCACCTGGGAGAGCGAGGCGGTCACCGTGCCGGTGAAGCCTTCCGGGCAGGTCATGCTGTAGGAGATGTCGACTCCGGCGCCCCGGGCGACGAGGAAGGCCCACATCACCCCGATGTCGGCCGTGGCCGCCGCACGGGCCGGGGCGGGCCCCAGGGCGGTGAAGAACAAGGCCGCCAGCGTGGCGGCCACCATCAGGCGTCGTCGCATCGTCGTCCTCCGCATCAGCTGATCCGAATGGTCTCGTCGAAGGAGATGACCTCGCACGCGGTGGCGTCGCAGACGTTGCGCACGGTGCGGGCGGTGGCCGAACCCACCTTGAAGGTCGCACCGGCCAGGTCGCGCGGCACCCGCAACTCGGTCGTGGCCCAGTCGCCGGTGCACGGCGCCTTCTTCTGCCGGACGCCCTGGGCGATCCGGTTGCCGTTGACGCCGGTGACCGTCACGGTCACCTGGATGGTGGCGTCGGCCGGGCAGGTGTAGGCCAGATTGACCAGGACCCGCTCGCCGGCGGCGCGGCGCTCGGTGGAGTCGATCCGGGTGCTGGACGGCCCGGTGGCAGCCTGCGCGGCCGGGGCGAGTAGCAGGGACGCCCCCAGCGTGGCGGTTATTGCGGTGGAAAAGGCCAGGAAACGGCGCATAACGGTCCTCTCCTGGGGCAGAGGGCCGCCTCCCCGTGATTTCGGCGGTTCACCCCCGTGCCCGCCCCCACAGGGTCTCATTCATCGGCCGCCGATGATGTCCCGTAACAGGCTCAGAGACGTCCGGCCTCGATGATCCGCGCCAGGAACTGGCGGGTGCGCGCCTCCACCGGGTCGCCGAGCACCTGGGCCGGCGGGCCCTCCTCGAGCACCTTGCCCTTGTCGAGGAACACCACTCGGTCGGCCACCTGGCGGGCGAAACCCATCTCGTGGGTGGCCAGCACCATGGTCATGCCCTCGCCCTTGAGCTCACGGATCATGGTGAGCACCTCGCCCACCAGTTCCGGGTCGAGGGCCGAGGTCACCTCGTCCAGCAGCAGCAGTCGCGGGTTGTTGACCAGGGCCCGCACGATCGCGACCCGCTGCTGCTGCCCGCCGGAGAGCCGGTCGGGATAGCTGCCGGCCTTGTCGGCCAGCCCGACCCGCTCCAGCCACTCCCCGGCCTGCGCTTGCGCCTCGGCCACCGGGCGTTTGTGCACGCGCACCGGGGCCAGCGTGATGTTGTCGAGCACGGTCATGTGCGGGAAGAGGTTGAACGACTGAAAGACCAGGCCGATCTTCTGGCGTACGACATCGGGGTTGATCCGGGGGTCGGTGATGTCCTCGCCGTCCAGCCGGATCGTCCCGTCGTCGATCTCGGTCAGCAGGTTCACGCAGCGCAGCAGCGTCGACTTGCCCGAGCCGGAGGCGCCGATCAGCGCGACCACCTCGTGCTCGCCGACCGACAGGGTGAGATCGTCGAGCACCACGGTCGGGCCGAACGTCTTGCGGACGTCGGTGCAGGAAAGAACCATCACGTCCCCGCGTTCTGACGGCGGGCGGCCCGCAACGTCGCCCAGTCGGTGATGCCGATCAGCGGCAGGGCGAGCAGCACGAAGAGCACCCCCGCGACCACGTACGGCGTGAAGTTGGCCGTTCCGGCCTGGTTGATCTGCGCGGCCCGGATCGCGTCGATCGGGCCCGCCAGCGAGATCAGGCCGACGTCCTTCTGCAGGGCCACGGTGTCGTTGAGCAGCGGCGGCGTCACCCGGCGGATGGCCTGCGGCAGCACCACGTGGCGCATCGTGCGGTGGTAGTCGAGCCCGAGCGACCGGGCCGCCGCCACCTGGCTCGGGTGCACCGACTCGATGCCGGCCCGGAACACCTCGGCCAGGTACGCCCCGTAGGTGACCACGATGGCCGCTGCGCCGAGCACCGTGACGCTCGGCGTGCCCTGCAGCCGCAGGCCAGGGATGCCGAACGCGAACAGGTAGATCACGATGATCAGCGGCAGGCCCCGGAACGAGTATGTGTAGACCGTCGCCAGCGCCCGCACCGGGAACGTGACCGGCCCGCGCAGGGTCCGCAGCACCGCGATGAGCAGGCCGAGCGCGAGCGCGCAGGCCGTGCACACCACCATCAGCCGGATGTTCAGCCACAGCCCCTCGAGGATCGACGGGTAGTTGCCGGAGCCGGTCAATGCCTTGACGGCGATGTCCCAGTCGAAGAACGACTGCTTGACCCGGGCCCAGCCGGGCGACCCGGTGACCCCGAGATAGAGCAGCAGGCCGACGATCGCGGTGGAGAGCGCGGCCAGCAGCGTGGAACGGATCGCTTGCCTGCGCCGGTAGGCGATCCGTCCCAGCTGAATGTCGCTGGGGCGGTGCGTGTAGCTGTCTTCAGTCATTGTCAGGGGCGGTGGTCGGGGTGGTTGGACGGGGGTCACTGGAGCTCGGGGGCTCCGCCGGTGTCGGCCAGCCAGGTCTTCTCGAGCACGGCGAGGGTGCCGTCCTGACGCAGCTGGTCGACCGCCGTGCTGACGCAGCCGGTCAGCGCCGAGCCCTTGTCGAGCACGAGGCCGAACTGCTCGGGCACGCCGACCTGCGGCAGCTGGCCGACGATGATGCCGTCCTTGAGCTCGGCCGCGGTCATGTAGAAGGCGGTCGGCAGGTCGACCACGATCCCGTCGACGGTGCCGTTGACCAGCGCGGCCTTGGCGTCGTCGTTGTTGTTGAAGACGGACGGCTTGGCATCCGGCTTGATCACCTCGGTGACCGCCTGGTAGCTCGTCGTCCCGACCTGGGCGCCCAGCTTGGCGCTCTTGAGGTCGGCCAGCGACTTCGCCCCGGCGATCTTCGAGCCCTTGGTGCTGATCACCGTCTGCCGCACCAGGTAGTACGGCGACGAGAAGTCGACGGCGTTCTTCCGCTCGTCGGTGACCGAGAACTCGTTGATGTCGAAGTCGAACGCCTTCGGACCGGGCGCGATGGCGTTGTTGAACGTCACAGTGGTCCAGACCACGTTGTCCGGCGAGTAGCCCAGACGCTGGGCGATTTGGTACGCGACGGCCGACTCGAAACCCTTGCCGTTCTTCGGGTCGTTGTCAGAGAACCACGGCTCGTACGCCGGGTTGTCAGTGCCGATCGTGAGCTTGCCGGCGGTTTTGGTGCTGAGCGCGCCAGCAGGGCAAACGTCCGCGGAGGAGCTGGCCGACGGGGTGGAGGCGGTGTTCTCCTCGACGGGAGAGCAGCCCGCGACGGCGGCGAGGACGAGCGCAGCGCCGCCGGCGGAGAGAAGGGTGAATCGGCTGACCATGACCGGCAGCCTAGGCCACGTCTCACCTGCTGGGGCCGTTCGTCGCCGTCTCGTGACTAGTTGGCAAAATGGCCCGCGTGAAGACGTTCGAAGAGCTGTTCGCCGAGCTTCAGGCGAAAGCGGCGGAGGGAACCCCGGGTTCGTCCACCGTCGCCGCCCTGGAGCGCGGAGTCCACTTCATCGGGAAGAAGGTCGTCGAAGAGGCGGCCGAATCCTGGATGGCCGCCGAGCACGAGGGCCCCGAGCGGGCCGCGGAGGAGATCTCCCAGCTGCTCTACCAGGCCCAGGTCCTGATGATCGCGACCGGCCTCGACCTGAAGGACGTGTATCGACATCTGTGACGTGCCGCCCCGCCTTGTTCGCACAAGTTGAAGGAGCACGTCAGTCATGCTGCGTATCGCCGTTCCCAACAAGGGCACCCTCTCCCAGCCCGCGTCGCAGATGCTGCGCGACGCGGGTTACCGCCAGCGCACCGACCCCAAGGACCTGGTCTGCCGGGACGAGGGCAACAACGTCGAGTTCTTCTATCTGCGACCCCGCGACATCGCCACGTACGTCGGCACGGGCGACCTCGATCTCGGCATCACCGGCCGTGATCTGCTGGTCGACTCGGGCGTCCTGGCGCAGGAGGTGCTCGACCTCAACTTCGGCGGGGCCACCTTCCGCTGGGCCGCGCCGGCGGGCGGGCTCGGCTCGGCCGACGAGATCGGCGGCAAGCGGATCGCCACCGCGTACCCCGGGGTGGTGGCGCGCTATCTCACCGAGCACGACCTCGAGGCGGACGTGGTCCGGCTCGACGGCGCGGTGGAAAACGCTGTCCGGCTCGGCGTCGCCGACCTGATCGCCGACGTGGTCGAGACCGGGGCCACGCTGCGCCAGGCCGGCCTGGTCACGTTCGGCGAACCGCTGCTGCGCTCGTCGGCCATCATGATCGGCCCGGCCGAGGGGCAGGCCGGGGGAGTCTCCCAGCTGGTCCGCCGGCTGCAGGGGGTGCTGGTCGCCCGGTCGTACGTGATGCTGGCCTACGACGTCCGGGCCGATCTGCTCGACAGCGCGGGCGCGCTCACCCCCGGCATCGAGTCGCCGACCGTCTCGCCGCTGCACCGTGAGGGCTGGGTGGCCGTGCAGGCGATGGTGCCCCGGGCCGACGTGCACCAGGTGATGGACGAGCTGTACGAGTTGGGCGCCCGCGCCATCCTGGTCACCGACATCGCGAATTGCAGGCTCTGAGATGAGCAGTAACGTGGCAGCTGTGAACGAGACGGTGACGTACCGGCCGCGCCGGATCCGATGGGTGGCCGGCATCGCCGCGGTGGCGGTGGTGGTCCTGTTCACCGTGCTCAGCTTCGGGCTCAAGGGCTCGACCGGCTTCGACAACTCGGGCTCGTTCCAGCGCGGCGACCAGGCCGCGATGGTCGGCCTGGGCATCCTGATCGGGCTCGGCATCCTGGCCTTCTGCCGCCCGCGGGTCATCGCCGACGCCGAGATGATCCGCATCCGCAACGTGATCGGCGGCTACGAGCTGCCGTGGTCGGTGGTGCGGGCGGTGCGCTTCGACCGCAACTCGCCGTGGGCCCAGCTCGAGCTGCACGACGAGGAACAGGTGTCGATCCACGCGCTGCAGGCGGCCGACAAGGACTACGCCGTCGAGGGCGTGCGGACGCTGCGCCGGCTGCATGCCACCGCCGTGGAGGCCTGACAAAAGCAACCTGGTACTGTAGAAGCAGTCGACCACGCCTGCTTGCCAAAGCAGGCGCGAAAGAGGAGCCCGCTGGTTCCCACCCGCCGCCCTTTCACCGGGGGCCGGGTCCGGTCACCGGAAAGCTGGGGAATACCCAGCTTTCCGGCAGCGTCCTCATGGGCGCCGATGACCGGTCGAGCGGGCCCCGGCGTGCGCTGATTCTTCACCGAGTCAGCCGCAGGCGGGGCCTTCTGCTTTCCCGGCGCCTGGTCACACACGGGCGCGGGGCCGACCGACATTGGCATATGTAACCGTTCTGAGGAGGCCCCATCAGCGTCGAACCACGCGTTAACGAACAGATCCGGGCTCGTGAGGTCCGACTGGTCGGCCCCGAGGGTGAGCAGGTGGGCATCGTCCCGCTCGAGCGCGCCCTCCAGCTGGCCGCGGACGTCGATCTGGACCTGGTCGAGGTTGCTCCGATGGCGCGGCCGCCGGTGTGCAAGCTCATGGACTTCGGCAAGTTCAAGTACGAGAGCGCACTGAAGGCACGCGAAGCGCGGCGCAACCAGCAGCAGACCGTCATCAAAGAGATGAAGCTCCGTCCGAAGATCGACCCGCACGACTACGAGACCAAAAAGGGTCACGTGGTGCGGTTCCTCAAGGCCGGCGACAAGGTCAAAGTGACGATCATGTTCCGCGGTCGCGAGCAGAGCCGGCCCGAGCTGGGTTTCCGGCTCCTGCGCCGGCTCAGCGAAGAGATCTCGGAGCTGGGATTCGTGGAGGCCAGTCCGAAGCAGGACGGCCGAAACATGATCATGGTGCTGGCCCCGCATCGGGCGACCAAGGCCGCCGCGGCCGCGACCATCGCCGCCAACGCACGCCCGCCTCGTGAGCCCCGCGAGGGTGAAGAGGTTGCGGCAGCACCGGTCGAAGCCGCCGAGACCACCGCAGAGTAGACAGCTTTCTCGCACGTCCGGGGGCCCGACCGGCCCCCATGACCTGCGGGAGGATCAGAAAGAGGCTCCAAGTGCCTAAGTTCAAGCCCCACACCGGCACCGGCAAGCGGGTGAAGGTCACGGGTTCGGGCAAGATCGTCCGACAGAAGGCCGGCAAGCGCCACCTGCTCGAGGGCAAGTCTTCGCACGTCACTCGTCGTATGAGTGGCGTCACGGTTGTCGACGAGTCGAACCTCAAGCAAGTTAAGAAGCTGCTGGGCCGCTGACGCGCGCGCCACATACGTTCCTCTGTTAGGAGTTCTGAAATGGCACGCGTCAAGCGGGCAGTCAACGCCCAGAAGAAGCGTCGCACGTTGCTGGAGACCGCCAGCGGATACCGCGGTCAGCGCTCCCGCCTTTACCGCAAGGCCAAGGAGCAGGTGCTGCACTCGATGCAGTACGCGTACCGCGACCGCCGTGACCGCAAGGGCGACTTCCGCCAGCTGTGGATCACGCGTATCAACGCGGCCGCCCGGGCCAACGGGATGACCTACAACCGCCTCATCCAGGGCATGCGCCTGGCCGGCATCGAGGTCGACCGTAAGATCCTGGCCGAGCTCGCGGTGAACGACGCCGCCGCCTTCGCGGCGATCGTCGAGCTCGCGCGGGCCGCCGTGGTGGCCGAGGGCACGGGTGGAGCACCCGCCCAGGCCGCGTAAGTATTTTTCCCAGCAGGCGTCTCCCGATCACTTCGGGGGGCGCCTGCAGGCATTTGAGGATCAAGTTCACGATGTCCCGGCGGGGTGGTGGGTGACAGACCGTCGCTCCCGCGGGGACGCGGGCGCGGCGAGCAGGCCGCTGGCGCGCCCAAACGCTCACCGCACCCGCGCGACGTGAGTAAGCGGTTGCGCTCAAACCCCACACCAAACCCTGGGATCGGTTGATGACGTTCACGTCTCGTACGCCGCGGGTCGCCGCCGCGCGGAAGTTGCAGCGGCGCCGGGATCGCGATCAGAGCGGTCGTTTCCTGGCTGAGGGGCCGCAGGCGGTGCGGGAGGCGCTGGCCTCGGGGGTGGTGCTCGAGTTGTTCGCGACCGAGGCGGCGATCGAGCGGCATGCCGATCTGGCCGCGCATGCGCCGGTGGTGTCGCCGGTGGATGACGAGGGGCTGGCCGCGCTGGCCGAGACCGTGCAGCCGCAGGGGCTGGTGGCGGTCTGCGAGCAGGTGGATGTGCCGCTCGAGGAGGCGCTGGCCAAGCGGCCGCGACTGGTGGCGGTGGTGGCCGAGATCCGCGATCCGGGCAACGCGGGCACCATTCTGCGCACCGCCGATGCGGCCGGGGCCAGTGCGGTGATCTTCGCCGGGGACGCGGTGGACCCGTACAACGGCAAATGCGTCCGCGCGTCGGCCGGATCGTTGTTTCATGTAGATGTGGTCCGTACCCCGCTCGACGTCGTGACAGCTCTGCGTGAAACCGGTCTGCAGGTGCTCGCCACCAGCGGCTACGGCGCCGACGACCTCGACGCGCTGGCCGACGACGGCGTCCTCGCCGCACCGACGGCCTGGCTTTTCGGCTCGGAGGCGCACGGGCTGCCCGAGACGTTGCTCGACGGCGCCGACCGGCAGGTGCGGGTGCCGATCTACGGCGGGGCCGAGAGCCTCAACCTGGCCGCGGCCGCCGCGGTGTGCCTTTACGCGTCGGCCCGGGCTCAGCGTTGAAGGGGACACAGCGTTGAAGGGGACACAGCGGTGATGAGGGCCATCGTCTACGACGCGGTGGGCACGGCGCCGCGCATCGCCGAGGTGCCGGAGCCGCAGTGCCCGAGCGACGGCGCCGTGATCGAGGTGCGCGCGACCGGCATCTGCCGCTCGGACTGGCACGCCTGGCGCGGGCACGACCCGGTGCCGCTGCCGCACATCCCGGGTCACGAGTTCGCCGGCGTGGTCGTCGCGACCGGGCCGCTCGTGCAGGGCTGCGCGCTCGGCGATCGGGTCACCGCACCCTTCGTGAACGGCTGCGGCCAGTGCGAGTACTGCGAATCGGGCGCCGCCCAGGTCTGCCCGAACCAGACGCAGCCCGGCTTCACCCACCCCGGATCGTTCGCCGAACGGGTCGTGGTGCGGGCCGCCGACACCAACCTGGTGCGCCTGCCGGACAACGTCGGCTTCGTGCCCGCGGCCGCCCTGGGCTGCCGGTTCGCCACTGCTTTCCGGGCGCTGACCGGGCATGGCCCGGTGCGCGACGACGCCGTGGTGGCGGTCTACGGCTGCGGTGGCGTCGGGCTGTCGGCCATCATGATCGCCTCCGCGCTGGGCCTGCGCGTCCTCGCCGTCGACCCGTCGCCGGCCGCCAACTCGCTGGCCGCCTCGCTCGGCGCGGTGATCGTGCACGAGATCGTCGAGGAGGCCGACATCGCGATCGACGCGTACGGGTCGGCCGCCACCGCCGAGGCCTCGGTGCGCAGCCTGCGCCGCGGCGGCCGGCACGTGCAGGTCGGCCTGATGCTCGGTGAGGATGCCCGCGCGCCACTGCCATGGGACCTGGTCGTCGCGCGTGAGCTGCACGTCGTGGGCTCGCACGGGATGGCCGCCGTCGACTACCCGCCCATGCTCGACCTGGTCGCCCGGGGCCGCCTCGACCCGGGCCGACTGGTCGGCTCGACTATCCCGCTCGAGGCGGCCGGGGTCGCCCTGACCGCGATGGACTCACCCATCCCGGGCCACGCCGGAATGGTCGTCGCGGTGCGGGGCGAGTGACGCGATATGCTGTGTGGCGTGTCAGGCCTGATGAAGCTGTTTAGCCGGCCCGCTGGTCGCGGGCTCCGGGTCTGACCCCGAAACTCCCTGACCGGCGGGCTACGGCTCAGCCGTGCCTCCGTACACTGCCCGATGGTTTATCTGGTGTGAGGGAGTTCGCCCGACCATGTCCTACCGCAACGATCCTTATGATCCGAAGCAGGCCGCCCTGCTCGACCCGGCCGCGCTCGAGGCCGCCGTCGACGACGCGCGCAAGGCCTTCGACCACGCGTCCGACCTGGACTCGCTGGCCGCGCTGAAATCCGCGCACCTCGGCGACCGCGGCCCGGTGTCGCTGGCCCGCCGCGAGATCGGCTCGCTGCCCCCGGCCGCGAAATCCGACGCCGGCAAGCGCGTCAACCTGGCCCGGCAGTCCATCCAGGGCGCGTACGACTCCCGCCTGACCGAGCTCGAGCTGGACCGCGCGGCCAAGGTGCTGGTCACCGAGCGGGTCGACGTCACCCTGCCGTGGGACAGGCGCCCGCGCGGCGCCCGCCACCCGCTGACCACCCTGATGGAGCACATGGGCGACCTGTTCGCCGGCATGGGCTACGACCTTGTCGAGGGGCCCGAGCTCGAGCTCGAGTGGGCCAACTTCGACGCGCTCAACATCGGGCCCGACAACGCCGTACGCGGGTCGATGGACACGTTCTACGTCGACCTGCCCGGCCTGGTCATGCGCACACACACGTCGCCCGGCCAGGTGCGCACGATGCTCACCCGGCAGCCACCGATCTATGTGGTCAGCCCGGGCCGGGCCTACCGCTCCGACGAGCTGGACGCCACCCACAGCCCGGTCTTCCACCAGATCGAGGGCCTGGTCGTCGACGAGGGCATCACGATGGCCCACCTGCGCGGCACGCTCGACCACTTCGCCCAGGCGATGTTCGGCCCCGACGCGCGCACCCGCTGGCGGCCGCACTACTTCCCGTTCACCGAGCCCTCGGCCGAGTTCGACGTGTGGTTCGCCCAGCACCGCGACGGCCCGCGCTGGGTCGAGTGGGGTGGCTGCGGCATGGTCAACCCCAAGGTGCTGGTGGCCGCGGGCATCGACCCGGAGCGCTACTCGGGCTTCGCGTTCGGCATGGGTGTGGAGCGGACCCTGATGTTCCGCAACGGGGTCAGCGACATGCGCGACATGGTCGAGGGCGACGTGCGGTTCACCGCCAACTTCGGAATGGAGGTCTGACCGGCGTGAGCGAGCGCACCGAGCGCGAGATGCGCGCTCACCGTCAGATGTGCACGAGGGCCACGAGTCCACGCCCAGGAGGCTCAGTATGAAGACTTCACTCTCGTGGCTGCGTGAATACGTCGAGCTGCCCGCGGGCCTCACCGCCGAGGCGCTCGACGAGGCCCTGACCAACCTGGGCATGGAGGTCGAGTCGATCGTCGACCAGGCCGCCACCGTCCGGGGCGACCTGGTGGTGGGCCGGGTGCTCACCATCGAGGAGCTGACCGGTTTCAAGAAGCCGATCCGTTTCACCACGGTGGACGTGGGCCGGGCGGAACCGCAGGAGATCGTCTGCGGCGCCCGTAACTTCAGCGAGGGCGACCTGGTCGCGGTCATCCTGCCGGGCGGCGAGCTGCCGGGCGGATTCAAGATCGGCGCCCGGAAGACGTACGGCCGCAGTTCGAACGGCATGATCTGCTCGGCCGCCGAGCTTGGCCTCAGCGGTGACCACGACGGCATCATCGTGCTGCCCGAGGGCACCACCGCTCCGGGGGCCGACGCGCGTCCCGTGGTGGGGCTGGCCGACGTGCTGGTCGAGGTCGAGATCACCCCCGACCGCGGGTACGAGATGAGCCTGCGCGGCCTGGCCCGCGAGCTGTCGTACGCGTTCTCGGCCGCCTACACCGACCCGGCCTCGCTGCCCTTCGCCGAGGGCACGACCGCGGTCCCGCACGAGGTCACGCTGGAAGACACGGTCGGCTGCGACCGGTTCTCGGCCCGGGTGGTGCGCGGCATCGACCCGGCCGCGCCGTCGCCCGCGTGGTTGCAGCAGCGCCTCGTGGCGGCCGGCATCCGGTCGATCTCGCTGCCGGTCGACATCACCAACTACCTGATGCTCGAGCTCGGCCAGCCGATGCACGTCTTCGACCTCAACCGGCTCAGCGGCGGCCTGGTCGTGCGCCGCGCCCACCCGGGCGAAAAGCTGACCACGCTGGACGGTGTGGCCCGGGTGCTCGACGCCGAGGACATGGTGATCTGCGACGACACCGGCCCGATCTCGCTGGCCGCGGTCATGGGCGGTGAGACCAGCGAGTGGCAGCCCGACACGGTCGACGTGCTGCTCGAGGCCGCGCACTGGGATCCGGTCATGGTCGGCCGCACCGCCCGCCGCCACAAGCTGTTCAGCGAGGCCGCCAAGCGCTGGGAGCGCGGCGTCGACCCGCAGCTCACCCTGGTCGCCCTCGAGCGGGCCGTGCAGATCCTCACCGAGCACGCCGGCGGCACCGTCGACGAGCGGGTGCTCGACCTCGACCACGTGGTCGCGCCGGCCGTCGTCGAGCTCGACCCGGCCCTGCCCGCCCGGCGGATCGGCCTGGCCTACGACACCGAGCAGGTGACCGCACTGCTGTCCCAGGTGGGCTGCACGGTCACCGGCGCGGGGCCGCTCGAGGTCACCCCGCCGTCCTGGCGCCCCGATCTGCTCGCCCCGATCGACCTGGTCGAGGAGGTCGCGCGGCTGGGCGGCTACAACGACATCCCGAGCATCCTGCCGCCGGCCCGCGGCGGCAGCGGCCTCACCGCGTCCCAGCGCCGCCGCCGTACGGTGGGCCGGGCGATGGCCGAGAACGGGTACGTCGAGGTCCTGTCCTACCCGTTCGTGACGCCGGGCGCGGCCGACCAGCTCGGCTACCCGGCCGACGACCCGCGGCGCAGCGCCGTGCGGCTGACCAACCCGCTCTCCGAGCAGGAACCGCTGCTGCGCACGTCGTTGCTGCCGACCCTGCTCGGCACGCTCAAGCGCAACCTCGGGCGGGGCAAGCGCGATCTGGCGCTGTTCGAGACGGGCACGGTGTTCCTGCCGCGGGCGGCCGACCACGCGGCGCCGGCGATGGGCGTCGACCGCCGCCCGTCCGACGAGGAGTGGCGGGCCGCCAACGAGATCGTGCCGGCCCAGCCGTGGCACCTGGCCGTCGCGCTGACCGGCGACCTCGAGCCCGCCGGCTGGTGGGGCGACGGCCGCGCGGCCTCGTGGGCCGACGCGGTCGAGGCAGCCCGGATCGCGGTGTCGGCGGCCGGAGTCGCGGCCGGCCGGGTGACCGTGGCCGCGGCCGAGCTGGCCCCGTGGCACCCGGGCCGATGCGCGGCGATCTCGGTCGACGGCACCGTGGTCGGCCACGCCGGCGAGCTGCACCCGGCCGTCGTGTCCGCGTTCGAGCTGCCCAAGCGCACCAGCGTGATGGAGCTCGACCTGGACGCGCTGCCGCTGCCCCCGGTCGTCCAGGCGCAGCGCATCTCGTCGTTCCCGCCGGCGCTGATCGACGTGGCCCTGGTCCTCGACGCCGCCGTGCCGGCGGCGCAGGTCGAGGCCGCGCTGGCCTCGGGCGCGGGGGAGCTGCTCGAGTCGGTGTCGCTGTTCGACCTGTACGTCTCGGAGCAGCTGGGCGAGGGCAAGAAGTCGCTCGCCTACAAGCTGACCTTCCGCGCCCCCGACCGCACGCTCACCACGGAGGAGACCCTGGCCGCCCGCGACGCCGCCGTGACCGCGGTCGCCGCACAGTTCGGGGCGACCCTCCGCGGCGCCTGACAGCTGCTGTCCTCGGGGTCCACGGCTCAGCCGTGGGCCCCGAGTGCTGTGATGGCAGCGTGGACCTTCGCGAGATCCGGGCCTTCGTGGCCGTCGTCGAGGAGAGCGGGCTGTCCGCCGCCGCCCGGCGCCTGCACGTCACCCAGCCGTCGCTGTCCCAGACCATCAGCGGGCTCGAACGGCGCCTCGGCGTGGAACTTCTCGTGCGCAGCAGCAGCGGGGTCCGGCCGACCGAGGCCGGCACCGTGCTCTTCGGCGAGGTCCGGCCCGTGCTGATCCGTCACGAGCAGGCGATGGCCGCCTTCGCCCGGCACACGGCGGGCAGCGGGAGCGTGCTGCGGCTGGGCGTTCCGCTGGAGCTTCCCGCCGATCTGCTGTCCGGGCCGGTGGCCGCTCTCGCCGTCGCCCATCCGCAGACCCGGCTGCAGGTGCGGCATCTCTCGACCGCGGCCCAGCTGGCCGCGCTGACGGCCGGGGACCTCGACGTCGGGCTGGTCCGGCAGCACCCGGCCGGCGACACCCTCGACGCCGCCCCGGCCGTGGAGGAGCCGCTCGGCGTCCTGCTCGCGGCCGATCTGGCGGCCGAGCTCGCGGGGCCGGACGGCGTACGGCTGGATGCCCTGGCCGGGCTGGACTGGGTCGGTTTCCCGCGCGACGGCAGCCCCGCCTGGCACGACGAGCTCACCGCGATCCTGCGCAGCCACGGCCTCGACCCCGGGCCGCCTGTGCCGTCCGGCCAGGAGCTGATCGCCGAGGTGAAGCTGGCCGCGGTCGGCGCGGGCACCTCGTTCGCCCTGGCCCCCGAGCATTGGAGCCCGCCGCTGCCCGCGTCGGTGAGCTGGTTGCCGCTGGCCGGGCGGCCGCTTGTCCGCCGTACCTGGGTGGTCTGGCCGGCCGAGTCGCGGCGCCGCGACCTCGGGCAGCTGGTCTCGGCCTTATCGCGGCCATAGGCAGCACACCCGAATCGAGGCGGGCGGCGGCCAGCGGCTCACCGGCGTTGTCGGGCCGCGGGTCGTCCTCGTCCTCGCGGGGCGCCACGTCGGCGACGACGATGCGGTCGGCCGGCCCGTCGCTGAAGGCCAGCTGGGCCACGCAGAAGCCGGCGCTCACCGTGTCGAACGCCGGCACCGGCACCGCGACGACCTCGGCGTGCGGCATCAGTTGGGCGAACCGCTGCCGCACCTCGGCGAACGCCAGATCCCCTACGCCGTAAGCGGCGACGACCGTGATCAGCATGCCCGCAGACCAGCCCGAACCGGACGGTCACACCCGTCAATCGGTCGTGAAGCCGCCGTTCACGGTGATGCGTTCCCCGGTCACGAAACGCGACGCATCGGAGGCCACGAACGCCACCACGTCCGCGATCTCCTGCGGCGTCCCCAGCCGTCGCAGCGGAACGCCGGCCACGTACCCCGCGCTGTCCTCTTCGGTGACCACGCCGTGCCGCTCGACCGGAATCCACCCCGGCGCGACCACATTGACCGTCACGTTGTGGACGCCCAGCTCCCGGGCCCAGGTGCGGGCCAGGATCAGCTGCGCCCCCTTGGCCGCGTTGTAGGCCGAGAAGCCGGGCAGCGCCCGCTCGACCATCTCCGACCCGATGTGGATGAAGCGCCCGGTCTTCAGGCTCCGCATGTGCGGGAGCGTCGCCTGCAGCAGCAGGGTCGGGCTCTTCACGAAGAAAACGAGCTGGTCGAGGTGGTCCTGCCAGCTGGTCTCCTCGGCCGTCACCTCCGGCTGCGGCCCGGTGGCGTTGGCCACCACCGCCTGCACCGGCCCGAGCGCGTCGGCCACCGCCGCCACCAGCCGAGCGACGTCGTCCTCGTCGGTGACGTCGGCCTGAAATGCGGCGGCCCGCCCACCCGCCGCCTCGATGTCGGCCACCACGTTGGCCGCACCCGCGCCGTCGGACCGGTAGTTGACCGCCACCGGCCACCCGTCCGCCGCCAGCCGCCGGCAGATGTGCGCACCGAGGCCCCGCGAGGCCCCCGTGACCAGGGCGGTCCCCAAGATCGTCATCCGCCGACCGTACGCGTCCGCGATCTTTCGTGGCAGGGTGGTGGGGTGACGTCGCGACCTCTGCGGAAACTGGGCTTTCTGACGATCGGGCTCTTCGACGGTGACGACCCCCGGGCCGGGCACGAGTCGACGCTCGCGATCATCAAGCTGGGGGAGGACCTCGGGTTCGACTCGGCCTGGCTGCGTAACCGGCATCTGCAGTACGGGATCTCGTCGCCCGTCGCCGTGCTGGCCGCGGCCTCGCAGCGGACGACCCGGATCGAGCTCGGCACGGCCGTGATCCCGCTCGGGTGGGAGAACCCGTTGCGCCTGGCCGAGGATCTCGCCACCGTCGACGTGCTGCTGGGCGGGCGGCTCAACCCGGGGCTCAGCGTCGGGCCGCCGATGAACTGGGACGTCGTCCGGGAGGCGCTCTACCCGGACACGGCCGATACCGAAGACTTCAGCTACCGGCGGGTCGAGCGGCTGCTCGGCTTCATCCGCGGCGACCAGGCCAGCGACTTCAGCGGCGCCCAGGGCTTCGAGGTCTTCTCGTCGCGGGTCGAGCCGCACTCGCCCGGCCTGATCAACCGCATGTGGTACGGCGGCGCCAGCCTCCGCTCGGCGCAGTGGGCCGGCGAGCACGGCATGAACTTCCTGACCAGCAGCGTGGTCAAGGCCGAGGAGGCCGGGGATTTCGCCGAGATCCAGCTGTCGCACGTGCGCACGTTCCGGAACCACCACCCGGACGGCGACCGGGCCCGGGTGTCGCAGGGGCTGGTGGTCATCCCCACCGACTCGGCGACCGGCGAACAGAAGGCCAAGTACGAGGCGTACGTCGAGAAGCGCACCCCCCGCACCCGGGAACCACAGGGCCCGGCCCGGATGCTCTTCTCCCGCGACTACGTCGGTTCCTCGGCCCAGATCGCCGAGCAGTTGCAGGCCCACGTCGCGTACCAGGAGATCGACGAGGTGGCGTTCGCGCTGCCGTTCAGTTTCGAGCACCCCGACTACGTCCAGATCCTGACCGACATCGCCACCCACCTGGGCCCGGCGCTCGGCTGGAGCCCCGCCGCCTGAGCGTCGGTGGTGGTAGCCCCACCACCAACAAGGGTGCTCGCCGGAGCGACTCGGGGCGGCCGCGAAAACAGCGTCGACGGTATGACGACGACTGTGAATCGGCCGCGGCCGCGGTGGCGCTGCGCGGGGTGAGCCGGTCGGGGCAGGTGCTGCTCGGCGACACCGACCTCACCTCGGCCGGCGACAAAGACCTCACGGCCCTGCGGCGTACGCGGATCGGCTTTGTCTTTCAGAGTTTCAACCCGATCGGCGCGCTCACCGCGGAGCAGAACGTGGCCCTGCCGCTGCGGCTCGCGATCGCCCGGGCCATGGTGACCCGGCCCGACGTGCTCTTCGCGGACGAGCCGACCGGGGCGCTCGACTCCGGCGCCGCCCGGATCGTGCTCGACCTGATGCGGGCGATGGCCGACGCGGGGCAGAACATCGTCATGGTGACGCACGACCCGGGGGCGGCCGCGCGGGCCGACGCCGTGGTCTTTCTGCGCGACGGCCGGGTCGTCGACCGGCTGGCCGGGGCCGACGCCCGTCAGGTGGCCGACCGCCTCGCCGCCTGGGAGCGCTGACATGGCCGGGCTTCGCGAGCGCTGGACCCTCTTCGTGGGCGCGCTGCTCTCGGTCACCCTCGGGGTGGCGCTGGTGCAGTCGTCCCTGCTGCTGCTGATCACGGCGGCCACCCTCGACCCGCCGGCCGGGCTGAGCGCGGCCGAGCGGATGGAGTTCGCCGACGGCACCACCGCCTCGGTGGCGATGCTGGGCGTGGTGCTCGGCAGCGCGGTCTTCCTGGCCGCGTTCATCATCAGTTCCACCTTCGCCTTCACCGTCGACCAGCGGCGTCGCGATCTCGCGTTGCTGCGGCTGGTCGGCGGCAGTCGCGGCCAGGTGCGCCGCGTTCTGCTGGCCGCCGGGCCCGGGGGCGACGTGCCGACGAGCGGGACGGTCAAGCTGCAGCTGCCCGAGAGCGACCTGGGCGACCTGCCCGTGGTGGCGTCGGTCCCGTCGGCCATGAGCGGCGGGGCCAACCTGCTGCTGCCGCCCGGCCTGGTCCCCGCGGCTCAGCTCGCCGAGGCCGGCACCCGGTCGTTCGTCTCGCCGGCGCCCGGAGCCGACCCCGCGGCCGTACGCGTCGGGCTGGCTCGGGTGGGTCAGGTGTCGGATCTGGACGACTGGCTGCGCGCCGACGCCGCGGCCCGGAACACGACCCGCGACCGCATCATGCTGATCGTGCTGGGGATCGGCGCCCTGTACGCGCTGATCGGGGTGATCAACGCGGTCGTGATCGGCGCGGCGACCCGGCGCCGGGCTGGTGCTGGGTGCAGTGGCCGCCTGCGCCGCGCTCGCCGCGACCCTGGCCACGACCTCGGCCGTGACCGGCACCGCGACCCTCGACCTGCCCTGGACGCTGATCGGCGCAGTCGCGGTGGTCGCGATGGCCGTCACCGGCCTGACCACCCTGATCACCTCGTGGTCGGCCACCCGCCGGGCCCCGGTGACCCTGCTGGCCGCCCGCGAGTGATCGTTACGGCCGGGAAAACGTGGCTGTAACTCCGGCGGCCTAGGGTCGCGGCATGGAAGCGGCCGAGCTGCGAGTGCGTTCGCTGGGTGACTGCCGGACGGAGTCGCCGCTGGGGGCTCTGGTCACCCGGCGCGGCACCACCGAGCACTACGTCGACGAGAACGACCGGGTGCTCCTCGACGACACCGTCGCGATGCTCGCGGCCCGGGCCGGGGAGCCACCGTCGTTCGAACCGGGCGGGCCGCGCCGGCAGATCTTCTTCGACCCGGCCAAGACCCGGGTCGGGATCGTCACCTGCGGCGGGCTCTGCCCCGGGCTCAACGACGTGATCCGTGGGCTGGTGCTCGAACTGACCTCCCACTACGGCGTCCGCAAGATCCTGGGGTTCCGGAACGGCTATCGGGGGATGGTGGCCCGGCACGGTCACGACGTCGTCGACCTGACCCCGGCCGGCGTGGAACACATCAACGAGCACGGCGGGACGATCCTGGGCACGTCCCGCGGCAACCAGGACCCGGCCGAGATCGTCGACTGCCTCGACCAGCTGGGGGTCAACGTCCTCTTCGTGATCGGCGGGGACGGATCGATGCGCGGCGCCCAGCGCATCGCCCGGGAGATCGCGGCCCGCGACAAACGTATCGCGGTGGTCGGCGTGCCCAAGACGATCGACAACGACATCCCGTTCATCGGGCACAGCTTCGGCTTCCAGACCGCGTTCGGCAAAGCGACCGAGTCGATCCGGGCCGCCCACGTCGAGGCCAAGGCGCAGCCCGGCGGCATCGGGCTGGTGCAGCTGATGGGCCGGCACAGCGGGTTCATCGCCTGCTACGCCGCTCTGGCCACCAACGACGCCGACTACGTGCTGATCCCCGAGGTGCCGGTCGACGTCGACGACTTCCTGCCCCACCTGCGGCGCCGGGTCCGCGAACGCGGGCACGCGCTGGTCGTGGTGGCCGAGGGCGCCGGCCAGGAATATCTGGCCCAGGCCGGCACCGACGCGTCGGGCAACCAGCGGCTGGGCGACTTCGGGCTCTACTTGCGGCAGCGCATCCTCGACGACTTCACGGCCGCGGGCGAGGAGGCCAACCTGAAATACATCGACCCGAGCTACATCATCCGCAGTGTGCCCGCCAACCCGTACGACAGCGTCTACTGCCTACGGCTGGCCCAGGCCGCCGTGCACGCCGCGATGGCCGGCCGCACCGAAATGGTCGTCGGCATGTGGCGCAGCCGCTTCGTCCACGTCCCGATCCCGGTCGCGGTCTCGTCCCGCAACCAGGTCGACGCCTCCGGCGACCTGTGGATGTCCGTCCTCGAAGCAACCGGCCAGCCCACCACCTTCACCCCGGCCACCCAGCCCGCCCCGGCCTGATCAGGCCGCCTCGCCGCGCGGTTCGAAGCCGACCTTAAGACTCACATCGAGGGCCGCCGCGAGCCTTTCCAGGACCGTCAGAGTGGGCACCGTCCCGCCCGCCTCGAACCGGGCCACCGCAGACTGCGTCATGCCCGACGACTGGGCCAGCTGCTTCTGACTCCAACCCCGGCGCTCGCGGAGCTCCCGAACGGAACGGCCGAGCTCGAACGCCAGCCGCGCCGCGTCGTAG
This sequence comes from Actinoplanes sp., assembly GCA_965217855.1. Classification (GTDB taxonomy): domain Bacteria; phylum Actinomycetota; class Actinomycetes; order Mycobacteriales; family Micromonosporaceae; genus Actinoplanes. Next base: position 113,688 of record CBDCJN010000002.1, on the reverse strand, counting down.
GCCTCGGCGGCCCCCGGCTCAGCCATGCGTCGCTCCCGCGTCGCGGCCCAGCTGCCACTTTCGCTCATGACCTAACTCTCCTCGTCCACAACCAGATGAGCCTCGTCAATGCATCGCGCTAACGCCCGACGTGCCCGGTCGATCTCCCGCTCCTCATGCATACGCGTCTTGAGGAAAACCGTAAGCAGGATGATCCTCTTGTCGGACGCGATCCAGTAGGTGATCCTTACTGCCTGCCGCTCCAGGTGAAATCGCAGCTCACGCAGTTTGCGGTCGAGCTGCTTGGTGTACGGCTCGCCCAATAACGGTCCTTGCTCAGCGAGCAGGTCGATGTAAAACGCCGCGCGAGTGAACAGAGTGATCGACAGGCCCTCCAGCCACTTCTCGACCTCAGGCTCCAAATCGACAGCACCCCACGGTATAGCAACGATGCTATATCAGGATGGACCTCCCGCAAAGGCGTCCCGCGCCGGTTGCCGGTAGGCCGTCGCCGGATCTCGCAGCTTGGGTGGCCGCGGCTCGGAAGCCCGGCGCCGTGGCCGTTGCGATTGGGGGCGCGACGTCGCGTACAGCTCGGTGGTTGATCGGCTTTTGCAGAATGGCCGCATGCGTCGGATCGTTCTCTGTCTGTTTCTCGGGCCGGCCCTCGTGGGTGGGTGTGCTGAGCCCGGCGCCCGGCCGGCGGGGGACGGGGCGGTACGGCCGGCAGTGAGCGCGGCGGCTGGTGTGTTGCCGGAGTTTCAAGCCGAGGTGACCGCGGTGCGGCGGTCGAAGGATCCGAAGTCGGTCATCGTGACGGTGTCGATGATGGCCGGGACGGGCCGTGCTCGCAGAACCCGCACGTCGGTTATTACACCGAAGAGAACGACATGAGGCAGATCGAGGCGCGGTCGACGGCGGCCGGCTGCGACAACGCCCCCGCCGGCTTCCCGCGCAAGATGTGCGCCGGGCTGCCCGCACCGTCCTAATCGGCCAGCCGGTAGAGGGTCAGGGCGGCCAGTGACGGCGCGTCCACGATCGCGCCTGAGCGGATCATCGCGCCGATCTCGGCGTCCGTGAAGGCGCGGTGGATCATGTCTTGTTCGCTCGGCTCGCGGTCGGGTTCGCCCTCGCTCAGGCCGGTGGCGAGATAGACGTCGAACCCCTGGGTCGACTAGCCGTACGCCTCGAAGAGGTGCCCGAGATGGGTCAGCCCAGCCGCCCGCAGCCCCGTCTCCTCGGCCAGTTCCTGCCGGGCCAGCTCGGCCTGACCGCCGGACGAGCCCGCGCCCCAGCTGCCCTGCGGGAACTCCCACGCCCGGCGCCCGACCGGGTAGCGAAACTGCTCGACCAGCCAGAACCCGTCGCGCCACCGCGGCAGCACGAGCGCGAAGTCCGGTTTCTCGACCACGCCGAAGATGCCGGGGCTGCCGTCTGCGTGCCGGATCTCGTCCTCGCGGACGGTCATCCACGGGTTGCGGTAGACGATGCGGCTGCTCAGCTTCTCCACGCCGCGATGATCACACCCGGAGGCAAGCGGGGGCTTCGTTCCAGACGGCCAGTTCGCCGCCGGCCAAGCAGACCATCAGGAAGCCGTCGGGACTGGTGACCGCCCACGACTCGAAGTCGTCGTCGGCCCCGACCACCAGTTCGGAACCGCTGGCGAAGCACAGTTCCAGCTCGCCGCTGTCCCGGGTGCGGGCCCGCCGGACGACGTCGCCGAGCAGCGTCGCGATGACGTCGTCGCCCGGTTCGACGGCGGTGCGGCCGGCCGGGGAGTTCAGGTGGGCGACGGTCTCGATCAGCACCTGATGACCGCCGGCGAAGCTCAGCACGATCACGTCATCGAGACGCACGTACTCCAGCCTCTGCCCGGACAGCACGTCGATCGACCGTGCCTGGCGGGCCTGCCGTCCCGCGACCAGATCGGCGACCATGACCGGCACCATGAACACCTCGTTCGGCTCGTCGGACTCCATGTCGCAGGACCGTAGACGGCGTTTTCATAAGAGGGCCTTAAAGACGGACAGAGATTCCGAGCAGCACCAACGCGTCCTCGGCCGGGCTGCCGGGCTCGGCGCCGAACATGATCAATGTCTGTCCCGGTTCGGCGATCAAGGGCGTGCTCTCGTACGGGAGTTCCAGGTTCCCGACAATCGGGTGGTGGATGCGGCGTACGCCGGTGTGCTCGACCCGCACGTCGTGCCGGGCCCAGCGGAGCCGGAAGTCGCTGCTGCCGGCGGCCACCTCCGAAGCCAGGCCGGTGGCGCCCCGGTCGCAGGGGTTCCGCCCGGCCTCGGCTCGCAGCGCGTTGGCGGTTTCGTCGGCGACCTCGTCCCAGTCCCGCCAGAAGGTGCGGGCGGCCGGATCGAGAAAGACGAACCGGGCTACGTTCGCCTGCCCCTCGTACAGGGCCCGTCCGAGCGCATTGGCACCGATCACGTCGAGCCGCCCGTTCACCACGACCGCGGCCGGAGGGAGTCACTCGCGGTGCCCCCTCGCAGAGTCTGCCCCCGCGCCGGCGATCGGGGGTTGGCTGGGACCCGCAATGAACACACTCGGTAAGGAGATGCCTTGAAGCAAGCCATCGTCACCGGCGGCTACTCCGGAATCGGCCTCGAGACGACGAAGGCGCTCGCCGCCGCGGGTTTCCGGGTCCTCGTCCCGGCCCGCCGTCCCGAGGTCGCGGCGGCCGCGCTGCCCGGAGTCGAGATCCAGGAGCTGGACCTGGCCGACCTCGACAGCGTCGCCGCCTTCGCCGACCGCTTCCTCGCCTCGGGGCGCCGTCTGGACGTCCTCGTCAACTCGGCCGGCATCATGGCGCCCCCGCTGCGCCGGGTCGGTAAGGGCTGGGAGCCGCAGTTCGCCGTCAACCACCTGGGCCACTTCACCCTCACCAACCACCTGTGGCCGGCGTTCGACACCGGCGCGCGCGTCGTCTCGCTGTCGTCGCGTGGCCACCGCTTCGGCGGCATCCGATGGGCCGACCCGCAGTTCGAGCTCGAGCCGTACGACAAGTGGCTCGCCTACGGCCAGTCCAAGACCGCCAACAGCCTTTCGCCGTACGTCTCGACGAGCTCGGCCGCAGCCACGGCGTCCGTGCCTTCGCGGTGCACCCTGGTGTCATCGACACCGGCCTGCAGCGTTTCTGCCCGTGGCCGAGCAGGTCGCGCTGGGCTGGCTCAACCCCGACGGCACGCCCGCCAACCCCGAGATCTACCTGACTCCCGAACAGGGCGCCGCGACCTCGGTCTGGGCCGCGACGTCACCCGAGCTCGACGGCCGGGGCGGCGTCTACCCGGAGAGCTGCGCCGTCGCCGGCACCGCCACCGACCCGCTCGACTTCGGGGCGCCCGGCGTGGCCCCCTTCGCCGTCGACCCGTCCGAGGCCGCGCGGCTGTGGGCGTTGTCGGCCGCGCTGACCGGCGTCGACGCCTTCTAGGAGGCCCGCTGCCAGTTGCGGAACACGAACCGGTGCACCGATTTCAGCCCCACCCAGAGCGCCGGCGAGAACAGCCGATGGCGAACGGCGACCGTGGTCGTGCGAGTGATCCGCGTCCCCGACCCGTCCGGCGCCAGATCGAAGGTGTCGCCGAGATGGTCGACCAGCCGGTGGAAGTAGATGTCGGTCTCCTCCATGTGGAAGGACAGCCGGGCCGGCGGCTCCCACACCGTGATCCGCTGCCGCACCACGCCCTGCTCGGAAACGCACTGCCGGGCGGCCTCGACCTCCCCGGGCCCGTCCGGCAGCCGGCACTCGGTGGGCCGGGGCGTCCCGAGATAAAACACCGGGCACCGCGGAGTCAGCTCCACCGACGAGTCACAAAGCGCAGGCCACAACTCTTCCGGGCTCTGCTCCATCCGCCACCGCGTCCGCACGATCATCCCTCGACGATAGACGGCCGTCGCGACGGCAAGACATTGATGAGCGTGGATATCTGGGGCGGTCGGGGTCAGAGCGGGGGCATGGCCAACTCGAGTCGGCGGGTGTTCTTGACGGTTTCTGCGGCGGCGGTGGCGGCGCCTCTGAGCGGGGGAGGCCAAGGCCGGCGGGGCGCCACCCGATCGGGCGCTGCGGGCGATGCTGCGGGAGATCGACGAGAAGCGGGTCGAGGCGATCGTGCGCAAGCTTGTCTCGTTCGGCACCCGGCACACGCTTTCCCGCCAGGACGATCCCGTACGCGGGATTGGCGCGGCCCGGGATTGGATCTTCGCGGAGCTGCAGCGGTATGCCGCCGGGTCGCCGATGAGGGTCGAGTCGCAGTCGTTCGTGCAGCCCGTCTCGCCGCGGGTTCCCGCCCCGACGACCATCATCAACGTGATTGCGACGCTGCCGGGCCGGGTCACGCCGGAGCGGATCTACGTGGTGACCGCGCACTACGAATCGCGGGTCACCGATGTCATGGACGCGCCGGGGGCCGACGACGACGCCTCCGGGGTGGCCGTCGTGATGGAGCCGGCCCGGGTGTTCGCCGCCCGCCGGCCCGAGGCGACCATCGTCTTCGCCGCGGTCGCCGGCGAGGAGCAGGGGCTCTACGGCTCCGACCACATGGCGCAGGTCTACCGCGACCGCAACGCCGACATCCAGGCCATGTTCAGCAACGACATCGTCGGCACCGGGGACGCCCACGACGGCACCCGGCCCGCCAACCGGACGGTCCGGCTCTTCGTCGAGGGCGTGCCCACCTCGGAGGCGGCGGCCGAGGCGACCACCCGCAAGAGTGTCGGCGGTGAGAACGACGGCCCGTCGCGGCAGCTGGGCCGCTTTGTCAAGGGCGTCGAACTCGAGGGCACGGACGTGCGGGTGGTTTGGCGCCGGGACCGCTACCTGCGCGGCTCCGACCACATCTCGTTCCTGCTGCGCGGCTATCCGGCGGCCCGTTTCACCGAGCCCCGTGAAAACTTCACCCACGAGCACCAGGACGTACGCGCGACGACCCTGCGCTGGCAGCTCGGCCCCGAACCCGACCTGGCCGGCTACGAGATCGTCTGGCGGGAGACCACGGCGCCGGACTGGGAGCACGCGAAGGCCGTGGGCAAGGTCAGCACGGTCACCATCGACCTCTCCAAGGACAACGTCTTCTTCGGCGTACGGGCGGTGGGCGCCGACGGTCACCGCAGCCCGGCCGCCGCACCCAGGCCGTCCAGCTAGGCCGTCCAGTCAGGCGGCGATATCCCGACAGTGGAGACCCGGGCTCGCCTCCCGGTGCGACGATGATGACCATGACGCTCGATCACACGGTGCGGCTGCGCTTCGGGGACAAATCCCGGGCCATGGCGACCCACACCAATCTCTCCGCCGTACGTCTCGACGGGCCCGTGCTCTGGATCGCGGGCGACGAGACCGCCACCGTGGAGCGCCTGGTCGCCGACAACCCGGAGCAGCCGGCCGAGTTCGGTGACGAGACCACCTACCGCCTGGGCGATTTCATCAGCCTGCCCGGCACCGACATCGAGGAGGAGGCCGACGTCGAGGGGCTGGCCCGGGCCGGTCACTTCCTCTGGGCGATCGGCTCGCACAGCCTGCGCCGCAAGCAGATCAAGGCGCACCACGAGGGTGCGAAGGCGCTCAAGCGGCTGGCCCGGATCGAGGGCCAGGAAAACCGGCAGATTCTCGTACGCCTCCCGATCGCGCAGGTGGACGGGCTGCCGACCCCGGTGCGGGAGATCGAGATCGACGGCGAGAAGCACTACGCGGCCGCGCTCGGCGGCAAGGACGACCTGCGCCGGCTGCTGCGCCGCGACGAGCACCTGTCCCGGTTCCTCGACATCCCGGGCAAGGACAACGGGCTCGACATCGAGGGCATCGCAGTCAGCGAGGACCGGGTCTATCTGGGCCTGCGCGGGCCGGTGCTGCGCGGCTGGGCGTTCGTGCTCGAGGTCCGGCCGTACGTCGACCCGGACGAACCGGACCGGCTGCGGCTCCGCGAGTTCGAGGACGGCTTCACCTACCGCAAGCACGTGCTCAAGCTGGACGGGCTCGGCGTGCGCGACATGTGCCCCGACGGCGACGACCTGCTGATCCTGGCCGGCCCGACGATGGACCTGGACGGGCCGGTGCGGGTCTACCGCTGGCACGACGCATGCGAGTCGGAGATGCCCACCGTCGTCCGCGGCGACCTGATCTCGAGGGAGCTCGAGCTGACCTTCGGCGAGGGCGACGACCACGCCGAGGGGCTGAGCCGGTACGGCGACGGGCGGCTGCTCGTGGTCTACGACAGCCCGGCCGCCGTCCGCCTCACCGCCGACGACGCCGTGATCGCCGACGTCGTACGCCTGCCGTAGGTCAGCGGGCCAGGGCCTCGTCGACCGTGGTCTCGTGGCGGCCCAGGAAGACCGGGTCGCGGTGGGTGATGACGTCGGCCACGGCCTTGACCACGGCGCCCCGCTCGCGGACCACCGAGTTGCGCCACGGCTCGGTGTAGATCTTCACGGTGTCGTCGCCCACCCCGGTGGCGTCGATGCCCTCCGTGCGGCAGAGCGCCACCGCCCGGTCCAGGTGGTAGGTCTGGGTGACGACGATGGCCTGGCGCACGCCGAAGATGCGCTTGGCCCGCACACACGAGTCGTACGTGTCGAAGCCGGCGTAGTCGAGGGCGATCTGCGCGGCCGGCACGCCCCGGGCCACCAGGTAGACCTGCATGGCGCCGGGCTCGTCGTACTCCCAGCGGCTGTGGTCGCCGGAGAGCAGGATCGCCTTGACCTTGCCCGCCTCGAGCAGCCGCCGGGCGATGTCGAGCCGCGCGGCCAGGAACGGCGAGGGCGACCCGTCGGGGTAGACCTCGGCGCCCAGCACGAGCGCGACCGGCGCCGCGGGCACGTCGGCCTCGCTGAAGACATGGCCGTGCGCGGTGCCCCGGGTCCACAGCTCGCCCCCGGCCGAGGTCAGCCCGGCCAGCGCCACCACGGCCACCCCCGCGACCAGACCCCGCCGGACCCAGCGGCGCTGAACAAAACGCTTGATGATCGCCACCCGCCCGACGATGCCAGCCCCTGTCAACGCTTCGCCGCCATCAAGATCCTTTTCGAGCAGCCGCCACCTCCCCCGCCCACCCAGGGACGGGGCAGGACGTTACGCCTTCCGGGAGCGGCTGCGCCCGGTTGTCCACAGGGCGCGGGGGCCGCTCCCGGCGTTGTCCACAGCGAGATGGGCGTTCTACTCGCTGACGATGCGGAACGGGGCTCGGAGCAGGTCGCGTTCGCGGGAGTTGGGGCCGACCAGAAGTTCGAAGTCGCCGGGCTCGACGATGCGGCGGCCGTCCGCGGTCACCAGCGAGCACGCCGACGCCGGCACCTCGATCTGGACGGTCACGCTCTCGCCCGGCGGGACCGAGACCTGCCGGTACGCCTTCAGCTCGCGCCCGGCCCAGGTCACCGAGGTGACCAGGTCGCTGATGTAGGCCTGCACCGTCTCCAGCGCCGGCCGGGTGCCGCTGTTGGTCAGCGTCACCGTCGCCCGCACCGTCTCGGTCTCCGTCAGCATGGGCGTGGTGACGGTCAGATCCCCGTACGTCAGCGTGGTGTAGGACATGCCCTCGCCGAACGCGAACAGCGGGTCCTGCGTCAGGTCGGCGTACCGGCTGCCGTGCTGGCCGCGGATGGTGTTGTAGTAGACCGGCTGCTGGCCGACGTGCCGGGCCACCGACAGCGGCAGCCGCCCGCTCGGGTCGATCAGGCCGAGCACCAGTTCGGCGATCGCCCGGCCGCCGCGCATGCCGGGGTTGAAGGCCTGGATGATCGCGGCCGCGCCCAGGGCGGACGGGGGCAGCACGCTGGGCTTGGAGTTGACCAGCACGACGATCATCGGGGTCTTGGTGGCCGCGATCGCGTCGAGCAGCGCGATCTGGCCGCCCTGCAGCTCGAGCGTCGCGGTCGACTTGTGCTCGCCGGTCAGGTTGACCGTGTCGCCGATGACCACGACCGCGTAGTCGGAGCGGATCGCCTTGTCGCGGGCCATGTCGATCAGGTGGTGGTCGACCGGGGCGCCCTGCGAGATCGGCGGGCGGGGCTGCCCGTCGGGGTAGGTGTCGCCCTCGGGGTCGGGCACCAGGCGCTCGATGTCGGCCCCGCGGGCGTGCTCGATCACCCAGTTGGCCGGGGCGACCGCGCGGAAGCCGTCGAGCACCGTCTCGGTGAGCTCGCGCGGGTGGCCGTCGGGCATCCAGTCGACCTGGCCGGAGTCGCCCGCCCAGTCGCCGAGCTGCGCGGACACGTTGTCGGCGTTGGGGCCGAGCACCGCGACGCGCCGGAACTTGGCGCTCGGGTCGAGCGGCAGGACGCCGTCGTTCTTGAGCAGGATCAGCGAGCGCCGGGCCACCTCGAGATTGAGCTCGGCGTGCTCCGGGGAACCGATGACCGCGCGCTGCCGCTCCTCGGAAGGGCCGCGTGGGTCTTCGAACAGGCCCAGCTCGAACTTGAGGCGCAGGATCCGGCGTACGGCGTCGTCGATCTCCGTCTCGGCCAGCAGGCCGCGCTCGACCGCCTCCTGTGCGCCCTCGAAGAAGCCCGGGGTGACCATGACCAGGTCGTTTCCGGCCCGTACGGCCAGGGCCGCGGCCTCCGCGTAGTCGGCGCAGACCTTCTGCTCCCAGACCATGCGGCCGACGTTGTCCCAGTCGGTGACCAGGGTGCCGGTGAAGCCCCACTCCTCTTTCAGCACGTCGTTGAGCAGCCAGCGGTTGGCGGTGATCGGCACGCCGTCCATCGACTGGTAGCCGAGCATGAAGACCCGGCAGCCCTCCTTGGCGACCCGCTCGAACGGCGGCAGGAACCAGGAGCGCAGCTTGCGCGGGCTGATGTCGGCCTCGCTGGCGTCGCGGCCGCCCTGGGTCTCCGAGTAGCCCGCGAAGTGCTTGGCCGTGGCCAGGATCGCGGTCGGGTCGGCCAGGCCGTCGCCCTGATAGCCGCGGACCATGGCCGAGCCGAGCTCGCCGATGAGGAACGGGTCCTCGCCGAAGGTCTCGTCGACCCGGCCCCAGCGCAGGTCGCGGGTGATGCACAGGACGGGGGAGAACGTCCAGTGGATGCCGGTCGCCGCGACCTCGACGGCGGTGACCCGGGCGACCCGTTCGACCAGGTCGGAATCCCAGGACGCCGCCATCGAAAGCTGGGTCGGGAAGATCGTCGCGCCCGGCCAGAACGAGTGGCCGTGGATGCAGTCCTCCGCGGTGAGCAGGGGAATCTGCAGCCGGGTCTTGGCGACCAGGTCGATCGCCTCGAGCATCTTGGCCGGCGAGGTGTGCAGGATCGACCCCGCCAGCTTCTCGCTGACGATCTCCTTCACGTCGCCCCGGGCGTCCAGCTGGAGCATCTGCCCGACCTTTTCGGGCAGGGTCATCCGCCCGAGAAGGTCCTCGACACGCTGGTCGACGGACAGGGTTGCATCCCGGTAAGGGACGTCAGCAGGCACTAGCGCCTCCGGTCGTCACGACCGCGGTGGCACGGTCTGCGAAACACGAACAACCGGGAGTCTTCCAGCCCGGAACCGGTTACGGGAGCCCGGTACGGTTCCGGAACTTTTCACTTAGTTGTCAGAATCGCTCTCATCGATGCTTGGCACCTCGATACCGGCGGCCACGATGGCGTCCAGCCGGGCCTCCTCGGCCTCTTTCTCCCGCTCGACCAGGGTGGCGTACTCGACCAGCGCGGACGGGTCGTCGGAGTCCTCGAGGCGGTCGAAGAACCGCTGGGTGGTGCGGACCGCCTCGGCGTACGCCGAGGCGGTCTCACGGATAGCGATGATCGTCTTGTCAGCCATGCGCCAGTCATATCACCACGGCACGGTTCCGGCGCGGTCGAAGAACCCGCCGGTGGGCCCGTCGGCCCCGATCCGGGCCAGCCGGACGACCGCCTCGGCCCCTTCCTGCACGGTCTGGGTGCCGCGGTTCTGGTTGAAGTCGGTGGCCGTGAAGCCCGGGTCGATGCAGTTGACCCGGAAGTGCGGCAGCCCCTTGGCGTACTGAACGGTGGCCATGTTCACAGCCGCCTTCGCCGCCCCGTAGGCCAGCGGGATGATCTGGGAGGCGATCGAGGTGGGGTCGGTGGCCAGCTGCAGGCGCCGGGCCGGGGCACGGTTCCCGGTCATCTCACGCCGGGCGTCCAGCGCCTGCTCGACCGCCTGCCCGGTACGCCGGTGGCCGTCTTCGACGCGGCCTGGAACCTGCTGACGGCGAACGACCTGTGGACCGCGTTGGTCGGTGACCGCTTCGGCGGGGACCGCAACGTGGTCCGCTGTCACTTTCTGGGCGGCGTCGACCAGGTGCGCCAGACGCCCGAGGACGACGCGGCGTTCGAGACCGCGACGGTCGCCGACCTGCGGGCCGCCGCCGCGCGCTATCCGGCCGATGCCGCCCTGCGCGACCTGGTCGCCGAGTTACGGTCGGGCAGCCCCGCCTTCGCCGCGCGGTGGGAGTCCGCCGTGACCGGGGTGCACGCCTCGAGCCGCAAGACGGTCGCGCACCCCGAGGTCGGCCCGATGGACCTGGACTGCGACATCCTCACCGTCCCCGGCTGCGACGTCCGCATCGTGGCTTACACCGCGGCGCCCGACTCCGAGGCGGCCTCGCGGCTGGCGCTCCTCGAAGTGGTCGGGGCACACCGGTGAGAAGCGACTCGTGGGGGAATGGTGTTGCCCGGTCCGACTGCGGGTTGATACGGTCGTCTGCATAGTCATGCGGAGGTTGGTATGGGAATCCGGGTCGCGGTCGCAGGAGCCAGTGGTTATGCGGGGGGCGAGCTGCTGCGTCTGCTCGCGGGGCACCCCGAGTTCGATCTCGTGGCGGCCACGGCGCACTCGCAGGCCGGTTCGCACGTCACCGCCGTACACCCGCAACTGGCCGGTCTCGACCTCACGCTGACCGCGACCGACGCGGCCGGCCTGGGCGACGCTGACCTGGTCTTTCTGGCTCTGCCGCACGGGCAGTCGGCGGCCGTGGCGGCCCAGCTCCCGGAGAGCGTCAAGATCGTGGATCTCGGCGCCGACTTCCGGCTCGAGGACGCGGCGCTGTGGGAGAAGTACTACGGCGGCCCGCACGCCGGCACGTGGACCTACGGGCTGCCCGAGCTGCCGGGCCGGCGCGAGCTGATCGCGGCGTCCGACCGGGTCGCCAACACCGGATGTTATGCGGCCACGATCACCCTCGCGCTCGCCCCGCTCATCGCGAGCGGGCTGGCCGACCCGGCCGACGTCGTCGTGGTGGCCAGCTCGGGCACCTCGGGGGCCGGCCGCAGCGCCAAGGTCAACCTGCTGGCCAGCGAGGTCATGGGTGACCTGTCGCCCTACAAGGTGGGCGCGCACCAGCACGTGCCCGAGATCAAGCAGGCCACCGGGGCGACGTCGCTGTCGATGACGCCCGTGCTGGCGCCGATGCCCCGCGGCATCCTGGCCACCGTGACGGCCCGGCCGGCCACGAGCGGTGACCCCTGGGAGGTGCTCCGGGCGGCGTACGCGAACGAGCCTTTTGTTCATGTCCTGAAGGAAAACGTGTGGCCGCACACGGCGGCCACCGCTGGTTCCAACTCGTGCCACCTGCAAGCCACCCTCGATGTCGACTCCGGTCGCATCGTGGTGGTCAGCGCGCTCGACAACCTCGGCAAGGGCGCCGCCGGTCAAGCCGTGCAGTGCGCCAACCTCATGTCCGGCCTGCCCGAGACGATGGGCCTTTCCGTGTTCGGAGTCGCACCGTGACTGTCACCCACCCCAAGGGCTTCCGCGCCTCGGGTGTCGCCGCCGGCCTCAAAACCTCCGGTGACCCCGACGTCGCTCTCGTCGTCAACGACGGGCCCGACTTCACCGCCGCCGGCGTCTTCACCGGCAACCGGGTCAAGGCGGCCCCCGTGCTCTGGAGCCAGCAGGTGCTCAAGGGCGGCATCGTGCGCGCCGTCGTGCTCAACTCCGGCGGCGCCAACGCGTGCACCGGCACCCAGGGCTTCCGCGACACGCACGCCACCGCCGAGCACACCGCCGCCGTGCTGCGCGGCGGCTCCAAGCCGCAGATGGTCGGGGCCGGCGACGTGGCGGTCTGCTCGACCGGCCTGATCGGCGAGCTGCTGCCGATGGGCAAGCTGCTGCCCGGCGTGGCGGCGGCGGCGCGTGGGCTCGCCCCGGACGGGGGCGGCAAGGCGGCCGCGGCCATCATGACCACCGACACTGTGGCCAAGAACGCGGTCTACCAGGGCGACGGCTGGTCGGTCGGCGGCATGGCCAAGGGCGCCGGCATGCTGGCCCCGGCCCTGGCCACGATGCTGGTGGTGCTCACGACCGACGCCAGCGCGGGCAACGAGGTGCTCGACGCGGCCCTGCGCGAGGCGACCCGGCTGACCTTCGACCGGATCGACGCCGACGGCTGCATGTCGACCAACGACACCGTGCTGCTGCTGGCCAGCGGCGCCTCCGACGTGCAGCCGACCGACGAGGAGCTGACCGTGGCGGTCAAGGAGGTCTGCCACGACCTGGCCCAGCAGCTGATCGCCGACGCCGAGGGCGCGACCAAGCACATCGCGATCGAGGTGCGCGGCGCGGCCAGCGAGGCCGACGCGGTCGAGGTCGGCCGCACGATCGCCCGCAACAACCTGGTCAAGACGGCGTTCTTCGGCAACGACCCCAACTGGGGCCGCATCCTGGCCGCGGTCGGCACGACGCAGGCGCGCTTCGAGCCCGACCGGGTCGATGTGGCGATCAACGACGTGTGGATCTGCAAGGGCGGCGCCGCCGCGGAGGACAGGTCCAAGGTCGACCTGAGCAGGCGGGACGTGAAGGTCACGGTCAACCTGCGCGAGGGCGAGATGGACGCGACGATCTGGACCACCGACCTGTCGCACGCGTACGTGCACGAGAATTCGGCCTACTCGTCATGACCGACGCTGTGCAGAAGGCGGAAGTGCTCATCGAGGCGCTCCCGTGGCTCGAACGGTTCCACGGCTCGACCATCGTGATCAAGTACGGCGGCAACGCCATGATCACCCCGTCGCTGCAGCAGGCGTTCGCGGCCGACATGGCCTTCCTGCGGTACGCGGGCATCCGTCCCGTGGTCGTGCACGGCGGCGGCCCGCAGATCAGCCGGATGCTCGACCGCTTCGGCATCGAGAGCGAGTTCCGCGGCGGCCTGCGGGTCACCACGCCCGAGGCCATGGAGGTCGTCCGGATGGTGCTGACCGGTCAGGTCGGCCGCGAGCTGGTCGGGCTGATCAACCGGCACGGCCCGCTCGCCGTCGGGCTCTCCGGCGAGGACGCCCACCTGTTCACCGCCGTCCGGCGCGGGGCTCTGATCGACGGCGAGACGGTCGACATCGGCCTGGTCGGTGACGTCGACCGGGTCGACACCTCGGCCGTGGACGACCTGATCGCGGCCGGCCGCATCCCGGTCATCGCCAGCGTCGCCCCCGACGCCGACGGCGTGGTGCACAACGTCAACGCCGACACCGCCGCGGCCGCCCTGGCCGAGGCGCTCGGCGCGGCCAAGCTGGTCGTGCTGACCGACGTGCCCGGCCTCTACACCAACTGGCCCGACACCGATTCGCTGACCAGCGAGATCGACGCCGATGCCCTGGAAAAGCTGCTGCCCCGGCTCGAGGCGGGCATGGTGCCCAAGATGGAGGCCTGCCTGCGGGCCGTCCGCGGCGGCGTGCCCGCCGCCCATGTCATCGACGGCCGCGTGGCCCACTCGACTCTGCTCGAAGTTTTCACCCCGGAAGGAATCGGAACGATGGTGGTCCCCGCATGAGCACGCTGATCGAGCGGTGGTCTCAGGCCGGCATGAACAACTACGGCACCCCGCAGGCCGCCCTGGTACGAGGCGAGGGCGCGGTGCTGACCGCCGAGGACGGCAAGCAGTACGTCGACTTCCTCGGTGGCATCGCGGTCAACGCGCTCGGCCACGCCCACCCGGCCGTGGTCGCCGCCGTCACCCAGCAGGTGCGGCAGCTGGGTCACGTCTCCAACTTCTACGTCGCCGAGCCGCCGGTGGCGCTGGCCGAGCTGCTGCTCGCCCTGGCCGGCCGCACCGGGCGGGTGATCTTCACCAACTCGGGCGCCGAGGCCAACGAGGCCGCCTTCAAGATCTCCAGGCTGACCGGCCGCACGCACGTGGTCGCCACCCACGGCGCCTTCCACGGCCGCACGATGGGCGCGCTCGCCCTGACCGGCCAGCCCGCCAAGCAGGACCCGTTCCGGCCGCTCCCGGGCGAGGTCACCCACGTTTCCTTTGGTGATTTGTCCGAACTAAACAACGCGGTCACGACCGATACTGCCATGGTCATCCTCGAGCCGATCCAGGGCGAGAACGGCGTCGTCGTACCGCCGTCCGGCTACCTGGCCGGCGCCCGCCAGATCTGCACCGAGAAGGGCGCGCTGCTCGTGCTCGACGAGGTGCAGACCGGCATCGGCCGCACCGGCCACTGGTTCCACCACCAGAGCGAGGGCGTCGAACCCGACCTCATCACCCTGGCCAAGGGCCTCGGCGGCGGGCTGCCGATCGGCGCCTGCCTCGCGTTCGGCCCGGCCGCCGAGTTGCTCACCCCCGGCTCGCACGGCACCACGTTCGGCGGCAACCCCATCTCGTGCGCGGCCGGTCTCGCCGTGATCCGCACGATCGCCGGCGAGGGCCTGCTCGACCACGTCAAGCGGGTCGGCGAGCAGCTGCGCCGCGGCATCGAGGGCCTCGGCCACCCGCTGATCAAGAACGTGCGCGGCGCCGGGCTGCTGCTCGGCATCGTGCTCAACGCCCCCGAGGCCGCCCGCATCGCGGCCGCTCTCAAGGAGGCCGGGTTCCTCGTGAACGCCCCGCAGCCCGACGTCATCCGGCTCGCCCCGCCGCTGATCATCAGCCCCGAGCAGGCCGACGCGCTCGTCGCCGCCCTGGAGGGAGTGCTGTGACCCGCCACTTCTTGCGAGACGACGATCTCTCGCCGGCCGAGCAGAACACCGTGCTCGAGTTGGCCGCCCGGATGAAGGCCGACCGGTTCGCGTACCAGCCGCTCAAAGGGCCCCGCGCGGTCGCCGTCTTCTTCGACAAGGTCAGCCTGCGCACCCGGCTCTCGTTCGAGGCGGGCATCGCCGAGCTGGGCGGCCAGCCGATGATCGTGGACACGCACGCCACCCACTTCGGCCGGGGCGAATCGCTCAGCGACGCCGGCCGGGTCGTCTCCCGCTACGTGGCCGCGATGGTCTTCCGGACGACCGGCGACGAGCGGCTCACCGAGCTGGCCTCCGACGTCAACGTCCCGGTGATCAACGCGCTGACCGACGGCTTCCACCCCTGCCAGCTGCTGGCCGACCTGCTGACCATCCGCGAGCGGCTCGGCACGACGACGGGCAAGAAGCTGGCGTACGTGGGTGACGCGGCCAACAACATGGCCCAGTCCTACCTGCTGGCCGGGGCGACCGCGGGCATGCACGTCCGGGTGGCCGGCCCGTCCGGCTTCGACCCGGCGGCCACCGTGGTGTCCCGGGCGGCCGAGATCGCGGCCTGGACGGGCGGCTCGGTCGAGGTGCTGCGCGACCCGTTCGAGGCCGCCGACGGGGTCGACGTGCTGGCCACCGACACCTGGACGTCGATGGGCCAGGAGAACGACGGCCGCGACCGGCTCACCCCGTTCTGGCCGTACCAGATCAACGAGAAGCTGCTGGCCGCCGCGGCCGGCGACGCCATCGTGCTGCACTGCCTGCCCGCGCACCGCGGCGAGGAGATCACCGACGAGGTGATGGACGGCCCGCACAGCGCCGTCCTCGACCAGGCGGAAAACCGGCTGCACGCGCAGAAGGCGCTGCTGGCCTGGCTGCTCGAGGTGAACGAGTCATGACCGACTGCACCGGAGAGAGCGAAGCGGCCGTAGGGCCAGGAGTGCATGACCACGGCGGCTCAGCATGACCGACTGCACCGGAGAGAGCGAAGCGGCCGTAGGGCCAGGAGTGCATGACCACGGCGGCTCAGCATGACCGACTGCACCGGAGAGAGCGAAGCGGCCGTAGGGCCAGGAGTGCATGACCACGGCGGCTCAGCATGACCGGGCCGGTGACCCGCGCGGGACGGCACGCCCGGATAGTGGATCTGATCCGGGACAAGCCGATCCGCTCGCAGACCGAACTCGCCGAGATGCTGGCCGGCGAGGGCGTTCAGGTCACCCAGGCCACCCTCTCGCGTGACCTCGAGGAGCTGGGCGCGGTCAAGGTCTCCGGCGCCTACCTGATTCCCGAGGACGGCAAGCGGCCGCTGCGCGAGACCAGCGGGCAGGGCCCGGCCCGGCTGCTGCGGCTGCTGCGCGAGCTGCTCACCGGCGTCGACTCCAGCGGCAACATCGCCGTCCTGCGCACCCCGCCGGGGGCCGCGCACTTCCTGGCCAGCGCGCTCGACCGGGCCGGCCTGACCGACGTCGTCGGCACCATCGCCGGCGACGACACGATCCTCGTCGTGGCCCGCGACGCGACCGGCGGCAAGGCCCTGGCGGCCAAGCTCGCCGAATGGGCCGGCCACACCACCGACAACCTCGAAGGGAGCACCCCGTGAGCGAGCGGGTCGTACTGGCCTTTTCCGGGGGCCTCGACACCTCCGTCGCGATCGAGACCGGCTTGCCGTCGCGCACGGCGCCGGCCCGGAACGCACGGCTGGCAGACTGACCCCCGATGACTGAGAAGACTTCGCTGTGGGGTGGCCGCTTTGCCGGCGGCCCCGCCGACGCCCTGGCCCGCCTGTCCGTCAGCGTCCAGTTCGACTGGCGTCTCGCCCCGTACGACATCGCCGGCTCACGGGCCCACGCCCGGGTGCTCGCCGCGGCCGGCCTGCTCGACCCGGACGAGCTGGGCAAGATGCTGGCCGCCCTCGACGACCTCGAGGCGGCCTGCGCGTCCGGCGAGTTCCGGCCGACCATAGACGACGAGGACGTGCACACCGCCCTCGAACGCGGTCTGATCGAGCGGCTCGGCGCGCTCGGCGGCAAGCTGCGGGCCGGCCGCTCGCGCAACGACCAGGTCGCCACCGACCTGCGGCTCTACATGCGCGACCACGCCCGCGGGGTGGCCGTGGCGCTGGTCGAGCTGGCCGACGCGCTGACCGAGCAGGCCGCGCTGAACGTGAGCACGCCCGCGCCCGGGCTCACCCACGTGCAGCACGCCCAGCCGGTCTCGTTCGGCCACTGGCTGCTGGCCCACGTGCAGCCGCTGCTGCGCGACCTCGACCGGATGAAGGACTGGGACGCGCGTACGGCGATCTCGCCGCTCGGCAGCGGTGCGCTGGCCGGCTCGTCCCTGCCGCTCGACCCGGCCGCGGTGGCCAAGGAACTGGGCTTCACGGCGCCCGCCGCGAACTCGATGGACGCGGTCGCCGACCGCGACTTCGTGGCCGAGTTCCTCTTCATCACCGCGCTGGTCGGGGTGCACCTGTCCCGCCTGGGCGAGGAGGTCGTGCTCTGGACGTCGACCGAGTTCGGCTGGGTCGAACTGGACGACGCGTTCGCCACCGGATCGTCGATCATGCCGCAGAAGAAGAACGCGGACATCGCCGAGCTGGCCCGGGGCAAGAGCGGCCGGCTGATCGGCGGGCTGGTCACGGTGCTGACCATGCTCAAGGGCCTGCCGCTGACCTACGACCGGGACATGCAGGAGGACAAGGAACCGGTCTTCGACGCGATCGAGACGCTCGAACTGCTGCTGCCCGCGCTGGCCGGCATGATCTCGACCATGACCGTACGGGTCGACCGGCTCGCCGCCGCCGCACCCGTCGGCTTCTCGCTGGCCACCGAGGTCGCCGACTGGCTGGTCCGCCGGGGCGTCCCGTTCCGCGACGCCCACGAGATCACCGGCAAACTGGTGGCGCTCTGCTCGGTCCGCGAGTGCGAGCTGGAAGACCTGACCGACGACGACCTGAAGACGGTCAGCGAACACCTCGAACCGTCCGTACGCCAGGTCCTCTCGGTCGAATCAGCCCTGGCCGCCCGCACCACCCCCGGCTCGACGGGCCCCGGCCCGGTCGCCGATCAGCTCGCCATGGTCCAGCACCACCTCGACACCTGGCGCCAGTGGGCCGTCGAAAAGGTCGTCCCCCGCTAGGAAACAACGCGAAGCGGCCGGCCTTACGGGTCGGCCGCCTGCGATTTGTCCGTTTCTTGTGACATCGCCGGGCCGTTATGTTCGGTATGGGAAAAACCATCACCGCTCTGGCCGTCGTGTTCGCTGCCGTCGCGCTCGGCCCGGCCACCCCGGCGGTCGCCGCACCGGTCGCGGCCACCGCGATCGTGCTGGAACGCTCGGGGGGCTTCGCGGGGCGCCACGACTCGTTCGTGGCCGACCGTTCCACCGTCGGCAGCCGCGAGGTGCTGCGGATGGCCGCGAGCCCGGAGTTCCGGTGGCTGCGCGGCTCGTACCAGCCGAAGAACGCGTGCTGCGACCGCTTCTCCTACCGAGTCACTGTCACCTACCGCGACGGCCACCGCAAGACAGTCTCGACCACCCAGGGCACCCCGGCCCCGCGCATCCTCGGCCAGGTCATCGCCGAGGTCGAACGCGTCGGCGTCCGTCCGCTCGTCTGACTCGGCTTGATGTGGACAACGGCGCACGCTGGAGCAGCAGCTGCCGCTCCAGCGTGGCGCTAGTGAGGTGCCGTCTCGGCCGCTATTCGTCGGCTTACTCGACGATCCGGGTCTTCATGTCGGCCCCGGGGAGGCCTCCGCTGTTGTCCTCGAACGGGGCCACCGGGGTGCGGCCCAGCTCGCGGCCGTCGCCGTCGAACGCGGTTACTGTCGCCCCGGCGACCGGCGGCACCGAGCCGACGGCGGCGCCGGTCGCGTCCGGTGTGAGGGTGACGGCCGCGTCGCCGTTCGCCTGCAGGACGAGCTTCTTCGTGCCGGCCGGGCCGACCGCGATCACCTGACCCGTGCGGTCGTCCTTGCCCTCGGCCCGGATCCGCCAGGCGATCGGCCGGGTGGCCGCCCCGGCCTCGGGCAGCAGCAGCCGGAGGTCCTGGCGGTAGGAGTCGGCGGATCCGTGCATCGCGTACGCCAGCACCCCGCCGCCGGGCGGCCGGATCGTGAACAGCGCCGCCGGCTGCCCGTTGACCGTGCCGGTCCAGCGGATGCTCAGCACGATCCCGGCCGCCGGGAGCCGCGCATCGCTGAGGGCGCTGCTCACCCAGCGCTGGAGCGTGTCGTGGTCGAACGTCCGGTCACCCAGCGCGAGGGTGATCAGCGAGGCCGGGGCGTCCTGCGGGTTCTTCTCGGACGAACCGCTCCAGCCGCCACCGGCCGACCCGTCGTACAGCGTCGTGTCGCCCGAGGTGACCTTGATCGTCGTGGTGCCGGGGAGTGGCGCCGGCGGTGTCGTCAGCTCGGTGAGCCCCGTACCCGCCTGCTGCACCTGGGCCGGGTTGTACTCGAGCCGGCCCTCGGCCGTGTAGCGGAACCCGTTGCTCACCGCCACGGTGGACCCGGCCGGCGCCACCACGACCAGGATGCCCGGTTTCTCGGCGCTCTCCTGCTGATAGGTCATCACGGTCTCACCGCCGTCGCTGCGGCCGCCCTCCGTCATCCGGTCGGGCGCGTCCCCGGCCTCGCCGTCGTACCAGACCAGCGCTTCGTCGTCGAGGAAGCCGTAGCGCAGCGGGACGTGGGCGAGCACGAGCCGATGGCCGGCCACATCGGCCGCGTACAGAAACTTGATCTTGTTGCGGTCGGTGATCCGCCAGACCTCGCCCGGGTCCTCGATGTCCTTGACGGCGCCGCGCATGCCGTCCAGGAAGGCCTGGTCGCCGGCCAGCGAACCGCGGATCGGGCTCTCGGTCAGCGCCGTCTCGCCGAAGCCGGTGATGGCGATGCCGGGCACGAAGCCGGGCAGCGGCACGACGCCGGCCTGCACACCGAGCGCGGCCGCGACGACCACGGCCACCCCGGCGATCCGCGTACGCCGCCGGCGCCGGTGCGTGCGTTCGCGCTTTTCGAATCGCGGCCACGGGTCCTCGGTCACACCGAGCGTCCCGGCCTCGGCCGTGAGCGCATCCTTCAGGGCAGTCTCGGTGTTCATGCTCGCGTCCTCTCCAAGGCGGGGGTCATGTGGTCGCGCGACCGGTCGAGGCCGCGCGAGGCCTGGCTCTTCACCGTGCCGACCGAGCACCCCAGTGCCTCGGCCGCCTCGGTCTCGCTGAGGTCGGCGAAGTAGCGCAGGACCAGCACGGCGCGCATCCGCGGCGGCAGGGTGCGCAGCGCGGTCACCACCTGGTGGCGCTGGTCGACCGGGCCGTACGGGTCGGCGGCCGGCCCGTCGCTGATCAGCAGCGGCACCTCGCTGACCCGGCGCCGGCGTCGCCAGGAGGTCGCCGTGTTGACCATGGCCCGGCGTGCGTACGCGACGGGTGCCTCCATTTGCGACACCCGGCCCCATTTGCGGTGAGTCTTCTCCAGGGCCGCCTGAACCAGGTCCTCGGCATGACCGCGGTCGCCGGTCAGCAGATACGCCATGCGCACCAGCGGCCCCCACTGCTGCTCGACGAAGGCCCGGAAGCCGTCGTCGGCCGGTGAGTGTGTTGACATGCCGGGATCAACGCCGTCCGGGGCGGAAAAGGTTGAGTGCCGTCTCTCCCTCGTGTCGGGGGGATTTCCGGCGGATTTCCGACTGTCCGATCAGGAGATCCGGTGCACTTGGGTCGTTTGATCGGCTATGCCGGTACCCGCCCTGTGACGGAGAGGTTACGGTGAGGAAGCTCCGGAGCCCGGGGAAACGGTGGCACAGATGCGCCGTGACCTCGCTCGGAAAGAAAATGCAAGGAATCTCGCGTCCCCGACCCATCCGTGGACGTCGACGTGGCGAATAGACAGGCAGGAGTACCAGATAAGGGCTTTCCTGGGTGCCTGCCGGATCCTCGATCCGGGCACGGGTGCTGGCGTCCATCGGCGAGGTGATGTGGTGATCCGGGTTGCGGTTGCCCGAGATGAGGGATACTTCGGTGTCCCCGTACGTGCCCTGCTCGAGTCCAATCCCGATATGCATTTCATCGGCACACTTCCGTTCGGCCACGATCTGCCCCAGGTCGCCGCCGAGATGTGGCCCGGCGTGATCGTCATCGACACGGAGTACATGGTGAGCCAGGTGCTGCCGGTTGCCAATGCGGTGCGCTCGGCGAACCCGTCGTGCGCGCTGCTGCTGCTCTGCGATCCGGCCAAGCGGGGCATGCTGCCGCCCCGGCACCGGTCCGGCCCGCTCAGCTTCCTGCCCAAGGACGCGTCGGCGGCGCTACTGGCCGATTCGGTGCGCCGGCTGGCCGGCGGCGAACGGGTCGTGTCGGCCCGGCTGCAGACGGCCACGCTGCTGACCGACAAGGGCCTGACCACGCGCGAGCTCGAGGTGCTGGGGCTCGCGGCCGAGGGCGAGCCGGTCAAGGAGATCGCCCGGCGGCTGTTCCTCTCCGGCGGCACCGTCCGCAACTATCTGTCCGCGGTCATCGCGAAGACCGGCGCTCGCAACCGGCTCGACGCGATCCGCATCGTCCGCAAAGACGGCTGGCTGCGCTGAACTCGGACAGTACCGTTGGTCCGGTGTTCTCCGGTCATCTCGAGATTCCCGCGCTCCCGGTCCTGATCCCGCTTGGCATCGCGGTCACGGTGGCCGCGGTGGTCGTGCTGCACTGGCGGGCCCGGTTGACCCCGGGCCGGCTGGGCGCGGCCTGGTTCGGCGGGTTCTACGCGCTGGCCGTGCTGGGCGCGACCATGCTGCCGCTCGAGATCGCCTGGGGTCCCCAGGCGGGTCCGCCCGAGCTCTACCGGTTCCTGTTGGTCCCGTTCGTGACCATGCGTCCCGACGATTTCGTGCTCAACGTGGCGATGTTGCTGCCGCTGGCCGTCGTTCTGCGCCTGGTCTTCGGGGTGCGGGAGAGCCGGCGGGTGGTGCTGGTCGGTTTCCTGATCAGCCTGAGCATCGAGACGGCCCAGGGGCTGATGCTCGTCTTCCTGCACGGTGACCGCTGGGCCGACACGAACGACCTGATCGCCAACACGCTCGGCGCCTGGCTCGGCTTCCTCCTGCTGCAGCGCGCGTTGCGCCTGCCGGACATCCGGCGCGCCGTGGCTCGCTGGACGATCGCCGGGCCGCGTACGGATCATCCCGAGCCCGCCGCCCGCTCGTAGAGTTCGCCGACCGTCCCGGCCATCCGGCCGGCGTCGTACCGCTCCCCGGCGGTGCGCGCCGGAAGCCGGCGGCCGGAGCGCTCGGCGTGGCAGAGCACTTCGGCCCGCAGCGCGCGCGGCAGTGACTCCGGGTCGTGCGGGGTGAGCCGCCGGCTGCCGTCGACCTGCGCCGTCAACAGCTCCAGCGGCGTGCAAGCGGCATAGAGCGCGGGCAGCCCGGCGGCCATCGCCTCGAGCACGACCAGCCCGAACGTCTCCCGGCCGGGCGACGCGAAGACGTCCATGGCGCACAGCATCTCGCGGGCGTGCCGCACCGGGCCGGCGAAGAGCACCCGGTCGGCGACCCCTTCGATGACCGCGAGCCGTTCCAGGCCGCGGCGGGCCGAGCCGTCGCCGACGAGCAGAAGGACCGCGCCGGGCACCTCGGCCAGCGCCCGGATCAGCACGTCGAACCGTTTACGCGGCTCGAGCCGGCCGAGCCCGCCGATCACCGGGGTCCCGGCCGGGATGCGCAGCCGGGCCCGGGCCGCGGCCCGCAGCTCCGGATCGAAGCGGAACTCCGCGATGTCGAGGGCCTTGGGCACCACGGCGACCCGGCCGCCGGGCACGCCCCGGCGTCGCAGCGCGTCGGCGATCGCCGCGGAGACGGCGATGGTGACCTGGCCGAGGCGCTCGCCGGTCCGGTAGGCCAGACCGGTGCCGAGCGCGCCGCGCCGGTCCTCGTCGAGGTGGTACTCGGTGGCGACCACGCCGGTCACACCGGCCAGCCAGGCGGCGAACCGGCCCTGCACGCCGGCCCGGAACAGGTGGGTGTGCACCACGTCGAACCGGCCGCGGCGGGCCAGGCGGCGCAGCCGGCGGACCGCGCCCGCGTCCAGATCGCGGGTGCTGATCACCTCGTGCACGACCGTGCCGCCGGTCCGCATCGCGGCGAGCACCGGCCCCGGCGGTGACAGCGTGACCACCTCGCACTGCTGCGGCAGGTGGCCGATCAGCAACCGCAGCTGATGCTCGGCGCCGTCGCCGGCCCGGGCGCTGATGATGTGCAGCACACGAGCCGCCATTTTTTCCACCCCCGCCGGTCCATTGTCGGCAATGTGATTGCAAGCCTGCGGAATGGACGTTCGCAGAGACGCGGGGGTCGGCGACAGTCCCAAATGTCATGCCGAAGAAGAGCGAAGTTCGCATTTTGCGACGATCTCCACGATGAGATATGCCTGGTCAGACTCCATGTCATGCCAAAAGTGAAACTTACTCATAGCGCGCATGACAATTGCCACTGTATTCGCCACCAGTGCTCCTGGCACGCTGATCCGGCAGGCGATGAAAGCGCTCCGGATCATTTTCCGGCCCCCTCGCAGCGCGCATTTCCCACGTCTGACGACGGACTTTTCCGCACCGGTGATCAGTGTGTGCGCAAGGAGGACATTTCATGCAGGTACGCAGTGCGGCGCCCCGCGAGGACACCGACGACGCTCCGGGACGATGGCCGGGCCGGTGGATGGGCACCATCCTGCCCGGCCGGGCCGCCCGCGCCGGCGTCGACGCGATCGCGCTCGCCCTCGCGCTGCTGCTCGCGGCGGTGCTGCGGCACGACGGCCACCTGGGTGCGGTCGACCTCGGCGGCGTGCTGATCCTCTCGGCGGTCGCGGCCGTCGTGCACACCCTGGTCGGCCTGCGCTTCGGCCTCTACACCGGCCGGTGGGCGTACGGCTGCTTCGAGGAGGTCCTGGCCCTGGCCAAGACCGCGGCGGTCACCACACCGGTCCTCTTCGTCCTCGACACGCTGCTCGGCCGGCTGGTGCCCCGGTCGGCCATCATCGCGGCCGGCCTGATCGCGCTCGTGCTCGCCGCGGGCGCCCGCTATTCCGTACGCCTCTCCCGCGACCAGCGGCTGCGCCCCTCACCCCAGCACGGCGGCCGGGTGGTCGTGATGGGCGCCGGCGAAGGCGCCACCCAGGTCGTCCGGGCCATGTTGCGCAACCCGGACAGCCCGTACATCCCGGTCGCCCTGCTCGACGACGACCCGGCCAAACGCACCCTGCAGATCATGGGCGTCCCGGTGGCCGGCACCCGGCACGCGATGGCCGAAGTGGTCAGCCGTTTCGAGGCCGACATCGTGCTGATCGCCATCCCCAGCGCGGGCGCCGACCTCGTCCGCGACCTGACCGACCTCGCCCGCCCGACCGACGTCGAGGTCAAGGTCGTACCGCCGGTCGTCGAACTGTTCGGCCGCACGGTCGGCGTCGACGACATCCGCCCGGTCAGCCACGCCGACCTGCTCGGCCGGCGCGAGATCGGCATCGACCTGGCCGCGATCGCCGGCTACCTCTCCGGCCGCCGGGTGCTCGTCACCGGCGCGGGCGGATCGATCGGGTCGGAACTGTGCCGCCAGGTCGCCCGGTTCGCGCCGGCCGAACTGGTGATGCTCGACCGCGACGAGTCCGGCCTGCACGCCGTGCAGCTCTCGATGGACGGCCGGGGCCTGCTCGACGACCGCAACCTCGTGGTGGCCGACATCCGCGACCAGGAACGCCTCGACGAGGTCTTCGCCGAGCACCGCCCGCAGGTGGTCTTCCACGCCGCGGCGCTCAAACACCTGCCGCTGCTGGAGATGCACCCGTCCGAGGCGCTCAAGACCAACATCATCGGGACGTACCAGATCCTGCAGACCGCCCTGCGGCACGGCGTCGAGCGGCTGGTCAACATCTCGACCGACAAGGCCGCCGACCCGGGCAGCGTGCTCGGCTACTCCAAGCGCATCACCGAGCGGCTCACCGCGGCCGCCGACGAATCCGCCGCGGGCACGTTCTGCAGCGTCCGGTTCGGCAACGTGCTCGGCAGCCGGGGCTCGGTCCTCACCGCGTTCGCGGCCCAGGTCGAGGCGGGCGGGCCGATCACCGTCACCCACCCCGACGTCTCCCGGTTCTTCATGACCGTCCAGGAGGCCGTCCGGCTGGTCGTGCAGGCCGGCGCCGTGCAGAGCGAGCGCGAGGTGCTCGTGCTCGACATGGGCGAACCGGTGCGCATCGCCGACGTCGCCCGCCGCCTGGCCGACGCCGACGAACGGCACATCTCGATCGTCTACACCGGACTGCGGCCCGGCGAGAAGATGCACGAGAGCCTGTTCGGCGCGACCGAGACCGACCGCCGCCCGAACCATCCGCTCATCTCGCAGGTGCCCGTGCCGCCGCTGGACGGTGCCGTGCTCTCCCTGCTCGACCCCCGCTCGCCCCGCCCGGACCTGATCGCCGTCCTGCGCTGGCTGGCCGAGAGCCCCGCGCTCTCGGTGGCCCGCGACCCCCAACTTCGAGCCAGCTAGCCACAGGGAGCTTTCATGCGGATCGTCATCGTCGGTCAGGGATACGTCGGGCTGCCGCTGGCCGTCCGGGCCGCCCAGGTCGGGCACACCGTCGTCGGCTTCGACGTCGACGACGAGCGGATCAAGCGGCTCACCGCCGGCGAGTCGTACGTGGACGACGTGTCCTCGGCCGAGCTGCGCGAGCTGCTCGACACCGGAAACTTCTCGGCCTCGTCCGACCCCCGCTCGTGCGCGGGTTTCGACGTCGCGGTCATCGCCGTGCCGACCCCGCTGCGCGAGGGCACGCCCGACCTCGGCTACATCGAGGAGTCGGCCCGCACGCTGGCCCGCTACCTGCGGCCGGGCGCCACCGTGGCGCTCGAGTCGACCACCTATCCCGGAACCACCACCGACCTGGTCGCGCCGCTGCTCGAAGAGGGCTCCGGTCTGATCGCCGGGGCCGACTTCTTCCTCGGCTACAGCCCCGAGCGCATCGACCCCGGCAACCGCGAATGGTCGCTGGCCACCACGCCCAAGGTGGTCTCGGGCATCAACCCGGCCTCGCTGGAGCGCATCGACGCCTTCTACAGCTCGGTCGTCGACAAGACCGTGCCGGTCTCCGACTGCAAGGTGGCCGAGCTGGCCAAGCTGCTCGAGAACACGTTCCGGCACGTCAACATCGCGCTGGTCAACGAGCTCGCGGTGTTCGCCCACGACCTCGGCATCGACGTCTGGGAAGCCATCGACGCCGCGTCCTCCAAGCCGTTCGGCTACCTGCGTTTCGTGCCTGGGCCCGGCGTCGGCGGCCACTGCCTGCCGATCGACCCGTCCTACCTGTCGTGGCGGGTGCAGCGGACGCTCGGCCAGAGCTTCCGGTTCGTCGAACTGGCCAACGACATCAACAACCACATGCCCGACTACGTCGTACGCCGGTTGGTGGCGGCCCTCAACGAGCGGCGCAAACCGGTCAACGGCTCGACGATCCTGCTCCTCGGGCTGGCCTACAAGAAGAACAGCGGCGACGCCCGCGAATCACCGGCCCGCCGGGTCGCGTCGCTGCTGCTCGACATGGGCGCCGACGTGCGCGCGGCCGACCCCCACGTGGTCGAGGACGCCCAGGTCGACCGGCGCGTGGTGCGGGTCGCGCTGACCCAGGCGGAGATCGCCGCGGCCGATGCCGTCGTGCTGCTGGCCGACCACGACGAGTTCGACCTCGACCTGATCAACGAGCACGCCGCGTACGTGCTCGACACCCGGCACCGCTTGACCGGACCCACCGTGGAGACGCTGTGAATTCCGTACGCCTGCTCTGGGATCTCGCCAACCGCCTCGTCGCCGCCGTCGCCCTGATCCTGTTGTCCCCGGTTCTGCTCGCCGTCGCGGTGTGGATCCGCGTCGCCGACGGCCCCGGCATCCTCTTCGTCCAGGACCGGGCGGGCCGCGGCGGGAAGCCGTTCCGGATGCTGAAGTTCCGCTCGATGGTCCACGACTCGGTGGCCAAAAGTGCGGAACTGGGCATCGGCGACCCGTACGGCCTGGTCGAGAACGATCCCCGGATCACCCGCTGCGGCCGCTTCCTGCGCCGCACCAGCCTCGACGAGTTGCCCCAGCTGCTGAACGTGCTGGCCGGCCACATGGTGCTGGTCGGCCCGCGCCCCGACGTGCTGCCCCAGGTGGCCCACTATTCGCCGCT
Source organism: Actinoplanes sp. (assembly GCA_965217855.1). Lineage (GTDB taxonomy): Bacteria > Actinomycetota > Actinomycetes > Mycobacteriales > Micromonosporaceae > Actinoplanes. The sequence continues at coordinate 86,614 of CBDCJN010000002.1, read as the reverse complement.
GGACGCCCGCCGCCTCGAGGTGAAGCCTGGCATCACCGGCTGGGCCCAGATCAACGGCCGCGACGACATCGACTGGCCGGCCCGTTTCATCCTCGACCGCTGGTACGTCGACCACTGGTCACCGGCCCTGGACCTGCGCATCATCGCCCGCACGGTCACCGACCTGCGCCGCGGCGAGCCCCCCGTCCACGTCGACACCCTCAACATCGCGCGCGCCCAGGAGCTCTCTCCCACACAGAACGGGGACCTCGGGCGTGCCGCCTGAGATCGGCTCGGAGTTCCACTGGGAACCGGCCGTCCTGCTCAACCGCGCGCGGGACAGCCACCTCCCGCCGGAGCACGAGCTTTTCGCGACCGGCTGCGGGGCGATGAGCGTACTGCTGCGATTCTTGCGGCGGCCCGGCCGGCTGCACGTCCCGTCGTTCTTCTGCATGGGCGTGGCCGAGACGCTGAGCGCCGACATGCCGCTCGCCTGGTACCGCCATCTGCCCGACGGCGAGGGCCCCCACTGGGGAACGCTGCACGCCCGCCCTGGCGACGTGGTGCTCGCCCAGAACCTCTTCGGCCGCGAGCCCGGCGACCCCTGGCACGACTGGATCGCCGCCCACCCCGGCGTGACCGTGCTCGAGGACCACTCCCACGACCCCTTCAGCCCGTGGGCCAGGAGCAGCACCGCCGCGTACGCCGTCGCGTCGCTCCGCAAGACGCTGCCCGTCCCCGACGGTGGCCTGCTCTGGTCACCGCAGGGCCTGGAGGTGCCGGCCCCGGCCGGCCGGCCTCCCGAGGGCAGCCACCTGAAACTGGCCGCCATGGTGCTCAAGGCCGCCTGGCTCGACGGCCACCCGATCGCCAAGGACGCCTTCCGAGCCTTGCAACAGCGCGGTGAGCAGGCCTTGCTGGGCAGCGCCGCCCCACCGAGCGCCTTCACCGCGGCAGTACTGCCCGCCCTCGGCATCACCCACATCCGTACCACGAGCACCCGCAATGCCCGGGCCGTCGAGCGCCTGCTGCCGGCTTCACTCCGCGCGGCGGCCCGACCCGCATCGTTCCGCCAGCCAGCCCCGACCGACACGGCGGCGCTGTTCCCTTCGGTTCGCAGTGCTGCCCCGAACGGTGCCGCGCCGTTTCGGGTGCAGTTGCTCTGCCCCGACGAGGAGTCACGGGACGCGCTGCTCGGGCACCTGGCGCGCAACGGCATCTTCGCCCCCGTGCACTGGCGACAGGACCGGGGCAACGTCTGGAGCGGCGACGAGGAAGCAGCCACCTACGCCGCGCGCATCCTCACTCTCCCGGTCGACCACCGATGCGGCCCGGCCGATATCCACAGGCTGATCGAGCTGCTCAGCGAACCTGTGGATAACTCGGGCGCCCCAGAGCCACAAATGCGTAGAGTCAGCCCCACGTCCCTGGGTGGGCGGGGGAGGCGGCGGCTGCTCCGCAAACTCTGATGATCAAATGCGGACGTTCAGCGTCGTTCGATCGGGTGCTGCCGGTTGCTCGCCGCATTCATTTCGGTGACCCTCGCCGGACGGCGGGAACCGAATCGAGACCGAAAAGCTCACGTCCCGCCACCCGCAGCCGATCAGAGCACTCGACCGGATTCCCCTGCGCGAGGTGTTCTTACGATGACTGTTGCGGTCCCTGCTGTCGCCGAGCTGCCCGCTGTCGGCACGTCGATGTTCCTTGTCCTCGGCGAGGGCGTGAATTTCAGGTCGCGCCTCGAGTCGGCCGACGGCGACACCTTCACGGTCGCCGCCCCGCTCGAGACGACCAGTTCTGAAGGGCTGACGCCCGGCCGGCAGTTCGACGTCTTCTGGGCCACACCGCGTACCCGGATCCTGGTCCCCAGCCGCCTGGTCGCCGTCTCCGACGAGGCCCCGTTCCGCTGGACGCTCGCCCCGACCGAGGCCCCACGGCAAAGCAACCGCCGCGAGTACGTCCGTGGCGGAGGAGGTGCGGCAGTCCGCCTGGCGACGGAGGACCACGAGATCGAGGGTGCCCTCCTGGACATCAGTGAGGGCGGCGTCCGCTGCTGGATCGACGAACCGGCCAAGCTGGCGCCCGGCGACCACCTGCAGGTCTCCGTCTCACTCGGAGCAGCCGGCGACGTCGAGATGAGCGGAACGATCCTCACCGTCCGCCAGGCCCCGCACGGCGACCCCGGCCAGCACGTGGTGCTCACCTTCAACACCGGCGAGAGCCTGGCCCAGATGATCCGCCTGTACGTGATGAACTGGGAGATCAACGACCGCCGCCTACGCCAGGATGCCGCCCCCGCCACCCTCTGACCACCCTTTGTCCAGCGTTCTCCCGGCTCGCACGGTCCAGGCTCCACGCCCAGAGCCGGGACGGGTGCCATGTCGGCCTCCAGACCGAGTGCGCCGTCGGCGGGGTGGGGTAGCCGCCTTCTCTGTCCCGCCGCACCCGTCGCGAGCCTCCAGCCCGCCCTTGTCGTCAACCACGGTCGGAGTTTGGTGCTCCGGCTGATCCTCTACGTCGGCCGCAATGCGGGTGGACTTGGATTTGTCTGGTGCTGGGTGCTTCGCGGGCGGGACGGGGATTTCGGCCGGCCGGGGTCGGGTTGGGCTGGTCTCGGGCTGCGGTGATGAGCTCGGCCCGGACGTGGTGAGTGGGGCCATTTCTCGCTTGGCTACGACTGGCGCGGGTGGCCGGTGTGGAGCCGCGCTCGGTGGCCGTTCGTCTGTGGAGGCGACGGATGTCGGCTCATCGAAGCGACCGTGCAGGCGACGCAACTTTTGGGCGTGACGTTGTTGCAGGCCCCACGCACGGTGGCGGTCGTGGTCGCGTCGAAAAGCGTCGGCCTTGGGGGAATAGTTGCGTTTCTTTGTGAGGTCTCGCCACGTGGTCAATTGGGCTTGAGTGAACGAGTGAACAATCCAATCTGCCCCATGACCTGATTATCCGAGGGAATGGCAGAACTACGTCAGTTCCCGATCATGCCATTATGGTGGATCGTCCAGGAAATCGAGTGCTGCGGTAAGGCCCGTCATACGGCTGCATTCTTGCCCTCGAGCGGGTCGGCTTGGGGTTTCCCATTCGATCCGGCCGTGGCTCGGGCCCGACCGAGGTGCGTGTGTGACCGGGTCTTCGAAGCCTCCTTCACTCAGAGACATCATCCTGCTGGCGTGGATGATGCGGGTCAGTGGTCGGAGTCTTGACGCGTCCCTCGTTGAGGGTCCTCCCGGTCATTTCTGGGAGCCGGCGCGTCGTTTGAACGAGTTTGGGTGAAGCCGTGGAGAAGCGTGGCCAAGCCAAGGGCGCCGGAGAAACCGTTCTCTATGGAAGTCGCAGCGCCCAGGATTGATCCGGCCGCGATGCTGATTGCCATGATTGTCAGATCGGCTCGGCTGAACAGCTTTCGTCTGTCGTGGTTCACGGAGAAAGCGTGCGGGGCGGTAACCATGGGTAGCGTGATTATTCTATGCCACTCGTGAATCGGGGCCGGAGTTTCCGCTGCTGAGCCGAGCGGGAAGGCGCCATCTGTGACGGGTAGCTGTAACGCTCTACGCTGATCCGATGGCGGACGCCGAGCGGGAGTGCCGGATCTGTCGAACGCCGTTGCCGCGATCGAGTCGGAAGGATCGGCGTCACTGCTCGGACCGATGCCGGCAGCGAAGCCATCGCCTGGATCCCGTCAACGCGATCGAGGAAGCGATCCTGTCGAGCATCCAGGTCGGCGTCTTTCTCCGCCTCAATCGGGTGGCTCGCCGCATGCCTCAACCGGTATCTCCGGAGGATCTGGCTCGCGCCTATCAGCAGGAGACGGGAGTTCGATATACGGCCGAGACTCTGCCCCGGCTCTGTGCGCGGCTCGGGTGCTCCCGGCCGCTCCGCCCGGAATCCCGAAGCGATCGCGTCTTCTGCTCGAACGCCTGCCGCCAGCGTTCCTACCGCCACGCGCGACGCAATGCGGGCGGCACGCAGAAGTAGGCGGCGAGAAAGGCCGACGCATTGAGGGGTCGCGACTGGGCTGGTCAGCCCTGGCGGGTGGGGCGGATGGTCAGGTCGCCGATTTCTACGTCTTCGGGCTGGTCGATGGCGAAGGCGATGGCGCGGGCGACGGCGAGGGGGTCGATTCCTAGGGCTGCCATGTTCTCGCGGGCCTGGTCGCGGACGGCTGGGTCGTCTACGGCGTTGTCGATCAGTTCGGTGCGGACGTAGCCGGGGGAGATGGACGTCGTCCGCAGCGTGCCATCGGTGCTTTCCTGGCGTAGGGCCTCCAGGAGGGTGCGTACGGCGTTCTTTGTTCCGGCGTAGACGGCCTGGGTGGGGACGATCTTCAGGCCGGACGTCGAGACGACCGTGACCAGGTGGCCGGTGCCTTGGCGGCGGAAGACCGGCAGGGCGGCGGCTATGCCGTGCAGGATGCCCTTGACGTTGACGTCGATCATGGCCGACCAGCCTTGGACGTCGAGGTCGGCGATGGTGCTGATCCGGGTGACGCCGGCGTTGCCGACCAGGACGTCGAGGCGGCCGAAGCGTTCGACGGCGATGGTGACGAGCGACGTCAGGTCGTCGGGGGCGGTGACGTCGACCCGGGTGGCGGCGGCCTGGCCGCCGGCGGCTTCGATCTCAGCGACCAGGCGGTCGAGCCGGTCGGTGCGGCGGGCGCCGAGGACGACGGTCGCGCCGAGTGAGGCTAGGTGGCGGGCGGTTGCTTCGCCGATGCCGCTGCTGGCGCCGGTGATGGCGATGACCTTGCCGTGGATGGTCATGATGATGATCCTTGCCTAGACTGGACACATGTCCGGTTACCCCGACGACACTAGCGGACACGTGTCCGCTTCTGTCAAGTCCGACGCCGAGAGCACCGTCACGCGCACCGGAAGAAACGACGCCAAGAGCGAAGCCAACAGCGACGCGGAGAGCGAAGCCAGCAGCGCCAAGAACGCCGAAAGCGGCGGAACCCGGCGTGCGGACGCCCAGCGCAACCGCGAGCGCATCCTCGAGGCGGCCCGCGACCTGGTCCACCTTCCGGGAGAGCTCAAGCTCAACGCCGTAGCGAAGGCCTGCGGTATCGGCCAGGGCACCCTCTACCGGCACTTCCCGACCCGCGAGGATCTCTTGGCCGAGGTCTACCGCCGCGACGTGGACGCTCTGGTGGCCGCCGCCCCCAGCCTCCTGGAGACCCACCCGCCGCTGGAGGCGCTGGCGGCCTGGTTCGACCGGGTGGCCGCCTACGCCCGGGTCAAGCGCGACGTCTTCGCCGCCGTCGAGGCCGGAACGTGGCGTGACCTGGCCGCCCACAGCCTCGGGCCGATCGGCGAGGCGGTGGAGCTGCTGCTGGCGGCCGGTCGCGCGGCCGGCACCGTCCGGGCCGACGCCGAGGCCCGCGACGTCATCGTGCTCATCAGCTGGCTGTCGCGGCTGGACGACGCGGAACTCGACGAGCGTGGCCCCCGGCTGCTCGCCATTCTGGTAGACGGCCTCCGGGCGTGAAGTCGACGGCATCAGAGCGTAAAGGCGGGCGTAATATTCTGGTGCGGGTCGAGGGGCGCTGCGACGGACGGATGTCCGCCACGCTCGGCTCGCGCTGGACGTAAGGGCGCCTCCCACTGGAGGCTCCCCCACGGGTGCCCGGTGTGTACCTGTCGGTGGTGGATCTGATCCGCGACGCCGAAGATGTGGCCGCGCTGACCTATGACGTCGGCGCCGGCCTGGCCGCCCAGTCGGTGCGGTACGCCGAGGTGACCCTCAGCCCGCATTCGTCGATCGTGCGGGGGATCGCCGCCGAGGCCTGCTGCGAGGCCGTCGAGGATGCCCGGCGCCGGGTGGCTCGTGACCACGGCGTCGAGCTGCGCTGGTGCTTCGACATTCCCGGCCCGCCGTGGAGGGCGGCCGCCGACGCCACGCTTGAGGCGGCCGGCCGCGAACTGCGATTTGTAGCGGAACAGCGAGTCGGCCGAGCCGCCGACGCCGCCACCGAGGTGATAGACGGTGTTGCCGCGGTCGCGGCCCCAGGTGCGTACGGCGTGGTAGAGCAGTTTGTCGGCGTAGTGGACGAAACCGTCCGCAGTGGACTGCAGATGGGTGTGCATGATGCCGGCGTACTCGAAGAAGAGGTTGCCGCCGAGCACCTGGCCGTCGTGGACGGCCACGGCCAGATGCAGGTGGTCGCCGAGGGCGGTGCGCAACCCGTGGAAATAGCCGGCGTCGAAGAAGTAGAAGTCGGCAGCGCCGACCCTGCGCATGGTCGCGTGGTAGGTCTGGATCCACGCGTCGAACAGGGTCCAGTCGTCGAAGACGATCTCGACGCCGGCCCGGATGGCCTTGTTGATCTGGTTGCGGTGGCTGCGATGGGTCTGCGACCAGATCTCGTCGCGGCTGAGCGTGAGGTCGATGGAGACGGTCTGGCCGTGGTGCACCACCGTGCCCGCCGCGATCAGCGCCTCGTGGCAGGCCGGCAGCAACGGGTGCAGCCGGGTGAAGACGGTGTCGATGCCTTGCGTGCACAGCATCTCGGTCATCGCACCGAAGGCGCGAGCCCAGAAGGCATCATCGACAGAACCCACGGGGCCCGGATATCCGTACGGCGAGGTCGCGTCCCGCAGGTCAGTGTCGGGCACCGGCCGCAGCAGCAGGGGGAGCAGGAAGACCTGTCCCGCCTCGTCGTATCGGAAGGCCACCGGAATGCCGCCGGTCAGGCCGGCGTCGAGCCGCACGTACTCGGGGATGTGGTAGATGTCGTGCCGGACCCGGTCGAGTGCCTCCGTCCATGCCGGGTCCTGGGGTGACAGCAGTGCGGCATCGGCCATGGTCAACCTCCCGTCGGTAGGGGCTCCGCCCTCCTGGTCGGTGCGGAGCTGTCGATGCCCGGCCGGCGTCGGGCGCGGCTCCACCGGCGTGCGGTCAATGCCCGGCGCAGCAGGGCGCGGGGAACTGAGCGCTGGGTGCCCAGGTGTAGCAGGTACCGCCACAATGGATACTCACCGCGTCGGTCGGAAAGCGCGTAGGAGAAGCGGATCGACGGCAGTTCCGCGTGATCGGGCATCCGCTCGAACCATTCCATGCTGGCCAGGGCGGCCCGCTGCAGCGGGGCGATGGCGGCCCGCCGCCGGTGTTCGTAGAGTTCCAGCGAGGCCGCCAGGTCGCCGCCGGTCAGCGCGGAGGCCAGGGCCATCGCGTCCTGCATCGCGAGTTTGGTGCCCGAGCCGATCGCGAAATGCGTGGTGTGTGCGGCGTCGCCCATCAGCACGACGTTGCCGTTGTCCCAGCGCCGGTTGGTGACTCGGCGGAAGTTCATCCAGCCGGTGCCGCCGGTCTCGGCCCGGTGGTCGACCAGCGGCTGCCCGCCGAGGTGGGCCGCGAAGATGGCTTCGAGCCGGGCGCAGCCGGCCGCCGCGTCGAGCTGGTCGAGTTCGAGCCCGGCCCACGTCTCGGGTGTGCACTCGACGATGAAGGTGCTGGTCGTGTCGGAGAACGGATAGGCGTGGAACCAGATCCAGCCGGCGTGGGTGCGCACGAAGCCGAAAGTGAAGGTGCGGAAGACCTGCGGTGTGCCGAGCCAGATGTATTTGTTGCGGCCGACCGCGACCTCGGTGCCGTAGTGCTCCGCGTCCAGCGAGCGCAGGGCGCTGCCGGCACCGTCGCCGGCCACCACCAGGTCGGCCGGCGGGATGTCGGTCAGGTCGCTGTTCCACCGGACGTCGACGCCGAGCGCGACGGCCCGGTCGGTGAGGATCTCGAGCAGCTTGTGCCGGCCCAGGCTGAACCCGTACCCGGCCTGGTGGGTCACGTCCTTGCCGGTCGCGCGGACCTCGTACTCGTCCCATTTGTAGGCGGCGTCCCAGATCCGGGCCGCGCTGACCGGGTCGTGGGCGAACAACTCGTCGAGCAGGTCGTCCCAGAAGACCACCCCCCAGCCGTACGTGACCCCGGGCGGGTTGCGTTCCAGCACGGTGATCTCGTGGCTGGGGTCGGCCAGCTTGGCCAGCACCGCGAAGTAGAGCCCGGCGGGGCCGCCGCCGGCACAGGTGATCCGCATGGCGTCTGTCCTAACGGTAGGGCGGGAAGGTGCCGGACTCGTCGGTGTCGCGGCCCCGGGCGGAGACCAGATCCTCGTACGCGGGCCGGTCGGCCACGACGCGCCAGGTGTGGAACGGATGGCGCCGCGGCGAGAAGCCGGCCTTGTAGGTGAACAGCGAGTCCTGCTCGCCGCCCTTGCCCCCGCCGAGGTGGAACACGGTGTCGCCACGGCCCTTGCACCATCGCCGCACCTCGTCGTAGAGCAGCTCGTCGGCGTACCGCTTGGGCGCCCGGCGGGTCGACGAGACGTAGCCGGTGGCGATGCCGTCGTGTTCGAAGAACGTGTTGCCGCCGACCACTTCGCCGTCCTCGAGCGCGACGGCCAGGTGCATCCGGTCGCCCATCGCGTCGTGCATCGCGGCCAGGTGCTCGTGGGTGAAGAAGTAGTACGGCGTCGCGCCCACCCGGCGCATGTTGTCGTGATAGACCTCGACCCATTCGCCGAGCCGGTCCCAGTCGTCGAAGACCACCTCGGTGCCGGCCCGCCGGGCCCGGTTGATGTGGTTGCGGTGGTCGCTGCGGGTCTGCGACCACATCTCGTCGAGGCTGACGGTCAGGTCCATCGACACCGTGTCGCCGTGCAGCACCATCGTGCCGAAGCGGCCGAGCAACGGCAGCGGCGCCGGCAGCAGCGGGTGCAACCGGACGAACGCGGTCACGACGCCCTCGGCCCGCAGTGTCTCGAGCATCGCTACGCAGGCCCGCTCCCAGAAGTCGCGGTCGCCGGGCATGGCATCGCTGACCGGGCCCGGATAGCCGTAGGGCGAGAGCGCGTCGCGCAGCCCGGTGCCGGCGACGTCCCGCAGAATCAGCGGCAGCAGCAACTGCTTGCTGCCGTCGGAATACCAGAAGGCGGCCGGGGTGCCCGAGCAGAGGGCGGCGTCCAGGGCGACGTACCCGGGCAGGTGGTACGTGTCGTGCCGGGCGCGGTGCAGGGCCTCCTTCCACTCGCGTGCGGCCGGTCCCACGAGCGCAGCGGTCATGGTCGTGTCTCCTTACCGAGGGGCCTAGGGCCGCAGGATTCTGGCGTTGAGGGCCATGTTGGCCGCGAACTGGTCGTTGACGACCTGGTGGCTCTCGAGCCGCTGCTGGACGGCCGGGTCGGTGCGGCCGAGCTTGACGAAGCCGTCGGAGAGCCACCCGTTGTCGGCGCCGCTGCCGTCCACGAAGCCCCGGTAGGTGGTGCCGCCGGGCCAGATGACCCGGGTCAGCAGGCTGGCGAACGCGGCCGTGTCGGTCTTGGTCCAGAAGGTCCCGTGGTCACGGGCCTCGACCACGTAAGCCATGACGCCGTTGCCGTGGCTGACGTCCTGACCGGGCCGCTGGGCCGAGCCCCACACGTCGCTCCAGAAGTAGGCGGTTGCCTCGGCCGGGTTGCGGCGCATCTGCTGGCGCAGCCCGCCGGTGTGCCCGGGCAGGTGCTGGTCGACGTCGGCGATGACGGTCTGGTAGCGCTTGCGGCGGCCCGCGTCGGTGGTGACCCGGGACAGGTTCAGGGCGATCAGCGCCCAGTGCGAGGCCATGTGGGTGCGCTCGCGATAGACGGTGTCCTCCGGCCCGCGCGAGTGCCACTTCTCGAAGACGTTCTTCTCGGCGAAGGCCAGCAGCCGGTCGTAGCGCCCGCGGTAGCCCGTGTCACCGTACACGGCCGGGTTTTCCCGCATGGCGGCCAGCAGACCCGTGCCGTACCGCCAGAAGTAGCTTTCGTAGAGCGGCACCTCGTCGTCGGTCTGCGCCGAGACCCAGCCGAGGTAGTTGTCCTTGAAGCTGCTGCGCGGCAACTTGGACGAGACGGCGGCCGAACCGGCCACGTTCTCGACGAACTCCAAGGCGCGGTCGAGGTAGCGCCTCTCGCCGGTGGCCCGGAACATCGCCACGCAGGCGTCGACCGAGTACGAGACCTCGTAGTGGTCCCAGCTGTCCTTGGAGCGGGTGAGCGGCAGGCTGTTCTCGGCCTGGTAACTCCAGCCGCGCAGGAACACCTCGGCCCAGTGGCTGACCGGCTTGAGCGCGGTGGCCGCGACCGTCGGCCCCGGTTCGGCCGGCACCGGGCTGAGCCCGCCGGTCACGTCGTCCGGTCCGGCGCTGCACGCGGCGAGTGAACCCAGCGAAGCCAGCAGCAGAGACCGGCGGCTGATCGGTGCGCTCATCGGAGCGCCTCCTCAAAAGAGCGTTCGTGGACGGGCACCGCCGCGGCTGCGGCGGCCATCGCGGCGAACAGCCACGCGAGCCGGGAGTCGTAGTAGTCGCCGGAGAACAGGCTGCTCAGACCCACGAAGACGGCCGCCGCGACGGCCAGGCCGGCCAGCTGGGGCCGGTGCCCGCCACCGCGGACGGTCGTGGTCCAGAGCAGCACCGCGGCGGTGAGCAGGCCGATGCCGATCAGCCCGCCCTCGGCCGCGACGCCGAGCACGTAGTTGTGCGGGTATTCGACGAACTGGTTGATGCCGATGTAGCCGTAGAAGCCGTCCAGACCGGCCCCGGCGATCGGATGGTCGAGCGCGAGCTGCCAGGCCGCGGCCCAGATCGAGGTGCGGTCGGAGAGGTAGCGCTGCTGCACGGTCTGCTCGACGAACCGCTCCTGGAACAGGTTGACGAAGGCCGGCGGGGCCAGCACCCAGATGGCGATGCCCGCGGCGACGAGGAAGGCGGTGGCCCCCGCGACCACTCCCGGACGCAGCCGGTGGCGGATCTTCAGCAGCGCGAACCCGCCGACCGCCGCGCCCGCGAGCAGGCCCGCCCGCGAACCCGAGAGCACGGCGGCCAGCAGGAACAGGGGAGTGACGAGCAGCGGCAGGATGCGCCCGGTGCTCAGATACAGGGCGATCGCGCTGATCACGCCCAGGATCTCGATGCGGACGAAGACGTTGGGGCCACCGCCGAACGCTGAGTAGCGGCCCTGCTCGCCGGGGCCGTTGATGAACAGGGCGGCCAGGGCGAAGACGATGGCGGCCAGGAAGAACAGCAGGAACGCCGTCCGCACCACGGTTTCCGGGTCGCCCACGGCGTACAGGTAGAAGGCGACGACCAGCGCCCCCATCAGCACCAGGTCGACCGTCTGCGGCCCGACCCGCGCGGCCGGCGGCGACCACAGCCCGGAGGCGATCTGGAACAGGAAGAACAGCACCGTCGCGACCAGCCAGCCCTCACGCCGGGCGGATTTCCGTGCAGGAGGCCGGCGGGCGATATCGACGATGAGCGCTGCCAGGCCGGCGAGCAGCCCCACGACGCGCAGGTCGACCCAGGCCAGATCGGGGTAGCCGGCCCGGTCGAGCGTGAACCGCCCGCCGATCGCGACCAGGATCAGCACCAGCCCCGGTGCGAAGAAGACCCGCGCTCTCACGGCCGCTCCGCCGTGAGCCGGTCGGTGACCAGCGCGAAGAGCAGACAGCAGCCGTAGCCGATCAGCGACCCGTAGGCCGCGCCGAGGATGCCGTACGGTGGGATCAGCAGGACGTAGGCGGCGAAGCTGACCGCGAAACCGGTGATCTCGGCGGCCGAGACGAGGGTGCCGTGGCCCTTGGCGATGAGCAGGCCCAGGCTCACCCGCGACACCGCGTACAGCCCGGCCGCGGCGACCAGCGGCACCACGACGGCTTTGGCCGGCGCGTATTCGGCGCCGAAGACCGGAACGATGAACAGATAGAGCCCGCCGGCCGCGATCGGCGCGACGACCAGCGCGTAGATGACGGTGACGAGCAGGATCGGCCGGGTCAGCAGGGCGCCGGCCAGGTGCTGCCGGCGCCACCGGCCGAGCCGCGAGTCGGCGTACGCCCGCACCGGCCAGGCCAGCAGCTCGGTCATCGTGGCCACGGCGGTGTAGAGGCCCAGCGCCTGCGTCGAGGCCAGCGCGGGCAGGGCGAGCCGGTCGGACCGCAGCATGGCCATGTTCGAGATCGAGGCGGGGAAAAGGGCCAGACCTTCCCGCCGTACGAGCTTGTTGTGGTCGGGCAGCACCGCCTCCGAGGGCGCGGGGCGGCGCAGCCAGATCACGATGTAGACGGCCGTGGGCACCAGACCGGCGATGAGGTAGGCGACGATCCAGAGCGCCGCCACCGTGGTGTCGGCCAGATAGAGCACCACCAGCAGCACGAGCAGCAGCGTCGACTCGAGGACCCGGCAGACCAGGAAGTCGCCCACCCGCCCGGCCGCGATCGCGATCGAGCGCGTGGCCAGACCGGCCACCTCGACCAGGGTGTACGCCGCGATCAGCCCGATCACGAGCAGGCCCGGGTTGAACTCGTGCGGCGCGAAGACCTCGAATCCCCCCGCGACGACCAGTCCCACTCCACAGGGGATGATCAGGAGCCGGCCGTACGCCCGGACGGCCGCGGCCGGGGGCGCCTCGTGATAGCTGGCCACGAAGCTGCGTTCGGTGCCGAGCAGCAGCAGCTGGGTGCTGAGATAGACGACCTGCAGCATCAGCGCGACCTCGCCGCGGTGCGCCGGCGCCAGGGCCCGGACCATCAGGATGTTCGCCACCAGGGCGACCACCCCGGTCAGCAGCTGCGAGGCGAAGAGCTGGATGAACGGCTCGCGCAGCTGGGTGCCGACCCAGGCCGCCTTGCCCGGCCGGCGCGGTGGGGCGAGATCCGCCGCCGGGCGCTCCGCCTGGAGCTCACTCATCCTTGTCGCCGGCGTCTTCTTGGGGGGAGCGCGGCCCGGGCACGATGAGGCGGGTGGCCTCCTCTTCAGCCTGCACCACCACTTTGCCGTTGGCCGGGGGCGTGATCCGCCAGGCGATCACCCCGCCGTCGCTCGTGGGCTTGATGGTCTGCGTGATGTCCGACTCGGCAGTGTCCACAGCGGACACCTGGGCCCGCCCGGCGACCGGGTTGGCCGGGGACACCGGCTCATCCCGCCCGCCCAGCAGGGTCGTGACCAGACCCGAGCTGTCACCCACCTCCGGGATCTGCGGCTCGGCGGGCGCGGCCGGCGAGGCGGGCAGCTTGCGCGGCAACGCGTTGAGCACCGCTCCGACCAGCCGCGCCCCGACCTGATCGAGCAGATCGGTCGAGCGCCGCACGTCGGCCGCCCGGGTGCGGTTGGCCCTCACCACCAGCAGAGCACCGTCGGTCACCTTGCTCAGCACGGCCGCGTCGGCCACCGAGTGCAGCGGCGGGGCGTCGACCAGCACGATGTCGAAGCGCGAAGTCAGGTCGCGGACGGTCGCTGCGAGCCGCGGCGAGGCCAGCACCTCGCCCGGGTCGTTCCTCTTCTCGCCCGGCGGCAGCACGGTCAGCCGCCCGCCCAGCGGGTCGCGCAGTACGTCGCTCACCTCGACGTGCCCGGCCAGCACGTCGGCCAGCCCGGGCCCGCCGTCCATGGCCAGGTAGCGGCCGACGCCGGGGGAGCGCAGGTTGGCGTCGATCAGCAGCACCCGCGCGCCGGTCTCGGCCATCGCGATCGCCAGGCCGCAGGCGACCGCGGTGGTGCCCTCCTTGGGGTTGGCCGCGGTCAGCAGCAGCGAGGTGCCGCGGGCGCTCTCGCGGCGCAGCCCGGCCGCCTCGGGCAGCAGGCTGCGCAGCCGGCGGAATGCCTCGGCCAGCACCGAATCGGCCTGGCCCGAGCGGGCCCAGCGGCCGGTGAGCGAGATGACGCCGACCGTGCCGATGCCGAGCCGCCGCAGGTCGTCCTCCTCGGCCACAGTTTTGCGGGTGGCCTCGCGCACGGCCACCGCGACCGCGCCCAGCAGCAGCCCGAGCACGGCGGAGAAGCCCACGTCGCGGACGAGATTGCCCGGCTCCTGAATGGTGACCGGATCCTGCGCGATCGTGATCGTCGGCGGCGGCCCGTCGGCCGCGGCGACCGGCGGGTCGAGCTTCTTGGCCAGCGCGACCAGGGCCGTCGTGGCGGTGGTGACCATCGTGCGGCTGCGGTCGGCCGACGAGTCCTTGGCCGTGACCACCAGCAGGTCGGTGCCCGCCTGGACCTCGGCCGACAGGCTCTTCTGCACGTCGGCCGCGGTCAGCGGGCCGCCCACCTTGGCCACCACGGCCTGCGCCACCCGAGGCCCGGTGAGCAGCGAGATGTACGAGTTGAGGCGGCTCGCCTTCGAGTCGGGATCGCTCGATCCGGTGCTGACGAACAGAACCATCGACGACCGGTACGCCGGTTCGCGGGTCAGCGACAGCCCGGCCGCCGCCCCCGCGGCCAGCAGGACCGGCACCACGATCCAGACCCAGCGGCGGCGGCACGCCCGTACGTACTCGCGCAGTTCCACGCTGTCTACTCCCCGATCCTCGATCGTTCGTTTCCGTGGACTCGTGACGCCCGGGATTCGGAGACAGGCACACCCACGGCTCGGTCGAGGCCGGCTGCTCTCTCCAGGACAGCGACGAATCTGTCGAAGAGCAGGTCGCGGGAGAACTGCTCGACCGCGAGCTTGTGCGCCGCGATCCGAGCCTGGGCCAGCCAGAGCTCGTCGCGGCAGTAGCGGGCGAACAGCTCGCCGGCCGCGTCGAAGTCGGTCGGGTCCAGCACCAGTCCGGCGCCCGTCTCGTCGAGCAGCTCGGCCTGCCAGCCGCCGTAGTTGACGGCGATCGGCCGGCCCGCGGCGAGCGCGTCGAAGAACTTGTTGGCCGAGTTGTCCCACAGCGCGCGGATGGGCCGCACGAAACTGGTCGACATCGTCGCGGCGCCCAGGATCACCGGCAGCTCGGCCTTGGGCACCTTCTCCCACATCCGTACGGTCCGGTCGAGCAGCCCCAGCTCGGCGGCGAGCCGCTTGGCCGGCTCCCACTCCTTGCCGTGCCCCACGATCAGCACCCGGATCTCGGGGTCGATCTCGCGCATCCGCCGCGCCGCCCGCACCAGATAGTCGACGCCGTTCACCGCGCCGAGCGCTCCGGTGTAGACGATCAGCGGCCGGTCGCCCAGCCACTCGTGCTCGTACCGGAATTTCTCGATCCGGTCTTCGGAAACCTCGAACATCGCCAGATCGGCCGCGTTCGGGATGACCGTGACCCGGCTCGCCGGACGGCGCGCGGTGACACCGGCGGCCATGCCAGGCGACAGCGCGACGACTTCTTCGGCGTTGCGGTAGGCGAAGTTCGCGAGTGCGCCGGCCACCCGCTGGGCGAGCGGATTGCGCAGCAGACCCATCTCGATCGGCACCTCGGGCCACAGGTCGCGTACCTCGAAGACGAACGGCACCCGGTTGGCCCGGGTCCGCCACTTCGCGGCGAGCACCCCCGGAACGGCCACGGTGAGCGGCGTGCTGGTGGCGAAGACCAGCTCGCCTTTGAGCGCTGCCGCCTTGGCCGTGGCCACGACCATGAACTCGGCGAACGCGCGGATCCGGCGGGCGAACGACATGGAGTTGTTGTAAGGAACCGAGAACCAGTGCACGCGTACGCCGTCGTCCTCGGTCTGCCGCCAGCCGCGCTCGGTCTGCGTACCCGTGATGTCGGTCGTGATGACGTCGACCGTGTGCCCCAGGGCGACCAGCCGGCGGGCCTGCTCGTAGGAGCGGATCCCGCCCGCCATCGAAGGATTGCAGTAGTACTGGTGGATGTAGACGATGTGCATGCCCGTCACCCCTCGTCGTGCTCGGCGGCGACCGCGCGCACGGCGGCCACGACACGTTCCCGGTCGTGCTCGGTCAGCGCCGACCCGCTCGGCAGGCACAGCCCCCGGCGGAAGAGGTCGTTCGCGACGTCGCCGCCGCGCATCACGCAGTCCCGGAAGACCGGCTGCAGGTGCATCGGCTTCCAGGTGGGCCGGGCCTCGATGTCGCGGGCGGCCAGGCATTCCAGGATCCGGTCGCGGCTCGCACCGAACCGCTCCTCGTCGATCAGCAGGCAGGTGAGCCACCAGTTGGCCTCGCCGTAGGCGGCGATCGGCATGAAGGTGACGCCGGGCAGATCGCTCAGCGCGGCCCGGTAGAACCGGCCGGTCTCGCGGCGGGCGGCGATCATCGAGTCGAGCCGCTGCAGCTGCCCGCGGCCGACCGCGGCGAGCAGGTTGCTGAGCCGGTAGTTGTAGCCGACCGACCGGTGCTCGTAGTGCGCGAAGGGCTCGCGGGCCTGGCTGGCCAGATGGCGGGTCCGGGTGGCCACCCGGTCGTCGTCGGTGACGAGCATGCCACCCCCGCCGGTAGTGATGATCTTGTTGCCGTTGAACGAGAGGACACCGGCCAACCCGAACGACCCGGCCGGGCGACCCCGATAGGTCGCCCCGAGCGCCTCGGCCGCGTCCTCGATCAGCGCGACCCCGTAGCGGTCACAGGCGGCCATCAACGGCTCGTAGTCCGCGCACTGCCCGTACATGTCGACGGCGATCACCGCGCGCGGCGGGCGGCCCTTGGCGCAGCGCCGGCGCAGCTCGTCGGCGACCAGAGCGGGGTCGACGTTCCAGCTCTCGGTGGTGCTGTCCAGGAAGACCGGCTTGGCGCCGAGATACATCACGGCGTTCGCGGTGGCAGCGAACGTGAACGACGGAACCAGGACGGTGTCGCCGGTCCGGACGCCGGCCGCGACCAGCGCCAGATGCAGGGCGGCGGTGCCGCTGGAAAGAGCGACCGCGTGGCGTACGCCCACGATGTCGGCCACCTGGGACTCGAACGCGTCGAGATCGGGGCCGACCGGGGCGACCCAGTTGGAGTCGAACGCCTCGAGCAGCAGCTTGCGCTCGATCTCGCCGACGTCCGGCGGTGACAACCAGATCCGGGCCTCAGTCATGAACTCTCGTCCTCACGGCCATCAACGGCCAAGCGGGATGCAGGCCCTGCCGGTTGATGGCCATCGGGCTGCCACCGGGGTGCATCGCCGGACGCAGCGTGCTGGCGAAGGAGCGGTAACCGGCGCCGGTGGCCAAGGTGACGTCGCGGCGGCCGAAATCAACGGCCGGATGCCCGTACGGCGCGGCGAAGTCCCGCACCTCGACCCCCAGCTCGTTCTCGAGCTCCGTCTTGGACTCGGCGAACTCGCGCAACGCTTCGCTGTCACTCTGGTCGGCCAGGCGCTGATGAGTCACGCTGTGCGAGCCGAAGTCGAAGCCCGCGTCGCGGATCGCCCGGCAGTCGTCCCAGCCGAGCCGGCCCGGGCCGCCGATCAGACCGGTGGTCACGAAGAACATCGCGGGCACGTCGAGCTCGAGCAGCATCGGCACCAGCACGTCACGCCAGCTCGGATGCCCGTCGTCGAACGAAAGACAGAAGACCGGGCCGGTCAGCGGGCGCTCGCCGGCCAGGATCGCGAGCGCCTCGTCCCAGCGCACCATCGGCCCGAGCCGGCGGAACGCGAGCAGGTGGCGGCGCAGATCGGCGGCGTACTCGCCGGGCACGTCGTGGTAAAAGGGAAAATAGAGCCCCGAGGTGGTCGGGAGCCGGCGGAACAACCCGGCCGGCGCCAGCACCCGCCCCTGGATCCGCGGCCGGGCCCGCAGCCAGCTGCGCAGCTCGAGCTCGTTGAGACGCCGCTTGAGCGCAGCCGGGTTGATCAAGGTCGGGGACGGCATGGGCACCCTCCGGCTCTGGTCGGGACAGCGTGGTGTTGCGCCCTGGAACTGACCCTCGCAAATGGCGCCGGAGAACATCAGTAGCAATTGTCATAAGGAACGCGAGAAGTCTTCACGTCAATTTTCCGGCCTTGCGAATGACACCGTTCGCGGCGCATCATCGGCCGCACCAAGCCATTTCCGGGCGGCCGGTCGTTTCGGGCCGGCGCTGCCCGACGAGCCGGTGACGGCGGAGGGTGACGCATGCTGCGACTGCACCGGGTGACCCCGGCGGCCGACGTCTGGGCCGAACGCGCGACGTACGACGACCGGCTGATCTTCCACACCGAACCGTGGCTCCGGTTCGTCGCCGAGACCCAGCGCGCCGAACCCGTCCTGGCCCGCCTGACCGACGGCCCGACCACGGTCGGCCACTTCACTTCGCTGGTCACCAAGCGGTTCGGCCTGCGCATCCTGGGCAGCCCGATGGCCGGCTGGACGACGTCGTACGGAGGATTCACGCTGGCCGAAGGGGTGCCACGACGGGCCGCGCTGGCGGCGCTGATGCCGTTCGCGTTCCACGACCTCGGCTGCGCCCACCTCGAGATCCGCGACCGTTTCGCGGCCGAGACCGACCTGGCCGATCTCGGCCTGCAGTATTCCCTGGCGCCGACCGCGGTGATCGACCTGAGCCCGCCGGAGGACGTCCTGTTCGGCGCGATGGCGAGCGCGTGCCGGCGCAATATCCGCAAGGCGGGGCGCGAAGGAGTCATCATCGAAGAAGTTGTCGACGATCCGACATTCGCCGCCGATTTCTACGATCAATTACGCGACGTCTTCGCCAAACAAAATCTGGTGCCGACCTATTCGATCGAGCGGGTGCGGGCGCTCATTCGCCACATCGGAGGGTCAGGGCAGTTGCTCCTGCTCCGGGCCCGCTCCCAGGAAGGCCGCTGCATCGCCACGGCCGTGCTCCCCTGGTACCACCGCACGATGTACTTCTGGGGCGGAGCCAGCTACCGCGCGGATCAACACCTCCGACCCAACGAGGCCCTGATCTGGTACGCGATGCGGTGGGCGCGAGAGCGCGGGGTGACCGAGTTCGACTTCGTGGGCGGCAATTCGTACAAGGCCAAGTACGGGACCACTGAGGTGCCTGTGCCTTGGGCCCGTCGGTCCCGGTCGCCGCTGGTGGCCAACCTGCGGGATGCGGCCAAGCAGGGGTTCGCCTTGAAACAGCGTGCCGTCGCTCGGCTTACTGGGGCCCACAGCTGATTCGCTTGCCCCGGCCCTCAACCTTGCATGGGGGTTGGTGACGGGCAGGATTTTGGGTGCGCGCTCGCTTCCGTCGGGCGGGCTGGGTGGGGCCCCCGTGCGGGTGGTGGTCTGCGCTGTCGCGATGGTGGTTTGTCGCAACGGGTTGCTCACCCAGGCCGGCGTTGGTGGTGGGTTGCGCGTTCGCACCGTGCCGGTTGCGCTCTCGGCTGAGTGCAGGGAGGGCTAGGCCTTCACCTTTCGCCGAGCGGCGCGAGGGTCGCGAACGCTCGCTGACCGTTCAACACGATCCTGGGGGAAGGACGAGGCGGACTACAAAATCAACTCTACGGCGACCCGTATCAGCAGAGCCGCAAGCACCTGGTCATCGCCGACAAGAGGGCGGACGGGAAGGGGCCGTTCATCCGCGTCTGGCCCGCGTCGAACACCAACCCCTGCTCCTTCGTCGACTATCCGGACCGCTCGGGCACGGACGACGTCGCTGCCCACTACGACATCTACTACCCGGTCCGGATGCTGGCCTGCTTCTCCGGCGGCCGCGCTTCCACGTGGGACGGGGACTACGGCTGCCGCGACCAGTCGCCCCTCAGCCATTCTCTGAACTGCTGACGATCGGGTGGGTCGTCGCGGACCACTCGTGACGGCCCGCCCGGCGTCCCGGCTGCGAGCTATTCACGGTCTGGGGCGGTGTCGGCGGCCTCGCGGACTGCGCGCTCGTACTGGGTGCGCCGGAAGACGAGGGGGCGCAGGTCGAACCGAACTCTCCGGACAGGCGGCTGAGGCGGCACACCCCCAGTCTCGCTCAGCGACAGCGCAGCCCGCGCCGAGTCGGCCGATGCCGTTCACGTTTGGTCACGTAGGGCGGCGCGGGCCCGGGTCGTCAGCAGGCCGTTGTATCCGCTCAGCTCGGGGAGGCGTTCGGGGCTGAACCAGCCCAGTTCGAAGCCCTCCACCCCGTCGGCCGCAGCGGTGCCGGCGACGTGATCGGCCAGGAACGTCACGCCGACGACGTAGGCGTGGTCGCCGTTGGGGTACGTGATCTGGAAGTCGGGACCCGAATACACGTCGAGTGGATGCAGCGACTCGACGGTCAGGCCGCTCTCCTCGAAGAGTTCGCGACGGGCAGCGTCCTCGAAAGACTCGCCGAGCTCCAAAGCGCCACCGAGCAGTCCCCACCGCCCGTCGTCGGTGCGTCGCTGAAGCAGCCAGCGGCCCGCCTCATCGACGACCACGACGCCGGCCGCGGCGAGCAGCAGCGGCCGATGCCCCACGAGACTGCGCATTTCACTCACGTACGTCATGACGGCACTCCAGATCGCGGATATTGATGATCCCATTCGACGCGGCGCTGACTACATTCGGTGGCATGCGCATGATCAGCAGCGAACGCCTTTTGCTGCGTCCCTGGCAGGACGACGACGCTGATTTTCTCCTGGATCTTGAGTCGCGCTGGGAGGTTGTGCGTTTCCTCGGTGCGCATCCGACGACCATGAGTACGAGGGAGGATGCGCTCGCCTCGATCAGGCGTCGGCGGGCCGTCGACCATCCCGTTCACGGCATCTGGGTGATCGCCACGGCGAACGGTCAGCCGGCCGGCAACCTCTTGCTCAAGCCGATCCCCTTGTCGGTGGGGAAATCCTCCGGTGAGCCGCCCGATGTCGAAATCGGCTGGCACCTGCACCCGGACGCCTGGGGTCACGGCTACGCCACCGAAGCAGCGGAGGCCGTCCTCCACGACGCGTTCGGCCGGGGTCTGGCCAAGGCTCTCGCCGTCACGGATCCGGAGAACCTGGCCTCCCAGGCCGTCTGCCGCCGGCTCGGCATGGCTGCTCTGGGGCGTACGACGAGGTATTACGACACCGTCAACGAGCTCTTCGAGATTTCGCGGTCATGACGTGGTCGGTGCGGAGCTACGGGCCTGCTGACGAACGTTCCTGGCTGCGCTGCCGAGTGCTCGGCTTCTTGGACACGGCCTACTTCGACGACGTCTGGCCGGCCAAGCCGCCGGTCATCGGCCCGGACCTCGTCGCGGCCGGCGACCAAGGCACGATCGCGGGCATTCTCATGGCGACGGTCTCCGGGACGATCGACACCCTGGTGGTCCATCCGGACTTCCGACGCCAAGGCGTTGGCCAGGCGCTCGTCGATACGGTGATCTCGCGGCTGCGCGAAGAGGAAGCCACCGAGCTGGACGCCTGGACCCGCGACGATCCCGGGACACTGGCTTGGTACCGAGCCCTGGGTTTCACCGAGGACAGCCACTACCTGCACGTGTACGCGGACCGGTATGCCGACCCGGCCGAGCCCGATCGAGCCGGTCTTACCGCCCGCCCGGGCCTGAAATCCATGGTGAGCTTCCTCCACGGCCAGATGGCGGACGAGCCTGCGGCCCGGGCCCAGTTCCGGCGCGTCCACGTCTGTCGTCGCTGCAGCCGGCCGCTCTAGCGCCGGCCGCCGAACTGCCAGTTGTGGACCTCGATGTCGGCATATCGATCCTGGGTCAGGATCGCGCGAGCCGAGGCCGCATCCGTTGCCTGAACCAGCATCGCGGTGCCCAGCCAAGTTGCGCCGTCGTCCGACAACAGCGGCCCGTACGCGATCAGCTGTTCCGAACCGGGCGGCGTGTCCAGGTCGGCGCCCTCTCCGGTGCCCAGGCCCAGCACCAGGAAACGCCTGCCACCCGTCAGGCCGCCCGGAAACTCCCACATGCTGCACCCCAGCGTGTTGTGCCACCGGCGGAGCAGCACGTCGCGATACGCCCCGGCCTGGTAGTTGGGCTCCTCGAACGCAAACTCACGAGCAGCGGCGGGATCCGGCAGGTCGACGATGTGCAGGCTTCCGGTTGCCGTCTCGCCGTCGTCGGCCAGAGTCGGGCCCCGAGCGATCATCTCGTTCGCGTGGCGGTCCATGTAGGACCAGTGGTCCTCCCGCAATTCCTCGCGCAGGGCCATGGAACCGGGCCGGTCACGGTGAAAGCAGAGAAACTCCATCCCGCCAGTCTTCCACTCGATCATGGGATGGACCTTCAGAAGTCGTCCCAGATCACCTCCTGCATGGTTCCGTCCAGGCCCATGTCAAGGGTCACGACGAAGTCGTGTCCGATGGCCTTTGATCTTCTTGGTGGGCGGACAGCAGAATTCCATGCCGGTGGTCAGGTGATCTCCGGGTTGGGGGTTAGGTCAAGGTTTTCACCCCCTTGCCGGCGAGGGCTTGTTGCAGCCGGTGGGAGTCGCCTTCGGTGGTGATCAGGTGGGCGTGGTGCAGCAGCCGGTCGACCGTCGCGGTCGCGAGGGTTTTGGGCATGATGCCGTCGAAGCCGGACGGGTGGATGTTGCTGGTCACGGCGATCGATCGTCGCTCATAGGCGGCATCCACGATCCGGTAGAACGCTTCGGCGGCGTCCTGACCGGCGGGCAGCATCCCGATATCGTCGACCACGATCAGATCGCTGCGGCAGATCCGGGTGATGGTCCGGGCGGTCGAGCCGTCGGCTTTGGCCCGGCCGATCGTGGCGGTCAACGTTTCCAGGGTGAACCAGGCCACGCGCAGGTCAGCCTCGATGGCTTTCTGAGCGAGGGCTTCGACGAAGTGACTTTTGCCGGTGCCGGACGGGCCGGACACGGCCAGGTTCTCGGCCCGGCCGATCCATTCCAGGGTGGACAACCCTTGTTGGGTGGCGGCGGGGATGGACGATTCGTCGGGCCGCCAGGTGGCCAGGGTTTTGCCGGTGGGGAAGTTCGCGGTCTTGCGGCGCATCCGCCGGGTCGCGGCGTCGCGGCCGATGACCTCTTCGTTGATGAGGACCCGCAGCACTTCGGCGGGGTCCCAGCGTTGAGCTTTCGCGGTGGCGATCACGTCGGGGGCGGCGGCGCGGAGGTAGGGCAGCCGCATCCGGCGTAACAGCCGGTCGAGGTCGTCGGGCAAGGCCGGCGCCGATCGGGGCGGGGCTGCTCGGGTCGCGGCGGGGGCTGCTGCTCGGGTCACGGGTTGGCCTTTCTGAGCCGGCGGTGCAGGGCGACCGAAGTGTGTCCAAGGGTGGTGATCAGGCCGGCTGCGGCGAGGTGGCCGTGGCCGGAGCCGTCGAGGAAGCCGGCCAGGTCGGCTTGAGCGTCGTCGTCGGTGTGCAGAAGCCAGTCCTCGATCAGATCGAGCAGGCGGGCCAGGTCGGCGGCCTCGTCGAGGTCGAGGACCACACCGTTGACCGGTGCCGGGCTGGTCGGGGTGGGGGTTGGTGTGGTCATCGGCCGAACCTTTCCCAGGAGGCGGTGCCGGGCTGCGCGGAGTGGGTTTCGTCGGCGACCACCAGGTCACCGGGTTCGCCTCGGGTGGCGAGGTGGTCCAGGATCGAGCCGAGATCCGTGTCGTCGAACCGGCCGGCCGCCGCGGCCAGGCCGAGGGCCTGGTCGACTTTCGCGGGGCCGAGGATAGTGGCGAACTCGACCGCGCGGGTCATCTTCGCCCGCACCCGGCTGGCGCCGGTCGCGGCGGCCTCGACCAGCCACGCATAAGCGCCGTCGCCGATGGCCAGGAAATCGGCCTCGGCTTGGCTGCGGGCCCGTGGCCGCGGTGGGCGGGGGTGATTCCCGCCCGGGTGGTGCGGATAGTGCTCGTCGAGGACGCGCGGGTTACCCGGGGTGGACAGCTGGTGCCGGGCGATCTCCGCGGTGCCGGTCAGGGTCATGGCCACGATCGCCAGTTCCTCACCGACGGTTCGGCACCACACCCTGGTCCCGACGTGTCCTGGCGGTGTCGAGTAGCGCACGGAACCGACCCGGACCGTCTGATCCTCGTTGACCAGTCGTTCCTCACCCAACCCGGCGGTGTGCGGATCAGCCGGCAGGACATGCAGGTGACCACGTTCGACCGCGAGCCGATCCACCGGGGCGACACCGGTCTCGCGGTGGATACGAGCGTTGATGTGCTCGCACCACGCCTGGCAAGCGGCGACCAGCTCCGCGAACGTGTCGTAGGCGCCGCGCAGGTTGGTCTCGGTGGGCACCAGATCAGCCTTCGCGACCCGGACGGTCGCCTCGACCCCGCCCTTGGATTCGGGGTCGAACGGCTCACAGGAATGCACCGTCGCCCCGTAGTGCCGGCCGGCGGCGACGACCGTGGGATGCCTGATCGCGACACCGGCGACGTGTTCGACGGTGACGGTCTTCGCGTTGTCGCTCAACAGAAACGCCGGCACACCCCCGACCTGCCGCAACGTGGCATCCAGACAGGCGATCAGCGAACCCATCGTCTGGTCCCACACCGGGATCACGACCCGGAACCTCGACCAGGCCAGCCACGCGCAGAACAGATACGTCTTACGCCCGCCGATCCGCGGCCCGTCGCCCCAGTCGAACTGCAACCACAGGCCCGGCTCGCTCACCCACGGCCGATACGTGCGCCGCCGCCCAGCCCGCCAGGCAATCTTCGCCTCCCGCACCGCCCGCCGGGTCGTGCGTTCCGTGCCGGTGAACCCCATCGCCACCAGGCGTTCGTGGACCTTGTCCGCGCGGATCTTCGCCTTCGACCGATCGACGAGTTCTTCCACCTTCGGCAGGAACGCGTCGATCAGCTTCGGCCGCGGCGCGGCCGCCCGCACCAGCGGGTCCCCGCCACCGGCGTCGCGCAACGCCACATACCGGTTCACTGTCTTCGCGTCACACCCGGCCAGCTGCGCCGCGGAATGCGCGCAGCGGGTCAGGTCGTATGACTCCAAGATTTCCATGATCTCCCTGGCAGACTTGGTCACGGTCTCTCCGGCTCTGGTCGGTTGCAAAGGTCAGCAACCAGCAATCGAACCGGCCGGAGAGATCCACTTTCACGTGGCCGAGACGGAGATCACCTGACCGCCCAGCAGGAATTCTGCTGTCCGCGAGCAGGGACTCAACTGTCCGTCAACAAGGATTTTTCACTGTCCGCTAGCAGCCCATCCGGTTGGGCTGCACTTCGCAATGGTCGCCCGCAGGTCCCCGTCAGCAAAAGCCAACAGCGCAGTCTTTGCACCCACCGATATCCCCCGCAATCTACGGCTGACCTCGCACGATACCGGTCGTGATCGTGGCGTCGGCGACGATCTGGAAGCTGTGCCGTGGCATCGCGTGGAGGTTCAGATTCAAGACCTCAGGGGGCGCTGCCCCCAGACCCCCGGCCGCGCTCGGAGATCCCCCAAGCCGAGGTGAGATGTGGGCGGGGCTCCGCCTTCGGCGGAACCCCAACCGGTCATGCGTGCGCCCTGACCGAGAGTGCCAGAGCTGCCCACCTCCGATAGAGCGGCCCCGGGCAGCAAGGACTCCGACGCCGCCCGGCCGCGCACCCGGCCGAAAGGTCAGAGTTGCCCGCGTTCGGCAGAGCGACTCCCGGGGGCAGCAACGATTCTGACTAACGGTCTGACGACTCCGTGAGTGCCGAGCTGCTGGCGCATCGCCTCGTCCAAGTTCAAGTGCGCCGGGTCGAGCAGCCGAGCAGATCAGTTCCCGTCCTTGCAGCTGCTCTTGGTCACCCCGGCCACCAACCGTCAAAGCGCAGGAAAGCCCAACCCGCGCGCTGACGCCGACGACGAAAAGCTGCAGGTCAGATCCAGCGGGGCCCCAGCCACATGCGGGCCGCCCACGCTTCCTGGGTTATGACCTGGCCTACGAAGATGGGGAAGAAGTAGGCGAAGCACAGGGCGACCAGCACGACGTAGACCCCGGCTATGACGGTGCCGAGGAGTTGGCGGTCGGTTCGGGCTGGGCCCTGGGTTACGCCGGTGGGTGGGGTCATGATGGCGCCCAGGGCGTAGACGACGGCCAGGATCAGGAACGGCAGGGCCGGCAGGGCGTAGAACGAGAACATCGTCCGGCCGTCGTGAATGGCGTAGTAGAACCAGGGGAGCAAGCCGGCCGCCGTCGGCACCAGGATCGCCCACGCTCGCCAGTCTCGGCGGGCCAGGCCGAACCAGATCAGCACAGCCAGGGCCGGCAGGAACGACCACCACAGGATCGGCGTGCCCAGCAAAATGATCTGGCGTACGCAGGTCGGCTCGCCGCAGCCCTGGCCGCCGGGCATGAAGAGGTTGACCGGCCGCCCCAGCAGCAGCCACTGCCACGGCCACGACTGGTAGGGGTGTTTCGAGGTCAGCCCACTGTGGAATCCGTACGCCTCGGAGTGGTAGTGCAGCAGGTTGAGCAGCGCCCCCAGGATCGGCGGCTCGCTCAGTCCGTTGGCCTCCCGATAGTGCCGGAAGTAGCCGGTGTCCGTCACCAGCCAGCCCGTCCACGTGGCGAGGTAGAAGATGGCCGACAGCACAAAGCTGAGCAGCCCCCACCCCAGGTCGCCCAGGATGCCCGCGACGAGGGGCCGCCGGATGCCCGCCGAGCGCCGCGCCTGCACCCGCCAGGCGATCACCAGCACCGCGTAGAACGGGACGAAGAACAGCGCGCTCCATTTGACCCCGCAGGCCAAGCCGAGCAGGGCGCCCGCGACGAGGAGCCACCACGGCACGATCCTCGGCAGTTTTTTGGTGGCGTCCGGGTCGTAGCCGTTCTCGAGCGCCTTCAGCAGCCGCCGGCGGCAGTGGTCGCGGTCGAGGACGAGGGCGGCGAACGAGGCGAGCACGAACAGGCCGATGAAGATGTCGAGCAGCGACGTGCGCGACAGCACCAGCTGGAAGCCGTCCAGGGTCATCAGCAGACCGGCCGTGCCGGCCAGGACGATCGAGTGGAACAGCCGGTACGCGACCCGGACGAGGATCAGGATCATCAGGGTGCCGGCGATGGCGGTCGGGACGCGCCAGCCGAGCTCGTTGTTGCCGAAGACCAGCTCGCCCAGCGCGATCAGCCATTTGCCGAGCGGCGGGTGGACCACGTAGGCCGGGCCGCCCGTGTTCTCCGGGTCCCATTCGACGCCGTGGGTGAGCATGTCCCAGGCGTCGGTCGGGTAGTAGACCTCGTCGAAGACATAGCCCTTGGCACTGGTGATGCTGTTGAGCCGCAGGATCGCCGCGATCGTCACGATGACGGCGGTGACCAGCCACGAGTGCGGGTTGAGCCAGTTGTCGAGCGTGGCCAGCCGCCGCCGTACGACGTCGGGGACGGCGCGCACGCCGCCGCTCTGCCCGGTCGTGGTCGCCGGTTCCGGGTCGAGCTCTGTTGCCGCCGTGGTCACCCGGCGATCGTAGAGCCCGGTGTGCCGGCAAAGCAGCACCGGATCGTTGATATTCGATGCTGGCCGGTTCTCGCAGAATATGCAAGAACTTGCAGGGAGAAGATCAGGCGGCGGGCGTGGCGACCGGCAGGTTTCGGCTGTGCGGGGCGATAGCGGTCGAATCGCGCACCACCAGCTCGGGCCGGAACAGGTATTCCGAGTGCGGCGCGCCGTGCCCGTTGATCTCGTCCATCAGTGAGCGGACGGCCGCCACGGCCATCGCGGTGACCGGCTGGCGCAGCGTGGTGAGCGGCGGGTCGGTGAACGCGATGAGCGGCGAGTCGTCGAAACCGATGACCGAGACGTCGCCCGGCACCGACCGCCCGCGGCGGCGCGCGGCCCGGATGGCGCCCAGCGCCATCAGGTCGGAGCCGCAGACGATGCCGGTCACCCCCATGGCGAGCAGGCGGTCGGCCGCGACCTCGCCGCCTTCGACGCCGAACAGCGTCAGCGACACGTAGTCGTCCAGCGCCGAGTCGGCCACGCCCAGCTCGCGTTTCAGGGCCTGGCGGTAGCCGGCCAGTTTGCGCTGCACCGCGATGAACCGGTTGGGGCCCGAGATCAGGCCGATCCGCCGGTGGCCCAGCGCGACCAGATGGGTCACCGCCAGGTCGCCGGCCAGCCGCTCGTCGCAGGACACGAACGGCACCTCGAGGCCCTCGGTGTAGCCGTTCATCAGCACGATCGGCAGCGGCCGGTCGAGGAGGCGCTGGTAGCGGGCGTGGTCGGCGGTCGTGTCGGCGGACAGGCCGGAGACGAAGACGATGCCGGAGACCTGCCGGTCGAGCAGCATCTCCACGTACTCGTCCTCGGTCACGCCGCCCGGTGACTGGGTGCAGAGAACCGGCGTGTAGCCCTGTTGGGCCAAGGTCGATTCGATCACCTGGGCGAAGGCCGGGAAGATCGGATTGTCCAGCTCGGGGACGACCAGACCGACCAGGCCGGCGCTGCGCTTACGCAGCCTTTCGGGCCGCTCGTAGCCCAGGACGTCGAGAGCGGTGAGCACCGCCTGGCGGGTCTCGTGGGAGACGCCGGGGCGGTCGTTGATGACACGCGAGACCGTCGCCTCACTGACCTGGGCCTGACGGGCGATGTCGGCCATCCGTGCACGCATGG
This sequence comes from Actinoplanes sp., assembly GCA_965217855.1. GTDB lineage: Bacteria > Actinomycetota > Actinomycetes > Mycobacteriales > Micromonosporaceae > Actinoplanes. Next base: position 58,561 of record CBDCJN010000002.1, on the reverse strand, counting down.
CGACAACTCTAGTGCCGACGTGTTGCCGAGGAGTTCCTGCAAGCTCTTCCATTCGCTGCAAGCTCTTGCTAACGTCCCGGCAACAAGAAAGACGCAGGCCGATACCTGGTCGAGCTGTCACACGCTGCGCTTATTCAGGTGTGGCTATGAAATCGCGATCGATCCCCGGACGCAAGCCCAGCGACGACTGCTGGCGCTTGATGAAAAAACATTCAAAGAAACGACAGGAGACGTCCCATGCGCATCCGTGCCGCGGGTGTAGCCGCCGCCCTGACCTGTGCCCTCGCCCTGGCCGGTTGCGGTGGCGACAACGCGAGTCCCAGCTCCGGCAACCCGTCCGCCCAGCCCGCCGCCGGCGGTGAGCTGGTGATCTGGGCCGATGACAAGCGGGCGGCCGCCCTCAAGCCGTTCGGCGAGAAGTTCGGTTCCGAGAACGGCGTCACCGTAAAGGTCCAGGCGATCTCCAAGGATCAGCAGACCACCTTCGTCACCGCGTCCCAGCAGGGCAGCGGCCCCGACGTGATGGTCGGCGCGCACGACTGGATCGGCAACCTCGTGCAGAACGGCGCGGTCGACCCGGTGCAACTGTCGGCCGAACAGTCCGGCGGCCTCAACCCCAACGCGCTCAAGGCGGTCACCTTCAACGGGCAGACGTACGGGGTCCCGTACGCCATGGAGAATTTGGCTCTGATCCGCAACACCGACCTGGCCCCGCAGGCGCCCGCGACGATCGAGGCGCTGGTGGCCGACGCCGACAAGCTCAAGGCGGCCGAGAAGGTCTCCGAGACGCTCTGCCTGCAGGTCGGTCAGAAGGGCGACGCCTACCACCTCTACCCGCTCTACTCGAGCGCCGGCGGTTACCTGTTCGGCACCAACGCGAGCGGTGACTACGACCCCAAGGATCTGGGCGTCGGTAAGCCGGAGTCGGTCGCGGCGTTCAAGAAGATCGCGACGCTGGGCGAGAAGGGCGACGGCGCGCTCAAGCGGTCGATCACCCCGGAGAACTCGATCGCCACGTTCACCTCGAAGAAGTGCGCCTATCTGGTCTCCGGCCCGTGGGCGATCACCGATGTGAAGAAGGCCGGTCTCAAGTACGACATCACGGCCGTTCCCGGTTTCGCCGGTGGTCAGCCCGCCCGCCCGTTCCTCGGCGTGCAGACCTTCTACGTCGCCTCCAAGGGCAAGAACAAGGCGCTGGCGCAGGAGTTCGTCACCAACTACGTCACCACGCCCGAGCTGGCCGTCGCCCTGTATCAGGCCGAGCCCCGGCCGCCGGCCCTGACCGCCGCGTTCGACCAGGTCAAGGGGGGCGACCCGGATCTCGCCAAGTTCATCGAGGCCGGTAAGAACGGCATCCCGCTGCCGGCCGTGCCCGAGATGGCGGCGATCTGGGACCCGTTCGGCAAGGCCGAGGCCGCGGTGGTCGGCGGGGCCGATCCCAGCAGCACGATCACGGCCGCCGGTAAGACGATCTCGGCTTCCATCAAGTAGCCCGACACATGTCGATCATGCTCGACGGGCCTGCCACCGAGCAGGCCCGTCCCGACCCCCGGCCGGAGCGGCCCGTCCGCGGAGCCGGCCTGTTCATCAAGGTCGTGCTGCTCGGGTTCACCGTGGCCATCGCGATCTGGGCCGCTTTTCCCCTGGCCGAGAACGAGGCGTGGGCGGGCCTGGCCATCCTGGTCGCCACCACGGCCGGCCTGCTCTATCTCTATCTGACCCCGCGGCACATTCCGCTGAAGTATCTGGCGCCGGGCACGATCCTGCTGATCCTGTTCCAGGTCTTCCCGGTGCTCTACACGGCGAGCACGGCGTTCACCAACTTCGGCGACGGCCACCGGGGCACCCAGGCCGAGGCCGTCGTGGCCATCCAGACCGCGTCGGTCACCCAGGTGCCCGGCTCCACCCAGTACGCGCTGACGGTCGCCACCACGGGCGATACGGCGACCGGGCCGCTGGTCTTCCTCATCACCGACCCGGCCACCCGCCAGGTCTCGGCCGGTGACGCCGACGGTCTGGAGGCGTTGCCCGCCGGTGACGTGACCGTGGGCAGCACCGGCCGGGTCACCGCGGCGAGCGGCTACACCGTGCTCAACGCCGGGCAGGCCAGCCTGCGCAGCGCCGAGATCACCGCGCTCGCCGTGCCGACGCCGGGCGGCGCGATCCGCTCGTCCGGCCTGTCCCGGGCCTACGAGGGCCGGGCCGGTCGCGCCTACGACGAGGCGTGCGACTGCATCCGGGACACCACGACCGGGCAGACCTGGACCGCGGACGAGAAGGTCGGCGCGTTCGTCGACGCGAGCGGCGAGCGGCTGGCCCAGGGCTGGAAGGTCGGCGTCGGGTTCAGCAACTTCACCCGGGTGCTGACCGACTCGGCGATCGCGGGTCCCTTCGTCCGCACCCTGGTCTGGAACTTCGGTTTCGCCCTGGCGTCGACCGGCGGCACCTTCGTGCTCGGGCTGCTGCTGGCGATCGCGCTGCACTCGGACCGGGTCCGCGGCCGCACGCTCTACCGGGTGCTGCTCGTGCTGCCGTACGCGATGCCGTCGTTCGCCATGCTGCTGGTCTGGCGCGACATGTTCAACACCGACTTCGGCCTGATCAACAACCTGCTCCGCCTCGACGTCGACTGGTTCGGCGGCGCCGCGTCGGCCCGGACGGCGGTGATCCTGGTGCAGCTCTGGCTGGGCTATCCGTACATGTTCCTGGTCGCCACCGGTGCCCTGCAGGCGATCCCGCGCGAGCTGGCCGAGGCGTCCCGGATCGACGGGGCGAGCGCGTGGGGCGGTTTCCGGCGGATCACCCTGCCGCTGCTGATGGTCGCGCTGACCCCACTGCTGATCTCGTCGTTCGCGTTCAACTTCAACAACTTCAACGCGGTCTACCTGACCACCGAGGGCGCGCCGTTCCCGGCCGACAACCCGGCCAACGGCGCCACCGACCTGCTGATCACCTACACCTATCGGCTCGCGTTCGGCGGCAGCGGGGCGCAGTACGGCTACGCGGCCGCGATCTCGATCTTCATCTTCCTGATCGTCGCCGTCGTCTCGGCGGTCAGCTTCCGCCGCACGCGTCACCTCGAGGAGGTCCACTCATGACGCGCTGGCTCCGGCAGGTCGGGTGGCGGCACCTGGTCGGCGTCCTCATGCTGCTCTTCGCGATGATCCCGATCGTCTTCGTGCTCTCGGCGGCGCTCAACCCGCTCGGCACCCTGTCGTCGAGCGAGCTCGTGCCGACCGGTGCCTCGTTCGCCAACTTCACCAATCTCTTCGAGGACACCGAGTTCGGCCGCTGGTTCCTCAACTCGATCGTGGTCGCGGGCGTCTCGGCGGTCGCCTCGGTCTTCATCTCGGCGCTGGCCGCGTACGCGTTCAGCCGCCGCCGTTTCCGCGGCCGCCGGGTGGGCCTGCTGTCGGTCCTGCTGATCCAGATGTTCCCGCAGTTCCTGGCGATCGTGGCGATCTTCCTGATCTTCTCGACGGTCACCGACTACTGGCCCGCGTTCGGCTTCAACACGTGGTGGGGCCTGATCCTGCTCTACCTCGGCGGCGCGCTGGGCGTGAACACCTGGCTGATGAAGGGCTTCTTCGACACCGTCCCGCGTGAGCTCGACGAGTCGGCCACGATGGACGGCGCCAGCCATCCGCAGGTGTTCTTCCGCATCCTGCTGCCGTTGGTGGCGCCGATCCTCGCGGTCACCGCGCTGCTCGCGTTCATCGGCACGATCAACGAGTTCCTGATCGCCAACGTCTTCCTCACCGACGCCGGCGCCAAGACCCTGCCGGTCGGCCTGGTCGGTCTGGTCGCGGGGGAGCGCAACGCCAACTTCGGCATGTTCTGCGCCGGCACGCTGCTCACCGCGATCCCCACCGTGCTGGTCTTCCAGCTGTTGCAGCGCTACATCACCGACGGGCTCACGGCCGGGGCGGTCAAGGGATGAGACCTCACCACGACTGCAGCGAGCTGTACGTCAGTGATCCCGCGCCGGCGCTCGGCGACACGGTCAGCGTGTTCGTCCGGGTGCCGGGCGGGACCGGGGTGTCCCGTGTGCACATGCGCTGGGTCCGTGACGGCGAGCCGATCTTCACCTCGGCCGTCGTCGATCGCCGCCGGGCCGGCGACACGTGGTGGCGGGCCGAGCTGCCCGCGCACAACCCGGTCACCCGTTACCGCTTCCTGCTGGGCACGACGAGCGGCGTGCGCTGGCTGACCGGGCTCGGCCTGACCGCGCACGATGTGCCCGACAGCACCGACTTCCGCCTCGTCGCCCACCCGACCACGCCGGCTTGGGCGCGCGATGCCGTGATCTATCAGATCTTCCCCGACCGGTACGCCCGGTCGAGCGCGGCCGACCGGCGGGAGACCCCGGACTGGGCGGTCCGGGCCGGCTGGGACGACCCGGTCGTGCCCGGCCCGGACGCCGTGCGCGTCCTCTACGGCGGCGACCTGGACGGGATAGCCCGCCGCCTCGACCACGTCACCAGCCTGGGCGCCGACACGATCTATCTGACCCCGTTCTTCCCGGCCCGCTCCACCCACCGCTACGACGGCGCCGGCTTCGACCGGGTCGACCCGCTGCTCGGCGGCGACCGGGCCCTCGAACGGCTCTCCTCGGCGGCCCGCGAGCGCGGCGTCCGGCTGATCGGCGACCTCACCACCAACCACACCGGCGACGCCCATCCGTGGTTCGCCACCCGGCCGGACTACTACTACCCCGACGTGTTCTGGCTCGGCGTGCCCAGCCTGCCCAAGCTCAACTGGGCCTCGGCCGAGCTGCGACGGGAGTTCCGCGCGATCGTGCAGCAGTGGCTGACCGAGCCGTACGGGCTGTCGGGCTGGCGCATCGACGTGGCCAACATGACCGCCCGGCACGGCGCCGACGACTTCAACCACGAGGTCGCGGCGCTGCTGTGCCGGGCCGTGCGCGACGCCCGCCCGGACGGCCTGCTGCTCGCCGAGCACGGCCACGACGCCACCGGCGACCTCGACCGGGACGGCTGGCACGGCACGATGAACTACGCCGGGTTCACCCGTCCGGTGTGGAGCTGGCTGCGCGCCGACACGGTCCCGTTCGAGGGCTTCCTCGGCAACCCCGAGGAGCTGCCCCGGCGGGACGCGGGCGCGCTGGTCGCGACCATGTCGGCGTTCGCGTCGCAGATGTCGTGGCGGTCGTGGGAGTCGTCGTGGTCGCTGCTCGGCTCGCACGACACGGCCCGGATCCGCACGGTGGTCGGCGACGCCGCCCGGCAGGCGGTCGCGGCCGGCCTGCTGTTCACGTTGCCGGGCACGCCGATGGTCTTCGCGGGCGACGAGATCGGGCTGACCGGCGGCGGCAACGAGTCGGCCCGCGCGCCGATGCCGTGGGACCGTCCGGACGAGTGGGACACGCAGACTTTGGCGAGCTACCGCGCGTTGATCACCTTGCGCAAGCAGGCGCCGGCGTTGAGGGCGGGCGGGCTGCGCTGGGTGCACGCCGACGGCGACACCCTGGTCTTTCTGCGCGAGAGCGCCACGCAGTCGGTCCTCGTGCTGGCGCGGCGGGCCGGCGGCGAAAAGCTGAGGCTGACCGGCCTGCCCGCCGACACGACCCTGGAAAACCTTTACGGCGGCGCGTCGCCGCTGCACATTGAACCCGATGGTTCCACCACCATCGATGCCTGCGGTCCGGACTTCCAAGTCTGGGCCTGGACATAGAGAGGGACACCGTGGTCTCGAGAAGTCGGCGCCTGCTGGCCGCCGCCGTAGCACTGTCACTGCCCTTCCTGATATCCGTTCCCGCGGCCGAGGCCGCCGCTCCCTCGGCCCCCTCGGATGCCGTCATCGCCCAGTGGGGCGCGGACGAGCCGGCCGCCAACGAGCAGTACTACTTCGTGCTGCCCGACCGTTTCGCCAACGGCAGCCAGGCCAACGACAAGGGCGGGCTGACCGGCGACCGGCTGACCACCGGCCTCGACCCGGCGGACAAGGGCTTCTATCACGGCGGCGACCTGGCCGGTGTGATCGACAAGCTCGACTACATCCAGGGTCTGGGCACCACCGCGATCTGGCTCGCCCCGGTCTTCAAGAATAGGCCCGTGCAGGGCGCCGGGGCCGACGTCTCGGCCGGCTACCACGGTTACTGGATCACCGACTTCACCCAGGTCGACCCGCACTTCGGCACCAACGACGAGCTCAAGAGGCTGGTCCGGCTGGCCCACCAGCGCGGCCTCAAGGTGTTCCTCGACATCATCGCCAACCACACGGCCGACATCGTCAAGTACGCCGAGGCCAACCCTCCAACCGCCCCGCCCACCACCCAAGAGCCGACTGAAGACAATCCTATTTACATCGACAAGGCCACTTCGCCGTACGAGGATGCGCAGGGCCGGCCGTTCGACGACCGCAAGGGCGACTTCCCGAAGGTGTCGACGGCCTCGTTCCCGTACACGCCGGTCTATGCCAATGCGGCCGACGCCAAGGTGAAGGTGCCGGCCTGGCTGAACGACCCGACGATGTACCACAACCGGGGCGACTCGACCTTCACCGGCGAGAACAGCGAGTACGGCGACTTCTTCGGCCTCGACGACCTGTGGACCGAGCGGCCCGAGGTGGTGCGCGGGCTGACCGACATCTACGCGTACTGGATCGCCGCCGCCGGCATCGACGGCTACCGCCTCGACACCGTCAAGCACGTCGACCTCGACTTCTGGCCGCAGTTCAGCGCCGGCATCGACAAGGCCGCGGCGCGGGCCGGCAAACCCGGCTTCTTCATGTTCGGTGAGGTCTACAGCGCCGACCAGGAGGTCGAGTCGACCTACGTGCGCCGGGGCGGGCTGCCCGCCACGCTGGACTTCTCGTTCCAGGAGGCGGCCAAGGGCTTCGTGGCCGGCGACGGTTCGGCCAAGGCGCTGGCCGACGTCTACGCCAAGGACGACCTCTACACCGCGCGGGACACCGACGCCGGCCGTCTGCCGACGTTCCTGGGCAACCACGACATGGGCCGGATCGGCTCGTTCATCCAGGCCGCGGGCGGGGCCGACGCGCTGAGGAAGGATCAGCTCGCGCACGAGCTGATGTTCCTGACCCGCGGCCAGCCGGTCGTCTACTCCGGCGATGAGCAGGGCTTCACCGGGCCCGGTGGCGACAAGGACGCGCGGCAGGATCTCTTCGCGTCGAAGACCGCCGACTATCTGGACGACGACCTGATCGGCACCGACCGCACGCACGCGGTCGACAACTACAACACCGCGCACCCGCTCTACAAGACGATCGCCTCGCTCGGCGCGCTGCGCCAGGCGAACTCGGCGCTGCGCGGCGGCGTGCAGGTCACCCGGCATGCCGCCGACGGGCCCGGCGTCTTCGCGGCGTCGCGCCTCGACCCGGCCCAGCGTGTCGAATACGTGGTGGCGGCCAACAGCGCGACCACGGCGCAGACCGTCACGATCGACACCTGGTCGCCGTCCACCGCCTTCCGGGGCATCTACGGCGTCTCGTCCGCGGTGAACGCGGCCGCCGACGGCAAGCTCAGCATCACCGTGCCGCCGCTGTCGGCGATCGCGCTGCGAGCCGACAATCCGATCGCTGCACCCACGGCCGCTCCGACCGTCAAGCTCACCTCGCCGGGGGCCGAAGTTGCCACCCGGGCCCACCTGGTGGCCGAGACCACCGGCGACCCGCTCGCCCAGGTCACTTTCGCGGCGCAGGTCGGCAACGGCCCGTGGCGGCTGGTCGGGTCGGGCACGTCGTCGGCCTACCATGATCTGACCGGTCTGGCCGGGGGCACGTCCGTGCGCTACAAGGCGGTCGTGCGCGACAGCAAGGGCCGGCTCGCCTCGACCACCAGCACCATCAAGGTGGGCACGGCGGTCACCGCCACCAGCCCCGACTACGCCGTGGTGCACTACCAGCGGCCGGCCGGGGGCTACGACGACTACGGGCTCTACGTGTTCGGGGACGTCGATGCGTCGATGACGACGACCTGGCCGGCCGGGCAGCCCTTCGTGGGCGAGGACGCGTACGGCCGCTTCGCCTATGTGAAGTTGAAGCCCGGGGCCAAGAACGTCGGCTTCATCGTGGTGGGGAAGGACGGGGTCAAGGACGTCGACGCCGACCGCACCTTCGACCCGTCGCAGCACGGCGAGATCTGGCTCGAGCAGGGCGATGCCACGATCACGACCACGCCGCCCGCCGCCACTCCGGACCCGTCGGCGGCGACCATCCACTACCGGCGGGCCGACGGCGACTACTCGGGCTGGGGCCTGCACGTCTGGGACGGCGCGGCCACCGGCACCGACTGGGCGTCGCCGCTGGCGCCGACCGGCACCGACGCGTACGGCGTCTTCTGGAAGGTGCCTCTCGCGGCCGGGGCGCCCGCGCTGAAGTACATCATCCACAAGGGAGACACCAAGGATCTGCCGGACGATCAGCAGCTCACCTTCGCCGAGGGCGGGCACGAGATCTGGCTGCTGGGCGGGATCTCGCCGCGGCTGGCGCCGGTGGTCAAGAAGGCCGGCTCGGGCGGGACGGCCGACCTGACCAAGTCGTCGGCGGTGTGGCTCGACCGGGGCACGATCGCCTGGCAGCCGAGTGAGGAGACCGACGGCAAGATCTACGACCTGGTGTACGCCCCGGGCGGCATCGGCGTCGCCGACGGCGAGCTGACCGGCTCCTATCGGACGATCGGGCTCACCGCGAAGCGGGACGGGCTCACCGAAGCCCAGCGCACCCGCTTCCCGCACCTCTGGCAGTACGACGCTTTCGGGTTGCCGGCCGGGGCGCCGGTCAGAGACATCTTGCGTGGCCAGGTCGTCGTCACCGAGCGGGACGCGGCCGGGAAGCTGCTCGCCGCGACCGGGGTGCAGACCGCGGGCGTGCTGGATGACGTCTACGCCTCGGCGGCGGCCGGGGCCAGGCTCGGGCCGGTCGGCACCACGCTGTCGGTGTGGGCGCCCACGGCTCAGAAGGTCGACCTGCAGCTCTTCGACACCGCCTCGTCCGCAGCACAGACCGTGGCGATGGCGCGCGACGACCGGACCGGCGTCTGGTCCGTACGCGGGCCGGCGTCCTGGAAGGGCAAGTACTACTCGTACCGGGTCACCGCGTGGCAGCCCGCCGCGAACAAGGTCGTCACGGCCGCGGTCACCGACCCGTACGCGCTGGGCCTGTCGACCGACTCGCAGCTGAGCCGGATCGTCGACCTGGCCGACCCGGCGCTCGCCCCGGCCGGCTGGTCCGGGCTGCGCAAACCGGCCGCCGTGCCCTCGGCCAAGATCCAGATCTCCGAGCTGTCGGTCCGGGACTTCTCGATGGCCGACGCCACGGTCCCGGCGTCGGAAAGAGGGACGTACAAGGCGTTCACCGACCCGAAGACGGCCGGGATGAAGCACCTGGCCTCGCTGGCCGACTCCGGCGTCACGCACCTGCACCTGCTGCCGGTGTTCGACTTCGCGACGATCCCGGAGAGGCGGGCCGACCAGAAGCAGCCGGCCTGTGACCTGGCCGCCCTGCCGCCCGACTCGGAGCAGCAGCAGGCGTGCATCGCCGCGGTGGCCGCCACCGACGGCTACAACTGGGGCTACGACCCACTGCACTACACGGTGCCCGAGGGCGGCTACGCGGTCGATCCCGCGCAGCGCACCAAGGAGTTCCGTCAGATGGTGGCCGGGGTCAACCGGGCCGGGCTGCGCGTGGTGATGGACGTCGTCTACAACCACACGTCGGCCGCCGGCACCGACCCGAAGTCGGTGCTCGACCAGATCGTGCCCGGCTACTACCAGCGGCTGCTGGCCGACGGCACGATCGCGAACTCGACCTGCTGTGCCAACACGGCGCCGGAGAACGCGATGATGGGCAAGCTGGTCGTCGACTCGATCGTCACGTGGGCCAAGGCGTACAAGGTGGACGGTTTCCGCTTCGACCTGATGGGCCACCACCCGAAGGCCAACATCCTGGCCGTACGGGCGGCGCTCGACAAGCTGACCCCGGGCCGGGACGGGGTCGACGGCCGGAGCATCAACCTGTACGGCGAGGGCTGGGACTTCGGCGAGGTGGCCGGGGACGCCCGCTTCGTGCAGGCGACCCAGGCCAACATGGCGGGCACCGGGATCGCGACCTTCAACGACCGGCTGCGCGACGCCGTACGCGGGGGAGGGCCGTTCGACGAGAACCCGCGGGTGCAGGGCTTCGCGACGGGGCTGCTGTCGGCGCCCAACGGCGATGCCGTCAACGGGACGGCGGCCGAGCAGAAGGCGCGGCTGCTGCACTACCAGGATCTGATCAAGGTGGGGCTCAGCGGCAACCTGGCGTCGTACCGGTTCGTCTCGTCGGCCGGAACCCCGGTCACCGGGGCCCAGGTCGACTACAACGGCTCGCCGGCCGGCTACACCGCGGCGCCGGGTGAGGCGATCACCTACGTCGACGCGCACGACAACGAGATCCTGTACGACGCGATGGCGTTCAAGCTGCCGCAGGCCACCCCGGCCGTCGACCGGGCCCGGGCCCAGTCGGTCGCGCTGGCCACCACGGCGCTCGGCCAGGGCGCCGGTTTCGTGGCCGCGGGCAGCGAGCGGCTGCGGTCCAAGTCGCTGGACCGCAACTCGTTCAACTCGGGCGACTGGTTCAACCAGATCATCTGGGACTGCGCCGACGGCAACGGCTTCGGCCGCGGGTTGCCGCCCGCCGCCGACAACGAGCCCAAGTGGTCCTTCGCCCGGCCGCTGCTGGCCGATCCGGCGCTCGTCCCGTCCTGTTCCGACACCGCGCTGGCGGACGCGCGCTACGAGGAACTGCTGAAGATCCGCGGCTCGTCGCCGGTCTTCGGCCTGCCGACCGCCGCCGAGGTGCAGAAGAGGCTGTCGTTCCCGCTCTCCGGAACGGCCGAGACCCCGGGGGTCGTCACGATGACCCTGGACGGACGGGGAATCGACCGGACCTGGAAGTCGGTGACGGTGGTCTTCAACGGCACCTCGGCGGCCACCACCCAGACCGTCCCGGCGCTGGCCGGCCAGGCGGTCACGCTCCACCCGGTGCAGCGGTCCTCGGCCGACCCGGTGGTGCGGACGGCGGCGTTCGCGAAGGCGACCGGCACGTTCACCGTGCCGGCCCGTACGGCCGCGGTCTTCGTCGAAGGCTAGGTGACGGATACGGCTGCGGGCCTCGCCATGAGGTCCGCAGCCGCCTCCGGCCGGCCCAGGAAATAGCCCTGGGCGAACCGGCAGTTCATGGCGGCCAGTAGGTCGAGCTGCTCCACGGTCTCGACCCCCTCGACCACCACCTTCAGGCCGAGGGTGTGCCCGAGCTGGAGAACCGCGCTGACCAGCTGCTGCTGGCGCTCGTTGCCGGCCAGCCCGGTGATGAACGACCGGTCCACCTTGAGCACGTCCAGCGGGATGTCGCGCAGATAGCCCAGCGACGAGTAGCCGGTGCCGAAGTCGTCGATGGCGATCTGCACGCCCAGCTCGCGCAGCTCCTCGAGCCGGCCCGCGGTGACCGCGATGTCGCGCATGAGCACCGTCTCGGTCAGCTCCAGCACCAGGCACTCCGGCGGCAGGCCGGTGCTGGCCAGGGCGTACGCCACCCGGTCGGTCAGGTCGGGCACCTCGAGGTTGGCCGCCGACAGGTTCACGCTGACCCATTGCGGCGCCGTCTCCGGTGCGGAGTCCTGCCAGGAGCGCACGATCCGGCACGACTCGATCAGCATCCACCGGTCGATCTCGGTGATCAGACCGGTCTCCTCGGCCAGCGGGATGAACGCGCCCGGCTGCTGCAGCCCGCGCTCCGGGTCGGCCCAGCGCACCAGCGCCTCGACGCCGCGCATCCGCCGGGTCGCCACCTCGACCACCGGCTGCAGGGCGACCCGCATCTCGCCCCGGTGCACCGCGTCGCGCAGCCGGGCCTCGTTGTCGAGCCGGTCCAGCAGCTGCTCGTGCATCCGGGTCTCGAAGACCTGATAGCAGTCCTTGCCACGGGCCTTGGCCGCATACATGGCGACGTCCGCGTTGCGCAGCACCTCGTCGGCGTCGCCGTAGCGGCCCGCGGCCGGCACCACCCCGACGCTCACGCTCACCGTGGCCTCGCGCCCGTGCAGCAGGAACGGCTTGGCCAGGGTGCCGACGCAGGCCTGGGCCAGCCGCTCGGCGTCGGCCGGGCCGGCGTCCTCGAGCAGCACGGCGAACTCGTCGCCGCCGAGCCGGGCCACCGTGTCGTACGGCCCCACGGCGGCGGCCAGCCGCTCGGCCGCGGTGCGCAGCAACAGGTCGCCCGAGTTGTGCCCGAGGCTGTCGTTGACCTTCTTGAAGCCGTCCAGGTCGAGATAGAGCACGGCCGTGGTGTCCTGGGCCATCGCCCGGGCCCGGTTCATCGCGTGGTCGAGCCGGTCCAGGAAGAGCTTGCGGTTGGGCAGGTCGGTCAGCCCGTCGTGCAGGGCCTGGTGGCGCAGGTCGTGCTCGAGATCGCGCTGCCGGGTGACGTCGCGCAGCAGCACCACGGCGCCGATCTGCCGGTCGTCCTTGAGGATCGGGGTGACCGTGTAGGCCACCCGCACCGTGCTGCCGTCCGGCCGTTCCAGGGTGCCCTCGGACTGCTCCAGCGCCTCCGGCAGCAGCCGGCCCACCTCCTGTTCCAGCAGCCCCTGGACGCCCAGCCCGGTGATCCGGCCGGCCGCCTCGTTGGCGAAGGTGATCCGGTCCCGGGCGTCCACCCCGCAGATGCCCTCGCCCGCGCTGGCCAGGATGCTGTCGGTGTACTCCTTGGCCAGGATCACCCGGGCCGACCGGTCCAGGCGTACGGCCATGTCGTTGAAGGCGTCGCCGAGCCGTGAGATCTCGTCGCGCCGGCCCAGTGCCACCCGCTGCGTGTAGTCGCCGTCGCGGATGTTCTCGACCGCGCCGGTCAGCGCCCGGATCCGCCGGACGATCGACTCGGCCGTCACCACGCCCAGCGCCAGCACCAGCAGGATGCACACGATCCCGGCGACCACGATGAAGATCTCGGCTCGCCCGGTGACCGCTTCCATCTGCTCGTACAGCGGGGTGTATTCCAGGACGATCGCGCCGAGCGTGCTGCTCTGCGCGTCGATCACCGGCACGACCACCTGCCGGATGCCCTCGGGGTAGTCGACGCTGGTCTCGACGAAGACCCGGGGCCGGCCGTCGGCGATGGTCCGCCCGATCTGGTTGCCTGTGTCGTGGTCGAAGACGGTGCCGACGTTCTCGGGGATCGCGTCGGCCAGGATCCGTTTGCCGGGGTCGACCACGACGATGTCGCGGCCCTGCAGCTCGTGCAGCCGTTCCAGGTAGGCGGCGAGGGCGACCGGCTCACCGATCAGCGGCGGCGGGGACTCGCCGGGGGTGTCCACAGCCAGCCCGAACGCGACGTCCTTGGCGATGCCCCGGGCCACCTGCTCGGCCTCGGTGACGGCCGCCTGGCGGGTCGACTCGGCGTCGGCGCGCAACACGACCCCGCCGGTCACCGCGACCATCGCCGCGACCGTCAGGAAGCCGCCGAGCAGCTTCTGCCGTACGTTCATCCCGCCGTGTCCCGTTCGCTGCCGTCAGGGGTCTCCCTCTGCATGTTCGGCATCGATCGGTGGGGGATGAGCGTCAGTGCACCTCGGCGGGCTGCCGCTCCGCCTCCGCCGGCTCGGGCTTGCGCGTCCGGTTGACCACGGCGAGCGCGACGGCGACGAGCACCGCGGCGCCGGTGACAGCCCCGACCACGGCGGTGGAGAGGTCGAAGAGTTTCAGGGCGCTGGCCAGCAGAACGATGACCAGGGCCGCCCGGACCAGGCCGGCCGGCGCGCGGGAGGAGATGCGCGACCCGATCAGCACGCCCGGGATCGAGCCCAGCAGCACGGCGGCGGCCAGGTCGAGGTGCAGGTCGCCGAAGAACGCGTGCCCCAGCGCGGCCGCGGTGACCAGTGGGATCGCCTGCACCAGGTCGGTGCCGACCAGGTTGTTGGCGCGCAGCTTCGGATACATGGCGAGCAGCGCCACGATGATCAGCGAGCCCGAGCCGACCGAGGTCAGACCGACGACCAGGCCGCCGAGCGCGCCCAGCAGGGCGGTCGGCAGCGGCTTCACCGTGATCTTCCCGTCGGACTCACCCTGCTTGCGGCTCACCCAGGCCTTGAGCAGCAGGCCGCCGGCGGCCAGCACGAGCGCGGCCCCGAGCGCGATGCGAATGGCGTGCTGCACCGACTCGTCGTCGCCCAGCAGGCGCAGCAGCAGCACGCCGAGGAAGGCGCTGGGCACGCTGCCCACGCACAGCCAGCCCACCAGCGACCAGTTCACCGTGCCGCGCCGGGCGTGCACCCAGCCGCCGAACGGCTTCATCACGGCACTGGCGGCCAGGTCGCTGGAGACCGCCGCGATCGGCGGAACGCCGAAGACCAGCACGAGAATGGGCGTCATCAGCGCGCCCCCACCCATACCGGTCAGCCCGACGACGATGCCGACACCGAGCCCGGCCAGCGCAAGCGTGTAGTCCACCGCACGAGTCTCGGCGAGGATCCCCCACCTTGTCCACTAATTCAGTGGAGATTGTCGAGATTCCCGCACCGCGGGACGGCCGCCGTTTCCGTGGGCCAGTCGGCTGCGTCACAATCGGTCTTGGAGATCGCGAGGAGCGGACCGGGAGGCGTAGTGTACGAAACAGTTTCGTTTCGCAGCGTGGTGAGGGCGGGTGATTGTCGTGGCTGACGAGGTGCGAACCACCGTGCCGGCCGGGCGTTCCCGCCGGCTCGACGGCGAGCGTGAGCAGGCGATCCTGCGCGCCGCCTACGACCTGCTGGGCGAGACGGGCTATCAAGGGTTGCGGGTGGACGCGGTGGCCGCCCGGGCCCAGGCGAGCAAGGCGACCCTCTATCGGCACTGGCCCACCAAGGCCGAGCTGGTCTTCGATGCCGTCCGCGTGTGCAAGGCCGATGACGGGCCGTTGCCGGACACCGGGACACTCCGCGGTGACCTGGTGGCCTGGTTCTGCGACATCGCCACCATGATCAGCAGCGACGAGGGCCCGATCCTCGCCGGGCTGTTCATGGCCCTGCACACCGATCCCGAGCTCGCGGCGCAACTGCGCCAGATGCGCGAGTCCAAGATCCCGCTCGCGGAAACCATCTGCGCGCGGGCCGAGGCTCGCGGTGAGCTCCGACCCGGTTACGACGCCCGGCTGATCGACGAGATCGTCCCGGCCCTGGTCTTCATGCGCCGGTTCGCCCTGGGTGAGCCGCTGGATCAGGCCTTCCTCGACCACCTCGTCGACGACATCATCCTGCCCCTGCTCACCCGCGAGCCGCGGCACTAAAGACCCCGCTCCCGCGCACCAACGCTCACGTCCGCTGACGTGAGTGGATCTCCGTATGCCTCCGAGGGGGACCCTCCATGTCCACTACGACTTCTGACGCCTCCGCTCCGCCCGATATATCGCCTAAATCGGGTAAGAGCAAGTGGCTGGCGCTCGCCGTCATCGCGGTCTCCCAGCTGCTGATCGTGCTCGACGCCACGATCGTCAACATCGCACTGCCGACCGCGCAGGTCGACCTCAACATCAGCGACGCCAACCGGCAGTGGATGATCACGGCGTACACCCTGGCCTTCGGCGGACTGCTGCTGCTCGGTGGCCGGATCGCCGACTTCACCGGCCGCAAGCGCGCGTTCATCATCGGCCTGCTCGGCTTCGCCGCCGCCTCCGCGCTCGGCGGCCTGGCCACCAACGCCGAAACACTCTTCGCGGCCCGGGCCCTGCAGGGCGCGTTCGGCGCACTCATGGCCCCGGCGGCCCTGTCGCTGCTGACGGTCACCTTCACCGACGCCAAGGAGAGGGCTCGCGCCTTCGGCGTCTACGGCGCCATCGCCGGTGGCGGCGGCGCGGTCGGCCTGCTCATGGGCGGCGTCCTGACCGAGTACGCTTCCTGGCGCTGGACCCTGCTGGTCAGCACCCCCATCGCCATCGCCGCCGCGCTGGCCGCCGTCCGCTTCGTCAGCGAGAGCCGCGCCGAGGGCAACACCAAGTACGACCTGCCGGGCGCGTTCACCTCGACGGCCGGCCTGGTCGCCCTGGTGTACGGCTTCACGAAGGCCAGCGACGACGGCTGGGGCTCGCCGGTCACGATCGGCTTCCTGGTCGCCGCGGTGGCGCTGCTGGTCGCCTTCGTCGTGATCGAGCTCCGGTCGAAGCACCCGTTGCTGCCGATGCGCGTCATCCTCGACCGCAACCGCGGGGGTGCGTACCTCTCGGCGCTGTTGATCGGCTCCGGTCTGTTCGGCCTGTTCCTGTTCCTGACCTTCTACCTGCAGCTCACGCTGGGCTACTCGGCGCTGATGACCGGAGTGGCGTTCCTGCCCTTCACGTTCGGCATCATTGCCGGCGCCGGCTTCTCGGCCCAGGTGCAGACCCGTTTCGGCCCGCGGATCCTGATGACCAGCGGTCTGGTGCTGGCCGCGATCGGCGTGGTGATGCTGACCCGGATCGGCGTCGACACCGGCTTCTGGACCCACGTCTTCCCGGCCGAGCTCGTCTTCAGCTTCGGCATGGGCGTGACCTTCGGCCCGATGTCCAACACGGCCCTGGTCGGCGTGGCCGACCACGACGCCGGCGTGGCCAGTGCCCTGATCAACACCACCCAGCAGATCGGCGGCTCGCTGGGCACGGCCCTGCTGAACACGATCTTCACCTCGGCCGTGGCCGGCTACCTGATCGACCACCGCGCCGAGGCCACCAACCCGGACCAGCTCGCCGCCCTCCAGGCGACGGCCACGGTCCACAGTTACACGGTGGCCTTCTGGGTCAGCGCGGCCCTGATCGGCCTGGCCGCCCTCATCGCGGTGGTCCTGGTCCGCGCCAACCGCGAGGACGTCGCCAACACCGAGGGAGTTCCGGTCGGGGTCTGACCGCCCGAATCAACCACGAAAAGCGCGTCCCCCGGGTGAATCGGGGGACGCGCTTTTCCGTGATCGGGGTCAGCGGCCGAAGTTGTAGCTGCCGCCGGTGCCGGGCACCTTGGCCGGCTGTCCCTTGCGGGCCCGCTCGGCCTTCAGAGTGACGTCGACGATGTCCCAGAGGCCGCCCAGCACGGTGGCGGCGATGACGGCCACCGACACCCAGCCCTGCAGGTCGATGTCGGCGTCGGCGAAACCGGTGAACGCCGGGTTGAAGAAGTGGTCGCTGGCCAGCAGGTAGACGGCCACACCGCTGGTGGCGACGGCCAGGGCCGCGTTCACCGCGGCGATCGGGCGGGTCCAGGCGCCGACCCGGTAGACCCAGAACGCCCACGCGCCCTTGAGGGCGAACAGCACGATCAGGGCCGGCCACCAGAAGGACCAGTTCGCCGGGTCGAGCAGCGGCTCGTCGGTGAACGTGAACTGCTGGAGCACGAGCGCGGCGATCAGCACGCCCGGCCAGACCAGGTTGGCCGCCAGCGCCCCCCGGGAGAGCACGCCCGCCTCGTACCGGGGAAGGTCTTTCAGGCTCCAGGTGGTCTTGAGGTCGTCCTTGCCGGCGCCGGTGCGCTCGACTATCCAGAAGCCCAGCGTCGTCCAGAAGACCATGTGGACGCCGACGGTCAGGATCGCGCCGATCCCCGCGCCGATGACGTTGCCGACGGTGACGTCATCGGCGAAGAGCTCGATGATGCAGGCCACCGCCACGACGATCGGCAGCACCGTGGTCAGCAACATCAGCAGCGAGCGCCGCCACACCGGGTAGAGCTCGGGCCCGATCAGAAAGTTGGGTCGGCCGGCGTAACTGTCGGCGAGCTTGTCCGGATCGCCGAGATCGGTCAGCGTGCGCTCGATCGCGGCGTCACGCTCCTCACCCGCCTCGATGCGGGCGTCGACCGCGTCGTCGATGGAGGCG
Source organism: Actinoplanes sp. (assembly GCA_965217855.1). Classification (GTDB taxonomy): domain Bacteria; phylum Actinomycetota; class Actinomycetes; order Mycobacteriales; family Micromonosporaceae; genus Actinoplanes. Next base: position 40,732 of record CBDCJN010000002.1, on the reverse strand, counting down.
CGCAGCTCGCGGTCGATATCGGAGCGCTGCTGCACGGGCACGCGGCGCAGGGCGGTGTAGACGTAGCGGTCGACGAGGGTGGTGGTCACTTTTCGCTCCCGGGGGTGAGGGTGTCGGACAGGTCGTTGATGGCGCCGTCGAGGCGGGCCCACTCGGTGCGCAGCAGGTCGGCGAGCGCGTTGCCCTGCTCGGTGGTCGTGTAGAACTTCCGCGGCCGGGCCTCGTCGGTGTTCCACGAGCTGGTGAGCAGGCCCTGCGTCTCGAGCCGGCGCAGCAGGGGGTAGAGCGTGTTGGCCTCGACCTCGAAGCCGGCCGCGCTCAACGTCTCCAGCAGGGAGTAGCCGTAGCCCGGCGAGCGCAGCACGGTCAGGCTGGCGACGACCACCGTGCCGCGCCGCAGCTCCTGTAGGTGGCTGGCTAACGTCGCATCCATTGTCATGACAGCCACGATACTGTGTCTCACACACTATGGCAACGCGATACACCAAAGTGCCGGAAAGAATATTGCAAAGCCCAAGGTCAAGCGTGGAATGCAGCGGTACGCCACGTCGGCTCCCGCAACCGCACCAGGCCGGAACCCCGCCTTCGGCGGCTGCCGCCCGCCGGCCGAGCGGGGCCTCACGGCCATAGCGCGGGCACGGCCCGGTCGGTCTCAGAGACGCAGGTGACGTTCGACGCGCAGCAGGTATTCGCGTCGGTCGAGAGGGTTGTCGTCCCAGCGAGGGCGGGTCGGGTAGGGGTGCGGCACCGGGCGGTAACTGTCGAACGTGGTCTCCAGGACACCCTCGCCGCGGGTCAGGCCGGGGACGGCCACCTCCAGGTCGCGCAGCCGGGCGGCCGGGACGCGACCCTCGACCACGAACAACGGGCCGGTCAGCGCCGGCGCTGACGGCAGGGCGCCGTAACGGCTGAGCGCGCCCAGCACGGCGCCGAGCGTGTCGGCCGGGCCGTCCAGGCGGAACCGCTGCATCGGCTCGCACACGACGGTGCCGGCCTGCGACAGCGCGCTCATCAGCACGAGCGGTAGCAGCTTGCGGAAGTCGCGGGCCCCGGTGACGGGTGCGGCATAGCCGGTGCGGACCGCGGTGACCCGCACGTCGGTCACCGGCCAGCCGTGAAGCCCCTGCGCGAACGTACGGCGAACGGTTTCCTCGAGGGCGGCGCGGAAGAACTCCTCGGTCCGGTAGAGGTAGATCGGCACCTGCTCGATGGGCACGTCGAGGGTGAAGGTCAGCCCGGAGTCCTGGTCGCCCGGTTCGACGACGAGATCGAGCGTCGCGACGAACGGGTTGCCGTCCTGGCCGAGCACCTCGGCCGCGCGGCCCGTGCCGGTCGGCCGCTCGATGTGGATGGTGCTGGTGCCGCGGAACTCGACCTCGACGCCGTACTCCTCGGTCAGCGTGGTCTGGAGGACCTCCTTCTGCACCTCGCCGTAGAGGGAGACGGCCAGTTCGCCGCGCCGGTCGTCCTGGCGCAGGTCGATGAGCGGGTCCTGCTCGGCCAGCTCGGTGAGCGCCGCATGCAGCTCCCGGGAACGCCCGGGATCTCGGGCGACGACGACGGTTTCCAGCGTGGGCGGCGCGAACAACTCGTCCGCGGCCTTCCCCGGGAGGGTGCCGATCGTGTCACCGATCCGCACGTCCCGCAGCCCATGGATCTTGGCGATCTCGCCGGCCGCGACGGACACCCGCCGCACCGCGGCACCACCGTCCACCCCTTCGACCGCCGTGATCACGCCGGTCGCCCGGGCACCCGCGCCCGCCGCTCCCGCCGTTCCGGATCCGAAAAGTATGTGGTCGCGGATCCGCAGCGTTCCGGTGGCCATCCGGACGTAGGCGACCCGCGCCCCCGTCCGGTCGCGCTCGATCTTGAAGACGGTGCCGCCGGCGGGCCCGTCCGGGTCGCCGTCCGCGCACGGCAGCAGGGTGGCCAGGCCGTCCAGCAGCGCCTCGACACCGGCCCCGGTCACCGCGGACCCGAAGAACACCGGGTGCAGCGAGCCGGACCGAACACGGCCGGCCAGGGTGTCCCGCACCGCCGCGTACGGCACCGCGGCCTCGTCGCGGACCCATCGGCCGAGCAGAGCCGGATCGCCGGAGAGATCCACCAGCCGGGCGACCAGGCCCGGGTGCACGAGCGTCGAGGCCGAGGCCGTGCCCAGGTCACGCACCGCGCTCATCGGCACGATGTCCGGGGTCAGGCGGGCGGCGATCTCGTCGAGCACCCCGTCGCAGCGCGCCCCGGCCCGGTCGATCTTGTTGACGAAGATCAGCGTGGGCACCCGGAGGCGGCGTAGCGTGCGTAGCAGCACCCGGGTCTGCGCCTGCACGCCCTCGACCGCCGAGACGACCAGGACGGCCCCGTCGAGCACGCGAAGAGCCCGTTCCACCTCGGCGATGAAATCCGGGTGGCCGGGCGTGTCGATCAGATTGACCGTGCGCTCGCCGACCGGGAACGACGCGACCGCGGTCTTGATCGTGATGCCGCGGCGGCGTTCGAGGTCGAGCGAGTCGGTGCGGGTGGTGCCGGCATCCACGCTGCCGACGGCGTCGATGATCCCGCCCGCGAACAGCAGGCGCTCGGTCAGGCTGGTCTTACCGGCGTCGACATGGGCGACGATCCCGAGGTTGAGAAAGGGCACGCGTGATCAGGTCCTTCGCGATGGTTTCCGACAGGCGGGGCGGGAAACCGTTTCGCATGGCTGCTCCTTCGCAGACGGGACCGGACTTTTGTGACGCTAGCGGGGCCTGGCCGGATCCGCCTCCGATTTACCGGGAGCCGTGACCGCGTCCGCCGAGCGCGGGATCAGCGAGGCCAGCACCACCATGACGATCGCGACCAGCAGCATCCCGATGAAGATGCGGTGCACGGCGGTCGTCAGCCGGGCCGGGTCAACCTCGTCCCCGCCGATGATCGCGTTGGCGATCGCGCCGAACACGGCCGCACCGAGCGCACTGCCCAGCGACCGCAGGAAGATGTTGTTCGCGGTGACCACGCCCCGCTCCGACCAGCCGACGCTGGACTGCGCCGCGATCAGGGTGGGCGCCGCGGTCAGGCCCATGCCCAGCCCGATGACCAGGCAGAACCCGCCCACCGCGTAGACCGACGAGTCGCGGCCGAGCAGCAGCAACAGCGCCGCCCCGACCACCACGAGCGAGGTGCCGATCAGCGCGCACATCCGGAACCCGACCCGCAGGTAGACCTTGCCCGCCTGACTGGCCGAGATGGGCCAGCCCAGCGTGAGCGCGGCCAGCGCGAACCCGGCGACCAGCGGACCGTAGCCGAGCACGTCCTGAACGAAGATCGGCACGTACGAGCTGAGGCCGAGCAGGATCGCGCCGACCCCGACGGCCAGGGCGCCGCTGCTGACCAGCAGCCGCCGCTGGAACACCCACAGCGGCAGGACGGGCGAGGGCGCGCCGCGCTCGACGAAGCCGAACACCACGAGCAGGGCAAGCCCGCCGCCGAGCACGAGGAAGCTGGTCGGCGAGGCCCAGGCCCAGGCCTGACCGCCCTCGAGCACGCCCAGGATGACCAGGGTGAGGCCGGCGGTGAGCAGCGCGGCCCCGCGGTAGTCGATGACCGGCTTGCCGCGTTCCATCCGCTCGTGGAACTTGGTGAAGATCATGCCGCCCGCCAGCAGGCAGAGCGGGATGTTGACCAGGAAGATCCAGCGCCAGTCGAGCCATTCGCTGAACACGCCGCCCAGCGTCGGCCCGACCACCGAGGCGATGCCCCAGACGCTGGCCACGTACCCCTGGACCTTGGCCCTTTCCTGCACGTTGTAGAGGTCGCCGACGATCGTGATGGTGGTCGGCATGATCGCGCCGGCGCCGAGGCCCTGCACGACCCGGAAGATGATCAGCGTCAGCATGCTCCAGGCCACGCCGCACAGGATCGAGCCGAGCAGGAACAGCCCGATGCCCCAGAGGATCACCGGTTTGCGGCCGAACAGGTCGTTGAGCTTGCCGTAGATCGGCACCGACACGGCCTGGGCCAGCAGGTAGATCGAGAACAGCCAGGGGAACTCGGTGAAACCGCCGATGTCCTTGACGATCGAGGGAACCGCGGTCGCGATGATCGTGGCGTCGATCGCGATCAGGGCGGTGGACAGCATCACGGCGGCCAGCACGGGCCCGCGCTCGGACCGCAGTCCGATTTTGTTCTCCGGCACCATGCTCGTCTACTCCTGTCGGCCGCGCCGCGCGCGGCGGGGACGCCCGGAAGAGTCCGAGATCACCCCCCGAACGGGGATGATCTGCCGAACCCACTCGGGGAGCCCTCGCGGCGGTCTTAGCCTGACAGCCGTGGCGTGTGTGGTGGTGGCCGAGGACAATCTTGATCATCAGCGAGTGATCGCGGAGGTCGTCCGCCGGCTCGGGCACGAGGTGGTGGTGACCTCGGACGGGCAGGCGGCGCTCGAGGCCGTCATCGATCGGCGGCCCGACCTGCTGATCGCCGACGTCGACATGCCGCATCTGGACGGTCTGCAGCTGTGCGCGGCGATCCGCGCCGACCCCCGGCTGGCCGCGACCCCGGTCGTGCTGATCACGGCGTACCTGCTGCCCGGCGATCCGCGGCTGGCCGCGACCGGAGCGCTGGCCGTGATCGGCAAGCCGTTCGGCGTGCCCGAGCTGACCGAGGCGCTGCGGGTGCACCTCGACGCGGTCCCGCCGCACCCGTCGACCGCCACCTCGGTGACGCCGGGCGATCCGGCCTTCCTCGAGGCCCTGCTCGACTGCCTGGACGCCGGGGTCACCGCGTGCGACCGGGACGGGCGGGTGGTGATGGTCAACGCGGCGATGCGGGACTTCACCCGCGACGGGGTGGCCGACGTGCCCGACAAGACCGACGAGCGGCGGTTCGCCGTGCTGCACAACGACGGGACTCCGCTGCGTACGCACGAAATGGCCCTGTCCCGGGCGTTGGCCGGCGAGGACGTGCGCCGGTCCGAGTTGCTGGCGCACGACGACCTCGGGCGCCCCCGCTGGTTCTCGGTGAACGCCACCCCGGTGCGCGACCGGGACGGCAAGGTGACCGGCGCGGTGGCCGCCATGCACGACGTGACCACCCAGCACCGCACCCGGCAGTATCAGGACTGCGAGAACCAGGTCCTCAAGGTCCTCGCCGACTATCCGCACGCGGCCGACGCGGCCGACCGGATGCTGTCCGCGATCGGCACCACCATGAACTGGCCCTATCTGCGGTTGTGGCTGGTCGACGACGTGACCGACCTGCTGCGCCCGGCCGGCATCTTCACCGCGCCGGGGGAACGCCCGCTGCCGGTGCCGGTCAGTTTCGCGCCCGGGGTCGGCCTGGCCGGCCGGTGCTGGCAGCGGGCCGAGCTGATCTGGGTGCCCGACCTGCACGCCGCGGACTCGCCGGTGCTGCCCAGCATGGTCGCCGAGACCGACTATGTGGCCGCCGGGGCGGTGCCGGTGCAGGGCGGCGACCGGGTCATCGGCGTCCTGACCTTCTTCTCGTACGCCCGGCAGGAGCCCGACCCGGCGCTCGGCGTGCTGCTGACCGGCCTGGCCGCCCTGATCGGCACGTTCCTGGAACAGCGCCGGGCCGAGGTGCTGGCCCTGCACCTGGCCGCGGCCACCGACGAATACATCGCGCTGGTCGGCCACGAGCTGCGCACCCCGCTGACCTCGATCGGGGCGTACGTCGACCTGATCGCCGAGTCTCCCGACGAGTCACCGGTGGGCGAGGTGCGCGAGCTGCTCGACGTGGTGCAGCGCAACAACGCCCGGCTGCGCGACCTGGTCGAGCAGCTGCTCGACCTGGCCTCGCTGGAGTCGGGTCACGCCCAGATGGTCATCGGGCTGGTCGATCTGACCGAGACCGTCGAGGAGGCGATCGGCGCGATCACCCCGACCGCCCGGGAGCGCCGGATCACGATCCAGGCCGACCTGCCGGACGAGCTGACCGTGCCGGGCGACCGGGGCCGGCTGCGTCAGGTGGTGGACGCGCTGCTCGGCAACGCGGTGAAGTTCAGCCGCCCCGACTCGGCCGTCTCGGTGACGCTGGTCGACGAGCACGGCGAGGTGGCCGCGCTGACCGTGGCCGACAGCGGGATGGGCGTGGCCCCGTCCGAGCAGGCCCGGCTGTTCCGGCGGCTCTACCGTGGCGGCAACGCGCGGCACACCGGCATCCCGGGCGTGGGTCTGGGCCTGGCCCTGTGCCGGGTCGTCGTCGAACGCCACCACGGCTCGATCACCCTGGCCTCGCAGGAGCAGGCAGGCACCAAGGTCACCGTCCGGCTGCCGAGCCGGGCCGACAGCTAAAGGCCGCTGAACGGCCGCGACGTCACCCGGCTGGCCCCGTACGAGCGCGACGTCAACACGGTCTTCCAGGATTACGCGCTGTTCCCGCACCTGAGCGTCATCGAGAACGTCGAGTACGGCCTCAAGGTCCGCAAGGTCCCGCGTCGCGAACGCCGCTCGCGGGCCGAGGAGGCGCTGGCCTCGGTGCAGCTGGAGGGGCTACGGCGGCCGTAAGCCGAACGCGATGTCGGGCGGTCAGCGGCAGCGGGTGGCGCTGGCCCGGGCGCTGGTCAACCGGCCCAAGGTGCTGCTGCTCGACGAGCCGCTGGGCGCGCTCGACCTCAAGCTGCGCGAGCAGATGCAGGTCGAGCTCAAGCAGATCCAGCGCGACGTCGGCATCACCTTCGTCTTCGTCACCCACGACCAGGACGAGGCGCTGACCATGAGCGACCGGGTCGCGGTCTTCGACGCCGGGCGGGTGGCCCAGGTCGGCACGCCCGAGGAGGTCTACGAGCGACCGGCGACCCCGTTCGTGGCCGGCTTCGTCGGGACGTCCAACCTGCTCACCGGGGAGGCGGCGCGCACGGTCGTGGGCCGGGACGGCACCTTCGGCGTACGCCCGGAGAAGATCACGCTGGGGACCGAGGGTGTGCCGGGCACGGTCGCCGAGGTGATCTACGCCGGGCCGGTGACCCGCTACGTCGTCGATCTGGACGCGGGCGCCCGGATGGTCGTCGTCGAGCAGAACCGCCGTACCGGGACCGCCGCGCTGAGCGCCATGCGCGGCCAACGGGTCCGTCTGAGCTGGCTCGACGAGCACGTCATCTCCGTTGACAAGGAGCACTCGGATGCGGCATAAACCACTTTGGGCAGTCATCGCGGTGGGCGTGCTCGCGCTCGCCGGGTGCGGGGGCGGCGACGACGGCGCGAGCAGCGGCTCGGGGCCGGGCGGGCTCAGCGTCCCCAAGATCGACAAGCTGGCCGCGCTCGGCGCCGGCGAGGGCGAGGTCAACGTGATCGCCTGGGCCGGGTACGTCGAGGACGGCTCGACCGACCCCAAGGTCGACTGGGTGTCCGACTTCGAGAAGGAGTCCGGCTGCAAGGTCAACACCAAGGTCGCGGGGACGTCGGACGAGATGGTCGCGCTGATGAAGACCGGCGAGTACGACGTGGTGTCGGCCTCCGGCGACGCGTCGCTGCGGCTGATCTACGGCGGCGACGTGGCGCCGGTCAACACCGACCTGATCAGCAACTACAAGGACGTCTTCGAGGGCCTCAAGAACAAGCAGTGGAACTCGGTCGAGGGTGCTGCCTACGGTGTGCCGCACGGCCGCGGGGCCAACCTGCTGATGTACCGCACCGACACGGTCACGCCCGCGCCGACCTCGTGGGGTGCGGTCTTCGACGGCGACTCGCCGTACAAAGGCAAGATCACCGCGTACGACTCGCCGATCTACATCGCCGATGCGGCGCTCTACCTCATGAAGACCAAGCCCGACCTGGGCATCAAGAACCCGTACGCGCTGGACGACACCCAGTTCAAGGCCGCGACCGACCTGCTGACCGAGCAGAACGAACTGATCGGCGAGTACTGGTCGGATTACACCAAGGAGGTGCAGGCCTTCAAGAGCGGCGACTCCGTGCTCGGCACCACCTGGCAGGTCATCGCCAACCTGGCCGAGGCCGACAAGGCGCCGATCAAGGCGATCCTGCCCACCGAGGGCGCGACCGGCTGGTCCGACACCTGGATGATCTCGGCCAAGGCCAAGCACCCGAACTGCGGCTACCTGTGGATGAACCACATCATCTCGCCCAAGGCCAACGCCGGGGTCGCCGAGTGGTTCGGGGAGGCGCCGTCCAACAAGCTCTCCTGCGCCGAGACCGCCGACAAGAACCACTGCGCGACGTTCCACGCCGACGACGAGAAGTACTTCGACCAGATCTGGTACTGGACCACCCCGCTGGCCCGGTGTGTCGACGGGCGCACCGACGTGACCTGCAAGGACTACGCGGCCTGGACCCAGGCCTGGACGACGATCAAGGGCTAGCGTGTCTGTCTTCCATCGGCATCCGCGGCTGCGGCTGGCCGCGCTGCTCTCGGCGCCCATGCTGTGGCTGGTCGTCGCCTACCTCGGCGCGCTGGCCGTGCTGCTGGTGTCCGCGTTCTGGACGATCAACGGCTTCACCGGGGAGGTGGTCCGGGAGTTCTCGCTCGCGAACTTCCGGACCATCGTCACCGAGGAGGTCTACCGCAACGTCACCCTGCGCAGTCTCGGGGTGGCGGTGGCCGTCACGGTCATCTGCATCCTGCTCGCGCTGCCGATGGCCTTCTTCATGGCCAAGGTCGCCTCGGCCCGGTCACGGCACTGGCTGGTGATCGCCATCCTCACCCCGCTGTGGGCGTCGTACCTGGTCAAGGCGTACGCGTGGCGGGTGTTGCTGGCCAACGGCGGCCCGCTCGACTCGCTGATCGGCACGCCCGGGTACGGACTCGTCGCCGTCGTCATCGTGCTCTCGTACCTGTGGCTGCCCTACATGATCCTGCCGATCTACGCCGGGCTGGAACGGATGCCCGACTCGCTGCTCGAGGCGTCGGCCGACCTGGGCGCGCGCGGCGGCCGGACGTTCCGCGGGGTGATTCTGCCGATCCTGGTGCCCTCGATCTTCGCCGGTTCGATCTTCACGTTCTCGCTGTCGCTGGGCGACTACATCATCGTCCAGATCGTCGGCGGCAAGAACCAACTGATCGGCAACCTCGTGTACGCCAACGTCGGCGCGGCCAACAACCTGCCGTTCGCGGCGGCGATCGCCACCATCCCCGTCATCGTCATGGTCATCTACCTGACCGCGGTCCGTCGCTCCGGCGCCCTGGAGGAGTTGTGACGCTCACCGTGTGGAGTCGCTGGGCGCTGCGCGCGGTGATGGCGCTCGGCCTGACCTTCATCTACGTCCCGCTGCTGCTCGTGCTGGTCAACAGCTTCAACGGCGACCGGACGTTCGCCTGGCCGCCGCACGACTTCACCACCCAGTGGTGGACGGCGGCGTGGAACAACAGCGGAGCGCGCGACGCCCTGTGGACGTCGGTCAAGGCCGGCCTGGGTGCGACGGCGATCGCCCTGGTGCTGGGCACGATGGTCGCCTTCGCTGTGCAGCGCTTCAAGTTCTTCGGCCGCGACACGGTGTCACTGCTGGTCGTGCTGCCGATCGCCCTGCCCGGCATCGTCACCGGCATCGCGCTCGACAGCGCGTGGCGGTCGGTGATCGCCCCGCTCGGCCTGGGCAAGGGCCTGTTCTCGGTGATCGTCGGGCACGCCACGTTCTGCATCGTGACCGTCTACAACAACGTGCTGGCCCGCCTGCGGCGCAGCGGCGTCTCGTTCGAGGAGGCGTCGGCCGACCTGGGCGCGTCACCGGTGCAGACGTTCCGCTACATCACGTTCCCGCTGATCCGCTCGGCCCTGCTGGCCGGCGGCCTGCTGGCGTTCGCCCTGTCCTTCGACGAAATCATCGTCACCACGTTCACGGCCGGGCCCGGCATCCAGACCCTGCCGATCTGGATCTTCAACAACCTGTTCCGCCCCAACCAGGCCCCGGTCGTCAACGTGGTCGCGGCCGTCCTCATCGTCCTCTCGGTGCTCCCCGTCTGGCTGGCCCAACGCCTGGCCGGCCCCGAAGCCGGCGCCAGCCGCACCTGAGTTCTTCTAGCGCTCCTTCAGGCACAGAACGAAGTCCTTGGTGAAGTTCCCCGTCTCGACCGGCCGACTGGCGCCGACACACTTGGCGGCGTCGACGGTGAACGGGATGCGCCGCTGAATCTCGTAGGTGCCGGGCTCGCAGCCGGCCTCGCCGAAATTCTCGCCGAGGTCGGTGATGCAGGTGCCCGCGACGTATTGCGGATAGTCGTTCCCGTCGTTCGCGACCGGGGTCGGCGCGTAGCCGGCCAGGGCCTGGTCGAGTTGGACGAGCTCCGCCGACGGCTTGACGCCCGGCCGGCCGACGAGACCCCGGACATGCTCGCGTTCCTCGTCGATGCAGATCTTCTGATTGAGCGTGGCCTCCTCGGCGAACTCCCACGACTCGCCCCGCATCTGCACCCATCCGCCGGCGGGTGCGGTCATGACGGCGTAGGTGCCCGCGTCGAGGAGCCCCTCGGTGCCGGCGATCTTGAGCGAGACCTTGACGACCGCGACCCAGACCCCGGAGGCCTCGGGCGTGGATTCGGGCCCCACCGTCACGGCGATCCGCTCGATATCGTTCGACGGCACCTTGTAGTGGGCGGGCTTGGTCCGCGGGACGGAGGTGTCGTCGCCGTATTTCAGGGTGAAGTCGAAGGTCGCGAGGATCTCGACCGGCCCGCCCGCCACGTAGCCGCAGGTGTCGATGGGGTCGACCTCCTCGAACTCGACCTGCACCTGGTCGATCAGGGCGGGCGAGTTCCCCGAGTTCCGCAGCGTGAGGTCGATGAGGGCCGGCCTGGTCGTGGTGGGTTCCTCTTTGTCGGCGTCGACCTCCCTGGCGGTGATCGGCTCACCGAGACGGGCCTCCGCCAGCGCGACCCGCAGGTCGTCCCGCATGACCTGCGCCGACTTGTCGACCTGGAGACTCTCCGCCGCGATGTCGTTGTTGGCCTCGGCGATCCGATTGGTCCCCAGCGCGATGACCGCCGTCCCCACCGTGGTCAGAATCGTCGCCCCCACCGCCAGCACGGCAATGGCGTCAGCCCGGGTCCACTTGCCTTCCCCGCCCCCGAACAACCGCACCAGCGGAAGCCGCCGAAGAGCGCCCCGCCGCCCCGCGGATTGAGTGTTCCCGCCGCCGGACCCGATCGCGCCTTGGCCTGCGGCCATGCTTGTGACTGCCGTCGTGGCCGGGGGTGCCGGTGCGGCCCTCGGTGGAAGAGGCATCGGCGCCTGCGCGCCTGATGTGGTTCCGGGGTGGGCCGCGCCCGCGGGCTGACTGGATGCTCCGGCACCCGACCCGTTCTGTCCGGTAGGTGGCGGTTGGTCCTTCATGCGGCCATGATGCTCGCGTCAGCCCGGGAAGGCCGTCCCGCTTCACCCGCTCGGATTACCCGCGTCAGCCATTCCGGCGCTTCGGCCAGGCCACGAAATCCGATCGACGGCCCGATTCCGGCTGTTCCGGCCTATTTCCGCAGGCGGCCGCCGTCGACCACCGAAACGTGGCCGGTCAGATCAGCCACGCCGGGCTCGGTGCTCGCTGATCGCGCCGTGGTTGGCCTCGGCCCAGTTGACCAGGGCGGTGACTGTTTCGAGCAGGCTTTTGCCGAGCGGCGTCAGCGCATATTCAACGCGGGGCGGCACCTCGGCGTACGCCGTCCGGGTGATCAGACCGTCCTCGCCGAGCTGGCGCAGCGTCCCCCGACCAGGTCGTGGGCATAGACGACCAGCTGGCCGAGATGACCGCCCTCCGCACCGAAGGCAATATCGGCGCCATAGGCCTGAGCGGCATCACTCTCGACATCCTGCGCCAAGCCCTACCCGCCGGCGTCGTCTGCGTCCAGAACCCGTACAGCCTGCTGGTCCGGACCGATGAGCCCCTGCTCCGCCAGTGCATCGACGAGGGGATCGCGTGGGTGCCGTACTTCCCCTTGGGTGGCGCTTTCCCCTGCCTCCCCAAGGTCGCCGACGCGCCCGCCGTGATCGAGGTCGCCGCCCGCCTGGGCGCCACGCCCGCCCAGATCGGCCTGGCCTGGCTCCTCCACCACACCCCGGCCACCCTCCTGATCCCCGGCACCGCCAACCCCACCCACCTGACCGAAAACACCGCCGCCGCGTCCATCACCCTCGACGAGGAGGCCCTCCGCACCCTGGACGCCGTCTAGCCCCAACGCCGCTCGGTTAAGGCGGTGTGGTGGCCGTCAAGGGGTGGGTGTGTCGGTCGGGCACAGGAAAGCGGAGTTCCGGTATTGAGGTGAGTCACTCCAAGACAGCCTCGAGACCAGGAACTCCGCTTTGGTCGATCAGATTGCCATAACCCGGACGGTGCGGGTAGCCGCGGGCGTGTTCGCGCCGGGCCATCTGGGTGAGCTGACCCGGTTCATACCCTTCGAGATGGTCGACGAGGTCCTCGCCGCGACCCGCCGAACCCAGCAACGCATCCGGCTGCTCCCGGCCCGGGTGACGGTCTACTTGATCCTGGCCGGGTGCCTGTTCGCCGAACTCGGCTATCCCCTGGTCTGGCAGAAACTGACCGCCGGGCTGGACGGGCTGGACCTGACCGAGCCGTCCTCGGGCACGCTGCACGACGCCCGGCAGCGACTCGGGCCGGCACCGTTGCGGGCACTGTTCGACCTGCTCCGCGGCCCGGCCGCGACCACCGCCAAACACGCCGTGTACTGGCGGAACCTGCTGGTGACCGTGATCGACGGGACCACCATGTCGGTCGCCGACGCTGAAAAGGTGCGGGTCCGTTACCGCAAACAACGCGGCAACAACGGCGGGGCCGGCTACCCGGCACTACGACTCAGTGTCCTGCTCACCGGCGGCACCCGCTCGATCATCGACGCCGTGTTCAGCCCGACCAGCACCGGCGAACTCGACCACGCCCGCACCCTGGCCCGCAGCCTGCGGCCGGGGATGTTGCTGCTGGCCGACCGTAACTACGCCGCCGCCGACCTGATCAAAACCATCGCCGCCACCGGCACGGACCTGCTGATCCGCTGCAAGAACGGCCGCCGCCTACCGGTCATCAGCCGCTACCACGACGGGTCCTGGCTGTCGGTCATCGGCACCGTCCGGGTCCGGATCATCGACGCCCAGATCAGCGTCAGAACCAGCGACGGCACCCACACCAGCGGCTACCGGCTGATCACCACCCTGCTCGACCCGCACGCCCATCCCGCCGGTGAACTGATCAAGCTGTATCACCGCCGCTGGGAAGTGGAGACCGCCTACCTGGAGATCAAGTCCAGCATCCTCGGCGGACGGGTCCTGCGCGCCCGTACCCCCGACGGCATCGACCAGGAAGTCCACGCCCTGCTGGTCGTCTACCAGATCCTGCGCACCGCCATGACCGACGCCACCGACAGTATCCCCGGCCTCGACCCCGACCGGGCCAGCTTCACCACCGCCCTGAACACTGCCCGCGACCAACTCACCAACGCCGCCGGAGTGATCGCCGACACCGTCATCGACCTGGTCGGCGCCATCGGCCGCGCGGTCCTGGCCCATCTACTACCTGACCGCCGGATCCGGGTGAAAACCCGCATGATCAAACGCTCGAACTCCAAATACCAGGCCCGCGGACCCAACATAGACCGACACAGCTACAAAGCCACCATAGCTATAGACATCATCACAAACCCTTGCTGACCAGCCACCCGCCCTAACCGAGCGGCGTTGCGTCTAGCCCATCGTGGTGATCGAGGCTCGGATATACAGCAATGTTGTATGTTTTCGGGGTGAGTGCGAGCGACCTTGACCTGGCCGAGGACCTGCGCGCGGCGATCGGCGACTTCGTCCGGCAGGTCCGCGTGCACGACCGCATGCCGGCCAACCAGGCCGCCGTGCTCGGTCACCTCGACCGTGGCGGCTCGCTCTCGATCGCCGACCTCGCGCGCCTCGAGCAGATGAAACACCAGTCCATGACGAGGACCGTCCATCTGCTCGAGGGCCGCGACCTGCTGGAACTGGCCCCCCACCCGCAGGATCGCCGCCAGCACCAGGCAGCGATCACCGCCCACGGCCGGGCCGCCCTCGCCGCCGAACGGAGTCACCGAGCCGCCGGCATAGCCCAATCCCTCCGCACAGCCCTCACCGAGGAAGAACGCGAAACGGTCCGCCGCCTCCCCGAAATTCTGCGCAAGTTGCAGCCCTGACACGGCGCCGATGGTCCGCGGCCTTCCCGAGAGTCCTGCGCAAGCGCGGCCCGGGCGCGGGCGGCGATCGAAGAACCCCCCCACCCTGGGCGGTGGTCAGAGGTCGAGGGTTTCGCCGGGGGAGGGGCGCTGGAGGGGGAGGCCGGTCAGGCCGTTCTCACCCAGGATCATGGCGGTGGAGCTCTGGCCGAGGTCGCTGAGCATCAGTTCGTGGATCTGGATGACGCGGGCGGGCTGGACGGCGCGGACGAAGTCGGCGGCCTCGCCGAGCTTGGTCCAGGGGCCGCTGGTGGGCAGGAGCAGCGTGCCGACCGGGGCGTCCGGGGCGAAGTAGGAGTCGCCGGGGTGGTAGACCTCGCCGTTGACGAGGTAGCCGATGTTGTCGATCGGCGGGATGTCGCGGTGGATCGGGGCGTGCCGTCCGCCGTGCGCTGTCACCGAGAAGCCGGCCACCGTGAGCTTGTCGCCGGGGGCGACGGTGACCAGTTGCGCGGCCTCGTCGCCGAGCTGGTCGCGCACCGACGGCGGCGCGTAGGCGCGCAGCTCGGGCCGGGCCTTCAGCGCGGCCCGCAGGAGCGCGTCGTCGAAATGATCGAAGTGGTCGTGCGTGATCAGCACGGCGTCCGCGGAGGCGATGACCTCTTCGGCGTCGGGCGTGAACTGGCCGGGGTCGATGGCGAGCGTGCGCCCGTCGTGGGTGAGCGTGACGCAGGCGTGCGCGTGCTTGGTGAGCCTCATGGTCGTCCTCCTGGAAGATCTACAGCAAAACTGTACAGCTGTGCTGTAGAAGTGCCAAGGGTCAGGCCAGGGCCTGGCCGGCCGACTGGGTCTCGGTGGGCTGAGGGGCCGCGTGGTGGGTGAGAACGGCGCCGGTCATGAAGACTCCGCCGACGGCCAGGGCGCCCAGCACGCCGAGCGAGATCTGCTGTTCGAGGTCTTTGCGGTGGTCGTAGTCGGACTCGGTCACGACTGTCGTGCGGCCGTTGTCGGTCCGCACGTACTGGCCGTTGCGCAGCTCGGTGTCGCCGTCCAGGCTGGCGAAGGCCACCACCACCGACAGCCAGAAGGCGAAGAACAGCACCCCGGCCAGCATGCTTGCCCAGTGCGGCACGTGCGGCGGCACCCACGAGGTCAGGCTCCAGCGGACGCGCGGCGCCGTGGTGCGGTAATACCACCGGTTGCCGAGGACGCCGGCGATCGCGCCGGGCACGGTGAGGACGGCGGCGATCGCGACCGCCGCCGGGGTGGGCACCAGGCGTACGCCGGCCACCAGGCAGGCGATGAGCGCAGCCGACCACAGCAGGCCGGCGGAGCACATCGCGCTGAACACGATCAACCACCGCTGCGGAATCATCGGTTCGGACGTTAGCGGGCCGGACGCCCGCCCGGAGCCGAATCACGCAGACCGGCGCACCACCTCGTACCGCAGCCAGAGTGTGCCGTCGGTCTCGGCGTGCGAGGACAACAGGCGCAGCCGGGTGGGTGACTCGCCGTCGGCCAGGGCCGGGCCGTCGAACAGGCTCGGGGTGCCCTCACCGCCGATCGCGGCCGGCAGCACGATCAGCTGGATCTCGTCGACCAGCCCGGCTCGCAGCAGCGCCCCGTTGAGGCCACCGCCGGCCGTCGACACCACCACATGAGGTCTTTCCATGCCCTCTTGGTAGCAGCGGCCTACGACAATTTCGGCGCGCGTGACGAGCGCGGGGTGTGCCGCCGATACGCGCTCACCGTCGGATCTCCCTTGATCCAGAAACGCCAGGCCACGTCGTGCGCGGAGGTCACCCCGACCCGGGGCCCGGCTTCGATCAGCTCGGCCGGCCGGACGGGGGCGGAAGTCAGCGTCAACGGCCCGGTCCCGTCGATCACCGAGGTCCCGTTGGCCCGGCGGTCCAGCGCCAGCACCTGCATCAGCTTGCCCGGCCCGGCCGCCAGATCGGTGTCCTGGCGCGCGGCCGGGCGTCGTTCCCGCGCCGCCGCGAGCCCGCCGACCACCTCGCCGGCCCGCAGCAACACGGCCGCGGCCTTGCCTTCCTCCCCGCACACGAGGTTGGCGCAGAAGTACATGCCGTAGATCTGATAGACGTACAGATAACCGGCCGGCCCGAACATGACCTCGTTGCGGCTGGTCATCCCGCGGTGGGCGTGGCTCGCCGGATCCTCGCCGAGCCCGCTGTACGCCTCCACTTCGGTCAGCCGCACGGTCACCCCGTTCGCGGTGACCTGTTTCCCCAGCAGTTGCCGAGCCGCCTCGTCGACCGCGCCGGCCGGTAGGTCGAGCCACGAATCACTCACCCGGCCAGCCAAGCACAGCCGCGCAGATCTTCTTCCGGGTACGTCGTCTCGCCCTCGGGTCATATTCACTGTTCGCAATCAACTACTTACTGAGAGCAGTATCGATGCCTTACGCTGTCCCCTCAACGGTCCGTGGCGAGAATCCCAGATGTGGATTCTCGCTGTCTCGGACGAGGCGGTCCGATCGTCTCGTTCGAGACACTCGCGGGCCGGCGGAGAGGAAGAGCAGCCGAGGAGTTCCATGACCGAAACCGGGTCGACCGTTCCACGCCGCCAGGTCGGGCGGCTGCTGCGCCAGCTTCGTGAGCAGGCCGGCATCTCCCTGATGGGCGCGGCCGAGGAGCTCGAGTTCTCCCGCGCCCGGATGTACCGCATCGAGAAGGGCGAGGTGCCGGTCCGCAAGCACGACGTCATCGCGATGTGCCACGTCTACCGCGCCACCGCACGGATGACCGAGGTGCTGGTCGGGCTGGCGCACGAGTCGAAGGCCAAAGGCTGGTGGCACGCGTACGGCGATGTCGTGCCCGGCTGGTTCGAGCTCTACGTCGGCATGGAGCAGGCCGCGAGCCGCCTTCGGTCGTACGCGCCGAGCGTGATCCCGGGCCTGCTGCAGAGCCGGGAGTACGCCGAATGGATCTTTCGCAAGTGGATCGGCGCCGACGACGCGGCCGTCGAAAACGCGGTCGCGATGCGCCTCGAGCGGCAGTCCCTGCTGACCCGGGCCCGTCCCGAGGCGCCCCGGCTCGAGGTGCTGATCGACGAGGGGGTGCTGCGGCGCACGATCGCCGACACCCTCGGCATGCAGAAACAGCTGGCCCACCTGGTCAACGTGTCGACCCGGGCCACCGTCAGCGTGCGGGTGATCCCGTTCGCCGCCGGTCCCCACAAAGCGGCAAGTTCCGGGCAGTTCACCATTCTCGAATTCCCCGCTGTCGGAACCGCGTCTCCCGAACCGACAACTATCTACAGCGAGAATCTCACCGGAGCGCTCTACCTCGATAAGCTCACCGAGGTGGCGACCTATGAATCGATCTGGGACGAACTCGCGTCGATCGCGCTGAGCCAGGCCGATTCCGACGACCTCATCGGGGCGATCATCAAGGAGAGCGATGGCTGACCTGACCGGTGCCATCTGGCACAAGAGCACCCGCAGCGGGGGCAATGGCGGCGACTGCGTCGAGGTCGCCGTCAACCTGCCCGGCATCGTCGCCGTCCGTGACACCAAGGACCGTGACGGCGCCGCCCTGGTCTTCACCCATGCCGAGTGGGCCGCGTTCCTGTCCGGCGTACGGGACGGGGAATTTGATCTGGACCTTTAGATCTCGGTGTGCCGAACCTTAAGGACTGCTTAGCCAGGCCGATCACGCCTCGTGGGCGACGCATAGTGGGGACGCGCTGTCCCCCTATCCCCGAGGTGAGCTGTTCCCGTGTCGATGTCCGCTGCCGCCCGCTTCCGTTACACACTGGTGGCCGGCGCCACCGCCGTGGTGATCGGAGTCGGCTTCACGGTCGCCGGGCTCACCAAGAACGCCGAGGCCGAGACCACCGTGAACACGGGCGCGCAGCAGGCGCTGACCGTGGACCCGGGCACGACCGGCGCGGACGGCATCGGCACCTCGGCCGTCCCGACTCTGGCCCCGTCGCCGGCCGCCTCCACCCCGGCTTCGCCGGCCCCCACGAAGAAGGCGCCGACGGCCACGCCGACGAAGAAGAAGACGGCGACCCCCACGCCGAGCAAGACCAAGAAGAAGACCAAGGCCCCGACCGCCCCGCCGCAGACCAGCGGCTCGGTCGCCGAGCAGGTGCTGGCGCACATCAATGCCGCCCGCAAGGCCGATGGCCTGGGCACGCTCAGCCTCGACACCAACCTGTCGAAGGCGGCCGCGATCCACAACCAGCTGATGATCGACGGCTGTGGCCTGTCCCATCAGTGCTCCGGCGAGGGCGGCATCGGCACCCGGTTCAGCGCTCAGGGCGTGAAGTGGTCGGCGGCGGCCGAGAACATCGGTTTCGGCTCGAGCGGCGCCAGTGACTCGGCCAAGGTGCAGGCGGCCAACGGCCTCACCGACAGCATGCTGGCCGAGGTGCCCCCGAACGACGGCCACCGCAAGAACCTGCTGAACAAGGATCTGAAGCGGATCGGCCTGAGCATCGTGCGCGACAGCAAGGGCATCACCTGGATGGTCCAGGACTTCGTCAACTGAATGAGCCGGGAGCCTAGAGTGCTCCCGTGGCCAACACTCTCAAGTCATTGTTCCGTGCGGTTGCCGACCGTCTAGCCCCTCGTCAGGCGTCCCGCCCGACCGTCCCGCAGCCGACGAGGCCGCAGCCGACGACGGCTCGCCCGACGCCGGGCCGGTCGCCGCGGCACGTGCCCACGCAAGATCGTGGCCGACAGATCGACTATGCGCCCAACCTCGACGGCGACGCCGACCCGGGCGAGGTCGTGTGGACGTGGGTGCCCTACGAGGAGGACCCGTCGCAGGGCAAGGACCGCCCGGTGCTGGTGGTCGGCCGCTCCGGGCAAGAGGTGCTGGGCCTGATGCTCTCGTCGCAGAGCGAGCGCGACGGCCAGCGCAACTGGCTCGCCCTCGGCCCCGGCTCGTGGGACCGCGAGTCCAAGCCGAGCTGGATCCGGCTCGATCGGGTCATCGAGGTCGACCACGACGGCATCCGGCGCGAGGGCGCGATCCTCGACCAGGCCCGGTTCGGCAAGGTTGCCGCTCGGCTCCGGGAGGAGTACGGCTGGCGCTGAGCGTGGGCATTAGTGGACAGTCGACCGCGCGGGCCGGATAGCGTTGTGGTCATGGATAAGGACGTAATGGTCGGTTTCGGCGGCAAGCAGGCCTGGCTTGCCGTGCGGGCCGACGACAGCGACGTCGATCCGGCCGGGGTGATCGCCGCGCTCGGCCTGCGCGACCTCGGCGTGGTGCCGTGGCGTGACGGCATCGACCTGGCCCACCTGACCGACGACCGGGTCGTCGTCACCCCGCCGCTGCCCGGCGCCCGCGATCACCGCTGGGTGCTCGCCACCGGACGCTGGCTGATCCGGCCCGGCACCCCGGTCGACGTCGTCGGCCTCTCGGCCACGCTCGGCACCGAGGTGCAGTTCTTCGCCACCCACCGGGTCACCGAGCTGCACCGCTGGCAGCGCGCCGCCGAAGGTGAGCTGATCCGCGCTTTCGGGTATGTGGGGCAGACCGGTGAGGTCACCTCGTGGCACGGCGACCCCGACCCGGCCGAACGCGACGCCGGCCTGCCCGGCGTCCTCGACGAGGAGACGACCGTCCTGGTGGGCGAGAAGGACGTGCTCGCCGTGGCGGGCGCCTGGAGCATCGACCCGACCACCCTGACCGGCCGCGCGGCCCCGGGGCCGCTGCGGATCGGTGCGGCCGACTGAGAGGGACACCATGCGCAAGTTCGTGATCATAGGCGTGCAGGGCAGCGGCAAGGGCACCCAGAGCGAACTGCTCTGCAAAGATCTCGGCCTGGTCCACATCGCCGTCGGCGACATCTTCCGCTGGGAGGTGCAGAACCACACCAAGCTCGGCGCCCAGGTGCGCCGGGTGATGACCGCCGGCGAGCTGGTCGGCGACGACATGGTCGAGTCGGTGGTACGCGAGCGGCTCGACCGCCACGACTGGAACTTCGGCTTCGTGGTCGACGGCTTCCCGCGCAACGGCCGGCAGGCCGAGTTCTTCATGGAGAGCTACGACATCGACGGCGTGATCCACCTCGAGCTGCCCGAGGCGGAGGTCCGCCGCCGGGTGCTCAGCCGCCGTCTGTGCCCGAACTGCGGGATGGACTACAACCTGATCGCCGACCGCCCCCGGGTCGAGGGCCGCTGCGACATCTGCGGTCACGAGCTGATCACCCGGGCCGACGACACCCCCGAGGCGCTCGACGCCCGGCTGCGCGACTATCACGAGAAGACCCGCCCGGTGCTCGAGCTCTTCGGCCGCAAGGAGGTCGTGCACAACATCGACGCCCGACCGTCGGTCGACGAGGTGCAACAGAGCATCCGCAAGACGCTGCACCTGCCCGGCTACACCCCGGCGGCCGCTCAGACCTCGTGACCGCGTTTGCGGAGTTCGGCCTCGATCGCCTCGCAGACCGCCTCGACGACGGCGAAACGCGCGTAGTGCTTGTCGTTGCCGGGGATCACGTGCCAGGGGGCCCACTGCGGGTCGGTCCGCTCGAGCATTTCCTCGACCGCGGCCTCGTACGCGGGCCGCTTCTCCCGGTTGCGCCAGTCCTCGTCGGTGAGTTTCCACTGGCGCAGGGGGTCGCCCGCCCTGTCCTCGAAGCGGCGCAGCTGCTCGTCGGGGGACACGTGGACCCAGAACTTGAGCATGATCATGCCCTCGTGCACGAGCGTGCGTTCAAATTCCACGATCTCGTTGTACGCCCTTGACCACTGCTCCTTGGTCGCGAAGCCCTCGACCCGCTCGACCAGCACCCGGCCGTACCAGGAGCGGTCGAAGACGGCCATGCCACCCCAGCCGGGCAGCTTGGGCCAGAACCGCCAGAGGAAGTGGTGCCGCTTCTCGTCGTAGGTCGGGGCGGCGAACTGGGAGACGCGGACGAACCGGGGGTCGAGCGGGGCGACCAGCCGCTTGATGGCGCCGCCCTTGCCGGAGGCGTCCCAGCCCTCGAAGACACAGCACAACGGCGGCCCGATCTTCTGCTCGCCGATCTGGCCGCCGAGGATCAGACGCAGCCGCAACAGGCGTTGCTGAGCCTCCTCGAGGCGAGCCACGGCCTTCTTCTTCGAGATCTCGATCGGCGGATCACCGCTACCCAGGCGACTCATCCGTACAGCATGTCCCTCCGCGGGGTGTTTTGCATCGGGGAAACCCGCTGTCCCCGTCGGCGCGGCGTGCGGGACAATTCCCTGGTGACTCTCGTAGACGACCTGACATGGCGTGGCCTGATCCAGGACTCGACCGACCCGGCCGCGCTGGCCGAAGCGCTCACCGGCGATCCGATCACGTTCTATGTGGGCTTCGACCCCACAGCCGCGTCGCTGCACGTCGGTCACCTCATGCAGGTCATCACGGCCGGCCGGCTCCAGCGCGCCGGGCACCGCCCGCTGCTGCTGGTCGGCGGGGCCACCGGCCAGATCGGCGACCCGCGCGAGTCCGCCGAGCGCTCGCTCAACTCGCCCGAGGTGGTGCAGGGCTGGGTGCAGCGCATCCGCGACCAGCTCGCCCCGTTCGTCACCTATGACGGCGACAACGCGGCCACCCTGGTCAACAACCTGGACTGGACCGGCCCGACCTCGGTGATCGACTTCCTGCGCGACGTCGGCAAGCACTTCCCGGTCAACAAGATGCTCGCCCGCGACGTGGTGCGTAACCGGCTCGAGAGCGGCATCAGCTTCACCGAGTTCAGCTACCAGCTGCTGCAGGCCAACGACTTCTTCCAGCTCCACGAGCGGCACGGCTGCGCGCTGCAGTTCGGCGGTTCCGACCAGTGGGGCAACATCACCGCGGGCGTCGACTTCGTGCGGCGCCGGGGGGCCGGCCCCGTGCATGCCTTCACCACCCCGCTCGTGCTCAAGTCCGACGGCACCAAATTCGGCAAGAGCGAGGGCGGTGCGGTCTGGCTCGACCCCGAGATGACCACGCCGTACGCGTTCTACCAGTTCTGGATCAACTCGGACGACCGCGACGTCAACAACTACCTGCGGTTCTTCAGCTTCAAGAGTCGTGAAGAGCTGGAGGAACTGGAGAAGGCGACGGCCGACCGTCCGCAGGCCCGGCTCGCCCAGCGCGCCCTGGCCGAGGAGATCACGGCCCTGGTCCACGGCGCCGACGAGGCCCAGCAGGCGGTGGCGGCCAGCCAGGCTCTCTTCGGGCGGGGGTCCCTCGACGATCTCTCGGCCGACACCCTGCGCGCCTCCCTGGGAGAAGCAGGCCTTCTTTCCGTACGCGGTGAGATGCCCTCCTACAGCGCGCTGCTCAAGGAGTCGGGTCTGGTGGCGAGCGCCAACGAGGCCCGGCGCACGATCGGGGAGGGCGGGGCCTACGTGAACAACGAGCGGATCACCGACGGTGAGGCTGTGCCTGCGGTCGGCTCACTCCTGCACGGACGGTTCCTGGTGCTGCGCCGCGGCAAGCGAACCTTCGCCGGCGTGGAGTACGAGGCCTGACCGCCCGCACTCACCCCTTCGAGTATGTGAGCCCTCGCCCAAAAGGGCCTTGACCTGCAACTTTTCGCCCTCGGCCTGGTGTGATCCGACTCGCAGGGGGCCGATTTGGCGTCCAGGTTCCGGACCTGTAATGTTTACCGAGCCGCCAGGGAGACGGGCGAGCGAGCGGGACTCTTCGGAGGACCGGCGCGGCCGTCCTGGAGGAACCCAAAGAATCCAGCAGGGTGACCCGCTGCGCCGTGTTTCGGCCTGCGGTTCATGGTGATGGGTTTTGGTTTTCGTATTGGCGAATTCGGGTCACTGACTTGGATTTGGCGGTACGGATAACACCGGGTAGTGTTTAACGAGTGCCCCGGAGCAGCCAGCCGGGTGCGGTTGTTCTTTGAGAACTCAACAGGGTGCTAGATAAGCCAGTGCCAATTAGTAATACCTCGGCCGGTTTGCCATTCCTTTGCGGGGGTGGAGTCGGTTGTGGATTCCTTTGGCAACAAATTTGTTTGTTGTCGGGACGCTTTTCCAAAGATTTTGTTGGAGAGTTTGATCCTGGCTCAGGACGAACGCTGGCGGCGTGCTTAACACATGCAAGTCGAGCGGAAAGGCCCTTCGGGGTACTCGAGCGGCGAACGGGTGAGTAACACGTGAGTAACCTGCCCCAAACTTTGGGATAACCCTCGGAAACG
>CBDCJN010000002.1:0-15000 GCA_965217855.1 Actinoplanes sp. | reverse complement strand
TAACCTGTGTGGGGTAGCCGTAGCGAAAGCGAGTCTGAATAGGGCGTTTTTAGTCGCGTGTTCTAGACCCGAAGCGGGGTGATCTAGCCATGGGCAGGTTGAAGCGTGGGTAAGACTGCGTGGAGGACCGAACCCACCAACGTTGAAAAGTTGGGGGATGACCTGTGGTTAGGGGTGAAAGGCCAATCAAACTCCGTGATAGCTGGTTCTCCCCGAAATGCATTTAGGTGCAGCGTCGCGTGTTTCTTGCCGGAGGTAGAGCACTGGATGGTCTAGGGGGCCTACAAGCTTACCGAAATCAGCTAAACTCCGAATGCCGGTAAGTGAGAGCGCGGCAGTGAGACTGCGGGGGATAAGCTTCGTAGTCGAGAGGGAAACAGCCCAGATCACCAGCTAAGGCCCCTAAGCGTGTGCTAAGTGGAAAAGGATGTGGGGTCGCTTAGACAACCAGGAGGTTGGCTTAGAAGCAGCCATCCTTTAAAGAGTGCGTAATAGCTCACTGGTCAAGTGGTTCCGCGCCGACAATGTAGCGGGGCTCAAGCACACCGCCGAAGCTGTGGCATTCACATATCGATCCGCGGCTGAACTTGTGTCAGTCGTGCAGTCGTGTGGATGGGTAGGGGAGCGTCGTGCTACCAGAGAAGCGGCAGAGTGATCTAGCCGTGGAGGTTGCACGAGTGAGAATGCAGGCATGAGTAGCGAATGAAGAGTGAGAACCTCTTCCGCCGGATGACCAAGGGTTCCAGGGCCAGGCTAATCCGCCCTGGGTGAGTCGGGGCCTAAGGCGAGGCCGAGAGGCGTAGTCGATGGATAACGGGTTGATATTCCCGTACCCGCAAAGGAACGCCCAAGACGAATTTTCAGGTGCTAACTACGCGAATGGCCGGCGACCTTCGGGTCAAGGGTCAGGAGTCTAGGACCCTCTGGATTAGTAGTTTAGTGATGGGGTGACGCAGGAAGGTAGATGATCCCAGGCGGTGGTTGTCCTGGGGTAAGCGTGTAGACCGTGTCATAGGCAAATCCGTGACACATATAGGTTGAGACGTGATGCCGAGCCGTTTCAGGTGAAGTCATTGATCCTATGCTGCCGAGAAAAGCCTCTAGCGATGTTCCGAGCGGCCCGTACCCCAAACCGACACAGGTGGTCAGGTAGAGAATACCGAGGCGACGGGTGAACTGTGGTTAAGGAACTCGGCAAATTGCCCCCGTAACTTAGGGAGAAGGGGGGCCGGACGCGTGAACCCACTTGCTGGGGGAGCGTGGTATGGCCGCAGAGAGCAGGGGGAAGCGACTGTTTACTAAAAACACAGGTCCATGCCAAGTCGTAAGACGATGTATATGGACTGACGCCTGCCCGGTGCTGGAACGTTAAGGGGACCTGTTAGCCCGTGAGGGCGAGGCGGAGAACTTAAGCGCCAGTAAACGGCGGTGGTAACTATAACCATCCTAAGGTAGCGAAATTCCTTGTCGGGTAAGTTCCGACCTGCACGAATGGCGTAACGACTTCCCCACTGTCTCAACCACAGGCCCGGCGAAATTGCAGTACGAGTAAAGATGCTCGTTACGCGCGGCAGGACGGAAAGACCCCGGGACCTTTACTATAGCTTGACATTGGTATCCGAATGTAATTGTGTAGGATAGGTGGGAGCCGGTGAAGCTCGGACGCCAGTTCGGGTGGAGGCAATCTTGAAATACCACTCTGTTGGATTTGGGTATCTAACTTGCGGCCCTGATCGGGTCGAGGGACAGTGTCTGGTGGGTAGTTTAACTGGGGCGGTTGCCTCCTAAAGGGTAACGGAGGCGCCCAAAGGTTCCCTCAGCCTGGTTGGCAATCAGGTGTTGAGTGTAAGTGCACAAGGGAGCTTGACTGTGAGACTGACGGGTCGAGCAGGGACGAAAGTCGGGACTAGTGATCCGGCACTTGCGTGTGGAAGCGGTGTCGCTCAACGGATAAAAGGTACCCCGGGGATAACAGGCTGATCTTCCCCAAGAGTCCATATCGACGGGATGGTTTGGCACCTCGATGTCGGCTCGTCGCATCCTGGGGCTGTAGCAGGTCCCAAGGGTTGGGCTGTTCGCCCATTAAAGCGGTACGCGAGCTGGGTTTAGAACGTCGTGAGACAGTTCGGTCCCTATCCGCCGTGCGCGTTGGATACTTGAGAAGGGCTGTCCCTAGTACGAGAGGACCGGGACGGACGAACCTCTGGTGTGCCAGTTGTCCCGCCAGGGGCACGGCTGGTTGGCTACGTTCGGAAGGGATAACCGCTGAAAGCATCTAAGCGGGAAGCCTGCTTCGAGATGAGGTATCCCACCACCTTGAGTGGGTAAGGCTCCCAGGAGACTACTGGGTTGATAGGCCGGAAATGTAAGCCAGGTAACTGGTTCAGTTGACCGGTACTAATAGGCCGAGGGCTTAACCACCCTAAACATTCTGCTTGCGTCCACTGTGTGATTCACAGCAAACGAACAACCACGCGCCGGCCCCGGCACCATGAGGGGCATGTGCTGCTGGTTTGTTCTACCGCTGATTGCTGTTTCGGTGGTCATAGCGGAGGGGAAACGCCCGGTCTCATTCCGAACCCGGAAGCTAAGCCCTCCAGCGCCGATGGTACTGCACTCGGGAGGGTGTGGGAGAGTAGGACGCCGCCGGACTCAACGTAACAGTCGAGGGCCGCCCCGAAATCGGGGTCGGCCCTCGACTGCTTTTGTATGTACGCCCCCGAGTAACTTTGAGTGTTGAGGCCAGCCCGCCAGACCGAGGGTTCGCCGTACCGGAAGGATTGATCCGTGACTACAGGACCCCAGGACGGCGGCTCCGGCCACCGCGACGACGAGCGCCAAGGCGGCCGAGGTCGCGAGGGAGACCGTAGTGGTTTCCGGAGCGATCGAGGCGACCGCGGTGGTTCTCGCGGTGGTGACCGTGACCGTGGCGGTTCCGCCGGGGGCGACCGCGGTGGCTTCCGGGGCGGCGACCGTCCCCAGGGCGGCGACCGTGGCGGTTTCCGCGGAGGCGACCGTCCCCAGGGCGGTTCCGCCGGCGGCTTCCGCGGCGGCGACCGTGACCGTGGCGGTTCCAGCGGTGGCTTCCGGGGTGGCGACCGTGACCGTGGTGGTTACCAGGGCGGTGGCGACCGTGGTGGTTTCCGCGGCGGTGACCGTCCCCAGGGCGGCGACCGTGGTGGCTATTCGGGTGGCTCGCGCGGCGGTGACCGTCCGCAGGGCGGCGGCTTCCGAGGTGGCGACCGTGACCGCGGTGGCTATCAGGGTGGCGGCGACCGCAGTGGTTTCCGGGGTGGCGACCGTCCCCAGGGCGGCGACCGTGGCGGCTACCAGGGCGGTGGCAGCCGTGGCGTGACCGGTGGCGACCGTGACCGGGGTGGCTATTCGGGTGGCTCGCGCGGCGGTGACCGTCCCCAGGGCGGCGGCTTCCGCAGCGACCGTCCGCAGACTGGCGGCTACCGCGGCGACCGCCCGCAGGGTGACCGTCCCCAAGGTGGCGGCTACCGGGGTGACCGCCCGCAGAGCGGTGGCTACCGCGGCGATCGCCCCCAGGGTGACCGTGCGCAGAGTGGCGGCTACCGCGGTGACCGGCCGCAGGGTGACCGTCCCCAGGGTGGCGGCTTCCGGGGTGGCGGCTTCCGGGGTGGCGACCGTGACCGTGGTGGTTACCAGGGTGGCGGCGACCGGGGCGGCTATCAGGGTGGTGGCGACCGTCCGCAGGGCGGCGGCTTCCGCGGGGGCGACCGCGATCGCGGTGGCTACCAGAACCGTGACGACCGTGGTGGCTACCGGGGCGGCGACCGTCCGCAGAGCGGCGGCTACCGGGGCGACCGGCCGCAGGGTGACCGTCCCCAGGGTGGCGGCTTCCGGGGTGGCGACCGTGACCGTGGCGGCTACCAGGGTGGTGGCGGCCAGGATCGTGGCGGCTACCAGAACCGTGACGACCGCGGCGGCTACCGGGGCGACCGGCCGCAGGGCGACCGTCCGCAGAGCGGCGGCTACCGGGGCGACCGCGATTCCGGCGGCGCGCGCGGCAGCTACCAGGGCGGCTCGGGCGGCTACCGGGGCGGCGACCGTCCGCAGAGCGGCGGCTACCAGGGTGGCGGCGATCGCGGCGGGTTCCGTGACCGTCCGCAGGGCGACCGGCCGGGCAACCGCGGCGGCAGCGGCTTCCGCGACCGCCCGCAGGGTGACCGTCCCTACGGCGACCGGCCCCAGGGTGACCGTCCGCAGGGCGACCGCGGCGGCTACCGGGGTGGCGACCGTGACCGTGGCGGTTACCAGGGTGGCGGCTCCCAGGGCGGCGGCGACCGTGGCGGTTACCAGGGTGGCGGCGACCGGGCTCCGCGCGAGGGTGGCTTCCAGAACCGCGACGACCGGGGACCGCGCACCGGCGGCTTCCGCGACCGCGAGGACCGCGGGCCGAACACGCGCGACGACCGTGACGACCGGCAGCCGGCCCGCGACGACCGGGGCGTCGACGAGCAGCAAGGCTTCAAGGCTCCCGAGATCCCCGAGGACATCGAGGCGGCCGACCTCGACAAGGAGGTCCGCACCGAGCTGCTCGGGCTGTCCCGCGACGTCGCCGACAAGGTCGCGCGGCACCTCGTGGCGGCCGGCCAGGTCATCGACGAGGATTCGGAACTGGCCCTCCAGCACGCGATTGCCGCACGGCGACTCGCGTCCCGGATCGCCGTGGTGCGCGAGGCCGTCGGCCTGGCCGCGTACGCGGCGGGGGACTGGACGACCGCGATCGCCGAGCTGCGCACCTACCACCGGATGACCGGACGGCAGACGCACCTGGCCGAGCTGGCCGACTGTGAGCGCGCGCTGGGCCGTCCCGAGCGGGCGATCGACCTCTACCGGGGGGCCGACGTCGAGAAGATGGACAAGTCCGGGGCGATCGAGCTGCTCATCGTGGCGGCCGGTGCCCGGGGTGACCTCGGCCAGCACGACGCGGCCGTGGCGATGCTGCAGGTGCGCGAGCTGACCGCCGACGAGGACGCCGAGTGGGCGGCCCGCCTGCGCTACGCGTACGCCGACGCTCTGCTCGCCGGTGGCCGGCGCGACGAGGCCCGCGAGTGGTTCGCCCGCGCCGCCGCGGCCGACGACGAGCAGCTCACCGACGCGGCCGAGCGGCTGCTCGAGCTCGACGGCGTCACCCTCGAGGACGACGAGGACGAGACCGACGAGGACGACGAGCCGACCGACTCGACCGCGCAGGGCGACGACGCCGACGAGGACGACGAGGACGACGACGAGCCCGAAGACCTCGACGACGAGCTCGACGAGGACCAGGACGACGAAGAAGACGACGACGAGGACGAGGACGACGAGGTGGTCGCCGTGGCGGACACCGACGTCAACACCGACCCCGTGGTCGTCGAGATCGCCGCTGTCGAGGACGTCGCGGAGGAACTCGAGGCGGACGCCGACGACCTGGAGGACGAGCTCGAGAAGAAGGACGAGCCCGCCGAGAAGACCGCGGTGAAGGACGACAAGGCGCCGGGCGACGAGTTCGTGGTCGAGCGCAAGCCTGAATAAAAGAAACAGCAACAGCCGAGCGGAAGCAGCCCGAGCAATGAGCGACGACCTGGCCGGCGGATACGACCTGGTGATCTTCGACCTCGACGGGGTCGTCTACCTGATCGACAAGCCGATCCCCGGCGCGGCCGACGCGATCGGGCAGCTGCGGGAGCGCCGCACCGCGGTGGCGTACGCGACCAACAACGCGTCCCGCCGGGCCGCTTCCGTGGCCGAGCTGCTCACCGGCATGGGTGTTCCGGCTGAGCCGGCCGAGGTTCTCACCTCGGCCGGCGCGGCCGCCGCCCTGCTCGCCGAGAAGCTGCCGGCCGGCGCCCCGGTGCTGGTGGTCGGGGCCGACGCGCTGCGCGACGAGGTCGTCGACGCCGGGCTGACCCCGGTCGGCTCGGCCGAGGACAAGCCGGCCGCGGTCGTCCAGGGCTACGGCCCCGAGGTGGGCTGGCGCATCCTGGCCGAGGCCGCCCTCGCGGTGCGGGCCGGCGCGCTGTGGATGGCCACCAACACCGACCGCACGCTCCCCAGCCCGCGCGGCCCGCTGCCGGGCAACGGCTCGCTGGTCGCCGTGCTGCGCACCGCGCTCGACCGGGAGCCCGACGTGGTGGTCGGCAAGCCCGAGCCGGCCCTGTTCACGACGGCGGCCTCGCTCTCGCACGCCGAGCGCCCGCTGGCCGTCGGTGACCGGCTGGACACCGACATCCAGGGAGCGGTCACGGCCGGGCTGGACAGCCTGCTGGTGCTGACCGGCGTGAGCAGCGCCGCCGACCTGCTGGCAGCCGAGCCGTCCCGCCGCCCCGCCTTCGTCGCCGCCGACCTGTCCGGGCTCTTCCGCCCGGCGCCGGACGCGGCGGTTCCGCTGAACGCCGGTGAGGCCGGTGGCTGGCGGGTGAACCGGGACGGCGACACCGTGACGCTGGACGGCTCCGGCGACCCGGTCGTGGCTCTGCGTCTGCTGTGCGCGGCCACGTGGGACGGCGCCCCGGTCGACGGCATCCGGCCCGCCTCGGACGCCGCGGGTGACGTACTCACGTCGTGGGGCCTTTGACCTCGGACGCGACGTCCGAAAGCCGCCAGCACCTCCCCGGGTGCGCGGGCGAGCATGGAACCTCACCGACGAGAGGTTCCCGATGCACGTCGTACCCGGTCTCAAGGTTCTCTATTTCGGCACGCCCGTGGTGCTGGTCAGCACGGTCAACCCGGACGGCAGCACCAACCTGGCCCCGATGTCGTCGGCCTGGTGGCTCGACCAGGCGGCGGTGCTGGGGATGGGCGACCGCAGCCGGACGGCGGCCAACCTGCTGCGGGAACGCGAGTGCGTGCTCAACCTGCCACCCTCGATGCTGGTCGCGGCGGTCGACCGGATCGCGATGACGACCGGGCGGCCCGACGTGCCGGACGGCAAGCGGACGCAGGGCTACCGCTACGTGGCGGACAAGTTCGCGCTGGGCGGCCTGACCCGGCAGCGGTCGGATCTGGTGGCGCCGCAGCGGGTGGCCGAGTGCCCGATCCAACTGGAGTGCCGCGTCGCCGGCACGCACCGGCTGGCCGGCGACACCGGCGCGACCGCGTACGAGGTCGAGGTGCTCCGGACGCACGTCGAGGAGAGCCTGCTGGTGCCGGGCACCGCTCACGTCGACCCGCTGCGCTGGGACCCGCTGATCATGAAGTTCACCGAGTTTTTCGGCGGCGGCGTCAACGTGCACCCGTCGCGGCTCGCGCAGGGCTGGCGGATGCCCGCCCTGCGCGCCGAAGCCACCACATCGGACACCCGGCTCTAGAGAAGTTTGCGCAGTTTCAGCAGGTCGAACGGGTTCGCCTTGATCTGGATCTGACGCGCCGCGATGGCCCGGGTGACGTCGAGTTTCCCGGCGATCAGGGCCAGCAGGTTGTCGCTGTCCGCGATCAGGGCGATCTTCGCCTTAGTGTCGTCGCCGTCGCCGATGTCGGTCAGCAGGCCCCCGTTGAGGCGGCCGTGGAAGGCCGTCGCCAGGTCGGGGACGCGGCAGGCCAGCGTCCGATCGAAGTCGAGCTTTCCGCGGCTCTCCGCGTTTCGTTCCAGCCTCGCCGCCAGGTCGTGCAACGCCTGTCGGCACTCGTCCACGGTGGCCATCGGACCCCTTCCTCGCGACACCCGGTCCGCGTACCGCACCGTACCTCACGAAGTCCTGCAACTCGCCCGGTAGCGTGACACCCGACGAGCCGCGAGAGGAGCGGAATATGCCGGACGCATGGCGGGCGTATCTGGAGATGGCGCTCGGGTTGACCGAAGCACCACGCAAACGTGCCCAGAAGGTGGCGGGCGAACTGGTCAATCGAGGCGGGGCCACGGCCGCGCAGCTGCAAGGCCTGGTCGACGATCTGATGTCGGCCGGGATGGCGAACCGTGAGGCGCTGACCAACATCGTCCGCTACGAGGTGGACAAGGCACTCGGCGTGGTCGGGCTGGCCACCGCCGAGGAGGTCACCGAGCTGACCGATCGCGTACGGGATCTGGAGCGGCAGCTGCGCGACGCCGAGACGCGGGCCGAGACCGGCCTGGCCGCCGACGCGCCCAGCGAGGGGACCGGGGGTACCCGTCTCGACGAGCCGGCGCCGATCCCGCGCCGCCCGGCGAAGAAGGCGGTCGCCAAGAAGGCCGTCCGGAACGCGATGCCGTCGGCGGGCACCACCCCGGCCGGCCCACCGGCCAACACCGCTCCTGTCTCGGAGCCACCGGCCAAGAAGGCTGCGCCTGTTTCAGAGCCGGCCAAGAAGGCTGCGCCTGTTTCAGAGCCGGCCAAGAAGGCTGCGCCTGTTTCAGAGCCGGCCAAGAAGGCTGTAGCGAAAAAGGCGGTCGCCAAGAAGGCGGTCGCCGGCGTTCCGACTCCGGCCGAGGTGCTTCCGGCGGCTACGAAGGCCACGGCGAAGAAGGCGCCCGCGACGGCAGCGGCCGAGGCGGTCGGTGTTCCCGCGAAGAAGGCGCCCGCCAAGAAGGCCGTGCCCGCTCCTTCGCCGGCCTCTCCTGCGCCCGCCAAGAAGGCCGTGGCCAAGAAGGTCGCGCCGAGCACTCCGGCGGGCACCGCCGAGGCGCCGACCGCCGCCGTCAAGGAGGCTGCGGCCGCCACCGAGCTGCCGCCGACGACTACGGCCAAGAAGGCGCCCGCGAAGAAGGCGGTCGCCAAGAAGGCCCCGGCGAAGAAGGCCGCCCCGAGCGCGAGCGCGCCCGACTCGCCGAGCCTGCCGCGTACGCCGGCCGCGCCGACGTTCTCCTCCGCCCCGCAGGACAGGGAGGCCTGACGCGATGACTTTCCCCAGGCCCGCGCCTCCGCCGGGCGGCTTCCGTCCCGGCCCGCCGCCGCACCGCCCGCCGATGCCGGGTGCGCCCGGCCCCGGCCCCGGCCCGCAGCACAACCCGGCTCCGGCCGCGGTCAGGATTCCGCCCGCGGTCGACGAGGCCACCGGCCGGGTCGTCGAGGAGACCGGCCACCCGGCGGTCGACGCCGTGCTGAGCTCGCTGGCCAACGCCGCCCGCCTCGCCCCGGCCGAGCAGATCGCCGAGTACGAGGCGGCCCACCAGGTTCTCCAGGAGACCCTGGCGAGCATCGACCGCTAGAGAAGAGAGACAAGCTCTGATGGCCCGTCGTGCCCGTCTCGACGCCGAGCTGGTGCGCCGCAAGCTGGCCCGGTCGCGCGAGCAGGCCGCCGCGCTGGTCGAGGCCGGCCGCGTGCAGGTGCGCGGCACGGTGGCCCGCAAGGTCGCCGCGATGGTCGACCCGGCTGACCCGGTGCTGGTCACCGGCGAGGACCCGGCGACCGAGTACGTCTCCCGCGGCGGCCACAAGCTGTTCGGCGCGCTCGGGGCGTTCGGCCCGCGCGGTCTGACCGTGACCGGCCGGCGCTGCCTGGACGCCGGGGCCTCGACCGGGGGCTTCACCGACGTGCTGCTGCGCGCCGGGGCCCGGCAGGTGGTGGCGGTCGACGTCGGTTACGGCCAACTGGCCTGGCCGATCCGGACGAATGAGCGAGTCGTGATCTTCGAGCGCACCAACGTCCGGGCGATCACCGCGGAGTCGATCGGCGGCCTGGTCGACCTGACTGTGGCGGATCTCTCCTTCATCTCGCTGCGCCTGGTGCTGCCCGCCCTGACCGCCTGCACCGCGCCCGACGGTGATCTCGCGCTGATGGTCAAGCCGCAGTTCGAGGTGGGCAAGGAGCGGGTCGGCGCGGGTGGCGTCGTCCGGGATTGGCAGCTGCGGGCCGAGGCCGTGCTCGACGTCGCCGCGAGCGCCGCTGAGCTCGGTCTGGGGGTGGCCGGGGTGGCGGCGAGCCCGTTGCCCGGGCCGAGCGGCAACGTCGAGTTCTTCGTCTGGTTCCGCCGGGACGCGCCGCCCGCCGATCGAGCGGAGATCGAAGGAGTTGTCGCGGCCGGGCCCACGATCAAGGTAGCTTCTGGCGGGCCGGAGCATCCGACGGAGCCTGCTCCCGCCGCCCCCTTGGAGGACACATGACGCGCTCGGCCCTGCTGGTCACCCACACCGGCCGGAGGCAGAGCACGCAGCACGCCCGGACGGTGGCCCGGGACCTGCTCACGGCCGGCTTCGAGGTGCGGGTCATCGCCGAGGAGGTGGCCGATCTCGATCTGCCGCCCGAGGTGACCACGGTGGACGGGCCGCACGCGGCCGAGGGCGTCGAGATCGTGCTGGCGATGGGCGGGGACGGGACGTTCCTGCGCGCGGCCGAGCTGGCCCGGCCGGTCAAGGCGCCGCTGCTCGGGATCAATCTGGGCAAGGTCGGCTTCCTGGCCGAGGCCGAGATCGACCACCTCGACGAGGCCGTCAAGGACGTCGTCGACGGCGCGTACAAGGTGGACGAGCGGCTGACCCTGGACGTGCGGGCCGAGTACGGCGGCCGGGTGATCGCCGAGTCGTGGGCGCTGAACGAGGTGAGTGTCGAGAAGGGGCAGCGGGCCCAGATGCTCGAGCTGCTCGTCGACGTGGACGGCCGCCCGCTGGCCCGCTACGGCTGCGACGGCGTGGTCTGCGCGACCCCGACCGGTTCCACGGCGTACGCGTTCTCCGGCGGCGGCCCGGTGGTGTGGCCCGAGGTCGAGGCGCTGCTGCTGGTGCCGATCAGTGCGCACGCGCTCTTCAGCAAGCCGCTGGTGACCGCGCCGACGTCCTCCTTCACGCTGACCGTCGACCCCTACACCTCTTTCGCGGTGCTCTGCTGTGACGGGCGCCGCACCTGGGACCTGCCGCCGGGGGCGGTGGTCACCGTCGAGCGCGGTCAGCTGCCCGTACGCCTGGTCCGGCTGCAGCCGAGACCATTCACCGACGTGCTCGTGGCCAAGTTCGCCCTCCCGGTGGAGGGCTGGCGAGGCAATCGCCGGTAACCGCGGTGGGCAAATGTCGGGGGGCACCGATACTGTCTGCCCTGTGCTGGAGGAACTGCGGATCACCGGGCTCGGTGTCATCGACGACACGACCCTGAGGCTGACGACGGGTATGAACGTCATCACCGGTGAGACAGGTGCCGGAAAAACTATGGTCGTGACCGGTCTGGGGCTGCTCTTCGGCGGCCGGGCCGACGCCGGCCGGGTGCGTGCTGACCCGGGCCGGGCGGTGGTCGAGGGCCGTCTGCGGCTCAGCGGCCGGCTGGGTGACGAGGTGACGACCCGGATCAGTGAGGCCGGCGGCGAGGTCGACGACGACGGTTCGGTGCTGCTCAGCCGCACGGTGACGATCGAGGGCCGGTCCCGCGCGCACGTGGGCGGCCGCAGCATGCCGGTGGCGATGCTGACCGACCTGGGCGAGCGGGTGCTGGCCGTGCACGGCCAGTCCGACCAGCTGCGACTGCTGCGCCCGGCCGAGCAGCGGGGTGCGCTCGACCGCTTCGCCGGGCCCGAGCACGAAAAACTTCTGGAGAGCTACCGCGAGGCGTTCGGGCGCTGGCGGGCCGTGGTCGACGACCTGGCCGACCGCCGCCGTAACGCCCGGGCCCGCACGCAGGAGGCCGACCTGCTCAAGCTCGGCCTCGACGAGATCAGCCGGGTCGATCCGCAGCCCGGCGAGGACGACGATCTGCGGGCCGAGGTGCAGCGGCTCGAGCACGCCGAGGGTCTGCGGGTGGCCGCGGCGCTGGCCGGGCAGGCGCTGGCCGGCGGGGTCGAGGTCACCGAGGAGGCGCCCGACGCGACCGAGTTGCTGGGCACGGCCCGCCGCACGCTCGAGGCGCAGGCCGCGGTCGACCCGATGCTGGGCGAGCTGGCCGGCCGCATCGAGGAGGCGGCCACCCTGGTGGCCGACGTCTCGGCCGAGCTGTCGGCCTACCTGAGCAGCCTCGACGCCGACCCGGCCCGGCTCGAGCAGATCTACGAGCGCCGCGCCGAGCTGCGCGCGCTCACCCGTAAGTACGCCGACGACGTCGAGGGCGTCATCGTCTGGGCGGAGGAGGCGCGCACCAAGCTGGCCGCGCTCGACTCGTCCGACGAACTGCTCGACGAGCTCGACAAGGAACGTCAGCGGCTCGACGCCCGGGTCGCCGAGCTCGCCGCGAGCCTGACCGCGGCCCGGGTCGAGGCGGCGGTCCGGTTCAGCGAGGCGGTCAGCGTCGAGCTGGCCGGTCTCGCCATGCCGCACGCCCGGGTCGAGGTCGCGGTCATCCCGCGGGTCGCGGGCAAGGAGGAGCCGGCCGCCGGTGGCCTGCCCGCCGGTCCCGACGGCGCCGACGAGGTCGAGTTGCGGCTGCTGGCCCACCCGGGTGCGCCGTCGCTGCCGCTGCAGAAGGGCGCGTCCGGCGGTGAGCTGTCCCGCGTCATGCTGGCGATCGAGGTGGTCTTCGCCGGCTCCGGTGGCCCGCCGACGCTGGTCTTCGACGAGGTCGACGCGGGCGTGGGCGGTCAGGCCGCGGTCGAGATCGGCCGGCGGCTGGCCCGGCTCGCGCGCACCCACCAGGTGCTGGTGGTGACCCACCTGCCGCAGGTGGCCGCGTTCGCCGACCGGCACCTGGTCGTCCAGAAAGACACCGGCGGCGCGATCACGACGAGCGGGGTGCGGATCGTGGAGGAGACCGAGCGGGCGCGGGAGCTGTCGCGCATGCTCGCCGGATTGCCCGACTCCGATCTCGGCATCGCCCACGCGGAGGAGTTGCTCGCGGTCGCGGGACGCGAAAAACGAGCATAGTGGGACGCGAGAAAACGGTCTGATCAGGGAGTTCGGTCGTGACACCATGACCGATAGGGACTAGCGGGGCGAATGCCCCATTTGTGGGTGAGATCGCGCATGTCGCGTGCCAGGCGCGTGATTCGGCATGTCAGGATGGCCGTGATGCGACTTCCCACTTTGCGCCGCACGCGGAGCACCGATCCCGATGCCCTCGCCGGCACCGCCCGCCTCGACCGCCGGACCAAGCGTCTGACCGGCCGGCTGCGTCCCGGCGACATCGCCGTGATCGACCACGTGGACATCGACCGCGTGGCCGCCGACTCGCTCGTCGCGGTCGGCGTGGCCGCCGTGCTCAACGCCAAGCCGTCGATCTCGGGGCGCTATCCCAACCTCGGCCCCGAGGTGCTCATCAAGAACGGCGTCGTGCTCATCGACGACCTCGGCGAAGAGGTCTTCGACAAGCTGAGCGAGGGCGACTCGATCGTCGTCGAGGGCGACACCGTGCTGCTGAACGGCGAGCCCATCGCCACCGGAGTGCGGCAGGACGCCGAGACCGTGGCGCGCTCGATGGCCGACGCCCGCGAGGGCCTGTCGGTGCAGCTCGAGGCGTTCGCGGCCAACACGATGGATTACCTCAAGCAGGAACGCGACCTGCTGCTGGACGGCGTGGGCGTGCCCGACGTGCGCACCCGGATCGCCGGGCGGCACGTGCTGATCGTGGTGCGCGGCTACGACTACAAGGACGACCTCGACGTACTGCGGCCCTACATCCACGAATACAAGCCGGTGCTGATCGGCGTCGACGGCGGCGCCGACGCGCTGGTCGAGTCGGGCTACACCCCCGACATGATCATCGGTGACATGGATTCGGTCACCGACGACGTGCTGCGCTGCGGGGCCGAGGTGGTCGTGCACGCCTACCCCGACGGCCGCGCCCCGGGCCTCGAACGGGTGCACAAGCTCGACGTGGCCGCGCTGACCTTCCCGGCCGCGGCCACCAGCGAAGACCTGGCGATGCTGCTGGCCGACGACAAGGGCGCCACCCTGATCGTCGCCGTCGGCACCCACGCCAACCTGGTCGAGTTCCTCGACAAGGGCCGCGGCGGCATGGCCTCGACGTTCCTCACCCGGCTCAAGGTCGGCGGCAAGCTGGTCGACGCCAAGGGGGTGAGCCGGCTCTACCGGCAGAACATCTCCGGCTCGGCGCTGCTGCTCCTGGTGCTGTCGGCGACGGCCGCGATGGCCTCGGCGGTGGCGGTGTCGACGGTGGGCAAGGCGTACCTCACCGTGGTTTCCGAGTGGTGGGACAATCTGGTCTTCCAGCTCGGCCACCTCTTCTAGAAGGCTTGTCGTGATCAACTTCCGGTACCACGTGGTGTCGCTCACCGCGGTCTTCCTGGCCCTGGCCATCGGCCTGGTCGTGGGCACCGCCGCGCTCAACGGGCCGGTGGCCGACAGCCTCAAGAGCCAGATCACCGCGCTCAACAAGGACAACAGCAACAAGCGCGACCAGATCAACCAGTATCGCGAGGAGATCAACCGCAGTCAGGACTTCGCGGCCCAGATCGCCCCGACCGTGCTCACCGGCAAGCTGAGCGGGCGCAAGCTGGCGGTGCTCGCGCTGCCCGGCACCGACCAGTACGCGGACAAGGTGATCGCGATGCTGACGATCGCCGGCGCGACGATCACGGCCAAGGTCACGGTGCAGGACAAGTTCTTCGACCCGGCGATCGAGCTCGAGCTGCTCGACCTGGCCAGCGAGTCGTCGCAGCCGACGATCCGCACCGAGGAGCTCCCGCTCAACAGCAACGGCGTCGAGACAGCCAGCGCCCAGCTCGCGATGGCGCTGCTGCAGCGCGCCGGCACCTCCGCCCAGCCCGCAGTCACCCAGCCCACGGCGGGCGACGTGACGGCGGTCCTCACGGCGTACACGAAGGCCAGTTACATCGCGGTCGACGACAAGGCCGTGGGCGGGGCCGACGCGACAGTGATGATCACCGGCGCGCCCGCTGTCGACAAGGACGCCACCAAGAAGGCCCAGTCGCTGGTCACCATGGCCACCGAGTTCAGCAACGCCCGGCCGCTGGTGGTCGCGGGCGACGGGGTGGGCGACGGCAACCTGATCTCCGCCGTGCGCGGCGACCCGACGCTGGTCAAAGAGATCTCCACGGTGGACAACGCGAGCACCGTCGACGGCCAGGTCGCCACGGCCATGGCCACCGCCGAGCGGGTGGTCGACAACCGGATCGGCCAGTACGGCCTGGGTGGCGGCGCGTCGGCGCTGGTGCCCAAGGCTGTCTCGTAGCGCCGGTTCTCT
>CBDCJN010000001.1:0-282460 GCA_965217855.1 Actinoplanes sp. | reverse complement strand
CCGCCGCCGGTCTGGTGCTGGTGATGGTCGCGACCACGTTCGAACGCCGCCGCCGCGACCTGGACCGTTTCCGAGCCGTGATCCACCGGATGAGCTGAGCCGTCGAGGTTTCTCAACAACCGGATCCGGGTGCCGATCAGGGGGGCTCAGAACTCTCCCGCACGGATCGGAGCACGGATGTCGGCCCAGCGCATGCAGGCGTGCTTCGGCGCCTGGATTCTCACCCTGACCGTCGTCTTCTACGCCCTGCCGCAGTTCAGCATGTACTCCTGGGCGACGATCGGCCTCTCCGCGGCCGCGGCGGTCCTGGTCGGGATCCGGGTGCACCAGCCGTCGCGCCGCCTGCCCTGGCTTCTGCTGTCGGCGGTGCTGGTCAGCTTCACGCTCGGCGACACCACGTACAACGTGCTCACCGACTACCTCAACGTGGCGAACCCGTTCCCGTCGCTGGCCGACCTGTTCTATCTGTCGGTCTACCCGATGCTCGCGGTGGCGCTGCTGGTCTTCATCCGCTCCCGCTCGGGCGCCGACAACCGGGGCGCCCTGCTCGACGCGCTGGTGCCGACGGCCGGGCTGGGCCTGCTCGCCTGGGTCTTCCTGATCGCGCCCTACGTGCACGACGCCGGCCTCAGCTTCGTCGAGAAGGGCGTGTCGGTCGGCTACCCGCTCGGCGACGTGCTGGCCCTGGCCATGTTCGCCCGCCTGCTGAGCTCGGGCGGCCGCAAGCCGGTCGCCCTCACCATCCTGGTCGTCGGCGTCTCCAGCCTGCTGGTCACCGACGTCCTCTACGGCCTGCGGCAGCTCGCCGGCACCTGGCAGGTGGGCGGACCGGTCGACGCCGGCTGGGTGCTCTTCTACGCCGCCACCGCGCTGTCCGCCCTGCACCCGTCGATGCGCGAGCTGACCTTCGGCGAGCGGGTCCCGCAGACCATCGCCGGTGGCCGCCGCATTGCGCTGATGTCGGTCGCCGCGCTGATCGCCCCGGCCGTGCTCTTCATCGAGGACGCCGGCGGCCAGGTCACCGACGCCCCCATGATCGCCACCGCCTCCGGCGTGATGTTCCTGCTCGTCATGGGCCGCGTGGCCGGCCTCATGCAGACGCAGAAGGAGACCGCGAACCGCGAGCGCACCCTGCGCATCACCGGCGCCGACCTGGTCGCCGTCAGCAGCGTGCCGGAGGCGGCCGACGCCCTGCGCACCGCCATCGCGGCCATGATGCCGGCCGGCGCCGAGCACCGGCTCGTCATGGTCGGCAAGGACGCCCAGCCCGACGCCGTCCCCGGCCTGCTGATGACCAGCCGGGTGCAGGTGGCCGATCTTCCGGCCGCCATCGCCGACCAACTGGACGGCTTCGAGTGGGCGCTGTGCGCCGAGGCCATCGCCTCCGGCCGCACCCCCGACGGCCCGCCCCGCCACCAGCAGCTCTTCCTGGGCGGCAACGACGACGTCCTGACCGCGCTCGAGCCCTCGTTCGAGGCGCTCATGGCCCAGGGCACGATGGCCATCGAGCGGATCAACCTGACCGACGTGGTCAACCGGCGCAGCAGCGAGGACTACTTCCGCGCGCTGATCAAGAGCGCCTCCGACGTGATCCTGATCGTCGGCGACGACGAGACCATCCGGTACGCCAGCCCGTCCGCGCTGCCCGTCTTCGGCCGCACCGACCTGGTCGGGATGCCGCTGGCCCGCCTGATCGCCGGCACCGACCACGCCGAGCTGCGCCACCTGCTCGACCAGGTGCGCGACGGCCGCGGCCCGCGCGACGGCGTCGACCTGACCGCCATCTCCGGCGACGACCTGCTGCTGCAGGTCGAGTGCACCTGCCGTGACCTGCGCGACGACCCGGCCGTGAACGGGATCGTGGTCACCATCCGCGACGTCACCGAGCGGCGCCGGCTCGAGACCGACCTGGCCCACCAGGCGTTCCACGACGCGCTGACCGGCCTGGCCAACCGGGCGCTGTTCCAGAACCGGCTCGAGCACGCGGCCTCCTACGCCGTCGAACGCCGGCACGAGGTCGGTGTCCTCTTCGTCGACCTGGACGACTTCAAGGAGGTCAACGACAGCCTCGGCCACGCCGCGGGCGACCAGTTGCTGACCACCGTGGGCCGCCGGATCACCGAGGTCGTCGGCCCGCTGAACACCGTGGCCCGCACCGGCGGCGACGAGTTCGCCGTGCTGATCGAGCACGTCGGCCTGGCCGGCGAGGCCGAGCACATCGCCGAGATGATCGTCGTGGCCCTGGCCCAGCCGATCGAGGTGACCGACGCCACCGGCGCCCCCCACCTGGTCGGCGGCGCGGCCAGCGTCGGCGTCGCGACCAGCGCCGAGGCGGCCGGCATCAGCGAGCT
Organism: Actinoplanes sp.; assembly: GCA_965217855.1. GTDB lineage: Bacteria > Actinomycetota > Actinomycetes > Mycobacteriales > Micromonosporaceae > Actinoplanes. The sequence continues at coordinate 280,109 of CBDCJN010000001.1, read as the reverse complement.
GCTGCGCCGGGCCGACGTGGCCATGTACGGCGCCAAGACCGAGGGCAAGAACACCTGGCAGCGCTACGAGGACCAGATGCACGACGCGATGCTGCGTCGGCTCGAGATGCGGTCTGCGCTCAACGAGGCGGTCGCCGGCAACCAGATGCGGCTGCGGTTCCAGCCCATCATCGACCTGCCCACCGGCGAGGTCGCCGGGCTCGAGGCCCTCGTGCGCTGGGAACACCCGGTGCGGGGGCTGCTCGGCCCGAACGAGTTCATCGAACTCTCCGAGGAGAACGGCTCGGTCGTCGCGATCGGCGGCTGGGTGCTGCGCGAGGCGCTGCAGACCTTCGCCGAATGGCGGCGCACCGAGACCGGCCGGCACATGCGGTACATCAGCGTGAACGTGTCGGCCCGCCAGTTCCGTACGCCCGGGTTCGTCGATCAGGTGCGCCAGGTGCTGGCCGAGGTCGGCGCCCGCCCGGAGTGGCTGCTGCTGGAGGTCACCGAGAGCCTGGTGCTGCACGACGCCGACCAGGTGTGGCGTGATCTCGGCGAGCTGCGCGCGATGGGCGTCCGGATCGCCATCGACGACTTCGGCACCGGCTACTCCTCGCTCAGCTATCTGAGCCAGATGCCGGTCGACGTCCTGAAGATCGACAAGTCGTTCATCGACGACATCCTGCACAGCCGGCAGCAGATGGCGCTGGTCGAAACCATCGTCAACCTGGCCCGCACGCTCGACCTGGCCGTCGTGGCCGAGGGCATCGAGCTGGACGGCCACCGGGCCGCCCTGACCGACATGGGCTGCTCGTACGGCCAGGGCTACCTGTTCTCCAAGCCCGTCACCTCCGACGAGTTCCAGGAATACCTGCACTCGCGGACCTCAACTCTCTCGCTCTGAAGCCGATTACTCCGGCAAGCTCCCCGCCCCACCCCACCCCTGAAAGGCCTTCCATGAACGACGCTCCCCTCCCCGGTTCGGGTCTCGAGTTCGTCAAGCGCGACGGACGCTGGGCCGATCTGGAGCGGCTGCGCAGTGGCAACCCGATGTACGACGCCACGATCGAGGAGATCAAGGGCCGGCGCATCCGGGTCGGCGACCACTGGCTGGCCGACTTCGCCTCCTGCAACTACCTGGGCTTTGACCTCGAGCCCGAGATCATGGACGCGATCGCGCCCGAGGTCGCCCGCTGGGGCACCCACCCGAGCTGGTCCCGCCTGCTCGGCAACCCGTCGCTCTACCCGCAGATCGAGGAGAAGCTCACCGCTCTGCTCGACGCCCCCGACACCCTGGTCCTGCCGACCATCACCCACATCCACATGTCGGTGCTGCCGATCCTGGCCGGCAAAGGCATGATCTTCCTCGACTCGCAGGCCCACAAGACCATCTACGACGGCAGCATGGTCGCCCGCGGTTTCGGCGCGACGGTGCAGCGGTTCCGGGCCAACGACACCGAGCACCTGCGCCAGCTGCTGGCCGCGGCCCCGTCCGGCATCTCCAAGATCGTGGCGATGGACGGCGTGAACAGCATGACCGGCAACGCCCCCGACCTGAAGGCGTTCGCCGCCGTGGCCCGCGAGTTCGGCGCGCTGATCTACGTCGACGACGCGCACGGTTTCGGCGTGATCGGCGAGCGTGGCGCCACGAGAAGTCCCCGTACGGCCTCAAGGGCAACGCGATCGTCAAGTACAGCGGCGAGACGTACGACAACGTGGTGCTCGTCGGTGGCTTCTCCAAGTCGTACTCGTCGCTGCTGGCCTTCCTGGCCCTGCCGACCTGGCTCAAGAACCACCTCAAGGTCTCGGCCGCGCCCTACCTGTACTCCGGCCCGGCCCCGACCGCGTCGCTGGCCACCGTCAACGCCGGCCTCGACCTCAACGAGAAGCGCGGCGACGACATCCGCGCCGACCTCTACCGCAAGAGCATGCTGGTCCTCGACCACGTGCGCGGCCTGGGCGTCTACACCCCGAACACCGGCACCACCCCGGTGATCGAGCTGCCGCTGGCCGAGGGCGAGGACATCGACGCCGTCGGCAAGCTGCTCTGGGACCGCGGCATCTACGTCACCCTGGCCGCCTACCCGCTGGTGCCGCGCGACCAGGTCGGCTTCCGGGCCCAGGTCACGGCCGCGAACACCGACGAGGAGATCGGCGAGCTGAACTCGGTCATCACCGAGCTGGCCGCGGCCGGCAAGCTGCGTCGCGCCGAGCAGTGATCTTCGCCGGTCCACTGGCGCCGCTGCGCCACCGTCAGTTCCGGCTCCTGTGGACCGGGATGAGTGCCTCGCTGGTGGGTGACGGGGTTCTCCTCGTCGCCCTCGCGTGGCAGGTCTACGACCTTTTCGGGACGCCCGCCGCCATGTCGGCGGTGGGCGTCGCCCTCTCCCTGCCCCAGGTGGCCACGCTGCTGTTCGGTGGCGTGATCAGCGACCGCCTCGACCCGCGCAAGGTCATGCTCTTCTCCGACCTGATCCGGTTCGGGGTGATGACCACCCTCGCGGTGCTCAGCCTGACCGGCTCGCTGACCTCGCTCTGGCAGATCCTCGCGCTGGCCGCCCTGCACGGCGCCGCCGCCGGCTTCTTCGGCCCGGCCTTCGACGCCACGGTGCCCCGCCTGGTGACAGCGGACGACCTGATCGCGGCGAACTCGCTCGACCAGTTCGTCCGCCCCGCCGGCACCCAGATCTTCGGCCCGATGCTGGCCGGCGCGGTCATCGCGATCGGCGGCTCGGGCTGGTCGTTCGCCGTGAACGCGCTGACCTTCGCCTTCTCGGTCGGGTGCCTGCTCGCGATGAGCCGGACCCCGCTGGTGACGGACGAGGGCGACGAGCCGGCCGAGTCGATCTGGCAGGAGATGCGCGAGGGCTTGCGCTTCGTCCGCAGCCAGGTGTGGCTGTGGGGCACGTTCCTGTCGGCCACCTTCACCTACCTGCTCTTCGTCGGGCCGACCGAGGTCCTGCTGCCCTACGTGGTCAAGCAGGAGCTGGGCCTGAGCGCCTCGGCGCTCAGCCTGATCCTCACGTCGGGCGGCCTGGGCGCGATCGCCGCGTCGCTGGCGGTCGGCTGGATCGGCATCCCGCGCCGGTTCCTGACCTACATGTACGGCGTGTGGGCGGTCGCCACACTGGCCGTCGCCGGCTACGGCGCGGCCAGCCACACCTGGCAGCTCGCGCTGGCCTGCGTGCTGGTCAACGGGCTCGAGGCGGCCGGAACGGTGGCCTGGGCGACGGTCAAGCAGCACTTCGTCCCCGAGGGGATGCTGGGCCGGGTGTCGAGCGTGGACTGGTTCGTCTCGACAGCGCTGCTGCCCCTCTCGTACGCTCTGGCCGCGCCGATCGCGCACTGGATCGGGGTCCGCGAGACCCTGGTCGGCGCCGGCCTGCTGGGCGCGGTGGTCACGTTCGGCTTCCTGTTCCTGCCCGGCATGCGCCGTCTGGAACGAGACGCCGTCTACCGGGCCCGCCACTCGCGCGGGGCCGAAGCTCAGCCCCTGGCCTACATCGAGCACCCCGAAGGCCGGACCCCGTCCGTGGAAAAGATCGAACGAGAGACGGTTTCGGTATGAGTGGTGGACCGGCGCAGGCCGTCGACGACCTGAGCGAGGCCTTCGCGGCCCGCGACCTGAGCGCGGCGCTGGCCTGCTTCGCCCCCGGCGGCGACATCGGTTACGCCGGGTCGGAGACCGAGGAGAAGGCGGTGGGCCGGGAAGCGTTGACTGCCCTGCTCGGCGCGGTCTTCCTCCGCCCCGAGGCGTACGCGTGGAAGGCGGGCGACGTCATCGTGCACGAGCACGGCGACCGGGCCTACGTCTTCGCCGAGGCCCAGGGTTCGGCCCAGCCCGACGAGGGCGGCGAGGAGACCTTCCCCTACCGGGTGTCGGGCCTGGTGGAGCGGGTGGACGGCCGTTGGCTCTGGAGGCATTGCCAGGGCAGCGAACCGTCCTCCTGAGGGGATCGGGGGCGGCCGGCCGGTGGGGCTCTCACCGGCCGGCCGATTCGCGTCTTTGATGATCAGGACTCACGCCAGCCGCAGGGCCCACCCTCCCTCGGGGGCGCCCCCTCAGGCCATTGTGGCGGAGTTGGTCGATCTTGGGGTGGCGGGAAAGGCTCAGCTGTGGATAACTCTGGACTGTGGATAACTTGGTGACAGGGCGGTTATCTGATCTCGGCCTCGATGAGCGCTACGGCACGGTCGGTGCCGCCCTCCGTTCGTACCTGCTGCTGGATCTTCTGGCTGAGCGCCGTGACCTCGTCGGAAGTCAGCGCCAGCAGGTGGGTGCGTAGCTCGTCGGGGGTGACCGTGGCGGTGTCGATGACGCGGGCGACGCCGAGGGTGGCCAGCTGCTCGGCGTTGGCGAACTGGTCGGCGGCCTGCGGGGCGGCGATCATCGGTGTGCCGCAGGAGAGACCCTCGCTGCTGCCGCCCATGCCGGCGTGGGTGAGGAACGCGTCGGCCTGCTCCAGGATCGCGAGTTGCGGCACCCATCGGTGCACCTCCACGGAGGGCGGCACTTCGCCCAGCTCGGCTTCGTCGACATGCTTACCTATCTGTAGGACGGTGTGCCAGCCGGGCAGTGAGCCGAACGCCTCGATGCAGCGCCGGTAGAAGCCGGGATGGTTGGTGAAGGCCGAGCCGAGCGAGATCAGCAGCACCTTCTCGGCGCCGGCCGGCCGCGTCCAGCTGCCCTGGTCCGACCGGTCCCCGAACAAAGGGCCGACGAAGTCGTAGACGGCGGGGTCGACCCGGTCGGCGTTCGGCTGCAGGGCCCGCGGGATCAGTGCCAGGCAGCGGCCCGGCCGGCCCTGGAAGGACAGGCTGTCGCGGGTGGACGATCCTTCGGCGGCGAGCCACTCGGCGGTCCGCCGGTAATAGTCGGCGCCGCGCGGGTCGGCGCTCATCGCCTCGATCATCGGCGCCATCTCCTGCTCGTAGCCCTCCCAGGCCACAAAAGTGGGGGACAGCTGCACCGTCGGGATGTCCCACTGCTCGCCCAGGAGCCGGGTCGGCGCGCCGGCGATGTCGTAGAGGAACAGATTCGGACGATCCTGCGCGTACGCGTCCCGCAGCTGGGGGAGCAGGGCGATCGCGTCGTCGAGGAAGAGCGTCAGCTGGTCGATCTGATCTCCGGTCCACTCGTCCTCACCGGCCGGCAGGGTCGAGACGTACGGCTTGAGCTCGGCCCCGGTGCCCGCTATGACCTCGGCGAACGAGGGCGCGTTGGCGTACGTGACCCGATGCCCCCGGGCGACCAGGGCGCGGATGACCTCGAGGCTCGGGTTGACGTGCCCGGGGAACGGGATGCTGACCATCGCGATATGGGCCATTGCCGGCTCCTTCATCATCGGTGAGACGAGACGTATCGTCTCGTCAGAAACCACACCACGATGGCAGACCGTCGGCCGGCGAGTCAAGACGAGACGTATCGTCTCGTGCCGGGCTATGCTGCCGGGGTGTCCGCACCCGATCCCGCCCGCCGCAACGAGCAGTCCCGCCGCGCGATCCTCGCCGCCGCGCTCGACCTGCTGGCCGACACCGGTTACGCCAAGCTGACGATCGAGGCCATCGCGGCCCGGGCCGGCGTCGGCAAGCAGACCATCTATCGCTGGTGGCGCGGCAAGGGCGCGGTGGTGCTGGACGCGCTGGTCGAGAACGCGACGGCGGCCGGCGCGATCGTCCTGCCGGACAGCGGCGACCTCGGGGCCGACCTGCGGGACATGATGCGGGCGACGGTGGCCGAGTTCGCCGATCCGCGCGTGTCGGGCACCACCCGCGGGCTGACCGTCGAGATGCTCACCGACGACGTCCTGGCCGAGCAGGTGCGTGACCGGCTGCTGCGGCCCCAGTTGTCCGCGGTGCGCGACCGGCTCGAGGCCGCCCGGGGCGCGGGCCAGGTGCGCGGCGACGCCGACCTCGACCAGGTGGTCGAGCTGCTCTTCGGGCCGATCTTCCACCGCTGGCTGCTGCGCACCGGGCCGCTCACCGAGGAGTACGCCGACGGCCTGACCGCCCACGTGCTGGTCGTGCTCCGGCCCTGATCGGCCCGAGCGGCTAGGCCGCGGCCGCGGCGAGGAGGGGCGCGACCTCGGTCACGGTGCCGGAGCCGAGGCGGTAGAACGCCGGCACCACCTCGACCGCACCCCGGCCGATCGCCGCGTCGAGCAGCGACGAGTGCTGCCGGAGCACGTCGATGGTGTAGAGCGAGTGCAGGCTGCCGACCTCGGCCGGCGTCATGGCGCCCTCCCGGCGGGCCCGCAGGACGTGCGGGGTGATCCGCTCGGCGACGTCACGGATGTGGCCCGGCGGCACCTGCGCGTCGTCGACGACACCGGTCGCCGCGGCGACCGCGCCGCAGCCTTCGTGGCCGAGCACCACGATCAGCGACACGCCGAGCATCTCGACGGCGTATTCCATCGAACCCAGCGCGGCGGCGTCGACGACGTGACCGGCCGTCCGCACGACGAAGAGGTCACCGAGGCCCTGATCGAACAGGATCTCGGCCGGCACCCGGGAGTCGGAACACCCCAGGACCAGGGCGAACGGGTTCTGGGCGGCGGTGGTCGCGGCCCGGCGGGCCGCCCCCCGGTCACCGGCGGCGGTGCTGCGATCCTCACGCCAGCGCAGGTTGCCGTCCTGCAGGCGCGCCCACGGGCTCGGGGAGAGGGGAGTCAGACTGCTGAACATCGGGGGGCTCCGGAATCTGTGGGGTCAGTTCAGAATGGCGCCGGTGACGGCGACCTGTTCGGTGAGGACGCCGCTGATCAGCTTCTGCGTCTGGTTGATCTCTTCCACGGCCGTGTGGATCTCGGCCAGCGAGCCGGTGACCGCGTCGACCCGGGCCTGAATGGCGCTGACCTTGGCGCTGACCTCGGTGGTGGCCCGCTCGGTCTCGCTGGACAGCTCCTTGACCTCGCCCGCCACGACGGCGAAGCCCTTGCCGAGCTCGCCCGCCCGGGCCGCCTCGATGGTGGCGTTGAGCGCGAGCAGCTTGGTCTGGGCGGCGATCGACTGGATCGTCTGGACCACCTGGTTGATCTCGGCGCTGGCCTGGCCGAGCGTGGCCACCTGCTGGTTGGCCTCGAGGGTGAGCCGTTCGCCGTGCTCGGCGACCGCGGCGGCCGAGGTGACGTTGCGCTCGACCTCGGCGATCGAGTCGAGCAGCTCGCGGCCGGCGTTGTGCAGCTGCTGGGTCGACGCGAACCGTTCCAGCGCCTGCCCGACCAGGAACGCCGTGTTGCGCAGGGCGCTCTCCCGGCCCGGATACATGATCAGCGTCCGGGTGGCGAAGAAGTCCATCGTGCCGATGATCTGGCCGCCGACCCTGATCGGCAGGCACACGCCCGACTTGACCCCGGCCGCCTGAGCGGCCGGACGGCGTACGCAGTCGGTCAGTTCGCCCAGGTCCTCGACGAAGACGAGATCGCCGCGGGCCCAGGCCCGGCCGGACAGGCCGACCCCCTTGGCGAACGAGGCCGACATCGTGACCTGCCGGAACTCGGCCCCGGCGTCACCCGATTCGAGGGCGAACCGGAGCACGTTGCCGCTCTCGTCGAGCTGCCAGAACGAGCCGTACTGCCAGTCGAAGTCCTTCCGGATGGTCTCCAGCGCGGACCGCAGGGCCTGGTCGCGGCTGGTGGCCTGGGTCAGCTCGCGGATGACGGTGGAGACGGCGTCGACGTCCTGGGCCGCCTTCTCCTGCCGGACCACTTCGTGCAGGCGGGCCAGCGCCCCGGAAACCAGCTGGCCGACCGCCCGCAGGGCCGACAGCCGGCCCTCGGTCGGCTCCAGCTCCTCGGTGGTGAAGAAGTCCATGGTTCCGACGACGTGGCCGTCCTCGAAGAGCGGGAAGCAGACACCGCTGCGGACGCCGGCCTGGGCGGCGACGGGGGCGCGGACACAGTCGGTCATGTCGGCGATGTTGCGGACGAAGAACAGGTCCCGGCTGCGCCACGCGCGCCCCGACAGCCCGACGCCCTCGGCGAAGGCCGCCTCCAGTGTCACCCGCCGGAAGTCCTCGTTGACGCGGCCGCTCTCCTGCGCGAAGCGGAGCAGCTTGCCGGCCGGCTCGAGCTGCCAGTAGGAGCCGTAGGCCCAGCCGAACAGGTTGCGGACCAGCTCCAGAGCGGTGCCGATGGCCTTCTCCGGAGAGGGGGCGCTCTCCATCGCCCGCATGATCTCGGTGATCGCCTGGACGTCGGCCTGTGCTTCCCTGAGTTCCTCGCTGAGCTGCTCGTGCGCTGCTCGCCTGCCACTACCGAACACCGTTGCTCCCTCCGTGAGAACGGCGTCGTGCCGCTCAGCTGACGTACCCTTCGGCCGACGGCGTATCTACTTGAAAGTTCCTGGCCGATCATCGGCACACAGGCATGGCAGGGTGGATCGCATGAGACTTCGATCTGGCCGGACGCGGCGCAGAGCTGGGCCGGCGTTCTCGGGGAGGCGCGGCACGCGGAGGAGACCGGGTGGGACGGCGTCTGGTTCGCCGACCACTTCATGCCGAACGCGGGGCCGGGCGAGGACGACACCGGCGTGATGCTCGAGTGCGGCTCGGTGGTGGCGGCGCTGGCCGCGATCGAGACCCCAGGACCATCGCGCGTACGGCTCAGGCTCTGACCGTGGTGGACGGTCCGGTGCCCGAGGGCGGGATGCCGGTGATCGGCGGGTCGCCCGGCAAGCTGGCCGAGGACGTGGCCGCGTACGCGGAGATGGGTCTGGACGAGCTGATCATCCCGGATGATCTGCTCGGCACGGGCGCCGACCGGCTGCGGGCCATGGACGTGATCCGCGGCATCGTCCCGGCCTGACCGGCTTGGTTCGCCGCCGGCGCCCCCACGGGCGACTCAGTGGCCGGCCACGATCGCTTCCGCCACCTGGCGCAGCTGGTCGTGGTCGGGCTGGAAGCCGGCGGCGATGTCCGGGTGCAGGCCCGACTTGGTGGCGTCGAGGAGCTGCTCGGTGACCACGTCGGCACTCTCCCCGGCGTACGAGTGCCGGATCTTGTCGGTGGCGGCCTGCAGGGCCGAGGTGAGCTGGTTCTGGAGCGGGACGCGCAGCTTCTCTTCGACCGGGTTGAGAGTGCCCGGATCCAACGTGACCTGCGGCTCGGCGGCCATCTGTGTCCTCCTCGAGATCGGCGTGAGGCGGATACCCTTCCGCATCACTCGGTTGAACGCGTCATCCGCATCCTCGTTGCCCATGCTCCCCGAGAATGCATTTCGGGTTTGTTTCGTCGCTGAGGGGGGCAGGAGACCATTGGGCGTTGCAGTGATCAAGATCACTGCAACGCGTTCCGGCCGGATGGAGGGGTCAATGGCGACGATCGACCGACATCCGCAACGGCGCAGCGTGCGCGGCCGGGCACTCGCGGCGGGGGCCGCGATCGCCCTGCTCGCACCGATGGCAGCCTGCGGATCCGACGAGGGCGGCGTACCCGTCCTCAACTTCTACAACTCGCCCGTGGAAAACATGCAGAGCGTCGTCGACCGATGCAACGCGGAGGCGGCGGGCAAGTACAAGATCTCCTATCAGGTGCTGCCGCGGCAGGCCGACGACCAGCGGGTGCAGATGGTCCGCCGGCTCGCGGCCAAGGACGACAGCATGGACATCCTCGGCATGGACGTGACCTGGACCCAGGAGTTCGCCAGCGCGAACTGGATCCGGGAGATCACCGGGGATCTCAAGTCCGAGGTGGAAAGCAAGACGTTGGAGCCGACGGTGGCCGCCGCGCAGTACAACGGCAAGCTGTACGCGGCGCCCAACAACACCAACGTGCAGTTGCTCTGGTACCGCAAGGATCTGGTGCCCACGCCGCCGAAGACGTGGGACGAAATGATCAAGATGTCCCAACAGCTCAAGTCCGCGGGCAAGCCCTACCAGGTGATGACCATGGGGGCCCAGTACGAGGGCCTGGTCGTGCTCTTCAACAGCCTGGTCGCCAGCGCCGGCGGCCACGTGGTCGACGACAGCGGCCAGAAAGCCGTGATGGACGAGGGCACCGTCCAGGCGCTGCAGACCCTCAAGACGTTCGCGACCGCGGGCGTGACCAGCCCGTCGTTCTCCAACTCGGTCGAGGACGACGTGCGGCGGGCCTTCCAGGACGGCGGCGGCGCGTTCCAGCTGAACTGGCCGTACGTGTGGGCCTCGATGACCCAGGAGGCGCCCGACCTGGCTGCGAAGGTGGGCTGGGCCCGCTATCCGGCGATCGACGCGAACACGCCGAGCAAGACCACCATCGGCGGGTCGGAGCAGGCCGTCAGCGCGTACAGCAAGCACCCGGACCTGGCCTTCGAGGCGATCCAATGCCTGCGCGGCCCGGAGAGCCAGCTCTATCTCGCGGTCAACTCGGGCCAGGCGCCCTCGATCGAGTCGGTCTACGACGACCCGTCGATGGAAAAGGCCTACCCGATGAAGGACGTGCTGCTCGAGGAGCTGAAGACGTCGGCCCCGCGGCCGCGGACCCCGGCCTATCAGAACCTCTCCACCGTGGTGTCGGCCGAGCTGTCCCCGCCGTCGTCGATCCAGCCGCAGCAGACCGCCGACTCGCTCCGCAAATCCATCCAGGACGCGATCGACTCCAAGGGGGTGCTGCCGTGAGCGTCACTACTCCGGCCGTCGAGAAGCCGGCTCGGGCCCCGCAGCGTCGGCGCCCGGAGCTCAGCGAGGGCAAGAAGCAGGAACGCCGGCTCGGCTGGATGCTCTGCGCGCCCGCGGCCATCGTGATGGTGGCGGTCACCGCGTACCCGATCCTGTATTCGATCTGGCTGTCGTTGCAGCGCTACGACCTCAAGTTCCCGCAGGACCGGGAGTTCATCGGCCTGGCCAACTACGTCACCGTGCTGTCCAACAACTACTGGTGGACAGCCTTCGGGGTCACCGTGCTGATCACCGTGATCTCGGTCACGGTGGAGCTCGTGCTCGGCATGGGGCTCGCGCTGATCATGCACCGGACCATCATCGGGCGGGGGCTGGTGCGGACCAGCGCGCTCATCCCGTACGGGATCGTGACCGTGGTGGCCGCGTTCAGCTGGCGTTACGCCTGGACGCCGGGCACGGGTTACCTGGCCAACCTCTTCTCACCCGAGGGCGCGCCGCTGACCGAACGGGCCAGCGCGCTCGCCATCATCATCTTCGCCGAGATCTGGAAGACCACCCCGTTCATGGCCCTGCTGCTGATGGCCGGTCTGGCGCTGGTGCCGGACGACCTGCTCAAGGCGGCCTCGATGGACGGCGCCTCGTGGTGGCAGCGGTTCACCAAGGTGATGCTGCCGGTGATGAAGCCGGCCATCCTGGTCGCGCTGCTGTTCCGCACGCTCGACGCGTTCCGCATCTTCGACAACATCTACGTGCTGTCGGCCGGGGCGAACGAGACGTCGTCGGTCTCGATGATCGCCTACAACAACCTGATGAAGGGGCTCAACCTCGGCATCGGCTCGACCATGTCGGTGCTCATCTTCCTCACCGTGGCGATCATCGCGTTCGTCTTCGTGAAGCTCTTCGGCACGGCCGCCCCCGGCAGCAGCGACGACGAGGGGAGGCGCTGATGGCTGTCGAGACCACCTCCGCGAAGGTCAAATGGGGTCTGCTGGACGCGCTCGTCGTCGTCTTCGCGCTGATCCCGGTGCTGTGGATCGTCTCGCTGTCGTTCAAGACGACCGCGACGCTCACCGACGGCAACTTCATCCCGCGCGACTGGACGTGGGACAACTACAAGCTGATCTTCCAGACCGATCAGTTCGTCCGCGCTCTGATCAACTCGATCGGCATCGCGCTGATCTCCACCCTGATCGCGGTCACCCTCGGCACCATGGCCGCGTACGCGATCAGCCGGTTGGATTTTCCCGGCAAGAAGGCGCTCGTCGGCGTCTCTCTGCTGATCGCCATGTTTCCGCAGGTGTCGCTGGTGTCGCCGCTGTTCAACATCGAGCGCAACATCGGCATCTTCGACACCTGGCCCGGGTTGATCCTGCCCTACATCACGTTCGCCCTGCCGCTCGCCATCTACACCCTGTCGGCCTTCTTCAAGCAGATCCCGTGGGACCTGGAGAAGGCGGCCAAGATGGACGGCGCGACGCAGGGGGAGGCGTTCCGCAAGGTGATCGCGCCGCTGGCCGCGCCGGGCGTCTTCACCACCGCGATCCTCGTCTTCATCTTCTGCTGGAACGACTTCCTGTTCGCCATCTCGCTGACCTCGACCGAGCAGTCCCGCACGGTCCCGGTGGCGCTGTCGTTCTTCACCGGTGCCTCCCAGTTCGAGGACCCCACCGGCGCGATCTCCGCGGCCGCCGTGGTGATCACGATCCCGATCATCCTGTTCGTGCTGTTCTTCCAGCGGCGCATCGTCGCCGGTCTCACCTCCGGCGCCGTGAAGGGTTAGGTAGCGATGGCTGACATTGTTCTCGACAAGGTGACCAAGAAATTTCCGGACGGCACCACGGCCGTGCACGAGATCGACCTCGAGATCGCCGACGGCGAGTTCGTCATCCTGGTCGGGCCGTCGGGCTGCGGGAAGTCGACGACGCTCAACATGATCGCGGGGCTCGAGGACATCTCGTCCGGCGAGCTGCGGATCGACGGGGAGCGGGTCAACGACAAGGCGCCGAAGGACCGGGACATCGCGATGGTGTTCCAGTCGTACGCGCTCTACCCCAACATGACGGTGGGGGAGAACATGGCGTTCCCCCTGCGGCTGGCCAAGCTCGACAAGGCGGTCATCAAGCAGAAGGTGGACGAGGCCGCCCGCGTCCTGGAGCTGACCGACTACCTCGACCGCAAGCCGGCCAACCTGTCCGGCGGGCAGCGGCAGCGGGTGGCGATGGGCCGGGCGATCGTCCGCAGCCCCAAGGCGTTCCTGATGGACGAGCCGCTGTCCAACCTCGACGCCAAACTGCGGGTGCAGATGCGGACGCAGGTGTCGCGTCTGCAGAAACAGCTGAACACGACAACGGTGTACGTGACGCACGACCAGACCGAGGCGATGACGCTGGGGGACCGGGTCGTGGTGATGCGGGGCGGGTACATCCAGCAGGTCGGTGATCCGCAGACGCTCTACGACAACCCGCGGAACCTGTTCGTGGCCGGCTTCATCGGCTCGCCGTCGATGAACTTCCTGCCGGCCACGGTCGAGGATTCGTCGCTGCGGACGCCACTGGGTGACCTGCCGCTGGGCGACCGGGCGCGGCGCGCTCTGAGCGAGGCTGACTCGCCCCGGCAGCTGATCCTCGGCATCCGGCCCGAGCACTTCGAGGACGCCGGCCTGATCGAGGAGCATCAGCGGTCGAAAGGCTTCGAGTTTTCGGCGCCGGTCGACCTGGTCGAGTCGATGGGCTCGGACAAATACGTGTACTTCACCATCGAGGGCGAGCACGCAGTCTCGGCCGACCTGGAAGACCTGGCCGCCGACGCGGGCGGCGCCGACCTGCCGCCGCAGGACAGCCTGGTCACCCGCCTGTCCGCCGAGTCCCGCGTCCGAGGCGGCGCCGACGCCCGCGTCTGGATGAACCTCGACAAGATCCACCTCTTCGACCCCGCCGACGGCCGCAACATAACCCTCCACGACCCCAAGCCCGCCGAGGTCCCCGGCGCCTGACCACAACGCCGCCTGGGCGCCCGACCACAACGCCGCGCGTGCGCGCAACCGCAACGCCACGCGGGGGCTGGCCGCAACGCGACGCCGGCGCGTGGTGCGAAGTTCGGGCGCCGGTGCCTCAGGGGCCGGCCGTAGTGGTCCCGATGCCCCGGTCCGTCCGCCGTCAGTGCGGGCGGGCCGGGGCATCCGGCTGCCCTACGTCAGCCCGGCGTCGTGGATCAGCACGGCGGCCTGCGAGCGGTTGTTCATGCACAGCTTGGCCAGGACCCGCGACACGTGCCCCTTCACGGTCGAGACGCCCATGCCCAGCGCCACGCCGATCTCGGCGTTGGACCAGCCGTGACCCAACCCGACCGCCACCTCGCGCTCGCGATCGGTCAGCTTGCCCAGCTGTTTCTGAGCGAGGGCGCGCCGCGACCCCGTGCCCGTCGCCGCGATGAAGTCGACAACCGTCCGGATCACCTGCGGCGACAGGATGCTCCGCCCCGCCGCCACCTCGCGCACCGCCGCGATCAGATCCTCCGGCGGGGTGTCCTTGAGCAGAAAACTCGTGGCCCCGTTCCGAATCGCCTCCACCACGTACTCGTCGATGTTGAACGTGGTCAACACGATGATCTGCGGCGCCCCGGGCCGTGCACGGATGCGCCGCGTGGCCTCCACCCCGTCGACCCGAGGCATCCGGATGTCCATCAGCATCACATCGGGCCAATGCGCCTCGGCCACCGTGATCGCCTCGGCCCCGTCCGCCGCCTCGGCGACCACCTCGAGGTCGGCACACCCCCCGAACAACAACCGCAACCCGGTCCGCACCATCGGATCGTCATCAACGATCGCCAACCGCACCGGCCGCACCGCCGCCGCCCGACCCGCTGCCGCCGCCCGGCCGGGCTCCGCCGCGCGGTTCGGTGCTGTCGGCTGCGCCGCTGCTGTGACGTTGTTGTTCCTCGGCGGTTGCCGCTGGCGGGTCATTCGTGCCACGGCAGCCATGCCTCCACCCGGAAACGGTCGCCGTCGGGGCCGTACTCCACTCGGCCGCCGGCCAGCGCCACCCGCTCGTCCACTCCGATGAGGCCGGTGCCGGAGCCGGGCAACTCCTCGTCGTCGAAGTCGTGATGCCAGCCGCCGTCCAGCGAGTTGGTCACGACGATGCGCAGATCCCGAGGGCCGCCGCCGTCGAGCAGCACCTGGACGTCGGCGCCCGGTGCGTGTTTCCGCGCGTTGGTCAGGGCCTCCTGGATCACCCGATAGGCCGTGCGACCCACCTCCTGCGACGGGGACGACCGCGTCGCCAGCCATCGGAAGTCGATGTTCATCCCCGAGGTGCGCGCCCCGTCGAGCAGATCGTCCAGATCGGAGAGCCGCGGCTGCGGCGGCTCGGGCCGGACGTCGTCGCTGCCGGCGATCAGGCGGGCGATCTCCTCCGTCGTGAACTCGGTCGGTATGGGGTTTCCGTGCTCTCGCCCGGCGGCATCGGTAGCGGCGCCACTGATACCGGCACCGTCGGTGTCGGTCTGGCGGAGGACACCGATGACGGCGCGCAGCTCCTCCAGGGCCTCGTGCGAGCTGATCCGGATCGTGCGGGCCGCCATCGCGACCTCCTCGGGGCTGGCGTCGGTGCGCACCTCGAGCGCCCCCGCGTGCAGGCTCACCATCGACATGCGGTGGGCCAGCACGTCGTGCATCTCGCGGGCGATGCGCGCCCGCTCGGTGAGCCGGGCCTGCTCCATCCGCAGCTGCTGCTGGGCCTGCGCGTGCGCCGCCTCGCCCCGCAGCGACGACGTCAGGCGCCGGTAGGCCTGGAGGAACAGGCCCCAGCCGACCGCGGCCAGCCCGGTGATCGACCGCATGAGGAGGTCGACCCAGAGCGCGAACGGCGGATCGTGCTGCAGAAGGAAATAGAGAACGCCGGTGCCGACGTGGACGGCGGCCAGCCCCAGCACCAGCGGGGCCCGGTAGCGGATGGCCACAGTGAACAGGGCGACCAGGATCGCGCCGCTGGCCATCACCGAGAGGACACCGAACGGCAGCAGCGCCAGGCACAGCCCGAGCGGCCACCGGCGCCGCACGAGCAGAGCCAGTGCGCACGGAATGCCTATGGCCACGTCGGCCGGCCACGGGATCGCGGCGTGGGACGAGGTCGCATCGCCGAGTGGCACCATGACCGCCCCGTAGGCCAGGGCGGACAGCACGGCGACGCCGTCGGCCAGACGGTCGCGCACGGTCGCCCGTCGGTTGCCCGGCGGGCCGGGAACCAACAGTGCCAACAGAAGCGACGACATGATCGGAGCCTACGAGGTGTGGTCGGGCTTGAGGACCTACCAAAGTACTGGGTCGACCCCCTACCGATGGCGGCTGTGCTCCCGGCCCGCCGCCACCATCCTCACCGCATGACTCTTCTCCCGGCGATTCTCTGGGCCCTGCCCGCGGCTGCCTGGGGCGTGGTCGCGGGGTGGTGGACCCCGCGCGGCCCGCTCACCATCACCCAGGCGCTCTGCTCGGTCGCGGTCAGCGCCGCGATCGGGTGGGCCGCCGGCCGGTCCGGCCGTTCCCGCCTCGTGTGGCTGGTCGTTCCGGTCGTCTTCCTGGTCGCGATCGAGCTGGCCCGCGCCGGCACGGCCGGTCCGTCGGCCGAGTCGCCGCACGGCAGTCCGTTCGGCGTGATCGCCCTGGTCACCGGTCGCGGCGTTCAGGCGGTCCTCACTCTGCTGCCCCTCCTGCTGGGCTTGGCGGTCGGTCGCGGCGTCCAGCGTCGGTGGAGCCGGGTGCTGGTCTCAGTGCCCCTCGCCGGGGTGCTGCTCTTCACCGCGGCGGTCGGCGTCCCCGCCCGCACCGCACCGATCCCCGGCGGTGTCGCCGAGCTGACGAGGGTCGGGCGCCTCGGCGTCATGATCCGCGGGGCCGACACCGACGCGCCCGTGCTGCTCTTCGTCCCGGGCGCTCCCGGCGGCTCCGAGCTCGGCAACGTCTGCACCCGGCTGGCCGCGGTCGAGCAGCGCTTCGTGATGGCCACGCTCGACCGGCGGGGCGGTGGGTCGTCCTATCCGGCGCTCGACCCGACCTCGCGCGTCACCGTCGACCGCTTGGTCGACGACATCATCGAGGTCGCCGACTACCTACGCGCCCGCTGAACGCGATTCTCGACACGTGGGATGTTTTCTATCCGCGGATGCAGGGCATCGACCTGCGCCGTGACGTGGCGAGCCTGCCCGTGCCTACATGGTTCGTCATGGGCGACAACGAGATGCGCGGGCTCCAAGTCCCGTTCGACGAGTGGTACGGCGAGCTGCGGGCGCCGGGTAAGAAGCTGATTGTCATACCCGATGCCGGGCATGCGGTGCTCTTCGAGCAGCCCAAGCGCTTCGTCGCGGTGCTGGACGATGTGCTGGCCGGGTGAAGGGTGCCGGTGGCCCAAGCGGAGGCTCTCGATCCCCTTGAGCCACCGGCACCCCTTGTCGCTACCCGTTAACAGCCGGACTAATCACTCCCGACAAGACTTCCGGCAGAAGTTCGGCCAGGACGGCCAGCCCGTCGCGGCTCAGCACCGACTCCGGATGGAACTGCACCCCCGCGAAACCGGGCCCGCGCAACGCATGCACGGCCGAGTCGACGGGGTCCCGGGCGACCTCCACCCGCCCGTGGGCAGTGGCCAATTCATCGACGGGGGAGAGCGCGGCGAAACTCGAATAGAAGCCGATCCGCCGCGGCGTGCCGAAAAGGTCGACTTCGCGCGCCAGCCCCTGATAGGGCGAGACTCGCCGGTGCAGATCGAGCCCGAGCAGCGCCGCCAGGATCTGATGGCCCAGGCAGACCGCAAACAACGGCTTCCCGGCCGCAAGCCGCTCCGCGATCACTCCTCGCATGACCGCCATCTTCGGGTCGCCGAGATCGCCCGGGTCCCCGGGCCCCGGCCCCGCGATCACAAGATCCGCCGCAGCCACATCAACCGCGACCACCCCCATCCCAGCCAACGCACCCTCCACCGGATCCGCCTCGACCACATCGACGCCGGCCACCCCCAGCCTGGCCGGTGCCGCCTCGACCCGATCCGGTCCGGCCGTATTGAGATCGGTCGCTTCCAGCCCGGGCGGCACAGTCTGCGCCGGATCTGCTCCGGCCACATCGACCGCGCCCATCCCCAGCCCGGCCGGTGCAGCCTCCCTCTGGCCCGCTCCGCTTCGCGCAGCGGGCTCGGAAGTGCTTCGTTGCGTTTGGCTCGCGCTGCCGTGGGGCCCGTGGGGCGGTTGGAGGGTGGCCGCGTCGGGTTTCGGGGCGGTGGGGAGCAGGGCCGTCCAGGGGGTGACGGTGACGGTCAGGCCGAGGGCCTTGAGCTGGTGGGCCAGCATGGCGGTGAAGGTGTCTTCGGCGTCGATGATGACGGCTGTTTTGCCGGCCAGGGCGGGCATGGTCAGCGCGCCGGGGGCGCGGGAGTCGAGCCAGAAGCGGGCCAGTTCCTTGTTGCGGGCGGCCAGCGCCGCCTGCACCTCGGGGGTCTCCGCCTCGGCGCTTTCCGGGTGGGGCCTCGAGGGGACCGCGCCGAGCGCGGCCAGGACGCCGGCTGCCTTGGTGTGTGTCTCCGCGACCTCGCCGGCGGCGGTCGAGTGCCGCACGAGCGTGGCGCCGACCGGCACGCGCAGGGCGCCCTCGGGGGAGATCTCCGCGGTGCGGATGAGGATCGGTGCGTCCAGCGTCTGGCGGCCCTGGTCGTCGTGGTCGAGCAGGGCGAGCACGCCGGCGTAATAGCCCCGGCCGCGGCGTTCGTGCCGGGCGATCACCCGGCAGGCGTTCTCGATCGGGCTGCCGGTCACCGTGGGGGCGAACATGGTCTCGCGCAGCACGTCGCGCACGTCGAGCGAGCCGCGGCCGGCCAGCAGATACTCCGTGTGGGTCAGGTGGGTCATCTGCTTCAGGTAGGGGCCGGCGACCTGGCCGCCGTGCTCGGCCACCGTCGCCATCATCTTGAGTTCCTCGTCGAGGACCATGAAGAGCTCCTCGACCTCCTTGGGGTCGCGCAGGAAGTCGAGCAGGGGGCCGGAGCCGTTGCGGAGCGTGCCGCTGATCGGGTTCATCATCGTGATGCCGTCGGCCACGCTGACGTGCCGTTCGGGTGTGGCGCCGACCAGCGTGCGGGTGCCGGTGTGCACGAGGAACGTCCAGTAGGTTCCTCGTTCCGAGGCCAGCAACCGGCCGAAGGCAGCCCGTGCCGCGGCGATCGGGTCGCCGTCGACCTGGGCGGTGAAGACGCGGTGGATGACGAAGTTGGCACCCTCGCCGCGGCCGATCTCGTCGCGCAGGACGTCCTCGACGATCGCGCCGTAGTCGTCGTCCGACAGGTCGAACCCGCCGCCGCTGATGCTCAGCGGCCCGGGCGGGAAGGCGTCCATCGGCTCGGTTCGGGACGACCGCACCACCAGGCACTCGAGCGGTGCGCCGTCGTCGACGCAGTCGAAACCGCGCTCGGTGATCTGGCGGTAGGGGATGACGGCCAGGGTGGGCCGGCCCCGGTGCAGCGGGATGTCGTCGAGCGTGCCGACGGTGACGACGTCACCGGTGAGCACTTCGACGTGGTCGGCGCCGTCCCGGTGGAGCAGGGCGAAAGGCCGCATGGTGGTCCTCTTTCGGTCTCGGCGGGCGCCGATCGAGGTCCGACCATGCAAAAACGGCCGCCTCGGGGAGGCGGCCGCGTGGTGGTTACGCGCGGAAGGTGTGGCCGCCGGTCAGGCGGGCCACCACATCATTTGCGCGTGCAGCATGCGGCCGAGACTACGGCCCGCCGAAGACCCCGCACCACCCCTGTCCCAGATTTCGCCCGATCGCGCAGGGCGGACCCGGATCGCGCAGGGCGGACCCGGATCGCGCAGGGCGGACCCGGATCGCGCAGGGCGGACCCGGATCGCGCAGGGCGGACCCGGACCACATAGGGAAGACCCGGATCGTGCTGGGCGGCACCGGATCGCACAGGCGGCACCGGATCGTGCTGGGCAGAGCACGATCGCGCGGGGTGGGTCAGGTGAAGGCGGAGCGGACGGCGCTGCGGGCCCAGAGCATGCGGCCGATGGCGCAGTCGGGGTGTTCGCCGAACTCCTGGGCGACGAGTTCCGCGCAGCGGGCCTCGCCGAGGCGGTCGACCACGGCGATCACCGCCTCGCGGATCAACTCAGGGGTGGGTAGCTGCGAACGCTGCACATTCGATACGAAGAGGGCTTCGGACATGACGTCGTTGAGGACTGCGTTCATCGGAACCTCCTGCCGAGCGGTAGCAAGTGGGGTCTGCAATCAAGGACACCCCATCGCGGATGCAGGTGTGCTGCACGCTCGGTGCGGATGAGTTGCAGGAGTCCCAGCCGCTTCGGCATTCCCGGAGCGGCCTCACAACCCGGACTAACCGGATATGGTCCCGATAAGTAGCGAAAGCTGCGCAACCAACCGGAAGGAGATGGCCGTGACGGTGGTCTTGGTCGCCGACGACGACGCGGACATCCGTGATTTGGTGGCGTTCAAGCTGGAGCAAGCGGGCTTCGAGGTGATCGCCGTCGAGGACGGTCAGACCGCGGTGGAGCAGGCGCGCAGCCGCCAGCCCACGCTTGCCGTGCTCGACGTGTCCATGCCGGGGCTGTCCGGCATCGACGTGTGCCGGATGCTGCGGTCGGAGCCGGCGACGGCCGGGATCCTGATCATCATGCTGACGGCCCGGGTGCAGGAACAGGACGTCGAGGGCGGCTTCAGCGCCGGCGCCGACGACTACGTGACCAAACCCTTCAGCCCGCGTGAACTCGTCTCCCGCATTCAGGCGCTGCTGAGCCGGGCCCGGGCGTGAGGCCCGATCGGCCGGGCGCGCGTCGGGACGATGCGACGTGACGGCACCGTCGGCAGGCTGCTGAGCACGGCGTTCGCTGTCCTGGTCGCGCTCATCGTCGGCTCCGGGCTGGCGGAGCTGGCCGCCGTGCTGGTGCAGCACCGGGCCGTGCAGCAGCTCACCGGCGAGGTGCAACCGATGCAGCTGGCCAACGCCGAGCTGCGTGCGGTCATGACCGACGCCCAGCGGAGCCTGCGCGGTTTCCTGCTCACCGGCGACGAGCGGATGCTCGACACCTACTACGCCTCGCGCAACGCCTTCACGACCGTCGGCGCCGACCTGCACCGTCTCGGTTCCGGCCCGGACGACGTGGCCGTCGACCAGCAGATCACCGCGGCCGACGGCTGGTGGGCGAACGCCGAGCTCCAGCGGCTCGAGCCACCCCGCAGCAGCACGGCGGCCCGGTACGCCGAGCAGGGCACTCCGCTCTTCCAGGCCTTCGTGACCGACAACGAGGAGTTCCGGCTCACGCTCGGCCTGCGCGCGGACGGCCTGCGCAGCCGGGTGGCGATGCTCGAGGGGGTCGCCGTCGCGGTCGCTTCGATGCTCACCCTGTTCGCCTCGGCCGCCGCCGTTGTCACCGCGGTGCGCACCAGCCGCCGCATCACCCGGCCCCTCGGAGCCGTCGTCGAGGCTCTCGATCGCGTACGCGATGGGGAACTCGACGCCCGGGCCGATGCCACCCGTGGCCCGGCGGAGATCCGGGCCGTCGCCGCGGCGGTCAACGCGGCCGCCGAGCAGAGCGAGCACATCCGCCGCCACGAGGAGAAGCTGACCGCCCGCCTCCAGGCCCTCGACACGGTCAAGACCGATTTCATGTCGACCGTCTCGCACGAGCTGCGCACCCCGCTGACCAGCATCTCGGGTTATCTGGAGCTGATGCGCGACAGCGAGCCGG
Organism: Actinoplanes sp.; assembly: GCA_965217855.1. Lineage (GTDB taxonomy): Bacteria > Actinomycetota > Actinomycetes > Mycobacteriales > Micromonosporaceae > Actinoplanes. Next base: position 258,791 of record CBDCJN010000001.1, on the reverse strand, counting down.
GCGAGCTGAGCGACGCGCAGATGCGGATGGTCGAGGTGATCTCGCGCAACACCAAGCGGCTGCGCGACCTGATCGAGGACATCCTGACCCTCTCCAAGATCGAGTCCGGTGAGTACAGCAGCGACCGCACCCCGCTCGACCTGGCCAAGGCGGTCGACAAGGCCCTGGTCGCGATCGGCCCGGTCGCCGCCAAGGGCTCGATCGGCCTGCACCTGGACATCCGCGGCCCGCTCCCGATCCGCGGGGACGGCGCCCAGCTCGACCGGGTCCTGGAAAACCTGCTCTCCAACGCCATCAAGTTCACGCCCGCGGACGGCACGGTCACGGTCCACGCCGAACGCCGCGGCGACGAGGCCGTGCTGATGGTGGCCGACACCGGCATGGGCATCCCGGCCGACGAGCAGCAGGCGCTGTTCGTCCGGTTCTTCCGCGCGACCAACGCCATCAAGCAGGCGGTGCCCGGCACCGGCCTGGGCCTGGCCATCGTCCGCACCATCATCGACAACCACAGCGGCACCATCGCGATCGACTCCACCGAGAACGCGGGCACCACCGTCACGGTCACCCTCCCCGCCGAAAAGCAGTGAGGGCCGCCCGCCAAAGCCGCAAAGCCGGAAAGGCGAGAAGCGGTGCGGCCGCCCGCAACGGGTAAAACGGATATATTTCTCGTATTGCGTTCGGTGGGTATGGGGGGTCGGCTTTGTTTGCGCTGTTCAGCGTGGCCATCCTGGTCCTGCTGGCCGTGGTGGCGGGGACGGCGCTCGGCATCGTGGTGGTGCGGGTCTGGCGGCGGGTGCGCAACCGGCGGCTGGCCGCGCTGGCCGCGGGCCCGAGGCGGGCGCTGCTGGCCTTCGTGGCCGAGAACGGCGAAGAGGGCAGCGAAGATCTGATCGCGATCCCGGACGACGCGTGGCGGGCCGCGCTCCCGGCCGCGCTCGGGCTCCTCGGCAAGCTGCGCGGCGAGGCGCACACTGCTCTCGTCTCGGTGTTCCTGCATCGGGGAGCCGCCCGGGCGGCGCTGGCCGATCTGCACGCGCGCAGCGGGGTCCGCCGGGCGCGGGCCGCTCAGCTGCTCGGCGACCTGGGGCTGCGGGAGGCCGTACCGGAGATCTGCGGTTTGCTCACCGACCGCGACCACGAGGTACGCGTGGTGGCAGTCCGGGCCCTGGGCCGGATCGGGGACCCGTCGGCCGCCTGGCGGATGATCGCCAGCCTGGACCAGCACGATCCGGTGCCCTCGCTGCTGGCCACCGATGCCCTGGCTCAGATGGGCCGGGAGGCCGAGGTCACGCTGTCGGCCGCGCTCGACCATCCGCAGGCCCGGGTGCGGGCGGTCTGCCTCGACGCGCTCGGGCTGCTCGGTGCGACCGGCTCGGTGAGCCGGATGGCGCGCGTGCTGGCCCACGACCAGATCCTCGACGTACGCGTCGCCGCCGCGGTCAACCTGGGCCGGCTCGGCGCCCGCGGGGCCCTCGAGCCCCTGATCGAGGTGCTCGACCCGCCCCACCCCGACCTGTTGCGGGCCGCCGCCGCCCGCTCGCTCGGTTACCTGGGCGCCCCGGCCGCCGTGCCCGCCCTGGCCGCCCACCTCGACGACGGCGAGTTCCAGATCGCACACGAGGCCGCGCACAGCCTGCGCCGGCTCGGCCCGGCCGGGACGACCGAGCTGCGGAACCGGCAGAACGACCGGTCGACCGCCGGGGACCACTGCCGGGAGTCGCTGGCGCTGATCCCGGCCGAGGACGCCGAACTGGTGGGAGCGCCCTAGTGGAGCAGATCGTTCTCGCCGTGCTGCGCGGCGCCGACTACGCCGTGTTCGCCTACTTCGTGGCGCTCAACAGCAGCTACCTCATCATGATCGTGCTGGCCTCGGTCGAGTTCGCCAAGCACCTGCGCCGGGCCGCCTTCGCCGGGGCCGACGACATGTTCCGCAGCCCGCTGACCCTGCCCGTCTCGGTGATCGTCCCGGCCTACAACGAGGGGGCCGGGATCGTGCCGGCCGTGCAGGCGATGACCGCATTGCGCTACCCGCGGTACGAGATCGTGGTGGTCGACGACGGCTCGACCGATGACACGTTCGAGAAGCTGCGCGAGCACTTCGACCTGGTCGAGGTGCCCCGGGTGGTGCCGGCCGAGGTCCCGTACGAGTCGCATGTCGTCTCGGTGCACGTGCCACGCGGCGGCTCGGGCGCGCTCACCGTGGTCCGCAAGACCAACGGCGGCAAGTCGGACGCGCTCAACGTCGGCATCAATCTGGCCCGGCATCCGCTGGTCTGCATGGTCGACGCCGACTCGGTGCTCGACCCGGACGCGCTGCTCTCGGTGGCCAAGCCGTTCGCCGACGACCCGCTGCGGGTGGCGGCGTGCGGCGGCGTGGTGCGGATCGCCAACGGCTGCAAGGTGGTCGCCGGCCGCGTCGTCGACGTGCGGATGCCGAGTACGTGGCTGGTGCGGGTGCAGGTGGTCGAATATCTGCGGGCGTTCCTGATGAGCCGCACCGGCTGGTCGCGGCTGGGCGGCGTGGTGGTGATCAGCGGCGCCTTCGGCGTCTTCCGGCGCGACCTGCTGGTGCGGATCGGCGGGCTGGCCCACGACACGATCGGCGAGGACGCCGAACTGGTCGTCCGGCTGCACCACTACCTGCGCGAACGAGGCGAGGACTACCGGGTCGTCTTCGTGGCCGAGCCGGTGAGCTGGAGCGAGGCGCCGTCGAACTGGAAGGTGCTGGGCTATCAGCGCCGCCGCTGGCACCGGGGCATCGCCGAGATCCTGACCAAGCACCGGCACATGGTGTTCAACCCGAAGTACGGCCGGATCGGGCTGGTGGCACTCCCGTACTACCTGATCTTCGAACTGCTGGCGCCGTTCGTCGAACTGGCCGCGCTGGTGCTGCTGCCGCTCGGGTTGTGGGCGGACGCGATCGATCTCGGCTTCGCCTGGCGGTTCGCCCTGGTCGCGTACGGCTACGGTCTGCTCGTCAGCCTGGTCGCGCTCTTCATCGAGGAGATCTCGTTCCACCGTTACCCGCGGTGGAGCGACATGCTGCGCGGGGTGGTCGCGGCCGTGCTCGAGAACTTCGGGTACCGCCAGGTGCTGTCGCTGTGGCAGGTCTGGGGCGCGGTGTCGGCCTGGCACGGCCGCCCGGCGGTGTGGGGAACGATGGACCGCACCGGTTTCGACACCCACGAGCCGACCCCGGTCGAAACGGTCGGCGCCGGCCGCTCGACGCCTTAGCGCAGGCCCTTGCGGAAGATCAGGAAGTCGGACGGGCCGGCCAGGCGCGGGACCAGATGCGGGAAGTCGTCGGCCAGGTCGCCCACGGTCACCGGCTGATAACCCATTCGCGTGTACCAGGATCGCAGGAACTCCTTGACCGGGTGTTTCCAGTCGCGGGGGACGAGCAGCTCGAGCTGCACGCCGTCGCAGCCGAGGGCCCGGAAGTGACTTTCGGCGAAGGACACCAGCTCGCGCCCCACGCCCCGGCCGCGCTCCTCGGGCGAGGCCACCAGCAGGCCGAACTCGCCCGTGCCGGCGTCGAGCCGCACGGCCCGGAGCGTGCCGACGAGACGGCCCGAGTCGTACGCCGCCACCAGCTCGCCCGCCCGCACCATGCCCGCGATCGAGCCGGCGTCGGTGCGGGCCGCGCCGTCCAGCCACATCCCGGACTCGGCGTCGGCGTAGACCTTGTTTACCAGGGCCGCGACCTCGGCCGTGAAGCCGTCGTCGGCGGCTCGGGCGGCGGGCACGAAGTCGATCCGCAGCGGTGGGGTCATCGGGGGCTCACCAATCCGGTCTCGTAGGCGTAGACGACCGCGTGCACCCGGTCGCGCAGGCCGAGCTTGGTCAGGATGCGCGACACGTAGGTATCGACCGTCTCGGCCCCGATCACCAGCGTGCCCGCGATCTCGCTGTTGGACAGGCCCGCGGCGATCAACCGCAGCACCTCGAGCTCGCGCGGCGTCAGCGCGGCCGGGGCTGGGCCACCGGCCGGGACGGCGGGCCGGATGCGCCGGGCGAACTTGCCGATCAGCTGACCGGTCACGGCCGGCGCGAGCAGCGATTCGCCGCGCGCCACCGTGCGCACCGCGCCCACCAGCTCGGGCGGCGTCGCGTCCTTGAGCAGGAAGCCGCTCGCCCCGGCCTGGAGCGCCTCGAACACGTACTCGTCGAGGTTGAAGGTCGTCACCACGAGGACGCGGACCGGGTCGGTGACGCCGGGGCCGGCCAGCAACGACGTGGCCTCGAGACCGTCCATCACCGGCATGCGCACGTCCATCACCACGACGTCGGGCCGCAGCCGCCGGGCCAGGTCGACGCCCGTCCGGCCGTCGGAGGCCTCGCCGACCACGGTCAGGTCGGGCTGGGCGTCGAAGGTGGTGACGAACCCGGTGCACCAGCGCCTGGTCGTCGCAGACCAGCACCGGAGTGAATGGGTGTCAGTCACTGGTGAGCCTCCGCGGGGATGTGGGCGTGGACGGTGAAGACCCGGTCGCCGCGGGGCCCGGCGGTCAGCTCGCCGCCGAACACCTCGAACCGCTCGCGCAGACCGGCCAGCCCGCGGCCCGAACCGCCGGCCGGGTTGCGGGCGCCGGCCACCGGGTCGGTGGTCACCTCGATCAGGACGCCGTCGGGACGGTAGCCGAGCCGGACCACCGTCCGCCCGCCGGACGCGGCTCTGGTTCGTGCGCGCGGTGTCGGCCGCGAGGAACTGGGCCGCCCCGGCCTGCACCACGATCGCGGTCACGTGGTGGGTGACCACGTCGTGCAGCTCGCGGGCGATGCGGGCCCGCTCGGCGCGGCGGGCCTCGGCCGCGCGGCGGTCGCGCAGCCAGGTGCCGCCGGCCCAGCCGAGTGCCAGGAGGACGTAGAAGATCACGTAGTCCGTCGGCGGGCGGTCGAGCCGGCCTCGTGCAGCGCCCAGGCCAGACCCGCGTAGACGACGGTGGCCGCGGTGGCGACCGCCGGCCGGAACCGGACCTGGTGGGCGGCCGCGCTGAAGAGGGCGATGACCAGGCCCAGGCTGGCGAACGTGGCGTAACCCCGGAGCTCCTGGACCACGAAGCCGGCCGTGACCACCGCGAGGGTGACCGCCGGGGCGAGCCGGCGGAACGCGAGCGGCAGCGACATGGTCAGCGCGGCCACCACGCCGAGCGCGTCGAGGGGGCGGACCGGCAGCTCGCCCAGCCGGGTGTCGTTGCCCATCAGCGGGGGCAGGAACGCGGCCAGCGCCAGAAGATGCTGGCCTTGGGGGCCGAAGCTGCCGCCGCTGACGATCGCCGGGCCGTGCGGGACGCCCGTGAGCAGGCCGCCCACCGTGCCGCCGGAGCCCGAGGTGGTGGCACCGAAGATCCCCGACTCGGCGAAGTTCCAGCCCAGGTGCAGGCCGATCGGCACCCACAGATTGCGGGTGGCGACGTACGCGGCCCCGAGCAGCGCACCCGCCTCGAGTGCGATGGCCAGGGCGCCCCACAGCGTGGCCCCCGGGTTGAGCAGGTGCAGCCCGCCGAAGACGAGCCCCGACACGACCAGCGCGAGAACCGTGCCCGCCCACTCCTCCAGGATCCGGAACAGCACGCCGCGGAACAGCAGCTCCTCGAGCGCCTCGAGCGCCGTCATCAGCCCGAATGTGGCGATCATGTCGCCGATCGATCCATAACCGGTGAACCGCCAGCCGTTGCTGATGACGATCAGCAGCATGATCGCGGCGAAGAGTGCCATTCCTGTCCACAGGCCCCGCAAGACCTGCGGCCTGAATGCTTCCCTGGAGAGTTCACCGATGGGTCGTTGTTCGAGCCACCCCACGAGCCGGGAGTAGAGCAGGACGCCGCCGGCCGCGATGGCGAAACCGACCAGCACACCGGTGATCGGGTTGCGGGCGGCCAGCGCGGCCAGCGGCGCCAGCAACAGGTCGGCGGCCAGGAAGACGACGAGCAGGAAGGCCGGGCGCAGCCCGATCGGCCGGAGCCGGCGGGGCGGCGTTCGGAGAAGGACGCTGTTGACGTACGCCGCTGGAGAAGTCACCTCACGGTGGGCAATCGGCGGTAGCTCGCCCGGGGGATCCGATCACGGAACGTATCGACAAACTTGCCCACCGTGCGAAGGTTTGAGTCTGAGCGCCGGAGGCGGCACTATGCTCCGGTGCCTGGTTCCCGAAATGCAGTCATTGCAGTCGCGGCAGCCGTGATCCTCGGCGGTGGTGGCCTGATCGCCCTCGGTATGAACGACGGCGACGACGGCAGTGTGCTGCCGTCCGCGCTCACCGCCGGAAAGGCCGACAGCGGCCCCAGTGCGGCCGAGCTGGCCAAGATCGAGCGGGCCAAGCGGGTGGGCAACCTCAACGCGGCGCTCAAGCTCGTCGCGGCCGAGACCCCCGACTTCTCGGTCGCCGTCCTCGACAAGAAGACCGGCCAGACGTACGCGTACCACGGCACCACCACGTTCGACACCGCGAGCATCGTCAAGGCCCAGATCCTCGCCTGCGAGCTGCTCAAGGCGCAGGACAAGGACCGCGAGCCCACGGCCGGCGAGATGGCCCTGGCCAAGCCGATGATCCAGCTCAGCGACAACGACGCCACGACGGATTTGTTCGAGTATCTGGGCGGCAGGAGCGCGATCGCCAAGTGCAACAAGCGCCTCGGCCTGACCCGGACCAACGTCAACAACGCCTGGGGTCTGACCAAGACCACGGCGAGCGACCAGATCAAGCTGCTCAACGCGTTCGTCGACACCAAGGGCCCGCTCGACGCCGATTCCCGCAAGACCGCGTTCTCGCTGATGAACACGGTCGACGAGACGCAGGACTGGGGCATCCCGGCGATCGCGGCCGAGGGCGAGACCACGACGGTGAAGAACGGCTGGGACACGCGCTCGGCCGACGGCGGTCTCTGGGCGGTCAACACGATCGGCCGGGTCACCTCGTCCGACGGCAAGGTGAACGTCTCGGTGGCCGTGCTCTCGCACAACAACGCCTCGATGGACAGCGGCATCGCCCTGGTCGAGAAGGTCGCCAATCTGACCCGGGAGAACCTGAAATACTGACGGGTAGCTCCAAACGATCACGTTAATCGTCGTTAAGGAACACCCGCCAGTACGTTCGCGTGAACAGCTACAGATTTGATAGATAGGGGTGGATGCATCCGCCCCTGTTGTCGAAGGCTCTTGGGTATGCCCATGCTTCGACGCGTCCTCGTCGCCCTCCTTCTCGCCGCCGCCGTCCTCTTCCCGGCCAGTGCCGCGCACGCCGCGGATTCCAAGGCCGCCGTCCTCAGCACCTGGACCCAGCCGACCGCCTCCAGCACCGCGGCCTGGAACTCGGCCCGCAACGACCGGGCGCCGTGGGCGTCCTACGGTTTCGACTGGTCGACCGACTACTGCTCGTCGAGCCCCGACAACCCGCTCGGCTTCACCTTCGACACATCCTGCTGGCACCACGACTTCGGCTACCGCAACTACAAGGGCATCGGCACCTTCTCGGCCAACAAGTCCCGGCTGGACGACATGTTCTACGCCGACCTCAAGCGGGTCTGCGCCACCTACAGCACCATTCCCCGGGCCGCCTGCAACAGCCTGGCCTGGACTTACTACCAGGCTGTCCGGGCGTTCGGCTCGCTCGCCGCGGTGAAGCAGGCCGACATCGACAAGGCCGCCGCGATCCTGGCCACCGAGAAGAACTAGCCCGCAGTTCATCCAGACGTCACCGGCCGTTGGAGCCATCCGACGGCCGGGACGGCCACGCTGCAACGATGTTCGGATTCCTGGCCGGTGGCCTCGCCGTCGCGTGGGGCGTGACGGTCGCCTTCCTCGACCAGCCGTCCGTCTCGTCGAGCCGGCGCACCCAGCAGCTCTGCACCGCCCTGCTGATCGCGCTGGCCGCCGTGCTCGTCGCCGGCGGAGTGACGACCGCGATCAGATCGTGAACTGCGCGACGATCCTGGTCAGTTGCCCCGACATCGTGGAGAGCTGCCCCGCCGCCTGGTGAGCCTGGTCGATGCCGCCGCTGGTGTGCCGCACCGACGTGGCGACCTGCGTGATCGTGTCGGCGACCTGGCCGCCCGCGTTCGCCGCCTCGGCCACGTTGCGGGTCATCTCGTTGGTGGTGACGGTCTGCTCCTCGACGGCCGACGCGATCGTGGTCTGGAAGTCGTTGATCTGTGCGATCGTCTCGCTGATCTCCTCGATCGCGGTGATCGCGCCGGTCGTGTCGGCCTGGATCGCGGCCACCCGCAGCCCGATGTCCTCGGTCGCCTTGGCGGTCTCCTGCGCGAGATCCTTCACCTCGGAGGCGACCACCGCGAAGCCCTTGCCCATCTCGCCGGCGCGGGCCGCCTCGATGGTGGCGTTCAGGGCCAGCAGGTTGGTCTGCTCGGCGATCGCCGTGATCACCTTGATGACGTCGCCGATCTCGGCCGAGGAGTCGCCCAGCTTGGCCATCACCGTGCTGGTGGTCGTGGTGAGCTCGACGGCCCGCGACGCCACCGCGGCGGCCTTGGTGGCGCTCAGGCTGATCTCCCGGATCGACGCGCCCATCTCCTCGGCGCCGGCCGCCACGGTCTGGATGTTCGACGACATCGTCGCGGCCGACTCGGCCACGGTGGCCGCCTGCCGGGCGCCGGCGTCCGAGCTCGCCGAGCTCTCACTGCTCGTGCCGGCCAGCGTGGTCGCGGCGTCGCCGAGCGCGGCCGCGTGCTGGGTCAGGTCACCCATGGTGACCCGCAGGGTGGTGGTGGCCCGGAGCAGGCTCGCGGCCATCTGACCGAGCTCGTCGCGCTGCTCGATGTCGGCGCGGTGCGTCAGATCGCCGCCGGCGACCGCGTCGAGCACCTTCGAGACCCGGTGCAGCGGCCGCACGATCATGCGCGCCACCAGCAGGGCCAGCAGGACGGCCACGGCGACCGACACCGCGAAGCCGGCCACGATGATGGTGCGGGTGCGCTGCACGGTGGCGTCGAACGCGCGGCCGGCCACCAGCGCGTCGTTGGCCCGGGCGATCTCGTCGGAAAGCTGGCCCTCGTACACCTTGCGCAGGTCGCGGTTGGTGCCCATGGCCGCGGTGACCGCCGCCTGCCGGTTGCTGCCGAACCTCGTGAACTCGGTGCTCAGTGCGGCGAACCAGGCGTCCGTGGCCGCGCTGATCTGGTCGATGGTGGCCTGCTCGGAGGCCACACCCAGGGCCCGTGCGGCGGCGAGGTTCGCGTCGACCGCGTCCTGCCGGCCCAGCGCCTCCTCCCGGAACTTGTTGTCCCCGGCGATGAGGTAGCCGCGCTCGTCGTTGGCGGCGGCTTTGGCCGCCAGTGCGGCGCTGTTGAGATTCGTGATGTACGGGACCGCCTGCTGGATCTCCGACGTGCGCGTGCTCTGCAGGTCCGCGATGCCGATCAGGCTCAGCGCACCCGTGACGACGGTGCCGATGACGGCCACCCCGGCAACGATCAAGATCTTCGTGGCGACCTTCCGGTCACGCATCCACCGCACGGCAGTTCTACCCTTCGCGAAGAATCGGCCTCGTTATCGCCTTCGGCTGACAATTGCAGTGGTGAAAGCAGTTCACCGATTGTTCACCTGGGCCGGTCGTTACGGTGGCGTGATGAGGATCGTCGTCGCGGAAGACCTGACGCTGTCTTCTTCGTGGTGTGCAGAGCGTCCAGGGTGAGCAGCATGCCGGCCACGTCCAAGGGTGCGAGCAGATCCGCGGTCACGGTGGTCTCGCCGCGTTTGTCGGCGACTTGGCGCTGGCCCAGGACCACCGCACGGTCGTGGGTGACCGCGCCGACCAGGAACACCTGCCCGGCCTCGGTGCGGGTGCCGTGCAGCAGTTTCCCGTCGACCGCAGCGGCGGGCAGCAGCCCGGCCGGCGCCGGGTGGGTCACCGCCCTGGTCGTGGCGCGGCGTTGTTCTCGTTCGGTGGGTTCGTCCGCAACCGCGGGGACCTGCGGGGCCGGGACGTCGCCACGGACGACGTCAGCTGCGTAACCACAGGTCGCCGTGTCGAGGGCATCACCGTCCACCGCGGCCAGGACTCGCCGGAACGTGCGTTCGCTGGGCACCAGATAGCGGCCGGTCAACGGGTTGCGCCGGGCGCCGAGCCGGTGCAGGACATCCTGCGGGGTCCCCGCCGCCCACTGCCGGATCGCGGTCAGACCGTCGTTGCCGGTCACCAGGGTGGCGCACGCGGTCAGTACCAGGATCACCACCAGCGGATGACGCAGCCCTCGCAGCCGGCGCGGATCCGGCACCCGCCGCAACCGTGCCACCAGCGGCGACACCATCACCAGCGGATCGAGCGCACCCGGGCCCGTGGCGAGTTCAGCCTCCCACAACGCCAGATCAGCGAGGTGGTCAACAACAGGGTCGATCAGGGAAGATGACGTCACGAGCGCGACTCCAGCGATGAAATTCAGGACTAGACACCCGAAGATCATCAGGAGTCGCGCTCGTCCTGCAACTCACCTCTCGTCCGGGTCTCAACACGGACAGAACGCATCAAGCCGGAACAACGCCGGGGCCGTGGGTTTCGGCTGGGGTGCGCTTGCCGAGAGAGCTGTGCAGACGGCGGTGGTCCCACCAGTCGATGTATTCGAATCAGGGCGTATTCGAGTTGTTCGACGGTGCGCCACGGGCCGGCGCGGTGGATCAGTTCGGTTTTGAGCTGGCCGATGGTCGACTTGGCCAGGGCGTTGTCGTAGTTGTCGCCGACCGAGCCGAGCTTGGCCGCCACCGATCCATTGCCGCCCACCCAGTGAGGTTGTCCGAGCAAGGAACTGACTACTGAAGGTCATGTAGTGCGTTGGTGTTCGATGTGGAGGATGACCAGCGCTGCTGCGACGATCTTCCCGATCCGCCACGGGTTGAGGCTGATGTTGCGCAGTGCTCGGAAGCTCATCTTGAGCAGGGAGTTGCCGCGTTCGCCGATCGCGCGCAGGCTGTTGTGGGCTTTGTTGAATTGCTGTTGGACGAGGAGCAGCCCGCCGTTCTTCGGTCTTTTGAACGCGACGGTGACGGTGTCGGCGAGGCCTTGGTAGCCCAGGTCGCCGAGGGTGCGCAGGTCGGTGCCGGCGTCGGTGAGGGCGGGCAGGATCTCGGTGTGGGCGCGGGTGGCGGTGGTGTCGTGTTCGCGGCCGGGGCGTACCTCGGAGGTCCAGATCGGCCAGCCGTCCGGTGCGGTGACGACCTGGATATTGCCGCCGTGCTGGTCGTGTTTTCCCGACCACCACAGGTCGACGCCTTCGGTCGGGCCGGGGGTGCGGCACCGGTCGGTCTCGATCAGGGTGCCGTCGATGTTCACGTAGTCGTAGCCGGCGGCTTTCGCCGCGAGCAGCGCGCCGTGCAGGCTGGGTGCACGGGCGGCGAGTACGTCGATGGCTTCGTTGAGGTAGTCGTAGCCGGTCGAGATGCTGATCTGGTTGTCGGTGGCGAGTTGCCGCATCCGGGTGTCGTCGAGGAACCAGCGCAACACCAGGATCGCCTGGTCGCGGGCGGGTATGGCGCGGGTGCCGGCCCGGGTGCCCCGGCGGGTCCGCTCGGCGGACAACAGCCTGGTCAGGAAGTCCACGGTGTGCTCGCCCGCCGGCAGTACGGCGGAATATGTGACACTCATCGTCGGCGCAGGACCCTTTGTGAAGTTGATCTGTAGGAGGACCACCTTCATACCGGGGTTCTGCGCCTTTTCTACGTCTTGAGGCCCATCAGGCGCTTCTCGGACCTTCCGGACACCAATCTGTTACAGCCTGCAACCGCACCGTTGCGCGGAATGGCTCAGTGGGGTGCCTCCGGGCGGGCCTCCTTGAATAGACGCACCGCCCGGGCCCGGAAATCAGCCGAGTACTGGGAAGGTCTTGCCATAACTCCATCTCCTCACGGAATGGAGCCTCCCCAAACCCAGGGCGCTTCACCTTCCCGGCGGGCTGGCCCCTTTGGGGAGTGGGCGGAGAGCGAGCCCAGCGGTTTGGTTCCTCTTCCCACCGGGCTTGGCCTTCTCCCCAACGGGCCGGGGAGCCAAATTCCCGGACGGGCGGGAATCGGTACACCAGATAGCGTCAGTCTCTTTCGCGTTTCACCACCCTCCCTACCCTCTTTCCGAAACGGAGAATCCCGTGTCAGCGCGTCCCGATAATCATCGATCAGCAGTTCCCAAGGAATACTTCGAAAGTGGCATGATCGAAAACTGACATACGGCGGATATCGGCTGCGATAATTGGGTCATGCGGCAGCAACAGCAGCAGTTGTTCACCCGGGCAGAATTGTCGGCCATGCGTGACCGCACGCGCGCCCGCAACTATTCTCCTGAACGCGACAATTTCCGTCGCGACCATGAACGCCGCCGCTACTGGGGTTTGAAACGCCGCCACGCCGAGCGTCTACGCCAACTACGCGAGGGCATCCTCGTCGAAAAAGACGGTTCCCTTGTGCACCGCAGCCGCGACCTCCCCGCCGACCATGAGCCCGATCATCGCCACCACCCCCAGCGTTCCACTCTTGCGCCCGCCCCAGCCCTCGCTCCGACACCTATCCCGATTCCCACTCCGGCTCTGGGTCGGGCCTCTGCTCCCGTTCTCGCTTCGGTGCTTGCTGGGGTCCCGGCTCCTGTTCCTGCTCCCACGTCGGCCTCTGTTCCTGTTCCTGCTCCTGCTCCCGTTCTCGCTTCGGTGCCTGCTGGGGTCCCGGCTCCCGTTCCCGCTCCCGCTCTCGCTTCGGCATCTGCTGGGGGTCGCTTCTCCTGTTTCCGTTCTTGCGCTGGTACCTGCCGGGGTCCCTGCTCCTTCTCCCGCGCCGGCGTCCGCTTCGGCACCTGCTCGGGCTCCAGGGCATGCACCCGTTTCCGCTTCGGCACCCGCCCTTGGTTGTTGCGTCGATGCCAGCACCGACACTCCTGCTCGTTCCCGCGGACCCGGTCGCCGCGGCCCGCGCACCCGATCGAGCCGACAACTGACGAGCGGCCATCAACCGACAATTGGTCCAGCACATTGGAACGACACCGGCCGAGCGCGCCTCCCCGCCACAGACGCGACATCGGAACGGTCGACCGTCGGGTTGATACCGGTGCCCCCGCCGGCGTCGGCTGTACCCGACAACTCCTCCCAACCGGACAGCCGCCATCGCCGCGAGATGTCCCACCCGCCGCCGGCCCATCCCGACGGGAGGGGACGAGGTCTCGCAGCGGAACACCACCTGCAGGGACGAGGTCGCCAATCAGAACCCCACGCACGGGGAGGATCGCGTGGGCAGGAGGTTTTCCCCGGCATGGCCCATCCCGCCGGGAGGAGATGCGCGCGCCAGAATCCCCACCCCGCCAAGGCGAAAATCGCGCAGCGAACCCCACCACCCCCGACGGGCCGAGTGCCGCACGGCAGAGGACCCGTCCCACAGCAGGGCAGTCTCGCCGCGGCGAGGGTCACACGGCAGGGGTCCCGTCTCGCCGAGGCGAGGGTGGCGTGGCAAGGTATCCCGTCCCTCCGGGACGAGAATCGCATGGCGGAGGATTCCGTCTCGCCAGGCGGGAGTCGTGTGGCGGAGGGTCCCGTCTCGCGGGGGCGAGAGTCGCGTGACAGAGGGTCCCGTCTCGCCGGGGCGAGAGTCGCCTGGCATAGGGTCCCTTCTTGCCGGGGCGAGAGTCGCGTGACAGAGGGTCCCGTCTCGCCGAGGCGAGAGTCGTGTGGCAGGAATCCAGTCTTACCGGGGCGGGAGTTGTCAAGGGTCACGACGAAGTCGTGTCCGATGGCCTTTGATCTTCTTGGTGGGCGGACAGCAGAATTCCATGCCGGTGGTCAGGTGATCTCCGGGTTGGGGGTTAGGTCAAGGTTTTCACCCCCTTGCCGGCGAGGGCTTGTTGCAGCCGGTGGGAGTCGCCTTCGGTGGTGATCAGGTGGGCGTGGTGCAGCAGCCGGTCGACCGTCGCGGTCGCGAGGGTTTTGGGCATGATGCCGTCGAAGCCGGACGGGTGGATGTTGCTGGTCACGGCGATCGATCGTCGCTCATAGGCGGCATCCACGATCCGGTAGAACGCTTCGGCGGCGTCCTGACCGGCGGGCAGCATCCCGATATCGTCGACCACGATCAGATCGCTGCGGCAGATCCGGGTGATGGTCCGGGCGGTCGAGCCGTCGGCTTTGGCCCGGCCGATCGTGGCGGTCAACGTTTCCAGGGTGAACCAGGCCACGCGCAGGTCAGCCTCGATGGCTTTCTGAGCGAGGGCTTCGACGAAGTGACTTTTGCCGGTGCCGGACGGGCCGGACACGGCCAGGTTCTCGGCCCGGCCGATCCATTCCAGGGTGGACAACCCTTGTTGGGTGGCGGCGGGGATGGACGATTCGTCGGGCCGCCAGGTGGCCAGGGTTTTGCCGGTGGGGAAGTTCGCGGTCTTGCGGCGCATCCGCCGGGTCGCGGCGTCGCGGCCGATGACCTCTTCGTTGATGAGGACCCGCAGCACTTCGGCGGGGTCCCAGCGTTGAGCTTTCGCGGTGGCGATCACGTCGGGGGCGGCGGCGCGGAGGTAGGGCAGCCGCATCCGGCGTAACAGCCGGTCGAGGTCGTCGGGCAAGGCCGGCGCCGATCGGGGCGGGGCTGCTCGGGTCGCGGCGGGGGCTGCTGCTCGGGTCACGGGTTGGCCTTTCTGAGCCGGCGGTGCAGGGCGACCGAAGTGTGTCCAAGGGTGGTGATCAGGCCGGCTGCGGCGAGGTGGCCGTGGCCGGAGCCGTCGAGGAAGCCGGCCAGGTCGGCTTGAGCGTCGTCGTCGGTGTGCAGAAGCCAGTCCTCGATCAGATCGAGCAGGCGGGCCAGGTCGGCGGCCTCGTCGAGGTCGAGGACCACACCGTTGACTGGTGCCGGGCTGGTCGGGGTGGGGGTTGGTGTGGTCATCGGCCGAACCTTTCCCAGGAGGCGGTGCCGGGCTGCGCGGAGTGGGTTTCGTCGGCGACCACCAGGTCACCGGGTTCGCCTCGGGTGGCGAGGTGGTCCAGGATCGAGCCGAGATCCGTGTCGTCGAACCGGCCGGCCGCCGCGGCCAGGCCGAGGGCCTGGTCGACTTTCGCGGGGCCGAGGATAGTGGCGAACTCGACCGCGCGGGTCATCTTCGCCCGCACCCGGCTGGCGCCGGTCGCGGCGGCCTCGACCAGCCACGCATAAGCGCCGTCGCCGATGGCCAGGAAATCGGCCTCGGCTTGGCTGCGGGCCCGTGGCCGCGGTGGGCGGGGGTGATTCCCGCCCGGGTGGTGCGGATAGTGCTCGTCGAGGACGCGCGGGTTACCCGGGGTGGACAGCTGGTGCCGGGCGATCTCCGCGGTGCCGGTCAGGGTCATGGCCACGATCGCCAGTTCCTCACCGACGGTTCGGCACCACACCCTGGTCCCGACGTGTCCTGGCGGTGTCGAGTAGCGCACGGAACCGACCCGGACCGTCTGATCCTCGTTGACCAGTCGTTCCTCACCCAACCCGGCGGTGTGCGGATCAGCCGGCAGGACATGCAGGTGACCACGTTCGACCGCGAGCCGATCCACCGGGGCGACACCGGTCTCGCGGTGGATACGAGCGTTGATGTGCTCGCACCACGCCTGGCAAGCGGCGACCAGCTCCGCGAACGTGTCGTAGGCGCCGCGCAGGTTGGTCTCGGTGGGCACCAGATCAGCCTTCGCGACCCGGACGGTCGCCTCGACCCCGCCCTTGGATTCGGGGTCGAACGGCTCACAGGAATGCACCGTCGCCCCGTAGTGCCGGCCGGCGGCGACGACCGTGGGATGCCTGATCGCGACACCGGCGACGTGTTCGACGGTGACGGTCTTCGCGTTGTCGCTCAACAGAAACGCCGGCACACCCCCGACCTGCCGCAACGTGGCATCCAGACAGGCGATCAGCGAACCCATCGTCTGGTCCCACACCGGGATCACGACCCGGAACCTCGACCAGGCCAGCCACGCGCAGAACAGATACGTCTTACGCCCGCCGATCCGCGGCCCGTCGCCCCAGTCGAACTGCAACCACAGGCCCGGCTCGCTCACCCACGGCCGATACGTGCGCCGCCGCCCAGCCCGCCAGGCAATCTTCGCCTCCCGCACCGCCCGCCGGGTCGTGCGTTCCGTGCCGGTGAACCCCATCGCCACCAGGCGTTCGTGGACCTTGTCCGCGCGGATCTTCGCCTTCGACCGATCGACGAGTTCTTCCACCTTCGGCAGGAACGCGTCGATCAGCTTCGGCCGCGGCGCGGCCGCCCGCACCAGCGGGTCCCCGCCACCGGCGTCGCGCAACGCCACATACCGGTTCACTGTCTTCGCGTCACACCCGGCCAGCTGCGCCGCGGAATGCGCGCAGCGGGTCAGGTCGTATGACTCCAAGATTTCCATGATCTCCCTGGCAGACTTGGTCACGGTCTCTCCGGCTCTGGTCGGTTGCAAAGGTCAGCAACCAGCAATCGAACCGGCCGGAGAGATCCACTTTCACGTGGCCGAGACGGAGATCACCTGACCGCCCAGCAGGAATTCTGCTGTCCGCGAGCAGGGACTCAACTGTCCGTCAACAAGGATTTTTCACTGTCCGCTAGCACGCGCGGTTGGCCTCTGAGACCTCCTCGTCGCGGTTGGGTTTCGTTCGATGTGGGCTGCTTGCCGGCGATCATGGCGGCACGTTCTTTGTCTCGCCGGCCAAGGTAGCCAACGACAAGTCCGCACGGGGCGCCGGATGGTGCCGCATCGTTAACGGCTGAGGCCTCGTGCAGAGAAATGCACCCGTCGCGGTCTTCCCTGGCGACGCGCGGAGATCAGGGCTTTCGGCCACACTGACCGGTGGGCGGCGGTCGACGGTGAATTTGACCGGGACGTTGGTGAAGGTCCCCAGCGGGGAGCCTGCGCGGCAGCAGGTGGTGGGTGGCGATCTACAGGGAATAGGGGGAGAGACAATGGCGGATCCAGTGGTGCACTTCGAGATCATCGGGGCTGATCCGGGGAGGCTGCGCGGCTTCTACGGTGATCTGTTCGGATGGACGTTCGACACCGGGGGGCCGGTGGCGGCGTCTGTGTCGCAGGCGGGGGAGTACGGCTTCACCGAGCCCGGCGGTGGCGGTGACGCGCCCGGCATTCCGGGCGGAGTGGGTGGCGGAGCGGGGTTTCGGCCGCAGGTCGTCTTCTACGTCGGCGTCCCCGATGTGGGCGCCGCACTGCGCAAGGCCGAGCAATTGGGCGGAACCAGGGTGATGGGTCCCGACCAAGCGCCGGGCCGCGAGCTCGTCGTCGCACACTTCACCGACCCCGAGGGCAACCTGATCGGCCTGGCCGGGCCGGCCTGACCGCACCCCGATCGGGTGACGGCGTGAACCGGGGCGGGGGCAGGCCCGTGGTGGCGGTGAGTTCGCCGGAAGGGCGGACCGCAGGAGAGGACACCGCCATGAACGTTCGCCGTATTGTCGCCTCGCTTGTCGCTGGGATCGCGCTTGCCACGGGCCTCACGGTCGGAGGCGGCTCGCCCGCGATGGCCGCCGCACCCGGTTGTGACGGTGGCTATCGGGGGTCCGCCCGCTTCTGGGCCTCGACCGGGGACTTCATCACCCCCACCCAGCGCGCCTGGACCGTCGGGACGTCGTACAACAAGGTCGCATTGCGTTTCCACGAAGGTAGCCAGTGCGCCTGGGGTCTCTACAACGGCGGCCGGAAGGCCAGTGTCTATCTGGAGTACAAGGAGCGTGGCTCGCTCTACCGGGTGGACCGGCAGGCCGGGAGCAAGTCGGCCTACACGGGGGTGTGGCCGGACCAGGAGCCGCGGGTGATGCGGGCCTGCGCCGCCGACGCCGGGCGGATCTACTGCACCGCCTGGTACTGATCGGCGCGGCCGGCTCAGTAGTGGTGGCGGTGACGCAGCATCGGCAGGAGCATGGCCGGGAACATCAGGAGGTGGCCGGCCAGCATCAAGGTGCCGCCGTCGATCAGGCCCGTCCAGTACGGCACCAGGAGCGCGGCGAAGGGGACGACCATCGCGGCGCACATCTCGCCGATGTGGGGCCACGGGTGGCGCCGGACGAGCATCCAGCCGGCCATGCCGATCGACATGTCGGTGGCCATCACCATCGCGGTGATGTCGGGGCGGTCGGGCAGGCCGGGCAGGCCGGGCAGGCCGGGCAGCGCGAAGGTCCACAGCGGACCGAGCGCGTACATGCCGACGAACATGGCCACGACCATCTCGAGGTAGTGGCCGGCGAAGCGGAGACGGGACCGGGTGCGGGTGGCTGTTGTCGTCATGGACCGATCGTCGCGGCGGCAGGGTCACCCGGTCAGGTGCCGGAGGTCATGGCCGGGGTCATGACCTCAAAGCAGACCCAGCCCCCGGGCCCGCAACGCCGCCTGGGTGCGGTCGCGAACGTCCAGCTTGCTCAGCACCACCGTGACGTGGTTCTTGACCGTGCCCTCGGCCAGGAACAGGGCCGCGGCGATCTCCCGGTTGCTGCGGCCCCGGGCCAGCAGGCGCAGCACTTCGAGCTCGCGATCCGACAGCGGCGAGGACAGCGGTGGTGCCGAGTCGGCGAAGTGGGCCACGACCTTGGCCGCCACCGAGGGTTGCAGCACGGATTCGTCGCGGGCGGCGGCCCGGATCGCCTCGACCAGCCGGGCCGAGGACACGTCCTTGAGCAGATAGCCGACCGCCCCGGCGCGCAGCGCGGCGAACACGTCGGCGTCGTCGTCGAACGTGGTCAGGGCGATCACCCGGCTGCCGGGGTGCTCGGCCCGGATCCGGCGGGTCGCGGCCACGCCGTCCAGCACGGGCATGCGCAGGTCCATCAGCACGACGTCGGGCCTCGAGACAGCCACCCGCTCCAGCGCCTCCGTGCCGTTGCCCGCCTCGCCCACGACCTCCAGATCTTCGGACGCGCCGAGCAGCACGGCCAGGGCCTCGCGGAACAGTGCCTGGTCGTCGACGATCAGCACCCGGATCATCCGGGCACCTCCATCCGCAGCGTCGCCCCGCCGCCCGGCGACGGCTCCAGCGCCACCGAACCGCCCAGCTGGGCAGCGCGTTCCCGCAGACCGACCAGCCCGAAACCCGAGGGCCCGGCTGTGACGCCGGCGCCGTCGTCGCGCACCTCCAGGCGTACGGCCGCGGGGTCCGAATAGTCGAGGACGAGCGCGACCTCGGTGGCGTGCGCGTGCTTGCGGACGTTGGTCAGGCCCTCCTGCGCCGCCCGGAACAACGTCTCCTCGGCCTCGGCGCGCAGTGGCCGCACGTCACCGGTGACTTCCACCCTGGCCGGCATTTCGGCCGCCGAGGCCAGGTCCTTCAACGCCGACGGCAGCGGCACCGACGGCCTCGCCTCCCGCAGCGCGCCGACCGACCGGCGTACCTCCCGCAGGGCCTCTTCCGCCTGCTCCTGCGCCTTGCCGAGCATCTCGTCGGCGCGTTCGGGCCGGGCCGCCAGCACCGCGCGGGCCGCCTTGATCTGCATCTGCACCACGGTCAGCGCGTGCCCGAGCCCGTCGTGGATGTCGCGCGCGACCCGGGTGCGCTCCTCCAGCGCCGCCAGCCGTTCGACCTTCAGCTGGGCCCGGGCCAGCGCCGCCCGGGCCTTCTGCTCGCGCATCAGCAGCTTGGTCAGCACCGCTGCGAACACCGCGACCGCGAACAGCCCCAGCCCCTCGCGCACCCCGTCGGCCACCGCCATCCCCGTGTGGAAGAACGGCAGCGCCACGACCACCACCACGACCGCGGCCACCGGCAGCAGCATTGTCGCCCGCACGACCAGCACGACGAGCATCAAAATCGCCCCGATCGACGCCCCCGAAAGGACGAAGACCGCAAAACCCAGAACCATCAGAACCAGGATGTACGCGTACGACAGCCGGACCTCCGAGCGGCGCTCGACCCAGCCCGACCCCGAGACGCTCACCGCAGTGAACAGAAACCCGGCCAGCAGCGAACCCCAGCCGCCCGCGTCGACCAGCAGCGTCAGAAACGCCGCCACCGTCAGCGCCGCCAGAGCCCGCCTCATGACAGCGGCGACCCGACCCGGTGCAATGTGCCGTCCGGGTCGACGTAGGCGAACTCGCGCATCCCCCACGGCCGGTCGAACGGAGCCTCCAGCCGCCCCTCCAGCGCAACCGCCACCCACTCGGCGTGCACGGCGTCGGCATCGGACACATAGAGATAGACGGCCGAGTCAGTGCTCAGCGGATCATGCCCGGTCGCCTCGGTCAGATGCAGCGACACCTGCCCCCGGTCGACGAACCCGTACCGCTCAGGCCCCTCGTACCCGCGCGCCTCGAACCCCATCCGCCGATAGCGCCCGAGCGCCGCGTCGAGGTCCCGCACCGGCACGATCGCCGCCCCCCTCGTGAACTCGACCGCCATGCGCCCCTCCGATGCCCTCGTGTGGATGCTGCTCAGGCTAGATGGTCGGGCAGGCGGATGATGTCGGTCATCGTGTAGAGGCCGTCGCCCGGCCGGGGTCGCCGCCGGACGGTGGGTCCAGGTCACGGGCGGCGACCGGCCGGGGTGGGGTCAGGGCAGGAGCGGCTGGAACCGCTGCGGCGCCAACCGGGTCGGTGCGGCCGCCGTCGGGACGGCCGGGGCGGTCGCGCCCGGAGCGGGCAGCCGGCCGACGAGCGGCAACGTGAGGGAACTGCCGCGCAGGTCGAGCTCGACCGTGGCCCCGGTCGACTGCGGGGTCGAATACTCGTTGTCGCTCGCCTGCAGGATCAGGCCGAGCACGTGCCCGGCGGCGATCCGCTGGTCGGTGGCCTGCATCGGCACGGTCACCGAATACCACCGGCCGGGCTGCAGCGGCGTGACGAACCGCAGCGACACGTGGTGGGCCGCGTCCTGCCAGCCCCGGGTGAGGACGGCGTGGTCGGCGGTCACCACGTTCTCGGCGGTGTCGCGGTAACAGGCGTCGTCGGCTGCGGTCGACGCGCCCCAGCACGACTCGGTGGCCAGCGTCGTGATGCCCTCGCCCCGGGCCTGGTAGTCGACCCGGGTCGCGGTGCCGTAGTCGACCAGCCGCGCGGTGAGCTCGGTGGTCGGCCGGTCGACCCGCACGCGCAGGGTCGCGGCGGGGGTGCCCGAGATCCGTACGCCCTGGGTCAGCGGCGCCGAGAGGAAGGCCACCCGCCCGTCGACCGCGGTGTTCGGGCTCGCGACGGCGGTGGCCTCGCTGAGGTCGGGGGCGTCGGTCCACGTACGGGAACCGCGGCCGGACCCACCACCCAGCGTGCCGGTCGTCCCGTCACCGTTGCCCAGCGCGACCCGTGTCGAGCGCGCGGCCGCGGCGGGCCAGCTCCGCTCGTTCACCCAGGTGCCGGGCGCGGTCTCGATCGTCGCCCGGGGCTCTCGCTCGATGCCGTTGCGCAGCCCCTGCAGCCACCGGTCGAACCACTGGTGCAGCGTCTCGACCCACTCGGCGCGGCGGATGTCGAACGGGTCGACGTGACCCTGCTGGGCCAGCCAGATCTTCTTGGGCACGTTCAGCCTGTCCCACCACCGGGCGAACTGGGTGGTGGTCACGTTGGTGTCGTTCAGGCCGTGCGCGATGAGCACGCTCGCCTTCACCCGGCGCGCGTCCGGGCGATAGTCGCGGGCCGCCCAGTACGCGTTGTAGTTGCCGGTCGCGTCGTCGCTGCCCTCGTCGAGCTCCTTCACGATCTGGTCGCAGACGCCGGCCGGGCGCCCGTTGACCGCCCCGTGCAGGTATTCCGGGTAGTCCTCGGCCCGCAGCACGCCGTTGTAGCGCTGGTAGTCGTACCAGCTGGAGATGGCCGAGATCGGCACGATCGTCTCCAGCCCCTCGACGCCGGTCGCGGCCACGCCGTTGGCGACCGAACCGTCCCACGACTTGCCGATCATGCCGGTCTTTCCGTTGGTCCACGGCGTGGCCACAGCCGGGGCGCCGTCGGCGTAGGTGGCCCGGGCCCGCCCGTTCAGCCAGTCGACCACGGCCTTGGCGCTGAGCACCTCCTCGCGCCCGCCGACGTCCATGCACCCGGTGGAGCGGGAGGTGCCGGCCAGGTCGGCGGAGACGAAAGCGTACCCGCGGGGCACGAAGTAGTTGTCGTAGAAGAGAGGCTGCTTGGTGATGGTGCCGCCGGCGTCGTACCGCTTGAGCTCGCTCTCGTTGCCGCGCCCGCAGCAGGCGTAGTAGGGCGACGCCTCGAGGATGACCGGCACCTTGACCCGCCGGTCGGCCGCCTCCCGGGGCCGCACGATGTCGACGGCGACCCGGTCGGCCACGCCGTCCCGGTCGTTGTCCAGAGCGGTCTGCACCCAGACGCTCTCGCGGACGGCGTTCTCGTAGGAGTAGACCGGCACGGTTTCCCCGCCCCGGACGTGCGGCACGGCCGGTGCGGCGGCCGCCGGCGCGGCGGCGGACCCCGTGAGGAGCCCCGCGACGACGGCGATGACAAGCGTTCGTGTTCGTGTCCCCGACATCAGCGCATCGTATTACGTCGATGTCTGTCCGGCCCCTGCGAAACAGGTGTCAGGCGGCGATGCTCCGGCGCCCGGCGGGCTGGTAGGCGGCGATCGCGGCCGCGGGCATCGGCCGGCCGTAGTGGAAGCCCTGCGCGTAGCGGTAGCCGAGCCGCTGCAACTCGGCCGCCTGCTCGGCGGTCTCGACCCCCTCGGCCACGGCCCGCAGGCCCATGCCCTCGCAGATGGCGATCAGCGCGGCCACCACGACCGCCTGCTGGCCGCCCTCGGTGACGTCGTCGACGAACGACTTGTCGACCTTGAGGATGTCGGCCGGGCAGGTGCGCAGCAGGCCGAGCGAGGAGTGGCCGGTGCCGAAGTCGTCCAGCGCGATCTTGACGCCGAGGCCGGCGATCGCGCGCAGCTCGGTCAGCGCCGTGCCGCCGTCGAACACCGCGGTCTCGGTGACCTCGACGGTGAGCGCCTCGGGGGGCAGGCCGGTGCGCAGCAGCACCGCCGCGACCTCCTCGGCGAAGCCGGCCTCGCGCAGCTGACGGGCCGACACGTTCACGCTGACCGTCCGCGGGGCCCGGTCGCCCAGCTCGGCCCGCCAGCGCATCGCCTGCCGGCAGGCCTCCTCGAGGATCCAGGCGCCGATGGGCACGATCAGGCCGGTACGTTCGGCGGCCGGGATGAAGACGTCCGGGCCGATCGGGCCGCGCGCCGGGTGGGCCCAGCGCACCAGCGCCTCGACCCCGGACAGCTCGCCGCCCGGCATGGTCACGATCGGCTGGTAGAGCAGGTGCAGCTGGTCGGTGTCGAGCGCGACGCGAAGGTCGGCGGCGAGCCGGGACTGCTCGGCGGTGCGCTGGTCCATCGAGGCGGTGTAGACGACCTGGCGGCCCTTGCCCTGGCCCTTCGCCTCGTACATCGCCACGTCGGCCCGGCGCAGCAGCTCGTCGGCGGTGTCGCCCTCGCGGGCCGGGGCGACGCCGATGCTCGACTCGACGACCAGCTCGTGACCGGCCGCCCGGACCGGCCGGCGCAGCTGGTCGGCGATCGTGGCGAGGGCCGAGGTGGCGTCGCCCCGCAGCAGCAGCGCGTACTCGTCGCCGCCCTGCCGGGCCACCATGCTGCCCGCGGGGAGCCGGTCGGCGATGGTCCGGGCGACCGCGACGAGCAGCGCGTCCCCGACGGCGTGACCGAGGTCGTCGTTGATCGCCTTGAAGTCGTCGAGGTCGATCAGGGCGACGCTCACGTCCGACGGGTCCTCGGCGAGGGCGGCGGCGATCTCGCGACCCAGCACCGTGCGATTGGCCAGGCCGGTGAGCGCGTCGTGGCCGGCCTGGTGGGCCAGCTCGTGCTGCCGGGCGTCGAGGTCCTCCAGCAGCCGCGCGTTGTCCCGCAGGGCGACCAGCTGGCGGGTCGCGACCAGCAGGGTGACGGTGACCGAGCCGATCGCGATCGCGACCAGGTCGGCGGTGTGCCCGACGGCGCTCGACAGGAGCAGGCCCGCGGTGGCCAGCACGGCCCCGTACGGCATGAGGCTGGGCCGGCGCGCCGCCGGCCGGGGCAGGGGATGGCCCAGCCGGGTCGCGCGCAGCTGCCGGTCGGCGGCCAGGCAGAGGCACAGACAGCAAGCGGGCAGCAGCACGTGGGCCGTATTTATGTAGGGCCGGTCGGCCAGCAGCGGCGCGAGCGACCCGCCGCCCGCGCCGACCGCCCCGGTCAGGGCCAGCAGGTGCAGGGCCCGCCGGTCGATCGGGCCGGTGCCGGTGAAGGCGACCTTGACGAAGGCGAAGACACAGATGATGCCGGCCGACAGCACGATCATCACGGAGGCGGAGTCGGCCAGGGTGCCGCCGAGCCAGTTCTCCCACCGGCGGTAGGCCAGATGCCAGGTGAAGGTCAGCACGGTGACGATCACGGTGGCGGTGTCCAGGCCGAAGCGGGTCCACTCGATCCGGGACCGGCGCGCACCGGGAATGCGCAACAGCCCCAGCAGGAACACGACCAGGCCGCTCACGTAGATCGCCGCCGTGAACCCGCTGATGTGCTGCCCGAACTGGGCGCCGCTGAAGTAGTCGTAGGCGTTGGAGGCCCCGCCGAGGCCGATCAGCACGATGCCGATCGAGGCGTATTTCCAGTAGGTGCGGCCGTCGTGCGAGGCCCGCCAGGACGTGGTCGCGGCCAGCGGCACCGACACCATCAGCGGGGCCCAGCCGAGGAACGACGGAGTGTGCTGCAGCAGGCCGACGCCGAACCACAGGGTCGCGATGACGAAGACGCCCGTGGCCACGCCGAGGACGCGAGTCGGCCGGAACGGGGGGATCGTCGACGAGTTTGTGCCGATTGTCCTCTCCACAGCGTTCCCATCGGCTCGTCACCGCCGCGGGCTGAGGAAGATCGCGGTGCTACCCGGGCCACAGATTACCGGCATGGCCGGGTCGTCGGGGAAGGCTCCGGCGAACCGGAATCGATCCAGCTCGAGCGCGTCCGCGCTGCCGCGAGCTCGGAGAACGACGATGATCGATGTCAAGTGCGTCGGCGGGATGTCACAGGTGTGTCGTCGATGTGTCTCGGGCTCTCGACAGAACTTCTGTCTATCGAATAAAAAGATGTCGATGTGTTGACTAAAGTTGCCGAGCTTCGAGGATGGGGCGATGAGACCGTTCGGCCGGGGTGTGCTCGCGCTCGTCGCGTTTATGGCTGTGGTGTTCGCGTTGCCGTCGCCGGCCTCCGCGCACGGCACGCTGGCCATGTCCAGCCCCGTCAGCGGGGCCACCGTCAGCTCGCCGCTGGGCAGCGTGGAGCTCTACTTCACCGAGAAAGCGGCGGACACGGCCACCTTCTCGATCACCGCGCCCGATGGCGGGCGGGTCGACGACGGGTGGGAGCACGCGAGCCCGCGGCCCCTCGACAAGCCGGTGACCGAGTACTTCATGGAGAACGGCAAGTTCGAGCCGAGGCAGTACACGACCGGTTTCCCGGCGCGGGTGAAGCTCGCGCACCTGCCGGCGGCGGGGGAGTACAAGGTCGATTACCAGTCGACGGCGTCGGACGGCGACCCGGTGCACGGGACGGTGACGTTCACCTACACCGGCCCGGTCACGGCGGCCCCGGCCGGCTGGGCCCCGCCCGGAAGCCAGACCGCCCCGGCTCCTGTCCAGGTCGCCGAGGATGACGACAGCAACCTGCTCGCCTGGATCGGGGGCGCGGCCGGGGTCGTCGTCCTGGTGGCCGGCTTCGTGGTCTGGCGGCGCCGGCCGATCCCGGTGGCGCCCCTGGCCGTCGGTGCGGTCGTGGTCGCGCTGATCGGCGGCTACTCGCTGGGCCGCACGACTGCTCGCTCGGAAATCAAGCCGGCTCCGGCGCCGGTCGCGGCCCCGGCCCCGGCCGGGATGGTGAGGCACCAGCACGGCGGCGGGGCGGCCTCGGTCGAAGCCGGCGGCACGACGGTCAGCGCCCAGGGCTACACACTCCAGCCGGTCCGCCGTTCCCAGCCCGCGGGCGGCCCGCTCGACTACGCGTTCCGGATCGTCGGCCCCGACAAGCAGCCCGCCACCCGGTACGCCGTGGTGCACGACAAGCCCCTGCACCTGATCGTGGCCGGCCGCGGCCTGGGCGGCTTCCAGCACCTGCATCCCACGATGTCCCCCGACGGCCTGTGGTCGGTGCCGTTGAAGCTGGCCCAGCCCGGCGCCTACCGGGTCTTCGCCGACTTCACCGTCGCCGGCCCGGACGGCGCCACCACTCCGCTGGTGCTCGGGGCCGACCACCTGGTGCCCGGGGCCGCCCCCGAGGTCACCCTGCCGCCGGCCGCGACCGAGTCGGCGGCCGGCCCGTTCACCGTCGCGATGGAAGGGCAGCCGGCGGCCGGTACGACCGTTCCGGTGCTCTTCCGGGTCGCCCGCTCCGGCGCCCCCGGCCCGGCCACCCTGGAGCGCTACCTCGGCTCCTACGGCCACCTGGTCGTGCTCCGCGAGGGCGACCTCGGTTACGTCCACGTCCACCCCGACGCCGAGCTCAGCGACGGGGCCGTCAAGTTCGCCGTCTCGATCCCGGGCGCCGCCCGCTACCGGGCCTTCCTCGAGTTCCAGATCGCCGGGACGGTCCACCGGGCCGAGTTCACCCTGGACCTCAGGTGACCCGGTCGACCGCCGCGGTCGCCATCTCGACGAGGGCCTCGCGCACATAGGCCGGGAGCGGGGCGCCGGCCAGCGCGGTCAGGCCGGTGTCGGCGCGGACCCGGATCATCTGCTCGATCTGATCCATGGCGCCCGTCTCGACGATGATGGCGCGCAGCTCCTCGGCCCCGGCCGTGTCCAGGTCGGGGTTGCCGAACAGCACGGCCAGCCGGGCCGCCTGGGTGCGGTCGGCCGCGCCGCGGGCCAGCGCCATCATCACCGTCGGCTTGCCCTCGCGCAGATCGTCCAGGGTGGACTTGCCGGTCACGGCCGGGTTGCCGAAGACGCCCAGCACGTCGTCGCGCAGCTGGAACGCGTCGCCCAGCGGGTCGCCGAAATCGGCCAGGGCCGGGTAAAGCCCTCGCGGTGCGCCGGCCAGCCAGGCGCCGATCTGCAGGGGGCGGGTCACCGTGTACCGGGCCGCCTTCATCCTTATCACCGTCAGCGCGCTGGCCACCGAGCCGTCGCCCACGCCGGACACCAGGTCCAGATACTGCCCGGCGATGACCTCGGTCCGCATCAGCGCGAAGGCCGCGTACCCCTGATGGATCTGTCGCGGCGGCAGCCCGCACTCGTGGAACATCTGCTCGGCCCACGCCGCGCACAGGTCGCCGCAGAGCAGAGCCGTGTTGCGGCCGAAGGCCAGCGAGTCGCCCCGCCACGAGTGCCGATCGTGGACGGTGGCGAAGAAGCGGTGCATCGAGGGCTGGCCGCGGCGCCGGTCGCTACCGTCGATGATGTCGTCGTGGATGAGCGCGAACGCGTGGAACAACTCGAGCGCGGCGGCCGCGTTGATCACCTCGGGGCAGTCCTCACCGCCGCCGCCACGCCAGCCCCAGTAGGCGAAGGTGGGCCGGATCCGCTTGCCACCGGCCAGGATGAACCGGCGCAGCGAGTCGAGCGCGCCGCGCGGGGCGCCATCGGGCCAGGCCGGGTCCTGCCGGTCGATGAACTCGGCCAGCGCGACGTCGAAGCGCTGCCGTAGGTCGCCCGCGGCCTCCTGGCGGGTGGCTTGGAGGGTCATGACGCCGGCCCGGCCAGACCGAGGAGCAGGCTCTTGACCTCGACTGCGGCGATCTCGTCGCGCTCGCCGGCCGGATCCGAGCACAACAGCACCGGGGCGTCGGCCGGGTCGTCGGGCAGGCGACCGTGCGACCCGCGCACAGCTTTCGCGCCCGCGTCGAGGCCGACCACGTTCATCAGATAGCGCAGGCCCAGTTTCTTGCGGGCCACCGCAGTGATGCCCCGTCGCCGGGCCGCACCCGGGTCGGCCGGGTCGAAGAACAACTCGGCCGGGTCGTAGCCGGGCTTGCGGTGGATCTCGACGCAGCGCGCGAAGTCGGGCGCCCGCGCGTCGTCGAGCCAGTAGTAGTAGGTGAACCAGGAGTCGGGCGCGGCGACCAGGACGAGGTCACCGGCCCGGTCATGATCGAGCCCGTTGGACGCCTTGCCGGATTCGTCGAGCACCTCGGACACGCCGGGGAGCGCTGCACACAGCTTCGCCACGGCCGGCCGGTCGCCCGGGTCGCGGACGTAGACGTGGGCGACCTGGTGATCGGCCACGGCGAAGGCCCTCGACGTCCACGGATCCAGGTATTCCATGCCGTCCTGGGTGTGCACGGTCAGCAGGCCCTCGGCCCGCAGCAGCCGGTTGACGTCGACCGGCCGGCTCACGTCGGTGATCCCGTACTCGGAGAGCGCCACCACGGTGACCCCCGCGGCCAGCGCCTGGTCGAGCAGCGGGGCCAGCTCCCGATCCAGGGCCGCGGCGGCCGCGGCCGCCTGCGGAGCCGACGGCCCGAACCTTTGCAGGTCGTAGTCGAGGTGCGGCACGTAGACCAGGGTGAGGTCGGGCCGCCGGGTGATCAGGAGGTGCTGGGCGGCCTGGATGATCCAGCGCGAGGACGGCATCCCGGCCCCGGGCCCCCAGTAGGTGAAGAGCGGGAACGGGGGCAGCTCGTCGTGCAACTCCGGCGGGTACGTGTAGCAGTCCGGTTCCTTGCGGCCGTCGGCGCGATAGATGGGCCGCGGCGTGATCGTCCAGTCGACGTCCGCGCCCATCGCGTACCACCAGCAGACGTTGGCCACCGTGTAGCCCGGCTGCCGCCTGCGGGCCCCGTCCCAGATCTTCTCGCCGCCGACCAGCGCGTTGTGCTGGCGCCAGAGGAACACCTCGCCGAGGTCGCGGAAATACCAGCCGTTGCCGACGATCCCGTGCTCGGCCGGGGTGGCGCCGGTGAGGAAGGTGGACTGCACCGAGCAGGTGACGGCGGGCAGCACGGTGCCGAGCGGGGCCTGGAAGCCGCGGTCGGCGACGGCCCGCAGACCCGGCATGTGCTTGAGCAGCCGCGGGGTCAGCCCGACCACGTCCAGCACGAGCAACTGGCTCATCGGGCCGGCACCTCCGCGTCGAGCAGGCCGCGGGCGAAGGCGAGCTCGGCCGCGATGCCGTCGGCCAGCCCGGCCGCGTCGGCCGGCCGCTGGCCTTCGGGCAGGACACCCCAGGTGTACGTCTCGACGTCGAAATGCTCGCAGCTGCCCTCGGCCACCAGCAGCCGGATCGCCTCGCGCAGCACGGGCACGGTCGACGTCAGCGGCGCGGCCGGGGCGGCGTGCAGCGGCACGTGGTAGTGGACGCGCCACGGCCCCGGCGGCTTCTGGTCGAGCGCCGCGTCCAGGTCGTCGGTGGCCCCGCCGAGGGCCGAGCGGGTCTGATGCAGGAAACGCGGTTCCACGTACGTTTGCAGCACGTCGAACGCGGCGAGCGGATCGTCCGCCTGCAGCGCCGCCGACACCTGCACCTTGACGATCGGCACGCCGGCCACGCGCAGCCGTTCCAGCGCCTCGGCCGGTTCCTCCCAGGCACAGGCCAGGTGGGCCAGGTCGAGGCAGACGCCGAGCCAGCGGTTGTCCACTCCGGACAGCAGCGAGGCGGCCTGCGTGGTGTTCTCGATCAGGCAGCCCGGTTCCGGCTCGAACCCGACCCGGACCGTGCGCCCGGTGTCGGCGGCGAGCCGGGCCAGCCCGCGGGCGAGCTCGTCGAGATACATCGAGGCCTGCGAGGCGCGGCCCGCGTCCCACGGGTCGCGCCAGGCGATCGGCAGCGACGACACCGAGCCGTACGAGGCGGTGCTTGGCATCAGGTCGGTCAGCACCTTGGCCAGGTCGAGCGTGTAGTCGAGCCGCCGCCGCGAGGTCCAGTCGGGGTAGTAGACGTTCTGTTTGACCACGGGCGCCTGGAACGATTCGTACGGGAAGCCGTTGAGAGTGACCACTTCCAGCCCGCGCGCGTCGAGCTCGCGCCGCAGCCGGTGCCGCAGCGGCGTCGAGGCGGCCAGCGAAGCCGCCACCGGCGCGGCCAGCCACAGCCCGAGGCCGAGCACGTCGGCGTCGAGCCGTTGCCGGATCGGCAGCGCGTACGTGTCGAGCTGGGCGATGATCCCGTCGAAGTCCTCGGCCGGGTGCACATTGGTGCAGTAGCTCAGGTGCATCAGCTGCCTCCGCGCAGGATCGAGTTGCCGGCAAAGGTGATCTGAGAATCCGGCGCGTCCGACAGGTCGAGCCGCCCCGACTGGGCGTAGAACTCGGCCGGGTTGCGCCAGAGCACCCGGTCGACGTCGTCCTCGGTGAAGCCGTCCTTGAGCATCGCCTCGCCGGTGCGCAGCGTGAGCAGCGGATCGGAGCGCCCCCAGTCGGCTGCCGAGTTGACCAGCACCCGGGACAGGCCGTACTCGCGCAGGATCGTCACCATCCGCTCCGGCGACATCTTGGTGTCGGGGTAGATGGAGAAGCCCGCCCACACGCCCGCGTCGAGGGCGGCCGCGACGGTCACCTCGTTGAGGTGGTCGAGCAGCACCCGGCCCGGGTCGATGCCCGACTCCTTGACCACGTCGAGGCTGCGCCGGGTGCCGCTGGCCTTGTCCCGGTGCGGGGTGTGCACCAGGGCCGGCAGCTCGTGGTCGAGGGCCAGGGCCAGTTGCGCCGCGAACGCCTCGTCCTCGGCCGGGGTCATCGAGTCGTAGCCGATCTCGCCCACCGCCACCACGCCGTCCTTGGCCAGATAGCGCGGCAGCAGGTCGAGCACGGGCCGGCAGCGCGGGTCGTTGGCCTCCTTGGGGTTCAGCGCGATGGTGGCGTGATGCCGGATGCCGAACTGGCTCGCCCGGAACGGCTCCCAGCCGATCAGCGAGTCGAAGTAGTCGGTGAACGAGCCGGGCCCGGTGCGGGGCTGACCGAGCCAGAACGCGGGCTCGACCACCGCCCGCACCCCGGCCTCGGCCATCCGCTGGTAGTCGTCGGTGGTGCGCGAGGTCATGTGGATGTGCGGGTCGAAGATGCGCATCAAGCTTCCTCCTTCACCTGGTCGAGCAGGGCGAGCGCGTCGGACGGCAGGTCCCGGCCGGCGGCTTGTCGTTCGTGGGCGAAGGCGCCGAGCATGGCCGCCAGCTCCGGGTCGGCGCGTTCGGTGAGCCGGTGCACGGCGGCCAGCGGCACCCCCATGAAGACGCACTTGAGCACGGCCTGGCGCCACGCCTGGAGACCCAGGCGGTCGGCGTACGGGCCCAGCGCGGCCGTGACCAGACGGGTGTCGTTGGTGCGCAGGGCGTCCTCGAGCAGGGGCACCCCGCCGTCGCCGATCGGCAGCAGTGGCAGGGCCTTGAGGACGGCCAGTTTCTCGGCCGTGTCGCCGTACCGGTAGATGTCGGTGATCTGGCCGGCCGGCAGCGGGGCCAGCAGCAAGGCCCGGGCCGCCTCGTCGGCTGTCCAGCCGTTGGCCAGCCGGCCCCGCCCGTAGCGGCGGGCCGCCGCCGGGAAGAGCACCGCCGGGTCGCCGGTGTCCTGCCGCGGGTCGTGGCCGAGGTGCTTCGCGAGGTCGTCGAGGGTGGTCATGGCCGGTCTCCTGCCTCTTTGAGGGCGTTCCGCAGGAAGTCCAGGGACTGCGCGGCCACGGTCGGCGCCGCGTGCGAGTGACGGGGGAGCTCCACGGCCACCAAGCCGTGGTAGCCGGAGGCGTCGAGCGCGGCCAGCACCGATGGGAAGTCGATCTCGCCGGTGCCGAACTCGAGGTGCTCGTGCGCCCCGCGCCGCATGTCGTCGATCTGCACGTTGACGAGATGGTCGGCGACCGCGGTCACGCAGTCGGGGACGGGCAACGGTTCCAGGCACCGGCAGTGTCCTATGTCGAGGGTGATGCCGAAGCCCGGCGGCCGCCCGAGGTCGTCGTGCAGGCGGCGCCAGTCCGCGATGTCGTTGACCAGCATCCCCGGTTCGGGCTCGAACCCCAGCGTGACCCCGGCCGCGGCGGCCACGTCGACGATCTGGCGGCAGCCGTCGACCAGCCTGTCCCAGCCGGTGCCGATGCCGGCCCAGAACGAGACCGCCTCGGCGCCGAGGTCGGCCCCGACCCGGACGGCCCGCCGCAGGTATTCCAGGCGCCGCGCGGGGTCGTCGTCCATCAGGGTCGGCGAGTGCTTGCGCCACGGGTCGAGCAGATAGCGGGCGCCGGTCTCGATGACCACGGCCAGGTCGTGCCGCTGCAGCAGGTCGGCCACCGTGGTCGTGCGGCGGGCCAGATCGGCGTCGAACGGGTCGAGGTGGTTGGTGTCCAGGGTCAGCGCCACACCGTCGTAGCCCAGGTCGGCGATGACGGCGAGGGCCTCCGGCAGCCGGTGGTTGCCGAACCCGTTGGTGCCGTAGCCGAATCTCATGTCGGGGACACCTTCCGGGCCAGGCGCCGGCCGAGCGGCGCGAGAAGAGCGACCGCGATCCCGTACGCCGGTGAGCCCGCCTTCGCCGTCAGCGCGCCCTGCAACGAGGGCAGCTCGGTGATGCCCGCCCCGACCGCCGCCCGGACGCGCCGGGCGGTCGGTTCGGCCGCGGCCCGCACCTGCGCGGTGCCGTATCCGGCGGCGTAGCGCGAGGCGAGCAGCAGGCCCGGCCCCCGGTCGGCGGCGGCGACCGCCACCCCCACCGTTCCGGCCAGGGTGGCCAGCGGCAGCGCCGGGGACGCCCCGGAGACCTCGCGCCGGGAGAGCTCGGTGACCGTGTAGGTGTGCGCCGCCACCGTGAGGGCGGCCGGCACCGCCTGCCGCATCCGCCCGCCGCTGGCCCCGAGCAGCACGTCGAGCCCGCGGCAGGCGGCCATCAGCGCGGGCCCGGCCGCCGTGTTCTTGGCCCACAGGTCGTAGGCCCAGACGGTCGCGGCCAGGGGGATCGCCACGGCCGCGGCCCGGCGCCCACCGGTCAGGGCGGCCAGACCGACCCCGGCCGCGGTCAGCCCGGCCGCGGTGAGCAGCGCGTGCCGGGGCTGCACCCGGCCCGACGGGATCGGTCGCTGCGGACGGTCGCGGGCGTCGAGCT
This sequence comes from Actinoplanes sp., assembly GCA_965217855.1. Taxonomy (GTDB): domain Bacteria; phylum Actinomycetota; class Actinomycetes; order Mycobacteriales; family Micromonosporaceae; genus Actinoplanes. Next base: position 225,879 of record CBDCJN010000001.1, on the reverse strand, counting down.
CGCGGTCGGCCCAGTCGTTGGCGGCCATCCCGCCCCAGTAGAGGCAGACCGAGGCCGCGGCCAGCCCGGGCGTCGAGGGCCGCAGACCGCCGGCCGCGGCCGCCCCGGCCACGGTGTCACCGGGGATGGAGAGCGCCGCGGGCGCCCGGACCAATTCGGCCAGGTCGCGCAGGGTCGGGCGATCAGACATCGGTCAGGCCCCGGACGAAGCCGGCCAGCGCCGCCCACTGGTCGGGCAGCGCGTGCGGCACCTCGCCGATCGGGTCCTTGAAGAAGAACGCCAGCTCGGTCAGCGGCCCCGACCGGCCGGCGGCGTGGGCGGCCGCGGTGAGCCGGGCCAGGTCGAGGATGAGCGGCGCGGCCAGCGCGGAATCGCAGCCGTGCCAGGAGAACTCCATCCGCATGCGGGTGCCGAGGAAGCCGCTGAACGTGATCAGATCCCAGGCCGTCTTGAAGTCGCCGATGTCGTCGACGAACTCGATGTGGCTGCTGCCCTGGGGCTGGTAGCCGAGCGTCTCGGCCAGGACCCGCTGCTTGCTGCCGGCCTTGGCGGCGTTGGCGGCCGGGTCGGCCAGGTTGGCGCCGTCGCCGCCGCCCAGCAGGTTGGTGCCGGACCAGGTGCGGACGCGCAGGTTGCGCAGCGCGAACATGGGCGCCAGCACCGATTTCACCAGCGTTTCGCCGGTCTTGCCGTCGTGCCCGCCGTAGGGCAACCCGTGCCGGTCGGCCAGTTCGCGCAGGGCCGGGAGCCGGGCGCCGGTCGAAGGCGTGAAGTCCACGTAGGAACAGCCGGCGGAGAAGGCGGCATAGGCGTAGAGGGAGCTCGGCGGGAGGATCCTCTCCTTTGTAGCCAGGGCCGCCTCCAGCAACGCCAGGGAGTCGTGGGCGGGTGGGCGGGCGGCGCCGGTTCGGTGGACGAGACGTTGATGACGACGACGCGTTCGAGACCGCGCCGGCGGCGGAAGTCGTCGATGTCCTGGGCGATCAGGCGGGCGACCTCGAGCTGGGAGCCGGCCGTGGGCGCGGGGCGCAGTTCGCGCTGCAGGGCGTCGAGCTGATCGGCCACGGCCGCGGCCGGCCGGGACGGCAGCACCCCGGCCGCGACCAGGTTCTCGACCTTCTTGTCGAGGGTGATGTCGCTGATGTCGTGACCGCCGAACGCCAGGTCGGCCAGGGCCGGCAGCGCGGGACTGGCCAGCTCGGGCATCTCGGTGACACAGCCGAGCGGCTCGGCCAGCCCGGCCCGTAAGGCCAGCGCCCCGACCATGCTGGTCACGGCCACGGATCCGCGCGCCCCGATGAGCCACACGCCGGTTGTCGTCATCCGGTCCTCCCCTTGTAGCTGGTGGTACGGGCCGGGACCCGACGAGCCCCGGCCCACCACCGCGGTTTTGACTTGGTTCTCCAGCCGTCCGGAGGACCAGGCCTTGGCAGCAGCTCAGCTCAATTGCCGAAGACCTCGAAATTGAAGAGGGAGTAGCCCCACGGCGTGGCCCGGGTGGTGCCGAGGACCCGGACGAAGCGGGCCTGGGCGCTCAACCCGGTGAGGTCGTCCTCGCCGCCGTTGCCCCCGGTCACCGTCCGGGTGGTGGTCCAGCTGGTGCCGTTGGTGGACGTCTGGATCTGGTAGTTCGAGCCGTACGCGGCCTCCCAGAGCAGCCGCACCCGGTTGACGTTGTAGGTGGCGCCGAGGTCGACCTGGACCCACTGCGGGTCCGCGAAGGCACTCGACCAGCGGGTCGTCGTCGACGCGTCGACCGCGTTGGAGGCCGGGTAGCTGGCGTTCTCGACGCTGGACGCGGTGGCCGTCTTGCCGAGGGCCAGGTTGGTCACCGGCGGCTGCCCGGTGAGCTCCTTGACCCGCACGTTGCGGAAGGCCGCCGTGTCACCGCTGCCGTGGTTCTGGAGGCCGATGTAGCCGTCCAGGTTGCGGGCCGGGTCGGTGTTGGTGAAGTCGTTGACCAGCCGGCCGTTGAGGTAGACGCGGATCCGCTGGCCCTCGACGAGCAGCTCGTACGTGTTCCACTCGCCGGCCGGGTTGAGCGCGGCGTCGCGGGCGGCCAGGTCGGCCGACTTGAACGTGTAGATCGCGCCGGTGGTGCGGTCGGCCGCGTCGGTGGCGTCGATCTGCACCTCGTAGCCCTGGTTGACGGCCACCCACGGGTCGTTGCCGGGGTTGGGGAAGCCGACGAAGATGCCCGAGTTGCTGTCGCCGGTGAGCCGCCAGTCGGCCTTGAGCGAGTACGAGGTGAACTGCTTGGCCGAGTACCAGTAGAGGCCCATGCCGCCGGTGGAGGTCAGCGTGGCGTCGGTGTTGGTGAAGCTGCCCGGCCCGGCCTGCGTCCAGCCGGTCGTGCTGCCGTTGTAGAGCGCGGTATAACCGGTCTCGGGACGGCAGTCGGCCTTGGCCCGGCCCGCCGCGTAACGCAGCCCGCCGAGCAGGTGCGTGCGGAAGTTCCCCTCGGCGTACGAGGCCTGGGTGTGCCCGAAGCCCGTGTACCAGGAGCGCCCGCTGTCCACCGTCTTGCACCAGGCGATGGGGTGGTCGGCGCCCATGTTGCCGCCGGAGTAGGTCGACTCGTCCAGGGTGGCCAGCACGTGGGCCGTGCTGCGCGGGTTGGTCGAGTAGTTGTAGAGCTCGTCGGTGCGGGTCCAGGCCTGCGGCAGGTGGGCGGTGCTCGCGTGCCCCCGATCCTGCACCCGCGAGGTCACCTGCTGGATGGCCGGGTGCGAGTTGAAGTACGCCCCGACCAGGTTGCCGTAGAAGGGCCAGCTGTACTCGGTGTCGGCCGCCGCGTGCACGCCGACGTAACCCCCGCCCCCACGCACGTACGACTCGAAGGCGGTCTGCTGGGTGTCGTTGAGCACGTCGCCGGTGGTGTTGAGGAAGACCACCGCCTCGTACTGGGCCAGGTTGGCCGTGGTGAACGCGGCCGCGTCCTCGGTTGCCGCGACGGTGAAGCTGTTGGCCGCGCCGAGGTCGCGGATGGTCTGGATGCCGACCGCGATCGCGTCGTGCCGGAAGCCGGCGGTCTTGGAAAAGACGAGAACGTCGTAGGGAGCGTCAGCCGCGAAGCGGCCCGGGTTCTCCACGCCGTCCGTAGGACCAGGCGTCGGTAGTGTCGCAGCTGCCTGGGCGGGTGACGCCGTGAACGTGCAAGCGGCTAACGCGACCAGAGTCGCCGCACCTGCGATGAGCTTGCGCATGAAACCTCCTGAGAGTGGGGAGGTGGGCGCCCGCTTGGGGGAGCGGGCGCCCACACCAGGGGGAAGGATCAGCTGCCGTACACCTCGAAGTTGAAGAGGGAGTAGCCCCAGGCCGTGGCCCGGGCGGTGCCGTTGATCCGCACGTAGCGGGCCTGGGCGCTGAGCCCGGTGTTGTCGTCCTCGGCCCCGTTGCCGCCGGTCACCGTGCGGGCCGTCGTCCAGGTGGTGCCGTTGGCCGACGTCTGGATCTGGTACGCCGAGCCGTAGGCGGCCTCCCACTGCAGGCGCACCCGGGAGACGGTGTAGGTGGCGCCGAGGTCGACCTGGATCCACTGCGGATCCGAGAAGGCGCTCGACCAGCGGGTGGTGGCCGAGGCGTCGACCGCCGCCGACGCCGGGTAGGTGGCGTTCTCGACGCTCGAGGCCGTGGCCGTCTTGTTCAGCGACAGCAGGCTCTGCGTGGCCCCGGTGGTGAAGCTGAAGCTGTCCACATCGAACAGCGCGGCCGTCCCGGTGCCGGCGAAGGTCAGGTAGAGCGACGTCGTGCCGGTCGGCGCCCCGCTGATCGCCCCCGTCACGGTGGCGAACGTCTCCCACGAGCCGGTCGGCGTCACCGTGGCCGAACCGATCACCGTGCCGGTCGGCGACCCGGTGCGCACCTGCAACGTGCCCCCGCTGCCGGCCGAGGAGACCCGGGCGGTGAACGAGGTGGCGTTGTTCAGCTTGTACGGGTCGAACTGGATCCAGTCGCCGTTGTTGATGTCGCCCACGGTCTGGCCGCCCTCGGCCGCCGTCTTGGACATCTTGGTGACGCCCGACGACGTCTTGTAGTGCTCGGCCTGCCGCTTGCGGGGCTGCAGGATGTTCTGCGCGTGGGTGGTCAGCCCGCCGTTGTCGGTGTAGGACGCATCGAAGATCGGGAAGATGTTCGCGGCGTCGTCGTGCTCACCGTCGGTCGGGATGGTGATGGTGCCGGAGCAGCCGGTCTGCGACGTGATCTGGTGCGCGTGCTGATCGTGCCCCAGGACGTAGGCCATGGTGACCTTGGAGCAGTCGATGGTGCCGTCCTCGGGGTCGGTGACCGTGACGCTCCACGGGATGCTGTCGCCGAACGAGGCGAGCTGACCGGCCGCCGGGGAGTTGATGACGACCCTCGGCGCGGTGTTGCCGACGGTGATGGTGACGCTCGACGTGCCGGTCGCGCCCTGCGGGTCCCGGGCGGTCAGCGTCGCCGTATAGGTGCCGTTGGCGGCGTACGTCTTGGTCGGGTTGGCCGCCGTCGACGTGGTGCCGTCACCGAACGCCCACGAGTACGTCAGCGCCCCGCCCTCGGGGTCGCTGCTGCCCGCCGACGAGAAGGTGACCGTCAGCGGCGCCGAACCCGACGTCGGGTTCGCACTGGCCACAGCGGTCGGCGCGCGGTTTCCGCCGGCCACGTAGTCGTAGCGGTAGAGCGCCGAGTTGGCGTCCCCGTTGAAGTAGCCGGTGCCGTAGTCGAGGACGTAGAGCGCGCCGTCCGGGCCGAACGCCATGTCCATGACCTGCTTGCCGTTCCACGGGAACGTGTCGATCGCGCCCGGGGTGCCGTTCGCGTTGACCACGGTCGGCTTGATCCAGCCGCGGCCGAACTCGCCGGCGAAGAACTGCCCGTCGAACGCCTGCGGGAACTTCGTGGTCGACGGGTTGCTCGCGCTGTAGCGGTAGACCGGGCCGGCCATCGGCGATTCCGAGCCGCCGCCGAACTCGGGCGGCGAACCGGCGTCACCGGCGTACCGGATCCAGGCCGGCTGGGCCGCCGGCAGCGTGGTCAGACCGGTGTTGCGGAACGAGTTGTTGGTCGGCCCGCCCGAGCAGTTGTACTTGGGCCCGGTCGCATTGGTCGCGAAGTTCCACTCGTTGTACGTCTCCGTCGACGTGTTGGCGCCGGTGCAGTACGGCCAGCCGAAGTTGCCGGGCGCGGTGACCCGGTTGAACTCGACCTGCCCGGACGGCCCGCGGGTGGCCGAGGTGCTGCCCGCGTCGGGGCCGTAGTCGCCGACGTAGACGACGCCGGTGGCCTTGTCGACGCTGATCCGGAACGGGTTGCGGAAGCCCATGGCGTAGATCTCGGGCCGGGTGCCGGCCGTGCCGGGCGCGAACATGTTGCCGGCCGGGATCGCGTACGACCCGTTGGCGTTCGGCTTGATCCGCAGGATCTTGCCCCGCAGGTCGTTGGTGTTGGCCGCGCTGCGCTGGGCGTCGTAGACCGGGTTGCGGTCGGTGCGCTCGTCGATCGGCGAGTAGCCGGCCGAGTCGAACGGGTTCGAGTCGTCGCCGGTCGAGATGTAGAGGTTGCCCGCCGCGTCCCAGTCCATGTCGCCGCCCACGTGGCAGCACTGCCCGCGGTCGGTCGCCACGTCCAGCATATTGACCTGGCTGCTCATGTTGATCGAGAAGTCGGCGTTGAGGGTGAACCGGGACAGCCGGTTGACGCCGGCCCAGGTGGCCCAGGTCGCCGCCGTGCCGGTGGCCGGGGCGTCGCCCGCGGGCGTGCTGAGCGGCGGGGCGTAGAAGAGGTAGACGTAGCGGTTGGTGGTGAAGCCGGGGTCGACGGCCACCCCCTGCAGGCCTTCCTCGTCGTGCGAGTAGACCGGGATCGTGCCGGCCACCGCGGTGTTGCCGGCCGCGTCGGTGCGGCGCACGGTGCCGTTGCGGGCGGTGTGCAGCACGGAGCGGTCGGGCAGCACGGCCAGGCCGATCGGCTCGCCGGTCTCGGCGACGCCCTTGGCCAGGGTGACCTGCTGGAAGTCGGCCGGGTTGATGACCGCGGCGGCCGGACTGGCCGGGCCGGCGACGACCGAGAGGACGGTGGAGAGGAGAAGAGAGGCCGTACCGATAGAAGTTAATCGATACATGCGCTTGCTTTTGTTCACGGAGAACCTTCCGCAGCCGGGGATTGCTGTGGCTACCGGACCGGTCGAGTGTCGGCGGGGGATCGACACGTGCCGGAAACATTCCTGTAGTGCGGCTCACGGTATGAACTTCGCGACTGTCCTGTCCAGACTTTTGGATCGACCGGCATAACTTTTACATCATTCGTCGAAAAGTCGCGTCGACCGACCGTCAGGTGGCCGGGAGGTGCACGCTGAACGTCGTGCCCAGATGCGGGCGGCTCTCGACCTCGATCCGACCCCCGTGATCGGTGACGATCCGGTGCGCGATGGTCAGGCCCAGCCCGGTGCCGCCGGTGGCCCGCTGCCGCGCCGGGTCGGCCCGCCAGAACCGGTCGAAGACGTGCGGCAGGTCGCCCGCGGCGATGCCCACCCCGGTGTCCTGGACGGTCAGCACCGCCTCGCCGCCCTCCGCGCGCACCCGCACCAGCACCTGGCCGTCCCGATCGGTGTAGCGGATGGCGTTGGTCAGCAGATTGCCCAGCACCTGCCGCAGCCGGTCGCCGTCGGCCTCGACCCAGACCGGCATCGAGGCGTCCACCGTCACGGCCACGCCCGCCTCGGCGGCCACCGCCCGGTGCGCGGTCGCGCTGGTCGAGGCCAGTTCGGCCAGGTCGGTCGGCGTCTTGGTGTAGCCCAGGTCGCCCGCCTCGGCCAGGGCCAGCACCTGCAGGTCGTCGAGGATGCGGCGCTGCAGCATCGTCTCCTCGTGCAGCGACGCGAACAGCTCCCGGCTCGGCTCGACGACGCCGTCGGAGAGGCCCTCGAGGTAGCCGCGGAGGTTCGACAACGGCGTACGCAGCTCGTGCGCGACATCCGCGATGAGCCGCCGCTGGCGTTCCTCGCTCTGCTGCACCGCCTCGGCCATGGCGTTGAACGACGCCGACAGCCGGGCCAGCTCACCCCCGCCCTTGATGCGCACCCGCGTGTCGAGCTGGCCGGCCGCGAGCATCTGGGAGGCTCCGGTGAGCCGCCGCACCGGGCTGCTGACCTGACGGGCGATCACGAACGTGCCGATCAGCGCGACGACGATCAGGCCGGCCGCGCCGAGCAGCGCGGGCTGCCCGAGCAACTGGGTGACGTCGGTGGTGCCGCGGCCGCCCAGGTAGAGCTCGAGCGGCACGGCCGAGCTGGTGATCACCGTGTCGCGGTAGGACTCGCTCAGGCAGCTGGCCACGCCCTTGACCCCGATGAGCCCGGTCTTCTCCCGTCCGATGCCCGCGCACTGGTCGTAGTAGTCCCAGTAGCCCTGGAACCAGGCCTTGTCGTCGACCACCCTGGTGGTGGCCTTGCGCAGGCAGCCGGGCGACATCGCCAGCTGGGCCCGGGTCACGAACGGGGCGGCGTCCAGGCCCAGGGCCGGCTCCTCGCCCAGGGTGTCACGCAGGCAGCGGACCAGCACCAGACCGATCCGGTACTGCGTGGCCTGCCGCAGCACCAGCGCCGGCGTGCTGCCGAGACGGAGGTCGGTGGGGGCCGGGCCGAAGACGTCCCGCGGGATCAGGTTGATCTTCCGGAACGTGGCGGGTGACAGTGCCGCGTCGATCCGGTCCGGGTTGACCGCCACCGGCGGGAACGGGTCGATGGCGTACTCGATCGCCTGCACCGGCCCCGAGACCCGGCCGGCTTCGACGTCCGAGTCGACCAGCACCTCGCCGTCGGTGGTCTGCACCCGGATGTGCAGGTTGGTGCGGTCGGACAGATCGGTCACGAGGCGGTTCACGCCCGGCCAGTTGCCGTGCTGCAGCCCGTACCGCTGAACCTCCTGGACGATCTCGGCCCGGTGCCGGGTCTGGGCCTCGAGCGCGTTGGTGACCTCGCGCGAGGTCAGGTTGAGGGTCAGGAAGGCGGTCGCCCCGATCGCGGTCACCGCCACGAGCATGACCAGGACGAAGATGCGGATCCGGAAACTCAATGCTCGGCCGTCCGGTAGCCCCGGCCGTACACGGTCTGCACGTACCGGGGCTCGGCCGGGTTGTCCTCGATCTTGCGGCGCAGATTGACCACGTGGGCGTCGACCGTGCGCTCCGAGACGTCGTGCTCGAAGCCGAACGTCTTGTCGATGATCTGGCCGCGGGTGAAGACCCGGCCCGGCTCGCGGGCCAGCAGCTCGAGGATGCCGAACTCCTTCGCGGTGAGCACGACCGCCTCGCCCCGCACCCGCACCTCGAACCGGCCCGCATCCACCTCGAGCTCGCCCACCCGCACGATCGACGACGGCCCGTCCGCCCCGCCCGAGCGGCGCAGCAGCGCCCGCACCCGGGCCATCATCTCGCGCGGGCTCACCGGCTTGGTCATGTAGTCGTCGGCCCCGATGTCCAGCCCGAGCAGCATGTCGTTCTCCGACGACCGGGCGGTGACCAGCAGGATGGCGATATCGGACTCGGCCCGCAGGATCCGGCACACGTCCAGCCCGTCGACCAGTGGCATCATCACGTCCAGCACCAGCAGGTCGGGCTTGCGGGCGCGGGCCACGTCGAGCGCCGCCCGACCGTCACCCACGGTGATCACCTGGTGGCCTTCGCGCTCCAGGTAGAGCCGGATGAGCTGGGCGTGCTTCGGGTCGTCGTCGGCCACCAGGATGCGTGCGGTCACGCCGCGATTCTGGCCGAGTGAGGCAACTCCGGCCAAGGAATGTGCGATTCCGATGAAGATCCTCCCCGATTGCGATGGCCGCACAAGTTCTTCACAGACTTCGCCCTACCTTTCCGCCATCCAGCCATCCAGCAACGGAGGTACGCGATGTGTGGGCTGAACGTCTTCGTGAGCAGCCGCCCGGCCGCGGGCGCGCCGGATCCGGCCTCGGTCGCCATGTTCACGGCCGCGCTCGAGACCATGCACCATCGCGGTCCCGACGACACCCGGGTGGAGTTCGCCGACGGGGTCGCGTTCGGGTTCAAGCGGCTGGCGATCATCGACCGCAGCGAGGCCGCCCAGCCCGTGCACTACCAGGACCGGTGGACCGTCGTCTTCAACGGCGAGATCTACAACTACCGGGAGCTGCGGGCCGAGCTGATCCGCGAGTACGGCGCCACCTTCGTCACCGAGGGTGACAGCGAGGTGCTGGCGGCGGCCTTCCACTTCTGGGGCCCGGGCTCCCTGCCCCGGCTGCGCGGCATGTTCGCCTTCGTCGCCTACGACCACTGGACCGGCACCCTGCACGCCGCCCGCGACCAGTTCGGGATCAAGCCCCTCTACCTGCTCGAGACCGTCGACGGCATCTTCCTGGCCAGTGAGCGCAAGGCCCTGCTGCCGTTCAGCGGCGACTCCGGCGCCGCCCTGGACACCGACGCGCTGGCTCACTACCTGACCTTCCAGTACGTGCCGGACCCGATGACCATGCACCGCCAGGTGCGCCGGCTGGCCCCCGGCCACCGGATGACCTGGACGCCGGGTGGCGGGATCCGGATGGAGCGCTACTTCCGGCCCTCGCTGCGCCCGCTGCACCTGCAGCCCGAGGCGGCCCACCACGCCATCCGGGAGGCGCTGCGCGACAGCGTCCGCCGGCACCTGCAGGCCGAGGTGCCGGTCGGCGCGTTCCTGTCCAGCGGGGTCGACTCGTCGGCCATCGTCGCGCTGGCGGCCGAGGTCAAGCCCGACCTGCACGTCTTCACGGCCGGGTTCGCCCAGGACGGCTACTCCGAGATCGAGATCGCCCAGGACACGGCACAGCAACTGGGCGTACGCATCACGCCCACCCTGGTCACCGAGGACGACGTGATCCGCGAACTGCCCCGGATCGTCCAGCTCCTCGACGACCCGGTGGCCGACCCGTCGCTGATCCCGCTCTACTTCCTGGCCCAGACGGCGTCGCGCTACGTCACCGTGGCCCTCTCCGGCGAAGGCTCGGACGAGCTGTTCGGCGGTTACACCATCTACCGCGAGCCGGCCTCACTGGCCCGCGTCGACCGGCTCCCGCCCGGCTTGAAACGCGGCCTGCGCGGCCTGGCCCACGCCATCCCCGAAGGCGTACGCGGCCGCAGCTTCCTCGAACGCGGCACCACCCCGATCGAGGAGCGCTACTACGGCAACGCCCGGATCTTCTCGCCCGCCGAGAAGGCCGAGCTGATGCGGTTCACCGCCGAACCGCACACCGCGATCACCGCCCACCTGTACGCCGAGACGGCCGACGTCGACGACGTGGCCTCCATGCAGTACGTCGACCTGCACACCTGGCTGACCGGGGACATCCTGGCCAAGGCCGACCGGATGTCGATGGCCCACTCGCTGGAACTGCGGGTGCCGTTCCTCGACCAGGCCGTGTACGCCGCCGCGGCCGGCCTGCCGACCGAGATGAAACTGCCCCACAACAGCCGGACGACCAAGCACGCGCTGCGCGAGGCGATGCGCGGGATCGTGCCCGAGTCGGTCCGCGAACGCCGCAAGCTGGGCTTCCCCACCCCGACCCGGCTGTGGCTCAAGGGCAGCATCGGCGAATGGGTGGCCGGGCTGATCGCCGGCTCGGGCGCCCGCCGCCTGCTCGACCTCGACTACGCGCTGCGGCTGCTGGCCGAGCACCGGGCGGGCACGGCCGACCACTCCCGCAAGGTGTGGACGGTCGCGATCTTCTGCCTCTGGTACGCGATCTTCGTCGATGGCACGATCCGCCCGGCCGTCCCGGCCCTGACCGCCCCGACCGACCGATGGGCGACAGTCCTCACCGGCCGGTAGATTCCCTGGTTAGCATCGTCTCGCCCGATCCCGACCGAGGGGGTGCCCCCAGCATGGCGATCTCCGCCGCATCAGCAGTTGTCGATCCGCTGGCCGACGTCCAGCAGATCCAGGGCAACGTCCTGCGTCCGTTCGGGGGCCGCCACCAGGCGTTCCTCGCCCTGTCGTTCCGCCACGACAGAGCCGGGGCGCGGGCCTGGCTCGGCGCGGCCGCCGCGCGGGTGGCCGGCACCGACGACGTGCCGGCCCGCGGCGAGACCCGCCGGGCCGCGCCACCGTCGATGCTGAACGTGGGCCTCACCGCCACCGGCCTCGTCCTGCTGCACCCCGAGACGGCGGGCCATCTGGCCGGCTACGACGCGTTCTGGCGCACCCCGCTGGGCACCCGCCTCGACGACGAGGGCCGGCTCACCACGGCCGCCGCGCTGCTCGGCGACGTCGGGCCCAGCGACCCGTCGACCTGGGTCGTCGGCGGGCTGGGGGCGCCGGTCGACGCGCTGCTCACGGTCGCGGCCAACGACGACCGATCGATCGAGGACGCCGTACGGCGGGAGGAACAGGCCGCCGAGGAAGCCGGTCTGACGGTCCTGCACGTCCAGTGGGGCGAGGTGCTGCGCGACGAACGCGGCCGCCGGGTCGAGCACTTCGGCTTCACCGACGGCATCTCCCAGCCGAGCGTGCGCGGTTTCACCGACGCCGGCCAGACCCGCCCCGGCTCGCCGGTCATCGCCGCCGGCGAGTTCATCCTGGGCAGCCCCGGGGAGCGCCGGCCGCAGTCGTGGGCGCCCCGGCCGGTGCCGCCGAGCTGGATGCGCGGCGGCTCGTTCCAGGTCTTCCGCCGGCTCCGGCAGGACGCGACCGGTTGGTGGGAGCGCCTGGCCCGGCTCGCCGCCGAGGAGGGCGGCACCGTCGAGGACGCCGCCGCCCGGGCCCTCGGCCGCCGGCTCGACGGCAGCCCGCTGGCCCCCGGCGCCGACCCGGCCGAGCAGAACGACTTCAGCTTCGCCGGCGACGACGACGGCAAACACACCCCGCTGTTCGCCCACATCCGCAAGGTGAACCCGCGCGACGACACGGTCTTCCGCGACCGCCTGCACAAGATGCTGCGCCGCGGCATCCCGTTCGGGCCCCGCTTCGACCGCAATGCCCCCGACGACCGCGAACGCGGCCTGGTCTTCAACGTCTACGTGGCCAGCATCGAGGACCAGTTCGAGTTCGTGCAGAGGCGCTGGGCCAACGACCCCGGCTTCCCGGCCAGCACCCTGGCCAAATACGGCCGGGTGGCGGCCGACCCACCGCGCGTCGACGGCCTCGACCCGGTCCTGAGCGACAGCCCGGAGGCCGCCGCCGAACGCCTGCCCGAGGACGTCGTCCGCCAGATCCCCAAACCCGCCTACGGCGGCTTCGTCACCACCACCGGTGCGGTCTACGCCTTCGCCCCGCCGCTGGCGGCGCTGCACCGCTTGGCGAGCGACGAGAGCCTGGACCGCTGACCAGAGTTATCCACAGTTCGACTTTGTCCACAAGCGGCCCGCTCTCCTCGCGCGGAGATCACTGAAAGTCGTCACAATGGGCGGTGGCGGGGGTCCCCCTGAGGGAGGGCGGGCTTTGCGGTGGGCGGCTTTGCGGTGGGCGGGCTTTGCGGTGGGCGGGCTTTGCGGTGGCCGCGGTGCATGATCGGCCGAGGGCGCGCTACGAGGCGGCCTGGTGCGGGGTCCGGTCGATGCGGCGCAGCAGTGTCTCGAGGTCGGGGCCGGTGTCCGCGAGGATCCAGTGCGGCAGGGCCGGCAGGGGCGGGCCGGGCGGCAGGCGCACCCCGGTGAGCTGCTGATAGGCGTTGCGATACTCCAGACTGGGCGCCCGTTCGTACAGCCGCCGGTAGATGTCGGAGGCCGTGCGCCGGGCGTCGTTGTCGTCGGGATCCGCGCGCCAGGCGGCGTGCAGCAGCGCCGCGACCTCGTGCTGTTCGGTCCACCGATCAGCTGCCTTGCGCAGTTCCGCCGCCGCGAAGGCCAGATCGATGTCGCCGCGGTCGACCCGCAGGCGCGCGGCCAGGATGTAGGCCTTCACCTGGATGTCGCGCTCGTCGTGCTCCTCGGCGATGCGCAGCGCCTCGGAGTTCAGCCGCTCCGACACCGACGGCTGGTCCGCGTTCAGATGCAGGCGGGCCAGCCGGTGCAGCGAATCGCAGAGGTAATGCGGTGCGTCCAGCTCGCGTACCAGCGGGATGACCCTCTGCAACAGCCGCTTCGCGTCGTCGGGACGACCCTCGGCCGCGGCGATTGCGCCCAGTCCGATCACTTGGTCGACGACGGGGACCCAGTCGCGTAGCTCGACGGTGACGCGCAGGGAATACATCGCACAGACCCGGGCCCGGGCGAAGTCGCCTTCGTCCCGGTAGATCTCGCCCATGTTCCCCACGGTGATGCCCGCGGTGGGCCGGGCGCCGATGTCGCGGGCCACGTCCAGGGCCTGCTGATAGGAGGCGACGGCCCGGCTGTGGTCGGCGTTTCGCCGGAACGCCACCCCCAGATTGTTGGCACCGTGCAGCATCCAGTGCCGGTCGCCGGCCTGCTCCGCCGTGCTGAACGCGCGGCTGAGATATTCGAGGGCCTCGTCGGCCCGGCCGGTGTTCAGGTAGCACATGCCGAGATGGTTCAGCGCCCCGCTCATCGCCGACAGGTCGCCCGCCTCGGTCGCCATGGCGAGATGCCGGTGGGCCATCGCGATGGCCGCGCTGTACTCCCCCTGACGGTGCAGCACGAACGTCATCCGATCCATGGTGCGCGACTGACCGGCGGCGTCGCCGAGGCTCTCGAAACCGGCGAGGGCGCGCTCCAACCAGCTCACCGCCTCGACGTGCGAGCCGGTGTACATGAGCAGATCGCCGAGCTGGCGCTGCCCGGCGGCGACGATGTCCCGGCGGCCGGTGGCCTCCGCGGCTCGCAATGCCAGCTGGTAATGACGCTCGGCTTCGGTCCACTGCCCGGTGAGGTGGTGCACGGTGCCGATCTCGATGTGCAGAGCCGCCTGCTCGTCCTCGGGCAGCAGCGGCAGCAGGCGACCGTAGTAGTCGGTGGCCGTCTCGTTGGCGAAGATCGCCTTGGCGCGGTCGCCCGCTGCCCGGAACCAGATCAGCTGTTTGTCGAGGCGGCCGGTGCGCGCGTAGTGGTGGGCGAGGACGTCGACGTACTGGGTGATCCGGTCGGTGAACGTCTCCTCGATGAAGAGCGCGGCCCGCTCGTGCAGGACGGCCCGGGTGTCGTAGGTGATGCTCTGGTAAGCCGTCTCCTGGGTGATCGGATGCTTGAACTCGTACTCCGGCTCGGGTTCCGTCGCGATCCGCGCCGTGAGTTCGAGCGTGTGCAGACGGCGAAGGTGAGCGGCGACCTGTGTCGTCGAGCCGGCGGCGGGATAGATCGAGGCGATCCACGGCGGTTGGAACCGGCGGCCGATCACGCTGGCGACCTTGATGGCCGCCTTCTCGTCGTCGGTGAGCTGGTCGATGCGGGCCATCACCAGACGCTGGAGGCTGTCCGGCAGTTGCAGCACGGCGAGCCCGGCCCGGTTGGCCGGGTCGACGGCGGTGCCGTGGAGATAGGCGACGAGTTCCTCGATGTAGAACGCGTTTCCGCCGGCCTGCTCGTCGATCTGCTCGACCAGCTCGCCGGCGATGCTGGCGTCCGGCCCGTACCGGTCGTGCAGCCTCTGGGTGGCCAGCCGCCGGGCATCCGCGCTGATCATCTCGGTCAGCCGCAGACCCGTCACGTGGTCGGCCCCGGCCAGGGCGCTGGGCGCCGGCTCGCGCGAAGTGGCCAGGAGCAGAACCGGCAGCTCCGCGAGCCGGTCGGCGAGGAGATCGAGAAGGTTGAGCGAGGCGGGATCGATCCAGTGGCAGTCCTCGAGCAGCAGGACCAGCGGTCCGGCGGCGGCGCGCTCGCGCAGACAGTCCAGCAGGGTGGACCGCAGCAGCACGTCGCGACCGGCTTGATCGAGCTGAATGGTGAGATCGTTGTCCGGCATCGGCAGGTCGATGACGGCGGCCACCAGCGGGGCCCGCAGACCGGTGCCGTCGTAACGGGACACCCGCTCGGTCAGCGCGGTCCGCTGCTCGTCGAGGCTCAGCGCCGGGTCGATCTCGAGCAGCTCCCGCCAGATGGAGCGCCACACCCGATAGCTGGAACTGGTCTGGTGCGAGCGGCAACTGCCACTGTAGCCGGTGAAGCCCAGCGTCCCGGCGGCCCGGCAGATCTCCGCGGCCAACCGGGACTTGCCGATGCCGGCTTCGCCGTGCACCCAGACGACGCGTCCCTGGCCCACGAGGACCTCGTGGGCGAGCTGGCGAAGCCGGGCCATCTCGATCGCGCGTCCGATCAGAGCTCCGGGGCCGGGGGAGGGCAGCGAGCTGGTCGGGACCGCGTCGTGCACAGTCCGGACGACCCAGGCCGGAACCGGCGCCGTCTTACCCTTGGCCAGCACATCGATCGGGCCCTCGGCCACGACCAGATCTCGTACCCGATCGAAGGTGGATCGGTCGACGAGCAGGTGCCCGGGTGGGGCCGCTTGCATCAGGCGGGCGGCGAGGTTGACCGCGTCCCCGACGACGGCATACTCCCGGCGGACGTCGGAACCGACCTCGCCGGAGAAGACGGGGCCGGTGGTGACACCACCCCGGTCGGCGCCGCCGGGCAGGGCCAGCAGTTCGAGGCAGCACCGGAGCGCCCGCTCCTCGTCGTTCTCGTGGCTCACCGGCGTGCCGAAGACGGCCACGAGCACCGTGCCCTTGTCATCGGCCATGAGGTGGCGCAGATGGCCCCCGTACCGGTCGATGATCTTCACCCCGGCCGCGAGATAGTGCTGCAGCGCCTCGACGGTCGCCGGGTCGTCGATCGAGAGATCGGGCAGCCGGACGAAAGCCGTGGTGACCTTGCGGTGCTCGTTCACCAGTTCATGACGCCCGAACCGCAGCCTGGTACGGATGGCCGGGTGCAGGAAGGGCTCGATCAGCCGTTCCAGTTCGGCAGTCGGCGGCGCGGGAGGGGCATAGGGAGGGACAGGTGTCGTCAGGGGACCGGCAACCTCCAGGAGCGCCGGGTCGATCACGATCTCGCCCCGGTCGGCCCGGTGCAGCGCGCCGATCGCGTCCGCGAGAGCCGGTCCGGCGATGAGGTGCTGCAACCGGGTCGCCGGATCGCCGAGGAGCATGAGGAGCACGGAGCCGCCGGCCAGCCCGACCCGGATCGTGAGGGAGCGAAACCCCTCCGGTGTGGAAACCGGCGGAACCTCGGCGGTGGCCTCCCGGATGAGCTCGGCGCAGCGGATCGCCCGGCGAGCCACGGCCGCGGCGGTCTCGGGCGTGTAGTCGAACATGCCGACCAGCGCGTCACCGGCGAAGTCGACGACGCTGCCGCCGGAGACGGCGATGGCGTCGGCGGTCACGGCAAACCAGTTGTTGATGATGCGAGTCAGCTGCTCGGTGCCGTAGCTGCCTGAGCCGGCGAAACTCTCGGCCAGCGCGGTGAAACCGACGACGTCGGCGTAGAGGACGATCGCCTCGGCACGCTGTGTTACTGGCGGGTTCGTGACACTTTCGGCGGTCAGAAGCAGTCGCAGCGTATGTTCGGGCAGGTAGGACCGCCAGGTCGCGGCCAGCTCACTCACGATCTGTGACGATGGGGTCCCCAGCGGCTCCTGCGCCACGCCTTGTGCGGCCACCCTTCTGATCCTACTGACGGGGATCCATCATCACTCTCGGCGGGCCAGTCGCCAATGGGGAGCAAGTCATGTCGGTGTTCACCAGTGACGCGGTCTTTGAGCTGACCGGTGCGTGCGTCCACACTCTGCGGTTCTCCTCCGGAGCGCCGGGGGGATATCCGCAAGGTGTCCCCCTGTCGGACGAGGGCGGCGGCCCGCCGGCTCTGTTCCGCCGGATCCAGGTGGCGTCGCCGCCGCCGGCCCGGGGCGGCGAGCCCTGGTACACGGGTATGACGCTGGCCGGCGGACCGTTCCGGCCGGACGTGGTGCCGGGGGGCGACGAGCTGGCCGACGTCGGGCACGAGACGGGAATCCCGTCGCTCGGCGCGGCCGAACCCCGCACGGTCGTGCTCGACGAGTGGATCCGGATGGAGCGGTTGGACGAGCCCAGGCCGGTCACGTTCCCGGGGGACGACCGCGGGCACTACGTCCTGTCGATCGACTACTGGAGCCCGATCGCGGACGGTGAGACGAGCGCCGAAAGGGCGCTTCGCTATTACGGTGAGTATCGGCTGGGTTGGTCACGTGTTCCGGAAGGGGCCTGGGTGGCGATCAGTTTCGACGCGTTCTGGCCGCCGGAGCGAGACAGCGCCGACCTGATCATCCCGCTCGGGGCCTGTGACTCGGAGTGCCCGGTCTGACTTCTCTTTTTACCTCCTTGTAACTACAGTCATCGATATGTGGGAGCGCTCCCAAGACTGTAGTGGGCAACCTAGGAGGTAACCGTGCGGCGTCGAATCGTTCCGGGGGTTGTGGCGGGGGTGCTGGTCGCGGCCGGGTTTGCGGTCGCTCAGGCGCCGGCTGCGCAGGCGGCTCCGGCCTGTGCGGTGGAGTGGACGGCCAATCAATGGTCGACCGGCTTCACGGCCGAAGTCCAAGTCACCAACGGGGGAGCGCCGGTCACCTCGTGGAGCCTGGGGTGGACGTTCGCGGGGGATCAGCGGGTGACCAACGGCTGGAACGCCACCGTCACCCAGACCGGCAGCGCGGTGACGGCAACCAGCCTGGGCTGGAACGGCACGTTGGCCACCGGGGCTTCGGCACGGTTCGGCTTCCAGGCGACGTACTCGGGCAGTAATGCGAAGCCGGCCGACTTCAGCTTCAACGGTGTCTCGTGCAACGGTGATACGCCGACGAGTCCCACGCCCACGACTCCCACGCCGTCAACCACCACGCCGACTCCCTCGCCGACGGCGAGCACCCCGCCGCCGCTGGGCTGCGTTCCGACGGCGATCTGCGACGGTTTCGAGACGCAAGCCGGGACGACGCCGGCCGGCAATTGGGCGGTCTCCACGCCGGATTGCTCCGGGGCGGGCACTGCGGCCATCGATCGCACGGTCGCCCACAGTGGCAGCACCTCGCTGCGGATCAACGGCGCCGCCGGGTACTGCAACCATGTCTTCGCCGGGAACACTCAGATCCTCGGCACGGCGGGGCCGGTCTGGCACGTGCGCTACTGGGTCCGCCACACCACCGCGCTGCCCGCTTCGCACGTCACCGCCGTGGCCATGAAGGACTCGGCCGACGGCCAGCGTGACCTGCGCTTCGGCGGCCAGAACGGGGCGCTGCAGTTCAACCGGGCCTCCGACGACGCCACCCTGCCCGAGCAGAGCCCGGCCGGCGTCGCCCTCTCGGCCCCGCTCCCGGTGAACACCTGGAACTGCGTCGAGTTCAAGGTCGACGGCCGGGACGGCACGATCGAGACCTGGCTCAACGGGACCTCGGTGCCGGGGCTGCTGAACGACGGCGTGCCCACCCACGACATCGACAGCCAGTGGCTCAACCGCACCTGGCGCCCCGCCCTGACCGACCTGCGCCTGGGCTGGGAGAGCTACGGCGAGGGCGCCGACACCCTCTGGTACGACGACGTGTCCGTCAGTTCCCAGCGCAACGGTTGCTGAGTCCGGGCCGCTCCGTGGTGGCCGTGACGCGGCACCGGTCACGCCACCAGGGAGCGGGTCATGGGTTTCTTTCTCTTCCCCGTCATCGCCTTCGTGCTGTGGGAGTTTCCCAGCATGGTCGCCATGTCGGTGCACAAGTTCATCTGCGCGCGCACCGGGGGCAGCTTCGAGGAGCAGTTCGCGGGCGTCTGGACGTACCGGCTGCTCGGCCTCTTTCTCTTCTGGCCGGGCGTGCTGATCAGCGGCTCGCTCGCGGCCGCAGCCGGCTCAGGGGTGGCGATCGCCGTCCTCAGCGTCGAGGCGCTGGTCACGTTCGGCCTGCTGATCTGGGCCCGCACCAGCGATCAGGGTGCGTGATGCGGACCGGCGTCAGGAGCCGGTGAGGCGTTCGACCTCGGCCAGGCGGTCGCGCAGGGCCGGTGATCTCGGGGCGCGGCTGCCCAGGCCGGCCAGCAGGTCGCGTACGGTCTGCAGGTCGGCCTCGGCCCGGTCGTTCTCCCCCAGCCGGGCGTACACCTGGGCCCGTTGCGACATGGCCGTGAGCAGCGGATACGACGGGTGGTCGAGCCGGCCGGCGACCGAGATCGACTGGTTGACCCGGCGGAGCGCGGTGGGCCAGCGTTCGGCGCCGATCTCGATCGTGGTCAGGAACGAGCGGGCCACGCTCTCGATGAACAGGGCGATGTGCTCGGGCGGGGCCGTGGCCGGGTCGGTCACCGTGGCGATGGCCGCCTCGAACAGCGGGATCGCGTCGTCGGCGGGCCCGGCGGCCCGCACGGCCAGCGCGTGCAGCATCAGGCCGTTGGGCAGGCCCTCGAGGTCGCGGGCGGCCCGGAAGTGGGTGACGGCGGCGCGGGCGTGCCCGAGCACCTCGGGCCACCGGTCGCGCCGGCTCAGCGCCCACCCGACGTAGTAGTGGGCCCAGCCGCTCTGCCGCTCGTCGCCCGAGCGCCCGGCGCAGACCAGCGCCTGGCGGGCAAACTCCAGCGCCCGCTCGGGCTGGTGCAGGCAGACGATGTGGACCCAGGCCAGATACCCCAGGTGTACGGCCCGGAGGCGGTCGTCGCCGAGTCGCTCGGCGGCCCGGCTCGACAGCGTGAAGACGTTCACCCAGTGCGGCCAGGTGGGCCAGCCGTCGGAGAACCAGTGCAGCGACTCGGCCACGTCGAGGACCCGCCGGTCGTCGCCGTCCCGGGCCGCCTGGCGCAGAGCGGGCAGCCAGTTCTCGGCCTCGCGGCGCAGCCAGTCGCCGGCCTGCGCCTCGGTCGTGAAGCCGACCGGCGGGGCGCCGCCACCGGGTTCGAACAGACGGCCGGCCCGTACCACGGTGTCGAGCAGCCACGTGTCTCGGCGCTGGATCGCGGCGGCGCGGGCGGCGGCGTTCTCCTCGCGGTCGAGCTCGGCGCCCGCGTACAGGCGCAGCAGGTCGTGGAACTCGAGCCGCCCGTCCGGCCGTTGCTGCAGCAGCGACAGCTCGACCAGCTCGTCGAGGGCCTGCTCGGTGACCGGCGCGGGCTCGCCGGCCAGCACGCTCGCCAGCTCGACGCCGGTCGACGGGCCGGGCACCAGGGCCAGCCGTCGGAACACGCGCTGGGCGACCGGCGAGAGCTGCTGGTAGGAGAGGGTGAACGCGGCCTTGACCTCGAGGTCGCCCGCGGCCAGGGTGTCGAGCCGTTGCTCCTCCGCGGCCAGCCGGGTGATCAGGTCGTCGGGGGTCCAGCCCGGGCGGCTGAGCAGGCGGTTCCCGGCGATCCGGAGGGCCAGCGGCACGTTCACGCACAGCTCGGCGATGCGGCGCAGGCTGTCCGCCGGCGGGCCGGTCCCGTCGATCACCACGACCGGCGCGTCCTCGCCGGCGTCCGCCGTCCAGGCCTGGACCTGGGCCAGTTCCGCGGCCCGGCCGGTGAAGTCGGCCACCCCGCGGGGCAGGGTGAGCCCGCCCGGGACAGCGGGCACGGCCGTCAGCCGGCGCGGCAGGACGCCGAACGGGACGTCCTCCGCCATGTCGCCTCCCCCGGCCCTGGTGAGCGCCCAGCCTTTCATGTCGATCATGCGGCGGGCCCTGCTGCGCGACTCGCTCGGCGCGACCCACGCCGCCGTCTTGCCGGCCGGCATCACCCCGAGCCCGCGCGGGGGCGCGGTCTCATCGGTCTCCGGGGCGCTGACCGGGACGGCGATCCGCGACCGCCGCTCGCTGTTCTACGACAGCACCATGGATCTCACCGTCGTCCACCCCGGACTGGCCGAGGACCTCGAGCAGCTCGGCTGGCAGGCGGCCGTCTGCGCCCCGCTGCCCGAGGCGGCCGGGGCCGTGCTGCTCGCGTGGGACGAGCCGCAGACGTTCTCCGTCTTCGACCGGGCCGTCGTCGCGTCGCTCGGGCTCTACATCGGGCAGGCGCTCGACCGGAGCGTCCAGCACGACGCCCGGGCCGCGATCACCGAGACGCTCCAGCAGGCGATGCTGTCGCCGCTGCCCGACGTCGACGACTACGAGCTGGCCGCGTTCTACCGCGCGGCGACGTCGCAGCGGGTGGGCGGCGACTGGTACGACGTGATCCCCGGCCCGTACGACCGGCTCGCCCTGGTCATCGGGGACGTGGTCGGCCACGACACGGCGGCCGCGGCCCGGATGGGCCAGCTGCGCACCATGCTGCGGGCCTACCTGGTCGACCGCCGCGAACCGCCGTCGGCGCTGCTGCGCCGGCTCGACGCGGCCAACCACGCGCTGGGCGAGGCCACCCTGGCCACGGCGGTCGTCGCGTTCATCGACCGGGCGCCCGGCGGCGGGCACCGGCTGCGCTGGTCGAACGCCGGCCACCCGCCGCCCGTGGTGATCCACCCCGACGGCGAGGTACGCCCGCTGACCGGCCACGACATGCTGCTCGGCGCCCGCCGGGGAAGTCCGCGGCACACCTACACGGCGCCGCTGCCGCCCGGCTCGACCGTGCTGCTGCACACCGACGGCCTGGTCGAGAACAGGGCGCACACCATCGACGAGGGCTTCGCCACGCTGTACCGGCGGCTGGGCCGGCGCACCTACGGCCTGCCCCGAGACCTGCTCACCCGGTTGTCGACCGAGATCGCCGGTGACCGTTCGGACGACATCGCGATGCTGGCCGTCCGCGTACCGGGGCGTCTTCAGCGCCGGGGTCCGGCCCGTGGCAAGGTCGGGAGCATGCAGCAGAAGCAGAGCCCGAAGGTCCTCGGCCTGGTCGTTCATCCGCGCAACGACGTGAGCCAGTCGGTCGCGACCGTGGTCGAGCTGGCCGGCCCGCACGGCCTTCAGGTCGTGGCCCGGCCGGGCGACGCGGCCCGGCTGGGGGAGGGCGTCGAGCCGGTGCCCGACGACGAGTTCGCCGACCGGGTCGACTTCGTGTTCAGCCTGGGCGGCGACGGGACCATGCTGGGCGCGATGCGGCTGGTCGCGGGGCGGCCGACGCCGGTGCTGGGCGTCAACCACGGCACCATCGGCTTCCTCATCGAGGTGTCGCCGGCCGAGCTGCCGGGCGCGCTCGACAAGCTGATCGCCGGCGAGTTCAGCCTCGAGCCGCACAGCTGCCTCGAGCTCGCCGGGCAGGCCGAGCCCGCCCTGGCCTTCAACGACGTGGTGCTCACGGCGACGACGCCGTGGACCGCCGTCTCGCTCGACCTCGAGATCGACGACGTACGCCACGGCTACTTCAAGAGCGACGCGGTGGTGGTCTGCACCCCGACCGGGTCGACCGCCTACAACTACGCCGCCGGTGGCCCGATCATGTCGCCGTCGGCCCCGCTGATCGGCATCACCCCGGTCGCGCCGATGTCGGGCATCACCCGGCCCATCGTGCTGGGCGGCAACGAGCTGGTCAGCCTGCGGGCGCCCGCGCACGACACCCGCATCTCGCTGGACGGCGCGTCCACGGTCACGGTCGAGGCCGGGACAGAGATGGTGCTGCGGATGCGCCCGGGCGCCGCCAACGTGGTCCGCTTCGACCGCAAGATCCACGGCGCCCGGACCAGGGTCAAGCTCAGCCTGCTCGATTTGCCGCTGCGCCCCGACCAGCTGATCGAGCTGGTCCCGGAACACCTCCGGGACCGCGCCCGATTCCTCGAGGGCTAGCAGTTTCGGGCCGGCCTCCGGATCCCCGTTCGGCCTGGCAGACTCGATGGTCGACCAGGTGAGCGCAGACTTGGTCGTCCCCTGAGCAGGATCAGAGAAGCCCGGCGATCACCGCCGCGCTTAGAGTTCCTGCGGGGAGAGCCAGCCGAGAGCCAGGGAGCCGTGATGCACGACGCCGACCGCCACGACATGATCCGCGTGCACGGCGCGCGCGTGAACAATCTCAAGGACGTCAGCGTCGAGATCCCGAAACGGCGGCTCACGGTCTTCACCGGGGTCTCCGGCTCGGGCAAGAGCTCGCTGGTGTTCGGCACGATCGCCGCCGAGTCGCAGCGGCTGATCAACGAGACGTACAGCAGTTTCCTGCAGGGCTTCATGCCGTCCATGGCGCGGCCCGACGTCGACCTGCTCGACGGCCTGACCACGGCGATCCTGGTCGACCAGGAGCGGATGGGCGGCGACGTCCGCTCGACGGTCGGCACGGCCACCGACGCCAACGCGATGCTGCGCATCCTGTTCAGCCGGCTCGGGACACCGCACATCGGCTCCCCGCAGGCGTTCTCGTTCAACATCGCCTCGGTCAGCGGGGCCGGCGCGGTCACCGTGCAGAAGGGCGGGCGCGAGGTCAAGGAGAAGCGCACCTTCAGCCTGCTGGGTGGCATGTGCCCGCGCTGCGAGGGCCGCGGCTCGGTCAACGACATCGACCTCACCCAGCTGTACGACGGGGAGAAGTCGCTCAACGAGGGCGCGATCACGATCCCCGGCTACAGCATGGAGGGCTGGTACGGGCGGATCTTCCGCGGTGTCGGCTACTTCGACCCGGACAAGCCGATCAAGAAGTTCACCAAGAAGGAACTCGACGACCTGCTCTACCGCGAGGCGACCAAGATCAAGGTCGAGGGCATCAACCTGACGTACGCCGGTCTGATCCCCTCGATCCAGAAATCGTTCCTGTCGAAGGACATCGACGCGCTCCAGCCGCACATCCGCGCCTTCGTCGAGCGGGTGGCCATCTTCAAGACCTGCCCCGACTGCGACGGCACCCGGCTCAGCGAGGCGGCCCGCTCGTCGAAGATCAAGGGGGTCAGCATCGCCGACTGCTGCGCGATGCAGATCAGCGACCTGGCCGACTGGGTGCGCAAGCTCAAGGAGCCGTCGGTGGCCCCGCTGGTCACCGCGCTGGGCGAGACCCTCGACTCGTTCGTCGAGATCGGACTCGGCTACCTGTCGCTCGACCGCCCCTCGGGCACGCTGTCCGGCGGCGAGGCCCAGCGGACCAAGATGATCCGGCACCTCGGCTCGGCGCTGACCGACGTCACGTACGTCTTCGACGAGCCGACGATCGGCCTGCACCCGCACGACATCCAGCGCATGAACAACCTGCTCGTGCAGCTGCGCGACAAGGGCAACACGGTGCTGGTGGTCGAGCACAAGCCGGAGGCGATCGCGATCGCCGACCACATCGTCGACCTCGGGCCGGGCGCCGGCAGCGGCGGCGGCGAGGTGGTCTACGAGGGCAGCCTCGAGGGTTTGCGGGCCAGCGACACGCTCACCGGCCGCCATCTGGAATACCGCGCCTCGCTCAAGGACAAGCTGCGCGAGCCGTCGGGCACCCTCGAGGTGCGCGGCGCCGACAGCCACAACCTGCGCGACGTCGACGTGGACATCCCGCTCGGCGTGCTGGTCGTCATCACCGGGGTGGCCGGCTCGGGCAAGAGCTCGCTGATCCACGGCTCGGTGGCCCCGCGCGACGGCGTGGTCGCGGTCGACCAGGGCGCCATCCGGGGTTCGCGGCGCAGCAGCCCGGCCACCTACACCGGCCTGCTCGAGCCCATCCGCAAGGCGTTCGCCAAGGTGAACGGGGTGAAACCGGCCCTGTTCAGCGCGAACTCCGAGGGCGCCTGCCCCAACTGCAACGGCGCCGGGGTCATCTACACCGACCTGGGCGTGATGGCGAGCATGGCCACCACCTGCGAGGTGTGCGAGGGCCGACGGTTCGACGCGTCGGTGCTGGAGTACAAGTTCGGCGGCAAGGACATCAGCGAAGTGCTGGCGATGCCGGTCGTCGAGGCCGAGGAGTTCTTCGGCGCCGGCGACGCGAAGACGCCGGCCGCGCACGCCATCCTGGTCCGGCTGGCCGACGTCGGGCTCGGCTACCTCAAGCTGGGCCAGCCGCTCACCACGCTCTCGGGCGGCGAGCGCCAGCGGCTCAAGCTGGCCACCCGGATGGCTGAGAAGGGCGGCGTCTACATCCTCGACGAGCCCACCACGGGCCTGCACCTGGCCGACGTGGACAACCTGCTCGGCCTGCTCGACCGCCTGGTCGAGTCGGGCAAGTCGGTCATCGTCATCGAGCACCACCAGGCCGTCATGGCCCACGCCGACTGGCTCATCGACCTCGGCCCGGGTGCCGGCCACGACGGCGGCCTGGTCGTCTTCGAGGGCACCCCGGCCGACCTGGTCAAGGCCCGAGCCGGCCTCACCGGCGAACACCTGGCGGCGTACGTCGGCGGCTGATCTTCGCTTTGCCCGTTCCCGGGCCCGGCCGCACCCGCCCGGCGTCCGACTTCGGCGTCGCAGGCTGAATCCGTCCACCCTGCGGGAGGCGTTCGCGGTGGCGCCGGGTGCGCTTTTTCGCCGGGGCGGCCGGAGCCGGGAGCTGGGCCCGATCGATCTGAGTGGCGAGCCGGACATCAGCGCGCTGATCGCGGCCGTCGACGTCAGTGAAGGGTGAGGGCGAAGTTGAGGAGCCAGGCGGCGATCTCCTCGCCGGCCCGGACGCCGGACGAGCCGGTGACCTTGACCCGGGCGGCGTGCCAGCCGCGTTCGTGCAGTTCGCCGTGGGCCGGCCGGATGCCGTAGTCGGCCGCGGCCAGCAGCTCCCGGTCGAGCAGGGAGTCGCCGGCGGCCAGCACCACGTCGCAGCCGAGCCGGGCGACGATCTCGGCCACCGCGGCCTGCTTGGTGAGCGGCCCGGGCAGGCAGTAGAGCTTGCGGCCCTGCAGCGACACCGCCCAGCCCCGCCCGGCCGCCCAGCCGGTCAGGTCGTCGACCAGGTCCGGCGGCAGTTCGGCCCGTTCGACGATGGCGTAACAGAAGAAGTCGTCGGCGCTGTGCAGGCGGACCAGGCCGGCCAGCGTGGCCAGGTGGTCGCGGATCTCGGGGAGCGGGGCGCACCCGCCGGCGACCCGGTCGGTCACTTGGCGGGTCCAGGCCGGGTCGGGCTGGCCGTCGACCAGGATCTGCGCGCCGTTGGCGACGACCGCGTAGCGGGGGTGCCGGTCGGTGAGGCGTACCCGCCGCAACTGGGCCACCGTGCGGGTCGTCACCGGGACGAACGGCACGGCCTGGTCGAGGGCGTCGAGGAGCCGCTCGGCGGTACGCGTGCAGTAGCTCAGCGGCTGCCCCTCGCGAATCTCGGCCACGGTCAGCCGGGGCGGGTCCGGGTCGTTCGCGGCCAGGCCGAGCGCGGCCGCCGAATAGATCAGCGTGCGGTCGAGGTCGGCCGCGACCAGGGGCCGGCCCCGCACCTCGGCCAGTCCGGTCACCGGGTCAGCTCCCGGATCAGACCCACGCAGCGGTACGCCAGCCCGGGCACCTCTTCGACCGGAACGCCGCGCTGATCGGCCAGCAGCAAAACGTGCTCGGCGTCGCGGCCCGCGTCCGGGCGCACCAGCACCCGCCAGGGCACCCGGCGCAGCAGCACCCGGGTCGTCTCGCCGACTCCAGGCTTGATCAGGTTGGCGTCGCGGATGCCGTACTCCTGCCCGATGCGCCGGACCGCCGCCCACCCGGACCAGGTGGGTGTGCGGTCGGCGGCGGCCAGCCGTGGCCAGTCCCGGGCGACGTCGGGCGCGACCTGGTCGAACTGGCTGCTCACGGCGTCGAGGAAGAGACCGGAGACGTCCGCCCCGGCCAGCTCGGCATAGAACTTGGCGCCGTGGAAGTCGTCGTCGCCGAGCAGAGCCGGATTGCAGACCGTCCGCGACACCAGGCCCGACACCGTCGAGTTGAGGCAGGCCGACGGCACGAGGTAGTCGTCGCGGCTGCCGTAGAGGTCGGTGCAACCACCCGGGTCGGCCAGCACGGCCAGCCGCCCCGGCACGTCGAGCCCACCGGAGTCACGCCGCTGCTCGAGCGCGGCCGCCAGCTCCCGGGTGATCGCGCCCTTGCCGGTCCAGCCGTCCACGAAGACCACGTCGGCCGGGTCGTGCCGGTCGGTCACCCAGCGCAGCGCGGCCGCGTCGAGACCCCGGCCGCGGACGATGCTCACGGCGTAGTGCGGCCGGTCGAGCCCGTGCACGTGCCGGAACCAGCGGCGCAGCAGGATCCCGATCGGGGTGCCCGCGCGGGCCAGCGAGAGCAGCACCGGGCGGGGGCCGGCCCGGTCGAGGATCAGTTCGGCCAGCACGCCGACGTCGTGGGCGAGCCGGGTCGCACCGTCCCGCAGGGCCCGGTGGAAGAGCGTCACGTACTCGGCGGTGGGCTGGTATTCGATCGGCAGCGACTCGGCGTAGTGCGCCCGGCCCGCCTGGATGGCCCGTTCCCGCTGCTCGGCCGGCGCCTCCAGGCGCACCCCGGACAGGTCGGTGAGCAGCCAGGCGACCTCGTCCCGGCGGTACGAGCCGAAGGCCGGCCCGCGCAACGGGGCGATCGTCACGAGGCCCGCTCGCCGACGGTGGCCACGAGAACCCGGTCGCTGACGGCGCCGAGCGCGGGCACCAGGCCACCCGGGGCGGTCAGCCGGCCCCGGTCGGCGGCCGGGTCCACGACCAGCAGCACGGCGTCGACGTCCAGACCGACCAGGTTGTACGCGAACCGCGCGCCCTCGCCGTCGGCCGCGTCGAACGTGAGGGCGGTGCGGATCGCGTACCCGGGCTGGTCGATCGGGACCGCCGGTGAGCGGGTCGTGCTCGCGAAGAGCACCTGGTCACCGCGCTCGGCGATCGCCGCGGCCAGCCGCAGCGGCGTGTACATCAGCTCCTCGGTGCCGAGAACCAGCAACCGGCGTACGCGGGGAAGGTGCTCGACGAGCGAGGGCAGCACTTCGTCGAGGCGTTCGCGGTCGGCCGGATCGAAGCCGTGCCGGGCGCCCTCGGGCAACCCGGCCGGCCACGGCAGCCACAGATGATCGACCTGGGGGAGCCGGTCCGGCCGTCGCGGCGGTTCGGCAAACTGCTCGGCCAGGTCGCGGCCCCGGGCCAGCACGTCGGCGGGCAGCGACAGCCGCGCCCGGGCCGAGGCGACGACCGCGATGTGGACCCCGACCTCGGTCGCGAGTTCGTCCAGCCGGTCGTGCCCGGCCGCGTCGACCAGCGCCGCCACCACGTAGTGCCGGCGGTGGTGCAGGGCGTGCAGCTCGCGGATCGTGTTGGCCGCCGTCCGCCCGGTGCTCAGCTCGTCGTCGACCAGCACCACTGGCCCGTCCCGGGTCAGCATCGAGGTGTCGGCCGGCAACAGCAGGTGCCCGGTCGCGTGCGAGTGCTCCTCGGCGAAGCCGGCCACCGGCTCGACGCCCGTGCCGAGGCGGCGCGTGGAGTGCAGGCAGGACGCGCCGGGCAGCACGTCGGCCACGCACTGGCCGAGCGCGGTGGCCGTCTCGGCGTACCCGATGACCAGCGGCGGCTCGGTCAGCCCGGCCAGCTGCTCGCGGACCAGCTCGCCGAGCCGGTGGCCGGCGCCCAGCGCGCGCCACGGCTCGACCGGCACGTGTTTGCCCAGCACCCGCGAGACCAGCAGGTGCGCACGTTTCGGGTTGTGCCGCAGGGCCAGCCCGAGTGTGGCCCGGGCGCTGCCGGTCAGGGTGGCGGGCAGCCGGTCGCTGAGCCAGGCGCCCGGCCACGGCGGCTGCCCGGTGCGGCGCCCGGCGATCGCGGCCGTCATCCGCCGGCGCCCGCGACGAGCAGGTCGACCGCGTTCAGGCCCTCGGCGGCGACCCCGAAGACCGAGGCGCGCCGCAGGGTCCGTTCGGCCCAGGCCCGGTGCGGCTTGGACTCGTTCATCTTGTTGCGGTAGGCCGACGCCCGGACCCCGCCGCCGGCGCTGGTGGCCAGCACGTCCTGCGCATCGGCGTACTCCTCGGCCGTGACCACCATCAGCGCGTGCACCACCGGGACGTGGCTCGGGTGGATGACCGTCTTGCCGGTCAGCCCGTTCGCCTTGTCCAGCACCACCTCGCGCAGCAGACCGTCCAGCCCGGACGAGATCAGATCCTGGCGCAGGCCGGTCGCGTTGTGCACGTGGAACGGCGACTCGCGCAGCTGCGGCTTGAACAGCCGGTCCGTCTCGCCGAAGTACTCCCAGACCGGACCGGTGATCACGTGACCCGAGCCGTCGGCCCGGCCGAAGACGTTGACGACGGCCGCGATGGTCTCGGCCACGACGCGGACGTCGTAGACCGTCAGACCCCGGGACCGGCGCAGGCCGTACGCGGCGGAGAGATCGGTCGCCCCGATCCGCAGGGCCAGGACGCTACCGGGGTATTTGCCGATCAGCCGCCGAACGGCCTCGAGTGTGCCGTCCCGGGTCTCGGCGTGGATGACCTCGGGCGACTCCAGCACCGGCATGGCGAACAGGCGCCGGCCGGTGCCGGCCTCGGCATCGAGGAGCGCGTCGAGAAACTCGGCGCCGTCGGACTCGCCGAACTTGGGCAGGACGAAGCCGGTGAGGGCGGTCGTGTCCCGGGCGATGCCGGCGATCTGGTCCGGGCGGCGGACCCGCACGAAGACCAGCGGGGCGTCGGCGGTGGTCAGGTCGCGCAGCTGACCGACGACGTTGCGCTGGGCGGCGGCCACGTCGTCGTCGGCGATCGCGTCCTCCAGGCAGACGACCGTGCTCACCACCCCGCGGGCGGCGACCCGGCGCAGGTCGTCGGCGAGGCGGGGCCGGTTCCCGGGCAGGTAGAGGGTCGCCCCCAGGGCCTGGGCCAGCAGCTCCGGCTCGGCCTGCCGCTCGAACGGCTCCGGCGGCACGGCGAAGAGTTTGTCCCGGACCTCGTAGTCCAGGTGAGCGAAGTGCCGCATCACGTCACTTGCTGCCGGGCGCCCACTGCATGCCCCAGCCGTACAGGGCGTCCAGCACGTCCTGACCGCCGCGGATGTAGCGGACCTCCCGGCGTACGGAAAGGTCGGTCCCGGTGTTCTCGATCATCGCGATGGCGCAGGTGATCGCCTGGTCGTCTGCCTCGTCGAGCCGCACCTCGATCTGCGGGCCGCTGGCCGGGAAGACCGTGACCACGCCGTCCGCGGCGGCCCAGTTGGGCACGCCCTCGTAGATGAACGCGAAGACCAGGATGCGCCGGATCGCGTCGCGGTGCCGCAGATCGACCAGGAGGTTCTCGCCCTGCGAGTTGGCACCCGACCGGTCGTCGCCGTCCAGCCGGCAGATCGGCTCGTTGCCGAACGTGTGGCGGTCGGTGAACCCGCCGCCCAGCGCCTGCACGACGCCCTTCGAGCCGTCGGTGTATTCGTAGAGGCAGCCCAGGTCGAGGTCCACCCCGGACGCGGACTTCTTGCGGAACATGCCGCCGCCCGCGGTCGCCTGCTGGTTCCAGTTCAGGTTGACCCGCAGCAGGCCGGTCGCCGAGCCCTGCTTGGTGAGCGAGACCGTCGGCGCCGCCTTGGTCAGGCTCACCTTGGACAACGACACCGGGGGCGCGGCCGGCCGTTTCGTGTAGTCGATGGGCACCGCGATCACGCCACGTTCACGCCGAAGTCCTGCGCGATGCCGCGCAGCCCGGAGGCGTAGCCCTGGCCGACCGCCCGGAATTTCCACTCCGCGCCGTTGCGGTAGACCTCGCCGAAGACCATGGCCGTCTCGGTCGACGCGTCCTCGGACAGGTCGTAGCGGGCCAGCTCCTGCCCGTCGGCCTGGTTGATGACCCGGATGAACGCGTTGCGGACCTGGCCGAACGACTGCTTGCGCTGGTCGGCCTCGTAGATCGACACGGCGAAGACGACCTTGTCGGTGTCCGGCGGCAGCTCGCCCAGGCGCAGGTTGATCTGCTCGTCGTCACCGTCCCCGGCGCCGGTCAGGTTGTCCCCGGTGTGCTGGACCAGCCCGTCCGGCGTGGCCAGGTTGCCGAAGAAGACGAAGTGCTGGTCCGACACCACCTTGCCGTTGCTGTCGACCACGATCGCGCTGGCGTCCAGGTCGAAGTCGGTGCCGGTGGTGGTGCGCACGTCCCAGCCGAGACCGGCGGTGACCGCGGCCAGACCGGCCGGGCCGGCCTGCTTGGTGAGCGAGACGTTCCCGCCCTTGACCAGGCTGACAGTCATGGTTTGCTCCTCAGAGGTGTGGGGTGATCGCGGGCAGCAGGTCGGCGAAGGTGCGGCCGGAGGCGGGCACGCCGACCGCGGTCATCACCCAGCCGTCGCTGCCCCGGGTCAGCTTGCACATCAGTTGCGCCGTGTGCGTGCCGCTGCCGGACAGGTCGTAGCGGGCCAGCTCGCGGCCGCTGCTCTCGTCGACCAGCCGGCAGAACGCGTTCTCGATCTGGCTGAAGTTCTGCCCGGTGAACGAGTTCACGACGAAGAAGAGGGTCTGCACCGACGAGGCGACGGCGCTCAGGTCGACGATGATGCTCTCGTCGTCACCGTCCCCGGCGCCGGTCCGGTTGTCGCCGGTGTGCGTCACCGAGCCGTCGCGGCTGCGCAGCTGCTGGAACCAGACCTGGTCGAGCACCTTGCCCGCGGCATCCAGCAGCAGGCACGACGCGTCCAGGTCGATGCTCTGCTGCTTCTTGCCGCCGAACAGGCCGCGCTTCTGCACGGCGTCCCAGCCGAGACCCATCCGCGTGCGGGTCAGCACGGCGCCGCCGGCCACCTTCTGCAGGGAGACGGCCTCGCCCTTGCGCAGGCTCACACTCATGGCTCTGGCCTCCTAGGAGTTGATGAGAACGTTGCGGCGCTCCTCGGCCGCGGCGGCCAGGCCACCCCGCCGGTTGCGCACGACCGACGAGATCATCGCGGCCGCGATGAAGGCGATGCCGACCAGACCGGTGATCACCTCGGGCACCTCGTGCTCGATGCTGACCAGCAGGATCACCGCGAGCGCACCGATCGCCCAGTGCGCGCCGTGCTCCAGATAGGCGTACTCGTCGAGCGATCCCTTGCGGACCAGATAGACGGTGAGCGAGCGGATGTACATCGCGCCCACGCCCAGACCGGCGGCGATGATGAAGATGTCCTGGCTGATCGCGAACGCGCCGACCACGCCGTCGAACGAGAACGAGGCGTCCAGCACCTCGAGATAGAGGAACAGGAAGAAGGCTGCCTTGCCGGTCGCCTGCGCGGTCTGGCTCGGGCCCGAGCCGGCCAGCGACTTCTCGACGGTCAGCGCGTCGCCGTGGATGCCCGCATGGCTCTCGTCGTCCTCCGAGCCCTCCTGTTCGAAGAGCTCGCCGAGCCCGTTGACCAGCAGGTAGGTCACGATGCCGAGGCCACCGGCGATCATCACGGTGGCCGGGCTGGGGGCCAGCGTCTCGGCCACGACGACCAGCGCGGCCAGGGCGACCACCGAGGAGACCTGGTTGAGCTTGCCGATCCGGGCCAGCGGCCGCTCCAGCCAGCCCAGCCAGGTCACCGCTCGGTCCTCGAAGATGAAATCGAGGAAGAGCATCAGCAGGAACATGCCCCCGAAGGCGGCGATGCTGGGGTGCGCGTCGTGCAGCAGGTTGGCGTACGTGCCGGGCTCGTCGGCCGGTCCGCCCTCGAGCGCCAGCCGGATCACCTCGATCGGCCCGATCTGCGCGGTGACCCCGACCAGCAGCAGCGGGAAGAGCAGCCGCATGCCGAACACGGCGATCAGCACGCCGACGGTCAGGAACAGACGCTGCCAGTACGGGCTCATCCGCTCCAGAATCGTGGCATTGACCACCGCATTGTCGAAGGAGACCGAGATCTCCAGGACGCAGAGAATGGCGACCAGCACAAGCGCGTCGGGACCGCCGAGGAAAAGTGCGCCGGCGAGCGCCGCCACGGTAATCGTGAAGGACCATCCGAAGGTTCGGATAAACACGCGTCGAACGCTAGACCGGCCCCGCCGGGACGGGGACGAAAATCTGCGTTTCCGGCCGTGCTCCGTCGTCGTACAGGACTATTGGCCGGTCGGACCCGGAGAGAAAGGACGCAGAGATGTCGGTCAGTCTCACCAAAGGTGCCAATGTTTCACTCACGAAACAGGCGCCCGACGGCGACGACGAGTTGGTCAATGTGCGTCTGCCCGGCGTCCCGCCGGAAGCCGGCCAGGGCTACGCGTCGGGGCTCGGCGGCATCGCCCGCGACTTCGGCGTGAACGTCGGCTGAGCGCCATGTCGAGTCTCGATCTGGGCAGCGCGCCCGAACCGCTCGTCCTCACGCCGCCGACGCCGGTCGTCGAGGTGAGCCTCGAACAGGCGGCCGGGGCGGTCGCGGTGCCCGCCCCCAAACAGACCGAACTGCAGCAGCGCGCCGCGGGCTTCGCCGACGAGCTGGCCGCGCTCGACACCCGGTCGCCCGAGTTCACCGCGAAGATCGCCTCGATCACCAGCATGGGCGAGAAGGACATGCGGGCGGCCGCCACCGCCTCCAGCCGGATGCTCGAGCGACCGGCCGCGGCCGTGTCGAAAAGCGGCGGCGACGCCCAGGCCCGGGTGGCCAAGACGCTGGCCGACCTGCGGATCACCGTCACCGAGCTGGACCCGAAACGGGCCGACCTGACCGGCGTCAAGAAGGTGCTCAAGTGGATGCCGGGCGGCGACAAGGTCGACCGCTACTTCGCCCGCTACCGCTCGGCCCAGAACCACCTCGACGCGATCATCCGCGCGCTCGCCTCGGGCCAGGACGAGCTGCGCAAGGACAACGCGGCCATCGAGACCGAGAAGGCCAACCTGTGGGGCTCGATGGGCCGGCTCAGCGAGTACAACGAGCTCGCGGCCGCCCTCGACGAGGCGCTGGTGGGCAAGATCGCGGCGCTGGAGCAGGCGGGCCGGGCCGAGGACGCGACGACGATGACCTCGGACGCGCTGTTCGCCATCCGGCAGCGGCGGCAGGACATCATGACCCAGATGGCCGTCAGCGTGCAGGGCTACCTGGCGCTCGACCTGATCCGCAAGAACAATCTCGAACTTATCCGGGGTGTCGACCGGTCGCAGACCACGACGGTGGCCGCGCTGCGGATCGCCGTCATCGTCTCGCAGGCCCTGGCCCGGCAGAAACTGGTGCTGGACCAGATCAACGCGCTCAACACGGTCACGTCGAACCTGATCGAGGCGACATCGCAGCAGCTGCGGACCCAGGGCGCGGCGATCAACCAGCAGGCCGCCTCGGCCACCGTGGACGTGGCGAAGCTGCAGGCCGCGTTCGACAACGTCTTCGCCACCATGGACGCCATCGACACGTTCCGGGCCCAGGCCGTCGAGTCGATGGAGCAGACCGTGCACGCGCTGGAGGGCCAGGTGCACCGGGCCCGGCCGTACCTGGAACGGGCCCGCCGGTCGGAAGCCGGCAGCTGAGCCGGTGCGCTGGTTCCGCCGCGAGGAAGAACCGGTCCGGCTCCCCGAGCCGCCGCAGCCCGGCCCGGCCGTCGACGAGGCCGACCGGCACATCAACCGCAGCGGCGGCCGGCTCCCGGTCTGGGCCACCGTGCGGGCCCGCTGGATCACCGACACCCTGCGGGCGATCCTCGACACCACCCAGAAACAGACCCTGGAGGTCAGCACCGTGGTTCTGGTCACCGCGACCGCGGCCGACTATCTCCCGACGACGCTCGACCGCTACCTCGCCGTCGACGAGACCCAGCGCGACCAGCCGCGGGCCGACGGCCGGACCCCGGTCGACCACCTGCGCGACCAGCTCGCCGACCTGCACGCCGCGGCGACCGAGGCGCTGGCCGCCGTGCGCGACCGCGACGCCGACGCGCTGATGACGCAGGGCGCCTTCCTGCGGACCAAGTTCACCCGCTCCGATCTCGACCTCTGGTGATCCGTCGGTGGCCGCGATGAGGCGAGGCGCCAACGCGTCGCTCAGCCGGGAGATCCCCGGGCTGACCGGCGTCGTGCTCGGCGTGCGCTTCGACGCCGGGGCCGAACGGGTGCTCACCGACAACCTGGTGGTCGCGGCCATCCTGTGCGACGAGGCCAAACGGGTGCTCTCCGACGACCACTTCGTCTTCTTCAACCAGCTCGCGACGCCCGACCTCTCCGTCCGCCGGATCGAGGAGCTGCTGGGAGCCGACCGCGACCAGATCGAGATCGACCTGACCGGCGTGCCCGAACCGGTGGCGCGCATCGTGATCACCGCCTACGTGAACGAGGGGCTGGCCCAGCGCCGCACCCTGGGCCGGCTGCGCACCTGCGAGATCAGGGTGCTCAACCTGGACGGCGGGGCCGAGCTGGTGCGCTCCGAGAACCTCGCCGAGGGGCTGACCGCGGAGACCGCGCTGGCGCTGGGCGAGGTCTACCGGCACGGTCGCGAGTGGAAGTTCCGGGTGCTGGGGGACGGCTACGACGACGGGATCGCCGGGCTGGCCCGCGACTACGGGGTGGGGCTGTGACGCTCGGCTTGCCCGAGGGCGCGCCGCCCCGCACCGACCTGCCCTATCTGCGGCACCGCCGCCGCCCTTCAGCGCCGGCGGCCGCCGCTCCCGCGTCTCGGGACCTGACGCCCGCTCCGGCGCCGCCGCGCAGGCTCGTCCCGCTCCGGCGGACCGCGCCGCACGGCCCGCTCCAGCTGACCGCCGAGTCGCCCACCGCCGTGCTGACCCGCGTCCAGTCCGGGGTGGGCACGATGACGGTGGCCGCCCGCTGGTCCCGCCCAGCGATAGGCCGGCTGATCGTCGCCTACCAGCTCGACAACGGGGACCAGCGCCTGTTCACCCCGCCCGACGGACCGCTGGTCACCGCGGACTGCCTGCTGCTCGACCACCGCGGCAGCCACGCGGTGCTGACGATCGACCTGCTCCACGTCCGTACGCTCACCCGCGTCCTGCTGGCCGTCGTGCCCGTCGACCCGGCCGGGGCACTGACCGGCGCGCTGGTCAGCACCACGTACGGGGGAGCCCGTATCGACCAGCCGGTCTCGATTCCCGCCCCGGCCGGCGTCGCCGTCCTCGCCACTATCCACAACATGGACGGTGAGCTGGTGCTCCGCGCGGAGTGGGACGCAATCGGCCGGTCGTTGCAGGACGCCTGCGACGCGTACGGGTACGACCGGGTGACCTGGCTCGACCCCGCGACGCCGCTGCGCTGAGGTACCGTCTCGCTTTGCCTTCACAGCCGGGCGGCGGGACACGATGGAGAGCATCACCAAGAATCGGCAGTCGCCGAGCACCCTGCGGGCGATGGCGGCCCGGGCCTACGGGCCCGAGCGCGTCCCCGACGGCGACGACTGGGTGCAGGAGCTCGGGCACGGCTGGTTCAACGTGGCCTACCGGGCCCGGCTGCGCGACGGTTACCAGGCCGTCCTCAAGATCGCGCCGCCGCCCGAGGTCGAGGTCATGACCTACGAGCGCGGGGCGATGGCCAACGAGCTGGCCGCGCTCGCGCTCATCCGCGAGCACACGACTGTGCCGGTGCCCACGGTCGACCATGCCGACACCGCCCGCGACCTGTGCGGCTCCGACTGGTTCGCGATGGGTTACGTCGACGCCGACAACTTCCGGATCATCCGCGACACGTTGTCCCCGCACGAGCAGGACGATTACCACGCGGCCGTGGCCGCGGCCAACCGGTCGCTCAACGCTGTGACGGGACCCGCCTTCGGCCCCCTGCGCGGCCCGGGCGTCGCCACCTGGCGCGAGGCTTTCCTGATCATGGTCGAGGACGTGCTGCGCGACGGCGAACGGCGCTCGGTCGACCTGGGCTGGGACTACGCCCGGGTCCGCTCGGTGATCGTTGAGCATGCGGCCTGCCTCGACGCGGTGACCGAGCCCCGCTTCGTCGAGTGGGACCTGTGGGACAGCAACGTGCTGGTCCGCGACGGCCGCATCGTCTGCGTCATCGACCACGAGCGCGCCTTCTTCGGCGACCCGCTGATCGAGGCGGGTTTCGTGGCCACCCAGCTCCCCGCGTTCGGCGACCCCACCGCCTTCCTCCGCGGCTACGGCAAGACCGGCCTCACCCCCGCCGAGCGCGACCGCCGCCGCCTCTACTGCCTGCACCTGGTCCTCACCACGGTCATCGAGCCCGCCTACCGGGGCCACACCGACACCCGCCAGTACGACTGGGCCCGAGCCCGGCTCACCGAGACGATGGCCCTCTTCGGGATCAGCCGCTGACGAGGGGTCAGGCGTCGACGGCGGGCTTCAGGACGTCGAGGCACCACTGGTGGAAACTGGTCGGGGTGGTGGTGGCGGGCGTACGGGGGACGCCGTGGTCGAGGCCGTTGTTCTTGGCCTGGGCCATGTCGAGCATGGCCTGCGCCATCGCGTCGGTGTAGCCGTGACCCAGGAAGTTCTGCTTGAACGCGCCGGCCGGGGTCTGCTGGTAACGCACCTCGCGGCCGAGCACCTCCGAGATGGTCGCGGCCATCTCGGAGGACGTGAGCTCGTCGGGGCCGAGCACCGGCAACTCCTCGGCGCCGGTCCAGGAGTCGTCGCGCAGCAGCCGGGCGGCGACGGCGGCGATGTCCCGGGTGGCCACCGAACGCGTCTTGCGGGCGGGGTCGGTCGGGCCGTACAGGACGCCCTGGTTCTTGATCGCCGCGACCTGGCGCCGCGTGTTGTCCATGAAGGACGGCATGCACAGCGCCCGGTACGGGACCCCGGTCGCGCCGAGCAGGTCGTCCATGGCCAGCGAGCCGGTCACCAGGCCGGCCCGGCCCGCGACGGGGGTGCCGCGGCCGAGGGCCGAGATGCCGACCACCCGCCGGACGCCCTGGGCCGCGAACGCCGCGGCGGCCGGGCGGCTGAAGTCGACGTACGCCTCGAAGACGCTGGTGGCCTGGGGGTCGGCGGGCACCAGCCAGAAGACCGCTTCGGCGCCGGCGAACGCCTCGGCGACGACGGCCGGGTCGCTGTGCGTGCCGCGGACGACCTCGACCCGGTCGGTCAGGCCGGGCGCGAGCCGGGCCGGATCCCGGGCCACGACGCGTACGGGTGATCCGGCGGCGAGCAGATTTTGCACGACCTGGCGGCCGATATTGCTGGTGGGGGCGGTGACGACGATCATGAGGGGCCTCTTTCGCTGGTTGCTGACAGCCTCCAGTGAACGCGGCCCGGCCGTCCGGCGGAAAGATCGTCTGCCTCTCGATTGATACTCTGAGAATATGAGTGAGCTGGAGACGCGGCAGTTGCGCTACTTCGTGGCGGTGGCCGAGGAGCTGCATTTCGGGCGGGCCGCCGGGCGTCTCGACATGGCCCAGCCGCCGCTGTCCAAGGCCATCCGCGACCTGGAACGGCAGCTCGGCGTGCAGCTGCTGATCCGCACGACCCGCCAGGTCTCGCTCACCCCGGCCGGCGAGACGCTGCTGGCCGACGCCCGGGTCGCGCTGGACGCGGTCGCGGCGGCCGCCCGCCGGGCCCGGCGCGCGGGCCAGGCCGAACCCACATTGCGGGTGGCGCTCAAGGCCGACTACGACGCCGGGCTGCTGCCGCTGATCGTGGACGCGTACGACGTCCAGCCGATCGAGCTGGTGCTGGGCGGACCGGGCGACCAGGTGCCGGCGTTGCGCGACGGGCGGGCCGACGTGGCGCTGGCCCTGTCGCCGTACGACGAGCGCGGCGTGGACAGCGAGGCCCTCGTGACGGGAGCGCGCATGGTGGCGCTGCCGGCGGCCGACCCGCTGGCCGCGCGCACCACGATCCGGCTGGCCGACCTGGCCGGGCGCAAGCTGCCCAACGGCGCCCAGGCCGACAGCGGCAACCTGCTGCCGCCGCCGGTCGCCCTGGTCAAGGACTTCTCGCAGCTGTTCAACCTGATCGAGATGGGGACGATCGTCTGGTTCCTGCCGGACTGGGTGGCCGAACGCTTCCCCCGGCCGAACATCGCCTACCGGCCGGTCCCGGAGCTTCCGGAGGCGACGCTCGAAGTGGTGTGGCTGGCCGAGTCGCGCTCCCCGGCGGTGGCTGCCTTCATCCGTACGGCCCGGGCGGTCAGCGATCGCCGGCCGGTGCCGGAGCCACCTCGTCGAGCGCCCGCAGCGCGTTGAGGGTGCGGGGCCCGGGAGGTAAAGACAGAACCTCCCAGCCCTCGGCCCCGGCGTGCCACCGTCGAGGCATGTCACCGCGGCGGGCCCTGATTCCGGCCGGGGCCCTGTTGTGGGGGCTGCAGTTCGCCTTCCTCAACCCGGCCCTGGCGCTGCTGCTGGTGACCGTCTACGACGCCACCGCGGGGGAGGTCGGCTGGGCGCTGGCGGTCTACAACGCGGGCGGTCTCGTGGCGTCGCTGCTGGTGCCCGCGTACGCGGACCGGAACGGCGACTATCGGCGGCCGATGCTCGGCTGCGGCGTGCTCACCCTGGCCCTGGCCGGCGTGCTCGCGGCGACCACCGCGCTGCCGGTGGCGGTGGTCGCCCTGGTGCTGCTGGGCGGGCCGGCCGGGGTGGGCAGTTCGCTGCTGTTCGCGCACCTCC
The DNA here is from genome assembly GCA_965217855.1 of Actinoplanes sp. Taxonomy (GTDB): domain Bacteria; phylum Actinomycetota; class Actinomycetes; order Mycobacteriales; family Micromonosporaceae; genus Actinoplanes. The sequence goes on along the minus strand of CBDCJN010000001.1, from coordinate 186,770 downwards.
GGCACAGCGGCGCGGCCCCGGCTGACGTGGTGCGGACCCGGGCCCTGGTCTCGTTCGCCTGGGTGGCCGGGCCGCCGCTGGCCACCGCGCTGATCGCCGGGTTCGGGTCGCGGGCCGTCCTGGCCGCCATCGCGGTGGTCGCCGTGCTCAACATCGCCACGACGGCGGCCATGCGGAACTCCCCGCGGGACGTGGTCGCCGAGGACGAGCCGAAAGCGCCCGTGCCGCGCGGGCGGGTCGCCCTGGTCGTCGTGGTGTTCATCGCCCTGCAGGCCACCAACAGCGCGACCGTGTCGGTGATGAGCCTGTTCGTGACCGAGCGGATGGGCCTGGACGTGGCGTGGTCGGGGGTGGCGCTCGGCGTGGCGGCGGGGCTCGAGATCCCGGCGCTGCTGCTGATCGGCAAGCTCAGCGACCGGGTCAGCGGGCCGCGGCTGCTGCTGTCGGGGTGCCTGGCCGGGATCGCCTATTACGCCACCATGGCGTACGCGACCGGGGTGGTGCCTTTGCTCTTGCTCCAGGGGCTGAACGCCTGGTTCTTCGCCTCGGTCGCCGGTGTCGGCCTGACCCTGTTCCAGGAGCTGATCCCGCGGCCGGGGCTGGCCTCGGGCCTCTACACCAACACGCGCCGGCTGGGCGCGGTCGCGTCCGGGCCGCTGATCGGGCTCGGCTCGGCCACCTCGCTCGGCTACGGCGGCGTGTTCCTGGCCTGCGCGGTGATCACCGTGGTCGCCGTGGCCGGGCTGCGCCTGACGCCGGCCGGAGACCGGTAACGACAGACCCTCCCCGGCCCGGGGGAGCGGCCGTAGCGTCGAAGAAAGATCAAGGAGCGATCATGCGAGCAACTGTCATTTACGGCGCGGGCGACGTCCGGGTGGAGAACGTGCCCGACGCGGCCCGGCGCGAGCCCACCGACGCGGTCGTCCGGGTGCTGCGGTCCTGCATCTGCGGCAGCGACCTGTGGCCGTACGGGTCGCGGCCGGCCACCGAGCACCCCGACCGGATCGGGCACGAGTTCCTCGGCGTGGTCGAGGAGACCGGCTCGGCGGTCGGCGGTCTTCATGCCGTTCGGCGACGACCCGAACCACCGCGGCGGCTCGCGGCGCTGGATCATGCAGTCGGTCGAGAACTCGCTGCGCCGCCTGGGCACCGACTACCTCGACCTCTACCAGATCCATCGGTGGGACCCGGCCGTCGACCTCGACGAGACCCTCGGCGCGCTGACCGACCTCGTCCGCGCGGGCAAGGTGCGCTACCTCGGCCACTCCACCTACCCCGCCTCGACGATCGTGGAAGCCCAGTGGATCAGCGAGAAGCGAGGCCGCGAACGGTTCGTCACCGAGCAACCGCCGTACAACATCCTCGTCCGCAACATCGAGAACGAGGTGCTGCCGGTCACCCAGCGGTACGGCATGGGCGTCATCCCGTACAGCCCGCTCGCCGGTGGCTGGCTCTCCGGTCGCTACCGCAAGGACACCCAGGACGGACCGATGTCGCCGGCCCGGCAGCGACTGGCCAACCGCTTCGACCTGTCGCTGCCGGAGAACCAGCGCAAGCTCGACGCGGCCGAGAAGCTGGCCCGGCTGGCCGACGAGGCCGGGCTCACGCTGATCCAGCTGGCGATCGCCTTCGTGCTGCGGAACCCGGCGATCACGGCGCCGATCATCGGCCCGCGCACGATGGAGCACCTGGAATCCCAGCTCGCGGCGACCGACGTGGTCCTCACCGACGACGTGCTGGACCGGATCGACGAGATCGTGCCGCCCGGCCTGACGATCAACCCGGCCGAGAACGGCTGGATCAGCCCGTCCCTGGCCCCGGCGGCCCGGCGGCGCTGACGGGCGGACCTCGGTGAGCACAGCGGATGACACAGGTCTCGAAGCCTCGGGCGGAATCGAACCGCCTGCCGGAGACCCGCTTTGCAGGCGGGCAGCAGCACCCAGCTGCTCACCGAGGCCGTGCTCGTGCGCGTACCCCCGGACGGATTCGAACCGCCGGCCCCCGGGTTCGGAACCCGGTGCTCTCTCCGCTGAGCTACGAGGGTGTGGTGCCTGTCCCTGGTGCCGACCCAGGTCTGCGTGATGCCACGGCTTTACAGGCCGCTGGGCGTGCCGCCGCCCACGACAGGCAGGATTTCTTCGGGTGACTGGCCGGGCTCGAACCGGCGATCTCCGGGGCCACATCCCGGCGCTCTGACCAACTGAGCTACAGCCACAGTGCCCGCACCAGGATTCGAACCTGGGACCCTCCCCGTGTGAAAGGGATGCTCTTCCGCTGAGCTATACAGACGTGTGCTCCTCCTTGCGTGCTCCGAGCTGGAAAAAGAACCAGCGACCTCCGCCTTTTCAGGGCAGCGCTCTCCCGGACTGAGCTATCGAAGCGGGAGCAGGGGCGGGATTCGAACCCGCGGTTTCCGGCTTATGAGACCGGCGAGGACGACCGAACTCCTCCACCCTGCAAGTGCGCCGCCGGGGACTCGAACCCCGAACCCGCTGATTAAGAGTCAGCTGCTCCACCAGTTGAGCTAGCGGCGCGTGCGGAGACGGGGCGAGTCGAACGCCCACGGGTTTTACCCCCAACCGCTTTCGAGGCGGCGGCCGGCGCCCATCGGCTGGCGTCTCCTAGTACTACGTGTCATTGATGTGCGTGTCGCCGGGTGGATTCGAACCACCGGCCTCCGCCTTATCAGGGCGGCGCTCCGACCGGCTGAGCTACGGCGACGAAAGAGGAGAGCGAGGGATTCGAACCCTCGGCCGAGACGAGGACGTCCCTGCTGCGGATCAGCGGTCCGCCGCCTTCAACCGGACTCGGCCAGCTCTCCTTGCGCCCCGTACCGGGATCGAACCGGCGACCTCGCGCTCGACAGGCGCTTGCTCTCCCACTGAGCTAACAGGGCGAAAATGTTCGTGGACCCCTGGACCTTTCAGTGGACCCGGCCGGGGTCGAACCGGCCACCTCCGCTTTGCAAGAGCGGCGCTCTCCCAGATGAGCTACGAGCCCTGGTCGTACGCGTACCCGGAGCGCGACTCGAACGCGCACTGGCGCCGTCCTGAACGGCGTGCCTCTGCCATTGGGCTACCCGGGCGCAGGGCCGGAGGCGGGACTCGAACCCGCTGCCTGCCGATTACGAAACGGCTGCACGACCTGTCGTGCTGCACCGGCCTGGCCTTGCTGTCGTGCGTGCCCTCGGCGCGATTCGAACGCGCACCGTCGACGTCCTCAACGTCGTGCCTCTGCCGGTTGGGCCACGAGGGCGTGGGCGCGGGTTTCCGTCTCCCTTGCCCCGGATCTGCTTCTGTGTCATCCGCTGTGCAATTTTCAAGGTGCAATTCCGGCAGCGTGAATCGACTCGCCGCGCCGATGAAGAATGGAGGGTGAAAACGAAAAAGCCGCCGTCCCCGGGGTCGGGTGCGGCGGCGATTGATCGCTAGCGTCGGCTAGCTGCGCCACCGTTTCCGGCCGGGCTTGCTGTCATAGGCGGTAAAGGAGCCGCGACAGGCGACGAGCAGGTGTAGCGGGTGCAGGGCGATCGTGATCGAAGCATGCCGCGACATCTGTCTCTCCTCTCCGCTCGTCGTTCCCGGTGGTGATAACTAAGGTAGAACGTGTCCGCCACCTTGGCAACGGTATTTATCGGGGCCCGGGTGGAATGGCAGATAATGGAGGAGCCGTATGAGTTCGAGACCTGACGCATTCCGGGGCGAGACTCAGGTGACGCCGCGCCGGGTGCTGGTGACCGGGGCGTCGCGGGGGATCGGGCGGGCGATCGCGGTCGCCTTCGCCGCGCGCGGGCACCGGGTCGCGGTCCACTACGCGTCGGCCCGGCCGGATGCCGAGGAGACTGTGCGTTCGCTGGCCGGCTCGGGTCATGCCCTGGTCGCCGGCGACATCGGTGACCCGGACGCGGCGGAGAGGATTGTCGGCGCCGCGGTGGCCGAGCTGGGCGGTCTCGACGTGCTCGTCAACAACGCGGCCGTCGCGCCGGGCGAGGCCAACCGCCACCCCGTCGCCACCACGTCGTACGCGGACTGGCAGCGCATCTGGCGCCGGATGATCGACGTCGACCTGCTGGGCGCGGCCGACATCACCTACTGGTTCGCCCAGCACCTCATCGAGCGCGGCGCCCCCGGCAGCATCGTGAACGTCGGCTCGCGCGGCGCCTACCGCGGCGAGCCCGACTACCCGGCGTACGGCGCCGCCAAGGCCGCCCTGCAAGCATTCGGCCAGTCGATGGCGGTGGCCCTGGCCCCGCACGCCATCGCCGTCACCTCGGTCGCCCCCGGCTTCATCGGCACCGACCGCCAGCAGGCCAAACTGGACGGCCCCGAGGGCGAGTCGGTGCTGGCCCAGAGCCCGTTCGGCCGGGTCGGCACCCCCGAGGAGGTCGCCGCGGCCGTGCTCCACCTCAGCGGCCCCGCCGCGGCCTGGTCGTCAGGGGCCGTCCTCGACCTCAACGGCGCGTCCTACCTGCGGTGAGCCGGTCAGCCGGCAGCCGGGCTTGAAGCGCCCGGCCGCCCCACCCTAACGATCCGCCAACGGCTCTCACCTCGGGAACGACGGGCCTCGATGCCCCCGCTATCGTGGTCCGAGGGAAAGAAACTTTCACATTCTTGAGGGGTACGCGGATGTCCGCTGCACGCCGATTCGCCACGGTTTCGACGTCCGAGCCTCCGCAGGGTCAGCGCGTGCTGTTCCGCCAGGCGGTCGTGCTGGGCGGCAGCATCGCGGGGCTGATGGCCGCCCGGGTGCTGGCCGACCACGCCGAGCAGGTGCTGATCATCGAGCGGGACGATCTGGCCGAGCTCGACACGCCGATCGAGCAGATCGCCGCCGACCCGATCGGCTCGGTCAAGCCGCGGCCGGGCGTCCCGCAGGGCAGCCAGGTGCACGCGTTGCTGCCGTCCGGGCTCATCCAGCTCGAACGGTTCTTCCCCGGTTTCATCGACGAGGCACTGGCCGCGGGCGCGGTCAACCCGCCGCCCGAGACGAACCGCTTCTACATGGACGGCCGGCTGCGCGAGGACCCGCCGACCGGGCCCGCGTCGCAGGCCCTCATCTCCAGCCGGCCGTTCCTCGAGGCGCTGATCCGCCATCGGGTGCTGAGCCGCGCGAACGTGCGCACGGTCAAGGGCCGGGCCGACGGCCTCGTGCTCACCGGGGACGCCGTGACCGGCGTGCGCTACATCGCCGGCGAGACGATCGAGGAGCCGGCCGACTTCGTGGTCGACGCGACCGGGCGCTCCAGCCGGCTCAGCGACTGGCTCGAGACGCACGGTTTCACCCGGCCGCCGATGCAGCGCATGGGCATCAAGCTCAACTACGCCACCGCCCTGTTCCAGCGCCCGGCCGACGCCGCGGTGTGGACGTGCATCTCGATCGCCAACCCGGGGCCGGGGAAGGTCGCGCGGATCGCCGGCTTCACCCCGATCGAGGGCGACCGGTGGACGGTGCTGGTGTCCGGCTACGACGACGACCGCCCGGGCCGCGACGCGGGCGAGTTCCGGGACCGCTGCGTGGGCGACTTCCCGCCCGAGTTCGGCGAGGTGGCCACCACGGCCGAGCAGGTCGGCGACGTGATCACCTATCACCAGGCGGACAGCCGCCGGCGCGACTTCCACAAGCTGCGCCGTTTCCCGGCCCGGCTGGTCGCCGCGGGTGACGCGGTGGCCTCGTTCAACCCGGTCTACGGCCAGGGCATGACCTCGGCGACGCTGCACGCCTCGGCGCTGTCGGAGTATCTGCGCGGCGAGCCCGACCTGGCCCGGCCGGCCCTGTCCTACTTCCAGGACGTCAAGGTCGTGGTGGACGCCGCGTGGCAGATCTCGACCATGGCCGACCTGGCGCTGCCGCACGTCGACGGCCCCTACCCCAAGGGCTACAAGGCCATCCAGTGGGTGAGCGGCCTGGTCTTCAAGGCCTCGATGCGCGACCAGTCGGTCAACCAGCGGCTCGGCCAGGTCACCACGATGCTCGAACACCCGAGCGCCCTGACCCAGCCCCGTTTCCTGCTCCGAGCCCTGACGATCGGCGCCCGCGCCTAATCCGGCCCACTCGTGGCCGAACCAGCGGCGGATCCGGTCGGTGCCGAACGCCTTCTTGTCCGCCGTCAGGTCGGCCGACGGGCCGATGAGGGCGCCGACCGGGGGCCGGCCCGAGATGAACGTCACGTCGGCCTTGGCCACCTGGTCGGCGCCGAACTCGAGGTAGCAGACGCCGCGGCCGTCCTACTCGGTCGAGGCGGCCGTGTCGTGCAGGCCGGCGATGATGCGGGCCGCCGCCACGGCTGCCTGGCCCTCGGCGAAGACCCCGGCCTTGGGCGTGCCGACGCTGGTCACGTCGCCCACCGCGTACACACCGGGGTGGGCGGTTTCCAGGGTCAGCGGGTCGACCGGGATCCAGCCGTCGACGGCCAGACCCGACTCGGCGAAGGCCGCCAGCACCGCTTTCGATGCGTCGGGTGACGGCGACCGTGTAGAACTCGTGGCCGCCCTCGATCAGGCCCGGGGTCGCGGACGGGTCCAGGTCGGCGCCCAGGGCCACCACGAGCACGTCGGCCTCGAACGGGCCGGCGCTGGTCTCCACCCGCTTGGCGACCGGGTCGGGCGCGGTGATCTCGGCGCTCACGAACCGGACACCGGGGTCGACCAGGTCGGCGTAGCGGTGCAGGACCCGGCTCGGCCCGGCCGAACATCACGTCGAGTTTCGAGAAGCCGAACACGAACCCCTCGGCCTTGTCGATCAGCGTCACCTCGGCGCCGGCCTCGGCCGCGACGGTTGTTGCCAGCTCGAGCCCGCCGAAACCGGCCCCCAGAACCACTACGCGCGTCGTCACCTCGGCAGGTTAGCCGCGCTATGGCCCGCGCCACACGGTGTCACGTTCGCTTTCAGCCCGTCGTCCGTACCAGGAACACCGGGGACGACACGAAGGATGGACGCAATGAGGATGGCGGTGGCCGGCGGGACCGGCTGGGTCGGCAAGATCGTGGTCGAGCGGGCGCGCGAGCAGGGCCACGAGGTCGTGGTGATCTCGCGGTCGAACGGCGTCGACCTGATCACGGGGGCCGGGCTCGACGAGGCGTTGCGCGGGGTCGACGCGGTGATCGACGTGACCAACGTCGAGACGCTGAGCCGCAAGGTCGCGGTGGAGTTCTTCGCGACGGAGACGCGTCACCTGCTGGCGGCGGAGGAGCGGGCCGGCGTACGGCATCACGTGGTCCTGTCGATCGTCGGCGTCGACCGGGTCGACTCGGGCTATTACGCGGGCAAGCGCCGGCAGGAAGAGCTGACGCTGGCCGGGCCGATCCCCGCGACGGTGCTGCGGGCGACACAGTTCCACGAGTTCGCGGCGCAGATGCTGGGCCGGGTGCCGGGGCCGATAAAGATCGTGCCGGCGATGCTCACCCGACCGGTCGCGGCCGCGGAGGTCGCCGCGGAACTGATACACCTGGCCGAGGGCCCGGCCCAGGGCATGGCGACCGAGCTGGCGGGCCCCGAGGTGCTGAAGATGGCGGCCATGGTCAGGCGGGTCGCCCACGGCAAGCTGGTGCTGACCGTGCCGGCGGGCAAGGCGATGGCGCAGGGCGCCCTGCTGCCGGCGGGCGACTTCCGCCGGGGCGCGATCACCTTCGACCAGTGGGTGGCGGCGCGATGACCCTCGCGGCGAAACGAGCATCTGATCCGTGACGTGGGTGCGCTCTATCTGGCACTGCTCGTCCTCAGCGTGTGGGCCTGGCGGCGCCCGACGGCCGAAGCCATGCGGGTCACCGGGGGCGCCTGGCTGATCTTCAACTCGATCCATTTCCTCTGGCACATGCTCCACCTCGACATGTTTCCGACCATCGACAAGATCGGGAACGCCGTCGCGCTCGGCGGTGTGCTGATCCTGTCGATCCTTCTGCTGCTGCCCCGCAGCGAGGTCGCCCGTCCATTGAAGGCCTGACCCCGGTCCTGCGGGAGCGTGGTTCTCCGCCCTCTTTCCGGGTGGATCGTCACAGCTGTCAGTGTGGTTTTCCGCAGTCCGGAGGGCCGGCCGGCCGGGGTAGGGTCTCGTCCGTGGCAGAGATCGTCGATGAGGTGCGGGACGGGGTCGGCTGGGTCACGATGAGCAATCCGGCTCGCCGCAACGCCCTGTCGGCCGGCATGATGGTCGCGCTCGAGGCGGCCGTACGCCGGCTGGATCGTGATCGGGACGTGCGGACGATCGTGCTGCGGGGCGCCGGTGACACGTTCACGGCCGGCGCCGACCTCTCCGAGATCTCGGCCCACTCCGCCCAAGCCCGTGCCGACTGGGAGAAGACGCTGCTCGGCCTGTTCGCGACGCTGAGCGAGCTGACCACGCCGCTGATCGCGATGATCCGCGGCCACTGCTTCGGCGCCGGCATGGCCCTGGCCCTCAGCGCCGACCTGCGTATCGCCGCCGAGGGCAGCCGGTTCGCGATCCCCGCGGCCCGGCTGGGCATCGGCTATCCGTTCGAGCTCGCCCAGACCCTGGTCCACGTCGTCGGCCCGGCCAACGCGGCCGAGATGCTCTACACCGCCCGGGCCTACGACGACGCCGAGGCCCACGCGGCCGGTCTGATCACGCGGCTCGTGCCGGCCGGCTCGCTCGAGGACGACGTGCTGCGCACTGCGTCGGCCATCGCGGCCAACGCCCCGCTCGCTGTCCGCGCCGCCAAGGCCTCGATCAAGGCCGCGGCCCACCCGCGGCTGGTCGCGCGGGCCCACGAGCTGATCGCCGAGACCACCGGCTCGTACGACGAGCAGGAAGGCCAGCGGGCGTTCCGGGAGCGCCGCCCGCCGCATTTCGAAGGGCGATGACCCACCCACCCGATTTGGTGACGCTCGTCGATATTGCGGTGGCCGCTGTCCGTCCGAGCCCGTCGATGGTCCGCGCTGGTTACTCGTCGGTAAGACTTCGATCAGCTCTTATATTGACGACTATTAGTAAGTCTTCCTAATATTTGGTGGCCCGTAGTCATCCCCACGGCGCGTCCCCCCGCGCCGGACACGAAGGGTCACCATCCCCATGGCCATCAGAAAAAGCCGATGGGCCGCAGCTGCTGCTGCGTGCACCGTCGCCGCGGTCGGCACCATCACCGCGCTCGCCGTCTCCGGCACCTCGGAGGCCGCGGTCCTGCCCAACGGGTTCAAGAGCGTCGGCTACATGCCGTCCTGGGCCGGCAACGTCACGAGCATCCAGTACTCGAAACTGACCCACATCAACTACTCCTTCGCGCTGCCCAACTCGAACGGCAGCCTGCAGGCGATCGAGAACACGGCCAAGCTCCAGCAGCTCGTCACGCTCGGCCACCAGAACAACGTCAAGGTCTCGCTGGCCATCGGCGGCTGGAACGACGGCAACGACTCGGCCTTCGAGTCGCTCGCGGCCAACTCCGGCACCCGGACGACCTTCGTCAACAACGTCATGAACACCGTGCGCCAGTACGGGCTGGACGGCATCGACATCGACTGGGAATACCCGGACCCGGGCACCTCGGGCAACAATTACACGGCCCTGATGCAGCAGCTCAGCACGGCGCTGCACAACGAGGGCAAGCTGCTCACCGCGGCCGTCGTCAGCGAGGGCGGCACGGCCAACGGCGTACAACCGGCGGTTTTCGGCTACGTCGACTGGCTCAACATCATGGCGTACGACGGTGGCAGCCCGCACGCGAACTACGACTGGTCGATCGCCTCGGCCAACTTCTGGAAGAACCGGGGGCTGCCCAAGGCGAAGACCGTGCTCGGGGTGCCGTTCTACAGCCGGCCGGGCTACTTGACGTACGCCCAGTTGGTCGCTCAGGACCCGGCGAACGCCAACCGTGACTGCACGCCGTCGGGCGAGTGCTACAACGGCCTGCCGACGATCCGCCGCAAGACCCAGTGGGCCATGGCGAACGCCGGCGGCATCATGAACTGGGAGCTCTCGCAGGACGCGACCGGCGCCAACTCGCTGGTCAGCGCGATCTACACGGTGGCCACCGGCGGCGGCACGCCGACCACCGGCCCGACCACCCCGCCGTCCGGGCGCACCGGGCGGATCACCGGCATCGGCGGCAAGTGCGTCGACATCGCCGCGGCGTCGAACGCCAACAACACGGCCGTCCAGCTGTACGACTGCAACGGCACCACCGCGCAGAACTGGACCGTGGGCACCGACGGCACGATCCGCGGCCTGGGCAAGTGCCTGGACGTGGCCGCGGCCGGAACGGCGAACGGGTCGCTGATCCAGATCTACGACTGCAACGGCACCGGCGCCCAGCAGTGGCAGGCCCAGACGAACGGGACGCTGCGCAACCCGGTCAGCAACAAGTGCCTGGACGCGGTGGGCAACTCGTCGGCCAACGGGACCCGGCTGCAGATCTGGGAGTGCTTCGCGGGCACCAACCAGCGCTGGACGCTTCCGTAGCGTTCGTTCTCGTCGAGGCGGCCCGTCACTGCGGTGGCGGGCCGCCTCATCGTTCGGGGTCGGCCGGTCGGTGGCCCCGCTGCGGGCGACTGACCTGCGGCGTTGCGGTCAGCATCATCACCGCATGGTCCGATTTCTTACCCCCGCGTGTGTACTACCCGACGGCCCTGTATCCGGCGCCGGCGGTGAATCCCCCTGACCGGCATGGCATGGGTGATGATGTCGGCTGCGCTGGCGGCCGTCGCATGGGGAATTTCCGACTTCCTGGCCGGGCTGCTGGCCCGCCGGGTGCCGGTCCTGACGATCCTGATCGGGTCGAAGGTCGCCGCGATGCTGCTGGCGCTGCTGGCCGCGGCGGTCTGGGGCACCCTGCCGCCGGGGGACGCCCGGCTGGGTCTGGCGATCGGGGCCGGGCTGGTCGGGCTGCCCGCCATGGGGCTGCTCTATCGGGCGATGCGCGACGGCTCGCTGGCCGTGGTGGCGCCGGTGGCCGCGGTCGCCGCGCTGGTGCCGGTCGTCTGGGGCCTGCTGCACGGCGAGCGGCTCGGCCTCGGCGCGGGCGTCGGGGTGGCGACCGGGCTGGTCGGCGCGACCATGGCCAGCTGGCCGGTCGCGGATCTCAGCCGGCGACGCCGGCAGCAGTCGGCCAATCTCTGCGCGCTCGGGGCGGCGCTCGGCTTCGGCGTCTATTTCGTCCTGCTGCACGAGGCGGCCGTGGCCGATCAGTTCTGGTCGGTCGCGCTGGCCCGCATCACCGAGGGGGTGGCCGCCCTCGTGCTGGCCGCCGTGATCAGCCGCAAGATCGCTGTAGGCCGCCCATACCCCCGCCCGCCCGGGGGCGCTGCTGAGCCTACGGACTATCACAACGACGGTCCGGACTGTCCACAACCCCCGACCGTCGAGCCGAGTTATCCACAATCGGTGGCGGACGGGTTGCGCAGCCGGACGCGCCTTCTGGCTCTGCTCGGCGCCGGGCTCAGCATCCCGATCTTCGTGGTCGGCGCCACCGATGCCATCGCCGACGCCGCCTTCATCGTGGCCGCGAGCACCGCGCTGGCCCCGGCCGCCGTCGTCGCGTCGCTCTACCCGGCCGTCACCCTGCTGCTCAACCGTTCGCTGTTGCGCGAGCGCCTGCACACCGTCCACCTCTACGGGGTGCTGGCCGCCCTCTTCGCCATCGCCTGCCTCGCCCGCTGATCGGCCCGGACCCGGCCCCACGGCTTGTAGACCGACAGGATGGTGGCGAAGCTCAGCAGTGTCAGCGAGACGATCGGCGGCATGATCAGGCTGCTGGTGTCGAACGAGACCGACTCGCCGGCCGCCACCTGGGCCCCGTACGCGATGATCTCCGGCAGGCCGGGCCGCAGCAGAAAGATGATCAGGGTGCCGAGCAGCACGTTGACGGCCAGTTTGACCAGCACCCACCAATAGCGCACCAGCCCCCATCGGGTGCCCCAGCCCAGCACCAGCCCGGTGCCGAGACAGACCAGCCCGGAGGTCAGCATCGGCCACAGAACGAACTCGCCCAGCGCCTGATAGGCCAGCCCCCGCCGCTCGCTGTCGTCGCTGAGCCCGCCCACGCCGACCAGCACCGCGACCAGGACGTCGACGCCGTACCAGGCGCCGGCCGACACGATGTGCAGCAGCAGCCAGAACTTGCGGTAGGCGGGCCGGATCGTCATGCCCCCAGCCTGGCCGACCGGGGGTGCGGTCTCATCGGATCACAGGCGGCTTCCCGGGTACGTCCCGGGACGTACCCGGGATACGTCCGGGCGGGGATGCGCTCGACAGACCGGGTGCGGCACGGTAGGGGCATGCGCGTACGCGACGTGGCCGTGCCGGTCGCTCTGACCGCCGCCGGTCTGGGCACGATCCCCGTGCTCGACCGCCTGCACGAGTCGGACACCCCGATCGGCCCGGCCGCGGTCGTCCTGATCCTGGCCACCGTGGCCGCGACCACGTTCGCCCGGCGCCGGCCCGGCCCCGCCCTGCTGGTGGCGGCCGCGACCACCTCGGCCTACCTGATCGCGGGTTACCCGTACGGCCCGATCCTGATCGCCTTCGGTTTCTGCGTGTACGCGGTGGCCCGGCACCGCCGCCTCCCGCACGCCGCGATCTGGGCCGGCCTGGCTCTGGCCGTGCTGCTCGCTCACCTGTTCACCCCGAACTCCACGATCGGCCTGGCCGGTCTGGCGCCCGGCGCTGCCTGGGTGGTCGTGCCGTTCACGCTGGGCGCCGCCCGCCGGCTGGTGGTCGAGGCCCAGACCCGGGAGCGCGCCGAGTCCGAGCGCCGGGTCGCCGACGCCGAGCGGCTGCGGGTGGCCCAGGAGGTGCACGACGTGGTCGGGCACGGGCTGGCCGCGATCCAGATGCAGGCCGACATCGCGCTGCACCTGCGCGACGCCCGCCCCGAGATGGCCCACGAGGCGCTGACCGCGATCAGCGCCGCCAGCTCCGAAGCGCTGGAGGAACTGCGGGTCACGCTGGCCTCGTTGTCGCACGCCGACGCGCAGGCGCCGACTCCCGGCCTGGCCCGGATGGATGACCTCTGCGCCCGCGTCCGCACCGCCGGGGTGGCGGTCGACCTGACCGTGGACGGCACGCCGAGCCCGCTGCCCACCGCCGCCGACGTGGCGGCCTATCGCGTGCTGCAGGAGGCGCTCACCAACGTGGTCAAGCATTCGGCCCATCCGCGGGCGGCGGTGACGATCCGGCACCGTACCCGGGCCGTCGATCTGGTGGTCTCCAACCAGGCGCTGGGCGAGGGCCACGCCGACGGCTTCGGCATCACCGGGATGCGCCGCCGCGTCGAGCAGGTCGGGGGCACGCTCACCGCGGGCCCCGGCCCCGGCACCTTCGCCGTGCACGCGGTCATCCCGAGGGAGCGCCCGTGATCAGCGTGCTGCTCGTCGACGACCAGGATCTCGTCCGGCTGGGTCTGCGCGCCCTGTTCGACGCCTCGGCCGGTTTCGCCGTCGCGGGCGAGGCGGCTGACGGCCTGGGCGCGGTCGACGAGGCCCGCCGCACCCGGCCCGACGTGGTGCTGATGGACATCCGGATGCCCGGCATCGACGGCCTCGAGGCCACCCGCCGGATCGTCGCCGACCCCGCGCCGGCGACGACCCGGGTCATCGTCCTGACCACCTTCGAGCACGACGAGTACGTCTTCAGCGCCCTGCACGCCGGCGCCAGCGGCTTCCTGCTCAAGAACACCAAGCCACCCGCCCTGCTGGACGCCGTCCGCACGGTCGCCGACGGCGGCGCCCTGCTCGCCCCGTCGGTCACCCGGACCCTGATCCGCGAGTTCACCGGCCTGGCGCCCCGCCCGGTCACCCCGCACCCCGACCTGGGCCGCCTCACCGACCGCGAACGCGAGATCGTGGCCCTGGTCGCCCGCGGCCTGAGCAACCACGAGATCGCCGCCCACCTGGTCGTCAGCCCGGCCACCGCCCGCACCCACGTCAGCCGCTCCATGATCAAACTCGGCGCCCGCGACCGCGCCCAGCTCGTCGTCTTCGCTTACCAGTCCGGCCTGGCCTAGCGGAGGTCGTCGCCCACCCGATCGGCGAACTCGAGGAACAGGTGCGGAGCGGTCGCCAGTGCTTCGAGATTCCAGAAGACCGAGAGGTATTCCCGGGCTTCGCGGGCCATGTCGCGTGTCGTCTTCCCGCCCGTCACGTCGTCCAGGTAGAGGACAAGGTCGTCGTCCTCGAACTCCAGGATCTGGAACGGCCCGCACAAGCCGCGGTGGGCACCGAGCTCGAACGGCAGGACCTGGATCGTCAGACGCGTACGTTCGGTCTGGCGTTTGAGGTGTTCGAGCTGCTTTCGCATAACCTCGGCCCCGCCGACCGGCCGCCGCAAGGCCGCCTCATCGACCATGAAGAAGAGCTCAGGACGATGGTCGCGATCCAGCATGGACTGCTGGTCCATACGCGCACTGACTCGGTTCTCGATCTCGGCGGTGGAAAGGTCGGCCGTGGAGTACGCCTTGATCACCTCGCGCGCATAATCCTCGGTCTGCAGCAGGCCCGGCACGACCAATGTCTCCAGCTGCCGCACCCGGACGGCGTGGCTACGGAAGTTCCAGAACCTGATCGTGCTGGACGGCACCGAGCGATAGCCGGCGGTCGGCAGATGGCGGGAAACGTCGGCAAGCAGAAGTAACTGCTCGACCGTGCTCGCGTCGGCGACTTCGTAGAGATGGAGCAGCGCCCTCAGATCGGAGGCCTGGATTCCTTCGGTGCCGTCCTCTATGCGGAGCAACTTCGCGGGATCCCACGACAGTGCCTCCGCCGCGTTCTTCGGGGAGCGGCCGGCCGTCTCGCGCAACCGTCGCAACTCGATCTGAAGCCGGCGTCGAGTCGCTGCCGGATCTGGGTTCTCTGCCGTCATCGGGACCCCCTCAGCAGTCTTTCCCGAGGCGAACCTTGTTTAGCTCGCACGCCCCGTTGCGCCAGACCAGTCTCGCATGCATTTCGATGCATCTTCCGCGTGCAGAGACCGCCAGGTGTCCGGCAAGCGCAGGGAACCGGCACGGCAGCGAGGGGCCGTCGTGCCGTCCTGTGATTCAGGTGATGTCCATGGTCAGGGCGACGACGAGAACAGCCATCGCCGCCATCGTGAAGATCAGTGCCAGACCGGCGGCCGCGACTGCGGTGAGCAGTTCCCGTACCGGTTGCACGGCTCGACGTAAAGCGAGAAAGCCAAGGACAAGCAGAACGACACCGAGGATGGTGAAGAACCCCGGATCGAGAGCAGATCCGCCCTTGTCGGGCTGTGCGACGAGTGGACTGAGGACTAGTGTGAGCACGGCTGGCTCCTCCGCGGGCAATGTGGGTGGGCTGGTGGTATCGGGCCTCCGGTTGCAGCCGGAGGCCTTTGCCGTCGGAGAAACGGCGTGAGCAGAGCCCGATGTAACGAGCATGTACCGTTGCCACGCCGCGCGGCAAGTTGCCACGATCCTTCTGGCAGACTATGGTCTTCGGATGTCCCGGGCCGTCCACCCACTTGACGGCTTAGGTTCGATGCTGTAGGGAGCCATACGATGGCAAGGCCGCCTTACATACCCAGAACCCAGCACCGGCTTCTTGTAGCAAAACTCAAGCAGCTGAGGGAAGAACGCGGCTTTTCCCCGACCGAGTTGGCGACCGAAAGCAAGATCAACGCGACGCAGATCAGCCGGCTCGAGTCGATGACGCGGCCGCCGGTGGCATCTCAGGTCCTTGCGCTCTGCCACTTCTATGAGCTCGACCGTCGGACTACGACCGAGCTGATGGGGCTGGCCGAGCCGGTCAAGGGCGACAATGAACGGTGGTCGCGCCACCTCGAGGCGGGGACCGCCAAGTATCTGACTTTTGAGAGTGACTCCAAGGGAGTCCTGACCTATCAGTCGATGCTGATTCCCGGCCTGCTGCAGTCCGAGTTGTATGCCGCCGCCGTTGTCAGTTCATTGCGGGCGTATCTCAGCGATGAGCAGATTGCCGATACAGTGGCGTCGAGAATGGAACGCCGTGAGCGGCTGTTGCCCCCGCGCTCCCTCGAATTGCATGCGGTGATCGATGAATCAGTTTTTCTTCGTGCCCTTGGCGGAAAGGAGGGAATGCGGCAACAACTAGCGCATCTGCTGCATGCGGCAGAGCTTCCGAACGTCACCGTCCAGGTGCTTCCGCTTCGGGTGGGTCCCAACCCAGGCCTGAACGGGAGCTTCTCGATCTTCACCTTCGGCCAGGATCTCCTCGATGACTTCGCCTACGTCGAGGATCAGATCGGTCAAACCTTCGAGGATCAGGACGTGATCGTGGAACGATGCAAAGAAAACTTCGCCATTCTTTCTGGGGTGGCGGCATCACCCGGCGAATCAACAATGATCATCGAGCAATATCTACAGTCTCTCGGGGCTGATGACGAATAGGAACAAGGAGCATCAGGTGGAACGTCTTGCCGAGGACAACGATGTCGCATGGCGTATCTCAAAGCGTAGTGGAGGTGGCGACTGCATCGAGGTCGCCTTTGTGGACGGCTCGGTCGCGTTCCGTCATTCGCGTCGTCCTGATCAAGAGGTCATCCTTTACAGCGTCTCTGAGTGGCGCGCCTTCCTGGCTGGAGTGAAGGAGGGCGAGTTCGACGATCTGGTCGAGCTTCGCTGACGGGCGGACGGGTCCGTCGCTCCGCGGACTCGCCTGCAACGCACGGCCGGGCCACGGTGCTGAACCGGCCCGGCCGTCACCTTTTGCATTCCGGAAGGCCGCCGTCACGGTGAGGCGTTCCGACGCGCGGGACCACACGTACGGGTCGATCCCTCGAAGGGGTGGGCGAACCACAGCCGTTTGAGCGCTCGGGCGGCGGGAAACTGATCCGGTATCCACCGAAACAGGAGGTTGCCATGCCGGCTCGCAAGAACATGCCGGGCACGCTGAAGCGGTCGCCCAAGAAGGCCCAGGACACGTACGCCGAGACGCTCGACTCGGCGGTCAAGGAGTACGGCGACGGGGAGCGCGCCCACCGGACCGCCCTCTCCGCCGTCAAGCATTCCTTCGAGAAGGTCGGTGACCACTGGGAGCCCAAGGCCAAGAAGGGCCCCAGTGACAAAAAGGCGGCCGGTGGACGCGACACTAAGGCCAAGACCGCGGGCGGCGTCGACGCCAACGCCAGCAAGAAGCACCTGCTCGAGGTGGCGAAGAGGCTCGACATCAGCGGCCGCACCACGATGAAGAAGGGCGAGCTGGTCAAGGCGATCGACAAGGCGAACGCCAAGGCCACCCGCAAGGCCTCGCGCTGACGGCCTAGAGAACCACCCCGCCCTGCACGACGGTTCGCGCCGACTCGTCGCCCCAGAGGACCGACGGGGAGCGGAGCGGGTCGCCGTCGACGATGAGCAGGTCGGCGACGCCGCCGGGGGCGATCCGGCCCAGGTCGTCGCGGCCCAGCAGGTCGGCGTTGACCGAGGTGGCCGACTTCAGCGCGGTCAGCGCGCCGTCCACCTCGACCTGCAGGCGCAGGCCGTTGAGCTGCTCGTTCTCGAGCCGGCCCATCAGGTCGGTGCCGAAGCCGACGCGCACCCCGGCCTCCCGGGCGTGCTTGACCGCCTGCCGGCCCGCCTCCAGCACCTCACGGTTCTTCTCCTGCTGCACCGGCGTCATGCCGACGTCGGCGCCGCGCCGGTCCATGGCGTCGTACGCGGCCAGGGTCGGCACCAGGAAGGCGCCGGCCGCCGCCATCGCCGCCGCGGTCGGCGCGTCCAGCAGGTTGCCGTGCTCGATGGTGCGCACCCCGTTGCCGATCGCGTGCATGATCGCCTCGGGGGAGTAGGCGTGCGCCGCCACGTAGCTGCCGCGCCGGGCCGCCTCCGAGGTGACCACCTGGATCTCCTCGGGCGAGTACTGCGGGACGCGGATCGGGTCGGTGAGCGACACCACCCCGCCGGAGGCCATGATCTTGATGGCGTGCGCGCCACGGCGCAGGCGTTCGCGTACGGCCACCCGCAGGTTCTCCACCCCGTCGACGACCTCGCAGGTGTGTGAGTTGCACCCGCACACGTCGGAGTCGGCCGCCCGCACGTCGCCGTGCCCGCCGGTCTGGCTCAGCGCGGCCCCGGTCCACAGATAGCGCGGCGACGGCAGGATGCCCTCGCGGATCGCCCGGTCCAGCCCGGCGTCGCCGCCGGACGGGTCGCGCACGGTGGTGAAACCGCGCGACAGCGAGGCGGCCAGCCGCTTGGCGGCCATCAGGGCCACGTAGCTCAGCGGCAACGACTCCATCTCGAGCATGCTGAGGCTGAAGCCGTACGCGTGGCAGTGCGCATCGATCAGGCCGGGCAGCACGGTCCGCCCGCGGGCGTCGATCGTGCGGTCGGCCGGCTGCGGCGGGCCGCCGACGGCCGTGATCCGGCCGTCGGCGATGTGCACCGCGCCCTCGGTCAGGTCGTCGGCGACCCCGTCGAAGACCGTGGCGTTGATGATCGAGAGGGTGGTCACGGCCGCGAGGCCTCGAACGTGACCGGGTCGACGACGACGCCGTAGTCGCTCAGCGCCGAGCCGACCGAGACGAAGCCGTTGCGGACGTCGGCCGCCACCTTGGCCGGGTCGCGCTCGAGCGGGTTGCCGTAGCCCCCGCCGCCGCCGGTGTTGTTGACCAGCACGTCGCCGGTGTCGAGCCGGTTGTAGCTGCCGCCGGTGACCGCCTCCCGGTCGGTGCCCGGGTTGAGCACGATGTGGTTGTTGTCGCCCTCCAGGCCGCCGTCGATCGGCCACGGCTTGGTCTTCGTCTTGTAGACGATGCAGATGCCGGTGGACGGGGCGGTGAACCGGTAGGACCGGCCGACGCCGACGCCGCCGCGGTTCTTGCCCGCGCCGCCGGTGTCCGGGCGGTACCCGTACGACTCGATGAACATCGGCGACTTGGTCTCGAGCACCTCGACCGGGTTGTTGCGGCAGCCCGGCTCGGAGAGGTGCATGATGCCGTCGGCGCCGTCGCCGTGCGCGTGCCCGCCGAAGCCGACCGCCTCGTTGGTCGCCTCCAGCCACGACTCGCCGTTGCGCGGGTTCACGCCGAGACCCATCATCGAGCAGACGTCGCCGCCGGAGCAGGCCGGCACCAGCTCGGGCATGCCCTGGGCCAGCGCCTTGAGCACGACCTCGCCGCCGAGCAGGCCGGTCCACAGCGTGAAGGTCGGCATCGGCGGGACGGCGTGCATGACCGAGCCGGGCTCGGTGATCACCCGTAGCGGCCGGAAGTTGCCCGCCACGACCGGGGTGTCCGGGGTGGTCAGCGACTTGAAGATGAGGCTGCAGAACGCCTCGGTCTGGCCCACCGGCAGGTTGATCGGGCCGCGGACGTCCTTCTCGCTGCCGGTCCAGTCGACGATCATCTCGTCGTCGGTGACGGTGACGGTGACGTTCATCTTGATCATCCGGTCCAGGTCGACACCGTCCTGGTCGACGAAGTCGTACGCGGTCCAGGTGCCCTTGGGCAGTTTGGCCAGGGCGATCCGGGCCAGCCGCTCGCCGTGGTCGTTGATCGCGGCCATCGCCCCGGTCAGCGTGTCCGCGCCGTACTTGGCCGCGATCTCCTGGGTGCGCCGCACCCCGCTGAAGCAGGCCGACACCTGGGCCTGGATGTCGCCGATGGTGCGCTCGGGCATCCGGCTGTTGAACCGGACGACGTTGAAGATGTCCTCGTTCATCACGCCCTCGCGGTACAGCCGGGCCGCCGTGAAGAAGATGCCCTCCTGGTACATGTCGGTCGAGTCGAGGACGTACCCGGCGTCCTTCTGCTTGAGGTCCAGCACGTGGATCCGGCACGACGCGTACCCGATGAGGGTGCCGTCGGCGCCGTGGATCGGCGCGAAGACCAGCGGGTCCAGCGTGTGCGCGGACGACCAGTACGGGTAGTTGAGGATGAACACGTCGCCGGGCCGCATCTTGTCGACGCCGAGGAACTCGACCGCCTTCTTGATGCCGGCGTCGTTGCCGCGGGTGAAGACCGCGATGCCGGGGGCGTCGGCCACCACGTCGCCGTTCGCGTCGTGGATCCCGATGCCGTAGTCGTGAATTTCGTAGACGACGGTGTTGTAGGCCGTCCGGCACAGGTTACGGGCCATCTCCTCGGCCGCGGCCAGCAGGCCGTGCCGGATGACCTCGATGGTGATCGAGTCGATCGGTTTCGTCATGAGTCCGCCTTCACGGTGATGACCATTTCGCCGTGGTCGCCGACGCGCAGGGCGTCACCTTCGTGGATCACGGTGGTCGCGGTGTGCTCGTGGATGACGGCCGGTCCGGCGATCTCGTCGCCGGCCAGCAGGGTCTCGCGGGTGAAGAGGGCGTACGGCACGGCGGGCTGCTCGGTGGAGACGTACACGTCGCGGAAGCCCTCGGGCTCGGCCGTCCCGGACTCCCGGGTGGCCAGGCGCGGCAGCGACGGCTTCTCGACCTGGCCCGAGGCGCGCAGCCGCAGCGTGGTGACCTCGATCGGGTCCTCCATCACGTGGCCGTACTGCCGCTCGTGCAGCTCGGCGAACTCTCGCTCGACGATCGCGGCCACGTCGATGCCGTCCAGAGGCACCGGCACCGTGACGGTGTGTTCCTGGCCGGAGTAGCGCACGTCCACGCTGCGGGTCAGGACCTGCCGGCCGGGCGCGAAGCCCTCGGCGGCCAGCGCCTCGGCGGCCTCGGCGGCCATCTCGGCGTAGCTGGCCGCGACCTCGGGGGTGTCCAGGGTGGCGAGCGCGGTGACCGCCGTACGGGCGAAGTCGTGCTGCACGTCCGCGAAGAGCATGCCGAACGCCGAGAACGCGCCCTGGCCCGGCGGCACGATGACGGTGGGGATGCCCAGCTCGTGGGCGACGTCGATCGCGACCAGGCCGCCGCCACCGCCGAAGGACAGCAGCGCGAAGTCCTTGGGGTCCCGGCCGACCTCGACCGTGATCGCCCGTACGGCGCCCATGATCTTGGTGGTGGAGATCCGGATCATGCCGCGGGCCAGCGCCAGCGGGGTCATCTCGAGCTTCTCGGCGAGCGGCTCCAGGGCCCCGATCGCGAGCCGGTCGTCCAGGCTGAGCCGGCCGCCGAGCGCCGCCGTGGTGCCCATGTAGCCGACCGCCAGCGCGGCGTCGGTGAAGGTGGGCTGGGTGCCGCCGCGGCCGTAGGAGGCCGGGCCGGGGTCGGCGCCGGCGCTCTGCGGGCCCACCTGCAGCGCGCCCGCGTCGTCGAGCCAGGCGATCGAGCCGCCGCCCGCGCCGATGGTGTGGATGTAGAGCGACGGCGTGTTGATCGGCAGGTTCTCGAACTCGGCCCCCTGGTGCAGCACCGGCTCGCCGTCGATCACCAGCGACGCGTCCAGGCTGGTGCCGCCCATGTCGATGGTGATCAGGTTGGGCCGGCCGATGAGCGCGCCGAACGCGGTGGCGCCGATGACGCCGCCGGCCGGGCCGGACAGGATCAGGCTGACCGGTTGCTCCCGGGCCGAGCTGGCGGTCATCGCGCCGCCGCCCGAGCGGGTCATCAGGAACCGCCCGGCGAACCCGCCCTCGGCCAGCTCGTCCTCCAGCCGGGACAGGTAGCGGCGCACGATCGGCTTGACGTACGCGTCGAGCACGGCCGTGCTGGTCCGCTCGTACTCGCGGTACTCGCGGGACAGCTCGTGCGAGACGGTCACCACCACGTCGGGCGCGACCTCGGCCAGGATCTCGCGCATCCGGGACTCGTGGGCCGGGTTGGCGTACGAGTGCAGGAAGGCCACCGCGACCGAGTCGTAGCCGCGCTCGCCGATCGTGGCCGCGACCGCGCGGGCCGCCTCCTCGTCCAGCGGCCGGTGCACCGTGCCGTCGAACAGGCTCCGCTCGGGTACCTCGAACGTGTCGTACCGCTCGAGCAGCGCCGGGGGCGGCCGGTACGTGATGTCGTAGTTGGTGCGCCGGTCGGTGCGACCGAGCAGGTAGACGTCCCGGAAGCCGGCCGTGCCGATCACCGCCGTGCGGGCGCCGGTGCGGGTGAGGAGCGCGTTGAGCCCGAGCGTGGTGCCGTGGGTGAACATGCTGACCTCGGCCATCGGGGCCTCGGTGGTGCCGAAGGCGTCCAGGACGCCCGCGGTCGGCTGGGACGGGGTGGTGGGCACCTTCCCGAACCGGATCTCTCCGGTCTCCGGCGACAGTTCGACGACGTCGGTGAAGGTGCCGCCGACGTCGATCGCCACGCGGCTGCTGCTGGTCATCGTGAGTTCGCCTTTCGCCTTTCGCGCATACAGCGACGCGCCGCCGGAGAGGAGGCGGGCGTTCATGCGGAAGTGGCGGCTGACGCGAGGTCCCGTTGTCCGCCGCGGCGCCGCAGGGGCGCCGGATGAGGAACGGTCAGCCGAATGGTCGTCGCCGGTTGGCGCGGCGAGGCCCCGAACCTGTCACAAGGGTTTCTGAGGTGTCAATCGGCGCTGGTGGGGCCGCCGGGTCCGCTGAGCGAGCCCCGGGAAAGCGCTGCACAGCGGCGCGCGGTCAGGCTGTGCTCGGCGCACATCCGTGGCGGAACGGCCACCGTCAGCATTTGCCAACTCCAACCACCCGAAGCACGGGAGGTACCTGATGGTCCGCAGCGTCCTCACCCTTCGAGCAGCCGCCGGCCTCGGCGACGAGCTGGAAGCCCTCTACGCGGATCAGCGGATTCTGGAGCGGGCCCGGGCCTTCCCCGGGTGCCGTGCGGCCGAACTGTTGCGATCCGTCGACGACAGCCCCGCGACCCACCTGGTCATCGCCGACTGGGACACGGCCGCGGACTACCGCCGGTGGGTCGACGACCCGTGGCGAGCCTCCCTGTCCGAGAGGCTCTTCGCACTGCTGGACGTCCGGGACGACGAGCCGCTCGTTGGCGGAGTTTTCGAGCTCGTCGAACCATGAGCCTTTTCACGGGATAAGCGGATAAGAGGAGCACCAGTGATACGAGTTGCCCGACTTGTGGCGGCCGGCCTGGCCGCCACGGTGGCCCTGGCCGCCTGCAGCAATCCCAACGACGACGGCGCCGCGGGCACCGCGGCCAGCGCCGCACCGGCCGACAAGAAGCTCAGCATCGGCTTCTTCGGTTTCGCCAAGGCGAACTCGTTCGCCCAGGCCACCTGGGCCGGCGTGCAGGAGTACTCGGCGGCCAACAACGCCGAGGCCACCTTCCTGGACTCGAACTTCGACGGCCCGACCCAGGTCAACCAACTCCAGGACGCCGTCACGTCCAAGCGCTACGACATCGTGATCGTGCAGGCCAACGACGGCACCGCGCTCGTCAACCCGGTCAAGCAGGCGGTCGCGGCCGGCATCACCGTGGTCGTCGAGTTCACCCCGATCGGCGGCAAGTACGACACCGCCGCCCCGCAGGTGCCGGGCACGATCAACATCATCGACCCGCCCACGGTCAACGGCGAAGGCCTGGCCAAGCTGGGCACGGAGGCCTGCAAGACGGTCACCGACGGCGCCTGCAAGGTGGCCTACCTGCAGGGCTTCGCGAACTACCCGCTGGACACCGCCCGCACCGAGGCCGCGGTCAACGCGCTCAAGGCCGGCGGCGTCTCCGAGGTCATCTCCAACTTCGTCGGCGGCTACACCCCGGACAGCGGCCGTACGGCCATGCAGAACCTGCTGCAGGCCCACCCGGACGTCAACGTGGTGATCGGCTCGTCCCAGGCGCTGGCCGGCGCGACCCCGCTGGCGGCCGGCAAGAAGATCACCTTCGTCGGCAACGGCAACTCGACCCAGGCCTACGACTTCGTCAACAAGGGCACCTGGTACGCCACGTACGCGCTGCCCGAGAAGGCCGAGGGCGCCAAGGCGGCCGAGCTGGGTATCAAGAAGGCCCGCGGCGAGACCGTCCCGGACTCTACGGTGGCTTGCGAGGCGCTGACGGATTACAACTGTCTCGGCACCAAGGAAGCTCTGACCGGCAAGACGGCGGACTACTCGGACTGACGGTGGCGGGCGCCGGGGATCATCCCCGGCGCCCCTCCTCGTTTTGGAGGCCTGATGAGCAGTCACCAAGCGCCGTCGATCGCGGTGCGCGGCGTGGGCAAGAGCTACAGCGGCGTCACCGTCCTGCACGACATCGACCTGGACATCGCGCCGGGCGAGGTGCACGGCCTGGTCGGCGAGAACGGCGCCGGCAAGAGCACTCTGCTGAAGATCCTGGGCGGGGCGATCCGGGCCGACGCGGGCACGCTGAGCTTCGACGGCGAGCAGGTCGACGTGGGCAGCCCGCGCGACGCCATCGCCCAGGGCATCAGCCTGATCTCGCAGGAGGGCGCGCTGGTGCCGGCCCTGTCGGTGCTGGACAACGTCTTCCTGGCCCGCTGGTCGCACCGGGGCGGGCTGGTCAGCGCCCGGGCCGACCGCAAGCGGCTGGCCGGACTGCTCGAGACCACCGGTTTCACGGTGGACCCGGACGAGCGGGTCGACCGGCTGCCGATCGGCGTCCAGCAGCAGGTCGAGATCCTGCGGTCGCTGGCCCGCGGGGCCCGGGTCATCGCCATGGACGAGCCCACGGCCGTGCTGGCCGAGCACGAGAAGGACAACCTGCTCGCGCTCATCCGCCGGCTGGCCGCGGGCGGGACCACGATCATCCTGGTCTCGCACTTCCTCGAGGAGGTGCTGTCGGTGGCCGACCGGATCACCGTGCTGCGCGACGGCGCGCTGATCCGGACGGTCACGGCGGCCGACACCTCACCCCGGGAGCTGGTCGGGCACATGGTGGGCCGCGAGATCGACGTGCTCTACCCCGATCCGCAGCCGCTGCCCGAGGACGCGCCGGTGGTGATCTCGGCCCGTGGTCTGCGCCGTGGCCTGGTCAACGGGGTCGACCTCGAGGTACGCGCCGGGGAGATCCTCGGCATCGCCGGCCTGGTCGGCAGCGGGCGCACCGAGACGCTCCGGCTGCTGTTCGGGGCGGACAAGCCGGACGAGGGTGTCGTCGAGGTCGACGGGGCCGGGCTGGCCCTGCACAGCCCGCGGGCCGCGATGGCCGCCGGGGTGGCGATGGTGCCCGAGTCGCGCAAGGAACAGGGACTGGTCATGGTGCGGTCGGTGGCCGAGAACGTGGCCCTGTCGTCGCTGTCCGGCCTCTTCGTGCGGCGGCCGGCCGAGCGGGCCGCGGTGGGCGCGATCGCCAAGTCGGTCGACATCCGGGCGGCCAACCCGGAAGCGGCCATCCAGACGCTGTCCGGTGGCAACCAGCAGAAGGCGCTGTTCGCCAAGTGGCTGCTGCGCAAGCCCAAGGTGCTGCTCATCGACGAACCCACCCGCGGTGTCGACGTCGCCGCCAAAACCCAGATCCACCACCTGATCACCGGGCTCGCCGCCGACGGCATGGCCGTCGTGTGTGTGTCTTCGGAGATCGAGGAACTGCTCGCGCTCTCACACCGGGTGCTCGTTCTGCGGCACGGCGAGCTGGTCGGTGAATACCCGCGCGGAACCACTCCGGAGGTCGTGATCGCGGCCGCGTTCGGCGACGACTGAAGCGTTCGGCGACGACTGAAGAAGGAGAAGAAGTTGACCGTCGACACCACCCCCCAGACCGCACCGGCGCCGGCGCCGCCCGGGGGCGGCAACGTGTCGCGCCTGGCGTTCCGGATGCGCGACTACGGCATCGTGGCCGCCCTGGTGATCATCGTGATCGCCCTGTCGTTCAGCACCGACACGTTCCTCACCACCGGCAACATCGTCAACCTGCTCGACCAGACGGCGGTCATCGGCCTGCTGGCCACCGGGGCCACGATCTGCATCATCAGCGGCGTCTTCGACCTGACCGCCAGCGCCACCCTGGCCCTGTCGGCGATCGTCGGCGTCCAGGTCGGCCGGGTCACCGACGTGTATGTCGGCTTCGCCGCGGCGGTCGTGGCCGGCGCGATTCTCGGCTTCATCACCGGCACCGTCGTGGTCCGCAGCGGCGTCAACTCGTTCGTCGGCACGCTGGCCACCAGTATGGTCTACCGCGGTCTGGCCGTGGTGGTGACCGGCGGGGCGATCGTCTATCCGCTGACCCGGAGCTCGGAAAGCTT
Source organism: Actinoplanes sp. (assembly GCA_965217855.1). GTDB lineage: Bacteria > Actinomycetota > Actinomycetes > Mycobacteriales > Micromonosporaceae > Actinoplanes. Next base: position 160,843 of record CBDCJN010000001.1, on the reverse strand, counting down.
CGGCGTGCTGACCTGGCCGTCGCTGTTCGGCCTGACCTCGGCCACGATCATGTTCGTCGTCGTGGTGGCGGTCTTGGCGGTCGTGGTCGCCCGCACCACGTTCGGCCGGCGGCTGTACGCGGTGGGCGGCAACGCCGAGGCGGCCCGTCTCTCCGGCATCCGGGTCGGGTCGATCCACGTCAGCGCGTTCATGATCAGTGGGGTCTGCTCGGCGCTGGCCGGGCTGATCCTCGCCTCCCGGGCCGGCTCGGCCCAGTCGACCATGGCCACCGGCACCGAGCTGACCGCGATCGCGGCGGCCGTGGTCGGCGGCACCAGCATCCTCGGCGGCGAGGGCGCGATCTGGCGGGCCATCATCGGCGCGCTGCTGCTGACCCTGATCGGCAACGGCTTCAACCTGCTCGGCTGGGACACCATCTACCAGCAGGTGATCCAGGGTCTGCTCATCCTGTTCGCGGTGACCATGGATCGCTGGCTCCGGAAACGGGCCCGCTGACCCGGGTACGATGATCAAATGCCTGCTCAGGGCGACAGTTTCGCGCAGATCGGGGTGACTCTGCGGCCGCACCGGGCGTACGCGGCCGTGGTGCACGGCACGACGGTCCGGCCCGTCGAGCCGGTCGCCCCGGCCCGCGCGGATCTCGAGGGCGTGATCGCGGCGGCCGCCGGCGTGGCCCTGCGCGTCGTTCCCGGCGGGGCCGACGCGGTCACGGTCGACCTGGCCTCCCTGCTGCTCGACACCCTGGTCCGGCCCGAGGCCGAGGTGCCCCCGGTGGCCGTCGTGCGGATAGTGCCGCGCGCGGCCACCGACCCGGCTCTCGGCCGCTCGCCGGCCGAGCTGGTCGAGCGGCGGATCGCCCGCCGGTGGACCGTGGCCGGCGGGCACGACCTGCTCGGCAACGAGCTGTGCCCGCTCGACCGGGACGGGCTGGCCGAGCTCTGCGCCGAGCTGATCGGCACCGGCCTCCGGCACGTGGCGATCGTCGCGGCCGGCTCGCAGGCCCGGCCCGCGCACGAACGCGAGGTGGCCGACGCCGTCCTGGCCGCCGTGCCCGGCGCGCGCATCTCGGTGGCCAGCGACTACGGCGGCCAGGGGCTGGTCGCGCGCGAGGCCACGGTGGTGCTCGACTGCGCGCTGACCGCGCTCACCGAACGGGTGCTCGACCGCTGCGAGAAGACGCTGGCCCGGCTGCCCGGCTCGCTCGAGCTCCGGGTGGCCCGCGGCGACGGCGGCTACAGCACCCCGTCGCGGATCCGGGTCACGCCGGTCGTGGCCTTCGGCGCCACCGAGGCGCTCGAGCTGTGCGGCGCGGCCCACCTGGCCGGGCTGGACGACTGCCGGGTGCTGCTCTCGCACGGCGGGCGGCGGGCATCCGGCGAGGTGCGGCACGGCCTGGCCGTCGTACGCCCGGACGAGCCGGCCGGCATCGGCACCGAGCTGGTGGTGCCGACCGCGGTGCTCATCCCCGAACCCGCGGTGCGGCCGGCCGACGACGTGCCGTCCCGGGCCACCGACGTCCCGGTGATCGAGCCCCGGGAGGAGTCGCATGTGCTGGCCTGCGTCGGCGCGGCGATCAGCCAGCCCGCCTCCTGGCTCGACGAGGTCGCCTTCATCGAGTCCGCGGCCCAGCTCGACAGCGTGCGACGGGACGCCGAGGAACGGGCCACCGCGATGGTCATGGCCAACGGCGCCGCGCCCGGCTCGACGTACATCGCCGAGATCTCGACCGTGGCCGTGCCCTACAGCCCGTCCGGCACCATCCGGGTCCGGGTCCGCGTGGCCGGCCTGCCCGACGCGTCGCTGGCGCCGTCGTGAACGGCGCCGGCGGTTACGTCGGGGCGAGCGCGTCGATCACGGCCGAGGACGTGCCCGCGCTCTACGAGGGGGCCAAGTTCTACTCGCCCGCCGTCGGTGACGCCAACCGCTCGTCGGTCTCGTCCTGGCTGGCCGGGCTGCTCGACCGCAACGGCCCGGTCCCGCTGCTCAAGGTCGAGTCGGTCGACCCCGAGACACCCTGCGTGTCGGTCTGCGTGCTCGGCTCCGGTTCGGCGATGGCCGACCTGCCACCGGCGGGCGACGAGTTCGAGACGGCCGTCCGGCAGATCGAACGCCTGCAGCGGGTCACCTTCGGCGCGATCTACCCGCTGGCCGCGGCCACCATCAGCGCCCTGGTCGCGGTGGTCACCGCCTCCCAGCTCGGCGTCCCGCTGCTCGACGCGGACGGCATGGGCCGGGCGTTCGCGCTGATCCACCACACCGCCATGCACCTGTCCGGGGTCTCGCCGACGCCGCTGGCCGCGGTCGGGCCGACCGGGGAGAGCGTGCTGGTCGAGGTGCCGTCCGGGCCGCGGGCCGACCGCATGCTGCGGGCGAACGTGGACACCGTCGGCGGCTGGGCGGCCCTGGCGGCGTACCCGACCACCGCCGGCGTCCTGCGCCGCGCGGCCCTGCCCGGCACGGTGTCGCGCATCGCCAACGTGGGCCGGCTGCTGATCGAACGCACCGACCCCGACCTTCTGGTCACCCGGCTCGGCGCGATCACCGGCTGCCGGCGCCTGGCCCGCGGCCGGCTGGTCGAGCTCGAGCACCTGAGCCGGCCCAGCGACGTCACCATCCCGGCCCACCCGTCCAGCCTGGTCGTCGACGAGATCGGCGGGCTCGGCCGGCAGCTGCGAATCGAGCTGCGCAGCGAGATCGTCGCGGTCTTCGCCGACGGCGCGCTGATCGCCGGCGCCCCCGACCTGATGTGCCTGCTCGACGTCTCCCGCGGGGCCCTGGCCACGCTGGACAGCCTGGAACCGGGCGACGTGGTCGACGTGCTGGTGACCCCGGCCGACGCGGTCTGGTATTCGCCCCAGGGCATGGAGATGGTCGGCATGGGCTCGCACGGCATCTCGCTCGACCACCCGAGGCGCCGATGAGACGCCCGTCCACCCTGCCGATCACGCTCGGCGAGCTGGCCCGCATCCAGCCGCTGGGCGGGGCCGAACCGCACCTGGCCGACCCGGCCCGCCAGGTCGAGCAGGTGGTGCTGGCCGAGACGTTCGACCGGCTGCGCCGCTGCACCCCGCACGTGCTGGTCGTGCTGCACGACGAGGCGGCCACCGGCGGCTGGTCGCTGGCCGCGGCGCTGCACCTGGCCTGGGAACGCAACCTGTCCGCGGTGGTCGTCTCGCGGGAGGTGGCCGGCGGGTCCAGCGTCGCCCTGGCCGCCCGGCTCAACATGTCACTGATCATCATCGACGCCGACCCGATCGACGTCGCCCTGCAGCTCGCCGGGCAGGTCAGCGCCCCGGCCGCGGCCCGCGCCCTGCGCCAGGCCCGGCTGGCCGAGCAACTGGCCGAGCAGACCGGCCTGCGCGGCGTGCTCGGCGTGCTCAACCGCGAGCTCGAACAGGTGCCGGTCGCGCTGGTGATGGGCGGCGTGGTGATCGCCGGGCAGAACGCGGCCCTGATCGAACGCCCGCAGGTGCGCCGGATCGAGGTCGAGGTGCACGCGCCGGGGGAGCGGACCGCGGCCCTGCTGGTGGCCGCGGTGCCGGTGCCCGGCCCGGCCGCGGTCGACCAGGTCGAGTCGCTGCTGCGGCTGGCTCGCCCGTCGCTGCAGGCGGCCTGGGCCCAGAGCCGGCTGGACGCGGCCACCCGCGCCGCACACGAACAGGCCGCGTTCGGCCTGCTGCGCCAGCTCTCCGTCACGCCCGACACGGCGGCCCCGCCCGACCTCGACACCCCCGGCTGGACGAGCGAGCTGGGCTGGCAGGTCGGCGAGGAAAATCGGGCGGTCTGGCTGGCCCCCGTACGCCCGTCCGGCGAACCCGCCCCCGAGATCACCTTCCTGATCCGCGCGTCCTGGCAGCGCGGCCACTCCACCTGGCCGCTGGTCGCCGAGGGCGACGGCTGGCTCTCCTGGCACAGCGGCGCCGACCCGGACGACGTGACCGCGCTGCGCCGCGCGCTGGCCGGCTTCCGCGAGTCGGCCGTCGCGCACCGCCTGGTGATCGGCGTGGGCCGGGCCCACCCCGGGGTGGCCGGGCTGATGCGGTCGGTGGCCGAGGCCCGGCTGGCCGCGCACGTGGCCCGCGAGGCCGGCCCCGGCGCGGTCCAGTGGTTCGACCAGGTCGGTGCGAACGCCGCGCTGGCCTGGCTGCCCACCACCGACATCGCGCAGGTGGCCGACCTGTGCCTGACCGAGCTGATGGCCGCCCGCGACCGGGCCGCCCTCGTCCAGACCGTGCTGGCCGTGCTCGACTCGGGCGGCTCGCTCAGCCAGGCGTCGCACCAGCTCGGCGTTCACCGCAACACCGTCCTGGCCCGCCTGGCCCGGGCCCGCCAGCTCGGCCTGACCTTCGAGGAACCGGGCCAGCGGCTCGCCCTGCACGTCCTCTGCTTCGCCCTCAACTCACTCTGGAGCGACGCCGGTCCTGTGCCGGAGTGACTTTCCGGCGGCGACGCTGTCACGATGTGGCCGCGGCCGGACATGGGAAGTGACGTGGGGATCGAGGACGAGAAACGCTTCCGGCGGGTCTACGACGACGCGTTCGAGTCGCTGCTGGCGTACGCCCTGCGGCGGGTCGAGCAACCGGCGGACGCGGCCGACGTGGTGGCCGAGACGTTTCTCGTCGCGTGGCGGCGGGGCCGCCAGATGCCGGACGGGGACGAGGCCAAGCTGTGGCTGTACGGCGTGGCCCGCCGGGTGCTGGCCAACCACCACCGCGGCGGGGTGCGCCGGGAAAGGCTCGGCGAGCGGTTGCGGCAACGACTGCATCAGACGGCCGCCGACCCGGGCCACGAGGTGCCCGAACGGCTCACCGTCCGGGCCGCCCTGGCGCGTCTCGCCGACCTCGACCGCGAGGTGCTGATGCTGACGTTCTGGGAGGGGCTGGAGCCCCGCGAGGCCGCGGTCGTGCTCGGCGTGACCCCGATGGCGGCGCGGGCCCGGCTGTCCAGGGCCCGCGCCCGCTTCCGAGACCTGATGGACGCCGACCCGGTGCTCGCGGCGCGCATCGCGAAGGAGGAACGATGACCGCCCAGCCGGACGACCAGCTGCTGCGCGACGCGGACCCGTACCGGCCGGTCGTCGCCCGCGACCTCGACGAGGCCGCCCACCAGCTCCTCGAGCAGATCGTCGCCGAACCGACCGGACGCAGACCCTTATACCTTTACGCGGCGGCGGCGGTGGCGGTCGCCGCGGCAGTACTCGTCGCCGTGATCGTCGTCCCGCAGGCGTGGAAGCCCGCGCCGGCACCCCCGGCCGCCACGGTCGCGCCCTCGGCCTCCCCGTCGGTCACCGCGCCCGCTTCGGCCACCCCGCCCCCTCCGGGTTCCTCTTTGCTGGAGCCATCGAAGGTGCGGAAGGCGGCCAAGGAGAGCCCGCGCATCATCGTCAGCGAGCCCGGATGGAAGGTCATCCACCTCGAGCCCTTCGGGGATCGGATGGGCGAGATGGCGTACGAGAAGGGTGAGCTCAGCTTTGATCAGACGTGGTACCCCGCCGCGCAGTACAGCTCCCGGCGCAACGATCGGCAGGCGAACAACACGAAGGTGAAGGTCGGCGATCTCACCGGCTACCTTCGCCCGATCAGCAAGAACGATTTCTCCGTCGCGACCGAACCGCACGACGGGGTCTTCGCCGTACTGCGGGCCGGGACCGGCTGGACGCGCGCCACCTGGGAGGCCCTGGTCGCCCGCTTGCGGCATGTCGACGAAGCCGCCTGGGTCGCCTCCGTCAGCCCGCAGGTCACCTCGCAGGGTGAGGCCGGGGACCGGGCGGCCCGGCTGTTGCTGAAGATGCCGGCCCCGCCGGACTGGGATCCCGACCAGATGGACGGCTTCCCCACCACCGACACCAAGCTGTTCGACGCGGCCCTGGTCAAGCTGATCACCTGCGGCTGGCTCAAGGAGTGGCAGCGAGCGAAAGCCACCGGCAACACCGACGCGCTCAACCGAGCCGCGACCAGCCTGCTGAGTAGCGAGGACTGGCCGGTGCTGGCCGAGCAGGCCGACCTGCGGCAGCAGATCACGACAATCGCCGGCCGGGTCGCGAGCGGCCAGTCCGACGACGCCGAGATCGAGAATTACCGCCAGGACGTGTGCTGATCGTGTCGAAAGCGGCCCGCCGGCTTCGTACCTAGGGTGAGGAGGCGGCCCACCCCGGGCCGCCCGGGAACCCGAGGAGATCAGCATGGCCGTCCAGCGCATGGACAACGTCCTCATCGTCGTCGAAGACCTGGACGCGGTGATCGCGTTCTTCGTCGAGATCGGCCTCGAGCTGGAAGGCAAGGGCCCGCTCGAGGGCACCTGGGCCGAAAAGGTGATCGGCCTCGAGAACGTCCGCCAGGACGTCGCCATGCTGCGCATCCCCGGCGCCCCCGGCGGCATCGAGCTGGCCAAGTTCCACGCGCCGGCCCCGATCACCCCCGACCCGAAGGACGCTCCCGCCAACACTCTGGGGATGCGGCGGGTGATGTTCGCCGTCGACGATATCGAGGACACCGTCACCCGCCTGCGCCGGCACGGCGCCACCCTGGTCGGCGACCTGATCGACTTCGGCAACCGGAAGGACGGCGGCTACCGCCTCTGCTACGTCCGAGGCCCCGAAAGCATCATCGTCGGCCTGGCCGAACAACTCGGCTGAGCCCGGCGCGGCAGAATCTGGATCATGGATGCTCTGCAGCGACTCAACCCCGCCGCCGCCCCCGCCCCGCGCGGCAAGTACAGCCAGCTGTCGATCACGGCCGCGAACACCCGCGTGGCGACCTTCGCCGGCCAGGTAGCGACCCCGACCGACGGCGCGGCCGACCAGACCCGCCAGGTCTTCGCCGCCATCGGCGCCCTGCTGGCGTCCCAGGGCGCCACCCCCAGCGACCTGATCAAACTGACCACGTACGTCGTGGGCCGCGACACCCTGCCCGACTTCAACACCGTCCGCGACGAGGTCTACGCCGACTGGTTCCCCCACGGCGACTACCCCGCCAACACCCTCGTGCTGGTAGCGGGCCTGGCCCTCGACTCGCTGCTGGTCGAGATCGAGGGCAGCTTCGTGGTCACCCGCGCAGCCGAAGGTCGATGAAGGGGATCGTGTCGCCGTCGAGGACGTACCGGTCGATCTCGACAAAACCGTGCCGCTCGGCAAACCGCACGCTCGACGGGGAAATCCGGCGGAGGTTTTGTTTCGGCGCTGTCGGGTCAAAGCTGGGTGATGCCCTCGGTGACCTCGCACGCCCGCGGGGCGGCCTCCCGCGCCGCCGGCAATACCTGGCTCGAACGCCTGACCCGCGCGGGTTTCCTCGGGTACGGCGTACTCCATCTCCTGTTCGCCTACGTGATCGTGCAGATCGCGTTCGGCGCTCCGGCCGCCGACGGCGACCAGTCCGGCGCGATGCACAAGCTCGCCGAAGAGCCGTTCGGTACGGCGCTGATCGTGGTCATGGTGATCGGCCTGGCCGCGATGGCGGTCTGGCAGGTCCTCGAGATCTTCACGGTGCGGCGCCACCTCGAGCGGGCCGCGTCCGCCGTCCGTGCCGCGTTCTATCTCTACTTGGGCTGGAACGGCGTGAAGGTGCTGCGCGGCAAGAACACGTCGAGCGCGGACACGCAGCAGGACGCGGCCGAAGGCCTGCTCGGCTCCAGCCTGGGGCGGCTCGGCGTCGTCGGTGCCGGGCTGGCGGTCGCCGCGATCGGTCTCGGCCTGGCGTTCGTCGGCCTCACCCGCCGGTTCGAGAAGCACCTGAAGGTCGGACAGATGACCGCCGCGGTGCGCCGGCTCATCGGCCGGCTGGGCATGGTGGGCTACACCGCGAAGGGAATCGCCTACGGCATCGCCGGGGTGCTGTTCGTGGTGGCCGCCGTGCAGTACGACTCGGACAAGGCGCGCGGCCTGGATGCCGCGCTGCGGGCGCTGTCCGAGCGCAGTTACGGCATGTGGCTGCTGCTGTTGACCGCTATCGGCTTCGCCGCGTACGGATTGTTCGCCGTAGCGGAGGCCCGCTACCGCAAGCTCTGACCGTGATGGGCCAGCGCGTCGAGGACCACCGCGATCGTGAGGATGCGGTGGTCGCGTTCGGCCGACGATCATCCGGCGTTCGGCCGGGCCGGCAACTTCTCGGCTGAGCAGGTCCAGCGACCTGGCCGATCGGGGTCGCCGGGCGCCGTGAGCAGCAGCGGGGAACCATGAAACGGGCTGGTGGCCGAGTCGATGATGGGGTTGACGCCCAACGGGTACGAGTTCGGGCGGACCACGGCGACGCTGCCCTCACCCCAGGAGCTGGCCGTGCCTGGCGGTAGCGTGGTTCGGCCGCGGCAGGATCGTCGCGGGGGGCGGATCAGCCGGGCGCTTTGGCGCCTTCTCGGTCGGCGATGGCGGCCTGGATGCGGCGGAGGGTGCGGAGGGCCTTTTTGGCGGCGGTGCGGACCTCGCCGTCGAAGACGGTTTGGCCGCGGTCGGTGGACATCAGTTTCTCCAGTGTCGGCACGACGCGGTCGTCACCGGTCGAGCCGAGGGCGACGACGGCCCAGTAGCGCTGGTCCGGGTCCGGGCTTTCGGTCGCGGCCAGCAGGCGGGGCACCACCTCCGGCGTGAACAGAGCCAGCGTGCTGGCGATGTAGCCGATCCGGTCGAATCGGCGGTGTTCGAGTTCGTGCCAGAGGGCGTCCAGGGCCGCCTCGCCGCCGATCTTGGCCAGGGTGTCGGCGGTTCGCTGGCGCAGCCAGTCGGCTTCGTCGCCGAGCAAGGGCTGCAGCGCCGGCACGACCGAGGCGTCGCCGAGGCGGCCGAGGGCGGTCACCGTCTCGCCGCGGACGATCCACTGCTGGTGGTCGAGGAGCGTGACGAGCTGGGGCACGGCGGCCCGGATGTCCATGGCCGCGCAGCCCATCGCGGCCCAGGCCTGGCAGTTGTAGCGGGTGTCGCCGAGCGCCGCGAGCAGGGGCTCCTCCAGCCCGGGGTCGGCGAAGACGGCTGCCTGGTTCATCGCCCGCGAGTAGAGCGACCGGTGGAACTCGCGGTAGTCGCGGGTGAGCACGTGCAGCGCGGCGACGGCCGACTCGTCGGCGTGCTCCCGGGCCCGGTCGAGCAACTGGTGGACGTGCGCCTCGCGGGTCTCGAGGCTGCCCGATCGAAGGCCCTGCAGGTCAGCGGGATTCACTGCCCGAACCCTACGCGGTCGGTCGACGGCGGCGGCGCCACCGTGTCTCTCTAATTCCGATGCGCGCGGTGGGAATAGACGCGTCGGCGCCGGTGGTTGCCTCGATCATGAGCGACCAGACCGCCGCCGCACTGGCGCAGGACCGGATCATCGACATCACCACCATCGGGCGCAAGACCGGGGCACCGCGCCGGATCGAGATCTGGTTCCACCGGGTGGACGGCCGCTACTACATCACCGGTTCCGCGACCAGCCCACTGGTCGAGGTCACCTTCCCCGGACGCGAGGCAAAGACCCCCTGACGTGAGGCAAAAGCCGGGTCGTCAGGAGCCGATGCCGTAGCGGTTGCTCGCCGCCTCGGCGCTGATGTTGCGGTCGAGGACGTCGGCCCGTACGTCGTCCGCGGATCGTTCGGTCGGGTCGCCGTAACCGCCGCCGCCGCCGGTGGCGCAGCGGACCACGTCACCCTTCTTCAGGCGCATGCCGTTGATCTTCAGGATCCGGCGCTCGTCCTCGCGGCCGGGGTTGATGACGACCTCGGGGCCGACCGCGTCCTCGCCGCCGAACAGGCCCCACGCGGGCTGCCGGGAGCGCTCGAACCACAGCGACACGGTCAGGTCGGTCTGTGCCTCGTACTCGCGGATCACGCCGTTGCCGCCGCGCCAGCGACCCGAGCCGCCCGAGTCGGGGCGGATGCGGTATTCGTTGATCCGCCACGGGTAGCGGGTCTCGTGCACCTCGATCGGGATGTCCTTGAGCGAGCCGTTCACGTTGTTGATCAGCGCGCTCTCGCCGTCCGAGCCGTTCCAGCCGCCCCAGCCGCCGACGGTGGCCTCGAGGCTGACGAACTCGCGCTTGACCCGCGGGTCGACGCCCGCGGTCAGGATGATCATCGAGTCGCCGTGGCTGGCCCCGGCCACCTGGTCGGGCATGGCCGGGGCGAGCGCCCGGGCCACCATGTCGATCAGCAGGCCGAGGTGGGAGAAATACCACTGGCAGGCGGCCGGCGACCGGGCGCCGAGCACCGACCCCTCGCGGACCTGGGTGGTCATCGAGCGGAACGAGCCGCCGTTGCCCGGCAGGTCGGGGCTGACCAGCAGCTTGTAGCCGACCCGGAGCGCCGAGACGGCCTGCGAGACGCCGCAGTTGACCGGGCCCACGGTCTGGTCGGCCGACTCGGTCACGTCGAAGTCGATCTCCTCGCCGGCCACCGTGATCTTCAGGCGGATCGGGACCGGGGTGTCCAGGTCGATGCCGTCGTTGTCGAGCACGCCCTCGGCGCTGTAGACGCCGTCCGGGATCTTGGCGATCACGGCCCGTTCGAGCAGCTCGGTCTGGTGGAAGATCTCGTCCCGGGCCAGTTCCAGGGTGGGCAGGCCGAACCGCCGGACGATCTCCTGCAGCCGCCGCTCGCCCATCTGGATGCAGGCCATCATCGCGTGCATGTCACCCGTGGTCGGGTAGGGGAAGCGCACGTTGGTGGCGATCGTGCCGGTGACCGCCTGCACCTCCTCGCCGCCGGAGACGAGCTTCTGCGGGCCGAGCCGCAGCCCCTCCTGGAAGATGTTGACCGAGTCCATCGAGCCGCCCGGGTCCTTCGAGCCGACGTCGATCCAGTGCGCCCGGGAGGCGGTGAAGCCGACCAGCGTGCCCGCCTCGAACACCGGCCCGAAGATGGTCACGTCGTTGAGGTGGGTGCCGCCCAGATAGCTGTCGTTGAGGATCCACACGTCGCCCGGCTGCCACACCTCGCGGCCGAACTGCTGCTCGGTGGCGAGCGTGCACGTCTCCAGGTTGCCCAGGAAGATCGGCAGGCCGGCCGACTGGCCGAGGACCTGGTGGTTGGCGTCCATGATGGCGACCACGCAGTCGCCGCACTCGTAGATGATCGGGGTGTAGGCGGACCGGATCAGCGTGGCGTTCATGTCGTCCGCGGCCGCGTTGAGCGCGTTCCGGATGATCTCGACGGTTACCGGGTCGATCATTGGTTGTCCTTTCCCGAGACGACGAGCGAGATGATCAGCGAGCCGATCTCGTCCACGCTGACCGAATAGCCGGGCGGGACCACGGTGGTGGCGGTGTCCTCGATGACGACGGCCGGGCCCTGGAACGTGTGCCCGACGAACAGATCGTCCCGGCGTACGACCGTGGTGTACTGCCCCGTGCCGTCGAAGACGACCGTACGGATCTCGTGGGGGAAGTCGTCCGTGGTCGCGGCCGGCCACTTCTGCGGTTCGGGGCGGCCGAGATCACCGAAGGCGGCCGTGCGCAGGGCCACGAACTCGATCGGCGCACCCAGGTTGGCGTGCCCGTACCGGCTCTTGTGCAGGTCGGCGAAGCGCTGCGCGACGTCGGACAGGAAGAACTCGCCCAGCGGCTCGTCGGCCCCGGTCAGCGGGACGGTCAGCGTGTACTCCTGCGCCGCGTACCGGATGTCCACCGAGTGGGTCGCGTGCCGGGCGTCCCCGGACACCCCTTCGTGGTCGAGCGCGGTGACGCCGGTGGCTTCCAGCCGCGCGAGGGTGGCCGCCATGTCGGCCGGTTCGAGGTCCTCGTCGAGGTAGAAGTACGGCTCGGTGTAGTCCTGCCGGATCTGGGTCTGCAGCATGCCCCAGGCCGAGAACGCCCCCGGGAAGCGCGGCACCACCGTCTCGGCGATGCCCAGCTCGCGGGCGAGGAACACGGCGTGCATCGGGCCGGCCCCGCCGAACGCGACCAGCGCCGACTCGCGCGGCTCGATGCCCCGGGACACCGTGATCGTACGGATCGCCTGGGCCATCTTGGAGTTCGCGACGTCGCAGATGCCCTCGGCCATCGTGGTGGTGGTCATCCCGAACACCTCGGCCAGGCCGTCCACGGCGGTCGAGGCGGCCGGGACGTCGAGCGTCATCTGGCCGCCCGCGAAACCTTCCGGGTCGATCCGGCCGAGCACCAGGTTGGCGTCGGTGACGGTGGGTTCGGTGCCGCCGCGGCCGTAGCAGGCCGGACCGGGCCGGGCGCCCGCGCTGCGCGGGCCGACCCGCAGGCCACCCGCCTCGGCCCAGGCCACCGAGCCGCCGCCCGCCCCCACGGTGTGGATGTTGACCACGCTCATCAGCATCGGCAGACCTTCGAGCTGGGCCTCGGCCGACACGTCGGGCTCGCCGTCGACGATCAGCGACACGTCGAACGAGGTGCCGCCCATGTCGATGCCGATCAGGTGCGGCCGGCCGGTCTGCCGGGACAGCTCGGCGCAGGCGATCGCGCCGCCGACCGGGCCGGACAGCAGCGTCTGCAGCGGGCGGCGGCGGGCCGACTCCGCGGTCAGGATGCCGCCGGACGACTGCATGACGTGCAGGGGGACCCGCAGTCCCCGGTCGTCGAGGCGGCCCTCCAGGTCGAGCAGATAACGGCGGACGATCGGACCGGTGTACGCCTCGACGACCGCCGACGAGGTGCGCTCGTACTCGCGCCACTCCTTCGCCGCCTCGTGCGAGACCGACACCGTGACGTCGTCGCCCAGCTCCTCCTGCAGGATCTCCCGGGCGCGCAGCTCGTGGGCCGGGTTCTTGAAGCTGAACAGGAACGCCACCGCGACCGCGCCATGGCCGTCCGTGCGCACCTTCGCGGCCGCGGCGCGTACGGCGTCCTCGTCCAGCGGGGTGAGCTCCGAGCCGTCGGCGGCGATCCGGCCGCCGATGCCCAGCACGTCACGGCGCGGCACGAGCGGGGTCGGCTTGCGATAGTGCAGGTCGTAGAGCCGGGCCCGGGGGCCACGGGCGATGTGGTACGTGTCCTCCAGACCGGCCGTGCCGAGCAGCAGCACCGGCACACCGCGCCTCTCCAGGAACGCGTTGAGGCCCTGGGTGGTGCCGTGCACCAGGAAGTCGATGCCGGACGGCTCGTCGACGACCGCGTCCAGACCGGCCAGGACACCCTCGCTGAGGTTGCCGGGCGTGGTCGAGGCCTTGGTCGCGGCGAACGCCCCGCTCTGCTGGTCGTACGTCACGACGTCGGTGAACGTGCCCCCGATGTCCATCGCGACTCGATACCGGCCCATGTGATCTCCCTCGCTCCTGTGTCGTGCCAGGTGTGAAGCAAGCTAGGGGTCAGCGGTGCGGCGGGACTGTGCGCCCGGCCCAGCCACCGTGCGGCGGCGCGTGCGGTGCGCACGATCCGGGCCCGGGGCGACCAGCGAGGATGCCAGGGCATCGACGACCCGGCGGGAGGCGCCATGACCAGCACGAACGAGCCGGCAGCCAAGGCGGGCGGACGGGACTGGGCGGCCGAGATCGAAGCGGCGGCCGACGCCGTGGTGACCGGCACGGGCCCGATCACCGTCGATGCCGGAACCACCGCCCGGCGCATCGTCTTCGCCCCGGCCGTCTCCGGCGGCTGGCTCCCGTTCGGCGGGGCGGCCGGCGAGCTGGCCGCCGAGGGTGACGTCCTCCGGGTCGGTCTGGGCGAATCGCCGACGATCGAGACCGCTCGTACGGCCGCGACCGTCGCCGGCGCCCGGCTGTGCGACGGCGACGTGGTGCAGGTGGAGCCGCCCGGCGCGCTGACCGCGCCGATCATCGACGGCCTGATCACCGGCGCCCCGCCCGGCGCGGTGATCACCCTGCTCGTCGCCGAGCCGCTCGTGCCCGAAGCGGTGCGCGGACACCTCGCGGCCGACGTCGTACGGCTGACGAAGTTGCTGGTCAGCGCCCCGGCCAACGTGCTCACCCCGAGCGCGGCGGCCGGGCTGGCGGCCCGGATCGCCGAGAACGCGGGCCTGGCCTGCACGGTGCTCGGCCCGGACGAGGTGGCCGCGCAGGGCTTCGGCGGGCTGGCCGCGATCGGCGGCGGCTCGCCCGACGGCCCGTACCTGGTGACCCTGGACCACCTGGCCGAGACCGGCGCCCCCGAGGTCGCGCTGGTCGGCAAGGGCATCACCTTCGACAGCGGCGGCCTCTCGCTCAAGTCCCCGGCCGCGATGCAGAACATGCGCCTGGACGTGGCCGGCGCGGCCACGGTGCTGGCAGTGATGGCCGGCCTGCGCCGCGCCGGCTGCCCGGTGCCGGTGCGCGCGGTCCTGCCGTTCGCCGAGAACCTGCCCGGCCCGGGCGCGGCCCGCCCCGGCGACGTGGTGACGGCCTGGAACGGCACCGAGATCCAGATTCTGGACACCGACTTCGAGGGCCGGGTGATCCTGGCCGACGCGCTGGCCCTGGCCGCGTCGGCCGCCCCGGCCCTGTTGATCGATCTGGCCACGCTCACCTACCAGGCCGAGATCGCGCTGGGCCCCGAGATCGCCGCCGTCCTGGCCCGCGACGACCTCGCGGCCGGCCGCGTGCTGGCGGCCGGCGCCGAAGCCGGCGAGCCCCTGTGGCGGCTGCCCTACGACGAGCGCTACCGCCCCCAGATCAAGACCGCGTCCGGCGTACGCAACCACCCGCTGACCGACACCGGCCGGGCCATCACCGCCGCCCTGTTCCTGGGCGAGTTCGTCCCCCGCGGCGTCCCGTGGGCCCACCTCGACCTGACCGGCCCCGCCTGGAAAGGCAACGCCTCCGTCGACGGCGCCACCGGCTTCGGCGCCCGCACCCTGCTGGAGTTGCTGACGGCCTCGCCCCGGGTGTGACCCATCTCGGCATCTCCGTCCCCCGGTCAAGATGCACAACACCCGCGTCACGATCAGCAGGTCTTCCGGTACGGGACCTCCGGGATGTGCGTACGCCATTCGGCCTCGTCGAAGCCGCGCTCGGCCCGTCGGCACGCGGTGGTCAGCGGATCGGACACCGCCGTGGTGAGATCCCAGAGGCGGGCCGTGCCGTCGGGACCGGCCGTCGCCACGCTGTGGCCGTCGGGGGAGATGACGAGGTCGGAGATGCTGTCGGTGTGGCCGGAGAAGACCGCGTGGGGGATGCCGTCGGTGCCGAAGACACGGACCGTGCCGTCGGCGCCGGCGGTGACCACCGTCTGGTCGTCGGTCGTGAATCGCAGGCGGTTCACGAGGCCCGTGTGACCGGTGAGGGTGGAGATCGGCGCTCCGGTCGCCGCGTCCCAGAGGCGGGCCGTCCCGTCCCCGCCAGTGGTCGCCACCGCGGTGCCTCGGTGATTGAAGGTCACGGTGCTGATCACGTCGGAGTGGCCGGTCAGGATGGCCCGTTGCTTCCCGGACGACTGGTCCAGGAGGACTGCCGTGCCGTCCGTCAGGGGGATCGCGACCTGGCTGCCGTCCGGTGAGAACGCTGCTTGGAAGCCGGCGTTTCTGACGGTCCGGACCACCTTGCCGGCCCGGAGGTCCCAGAGCCGTGCGATGCCGTCCCGGCTGATGGCGACCAGCCGGGTCCCGTCCGGGCTGGAGGCGATTTCCTGCAGCGGCTGGGAATCGCTCTTGAGCTCGGCCTGGAGCGCTCCCGTGCGGGCGTCCCAGATGCGCGCGGTGCCGTCGGAGCCGGCCGCGGCGACCGTGGCGCCGTCGGAACTGAAGTCCACCGCTCGAGAGCCGCTGCCGCGCCCCGACCCGAGGGCTGTCGACTGCCCGGTCTGCACATCCCAGATCCGGTCGGCTCCTTCGGCTTCCGCGTCGGCCAGCGATCGGCCGTCGGGACTGACGGCGAGTTGCGAGATCCCACCCTGACCGGTCAGGACTCTCCGGATTCGTCCGGTGGCGGCGTTCCAGAGGCGGACCTCGGGGCCGTCGCCCGCGGCGGCGACGATGCTGCCGTTCCCGGCGAACGTCACGTCGCTGAGCCTGCCCGCCGCGCCGGTCAAGGTCTTGGTGGGCTTGCCGGTAACCATGTCCCATGTCCACACCGAGCCGTCCGCCCCGGCGACCGCCACCTCGGTGCCGTCGGGACGGAAGACGACGATCAGGATGCTGCCGGTGTAGCCGGTCAGTGTGGTGCGGATCTTGCCGGTGGCGACGTCCCAGATCTTGGCGGACTTGTCCTCACCCGTGGTGATCATGGTGGAGCCGTCGGGGCTGAACTCCACGTCGTCCACCTCGGCCAGGTGGGCGGAGAGCAGCCGCGTGCGCAGGCCGGTGCGGACATCCCAGATCCGGATGGTGCCGTTCTCGTCGGACACCGCCACCGTACGGCTGTCCGGGCTGTATTCGACCGCCGGAGAGATCTTCCCGTTGCCGCCGCGCAGGAACCGCAGGGTGCCCGTGGCCGTGTTCCAGATCCGGGTCGTACCATCGAAGCCCGCCGTGGTCAGGGTCCGCCCGTCAGGGCTGAACACCAGCGCCTCGATGGTGCGGGTGTGCCCGCGCAGCACGTGCAGTGGCCGGCCCGACGGCACCTGCCACAGCCGGATCGTGTGGTCGTAGCCGGTGGTCGCCAGGGTTGTGCCGTCGGGGCTGAACGCCACATTCAGCAGAGCTTTGCGGTGACCGCGGAGGATGTGCAGGCTGCGCCCCGTCCGTGCGTCCCAGATCCGGGCCGTGCCGTCCTCGCTCGCGGTCGCGACGAGCCCGCCCTTCGGGCTGAAAGCCACGTCCACCACGAGAGACGTGTGCCCGGAGAGAGATACCGGTTTCTTCCCCGAGCGGATGTCCCACAGCCGGATCTTCCTGTCCCAGGTCCCGCTCAGGAGGGTCGTCCCGTCGGGGCTGTAGGCCAGCACGGGCCGGCGCTCGCCCGCCTGCAGCGTCGTGCGGAGCTTCTTGGTGCCGGCGTCCCACACCCTGATTCGACCGTCGTCGGTGGAGGCCGCGATCGTGCTGCCGTCGGGGGCGTACGCCATGTCGGACAGATTCGCTGACGGCCCGGCGAGTCGTTGGACTCCCGGTGTGTCGAGCACACCGTAGAGATTCCCGATCGTCGGCCCTTCCGGCCGGAGCTGGTGCGCGGCGATGGCCAACCGGTACGCGACCGGGGGATCGGACGCGGCGAGCGACCGGCTCTCCAGCATGAGCTGACGGGCAACGGCCGTGTCCCGCCGTTCGTCGGCGATCCTCCGCTCCGCGATCGCGGTGCTGCGCTGCTCCAGCGCGACGACCGCGCCGACGGCCACCAGCAGCAGCAGGGTGGCGAGCACGGCGATGGCGAGCCGGGTCAGCCGCAGCAGACGCCGGTGCCGGGCCAGGTCGAGACCGATGAGCTCGTCCTTGGGGACGCCCCGGAGCGGGGCCGCCAGCATGGCCGCCGCGTCCTGCAACCGAGGATCATCGTCGGAGAGGCCGGACTCGTCGTGCGCCCAGCGCAGATCGACCCACAGCGGCTCGGTGGGGTAGGCGGAGGTGAGTATTTCGGGGATGGCGTCCGAGTCGGCGGCAAACCGTTGCTCCGTCCGATCCCACCGCAGCTCGCCCCCGGTCAGCGCAATGAACAGCTGCTCCGGACGACGATGCTCGAGCCACCAGCCGACCTCCCGCTTGACCCAGTCGGATTGCGCCGACTCGGGGGAGGCGAGCAGGAGAAAGAAGCGGGACGACGCGAGAGCTGCTTCCACGCCGCCCCACAACTCCGGGGTGGCCGACATGCTGGCCTTGTCGAGGTATATCCGCGAAGCCCGGCGGCGGTACACGGCCTTGCCGATACTCTCCATGCCGCTGTGCAGCGCCGGGGCGAGGGATGCGTCCGCTGCATGGTTGTACGACATGAAAGCGTCATAGTCGGTGCCGGGCCCGGTTGAGCTGGTCGCGGCGGGCTGCCTGCTTCCGGGCATGGGCTGAGCCTAGGCATCGATCCGCATCGTGCCTGTAGTCCCTAGTGGCGGCTATGGATGAATGATCGTCGCGGTCCGGTCGCCTTCCGTCGCCGATTTCCGGTTGGCGCTCAGGCGGGGAGGGAGCCCCACGTCGATGACTCGCCGGCGGGGGAGTGGTGCTGGGGGACGTTCCAGGGGTTGTCGTCGCGCAGCGGCTCGGGGAGCAGGGACGGCGGCGCGTCCTGGTAGGTGACCGGGCGCAGGAAACGGGTGATGGCCGCGGTGCCGACCGAGGTGGTGGTCGGGTTGGTCGTGGCGGGGAACGGGCCGCCGTGCTGCATGGCGGGGGTAACCGCGACACCCGTGGGCCAGCCGTTGAACAGGACGCGGCCGGCCAGCGCCTGCAAGGCCGTGACCAGCTCGTGCAGCCAGGGCGAATCCTCGCCCGCGCCGACGTGGACGCCCGCAGTGAGGGAGCCCTCGATCAGCTCGGTCAGGGCCGCGCCCAGCGGCTCGCCGGGGGTGTAGCGCACCACCACCGACAACGGGCCGAAGGCCTCCTGCAGCAGGGTGTCGCGGTGCTTGAGCAGGGTGGCCAGGTCGGTCTCGACCAGCGTCGGGGTGACCCCGGCCAGGGTGACCTGGCCCTCGACGGCGACCGTCACCCCGGGGGTGCCCAGCACCTCGGCCCGGCGGCGGGCGTAACCGTCGGCGATGCCCGCGTAGAGCAGCGGGTGCGGGCCGGCGGCCTCGAACGCGGACACGGCCGAGTCGGCGAACGCGTCGGGGACGAACAGCAGGCCGGGCTTGGTGCACAGCTGGCCGGCCGAGCCGGAGACGCTCGCGGCGAACCCGGCGGCCAGCGCCCCGGCCCGCTCGGCCAGGGCGGCCGGGGTGACCACGACCGGGTTGAGGCTGCCCAGCTCGCCGTAGAACGGGATCGGCCGGGGCCGGGCAGCGGCGATCGCGGCCAGCGCCTGGCCGCCGGCAAGCGATCCGGTGAAGGAGGCCGCGGTGATCCGCTCGTCCCGCAGGGCGGCCACCCCCTCGTCGACCCCGTGGATCAGGCCCAGCGCGCCCGGGGGCAGGACGGCGCCGACGATCTCGGCGGTGCGGTCGGACAGGCGGGGATGGCCGGGGTGGGCTTTCACCACGACGGGACAGCCGGCCGCCAGCGCCGAGGCGGTGTCGCCGCCGGCCACCGAGAAGGCGAACGGGAAGTTGCTCGCGGCGAAGTTGAGGACGGGGCCGAGCGGCACCAGGTAACGGCGCAGGTCGGGCCTCGGGCCGAGGACGAAGTCCGGGTCGGCGGGGTCGAGACGTACGTCAAGGAAGTCGCCGGCCGCCGCGACGTCGGCGAAAAGCTTGAGCTGCACGGCCGTCCGTTTGATCTCGCCGCGCAGGCGGGGCTCGGTCAGGCCGGTTTCCTGCATGGCCAGCGGGACCAGCTCGTCGGCCGCGGCCAGGAGGGCGTCGGCGGCGGCCACGAGAGCCTCGGCCCGGCGGCGGGGCGGCATGGTGGCGAGGCCCGGCGCGGCCTCGGCGGCCGCGGCGATCGGGGAGGTCATGGGCAATCCTCTCGGGAGCGGGTCGGTGGTCAGAAGGCGAAGCCGGTGGGATAGGGGTCGGTGGGGTCGAGCAGATACTGGCCCATCCCGGTCACCCAGGCCCGCCCGGTGATGGCCGGGATGACGGCCGCCCTCCCGGCCACTGTGGTCTCCTCGATCAGCCGCCCGGTGAAGCGGCTCCCGATGAACGACTCGTTGACGAAATCCTCGCCGATCCTCAGCTCCCCCCGCGCCCACAACTCCGCCATCCGCGCCGACGTCCCCGTCCCGCAGGGCGACCGGTCGAACCACCCCGGATAGATCGCCATCGCGTGCCGCGACAGCCGGGCGTCCGACCCCGGCGCGATGAACTCCACATGATGGCAGTGGTCGACCCCGTCGATCGTCGGGTGCTTCGGCGGGTCCTGCCGGTTGATCTCGTTCATGATGGCCAGCCCGGCGTCCAGGATGTCGCGCTGCCGGGCCCGGTCGAACGGCAGCCCGACCGCCTCGAGGTCGACCATGGCGTAGAAGTTGCCCCCGAAGGCCAGGCTGTACGGCACCGTGCCCAGCCCGGGCACCTCGATCGTCGCGTCGAGCCGTTCGCTGTAGGCCGGCACGTTCTCCAGCGTCACCGAGTCGGCGTGCCCGTCGCTCACCTGCACCTTGGCCACCACCAGCCCGGCCGGCGTGTCGAGCCGGATCGTGGTGACCGGCTCGGTGACCGCCACCATGCCGGTCTCGACGAGCACGGTGGCGACCCCGATCGTGCCGTGCCCGCACATCGGCAGGCAGCCCGACACCTCGATGTAGACGACGCCGTAGTCGGCATCGGGCCGGGTGGGCGGCTGCAGGATGGCGCCGCTCATCGCGGCGTGCCCGCGCGGTTCGTTCATCAGGAGCTCCCGTACGCCGTCCAGGTGCTCGATGAAGTGCAGGCGGCGCTCGTTCATGGTGGCCCCGGGGATGGTGCCGAGGCCCGCGGTGACGACCCGGGTCGGCATGCCCTCGGTGTGCGAGTCGACGGCGGTGAACATCCGCGAGGCGCGCACGTCAGGCCGCCGCAGTCGCGAGGGCCTCGACGGCCCGCTTGGTCTCGGCCTCGACCTGGGCCCGGTGCTCTCCGGTGAGCGCGCCGCGGGGCGGGCGGCACGGGCCGCCGTACCGGCCGATCAGGTCCATGCTCAGCTTGATGGCCTGGACGAACTCGGTGCGTGAGTCCCAGCGGAAGACGGCCACGAGGTGCTGGTAGAGCTCGCGCGCCTCGACGAATTTCCCGGCCCGCATGAGGTCGTAGAGCCGCACCGACTCGGCCGGGAAGACGTTGGGGAAGCCGGCGAACCAGCCGACCGCGCCGTCCGCCATCAGCTCGAACAGCACGTCGTCGGCCCCGGCGATCACGTCGATCTCGCACTTCTCGCGGATCTCGAAGAGCCGGCGGACGTCCCCGCTGAACTCCTTGATCGCGACGACCTGCGGGATCCGGGCGATCTCGGCGACCAGCGCGGGCACCAGGTCGACCTTGGTGTCGAACGGGTTGTTGTAGATCATCATCGGCAGACCGGCCTCGGCGATCCTGGTGTAGTGCTCGACCACCTGGCTGCCGCTGGCCCGGTACATCGTCGGGGGCAGCGCCAGCACGCCGTCGGCGCCGTCCTCGCCGGCCAGCTCGGCCCAGTGGCGGGCCTGGTGCCAGCCGGGGCCGTGCACGCCGGCGATGACGATGCCGCGGCCGGCGACCGCTTCCACTGCGACCTGCACGACGTGGCGGCGTTCCTCGTCGGTCAGCGATGAGTATTCGCCGAGCGAGCCGTTGGGGCCGACGCCATGGCAGCCGTTGCTGATCAGCCAGTCGCAGTGCTCGGCGTACTTGTCGAAGTCGACGGCGAGCCCGGCCGGCGCGGACGGGTCCTCCTTGTAGGGCAGCGCGGTGGCGACGACGACGCCGCGCAGGTCGGTGGCGGTCATACGGACTCCTCGGGGTGATGAGAGGCCAGCTCACCGAGCCGGACGAGGGCCGCGAGGGGGCGGATCTCCGTTCGGCCGGGGTCGAGCAGGCCGCCGGTGTGGCGGTGCAGAAGCTCTTCGACGGTGCGCCCGCAGACGCGGCCCTGGCAGATGCCGAGGCCGGCCCGGGTGCTGAGCTTGAGGGAGCGCAGGCCGCGCGATCCGGTGGCGGCCGCGCCGGCGCACAGCGCGCCCGCGGTCACCTCCTCGCAGCGGCAGACGATCGTGTCGTCGCCGAGCCAGCCCGTCCAGCCGGGGTGGATGCCGTGGGCGGCTTCGAGGCGGGCGGCGAACTGCTGGTTGGCCCGGCGGTGGCGGCGCTGGGCCTCCGACGGGCGACGGCCGGCCGCGACCAGCCCGGCCACCGTTCCTTCGGCCAGGGCCAGGTCGGCCCCGCCCACTCCGGTGATCTCGCCGGCCGCGTACACGCCGGGGACGCTGGTCCGGCCGTTGGCGTCGGTGGCCACGCCGCCGTGCGGGGCGAGGCGGCAGCCGGCGGCGACGGCCAGTTCGGTCCGCGGCACGAAGCCGTGGCTGACACAGACCGCGTCGGCCTCGATCCGGCGTTCGGTGCCGGCGATGGGCGCCCACTGCGGGTCGAGCCGGGCCACGGTGACCGACGTGACCCGGTCGGTGCCGTGCGCGGCGATCACGGCGGTGGCGGCGCGGTACGGGATGCGGTGGCGGGCCAGATCGCGGACGTAGCCGGCCAGTTCGCCGGCCTTGTGCCGGGTCGCGAGCAGCTCGGTGGGCCGGCGGGACCAGGCGCGGGAGAGGCGGGCCAAGCCGTTCGCCTCGAGCACGCCGAGCACCCGCGCGCCGGTGCGGACGAGGCTGGACGCGACCGGCAGCAGGAACGGGCCGGCCCCGGCGACCAGCACGCGACGGCCGACGGCGACGCGCTCGGATTTGGCCAGCGCCTGCGCGGCCCCCGCGGTGAAAACCCCGGGCAGATCCCAACCGGCAAAAGGCAAGGTGCGCTCGTACGCCCCGGTGGCCAGCACCAGCGCTTTCGGGGCGAACGTGCGCTGGACGCGGTCGGCGCCGTCGGCCGGCCCGACCAGGACGTGCAGGGTAGGCGGGCGGTCGTCGTGCCGTTCGGCCAGCCAGACCTGCGCGTCGGTGAGCACCTCCTGGCCGCGCAGCGCGGTGAAGCGGTCCCAGCCGTGGTGCAGCACCCGCTCGGCGGCGGCGGGCCGCTCGGCCGGCAGGTGCCGCCAGTATTGGCCGCCGGCGTCGTCGGCCGCGTCGAGCAGCACGACCTGGGCTCCCGCCCGGCGAGCAGCGTCGGCCGCGGCCAGACCCGCGGGCCCGGCGCCGACCACGAGCACGTCGGGAGTCTCGACGGTCACGCTGAGCCTCCGTTGGCATGCACTCCTGGCCCTACGATCGCTTCGCTTGCTCCGGTGCAGTCGGTCACGCCGAGCCTCCGTTGGCATGCACTCCTGGCCCTACGATCGCTTCGCTTGCTCCGGTGCAGTCGGTCACGCCGACTCCTCGGTCGACACGGTGTCGCCGTCGACGGCGCGGCGCCGGCACGCGCGTACGTCGCTCACGCCGTTGATCGTGATGAGGCAGTCGTGACAGACGCCGATGCCGCAGAAGACGCCGCGCGGGCGACCGCCGCGGGTGGTGCACCAAGCGAGCCGGCCGGTGGCCATCAGCACCCCGGCCACCGTCTGCCCGGCCAGCCCCGGCACCGCAACGCCATCGACGACCAGCGTGATCCCCGACGTGGGGCCGGGTCGCACCGGGTCGTCGTCGGGCGCCATCGGGGCCGGTCCGGTCGTCGTCACGTCAGTAGTATGTCACACACTACTGACCATCGGCGAGAGAAGAGTGGGCCGATCCACGGCGAAGGGCGCGGCCTCCAGTTGCGTCGGGCGGCCCAGGATCAGGTCGGCCAGCAGTTCGGCCGTCGCGGTCGAGAGCACGATGCCCGCGCCCTCGTGCCCGGTCGCGTGCCAGAGCCCGGGCCGGCGCGGGTCGGCCCCGATCACCGGCAGATGGTCGGGCACGAAAGGCCGGAACCCGCCGTACGCCCGCATCACCGCGACGTCGGTCAGGAACGGGAACAGCACCAGCGCCTTGGCCGCGATCGCCGACAGCACGTGGGCCTCGATCCGCCCGTCGAAGCCGCGGCGTTCCCGGGACG
This sequence comes from Actinoplanes sp., assembly GCA_965217855.1. Classification (GTDB taxonomy): domain Bacteria; phylum Actinomycetota; class Actinomycetes; order Mycobacteriales; family Micromonosporaceae; genus Actinoplanes. The sequence continues at coordinate 137,368 of CBDCJN010000001.1, read as the reverse complement.
AGCCGATCAGCACCGTCCCGGCCGCGGTCGACTCGACCACGCTGGAGGTCTGCAGCGCCGCGTCGTTCGAGCCGACCGCACCCACGTAGTCGGCGTCGTAGACCTTGTGCCGGATCCGCGGCCGCATCCGGGTCGTGACCAGGATCGTGCCCCGGCGCGGCTTCACCGGCAGCTCGACCCCGAGCCGCGACGCGACCTCGCCCGACCACGGCCCGGCCGCCACGACGACGTGGTCGGCCTCGAGGTCGCCGGCGCTCGTGGCGACCCCGTTCAGGCGGTCGCCCCGGCGCAGCGGGCCCAGCACCTCGACGCCCTGGCGCACCACGGCGCCGTGCCGGCGGGCCGACGCGAGAAGCGCCTCGGTCGCGACGGCCGGCTGCACCTGGGCGTCCTGCGGATAGAGGATGGCGGCGGTGTGGGCGGGGTTCAGGTCGGGCTCGTGCTCCAGCCCGTCCACCTCGGACGACTCGACGCCGGCGGTGCGCTGGTGCTCGGCGAACGCGCGCAGGGCGGTCGCTCCGGCGTCGGTCGTGGCCACCACCAGGCCGCCCTTGGCCTCGTACTCGATGGAGGGGAAGTCGTCGGCGATCTCGGGCAGCAGGGCCCGCCACAGGGTCAGCGAGCGCAGTGCCAGTTCGAGCTCGGCGCCCGGCTCCTTGTCCGAGACGAGCAGGTTGCCCTCGCCGGCGGCCGAGGTGCCGCCGGCCGACGCGGAGCGGTCGAGCACGGTCACGTCGGCGCCGGCCGTGGCCAGCTCGCGGGCGATCGCCGCGCCGACGACCCCGGCCCCCACCACGACGACCCTCACCCCTCGGCCCGCCCGCTCCACCAGCCGGTCACGTGGCCCAGGTGGCGGCGCATCAGATCCTCCGCGGCGGCGCCGTCGCCCGCCTCGAGCAGGTCGAGCAGGTCGAGGTGCTCGGCCGACGACTCAGCCAGCTCGGGCGAGCCGAGCATGGTGGCCAGGCCGACCAGCCGGGTCTGCTGGCGCAGGTCGCCGACCAGCGTCACCAGGCGGTCGATGCCGGTCAGACTGAGCAGATGCAGGTGGAAGGTGGCGTCGGCGGCCAGATAGGTCGGCAGGTCGGAGGCGGCCGCGCTGGTCACGATGGCCTCGGCCTCGGCCCGCAGCCGGGCCAGCTCGGGGGGGCCGATCGAGCCCGCCAGCAGCCGCATCGGCGGCGCCTCGAGCCACTGGCGGATCTGCACGATCTCGGCCAGATCCTGCTCGCTGACCGCGGTCACCCGGAAGCCCTTGTTGCGAGCGATCTCGACGAAGCCGCGCTTCTCGAGGTTGAGCAGGGCCTCGCGGACCGGGGTGGCGGACACGTCGAACCGGGCGGCCAGCGTGGGCGCGGTCAGCATCGTGCCGGGCGCGAACTCGCCGGAGACGATGGCCGCCGCCACCGCGTCCTCCACGTGCTGGCGGAAGCTGCCGACGGTGCGCAGCGGGCCGATGGCCGGTGACGTCATGAGTTGTTGCCTCCCTCGGTGGTATGTGACATGGTACAGCGCATGATCGGGCCGGAACAGGTGATGGCGCTCGGCTTTCCCCGGGCCACCGCGGCCCTGCGGGCGGCCCTGGCCGGCGGGTTCGACCCCGAGCGGGAACCGGCCCGGCTGCCGATCCCGATGGGCGGCGGCGAGGTCCTCGTGATGCCGTCGAGCGACGACCGGGTGGCCGGCATCAAGCTGGTCAGCATCGCGCCCGGCAACCCCGCCCAGCAGCTGCCCCGCATCCACGGCGTGTACGTGCTGTTCGACGCGCCCACGCTGGTGCCGAAGGCCTTCCTCGACGGCGGCGCGCTGACCGCCCTCCGGACGCCGGCCGTCTCGGCGTTGGGCGTCGACCTCGTTGCCCCGCCGACGGCCCGGCGCCTGGTCGTCTTCGGCACCGGGCCGCAGGCGCTGGGCCACATCGAGGCGATCCGGGCGGTGCGACCCATCAATTCCGTACGCGTCGTCGGCCGCTCTCCCGAGCGAACGGCGGCCTTCGTCAGCAAAGTCGACGGCGCGGAAGCGGCGGGCCCGGACGCCGTGGCCGAGGCCGACATCGTGGCCTGCTGCACCACCGCCCGCGAACCCCTCTTCGACGGCCGCCGGTTACCGCCCGAGGCCGTCGTGGTCGCGGTAGGTTCGCACGAGCCGTCCGCGCGCGAGGTCGACACCGAGACCGTCCGGCGGTGCGGCGCGCTCGTGGAGTCCCGCGCGGTCGCCCTGCGCGAGGCCGGCGATCTCATTCAGGCCGGGATCGCCTCCGAGGATCTTGTTACGTTGGCCGACCTGGTCCGGGGAACCACCCCCGTCCGGCCCAGGCTGATCAAAACCGTGGGGATGGGCTGGGAGGACCTCGTGATCGCCGCTGCCGTTCTTGGAGCGATCGACTGCACCGCAGTAAGCGAAGCGGTCGTAGGGCCAGGAGAGCGCGACTGTAAGGCTCAGCGCTCATGATCGGGCTTTCCGCGCTCGTGCTGCCGGACCGCCACCCGACCAGCGCGTTCCTGGCCGAGGTGGTCGAGGCCGGGCGCTCCGGGGTCGACACCGTCTGGACGTACGACCACCTGACCTGGCCCCTGCTGCGGGACAACCCGTGGTACGGCAGCGTGCCCCTGCTCGCCGCGGCCGCCGCGGCCACCGAGCGGGTCCGCCTCGGCGTGCAGGTCGCCACGCCCAACTTCCGCTACCCCGTCCCGTTCGCCAAGGAGCTGATGACGCTCGACCAGCTCAGCGGCGGCCGTCTCGAGGTCGGCCTGGGCGCCGGCACCGAGAGCCTCGACGCGCTGGTGCTCGGCGACCCGCCGCTCACCCCGCGGCAGCGGATGGACCGCTTCGCCGAGTGGATCGGCCTGCTCGACACCCTGCTCACCCAGGAGGTCACCACCGTGCGCGGCGAGCGCTACAGCGCGATCGACGCCCACCAGCTGCCCGGCTGCGTGCAGACCCCGCGGGTGCCGTTCACCGTGGCCGGCACCGGCCCGCGGTCGCTCAAGCTGGTCGCCGAGCACGGCCAGGCCTGGGTCACCTACGGCCCGTACGGCCCGGCGGTCGGCCCCGACGAGTGGTTCGCTGCGCTGGAGAAGCAGGCCGGTCTGCTCGAGGCGGCGCTGGGCGGCCGGAAGATCCCGCGGATCGCCAATGTCGCCCTAGAGACGTACTGGCCCTTCGAGAGCCGCGACCGCTACGCCGACACCGTGGGCCGCCTGGCCGAGCTGGGCTTCACCGAGGTGAGCGTGCACTGGCCCCGCCCTGACGGCCGGGGTGTGCCGGCCACCGCATTGAGTGACGTCCTGGCCGTCCACGGACTGTGACGCCGACCCTGGGTCGAGGTGCGTCCGCAGCCCGTTGAGGTGGGCGGCAAAGCCGAGCGGAGCGCGGCCGTCGGCACGGGCACTGGTCGCCACCGGGCAGCTCGGGTCGACGACCACGCGGCCGCCGACCCGGCTCACGGCGTCGATCAGGCCACGGTCCTCGTCGTGGCCGACGGGTGGGAAGCCGCCCGCGGCCAGGTAGGCGGTCGCCGACACGCCCAGGTTGGCCCCGTGCACGTGGGGTGCGGGCGCGGCGTCGTAGAGGGCGTCGTAGGCCGCGGGCAGCTCGACCGGCCAGCCCGACCAGTCATCCACCGCGACCGTGCCCGCGAGCAGGTCGGCCCCGGCCGCGAAGTGCGCGAGATGCCAGCGCAGCCAGCCCGGCGGCACCCGGCTGTCGGCGTCGGTGGTGGCCAGCCAGAGCCCGGCCGGCCCGTGGCGCAGGGCATGACGCATCCCGGCCGCGCGGGCCCGCCCGACGTTGCGGGCGTCGATGACCAGCACCGTCGCGCCGGCCGCGCGGGCCACGGCGGCGGTGTCGTCGGTGCAGGCGTCCGCGACCACGATGATCTCCACCGGGCCCTGGCCCAGGCTGTGCAGGCACCCCGGCAGCAGGTCGCGTTCGTTGTGAGCGGGCACCACGACGGCTATCCGGGTCACGCCAGCCCTTCGCGCTCGGCGACCGACCGCGGGTCCCGGCTGTAGACCTCGAGCAGGAAGTCGGCCTCCTCGTGCCGGGCCAGCCGGGTCAGGCCGGGAAGGGCGGCCAGCCGGGCGTGCACCTCGTCGCCGGAGCGGGCGTGCTCGTCGACCGGCCGCCGCCAGTGCACGGCGACCAGATCGCCGCCGTCCTCGAGCGACGCGGTCGTGCGCTCCAGGAGCTGGGTGAGGTCGGCATCGTCGAAGTAGTAGCCCAGCTCGGACAGCACGATCAGGTCGAACGTCTCGTCCGGCCAGTCCGCGGGCATCCGTGCGGCGCGGACGGTGACGTGCGGGTGGGCGGCCAGGCGGTCGGCGGCCGTGGCCACCGCGGCCGGGACGGCGTCGACCGCGAGCAGGCGGTCGCAGCGGTCGGCCAGCCGGGCCGTGAGCCGGCCGGTGGAGCAGCCGGGCTCGAACGCCGACCGGTAGCGGCGGCGGGGGAGAGCGTCGGCCGTGAGCGCGTGCTTCCGGGCGTCGTACCAGCGGGTCTCGAAGCTCCAGGGGTCGCTGCTGCCGGCGTACATCTGCTCGAAGTAGGTCTGGGGTGTGGTCATCGCAGCACCACCTCGAAGGGGCGGGCGAACCGGGCCAGGATGTGCGGCGGCAAGATCGCGGCGTCGGCCGGGTCGGGCCCGAGCGGCGCGATCTGGCTGGGGAAGGCGGCGATCGCGGCGGCCTTCGCCTGCTGCGCCTCGAGACCCAGATCGATGCGGTACGCCCGTGGCCAGGGCACCCGGGGGTCGTCCGGCGAGGCCCAGTGCCAGGCCCAGATCGGATATTCGAGCAGCCTCGCGCCGGTGGCCTCGCACGCCCGGGCCGCGGCCCGGCCGACCGCCTCGTGATCGGGGTGCCCGTCCTCGCGCCAGGTGGCCAGGCACCACCGGCCCGGGGTCAGCAGGCCGGTGAGCACGCCGGTCAGCGCCTCCTCGTCGATCTTGCCGTCGGGGTGGCCGAGCCGGTGCACGGTCGCGTCGCCCACGCCCAGCCGGCGCAGCGCCTCGTCGGTCTCGGCCCGCCGGAGCGTGGCCAGCTCGGCCTGTGTGTGCACGGTCGACCCCGGGTGGGACGCCTCACCGTCGGTCACCGCGACCAGCTCGGCCGCCCCCAGCGTGGCGATCAGGCCGGCCACGCCCAGGATCTCGTCGTCCGGGTGCGGGGCGACCACCAGCGGGGTGCCGGCGTCGTCGAGGGGGAGCGTCGGCCACTGCGCGATCGCGGGCCACGCTCGCCACTGCTGCTCGTCGGTGCCGTGCCCGGCGATCGGTCTCACCACGGGGTCTTCTCCTCGGTCACGAGCCGGCCGAGCTGCTCGAGGTCGGCCTCGGCGTGGCTCTGCCGCAGATAGACGGTCAGGTCGGCGACCCGGTGGGCGTGCCGTTCGTCGCGGCAGAGCGGCCCGGCGCCGAGCGCCCGCCCGACCCGGTCGATCACCTCGGTGGCGGCGGCCTCGACGGTGGCCCGCACCCGCAGGGCCAGCCGGAACTGGTCGGCCGTGGAGTCGGCGTCGATCGTCGCGGCCGCCTCGAACAGCACGGCCCGGGCCGCGCCGAGGGCCACGTCGACCGCGCCCAGATGGGCCAGCGTGTGCGGATCGCGTTTGCTGCTGGTCAGGAGCGCGTCGGCGATGCCCAGGGCGCCGCCGTACCAGCAGGCCGCCACGCCGATGCCGCCGTGCCAGAAGCCGGGCCGGTCCACGTACTCGCCGGGCTTGCCGACCGGGCGGGCCGGCGCGTCGGTGAACCGGATGGTGCGGCTGTCGCTGCCTGCCATGCCGACGGCCGGCCAGGTGCCGTCGAGCGCGACGGCGTGCGGCGGCTCGTTGGTGACCGCGAAGAGCCGGATGCCGTCCTCCGCCTCGGCCGTGACCAGGGCGTGCGTGCACCATCCGGCGCCGGAGCACCAGGGCCGGTCGCCGTCCAACCGCCAGCCGTCAGGACCCTGCTCGGCGCGTACGGATTTCGGTGCGGCCGCCCAGACACCCCAGCGCTCGCCGGGGTCGCGCGATTCGTCGTCGCCCAGTTCGGCGCGGATCGCCACCGCGTCGGCGTGGCCCTCGCCGAGCCGGGCGGCGACCGGGTCGGCCCGGCCCAGCTCGGCCAGCCCGCGCAGGCGTTCCGCGGTCGCGCCGTGCCCGGGCAGCGGGAGGTCAGGTGTCGGGTTCATCGGCGGCTGCGCAAACGGTTGATCGAGGCGCCGGCCACGAGCACCGCCGCCGCTGCGGCCGCGCCGACCTGATACCGGGTCCACCGGCCCGGGCCGCCCTCCTGGCGGGGCTGGGAGCGGAAGACGTTGCCCTCCTTCGGCGGGCTCGGGCGCCGGCTCAGCCCGCCGACGCGCATCAGCGGCGTGACCAGCGCGTCGTACACCGGCGGCAGCAGCCCGAAGCCGAGCTCGATGAGCCGGTTGGCCGCGCCCACCGAGGCCTCCGAGCGGGGCCGGTCGGCCTGGCGCACGACCCGCGCCGCGACCCGCTCGGCCGAGTCGACCGGCGGGGGCGGGCGGCCGACGAAACCGGCGTAGTTGGCGGCGCTCGTGTAGATCGGGGTGTCGACGCTGCCCGGCGCCACCGAGCACACGTGGATGTCCGGCGCGTCCCGCGTCTCCTGGCGCAACGTGCGGACCAGACCCCGCAAACCCCACTTCGAGGTCACGTACGCCGACATGTACGGCACGGTGACGTGCGCCAGCAGCGAGCCGACCAGGATCAGCGTGCCGTGCCCCTGCGCGCGGAACTGCCGCAGCGCCGTCCGCGCCACATTGGCCGGACCGAGCAGATCGGTGGTGACGACCCGGTCGAACACCTCGGGCGGAAGATCTTCGAACTTGCCGTACGCCATGACGGCCGCCGTGTCGACCCAGACGTCGATCCGCCCGAACCGCTCGATCGCGGCGTCGGCGATCGCGGCCACGTCGTCCCGGTCGGTGACGTCGGCCGGCACCACGATCGCGTCCGGCCCGCACTGCTCGGCCACCTCGTCGAGGTCGGCCTTGCCCCGCGCGGCCAGCACCACCCGGTCACCGCGCCCGGCGAAGGCCAGCGCCGCCGCCCGGCCTATGCCGCTGGACGCACCGGTCAGTACCACCACGCGTGAAGTCATGGTCGAACTGCATACCCTCCCCGGTCCCGGGTATCCGGGCGTTTGCACACCGACAACAATTCAGGAAGGGCATCCCATGCGGGCACTCACCTGGCAGGGCACCGGCAAGGTCTCCGTCGAGACGGTTCCCGACCCGGTCATCCAGGAGCCGACCGACGCGATCGTCCGGATGACCTCCACCGCGATCTGCGGTTCCGACCTGCACCTGTACGACGTCCTGGGCATGTACATCGACCCCGGCGACATCCTCGGCCACGAGCCCATGGGCATCGTCGAGGAGGTCGGCGCCGAGGTCACCCACATCCGGCCCGGCGACCGCGTGGTCATCCCGTTCAACATCTCGTGCGGCCACTGCTGGTACTGCCGCAAGGGCTTCTTCGCCCAGTGCGAGACCACCCAGAACAAGGACCAGAACAAGGGCGCGTCGCTCTTCGGCTACACCAAGCTGTACGGCCAGGTCCCCGGCGGCCAGGCGCAGTTCCTGCGCGTCCCGCAGGCCCAGTTCGGCCCGATCAAGGTGCCCGACGGCCACCCCGACGAGCGCTACCTGTTCCTCTCCGACGTGCTGACCACGTCGTGGCAGGCCGCGAAGTACGCCGACATCGAGCCCGGCGACACCGTCCTGGTGACCGGCCTCGGCCCGATCGGCCAGATGTCGGCCCGCATCGCCCGCCACCTGGGCGCGGGCCGCGTCATCGCCGTCGACAACGTGCCCGAGCGCAACGCGATGGCCGCCCGCAACGGCATCGAGGTCCTCAACTTCGACGAGGTCGACGACATCGGCGCCGCCGTCCGCGACCTGACGGACGGCCGGGGCGCCGACTCGGTGATCGAGGCGGTCGGCATGGAAGCCCACGGCACCCCGTTCCAGGCGGCCGCGATGAAGGCGGCCGGCCTGCTCCCCGACGCCGTGGCCCGCAAGGCCACCGAAACCTTCGGCATCGACCGCATGGGCGCGCTGCGCACAGCCTTCGACGCCGTACGCCGCGCCGGCACCATCAGCATCATCGGCGTCTACGGCGGCGAGGCCGACCCGTTCCCGATGATGGACCTCTTCGACAAGGGCGTAACGCTGCGCATGGGCCAGGCCCACGTCAAGCGCTGGGTGGACGACATCATGCCCCTGCTGACCGGCGACGACGACCCCCTGGGCGTCGACGACCTGACGACGCACCGGTTGCCGCTCGAAGAGGCCCCCCACGCCTACGACATCTTCAAAAACAAAGAGGACGGCTGCATCAAGGCAGTACTCAAGCCCTGACACCCCACCCGTCCGCCACGCCCAGCCGGCCCCGGCTGCCTCAGCCAGATCCCGCGTGCTCACCCAGACGTGCGCTGCTCAGCCGGGCCCGCTCCGCTCACCCAGATCTGCGTTGCTCAGCCGGGCCCGCTCCGCTCAGCCGGGGCCCCCGCCCAGAAGACTCGCTGCTCGCCCAGCCGCCCGCCTAGGCGAGCGGCTGGGTGCCGTAGGCCGCTCAACCCAGTTCCTAGTTTCCTAGGATGCCTAGCGGCGGACAGCGAATGCCTGGCCGACGAAACCAGCCCGGACTACTGCCCTTGGCGGACGCTCGGGGCGACGGGCGACAGTCACAGCGGCCACCACGCGCCGGGCTTGGAATGCCGCCGGCCACCTGCGCAGCGACTGCTGCAACGCTCCAAGCTTGGACCCGGACCAGCGTGCCGAATCAAGCCCCGGCCGGCGCCGTAACCGCGTGGAGAAGGAAGTCGACCAGCCGATGAGCATGGGTAGCGGTCTGTGCAGCCAAGAGCGCCCGCTTGTCCGGCGGCGTGGTCAACGCGTGCATCATCGCGCCGCCGATGAGGGTGTCCAGCAGCATTGTCACTGAGGCTGTGCTGGGTAGTTCGCCCCGGTCGATGCCGCGCCGGATGATGCCGCGGGCGGCCTGGATCTGGGCCTGCCTGGTTGCCTGGTAGGGCTCGGCGATCCCCGGGATGGTGCCTGCCTCGAGCATCAAGCGGAGCGCCGCCCGGCTGGATGAGCCGGCATAGAGGTCGAGCACCTGCGTGGCCAGCTGAACAAGGTCGCCGTGCAGGGTGCCGGTGTCGACGTCGCTGATGCGGGCCAGGCTCATCGTCAGGGCGTCCGTCAGCAGTGCCTCTTTGCTGTTCCACCGTAGATAGAGCGACGCCTTGCCGACCCCGGCCCGCCGGGCGACCGTTTCCATGGCGAAACCGGCCCAGCCGGCGTCGCCGAACAGGTCCATCGCGGCCTGGGCGATGCGGCGGTCGACCTCGGGGTCGCGGGGGCGGCCCGGTGATGATGGTGCGGTCACTGCGTCCGTCCCTCCCCGTGGCGCACAGCGTATTGCTGAACGGTTACCGTCACGTTACACTGCGGGATAAGTGAACACCTAGCGTTCAGTAATCGATGGTGGACAGTTGGAGCCGTCATGAGCTTCGAGGAGTTGCAGCCCCGCCGCGACGACGTCCGCGAGTTCTGCTGCGACGGCCCGGGCACGATCGTGGTGGGCATCGACGGCTCGACGTCGTCGTTGCGCGCCGCGGCGTACGCGTTGGGTATGGCCCGTCGCCAGCACAGCCGGCTCGTCGCCGTCTACGTGCGCTCGTCGCCGCCCAGCCTGCTCCCGCTGGCCGACACCGGCGGCGGGGCGATCGCCACGGTGATCGACAGCCAGGAAAGTGTGGAGCAGGAGCTGCGGGCCGCGCTGGCCGAACGCCTTCCCGAGCTCACCGTCGACGCCCGGCTGATCGTGCGCTCGGGGGAGCCGTACGCGGAATTGGTCGGTGTCGCCCGCGAGGTGCAGGCCGACGCCGTGATCGTGGGCCGCTCGACCAAGACGTTGCATCGCATCGCCGGTTCGCTCGGCGCCAAGCTCGCCCGCTCGGGCCACTGGCCGGTCACCGTGGTGCCCTGACCCCGCAAAAGTCGCTGGTCAGGCCGGCGAGGACGAGGCCGGCCAGCTTGCTGATGACCGGGGTGCTTCGCTCGGGTGGCAGGTGGCGCAGGGAGGCGATGGCGATCAGGCCGGCCCGCACGTCGTCGGCGTCGACACCGTCGCGCAGCAGGCCCGCGGACCGGGTGCGAGCGACCAGCGCGAGCATGCTCCTGGCGTTCCCGGGCGAACGCCGCCTCCCCGGAGGACAGCAACGCCTCGTTCAGGGCCCGGTCGTGGATCTGCCGTTCGGCGAACTCGAGGATCGTGCCGGAGAGCGCCCGCCACGGGTCGGGGTCGTCGAGGGCCTGGCGCATCCGTGCCGCGCAGGCCTCGACCTGCTCGGCCAAGACCACGGTGACCAGGTCGGTACGGGTCGGGAAGTGCCGGTAGAGGGTCGCCACCCCGATCCCGGCCCGGCGCGCGACCTCCCGCATGGGCGCCTCGATCCCGGCGATGCTGACTCTCGAGCAGATAGCCGAGGCCGAGCTGACCGACTGGCGCAAGCTGGGTCAGGGATTGCACGCCCGCTACGTGGTCGGCGGGTTCGGCGCCGCCGCCCCGTTCGTCGCGGCGGTGGCCGAGGCCGGTGACGCACTGGGCCACCACCCGCGGGCGACGATCGGCGACGGGTACGTCGACCTCAAGCTGGTCAGCGGCGATGCCGTCTACCGCGCGCGGCACGATCGGCCAGGATGTCCGCGACGCCACCAGCCGCGTGCCGATTCTCTGGTTCCAGGACACGGACGCCCACGAGACCCCGCGCCAACGGTTCCACCTCGACGTCTTCCTGGCCCCCGAGTTCGCCGCCCAGCGGATAGCCGCCGCCGTGGCCGCAGGCGGCATCGTCGTCGACGACAGCCATGCCCCCCCGTTCACCGTGATCGCCGACCAGGACGGCAACAAAGCCTGCATCTGTACGGCCTCTTGACCCAGCGCAGGCCATGACGGCGAGGCCCCCCAGGCCGTCGCGGCTTCTACTGGGCGGTGTAACCGCCGTCGACGTGCCAGATGCTGCCGGTGGTGTAGCCGGCGGCCGGGTCGAGCAGGGCCACCACGGCGTGGGCGACCTCGGCCGGTGTGCCCCAGCGGCCCACGGGGACCTTGGCCGTGAAGGCGGCCTGAGCGGCGGCGTCCGTTAGCTGGTCGGCCTCGTTCATGGGGGTGCGCACCGGGCCGGGAGCCACGCAGTTGACCGTGACCCCGGTGCCGGCCAGCTCCAACGCCAGGGAGCGGGTCAGGGCCGCGACCGCGCCCTTGGTGGCTGCGTAGCCGCCGCGGGCCGGGGCGCCGGTGGTGCCCAGGACCGAGCCGATCGTGACCACCCGGCCGTGGCCGCGGGCGGCCATGCCCTGGGCCACCGCTCGGATGGCCAGCCAGGTGCCCATCACGTTGGTCTCCCAGGCGGCGCGGAACTCGTCGGGGGTGAGGTCGGCCAGCGTTCCGCGGGCCAGCCGGCCGGCCGCGGTGACCAGGCCGTCGACCTGGCCCCACTGCCGTTCCGCGACGGCGGCCAGGGCGGACAGGTCGCCCGGGTCGGTGGTGTCGCCGCGTACGGCCAGGACCTGCGCTCCGGGGGTGACCGCGGTCAGGGCGGCCTGGGCCGCGGCGCAGCGTTCGGTGTCCCGGCCGAGCACGGCCACCGGGCGGCCGCGGGCCACGAGGGCTTCCGCCACGGCCAAACCGATCCCGCTGGTCCCGCCGGTGATCAACACTGCTCCCATGGGCCGATCGTGGCCGGGCCGGGCGAGCGAGGCCACCGCCGTGGTCCGGTGGGCGGTCCGGGCGCGTTGACCCGGCCGGGCGACCGGCTGACGATCGGGGCCTCGGCGGCACGGCCAGCGTGTCCGCCGGCGAAATGCGTGGGAGGGCACCGTGGCGGAACAGCTGTTGATTGCCGGCGAGTGGGTTCCGGCGGCGTCCGGGGGCACGAGCGAGACCTTCGACCCGTCGACCGGCGTCGCGCTGGCCGAGTTCGCCGAGGCGGGGGCGGCGGACGTCGACACCGCGGTGGCCGCGGCCCGGTCCGCGTTCGAGGATCCGGCCTGGCGCGACCTGACGCCGGATGCCCGGGGGCGGCTGCTCTGGAAGGTCGCCGACCTGATCGAACGGGACGCGGTCGCGCTGGCCGAGCTGGAGACCCGCGACCAGGGCATGCCGATCGCGCTGACCACCAACGTCAACGTGACGCTGGCCGCGCAGGTGTTCCGCTACTACGCGGGCTGGGCGACCAAGATCGAGGGCAAGCTGTCGTCGGTGTCGGTGCCGGACACCCTGCACTACACGCGCCGGGAGCCGCTCGGCGTGGTCGGGCTGATCACGCCGTGGAACTTCCCGTTCGCGATCGCCGCCTGGAAGCTCGCCCCGGCCCTGGCCACCGGCAACACCGTGGTGCTCAAGCCGGCCGAGCAGACGCCGCTGAGCACGCTCCGGCTCGGCGCGCTGTGCCTGGAGGCGGGCATCCCCCCGGGCGTCGTGAACGTGCTGACGGGCGGGCCCGAAGTGGGCAAGGCCCTGGTCGCGCACCGCGGCGTCAACAAGATCTCGTTCACCGGGTCGACCGAGGTGGGACAGCAGATCGCCGGGGTGGCCGCGGCCGACCTCAAGCGGGTCAGCCTCGAGCTGGGCGGCAAGGCGCCGAGCATCATCACCCGGGGCGCCGACATCGACGCCGCGGTGATCGGCAACCTGCAGGGCGCGCTGTTCAACACCGGGCAGGCCTGTGGGGCGTACACCCGCTTCTATGTTGACGCGCAGCGGGCCGACGAGTTCACCGAGAAGATCGCCAAGGCCGCGCAGACCCTCAAGATCGGCCCGGGTCTCGACTTCGACACCGTGCTCGGCCCGCTGGTCTCGCAGGAGCAGCTCGACCGGGTCGCCGGCTATGTCGCGGGCGGCGTCGAGCAGGGCGCCGAGCTGGTCACCGGCGGCACCCGCGCCTCGGGGCCGGGCCTGGACGACGGCTACTTCTTCACCCCGACGGTCTTCAGCGGCGTACGCGACGACATGACCATCGCCCGCGAGGAGATCTTCGGCCCGGTGCTGTCGATCTTCAGCTACGAGGACGAGGACGAGGTCATCGCGCGGGCCAACGACACCGACTACGGCCTGGCCGCGGTGCTCTGGACGCAGGATCTGACGTCGGCCCACCGGCTGGCCGCCCGCATCCACGCCGGCACGGTCTTCGTCAACCAGCTGCCGCTGATCGACCCGGGCGCGCCGTGGGGCGGCTTCGGGCTGTCCGGCTGGGGCCGCGAGATGGGCACGTACGCGCTGGACGAGTTCACCGAGACCAAGGGCGTATGGGTCAACCTCGCCCGATGACCAGCACGCCCGGCCCGGATGACGCCGACGGCGACACCGCACATGGCGGCCCCCGGGCGGACCATGCCGGGGGACGCGGCGATGCGGGGGCGAACCTGTCCAAGGGGCGTGGCGGCGCGCGGGCGATGGGGTCCGGCGGGCGCCGCGATGCGGAGGCGATGGGGTTCGGGCGGTGGGGCGATGGCAGGGCCGGCCGTGAGGTGGCCGAGTGGCCGGAGACGCTGATCGATGTGCTCTCCCGGTGCGCCGAGACCGACCCGAGCCGGCTGGTAGCCACTTTCGAGCGAGACCGGACCACCCCGGGCGATCCGGCCCACTGGATCGGGCCGGACAGCATCACGGCCGGCGACCTGTTTCAGGGGACCGAGCGGGTCGCCCGGCTGCTGGCCTCGACGGCGGTGGGCCTGCACCGGGGGGACGCGGTGGTCACCTGCCTGCGCCCGGGGGCGGCGCTGACGACGGTCGTCACGGGTGTGGCCCGGGCCGGACTGGTCGAGGTGCCGGTGGCGCTGGATGCCTTGACCGGTCCGGGGTCCGCCGGGGTGGCCGTGATCGGGACGGCTGCGCTGGCCGCCAACCCGGGGCTGGCCGCGCTGGCGCCGATAGTGCGGACGGTGGACGACGGTGGCGGGCCGGGCGATCTGGACGACCTGCGGCCGGGTCCGCTCCGGCGGCCGCCGCGCCCCGAGGAGCCCGCGCTCGTGCTGAGCACCTCGGGCACCACGGGGAGGCCCAAAGGCGTACTGCTGCCGCATTTTGCCGGTGTTCGGCATGCGCGGCGGGTGAGCCGGTCGATGGGGTACGGCCCGGGGGACGTGCTCTACAACGCGTTTCCGTGGAACCACGTCAACATCCGGCACACCGGGCTGCTGGCCGCGCTCGTCAGCGGGGCGCGGCTGCTGGCGATGCCGCGCTTCTCGGCGTCGGCGTTCTGGGACACGTGCCGGGCCGAGGGGGTGACCGCATTCAACTTCATGGGCGCGGTCGCGGCTATCCTGCTGCGCGCGCCCGCCTCGGCCGACGATCGCGACCATCGGGTGACCCGCGCCTACGGCGGCCCGGCTCCCCGGTGGCTGGCCGAGCAGTTCCTCGAACGCTTCGGGGTCCAACTCATCGAGGCGTACGCCTGCACGGAGCTCGGTGACGTGACCTCCAACCGGCTCGGCGACGTCGAACCCGGAACTGCGGGAAGACCACTGCCCGAGTACGACGTCACCCTGCGCGACACTTCCGGCCGGCTGGTGCCGTCTGGTGAGATCGGCCGCATAACGGTCCGTGCCCGGCGTCCGTACATCAGCACATTGGGTTACGTGCGCTGCGCCGAGTCGCCGCCTTCCAGCGACGGCGAGGATTCGACACCGGCCGAACCGCAGCCGGCCGAGGGCCGGGTGGACCCGGCGCGGTTCGAGTCGCCGGTCGCGGAGGGACGGGTGGGGCCGGCGCGGGCTCGATCGTCGTTTTTCGCCGTCCGGCTCGACGCGCCGCCGGAGTGGATCGCGACCGGGGATCTCGGGCGGTTCGACGACGAGGGCCGGCTGGTCTTCTGCGGGCGGCACTCGGACGTGATCCGCCGCCGCGGCGAGAACATCTCGGCCTGGGACGTGGAATCGGCGGCGGCCGCCATGCCCGGGGTGCGTGAGGCCGGCGCGGCCGGGGTCAGCTCCGAGTTCACCGAGGAGGACCTGTTGCTGGCCGTCGTCGGCGACGTCACCGCCGAGGACGTGCACGCCTGGTGCCGTGACCGCCTGCCCCGGCACGCCTGGCCGCGTTACATCGCCGTCCTGGATGCCCTGCCCCGCAACGCCTCCACCAAGGTCAGCAAGCCCGCCCTGCGCGCCCCGGCCGTGGTGGCCGCGGCCACCGACCTCGAACACCTGCGACGCTCACCCGGAAGGGATCGATAGTGCGAGTCCTGGACCTGACCGACGAACTCGGCGCGGCCGCAATCCGTGCCCTGGTAGGCCTCGGCGCAGACGTCGTCCGAGTGCCGCACGGAGCGGAGGTGGGCCGGGCGGCTGAGCTGCATTGGTATGCGGGGGTTCGGGTGGTCGCGGACGGGCCGGGTGTTCTGGACTCGCTGGCCGCCGAGGTCGATGTCGTGGTGGAGAGTGGGCCCCGCGGGGCTCTTCGCGGTCTTGACCCGGATGGCGGGTCGCGCTGGCCCGGGCTCGTGCACGTGGTGGTGACGCCGTTCGGGCTGAGCGGGCCGCGCCGGGACTGGCTGGCCGACGATCTGATCGCGGCCTCCGCGGGTGGGATGACCTGGCTCGGCGGCCGAACGGACGGCCCGCCCAAGCCCCCGCCCCGCGAGTCGGCGCTGCAGATCGCGGGCGCCCACGCGGCGATCGGCGCCTACCTCGGGCTGCTGGCTCACGACCGGGACGGCGAGGGGCAGCTCGTTGACATCTCCGCGCAGGAGGCCGTCGCGGCGACGCTGGAGACCGGCGCGATCGCCTGGATTCATTCCGGCGCCTTCCCTCGGCGCACCGGCGGGGTCTACGGCCACGTCGCGCACCGGGTCTTCCGGGCCCTCGACGGCTATGCCGCCGGTGGCTACTCAGGCAGCAATCGCATGTGGACCGACCTGCTGACCTGGATGACCGAGAGCGGCGAGGCCGAGGACCTGACCGACGAGAAGTACGCCGACGCGGTCTTCCGGTGGAACTCGCGGCCGCACGTGGACGAGGTGGTGGCCCGGTTCGCCGCGCGCCGGACCGCGGCCGGGCTGAGCCAGGAGGGGCGGCGGCGGGCGCTGCCGTGGGCCGAGGTCAGCCGGGCCGACCAGCTGTCGGCCAACCCGCAGCTGCTGAGCCGTGACTTCTTCGTGACCGTGGACGGCCTCACCGACGTCGGGTACGCGGTCACCCTGCCGGGCCGCGCGGGGCCGCGTACCCAGGCCGGGCCTTTGATTTCGTCGTTGCCGATCGCCTGGCCGGAACCGCAGCGTGCCTCACCGGCCCCCCGATATGCCGCCGCGGCGACTCAGGATGCAGGCGTGACGACGGACGAGAGCGTGGCTGCGAGTGGAAGGCCGGTGCTGAGCGGGCTGCGGGTGCTTGATCTGACCTGGGTGCTGGCCGGGCCCTATGCGACGCGGCAGCTGGCTGATCACGGGGCTGACGTGATCAAGGTGGAGTCGAAGCACCGGCAGGACCCGACCCGCTTTCAGCCGTCCATGCGGCTGCGGCCCGAGGCGACGTACGACGACGGTGGCTATTTCCTGAACTTCAACCGGGGCAAGCGGTCGATCGCGGTCAACATGCGCACCGAGGAGGGCCAGGCGATCGTGCGCCGCCTGGCCGCCGAGTGCGACGTGATCATCGACAACTACAGCCCGGGGACGATGGCCAAGTGGGGTCTCGACCACGCGTCGCTGGTCGCGGCCAACCCGGGCCTCATCGCGGTGTCGATGTCCGGCGTCGGGCAGGACGGGCCGTGGCGCAACGCGGTCACGTTCGCTGACACCTTGGCCGCGATGTCGGGGCTCACCCACGAGACCGCCGACCCGGGCGGGGCGCCGCAGGGCCTCACGTTCGGGCTGGGGGACATGGTGGCCGCCAACGCCGCGGTGCTCGCGATCGTGGCCCTGCTGGCCGAGCAGCGCGGCGGTTTCGTCGACCTGTCGCAGCTCGAGGCGATGGCCGCCGCGATGGGCCCGGCCGTGCTCGAACAGCAGCTCGGCGTCCGGGCCACCGGGGCCACCCCGGCCCACCCGCACCGGCTCGCCGACCGCGCACCGCACGGCGTCTACCCGGCCGCCGGTGATGACCGGTGGGTCGCGATCGCGGTGGTCGACGACGACCAGTGGCGGACTCTCGCCGGCCTGACCGGTCTCCGCGAGCCCGGCTTCTCGCTGGCCGAACGCAAGGCCGACGAGGACCGCCTCGACGACGAGCTCGCCGCCTGGACCGCCACGCGGGACGCCGCCGAGACGGCCGAGCGGCTGCAGTCGGCCGGCATCCCCGCGGCCGTGGTCGCCACCGGCGAGGACCTCACCGAGCACGACCCGCAGCTGGCCGCGCGCGGCTTCTACCCGGTGTTGCGGCATCCGCTGGCCGGCGACGTCCGGCACGAGGGCGCCGTGCTGCATCTGTCCCGCACTCCCGCCCGGATCGAGCGCCCGGCCCCGCTGCTGGGCGAGCACACCGGAGAAATCCTCGAAGAACTGCTCGGCGGGGCCACCGCCGGGCCGAGCGTCCTGGAGTAGAGCGATGGCCTTTCTCAACGTCTCGACGGCCGGCGGCGTCGCCACCGTGGTGATCGACCGCCCGCCCGCCAACGCGGTGAACCCCGAGCTGATCGGGGAGTTCCTGACGCTGCTGCCCGGCCTGGCCGACGACCCGGACGTACGCTGCATCGTCATCACCGGGGTGGGCCGCTTCTTCGTGGCCGGCGCCGACATCGCCGTGATGCGCGACCTGTCGCTCGACAACCACGTGCGGATGCGCCGCTGGATCGAGGTGCAGCGGATGCTCGAACTGGCCCCTAAACCGGTGATCGCGGCCCTCAACGGCCATGCGCTGGGCGGGGGAGCGGAGCTGTCGCTCGCCTGCGACCTGCGGATCGCCGCCGCGTCGGCCACGGTCGGCTTCCCCGAGATGCAGCTGGGCCTGTTCCCCGGCGCGGGCGGCAGCCAGCGCCTGCCCCGCCTGCTCGGCGCGCACAGGGCCAAGCTGTTGATGATCGAGGGCCGCCGGATGCCGGCCGCCGAGGCCCTGGCCATCGGCCTGGTCGACGAGGTGGTGCCCGACGACGAGTTCACCGCCGTCGTCACCGCCCGGGCGCTGTCGCTGGCCGAGCGCCCGACCGCGACGCTCGGCCTGCTCAAGACGTCCATGATGGAGGGCGCCCCGCTCGACATCGACGGCGCCATGGCCGTCGAGTGGGCCGCCGTCCAGCAGGTCATCGCCTCCGAGGACGCCGCCGAGGGCCTGCAGGCTTTCCTCGACAAGCGAAAGCCGGCCTTCCGCGGCAAGTGAGGGCGACAGGAACGGCCCACCCCGCGAGGTTGCGGGATGGGCCGTGTCGTGCGGTTCGGTCAGGAAACCTCGGCCGTGTGCAGGGCGGTGACCTCGGCGTCGGTCAGGGCCCGGTCGTAGGCGTGGACCTGGTCGATCGAGCCGGACCAGTAGTCGGTCTTGTTGCCGGCGTACTTGGCCCGGCCGACCGACAGCGGACCGGTGCTGATCACGTCCGGGCCGGCCGGGACGGCGGCCGCGCGCTGGCCGTCGACGTACAGCTTGACCTCGCCGGTGGCATGGTCGCGCACGCCGACCAGGTGGTACCAGCGGTTCAGCTCCGGCGTGACGGCCAGCCGGGCCCGGTTGCCGCCGGGCGTGCTGAAGGCGAAGGCGCCCTGGCCGTACTGCAGATAGAAGGGGTTCTCCTGGGCGCGGCCGTCCTGGCTGACCACGGTGGCGTAGTTGCCGGGCCGCTTGTCGAGCGTGACCCACGCCGAGACCGAGTAGTCCTTCGTGGTGTCCAGCACCGGCGCCGCCGTGTCGGCGGAGTCGCCGTCGCCGTCGAACTTCAGGGCTGAGCCGCGGTTGCCGGGCGCCCAGGCCGTGTCGCCGGCCAGGGTCAGGTCGGCGCCGCTGCCGCTCGTGTCGCGGGCGGTGGTGCCGCTGCCCTCGTCCAGGGTCCAGTCGCCGCGGCCGGGGAACGTCGCGTCCTTACCGGCCTCGGCGCCCGCCTTGATGACCCGGGCGTTCACGGCCCGTACGGCCGCGGGGTCGACCTTGATCTCCCGCCGGTCATAGGTCCACAGGCCGTTGAGCTCGGTCTCCAGGTCGGTGATCTGGGTGTAGACCGAGCCGGAGAGCTCGGCCCCGGCCGCCTCGAGATAGAACCGCTCGGTGTTGTCGACGTACTTGGCGGTCAGCGCGGCCTTGTCGGCCACCCCGCTGTAGATGGCGGCCGGCGGTCCGGGCCACATGTGCCCGGGCGTCCGCAGCGTGAAGCCGCCGTGCTCACCGTCCATCGCGATCCGGGTGGCGTCCGGGTACGCCGGGTCGTTGTTGACGTAGTCGTGATGGTCGATCACATCACCCCGCCCGGAGTCGCCCTTGGAGGCGCAGCAGTTGACGCCGCTGTGCGCGTTGAGGACGCGGGACGGGTCGAGCGCCTTGACGTCGTCGGCGATCCGGCCGGTGGCGGCCCGGTCCCATTCGCCCCAGCCTTCGTTGAAGACGATCCAGCCGATGATCGACGGGTAGCTGTGCAGCTGCTTCATCATCTCCTTGCCCTGGCTCAGGAACGCGTCCTGACCGGCCGTGGAGTTGATGTCGGAGGAGACGAAGTCCTGCCAGACCAGCAGGCCGAGCTCGTCGGCGTGCCGGTACCAGCGGGCCGACTCGACCTTGATGTGCTTGCGGACCGCGTTGAAGCCGAGCTTCTTCGTCTCGACGAGGTCGAACTTCAGGGCCGCGTCGCTGGGCTGGGTGTAGAGACCGTCGGGCCAGAAGCCCTGGTCGAGCGTGGCCAGCGAGAAGATCGGCTTGCCGTTCAGGACGAGCTTCGGAAAACCGCCCACCTTCTGTACGCCGACCTCGCGCAACCCGAAGTAGCTGCGGACCTTGTCGCTGCCCAGGATGACGTCGAGGTCGTACAGGTACGGGTCGTCCGGGCTCCACAGGTGCGGGTTGGTCACCTTGAGCTGCAGGTCGGTGTTGGTCGCGCCGCGGACCTGGCCGACCTTCTTGCCCTTCTTGTCACGCGCGACGACCGTGGCGGTGCCCGCGGCCGAGGACTGGATCTGGACGGTGGCCGAGGTCAGCGTCGGCGTCACGACGACCGCGTCGATCGCGGCCGGGGCGACCGGCTCCAGCCACACGGTCTGCCAGATGCCCGACGTCGGCTCGTAGACGATGCCGCCCGGGTTGAGCGACTGCTTGCCCTTGGGCTGGTTGGGCCCGGTCACGTCGGTCACCCCGACGATGATCTCCTGCCGGCCGCTCTTGCGGAGCGCGTCGGTGATGTCGGCCGTGAACGCGTTGTAGCCGCCGGTGTGCTCGGTGACCAGCTTGCCGTTGACCCAGACCTGGGCCTGGTAGTCGACGGCGCCGAAGTTCAGCTTGACCCGCTTGCCCTTCCAGCCGCCGGGCACGGTGACGAGCTTGCGGTAGAACATGTGGTCCTCGCGCCGCTCGATGCCGGACAGCTGCGACTCGACCGGGTAGGGCACGGTGACCCGCTCGGCCAGCTTCTGACCGAAAACCGGCTGAGCACCGGCCTCGGCGCCGGCGAACTCCCACTGCCCGTTGAGGTTGAGCCAGTCCTTGCGGATGAGCTGCGGGCGCGGGTACTCGGGCAGCGGGTGGTTCTTGTCCACCCTGTCGCCCCACGACGTGGTCAGGCGGTGGGTGGAATTGTTGGTGGCCGAGCGGATGACCTGCGGGACGGTCTCGCCCCCGACGACCAGGCCGCCGGTGCCGTCGTAGCTGACCCGGACCTTCTGGTTCTTCTGCACGGTCGCGCCCAGCTTGACCACGATCTTCTTGCCGTCCCGCCGGGCCGACGTGATCGGGAACGGGGTGGTGTCGACCTCGACCTCGGCGGCCTGGGCAAACTGCCCGAGGGTGGTCACCGGCTTGTCGAAGGCGGCGGTCAGCGTCGTGCCGGCCTGGTCGACCGCGAACGTGACCGGATAGACCTGGAAGCCGTCCGGCGGGGTGAACGCCGACTCGGGCACGAGCTGCTTCTCGAGGCCGGCGCCGGCCCAGCGCAGGAACAGGTTGGCGCCGCCGATGTCCTGGAACATCTCGATGCGTACGGTGTGCGCCTCCCCGGCCACCAGGTGCACCGGTGTGCTGGTCTGTTCGACGTCCCAGTCACCGACCCAGTGGTCGATCACCGGCTGCTCGTCGAGCAGGAAGCGGAACCCGTTGTCGCCGATCATCGAGAACGTGTAGTCGCCGGTGGCCGGGGCGGTGATCTGGCCGGTCCAGCGGGCCGTGGTGTGCTCGGTGCGGCCGGTCAGCGACTCGAACGTGCCGACCAGGCCGGGCAGGTCGATATCGGGGTCGAGCGAGATGCCGCCGAGCTCGGCGAAGTCACGGGCCCCGGGCGCGGACATCCGGAAGTACTCACCCTTGAGGCCGTGCACGGTGACGGCGGCAGCTTGCGCCGTGCCCGTGGGAGCGGCTTGCGCCGTGCCCGCCGGCACAGCGAGGACGGACAGGGTCAGCAGCAGGGTGAGAAGGAGTGGTCGCAGGGGCCTTCGCGGCATCGAGTGTTTCCCTTCGATCAACAACACGTTTCGACCACATTGAACTATCGAAATGTGTGATGTCAACGAAACGAAACAGGTTTGCACATTTCCGCTAGCGGCGGTGCATCCGATAGTGCAAGATCATGAACGGCAGGCCGTAGAGCGAGAACGCGTGCTCGGCCCGCAGCTCACCGTCCACGACATACACGTCGAGCTGCTCACTGAAGCCGTGCACGGCCAGCGTGGTCAGCTCGCGGGTGTCGGGGTCGATGTAGGACAGGTAGTGGCCCGGGTGGGCCAGCTCGCTGCGGCTGGTCAGCACGAGCCCGCCGCCGGGCCGGGGCAACGGCAGCAGCGTGGCCGTGAAACTGCCCTGCGGCACCGGGAAGCCGACACTCACAAAGCCGCGCCCGTCGTGCCGGTAGGTGGTGTAGATGCCCACGTAGATCGGCTCGTCGGTGTCGGCGAAAGAGCGGATCCATCCCCGTACGCCGATCAGCTCCTCGCCGTCCGGCGTGATCGTGTCGATGCGGCTGCGCACCCCGCGCAGCGTCTCGCGCTGGTTCATCGGCACGTTGGCCTGCCCCAGCGGCCGTGCCACAAAGGTGCGGTAGAGCAGATAGCCCGGCCGCACCCAGAGCCGCCACTCGGGCACGATGTCGAGCTTGAAGCGCGTCGTCCGCTCGTAGAACTCGCGCACCAGCGGATCGACCCCGGCCGGGTCGAACTGCGGCCCGGCCAGATCGTCGAGCGAGCCCACGATCCCCACGTCCGCGGCGTCGGCCTGATGGCTCCCGCCCAGCACCTCGGCCAGCCCGCGCACGTAGTCGGTGCCGACATACCCGCCGCGCGCCTCGAGCGGCACCACGAAGGGCAGTTCCTCGGCCGCCGCCCGCTCGGCGAGCAGCCCCACCTGAGGATCGCGGAACAACGCCGCCGACAGCACCCGGAAGCCGACCACCGCACTCGCCGCCACGACGGCCGGCGACGCGTCCCGGCCGGCCCGCCGCCAGGCCGCCCCCACGGCCGCACCGACCACCGGCCCGAGCGCCACCTTCTGCGGCCGCAGCCCGAGCCCGCCGGCCACCGCCCCGGCGACCAGGCCCACCCGCACCGGCCCGGCCCCGGTGACCCTTCCGCCGAGCCAGCCCGCGGGCGCCGCGATCGCCCCGCTCATCACGATCCGCGACCACAGCGCCGGAATCTCGTTCGGCCGCTGCCGACCGCGGGCCACCGCCTCGCTCACCGCGAGCGCCGCCGCCCCGGCCAGCCCGCCGGCCACCGCCGCCCGGCCCCCTCGCCGCCCGGCGATCGCCGCCCCGGCCAGCGCCCCGGCCACCGCCGCGAACGCCACCCCACCAGCCCGCTTACCGTCCGTCATGCCCGCACGCTAGCAGCGGGGTCAGACCTCGTAATCAGCGATGAACGGGGTGTCGACGCCGAGCTCGCCGACCTTGCGGGAGCCGCCGGGGGCGCCGAGGGGGGTGTCGCGGCCGGGGAGGGTCACGGCGAAGAAGTTGCGGGAGTCCTCGACGAACTGGGTCCGCACGTCGTCGCCGCGGGCCTTGCGGTCCACGAAGATGGCCTCGACCGGGCACTCCACCTCGCAGGCGCCGCAGTCGATGCACTCGGCGGCGTTGATGTAACTCTTGCGGTCGCCGACGTAGATGCAGTCGACGGGGCACACGTCCATGCAGGCGCGGTCGTTGACGTCGACGCAGTCCTGGCCGATCACGTAAGTCATGGCGGTGCTCCTCAGGGGGTCTCGGTGGAGTGGCCGGGGAACAGGGTGGCCTCGGGGTCGAGTTCGACGGCGGCGTTGTTGACCGCGGTGGCGACCTCGCCGAAGCCGACGGACATCAGCCGCACCTTGCCGGGGTATTCGGTGACGTCCCCGGCCGCGTACACGGCCGTCAGGTTGGTGCGCATGCGCTGGTCGACCTTGATCGTGCGGCCGGCCAGCTCGAGACCCCAGCCGGCCATGGGGCCCAGGTCGGAGATGAAGCCGAGCGCGGCGATGACGCTGTCCGCCTTGACCAGGTCGTCGTCCAGGCGCACCTGGGTCACCCGGTCCTCGCCGATCAGCTCGGTCACCTCGCAGTTGATGCGGAACACCACGCCGGCCTTCTCCGCCTCCCGCAGCGAGCCCGCGTGGGCCCGGAAGCGGGCCCGCCGGTGCACGACGGTGACGCTGCGGGCCAGCGGAACCAGCGCGTTGGCCCAGTCGATGGCGCTGTCCCCGCCGCCGACCACGACCACGTCCCGGTCGGCGTGCGCGCTCAGGTCGGGGACGAAGTAGGAGAGCCCGCGCCCCAGGAACTCCTCGCCGGCCGGCAGCGCCCGCGGGGTGAACGTGCCGATCCCGGCCGTCAGCACCACCGCGCCGGCGTCGACGATCGTGCCGTCCGACAGGGTCAGCTGGGGCCGTCCGGCCTCGTGGCCGAGCCCGACCGCCTGCCGTTCCAGCAGGTAACGCGTGCCGAACGCGTCGGCCTGGGCGGCCAGCCCGTCGACCAGCTCGCGGCCGGTCACGCCGGGCAGGCCCGCCACGTCACGCACCACCTTCTCCGGGTAGAGCGCGGCGATCTGCCCGCCGACCTGCGGCAGCGCGTCGACCAGGACGGTGCTCAGCCCGCGGAAGCCGGCGCAGAACGCGCCGTACAGGCCGGTCGGCCCGGCGCCGACGACGGCCAGATCCGTATGGATCGTCGTGGTGGGTTCCATGGGGCGACCGTAGGAAAGCCGGGAGCCGGAGGGAAAAGGCGCGGACCACTGACCGGACCACGGACCGCTGAGCGGACCGCGTTTCGCCTGACGGACCCGAGCGCTGGGAGCCGGACGGAAAGGGTGATCAGCTCCCGGAACTGAAAGCAGATGGGAGACGTCCATGGTCGCAGAACCCACCACCGGCCCCACGCCGGCGGCGCGCACTCCGCGAGCCGAGCGCCCCCGGCGCAACACCCGGCGGGGCCGGTTGCCCGGGCGCCAGGACTGGTCGAGCTGGCCGCACTACCAGGCCGCGAACGCCGGCTTCCGCGGCTACTGGTACCCGGTGGCGTTCTCGTCGCAGATCACGAACAAGCCGACCGGGGTCACCCTGCTCGGCGAGCGGATCATGGTGATGCGCGACCGCGGCACCGTGTACGCGCTCAAGGACCGCTGCCCGCACCGCGGCGTCCCGCTCAGCTATGGCAACCAGCAGTTCCCGGGCACGGTGAGCTGCGTCTACCACGGCTGGACGTTCGACCTCAAGACCGGCGACCTGGCCGCCGCGATCACCGACGGGCCGGCCTCGCCGATCTGCGGCAAGGTCACCCAGCCCACCTTCGAGACCGCCGAACGCCTCGGCATGGTCTGGCTCTTCGTCGGCGACGGTGAAGAGGCCCCGCCGATCGACGAGCAGTTGCCCGAGGAGTTGGTCAGCAACGCGGCCGTGGTCGGCGCGCGGATCCAGCCCCGCGAGGGCAACTGGCGGTTCGCGGCCGAGAACGGCTACGACGAGGGCCACGCCAAATACCTGCACCGTACGTCGCTGTGGCGGCTCTTCAAGGCGATGCCGGTCTACAACGACACCCGGATCGTCAAGCGCGGCCGCTGGATCTATCGCGTGCAGGACAAGCAGTACTGGGACGCCGACTTCCCCGGCCTGGGCACCTGGAGCGGCAAGGCCTGGTACAAGATCGACCCGTCCAGGAAGAAGCCGGGCGCGGAGGCCAACAAGAACATCGGCAACACCGGCGGCGCGGCCAAGGTCAACGAGGTGATCGCGGCCCAGGAGTTCCCGGGCTTCGCGTCGATCTCGATGCCCGGGGTGCTGCGCATCGCCTACCCGGGTTTCATCCACTACGAGTTCTACGTCCCGGTCGACAGCGACAATCACCTGTACGTCGGCGTGATGGTCAACTTCGCCCAGGGCGCGGCCACGCTCCCGTTCTACGCCAAGTATCTGGGTGCGATCCGCTGGCTGTTCCACGGCGAGTTCTCCGGCCAGGACAAGTGGATGGTCGAAGTGACCGACGCGCCGCCGGAGCGTCTCTACCGTCCCGACGAGTCGCTGCTGCAGTGGCGCAAGCTCGCCGAGGACGTCACCGAGGAGCGCGCCGACAAGCTCAAGGAGCAGGGCCTCACGGCCGAGGACGGCAAGCCCGAGGTGACACGCTGATGGGCGAGATCGTGCTCGGCGTCGCGGCCTCGCACTCGACGCTGATGAACACCCACTGGGACAAGGTGGCCGGCCTCGACCGGGCCGAGCGCTTCCGGGACGCGCTGGGGGAGGCCCGGGACGCGATCGCCGAGGCCCGCCCGGAGGTGGCCGTCATCATCGGCTCCAACCACTTCCGGGGCTTCTGGCTCGACCTGATCCCGTCCTTCACGCTCGGGGTCGACGAGGTGATCGCGGCCGGTGACGGCGGCACCCCGAAGGGCCCGCAGAAGTCGGACCCCGCGTTCGCCCAGGCGCTGGCCGAGGAGCTGGTCGAGCACGGCACCGAGGTCGCGATCAGCGCCCGGATGACGATCGACCACGGTCAGAGCCACGCCGTGCAATACCTGCTGCGCGACGTCGACGTGCCGATCGTCCCGCTGGTCGTCAACGTCTTCGCCACGCCGCTGCCCACCGTCAAGCGCTGCATCGAGCTCGGCGAGAACATCGGACGGGCGATCCGCAAGAGCGACAAGCGCGTGGTGGTCATCGCCTCGGGCGGGCTGAGCCACCAGCTGCCCTGGCCCAGCAACTGGAACGACCCGGACGGCGACGACGAGGAGTTCCTGGTCGAGGCGTGGCGCAACGGCCGCGGCGAGTGGGAGAAGTACGACAAACGGCGCCGCGAGATCATCGTCGGCGCCCAGCCCACCCTGTTCCCCGAGTTCGACGAGGCCTTCCTGGGCCGGCTCGACCGCGGCGAGCTGCGGCACTACGCCGACTGGAACACCGCGCGGATCGGCGCGGAGGCCGGCAACGGCGGCCAGGAGATCCGCACCTGGCTCACGATGGCGGCCGCGCTCGGCTTCGCGCCGGGTGAAACCCTGGCCTACAGCCCGATGCCCGAGTGGCTGACCGGCATGGGTGTCGGGTTGATCCGCCCGTGAGTGAGCTGCTGGCCGAGGTGCTGCGCCGCATCACGCCCGAGCGGCTGCGGGCGGCGGCGGTGGCGGTCACCTCGATCCCCAGCCCGACCGGCCAGGAGGCGCCTCTCGCCGCTTGGCTGGCCGGGCAGATGCGGGAGTCCGGCATCGACGGCCGGGTCCAGCTGATCGATGCCGAGCAGGCCAACGCGGTCGGACGGGTGACGAGCCGGCGCACCGGGCGGGATCTCATGCTCTACGCGCCGATCGACACGCTCACCACGGGCGACGAACACGAGGACGTGCCGTGGATCGGGCCCGAGTTGCGGCCCGACATGCGTTCGGAGCCCCAGGAAGACGGCGACCTCATCCATGGGCTGGGGGCCGGCAACCCGAAGGGGCACGCCGTCTGCGTCCTGGTCACCGGTCAGGCCTACGCCGAGGCGGTGGCTGCGACAAAGGCGGAGCCGACCGGGGATCTGGTGCTCGCGTTCGGCGCCGGCGGCATGCCCACCAACGCGATCAGGACCGGACGAGCCAACACCGGCCACGGCGTCGGGGCGTCCTTCCTGCTGGAGCGGGGCTGGTACACCGACCACGCGATCATCGCCAAGCCGGGGGATTTCGTCGCGCACGACGAGGTCGGGCTGTGCTGGTTCGAGATCGTGGTGCACGGTATCCACACGTACGCGGGCAGTCGCCACCGCCTGCCGTACGCCAACCCGATCGTCACCGCCGCCGAGCTGATCGTGCGCCTGGAACGCTGGCTGGCCGACTTCCCGGCCCGGCACCGCACCGCCACCGCCGCGCCTCAGGGCATCATCGGCTCGGTCGCCGGCGGCTGGGAACGGATGCTCGCCGTGACGCCCGCCGCCACCCGGATCCGCCTCGACATCCGGCTCGCCCCGGGCCAGACCCCGTTGGGCGTACGCCGGGAGATCGAAGCTTTTCTAGGTGGCGACGCCGATTGCGAACTGGTCGCCCACATCCCGCCGTCGGCCACCGACCCCGGCAGCTGGGTGATCACTGAGACGATCCGGGCCTGGGAGGCGGCGTCGGGCCGGCCGCACGTGCCGGTGCCGGACAACAGCGGCGCCACCGACGCCAACATCCTGCGCGCCCGCGGCATCCCCACCGCGCGGGTCGGCATGCCCAAGGCGCCCCTGCCGGGCATCGACTTCGCGCTCGGCATGAACACGGTCCAGGTGACCGAGATGCGGCGGCTGTGCGAGGTGCTCGCGCGCGTCGCGGTCGCGAACTCCGAGGAGGAACGATGACAACCGCCCCTGAAGGCAAGTACGCCGAGGGCTATCACTACCTGGACCTGGGGGCCGGCCTCGACACCGTGTTTCTGCACGGCGGCGGCCCGGGCTGCACCGGGTGGAGCGACTTCGGCCCGGTGGCTTCGCTTTTCGCCGCCGACCGGAGGGTGCTGATCCCCGACATCCTGCAGTACGGCCGCTCGGACAAGGTCCGCATCACCGGGCCGATGTGGGACTTCCACGCCGCGTCGACCGTGAAACTGCTCGACTCGCTGGGCATCGAGCGGGCCGATTTCGTGTGCAACTCGTGGGGCGGCACGATCGCGCTCAACCTGGCCGCGAAATACCCCGACCGGGTGCGCAGCCTCGTGGTCACGGGCAGCATGCCGGTCTTCTACGGCCCCTTGGCGCCGCTGCCCGAGAACGGCCACCGCGGCCGGACGGCGCGAGACGTCTACTACGGCGGTGAGGGCCCCACCCGCGAGAAGATGCGGCAGCTCATCACCCGCCTGGAGTGGTGGGACGGCAGCCAGCTCCCCGACGAGACGCTCGACCTGCGCTACGAGCAGAGCCTCGACCCCGAGGAGCGGGCCCTGGCCGCCATGTCCGACTCGCCGCGCGGCGACTGGCAGGACCTCACGGCCGAGCTCGGCCAGGTGCAGGCGCCGACGCTGTTCATGTGGGGCCGCGAGGACGCATTCCTCACCCCCGACTACCCGATGATGCTCGCTCGCATGGTCCCGAACGGGAACCTGCACGTGATGGACCACGTGTCCCACCACCTGCAGGAGGAACAGCCCGAGCGCTACCACGCCGTGGTCGCCGCCTTCCTGGCCGACGTGGCCCGCCGAGAAGCCACGGCCGCCCGCCAAGACGCCGAAGCCGCCCGCTGAGACACCGAGGACAACTGCCATGAAGATTCTGCTCACCCTGGCCGGCGCCGCGCTGCTCGTGGTGGCCGGCCGGGAGCTCGCCAAGCGCAGCAACACCCAAGTCCACCGCATCAACCAGCCGTAGGAGAGTCCACGCCATGAACGACCGCACCGGAGAAAGCGCCAGCGGCCGTAGGGCCAGGAGTGCCGGGCAACCGCAGACTCAGTCCATCTGGACCGACCTGACGCCGATCCCGTTCACGCTCTCGTACGTCGACGCCGGCGGCATCACGACCCGGTCGCTGCGGGCCGGCGCGGGGGAGCCGGTGGTGTTCCTGCACGGCACGAGCGGGCACCTGGAAGCCTTCACCCGCAACATCGTGCCGCACGCTTCGCTGTACGACGTACATGCGATCGACATGCTCGGGCACGGCTACACCGGCAAGCCCGACCATCCGTACGAGATCCCGCTCTATGTGCGGCACCTGCTCGACTATCTCGACGCGGTCGGCATCGAGAAGGCGCACATCGTCGGCGAATCGCTCGGCGGCTGGGTCGGCGCGCGCACCGCCGTCGACCACCCCGACCGGATCGCCAGCCTGCAGCTGCTGTGCGCCGGGGGCACGGTGGCCAACCCCGAGGTGATGCAGCGCATCGATTCCAGCACCCGGCAGGCGGTGGCCACCGACGACGTCGAGCTGACCCGCCAGCGGCTGCGGCTGCTGATGGCCGACCCGGTCAACGCGACCGAGGAACTGGTCGACGTGCGGCACCGCATCTACCACGAGCCTGATTTCGTGGCCAACATCGACAACCTGCTGTCGCTGCAGAAGATGGAGATCCGGCAGCGCAACCTGCTGACCACCGAGCAGATGGGCCGGATCACCCAGCCCACCCTGATCGTGTGGGGCCGCAAGAACCCGTTCGGCGACGTGCCCGAGGCGCAGGCCATGCACGAGGCCATCCCCGGCTCGCAGCTCGAGCTGTTCGAGGACACGGGCCACTGGCCGCAGCACGAGCAGGCTGAGCTCTACAACCCGCTCAGTCTCGAATTCCTCGCGAAGGCGGCCGGCTGATGCGGGCGCTGCGCTTCCACGACTGGGGCAAGGACCCGGTGATCGAGGACATCGACGAGCCTGTACGCGGCGAGGGCGAGGTGCTCGTCGAGGTGCAGGCGGCCGCTCTGGCCCACCTCGACCTGACCGTGGCGTCCGGCAATTTCGGGCTCAAGCCGCAGCTGCCGTACACCGGCGGGGTCGAGGGCAGCGGCGTGGTGCTGGCGGCCGACGACCTCGCGCCGGGCACCCAGGTCATGCTGCGCGGGGCCGGGCTGGGGCTGCTGCGCGGCGGCACCTGGCAGGAAAGGGTGAGCGTGCCCCGCAAGGCGGTCACCGTGCTCGACCCGCGGCTGCCGGCCGAGGTGGCGGCCACGTTCTTCGTGCCCACCACCACCGGCGCGGTCGTGCTGCACGACGTGGCCCAGGTGCAGGCGGGGGAGAGGGTCGCCGTGGTCGGCGCGGCCGGTGCCGTGGGCGCCAGCGTGGCCCAGCAGGCCCTGCTGGCCGGGGCCGAGGTGACCGGTCTGGTCGGCCGGGAGGACCAGCTCGCCCTGGTGCCGTCCGGCGTC
This sequence comes from Actinoplanes sp., assembly GCA_965217855.1. Classification (GTDB taxonomy): domain Bacteria; phylum Actinomycetota; class Actinomycetes; order Mycobacteriales; family Micromonosporaceae; genus Actinoplanes. The sequence goes on along the minus strand of CBDCJN010000001.1, from coordinate 106,987 downwards.
ACCGGTGTCGTGCTGGGCTCCGAGCCCGGGGACAGCGAATTCGACCTGCTGGTGGACACGCTGGGCGGCGAGGGGCTGATCGGGCGCACCGGGTGGGTGCGCAAAGGCGGCCGGGCCGTGGTGGTCGGCTACGTGGCCGGCACGCAGATCACCATCGACCTGCCGAGCTGGCTGCTGGCCGACGTGGCGCTGCTGCCGGTCAACATGATCCGCCACGAGCGGCGGGCCCGGGAGCTGGCGCCGGCGATGATCGAGCGGCTGGCGGCCGGCGAGCTGAGCGTGTCGGTCGAGACTGTCGCGCTGAGCGATGCGGTGGACGCGATCGAGCGGATGCGCTCGGGACACGTACGAGGTCGCGCAGTTTTGCATTTCTGAAACATCAGGTCCGGCTGGCGGGACGTGTTCCGCTGGCCGGACCGTTTCGTTGATAAGTGTGACGCGGGCGACGAGATTCGGGTGATGGCGGCCATCACCAGCACCACCTGCATGTTCCAGTCCGACCCGCGCGACCCCCACCCGGCCCCGGACAGCAACAGCGTGCTGGGCAAGGTGCGCCGCATCCTCGAGGTCTTCGGCCTCGACGACGAGACGCTGAGCCTGTCGGAGCTGGCCCGCCGCACCGGTCTGGCCAAGGCCTCGGTGCACCGGCTCAGCCAGGAGCTCGTCCAGTGGGGCCTGCTCGAGCGGCGCAACGGCGAATACCGGCTCGGCATGCGGCTGTTCGAGATCGGTCAGCGGGTGCCGCGCCAGCGGATCCTGCGCGACCTGGCCCGCCCGCTCATGATCGACCTGGTCCAGGCCACCAACGAGACCGTGCACCTGGCCGTGGCCGACGGGCTCGAGGTGCTCTACCTGGAGAAGGTGTCGGGGGAGCACGCCCAGATCAGCCGGCCGTCGCGGGTCGCCGGGCGGATGCCGCTGCACTGCACGGCGACCGGCAAGGCGCTGCTCGCGTTCGGCCCGCGGCACCTGCTGGACGAGGTCATGACGGCCCCGCTGACCCGGGTCACGCCGCGCACCACGGTGGCCCCCGGCCTGCTCGGGCAGGAGCTGCAGAAGGCCCGCGAGCAGGGTTTCGTGGCCGAGTACGAGCAGGCCCGGATCGGTTACATGAGCGTGGCCATCCCGCTCACCGGCGCGACCGGCGCCACCGTGGCCGCCCTGTCGGTGACCGCCCCGACGACGCGGGCCAAGGTCGACCGCTACGCCGGCCTGCTCAACCTGGTCGGCCGCCGGATGACCAAGCTCCTCAGCGCCCAGGAGATCTGATCGGGCGCCGAGGAGCCGGCTCTCAGCTTTGGAACGCGGCCACGATGTGTGCCGCGGTCTTGGCCGCGTACGCCTCGATCGAGACCATCGGATTGACGCCCGGAGCCGTCGGGAGCGCCGAGGCGTCGGCCACGTAGACGCCGCGGACGTCGTACAGCTGGCCCTGCCCGTCGACGACCGTGCCCGTCGCGCAGGTGCCCGACTGGTGCGCCGACAGGGTCAGCACCTCCGGGCCGTCCAGCTTGGACAGACCGGCCACGAACGCCTCGAAATCCTCTCCCTCGTGCCAGCGCGGGTCGCCCGGCAGGAAGGTGAAGATCTCCCGCGCGCCGGCCTCCTTCAGGATCCGGGCCAGCTCGACGTGGCAGCGCCGCACCACGTCCAGGTCGACCTCGTCGGTCAGATCCCAGTGGATCAGCGGCATCCCGTCCGGGCCGAGCTCGACCCGCCCCGAGCCGTGGTCGCGGGCGAAGCCCCACACGCCCGACACGTGCCGCAGCCGCAACTGCTCCCGCTTGTGCGCGGCGCCGTCCTGCCACGGGGTGAGCGCCGTCCAGAAGCCCAGGCCCATCGGCGCCGCCTCGACGACGAAGCCGTGTTCGCCGGCCACGTGCTCGAAGTCGTGGCTGACGCTGGTCAGGATCTGCCCCTCCCAGCCCTTCACGTCCTCGTCGAAGACCCCGCTCATGAAGTACGACGGGTGGACGTGCAGGTTGCGGCCGGCCGCCTCGCCGCCGATCCTCGACGCGAGCAGCAGGGCCGGGCTGGCCAGGGCGCCCGCCGCGAGCACGACGATCGGGGCACTGATCTCGACCTCCCGGCCGGCGACCATCGCGCGTACGCCGGTGGCCTGTCCATTTTCGGTCAGGATCTGGCGGACGTCGCAGCCCGGCAGCAGCCGCGCGCCGGTGTCGCTGGCGTCCTGCAGGAAGGTCTTCATCGTCGACTGCTTGCAGCCCACCAGGCAGCCCGCGTTGCACTCGCCGCAGTAGCGGGAGTCGTCGTCGCGGGCGTTGCGGGCCAGCGTCGCCCACGCGTGCCCGGCCGCCTCGAAGCCCCGGATCAGGATCTCGTTGACGTGGTTGTGCACGGTGTTGGACGGCTTGGCGTTGATCCGGTCCATCACCGCGCGCACGTGGCCGGCGTACTCGTCGAGCCCCTCCATGCCGTGCGCCCGCCACTCCTCGACCACGTAGCCCGGCGTGGGCAGGCAGGCCATCGAGTTGACCGTGGTGCCGCCGCCGACCGTCGACCCGGCCAGCAGCCCGACCGAGGCGCTGGCCGACCAGAGGAAGCCGCCGCCCAGATAGAGGTTGGGGAACGACAGCGCTTCCAGCTGGGGCAGGTCGGGCTCGTTGCGGTAGGCGCCCTTCTCCAGGACGAGCACCCGCAGCCCGGCCTCGCTCAGCCGGGCCGCCGCCACCCCGCCGCCCGCGCCCGAGCCGATCACGACGGCGTCCGCGGTCAGGTCGTCGTCCGTGGTGACCGTCGTCAGGGTCTTGGGGAACTCGGCCTCGCTCGGGGTGGGCAGCAGCGGCCCCGGGAAGCCGATCGCGGGCCATGTCGGGTTGCGCCCCTCGGCGTCCGGGCCGGTGTAGAACATGGCCAGCACGGTGCTCTGCAGGATGATCGCGCCCGGATAGGTCTCGGGGTTCTCCAGCGCGGCCCGCCAGCGCTGCGCGAGCTCGTCACCCTCAGCGTCGCCCAGGCTGTCGAGGGTGAACGCGATCTTCTCCTGGACGTGCGGCGCCAGCATCGGGATCACCGCGGCCGCGATCGCGTCGATGCCGAGGTCCGACGCGCTCAGCCCGAGCAGCGTGGCCGCCTCCGGACTGTCGTGGTCGGTCGCCGGCACGCGGGGGATCAGGGTGTCGCAGACCGCCTTCAGCACATCCGTCACGACTGACCTCCGAGGAACTCGAGCACCAGGGCGGCCACCTCGGGCGCCTTTTGCTCCATGAGCGGGATGGTGCCGCCCTCGACGACGGCCACCTCGATCGTCTTGGTCGCGGTCAGACGCGTCCGCAGGCGCTCGACGTCGGGCAGCGCGAACGGATCGTCGGCCGCGCCGATCAGCAGCACCGGCGCCTCGACCAGGCCGATCCGGTCCTCCATCACGTAGCGGGCGCAGGCCAGGTGCCCCTCGGCCGGGTCGACCCCGGGGGCCAGCGCGTCGCGGATGAACCGGTCGAGCAGATCGGGCCGCCCGGCCGGGTAGTGCGGCTGCCGCAGCGCCCACAGCTTGGTCAGATGGCTGCCGTCCTCGGCGATCTCGGCTTCGTCCACGCCGGGCCCACCGGCATGACTCTCCCGGAAGGCCGCGTCGGTCCACGGCGCCGACGACAGAACCAGCGCCGGTACGCGGGCCGGCGCGGCCGCCGCCATCTCGATCGCGACCGCGCCGCCGGTGTGGTGGCCGAGCACCGCGGCCTGCTCCAGCCCGAGCGCGTCGAGCAGCGCGAACGCGCCCTCAGCCATCGCCTCGACGGTCTGCGGCGCCGGCAGCGGCGCGCTGAGCCCGAAGCCGCGCATGTCCATCGCGATCACCCGGTGGCCCGCGGCGAGCAGCGGCTGCACCTCGCGGAACTCGTCGTACGAGCGCGGCGTCTGGTGCAGCAGCAGCACGGCCGGGCCCTCGCCCAGCTCGGCGTAGTGCATCTGGCCGTACGGCGTGGCCGCGTAGCCGCGGGTCGGCACTGGGCTCATCTGCGTGTCCCTCCGGTCGTGGTGTGGCTTGGGTCTCCACCACACGCCTTCCGCGTCACGGGCGCCCGTGACGCGGTCCGTTCACCGAACCCGCCGCCGAGAACGCCCGATGTTGCGGTCCTTCTCGCAGTCCGTTCAGCGGAACAGCCTGCTTAGCGCCGTAACCCGCCGGTGCCAGTGTGAGCGCCAATCCGGTAGCCGGGAGGTGAACTCACCTTCCCGCCCCGCCACTGGTATCCACCGCCCGCCACAGGGAGGAACGCGGATGAACACGCAAGCGGCGCCTCTGGTCGAGGTTCGCGGCGTCTCGAAGAAGTATCCGGGCGTCCTGGCCCTCGACAACGCCAGCCTGTCCGTGCGCCCCGGCGAGATCGTGGCGCTGACCGGCGAGAACGGCTCGGGCAAGTCGACCCTGTCGAAGATCATCGGCGGCGCCGAGCAGCCCGACGGCGGCGTCGTGCTGGTCGACGGGGTCGAGACGGTGATCGCCAACCCGGCCACCGCGCTGAAGCTCGGCATCGTGATGATCAGCCAGGAGCTGACCCTCGCCCCGCACCTCACCGTGGCCGAGAACGTCTTCATGGGCCGGCTGCCCCGCCGCGGCCGGGTCGTCGACTGGTCGGCCGTGCGCCGCCGGGCCCGGCAGGAGCTGGCCTCGCTCGGCGTGCACGTCGACGTCGACGCCAAGGTCGGCGACCTGTCGGTGGAGCTGCAGCAGGAGGTCGAGATCGCCCGCGCGGTCTCGACCAACGCCCGGCTGCTGATCCTCGACGAGGCGACCAGCTCGCTCTCCGAGCACGCCACCGAACGGCTGCTGGAGCTGGTGCGCGAGCAGGCGGCCCGCGGCGTCGCCGTGCTGATGATCTCGCACCGGATGCCCGAGCTCTACTCGACCGCGAGCACCGCGGCGGTGCTCCGCGACGGCAAGATGGTCGGCCTCGTGCCGCTGCCCGCGACCCCCGAGTCGCAGCTCGTCCGCATGATGGTCGGCCGCGAGCTCAACGACTACTACGGCTCCCGCGACCGCATCCCGGGCGACGTGGTGCTCGAGGTGCGCGACCTGGCCTCGGCCGACGGCGCGCTCGCCCCGACCACGTTCCAGGTGCGCAGCGGCGAGATCGTCGGCATCGCCGGGCTGGTCGGCTCGGGCAAGGCCCAGCTCGGCATGGCGCTGGGCGGCGCCATCGCGGCGACCGGCGAGGTGCGGGTCAACGGCAGCGACGTCACGCTGGGCGACCCGCGGCGGTCGCTGGGGGCCGGCATCGGCCTGGTGCCCGACGACCGCAAACGCGCGGCCCTGCTGCCCACTCGCAGCGTGGCCCACAACATGACGCTGCCCTGGCTGCCCCAGCTGTCCCGGTTCGGCGTGGTGCCCAGCCGCACCGAGAAAAGGCGGGTCCGCGAGGCGATCGCCGACTACGGCGTGAAGACCTCGTCCCCGGCCAAGCTGATCACGCAGCTCTCCGGCGGCAACCAGCAGAAGGCGGTCCTCGGCCGGATCTTCGCGCTGGGCTGCCCGGTCTACGTGCTCAGCGAGCCCACCCGCGGCGTCGACGTCGGCTCCAAGAGCCAGATCTACGCCCTGCTGCAGAAGCTGACCGAGGGCGGCGCGGCCGTCGTGATCATCAGCTCCGAGCTGCCCGAACTGATCGGCCTGGCCGACCGGGTCCTGGTCTGTTTCCAGGGCGCGGTGCACGGCGAGGTCAGCGGCGAGCAGCTCACGGAAGAGGTGCTGAACGCGATCGCGGTCAGCGGCCACACCCACTCCGAAGGTTCAGGAGAACCCATATGAGCCAGGACACCACTCTCCGGCCGGACGACGCGGTGGCGAAGCCGGGGCCGGGTCATCAGCGGGCGAGCGCCGGCGGCACCCTGGCCGGGCTGTGGCGGGCCTCCGGCCGCAGCACCGGCGTGCTGGCGGGCCTGATCCTGCTCGTCGTCTATCTCAGCGTCACCCAGCCGATCTTCTTCACCTGGGGCAACATCACCAACATCGTGGCCAGCAACAGCGTCGTGCTGGTGCTCGCGGTCGGCGCCACCTTCGTGATCATCTCGGGTGGCCTCGACCTCTCCACCGCGTCGGCCGCGGCGGTCACCGGCATGTCGTACGGCCTGCTGCTGCAAAACGGGCAGAGCGCCTTCGTGGCGATCGCCGGGGCGGTGCTGGTCGGTCTGCTCCTCGGGGTCATCAACGGCGTGCTGATCGCGTACGTCAAGGTCTCGTTCCTGGTCGTCACGCTCGGCACCTTGTCGATCTTCGAGAGCGCGGCGCTGGTGATGTCGCAGGGCAAGACGATCAACGTGTTCTCGATCCCCGGGTTCCAGCCCATCTACAACGTGGTCAACGACAAGGTCGCCGGGATCCCGTACGTGCTGATCTTCGACGTGGTCCTGGTGGTGGCGGCCGCGCTGGTGCTGCGGTACACGACCTTCGGGCGGGGGGTGTACGCGCTCGGCTCGAACCGCGAGGCGGCCCGGCTCAACGGCATCAACGTCGCCCGGACGACGCTCAGCGTGTTTCTGATCGCCGGGCTCGCGGCCGGGGTGGCCAGCCTCATCCAGGTCGGCCGGCTCACCGGGGCCAGCCCCGGCATCGACTCGACGCTGCTGCTCACAGTGGTGGCCGCGGTGCTGATCGGCGGCACCGCCTACACCGGTGGGGACGGTGGGGTCGGCGGGACGGTGCTCGGCGTGCTGTTCCTCGGGGTGATCCAGAACGGTCTGACGCTGAGCGACGTGTCGACGTTCTGGCGCGGCACGGTCAACGGCGTGGTGCTGATCGTCGCGGTAACGCTCGGTGTGGCCCGCGACCGGGGCTGGCTGCGCTTCAATCGGGGCAAGACCCCCGCATCGTCTTGAAGGGTGCAGGTTCATGACTGACTCGATCATCCGGGCCATCTGCGACACGTTCGCGCCGTCCCTGGACGCCCCCGCGGACGCGGACGAGGCCACCGCGGCCTTCTACCGTGACGGCGCGGCGGCCCGCGGCATCGACGTGGCGGTGGCCGGCGCGGTCGGCTCGCTCGACGCGCTCACCCGCGGTGCGATCGCGGCCCTGGTGGAACGGCTGGGCGCCGGTTTCGTCGACGCGGATCTCGAGACGCGTACGGTGACCCTGCTCGCCGTGGCCGACAAGTCGATGCGGCTGCGGCTCGCGGTGCGCCAGCTCAAGGCGATGACCCTGGCCACGCTGGTCGGGGCGGTCGACGCGACCGGCACCAACCCGACCTGGCCCGCGCTGGGTTACCCGGGGCCGGCCTCGACACCGCCGAACGCCGCCAAGGACTTCCCGCTCGTCTCGCTGCCGGCCGGCTCAGCCACTCTCGATGCGGACGTCGTCGTGATCGGCTCGGGTGCCGGCGGCGCGATCGTGGCCGCCCGCGCGGCCCAGGCCGGGCTCTCAGTGCTCGTGCTGGAGGCGGCGCAGTATCGCAACGAGGCCGACTTCCGTCAGATCGACTCGATCGGCGCGGCCACCATGTTCCTGCGCGGCGGCTCGCTCTGGTCGACCTCGGGCCAGATGGGCGTGCTGGCCGGGGCCACCCTCGGCGGCGGCACGGTGATCAACTCGATGGTCTGCCTGCGCACGCCCCAGCACATCCGGGAACTGTGGGCCTCGTACGGGCTCGAAGGTCTGGACGGGCCCGAGTTCGACAAGTTCACCGACCTGGTGTGGGACCGGATCGGGGTCAACACCGACGCCACCCGCTACAACGCCAACACCCGGGCCATGATCACCGGGCTCGCCTCGCTGGGTTACCGCCACGAGCGGCTGCCCCGCAACGCGGCCCGGGACGACGACTCGTCGATGTGCGGCTTCTGCAACGCCGGTTGTCAGCAGGGCAAGAAGCGCTCGACCCTGCACACGTACCTGCACGACGCCGTCCTCGGTGGCGCGCGCGTGGTCACCGGGGCGCACGTCGACCGTGTTTTGGTGGAGGGCGGCCGGGCGACCGGCGTCTCGGTCACGGTCACCACCCCGTCCGGGCCGTGTGCCCTGGAAGTGAGCGCCCGCAACGTGGTGGTCGCGGCGGGCGGCATCGAATCACCGGCCGTGCTGCTGCGCTCCGGCATCGGCGGCCCGGCGGTCGGGCAGAACCTCACGCTGCACCCGGCCTGGATCGTCACCGGCGTCTACGAGGAGCCGGTCGAGGCCTGGCACGGCCAGATCCAGTCCGCGGTCAGCTTCGACCTCACGAGGGTCGTGTCGGGCGGCGGCTTCCTGGTCGAGAGCCTCGCCCTCAACCCGGGCACCTGGGCCGGGCAGTCACCCTTCACCGACGGCCGCACCACCCGCGACCAACTGCGGAAACTGCCCTACTTCGCCACCTGGCACGGCGTCTCGCACGACCACGGCGCCGGGCAGGTCTATCTCGACGCCGACGGCCGGGCGGCGGTGCACTGGAACCTCGACGACGCGGTCGACCACCAGATCGCCGTACGCGCCCACACCGAGTTGGCCCGGATGCACCGCGAGGCCGGCGCCACCGAGATCTTAACCTTCCACTGGAGCGACCAGCGCTGGAAGCGCGGCGAGGACTTCGACGCGTACCTCACCCGGCTGGCCGATTCCCCGATCGACGACCACACCGCGTTCTCGGCCCACCAGATGGGCTCCTGCCGGCTCGGCGCCGACCCGGCCACCTCGGTGGCCGACGGCTGGGGACAGCTGCACGACGTCTCGGGCGTCTGGATCGGGGACGCGTCCGCGTTGCCGACCGCGCCCGGCGTCAACCCCATGATCACGGTCATGGCACTGGCCGAGCGGACGGCGTCCGCTCTGGTGAAGTCCATGGTTTCTGCCTGATTGTCGTTTTTCTCCCCCATGAAGAGGATCACCATGCCCATTTCCCGGTGGAAGCTCGTCTCGTGTTCGGCCCTCGGCGTGGCCGCCCTGCTCGGCACGGCGGCCTGCGGCGGAGGCGACGACGCCTCCGCGGCCGGTGGCGACAGCGGGCTCAAGGTGTCGTACTCGAGCCCGGTCGCCTCGCAGCCCAGCCAGCAGTTCCTCACCAACGGCCTGAACGCCGGGGCCAAGGAACTCGGCTGGGAGGTCAACGTCGTCGACGCCAACCTGTCGGCCGACGCCCAGGTCTCCAACGTGCAGACCATGATCCAGCAGAACGCCGCCGCGATCGGCCTGTGGGCGCTCGACGCCGGCGCCATGGAGGGCACGTTCGCCCAGGCCAAGAACGCCAACATCCCGATCATCGGGGTCAACTCCGAGGGCCAGAACGTCACCTCGACGGTGTGGTGGGGCTTCAACCTCTGCGACACCGACGACGCGCCGTTCAAGCAGGCGGCCAAGCAGATCGCCACGGCGCGCCCCGGTGGCAACGTGATCGTGCTCGGCGGCCCGCCCGTGCCGTCGATCCAGCAGAACGTCAAGTGCTTCGCCGACGCCGCCACCGCGGCCGGGCTGAAGGTCATCAACCAGAGCGACAACACCAAGGACACCGCGGCCGGCGCGGCGACCCTGACGGCCGACCTGTTCAGCAAGTACAAGGACGTCGACGCCGTCTGGGCCTACAACGACTCGACCGCGATCGGCGCCTCCACCTCGGCCACCCAGGCCGGCCTCAAGATCAGCGACGGCACCAGCGAAGGCGTCATCATCCAGGGCGCGAACGGTGACGCCGACGCCATCGAGGCCATCAAGCAGGGCCGGATCACCGGCACCTGGGACCCGGACGCGTACGCCACCGGCATGGCCGTCCTGAAGGCCATGGACGACGCCAAGAAGGGCACCACCGGCAAGAAGTACGTGGTGACGGCCAAGTACTGGGACAAGACCAACATCGCCGACTACAAGAGCACCGACCAGCTCGGCTACACCCTGGCCACCATCCCGGTGACCGTGCAGTAACCGACGAGGACGAGGAAGCCCCGGTCAACGGTGACCGGGGCTCCCTTTCACTTCTCAGACCCGGCGGTACGGGTCGGCCCAGTCGGAGCGGTCGGCCGCGTCGAGTCGCTTCCGCTGCTCGTCGCTCAACTCCAGGGCCACCCCGTCGAACGCGCTGTCGAGCTGATGGAGTTTGCTGCCACCGAGCATCGGCCGCAGCCCCCGGTGCCGCAGCCAGGCCAGCACCACCTGACCACGGGCGGCCCCGGTCTCGGCGGCCACCGCGTCCAGCACAGCCAGCCGCGCCGTGTTCCCCGGGTGGTCGTACACCTCGGGGATCTGTTTGGCCGGGTTGTCATAGGCCCCGGACAACAGCGGCGTGTACGCCCACAGGTCGATCCCGTGCTCCGCGGCGTAGTCGGCCTGCTCGTCACTGAGCACGCCGAAGCGGTGCGCGACCCCCGGCGGCAGGGTCCCCGGCCGCGGCCGCAGATAGGTGGCGTTGAGCTGCATCGCGTCGAACGGCGGCGCCCCGATCGCCCGGGCGTGCGCGCGCCCCCGCTCGACCCGCCAGGCCGGATGGTTGGAGACCCCGAACCGATCGGCCGGCAGCTCGGCCAGAGCATCCACAGTGTCCTCGATCGGCGTCGATCGGTCCTCCTGGTGCAGCCACAGCAGATCGACCCGATCGACCCCGAGCCGCTCCAGGCTGCCCGCGAACGCCGACCGGACGGCCGCCGGCGACAGCCCCTCCCGCCGCTCCGGCCACGAGCCCGGCTCGAGCGGCTCGGCCCCCAGCTTGGTGGCGATCCGCACCAGGTCGCGAACCCCCGGCCGGGCCGCGAGCCACCGCCCGAGCATCCGCTCACTGTCACCGCCGAGGCCGCTGTCGCTGGCCCAGAAGGAGTAACAGTCCGCGGTGTCGATCCACACCCCGCCGCGCTCGACAAACCGATCGAGCAGAGCAAACGACGTGTCTTCATCCACGGCCGTGCCGAACATCATCGCCCCGAGCACCAGCGGGGCCTGCGTCGCGTCCTTCATGTCCCCGACCCTGGCACTTCGAGCACACTCGAAGTCAAGCGCCTTCAACGGAAGGCGGGGAGGTGTTGCTGCAGCCAGTGGGTGAAGGTGTGGGGTGGGCGGGCCAGGAGGCGTTCGATGTCGGGGCTGACTTGCTGTTCGGCGGGGGTGGGGTGGCCGATGATGGCCAGCGTGCCGTCGACGACGGGCTCGGGCATGAACTGGAGCATCTGGGTGCGGGCCTGGGCGGGTGTCTGTTCGACGAAACGGATGGGGTGGCCCAGGGCCTCGCCGATCAGGGCCACTCGCTCCCGCGGGGTGGTCAGCGCGGGGCCGGTCAGGTCGTAGTGGTGGCCGGCGTGACTGCTGTCTCGTAGCGCTGCGGCCGCGACCTCGGCGATGTCGGCGGGGTCCACGACGGGCAGGCCCACGTCGCCGTACGGTGCGGTGACTGTCCATTGGGTTCGGACCGATTCCGACCATGCGTACGCGTTCGAGGCGAAGCCGCCCGGTCGCAGGATGGTCCAGTCCAGGCCGGACTGCCGCACCACCTCTTCGATCGCGCGCAGCGGCGCGTGCGACGCCGACTCCGGGCGGGTGGCGGCGGCCTGCGAGGAAAGCAGCACGAGATGCCGCACGCCGCCGGCCTTGGCCACGTCGACTACCTCGGCCGCCGGCACATGGGCGCCCGCGCCCGACACCATCAGGAACATGGCGTCTGCCCCGTCCACCGCCGGGCGCAGCGTTTCCGGTTCGGTCAGGTCGGCGCGGTGATGCACCACGCCCTCGGGCAGAGCGATCGGCGGCGTTCCGCGCGACACCGCGTTCACCCGTTCGCCGGCCGAAGCCAGTGCCTCGACCAGTACGCGACCGACGTTGCCGGTGGCCCCGGTAACCACAATCATGTGCAGCTCCTTCTCTCGACCGGGCGAAGCTAGCATCGCGGATATAGTAGGTACCTACAGGAAAGTGACTTCCCAGGGAGAGCGTCCATGCAGGAGACTGATCCCGAGCTGGCCTGCCCGGTGTCCCCGGTGGTCGATCTGGTGTTCAGCCGGTGGACCACACCGATCCTGTGGACGCTCAACTATCGGGGCCGGCAGCGCTTCGTCGAGTTGCAGCGGCAGATCGGCAGCATCACGCCCAAGGTGCTGACCCAGCGGCTGCGCCAGCTCGAGCGCGACGGCCTGATCGTGCGCACCTACCACGCCGAGATCCCGCCCCGCGTCGAGTACGAGATCAGCGACCTCGGTCGCAGCCTCGCCCCGCTCTTCGCCCACCTGGCGGAGTGGGCCGCCACCCACCTCCCCGAGGTGGACGAGGCCCGGCGTGCCCACGACGAGACCCGCACGACCGGGTGACCGTCGACAGAGGATGGGAGGATGGGGGTCGCGACGGAGGGGGAGGGATGTCGTTCCGGTACTTCGTCTACATCAGTGACGCCAAGGTCGAGATGCTGTTGCAGCAGATCAAACCCGATGCCCTGCGCAAACGTACGTCGGAGGTCGGGGTCGGTCTCAAGTTTCTGACCGCCAAGCGGGGCGCCGAGATGCTCGCCGGCGCCGAGCGCACAGCCCGGCTCGAGCAGGTCGTGCGTTATCTGACCGACTTCGGTGATCTCGGCACGGTCGACGATCCGGGCCAGTTCTTCTGGGGGCTGCTGCCGCTGCGCTGGGGGCCCACGGTCGGCGCCGACGGGTTCCCGATGGTCTACTTCGGCGGGCGGTTCGGACAGACGGTGCTGGGGCTGGGCGGCTCGCGGGCGCACGTCTTCGGGACGCCGCCGGGCCCCGAGCCGCAGGTGCCGCCGATGGGCCGGTCGATGCTGCCGTCCCTGTTGGACGGGATCACCCAGGTCGACGGCGCCGAGGGGCCCGACGCCGTCCGCGCGGCGACCGACGCCTTGCGCGGGCCGGAGCAGAAGATGGAGTTCATCGCCAAGCGCCTGATGGACGGGCCGGGCCCGGACGGCGAGCGGGTGCTGCTCGGCTCCCCGCTCTACGTGGCGCTGGTCGACTGAGATGCGCTGGGCGGTCCGCATCACCGTCGGCGGCCGCGGGTATGCGTACACGAGCCCGGTTTCGGTCGTGGCCGGTCGTGACGAGTCGTGTGCCCTCCCGCTCGTCGACCGCCGGGCGTCCCGCAAACACTGTCGTTTCGTCGTCGACCCGCCCCGGGTGAGCGTCCGCGACCTCGGCAGCCGCAACGGCACCCTGGTCAACGGCGTCGCGGTCGAGGAGCGTGAGCTGTCCGACGGCGACGAGGTGCTGGTCGGGCGCACGAGCCTGCGGATCGCCTGCACCCCGGCCGAATTCCCGGGTTACCGGATCAGCCACGAGATCGGGCGCGGGGCACAGGGCGTGGTCTTTCTGGCCCACGAGGATGACGGCCGCCCGGTCGCCCTCAAGGTGGTGCCCGAGCTGGGGCCGGGCACGCGCGAGCTGTTTCTGCGCGAGATGCGCTCGATGGGCGCGCTGCGGCACCCCAACATCGTGGAGTTTCGGGCCGGCGGCGCCGAGCCGGCCCTGTTCCTGGCCAGCGCCTACTGCCCGGGTGGCAGCGTCGGCCGGGCGTCGGCCGAGGTCGCCGTGCCGATCGTCTGCGGGGTGCTCGACGCCCTGGCCTACGCCCATCGCGACCAGGGTCTCGTGCACCGTGACATCAAGCCGCAGAACGTCCTGCTCGACGACGGGGTGCCCCGGGTGGCCGACTTCGGCCTGGCCAAGGCGTACGAGCTGGCCGGTCTGTCCGGGTTGACCCGCACCGGCGAGATCGGCGGCAGCCTCGGCTTCATGCCGCGGGCCCAGGTGCTCGACTTCCGGCGGGCCGGTCCGCCGGTCGACGCGTGGGCGGCTGCGGCCACGCTCTACTGGATGCTGACCGGCTCGACGCCCCGCGACTTCCCGGCCGGCGTCGATCCGGTCGCCGTCGTCCTGCGTGAGGAGCCGGTGCCTGTCCGGGCCCGCGACGCCACCGTGCCGGCCGCGCTCGCCGCCACCCTCGACGAGGCCCTGACCGAGAGCCGCGCGATGCCGGTCGGTGAACTGCGGGAGGCCCTGGAACGGGCTTTCTAGAATGGCGGGAGTGGCTCCTTCGCATGACCCGGCCGGCGAGCGGGCCACCATGTCGATCGTGCAGATCTTCCGCGTCCGCGACGGCCGCATCGCCCACCTGCGCGACTATTTCCGGACGCCGTGAGGCCGTTCTACGCGCTGCATGCCGGCGCCTACGACCAGCTGATCACCGATCCGGTCGAGCCGTGGGTCGACGCGGTGCACGACTCGCTCGGTCGTTCGCCGGCTCTGATCCTGGACGCGGGCTGCGGCACGGGCCGGCATGCCGCCGCGCTCGTGGCCCGGGGGCATCGGGTCGATCTCGTCGACGCCTCGCCCGAACTGCTGGCGCAGGCGATCGCGCGCTGCCCGACGGCCCGGGCCCGGGAAGCCGATCTGTGCACGATGGACACCCAACCGATCTACGACACGGTGACCTGCCGCGGCGTGCTCAACGACCTGATCACGGACGGAGAGCGTCGGTCGGCGTTGCGGTCGCTGGCCGGCAGCCTCGTACCGGGTGGCCGGCTGTTCCTCGACGTTCGCGAGGAAGGGGCCTCCCGGGCCCGCGCCGACGGGGTCGCCCGGACGAAGCAGGCCGAGTCGCTCACCTTCGTCAGCCGCACGACGTGGAGCGACGGCCTGCTGCACGTCGACGAGACCTACGAACGGGCCGGGTCGGTGCAGCGGTATCACTTCACGATGAGACCGTGGGCGAAGTCGGAGCTGCGCGAAGCCCTGGGCGAGTGCGGCCTGCACGACGTGCGAATCGGCGCCGGGGTGGGCCGGCGCACCCCGGACCGCCTCTTCGTGGTGGCCCGCCTCGGAGAGGAGACGCCGTGCCGCGGATGAAGGCCGTCGTCTTCGATCTGCTCTACACGCTCGTGCACCCCGGCAGGTATCCGGGCGGGATCGGCCGGACGGGCTGGCTGGCGACGATGCTCGGGGTGGACGCGGGCGCGTTGCGGGCGCGGTGGGACGCCTTCGAGCCGGTGCTCGAGTCGGGCCGGGCCGACTCGCTCGGCTGGGTCCGGGCGGTCCCGAGCGAGCTCGGCTGGGTCTGGGCCGTCGCGAGCGAGCTCGGCGTGACGGTGACGAGCGAGCAGCTGGGCCGCATCGAGGCCGACTGGGATCTGACCCGGCGTGAGGCGCTGCTCGACCCGCCCGCATCCTCGATCGAGACCCTCGTCGCGCTGCGGGCCGAGGGCCTCCGGATCGGCGTGCTGAGCAACACCCACGCCCTGGAACTGCGGGCCTGGCCCCGGTGCCCGCTCGCCCCGCTGGCCGACGTCGTGGCCCTGTCGCACGAGATCGGCGCCTGCAAACCCGACCCGGCAACCTACGCGTACGTGCTCGTCCGGCTCGGCGTCCCGCCCGGCTCGGCCGCGTACGTGGGCGACGGCAGCAACGACGAGCTGGCCGGCGCCCGCGCGGCCGGCTTCGGCCTGGTCGTCCTGGCCGAGGCGGCCCCGGCCCGCCTTGCCCCGGCTGACCTGCCCCGGCTCCGAGCGCAGGCCGACACGTCGGTGGTGTCGCTGACCGAGGTCGTCGAACTGGTCACCCACCCATGACGGTGCCGTGCCGCGTCGTCTTCACCGACCTGGACGGCACAGTCGTGACGTCCGGCGACGTAGTCAGCGCGGCGACCCTCGCCGCCGCGGACAGGTTGTGGGCTTTGGGTATCCCGAGGCCTGTCTCGTGCTCCGCGGACGGCCTCCTCGCGAGCCGTGGCGGAGGGCGGACCTGGCCGACCTGGCCGCGAAACCGGCCTATGCCGAGGTCATCCGGCACGCGACGGTGAGCTCCGACATCACCGCGAGTGTCGCGGAGGACGGTTTCGCCGACGGCTTGGCCGGGCTCATCGACCGGTTCAGGGGCGACGGCGACGGCGGCCGGTGAGGGCGAGAACGACGCCGAGCAGGACGAGCAGTCCGCCGCCGAGCGCGATCCACATCACCGGGATGCCGGTGATGGGCAGGCCGCCGCCCGTGCCGCCGGAACGGCCGCCGACCGCTTTGGCCGGCGTCTCCGCGTACGCGATGGCCTTGCCGTTCGGGACCCAGGCGACCGGCGGGGCGATGACCCGGTAGTCGCGGGGACCGGCGAAGTCGGCGGTGAAGGTGAAGTAGCCGTCCTTGACGGTCTTGGTCGTCGCCACCGTCTGCCAGCGGCCGCCGGTGCGGGCCTGCAGCTCGAGCGGGTCGCCGGCCTCCGCGGTGGTCGAGTCCTCGCAGGGGCCGAGCGCGCAGTACCAGTTCCAGAGGATCGACTGGCCGGTCACGGTCAGTCGGCCACCGGGCGTGGCCGACGACGGGATCTTCACGGTCAGCCGGGGGTCGAAGACCGGCACGACGACCTCGCGCCGGCGGGACCACTCGTTCGGCGTGACCCGGAGGCCGACATCGGTGGGCAGTTGCCGGCCCTTCAGGACGAACGAGCCGGCCCCGGCCACCGCCGGACCCACTGCCACGTTCCCGCCGGCGGCCGCCCGGTCGGCCGCGACCGGGAGGTAGCGCGGCGCCTGCACCGGCAGGTCGAGCGGGTCGTTCGGGTTGGGGTCGGCGGCGGTGCCCGGCTTCCAGGTGAACCGGATCGACCCGTCGACGCGCGGCACGGCGCTGGTGATGATCGGCAGCACGGAACCATTGGTGTCGAACTCGGGCGTCACGACAGGCTCGCTCAGTGCGGCCCCGCTCGCGTCGACCACAGTCACCCGCACGGTCCAGACGTTGTCGGCCCAGTAGTCGGGGAACGTCATGCGGTTGGGCTGCCCGGGCTCCGCGAACTGGACGAGGCCGGACTGCTCGGGGTCGTCACCGGCCGACACCAGCTCGACCTTGTTGCGCGCGTCGCCCGTCTCGTCCCAGGTGACCGCGAATTGGGTGTGCTCCGGCGACGTCCAGGACAGCTGTACATTTGCCGGGGCGGGCTCGGTCGGCGCCAGCGCCACCGGCACACCGGTGACGACGGGGGCGAGGGCCAGCAGCGCGGCAAGGTTCGCGATCACCGGCGGATAGTAGCGACGGTACGGCGGCGTCGCGACCCCGTTCGGCTCAGCCGGTCACTGTGAGGCTGGACTTCGCCAGTTCGTACGCGGGCAGCATGGCTTTGTGCTCCTCGCTGTCGAGGCTGTCCAGCGAGACGACGGCGACACCCTGGCCGGTCGTCACGATGAACGCCTTCTCGGGATCCAGTGCGTCGTCGAGCTGGCTCTTCTGCCGGTAGGTGACCTCGAGCCCGGGCCGGCCGCCGATCGGCAGTTCGGCGAAGACCGGCTCCTGCGCGGCCGAGCCGATGAAGCCGGTCAGGACCGTCCGCAGGTCGCCCGTCGCGCCGGTCCACACCCGCAGGAAGCCGATGTTCCCGGCCGGCTTGGCGTCGATCTCGCAGGCCATGGTCAGCGGCCCGCGCCGGGCCAGTTCGGCCAGCGGGTCATCGGCCTCGATCGTCACCGGTTTGGGCTTCCACGACTCTGCCAGGCCGAACGACACGGGCAGGTCGCAGGTCGCGTCGACCCGGGCCGCCATCGGTTCCGCCGCCGCCGACGGCGCGGCCTGCCACACCGCCTCGGTGCGCTCACAAGCCGCCAAGGCAACAACGGTCGTGGCGAGAACGGTGACTGCGATGCGCCTCCGCGGCCGGGCTGAAGATCTCACAAGGCGGAGAGTGTACGGGTGCTGATTCGAACTTGATCTCCGTGATGGGCGTCGATTACTGTCCCGCGCCGTGATCCGAATGCGAGTTGCCTCCGCCGTCCTGATCGGCGTTTCCCTGATGACCCTCACCGCGTGCAGCGGCGACGACACCCCGGCCGCCGTGGCGACCCCGCCCGCCGCCGCGCCCACCGGCGAGACGGCCGATCCGGCTGCGACCACCCCGCCCGCGGCCGAGCCGGTCGCCGCCGCGCCGAGCGACAAGAAGCTCTGCGAGGGCGCCAACACGGCCGACAAGGCCATGAAGGCCGAGCTGATCAAGGCCATGCAGTCCTCCGGCGGCGACCTGCCCGCGGCCGACACCAAGAAGATCCTCACTGGTCTCGCGACCAAGCTCATGGCGGCCGGCGAGAGCGACACCAAGGTGGGGGCGGCCGTGAAGGAGTTTGTCGCCCAGACCACCGCGGCGGCGTCCGCGGCCGACCCGATGGCCGCGCTGGACAACCCGGCCTACGAGAAGGCGGGCAAGGGGCTTACCGCCGCCTGCAAGACGGCCGGGGTCACGGTCAATTACTGATCCGGCCGGTCCGGCGGTCGCGCGGCGGCGATCCGCGCGGCTGTCCGGCCCGGTCGGTCAGCCGCTGGAGGTCGGTGGTGACCCGGGAGCGGACGTGGGTGATGATCCGGGCGAGGTCGGCGCAGTAGACGGACCGGTTGCGGAACCCGGTGCCGCGGCGATAGCGGTGGGCGTAATGGCCGGCCGGCCACTCGCGCCGGGGCGTCATGGCGCCACCCTACTGCTCGGCCGGGTCAGCCCCAGAGCGGGAAGCGGGGCGCACCGAGGTCGATGTTGACGGTCTTGGGGGCGCTGTATTCGAGCATCGTCTCCCAGGACAGCTCGCGGCCGAAACCGCTGTCCTTGACGCCGCCCATGGGGGCTCCGGCGGGCAGGTCGAACCACTTGTTGACCCAGATGATGCCGGCCTCCAGCGCGCCCGCGATGGTGTGGGCCCGGGCCAGGTCGGTGGTCCAGACGCCGGCGGCCAGGCCGTACCGGGTGGCGTTGGCCCGCTCGACCACCTCGTCGTAGTCGGTGAACGTCTCGGCCACGGTGACCGGGCCGAAGACCTCGCTGGTGACCACGTCGGCCTTTCCGGACGGGTCGTGCAGCAGGGTCGGGCGCAGGAAGAAGCCGTCCTGGTTGGCCGGATCGAGCGCCAGCTCCTCGTCGCCCGCCAGCACCCGCACGCCCTGCGACCGGGCCTGGGCGACGTGGCCGAGCACCCGCTCGAAGTGCGGCCGCGACACGAGCGGGCCGAGCTGGGTGGCCGGGTCGAGGGCGTCGCCGACCGTGATCGAGGAGGCCAGGGCGGCGAACCGGTCGAGGAACTCCCCGGCGATCCGGTCATGCAGCAGCAACCGGGAGGAGGCGATGCAGGCTTCGCCGTTGGCCAGGTAGATGCCCATGGCGGCATCGGCCACGGCCCGGTCGAGGTCGGCGTCCTCGGCCACGATCATCGCGCCCTTGCCGCCCAGCTCCATGATCGTGGGGGTGAGGGCGCCGGCCGCGGTCGCCATCACCGCGCGGGCCGTGACGCCGCCGCCGGTGAGCGTCACCTTGGCCACGTCGGGGTGCCCGACCAGGGCCGAGCCCACGGTCGGGCCGAAGCCGGTGACCACGTTGAGCACGCCCGGGGGCAGCAGGTCGGCGATCAGCG
This sequence comes from Actinoplanes sp., assembly GCA_965217855.1. Taxonomy (GTDB): domain Bacteria; phylum Actinomycetota; class Actinomycetes; order Mycobacteriales; family Micromonosporaceae; genus Actinoplanes. The sequence goes on along the minus strand of CBDCJN010000001.1, from coordinate 87,720 downwards.
TGACGAACTCCAGCACGCTGGCCGAGGCGAACTCGCTGGGCTTCAGGACGACCGTGTTTCCGCAGGCCAGGGCCGGTCCGAGCTTGTTGGCGGTGGTGATCAGGGGTGAGTTCCAGGGCAGGATGGCGGCGATCACGCCGAGCGGTTCGCGCACCGTGTAGACCAGGCTGTGCGGGTCCTCGACCGGGATCTGGTCGCCGCGGTGCGAGCGCACCAGACCGGCGTAGTAACGATAGATCGCGGCGCTGGCCGGCACGTCGGCGATCGCGACCTCGCGCACCGGGCGGCCGTTCTCGGTCGGCAGGAGCTTGGCGAAGAGGTCGGCGTGGGCCTCGATGCGGTCGGCGATCGCGGTGAGGACGGCCTGCCGGGTGGTGGGGGTCGACCGGCGCCAGGCGGGCCGGGCCTTGCGGGCGGCGGCCACCGCGGCCTCGGCGTCAGCCGCCGTGCCGTTGCCGATGGCGGCCCAGGCGCTGCCCAGGCTCGGGTCGACGGCCTCGAACGAGTCGTTCGCGGCCACCCACTCGCCGCCGACGAACATCCGGTAGTCCCCGCCGGGACGGAACCTTTCCAGCACTGGCACTCCTCAGGAATCGGGAACCAAGCCTCGAACGCGCGCAGCGGCACCGGCAACCGGCTCGTTCCGGTCACCGGACCAGGGCCGATCGGGCGGAAATTACTGACTGCCCGGAAATGGCAACGGTACGCGACCAGCGGCTATCGTCGGGAGGGCAAGATCCACTAACCGTGGAGGAAGCCGCCCGTGACTGACCTCGCTTTCCGCATCCCGGCCGACGTCGAGATCGACGAAACCGGAACCCCCAAGTCCGTGCTGGGCAAGGCGCAGCTGCTGCTGGCCGCGTTCGGCGCCGGCGCTGTCCAGCTCCGGCTCACCGAGCTGAGCCGCCGCTCGGGCGTGCCCAAGGCCTCGGCCTACCGCCTGGCTCAGGAAATGGTGCAGTGGGGTCTGCTCGAACGGGTCGGCCACAGCTACCAGCTCGGCCTGCGGGTCTTCGAGCTGGGCCAGCGGGTGCCGGTCGCCGCGATCCTGCGCCGGGTCTCCCGGCCGCCGCTGGTCGACCTGTACGCGGCCACCCGCGCCACCGTGCACCTGGTCGTGCCGGACGGCAGTCACGTGCTGTTCCTCGAGAAGATCGCGGGCGCGGCCAACGTGCTCACCCACTCCGAGGTCGGCGGGCGGCTCCCGGCCAGCTGCTCGGCCTCGGGCAAGCTGTTCCTCGGGATGCGCTCCGACGCGCCGGCCGCGTTCGCCGAGCTGAGCCGCAACGGCCTGATGCGCCCGACCACCCGCAGCGTGGCCACGATCGAGGCCCTGCGGGCCCAGCTGGTCGACGTCCGCGGTCACGGTTACGCGGTCGAGCTCGAGGAGATGCTGGTCGGGCACAGCACCCTGGCCGTGCCGGTGGCCGACGCGTACGGCGAGGTCTATGCCGCCGTGTCGATCACCATGCCGACCAGCCAGCTGATCGTCCCCCGGCTGCTGCCGATCGTGCAGGCCACAGCCGGGTTGATCTCGCGGGCGGTCGAGCAGCGGACGGCCTCGCCGCACGCCGCCTAATGGCAGTGCGGTGCCGATGAAGGCTGCGAGGGCGGCACGTCCAAGGCCGGGTTCTTGTCGAAGAAGTTGACCGGCAGCAGGTGGAAGCCGGCCTTCTCGACCGGCATGACCGGCCAGTCCTCGGCCCGCGGGATGTGCGTGACGCCCAGCGTGTGCCAGAGCACGACGTCGGTGTCCTCGGTCGGCCGGTTCGCCCGCGTCCAGCGGGGCAGCCCGTCGCCCGACCGGCTCTGGTTGGGGTATTCGCCGGCCGAGCGCATCTCGTCCGGCCGGTAGGGCGTGACCCACATGTTGCGGGTCGCGAAACCGGCCCGCTGGGCGATCAGCGACGGCTCCTGGGCCAGCATGGTGGCCGAGCTCCAGCCGGGCAGGAACTTGTAGCCGACCGGCATGCCCCACGTGTTCTTCCTGCTCCGGTTGACCACGGTCCAGTTCCGCGAGCTCTGCGTGTTGGTGATCCAGTCGCCCGCGTTCTCGGTGTCGATCACGGTCTTGCGGAGGCCGATCGCGTTGCCGTGGGGGTTCTCGGGGCCAACCGGCACGGCGTACGCGTCGTTCTGCACCACCGTGTTCTCCCAGCCGTCGACCTCCATGTCGAGCCGGAACGAGAACAAATGCTGGTGGTACGTCGCCACGAGGTTGCGGCTGACCGGGGTGCCGTGCGGCGTCGGCTCGCCGTCCTCGACCGCCCGGGTCTGCACGATGCCGAGCAGCTTGATCTCCATCTGGATCGACGCGTCCTGGTAGAAGTACCAGAAGAAGCCGTAGTGGTAGTTGCCCACGGTGGCGATGAAGCTGACCACGAGCCGGCGTGACCGGCGTACGTCGACCTTGCCGGTGACCCAGTCGGTGTGCTTCCAGAGGATCCCGTCGTCCTCCTCGTGGATGCAGATCGCGTTCTCGATCGTCGTCGGCTCGCCGTCCTCACCGGCCAGCACGGCATCCAGATAGACGATCTCGCCCAGGCAGTCGCAGCCCAGCCGCAGCGGATTGGCCAGCTTGCCCAGGCCGAACTCGCCGACGTCGAACGCGCTGCGCCAGAAGTGCTCCGACGACGGATCGCCGTAGGGCACGACCATCTCCGACAGCGAACCCCGGTGCATGACCGACCGGTAGTCCTCGCCGTCCTGGTATTCGACGCCGTGCAGCACCAGGCCCTCGAGCGGGTGCATGCTGATCCGGAAGCGCCACTTCTGCCAGGTCAGCTCGGGGCCGTCGAGCCGGAAGCCGACGCCCTCGGGCTGGGTGATCTCCAAGGGCGCGATGTCCGTACGCATCGGCTGGTTGGCGTCCGCGGTGTAGTTCGCGGCGAGCGGGTTCATCGGCCGCACCCCGAAGTCGTGCACGGCGACGACCTCCTGGGTCACCAGGTCGACCACCGCCACGACCCCCTCGATCGGATGGGCGTAGCCGTTGTCGTCCGGGAACTCACGGTAGTAGGAGACCGAGCCGGCCATCCGGCGGCCCGCCACCTCGACGTCGGTCATGTTGCCGACGCCCCACGGGTCGATCTGGACCTTGTCCAGGTCGGTGATGCCCCGCTTGGCCAGCGCCTCCCGGTAGCGCGGGTCCCTCTTGATCAGCACCGGGGCCTGCTCGAACTCCTGCAGCAGGACGGGCGCCGAACCGTCGGTGATCTCGGTGCTGGACACGACCTTTCCGTCCGCGAGGTCGACCACCACGTCGAAGCTCTGCCCGGTGTCCCGGTCGAGCATCATCGCCCGGGCCCGCCGCGGCGGCGTCTCGCCCGCGCGCAGCCGGTGCTTGTCCGGCTCGTCGGTGAACACCGAGGTGAACCCGGGCCTGGCACCGCCGATCCCCTCGCTCCGGATGGCGGTCGCCACGCGGCGGATCTCGTCCGCGGTGAGCGCATCGAACAGGGGGTGGCGCATCAGTTCTTCCTTTCCGAGGAGGACGGGTGGAACGGCAACGGGTTCGCGGTGAGGAAGCACAGCAGGACGTTGCCGGTCACCCGGGAGACGTCGTTCTGGCCGTCGTCGACCAGCAGCGAGCCCGACCAGGCGATGCTCGAGACCGAGAAGACGGCGCCCTGGTTCGGCTTGGGTTCGAGCACCAGGTCGGCCCGGACCTTGGCGCTCGTCGTGCCGTCGTAACAGCCGTCGGGCAGGGCGACCTCGATCGGATCCAGCCCGTACGAGCGGCTGAAGCCGGTCGCGCTGGCCAGGATCACGGCATCGGGCGAGGTGCCGAGCGCGGTATCGGCCCGGTCGATCTCGACGCCGGCCGCGCCCGCGCCGTTGACCATCGACGGGAAGGCGCCGATCTGACCGCCGGGCAAGTCGGTGCCCTCGAAGACGAACGCCCAGCGCGGATCGTCGACCGGGACACTCACGTCGTACGGCCGGTTGAGGTCGAAGCCCTGCGCGGCCATCCCCACGCCGACCAGGCGCTGCGGCGGGATCCCGCGGGTGCGCCACAGCCCGCCCAGCTCGCCGGTGGTCAGGTGGTGCCATTCGCCGGGCTCGGGCTGCCAGGCGCGGATCCCGGCCGTACGCCGGATCTCGATGGTGTGGCCCTGTTCGGGGTCGATCGAGGTGACCCAGTAGAAGCCGTTGCCGCCCATGTACATGAGCCGCCCGCCCTGGTCGAGGTACTTCTCGTAGGCGCGGAACATCGTGGTCGTCGGGTATTCGGGGTGACTGCCGGTCATCACCACCCGGTACCGGCTCAGAAGTGAGGCGCCGTCGGCGTGCACCTCCTCGTCGGTCACCACGTCGAACTCGTGGCCCTGCCGGGTCAGCCAGCTGACGATGTGCAGGTCGGCGCTGAACTGGTGGGCCGAGGTGTCGCCACCCGCGACGGCCGCCCACCGATGGTCGTGCCGCACGTTGGGCAGGGGCTTCTGCGTCGAGGTGAAACAGACCCCGGTCAGATCGGTGTGTACGTCGTACAGGCTGCGCAGCCCCTCGCCGATCAGATAGCGGTCGTGCTTGTTGCCGCCGAACTCGGGCACGTTCGGCACCCCGACGCCCTCGAGGTAGTCGCGCGCGCCGGGGTCGGCCATGACGTGCTCACAGCTGTACGCGAGATAGCTGAACGTGGGCAGGACCAGCAGCAGCTTCGCTTTGGGTGACGATGGCACGACCACGAAGGGCAGGGTGTCGTCGGTGCCGTCGCTCGCGGTCACCGCGATGCCATAGACACCGCTGGGCAGATCGGCCGGCACCTCCAGGGTCAAGTCGTCCTGCCAGCGGGCGTCGTCGAGGTCGTCGTCGTGGAAGTGGATGGTGTCGTAGGAGGCGGGCGCGAGCCGGGGGTCCGCGTCGTCGCCCGCGCCGGCGTGACCGAGGCAGGCCCGCAGCGGGAAGTTGTGGCTGCGGCCCGGGAAGGCGTCGCCCAGCCGGTTGCCGATCTGCCGCGGCGTCCGGCTGGGCCCGAAATCCCACGCCGCGTGGCCGTCCAGGACGGGGGACTCGATGCGGCCGTTGAAGAAGTCGGTGAACCAGTCGCCGTCGGGCCGGGCCGCGAAGACGAAACCGGCCCGTTTTCCCGCGGGGATCGCCGCGGCGAGGGTCACGTCCGCCCGCTGCGGCGACGAGATGACGACACCCTCGTCCGTGAGTGTCACGTGGTACCAGCGGTGCGGGTCGGCCGGGGACGCCGACGACGCCGCGCCGAAGGTCCACCGCCCGTCCTCGGTGAGCGAGAGCGCGACGATCGGCTCGCCGTCCCGGGTGACCGAGACCAGGGTCTGCGGGTGGCGGCCGGGGAGGAGTGTCGGCCGGGCCCAGAAGGTGAGCCGGAGGTCGTCGACCGGGCCTTCCTCGATCCGCACGCAGGAGCCGGTCCGGATCGGCTGGACCCGGCCCGGGAACGACGACCCGTCCAGCGCCGACGGCACGTCCCGGATGTCGGCTCCGGGGCCCAGCGGGTGCGGATCGCCGTTGACCAACCGCACCAGCCGGGCCGAGAAGCTGTCGGCGGCGGTGCTGAAGCGCGCGTGCACGCTCTCCCCGGGCCGGTAGCTCAGCCGGTCGGTGTAGCCGATGATGTTCATGACCTCACCCTCGCGTCACCGGCCGGAAGGCGGCAACGAGCGGGTCTGGTCAGCGGACCGGCGCCACCCGCACGAGCAGCTCACGCAGCGCTTCGAGCACCTTTTCGGTGCGCTCGGTGGACTGGTAGATCGAATGTTGCAGGACGAGACCGTCCAGCGTGGCGAAAACCAGCGCGGCCAGGGTGCCGTCGTCCTCGATCCCGAGGTTCTCGAGGGTGCCCGCGACCTGCTGGATGTAGTAGTCGTAGAGCTCGGTCACCGGGGCCAGGGGGCCGGCGCCACGGACGGCGCGCAGCAGGAAGTCGTACTGGAGGAGTTGCCGGTCCGGTTCCTCGGTGATGGTGCGGACCAGGCCGCCGGCGAACGAGGCCGCGTCCTCGGCGAGCAGGCCCGCCTCGGCCGCGTCGCGCCGGACGGCCCGCTCGAAGGCCTCGGTGAGCAGCACCTCGCGCGTCCCGAAATAGAAACGCACGAGGCTGTGCGACAGACCGGCCCGGGCCGCCACCGACCGGTACGTGACCTTGTCCGGCCCCTGCGTGCCGGCGATGTGGATCGCCGCGTCGAGGAGCAGCTCCCGGGTGGCGGACGAATCAGTGCTCATGACCGGAAATCATCGCGGGTCTGGCCCATCCTCGCGTAGTCGGCAGGCCGCCCGGTGCGGGCCCGCAGCGCCACGGCGACGGCCACGACGACGGTGACCACGTGCAGCCAGGGCAGACTGTTGATCACCGTCGAGGTGGTGCCGGTGATCGACTCGTAGTTGACCAGCGCGAGGACGGTGGCCGCGCCGAGCGCGACGGTGGCCAGGGCGGGCGCGACCGTACGAACCCAGCCGGTCTCGCCACGCCGCCGGAAGAACACGAACACGGCGGCCGAGGTGGCAGTGATCAGCCCGAGCAGGCCGACCGCGCCGAACCCGGTCAGGGCCGAGGTGAGGGTGGTCAGCGGGTCGAGCCCGGCCACCGCGAACACGATGACGATCACGGTCATCACCGCGAAACTGGCCAGCCCGGCCGTGGTCGGCGACGAGTATTTCGGGTGCACGACGGCGAACCGGCGAGGCAGGAAACCGTCCCGGGCCAGCGCGAAGATGTAGCGCGAGGCGGCGTTGTGGAAGGCCAGCACCCCGGCGAAGCAACTGGTGACGATCAGGATCTCGAGCAGGCTGGTCCACAGGGTGCCGACGTACGTGTCGCTCAGCATGTAGGCGAAACCGCCGGGGTCGGCCAGCGCGGTGGCCGGGGCCGCCTCGCCCCCGGCGCCCGCGATCATCGCCCACGAGGTGAAGAAGAAAAAGGCGCAGATGCAGAAGATCGCCGCGTACGTGGCCCGGGGCACCGTCCGCTCCGGGTCGCGCGCCTCCTCGGCGTAGATGGCCGTGCCCTCGAAGCCCTGCAGGCAGGAGAACCCGAAGATGATGCCGACCCCGACCACCCCGGCCGCGAAGACGTGCTGCGGGTTCAGGGCCTGCAGGGTGAACGCGCCGAAGCCCTGCCGGAACAGGATCGCGAAGTCGAGGACCAGGATGACCGCGGCCTCCAGCACCAGCGCCACGGCGAGCACCCCGGCCGCCAGCGTGATCCGCAGATAGCCCAGCACGACCGCGACGACCAGCCCGGCCAGGGTGTAGAGCCACCACGGGAGGTCGAGCCCGAAGAACTTGTCGACCGTCGTGCTCGCGAAGAAGCCCATCGCGCCCGCGGTCGCGCAGCCGATCGACAGGTACGCGCTGAGGGCCACGAACGCGGCGGCCAGCCCCGGCGGGCGGCCGAGGCCGTGCGCGACGTACGAGAAGAAGGCGCCCGCGTTCCGCACGTGCGGGACCATCCGGGTGAAACCGACCGCGAACAGCGTGAGCACCAGCGCCACGACCACGAAGATGCCGGGCGTGCCGACGCCGACGCCGAGCGCGATGCCCAGCGGCAGGATCGCCACCGCACCGCCGGCCGGGGCCACCGCCGCCATCACCATGAAGACGATGTGCGCGGGCCCGAGGGTCCCCCGGGCGAGCCCCGTCGGTTCCTGTACGTCAGCCATTGCCTGGACTCCTAGCCGCGAAGAGACGACCTGCGGGCTCAGTGTCGGATCGCGGGTGGGCGGGAGGAACGAGCCGGTCCATCCAGCGGTCCGGCCGTTTCCCAGGTTTTACCTGCGGGTCTGGACACGGGAGCGGGACACGCCCAGAATTCTTGTTGTCCACTTGGACAACAGCTAGGGGTTGAGATGGACCACCCTTCCTCCGTACTGGGCAAAGCGCACCAATTGCTCACCGCGTTCGACAGCAACCGGCCCACCCTCGGCCTGACCGACCTGAGCCGCCGCTCGGGCGTGCCCAAGGCGACCGCCTACCGCCTGGCCCAGGAGCTGGTGCAGCTGAGCCTGCTCGACCGGGTCGCGGACGGCTACCAGCTGGGCTGGCGCATGTTCGAGCTCGGCCAGCTCGTCCCCGGCCCGGCCAACCTGCGCCGGGTCGCCCGCCCCGCCCTGATGGACCTGCACGCCTCGACCAAGGCGGTCGTGCACCTGACCGTCCCGCACGGCCTCGACACGCTCTTCCTGGAACGCCTGGCCGGTCGGCGCGACGCCCGCCTGCAGGCCAAGGTCGGCACCCGCGTGCCGATCTGGTTCAGCGCCTCGGGCAAGCTCTTCCTGGCCCACAGCCCCGAGGCCGAGCACACCCTGTCGCTGCTCGACCGGGGCGACGTCACCCCGCTGACCCGCAACAGCATCCGCGACTCGCGCCGGCTGCGCGCCGAGCTCCCGGCCATCCGCGAACGCCGCTGGGCCGAGGAGCACGAGGAATGCCTGGACGGCTACCGCTCCTACGCCGTGCCGATCACGCTGGGCGGCCCGCGCCAGGTGGTGGCGGCCGTCTCGGCCACCCTCGACATCGCCCGCCGCGACGACCAGCAGGTGGCCCGGGCGCTGTGGGCCGCCGCGGCCGACATCACCCGCACCCTCCAGCGTTCGCCGCAAGCCCCCCAGCGGCTCGCGGGCTGACCCCGCCGCCGCAAAACCGGCCGAGCCCACCCCCGACGACTGGGACGCCTCGAAGTGGGACCCCGACGTCCTCCGCGACATCGACCGCCGCCGGGCCGGGTGACCGTCGCCGCCCGGGTGGACGGCGACGGTCACCCGGGTCAGACGCGGGCTCGGTCGACGCTTCTGGGGTCGTCGGGGGCCTGGTATTGGGCGTACAGGCCGCTTCGGGCGACCCGGCGCCACGGGCGGGCGTAGTTCTCGCGGGTGAGGTCCAGGTCGGTGGTCGCGAGGGTGGTCACGGGCTCGGCCGGGGCGCGGACGAGCCAGTCACCGTCCGGGCCGACGATGCCCGAGGGGGCGTTGGGCGCGTCCTGGGCGGTGCCCGAATAGCTGACCCAGTAGCTGTTGGCCGCGGCCAGGGCCTGGCACTGCAGGGCGAACGGCCCGGTGTTGACCGGGTTGCTGCCGTACCCGTGGGTGGAGAACAGTACGCAGTCGACCTCGAGCCGCTCGTATTCCAGGAACACCTCGGGATAGACCGCCTCCATGCCCAGCGCGCAGCCGAACCGCACCCCGTCGACGGTGAACGTGACGGGCGCCGAGCCGGGCGTGTACATGTGGCTGACCTTGGTGTTGGACAGCATTCGCTCGTCGTAGCGGGTGGCGATCGTCCCCTGATCGGAGATGACGTAGAGGCTGAGGTGCGGCCGCCGCGGTGCGGTCAGCGGGTGCACCGAGCCGAGCACGGTCCACAGTCGCAAGTCGCCGGCGAGCTCCATGATCGCCCGCAGCTCGTCGGCCAGGGTGGGCCAGTCGGCCCGGGACCAGTCCGCCGGCCCGACGGCGTCGGGGCCGTCGATCGACATGATCCATTTGTCGGGGCCGGTCAGAGCGCCCTCGGGCAGGTGCAGCAGCCGGGCGCCGGCCGCGTGGGCCTCGCGCATGAGCCGGCGGATCCGCTCGCCGCTGTCGCGCAGCGCGGCCGTGTCGCCGGGGTCGGGCTGGGCGGCCAGCTGGGCGGCGGACAGTCGTAGTGGTGTGGCCTTCGGCATCTGATCTCCTGACGGAGTCGTGCGGAAGTGCCGTCGGGCAGCGGTGTAGGACTCGCCGGTCTTGGCGGCGCGCGCCCGCACCCGGCGTTTGAAATTCCTGTTGGCTGTCATCCGGCCCTCCGCCTGCCCCGCGCGCGAACCCCCGCGCGATCGAGACGCCCGGGACGAACGAACCGGACAGCGACCCGAGACGGAGAATCCCTTTGCCTCCGCGGAGGACCGTGCTGCGGGGACGGTCACTGGAGGTTCGGCGTGGGTCGCGCCGGAGCCGACGTTAGCAGCTACCGGCCCGCTCGCCTAGAACCTAGGAGGCGAGGGTGACATGGTGCCGGCCGAGGGAAGCATCAGCGGTCTACCCGAGGTCTCGTCGGATTCGTCGGAGCCGCCGCCACAGGCGCCGAGCGCCAGAGCGGTGGCCGCGGCGGCCAGCAAACGGTGTGCGCGCGATCTCGCATTCCTCCGCTGCCCCGCCCCGTATCCGCAGGTCACGACGGGCGCGTTCGGCTGGGAAGGCGAAACGGCGAGCACCGCAGGGGTGCTCGCCGTTGCTGGTGCGGGGTGTCTCAGGCGGCCGGCAATCCGGTGGCCACAGCCTGCTGGTGGGCGCGGTCCCGCACGCCGGGGCGGTGGGCGGCCAGGGTGAGCAGACCGAGGCTGATCACGCCGATCACGACGTAGGCCGGGAGGGTGGCGAACCCGTCCCACGCGCCGTGCAGCGCGACGGCCACCACGAAGGTCGCGACGAACTGCAGCACCGCGCGCAGCGTCCAGCCGCGGTCGGCCGCCGCCCACAGCGCGGTGGCGGTCAGGCCGGTCCAGGCCATGTGTGCGGCCGGGCTCAGCAGACCGCGGAGCAGCAGCAGGCCGCTGACCGCGCTCAGGTTGCCCTGGCTCTGGATGAGCGCGACGAAGGCGTACCCCATGGTCTCGAGGGCGGCGAAGCCGGCGCCCGCCGCGACCCCGATCAGCAGGCCGTCGGCCGGGCGGCGGTGCATCGTGAACAGCAGCACGGCGAGCGGGGCGATCAGCTTGGCCGACTCCTCGATCAGGCCGACCCCCAGGGTGGGCAGCGCGCCGAGGTCGTGCAGCGCGTCGAACTCGAGCGTGCCGGCCGCGATGATGCCGACGACGCCGCCGAGGAAGGCGACCAGGGCCACCATGCCGCCGTCCACTGTGTAGGTGAGGCGGCGGCCGCGGATGAAAGTGACGAAGGCCGCGGGCGCGATGGTCGCGCCGAGCAGCAACAGCGCGGGAATCAGGTTGGGGTTCTGGGTCTCGGTGAGGGTGCGGCGCATGACCTCGAACAGGACGGCGCCGACCACCAGCACGAGCAGCCAGGTGCCTCTCGGGGGCTTCTTCATGGCTCAGTTCACCGGGTCCAGAGCGTTGGGGCGGCCCACGATCAGCGGGTCGGCCGGGGTGAACGGGAGCGGGGGCAGCGCCTCGGGCTCGATGCCGAAGGCGGCGAGCGAGCCGGAGAGGCCGAACTCCTCGGGCCGTTCGTGGGTGAGCGTGGAGAGCCGGTTGAGCAGCGGGAAGTTGTCGGCGCTGAGGCTCTGCACCGTGCTGCCCTTGTGCTCGGTGGCCGGCTGCTGCTCGCGCAGTGACACGACGTGACGTGAGGTGGACATGGTTCTCCTCCGGTTCGGCTGCGGAATCCGCGACCCCGGTACAGAACGTCCTGGGTGGTGAGCCAATGTGGAGAAGAACCACCTGGCTCCGGCGAACGGTGGGTTACCCCCGCCGCCGAGCCGAACAATCGATACGTAGCGTGCATCTCAAGTGATGCACCACACCCCGGACATGCCAACAGCGCGGTCGCCGGTGACGGCGGCCGCGCTGGCGGGCAAGAAGGTCAGGAGAGGCGGTAGACCGAGACGGTGGCCTGGAGTTCGGCGGCGGTGCGGGCCAGGCTGGCGGCGGTCTGCTGGGTGTCGGAGGCGCCCGAGGTGACGTGCGAGGCGGCCTCGGCGACGCCGGCGATGTTGTCGGCGATGCTGGTCGAGCCCTGGGCCGCCTCGTTGACGCTGCGGGAGATCTCGGCCGTGGTGGCCGTCTGCTCCTCGACCGCGGCCGCGATCGTGGTCGTGTAGTCGTTGATCGTGGCGATGACTTCGCCGATCTGCTGGATGGCGATCACCGCGGCGCTGCTCTCGGCCTGGATCGTGGTCACCTGGGCGGTGATCTCCTGGGTGGCCCGGGCCGTCTCCTGGGCCAGGTCCTTGACCTCGCTGGCCACCACGGCGAAGCCCTTGCCGGCGTCGCCCGCCCGGGCGGCCTCGATGGTGGCGTTGAGCGCGAGCAGGTTGGTCTGCTCGGCGATCGCGGTGATGAGCTTGACGACCGAGCCGATCTGCGCGGAGGCCTCGCCGAGACGGGCGACGCTGGCGTTGGTGGACTCGGCGGCCCGGGCCGCGTCGGCGGCCACGCCGGCCGCCTCGTTGGCGTTGTTGGAGATCTCGCGGATCGAGACGCCCATCTCGTCGGCGCCCGCGGACACGGTGGACACGCTCATCGACACCATCGCGGCCGCCTCCGACACCGTGCCGACCTGGGCCGACGTCTCCTCGGCGGAGGCCGACAGCTCGGACGAGACCGCCGAGAGCTCCTCGGACGCAGAGGCCAGCACCGTGGAGCTGTTCTGGATCCGCTCGACCATGTCGGCCATCGCGACGGCCGTCGTGTTCAGCGTCTCGGACATGTGGCCGACCTCGTCGTTGCTCTCCACCGGGACCCGGGCGGTCAGGTCGCCCTTGGCCAGACGCTCGAGCGCCGCGACGCAGCGGGCCAGCGGCTTGACGATCAGGCGGGTGACGCCGAGGGCCATCAGCAGGCCGAGCAGCAGGCTGCCGGCGAGCAGGCCGATCACCCAGTCCTTGGTGGATTCGTAGCGGGTCTGGGCCGAGGCGGCCTGGGACGCACCGGCCTTCACGGTGAGGTCGGCCAGCGAGGTCAGGTCGGCCCGCACCGCCTTCATCGTCGTGGCCAGGTCGCCGGCGCGCAGGGTGTTGAGCTGGGAGCCGGCGTTCGCGGCAGCGAGCGGCATGAGCCGGTCGGAGAGCAGCGTCTCGTATTTCGACCAGTTGGTGTCGAAGCTGGTGGCGGTGCTGATGGCCGTGGCGCCGACCGGGAACGCCTGGTATTCGTCGGAGTACTGGGCGACCTCCTTCTCGGCCTTCTGGATGGCCGCCGAGGCGGTCTGCCGCTGGGCGTCGGTGCCGGCCAGCATGTAGTCGTCCATCGCCAGCCACGTCCGGTTGACCGCGGCGCGCAGGTTCCCGATGCTGTTGAGCTCCTGGTTGTGCCCGTACCCGGCCTTGACCTGGTCATTGGTGGAGCCCAGGCTGTTCAGCGCGAACAGCCCGTCACCCACCCCGAAGAGGGCGACCGCGCTCACCGCGATCATGATCTTGGTGCCGACGCGCCGATCGGTGAGGACGCGCTTGAAACGCGCATTCTGAGGTTTGCCGGTCACCTGGGTTCTCCGCCCTGCTCTGCTTCGCCGTTTGTCTGCGGTGACATCGGCTCGCCCCCGGCCCGGCAGCAGAAATCGTCCGGGTGCGGTTGAGTGCCGAAAGGTTGCGATACTGGTTGCGATGAAAAAGAGCGAGACATCGCCGCGGCGCGCGACCCTGGCCGCCGTCGCGCGGGAGGCCGGCGTGTCCGTGCCGACCGTTTCCAAGGTGGTCAACGGGCGCACCGACGTGGCCCCCGAGACCCGGGCCCGGGTCGAGGCGCTGCTGGTGCGGCATGGTTACGTCGCCCGCGGGCTGGGCGGCGCCCAGCCGGTCGCCCGCACCGTCGACCTGGTGTTCGACGCCATGCGCACGCCCAACAACCTCGATATCATCGACGGCGCGATCGAGGCGGCCGGGGCCGAGGGCGTCGACGTCGTGGTGGGCACCGTCCCGGAGGACCCGATGGGTGCGGCCTGGGCCCGGCGGACGGCGGCCGCCCAGCGCGAGGGCCTGATCCTGGTCACCTCGGCGATCAATCCGCAGCAGTGGCGTCACTTCGCCGAGCAGCACATCCCGGTAGTGACGATCGACCCGGTCAACCTGCCCGGTGAAGAGGTGCCGAGCGTGGGCGCCACCAACTTCAACGGCGGCATGGCGGCCACCAATCACCTGCTCGAGCTGGGTCATCGCCGGATCGGTTTCATCGAGGGCCCGCCCGACGCGATGGTCGCCATCGCCCGGCTGCACGGCTATCACGCCGCCCTGTCCCAGCGGGGCCTGACCAGCGATCCGACGCTGATGATGGCCGGGCCGTTCACATTCGACACGGGTTTCACGGCCGCCTTGGAGCTGCTCAGCCGCGACGAGCGCCCGACCGCGCTGTTCGCCTCGACCGACGGTCAGGCGCTGGGCGCCATCGAGGCCGCGCGCACGCTCGGCCTGCGCGTTCCCGAGGATCTCAGCGTGGTCGGCTTCGACGACATCAGCGCCGCGCGATGGTCGGCGCCGCCGCTGACCACCGTGCGCCAGCCGTTCGCCGAGATGGGCCGGGTCGCGATGCGCCGGCTGCTGCGGCTGATCTCGGGCGAGGTGCTCGCCTCACCCCGCATCGAGCTGGCGACACAACTGATCATCAGGAAGTCGACCGCCGCAGTCTGAAAACATCAACGCTTCGAAAGTTTTCGAACCCTTGACATGATGTTTTCGAAATCTTACGTTAACGCCGGCTCGCCCCTCGGCTCGAGTTTGGAGTTCAGCGTGATTTCTCGTCGTAACTTTCTTGGTCTCGGACTCGGCGCCGGAGCGGCGGCCGCTCTCGCCGCCTGCGGCAGCTCGGGCCCCAGCACCAGCCGCAGCGGCAGCACCGGAGGCGGCGCGGCCAGCTACTGGTCGTTGAGCGGCCCGCCCGGTGAGCCCGTCCGGCAGGCGGCCATCGACCGGTTCAACAAGGCGAACCCGGACAGTAAGATCACGCCGACGTTCTTCCAGAACGACGCGTACAAGCAGAAGATCAAGACGTCGCTCGGCGCCGACCAGGGCCCGACGATGATCTGGGGCTGGGGCGGTGGCGGTCTCAAGGAGTACGTGACCTCCAACCAGGTGGAAGACCTGACCAGCTGGCTGGGGGAGAACGCGGCGGTCAAGGACAAGATCCTCGACTCGTCGTTCGGCGCCGGCACGGTCGACGGCAAGGTGTACGCGCTGCCGATCGAGACCGTGCAGCCGATCGTGCTGTTCTACAACAAGAAGGTGTTCGCCGACGCCGGTCTGCAGCCGCCGAAGTCGTGGGGCGAGATCATGGCGCTGGTGCCGCAGTTCAACGCGAAGAAGATCGCCCCGTTCTCGCTGGGTGGTCAGTCGCGCTGGACGAACATGATGTGGCTGGAGTTCCTGCTCGACCGCACCGCCGGTTCTGAGGTCTTCGACCGGGTGTTCGCGGGGGAGAAGGGTGCCTGGTCCGACCCGGCCGTTCTCGACATGCTCACCAAGCTGCAGGATCTGGTGAAGGCGAACGGGTTCCAGAAGGGCTTCTCGTCGACCACGGCCGACTCGAACGCCGACCAGGCGCTGCTCTACACGGGTAAGGCCGCGATGATGCTGCACGGTTCGTGGTCGTACGGGATCCAGTCGTCGCAGGGCGGTAACTTCGTCAAGGACGGCGGGTTGGGCTGGATGAACTTCCCGGCCGTCGAGGGTGGCAAGGGTGACCCGTCCAACACGGTCGGCAACCCGGGCCAGTACCTGTCGATCTCCTCCAAGGCGACCGACGAGGCCAAGAACACCGCGAAGAAGTTCTTCTCCACGACGCTGGTCGACGACGAGGAGAAGGCCGGCTGGGTCAAGTCCGGCGGCGTGCCGGTGCTGAAGAACAGCGAGAGCCTGTTCACCGGGGCCGACGCCGAGTTCCTCAAGGACATGTCGTCGATCGCGTCGGGCGCCAAGGTGTTCGCGCAGTCGTGGGACCAGGCCCTGAGCCCGACCGCCGCCGAGACGCTGCTGGACAACATCGCCAAGCTGTTCCAGCTGCAGGTCTCCCCGCAGCAGTGGGTGGACGCCATGAACGGGGTCATCGGGAAGTGAGCGCGCCGGCCGCAGTCATTCCGGACAGCAAGCAGCAGGGGAGCCGTGTCCAGGGCAGCACGGTCACCTGGATGGTCGTACCCGCGTTGCTGATGTTCCTGGCCTTCGCGGTGGTGCCGCTGATCGGCGTGCTGGCGCTCAGCTTCACCACCTGGAACGGCATCGGCGATATCCAGCCGTCCGGGCTCGACAGCTGGAAGGCGACGCTGACCGACCCGGGGCTGCCGCACGCGCTGTGGGTCACGTTCCTGATCATGGCGCTGTCGTGGGCCGTACAGACCCCGCTGTCGATTTTGATCGGGGTCTTCCTGGCCGCGCACAAGCGCTACCGCGGCGTGCTGGCGGTGCTCTACTTCATCCCGCTGCTGCTCAGCTCGGCCGCCATCGCGATCACCTACAAGGCGCTGCTCGACCCGAACTTCGGGCTCGGCAGCGGCCTGGGCATCGAGGCGCTCAACCAGGACTGGCTGGGCAACAGCACGCTGGCCATGGGCGTCCTGATCTTCATCGTGTCCTGGCAGTTCATCCCGTTCCACTCGCTGATCTACCAGGGTGCCGTACGGCAGATCCCGACCAGCATGTACGAGGCGGCGCAGATCGACGGGGCGGGCCGGTTCAAGTCGTTCGTCAGCATCACGCTGCCGCAGCTGAAATACACGATCATCACGTCCTCGACGCTGATGGTGGTCGGGTCGCTGACGTTCTTCGACCTGATCTACGTGCTGACCGGTGGTGGTCCCGGCGACGCCACCCGCGCGCTGGCCCTGGAGATGTACCGGCAGGGCTTCCAGTCCAACCTGATGGGCCCGGCCAGCGCCATCGCCGTCATCCTCGTCCTGGTCGGCCTCGGGCTGTCGCTGCTGCTGCGGCGGCTCGGCGGGCGCGGCGACGAGAGCCAGCTGGAAGGGGCCTGACATGTCGCGCCTACGGCAGTACAACTGGATCGGCGGCACGTTCGGCTGGATCTGGCTGCTGATCGTGATGATCCCGCTCTACTGGATCGTCATCACCAGCCTCAAGACCCAGTCCACCTACTTCATCACCAACCCGCTGGCCCCGCCGACCGAGCTGACCTTCGAGAACTACCGGACGGTCGTCGAGAACGACTTCGTGCGCTATTTCCTCAACAGCGCCATCGTCACGATCGGCGCGGTGATCCCGGCCGTGCTGATCAGCTTCATGGCGGCGTACGCGATCATCCGGGGTTCGGCCGCCAGCCGGCTGCTGCGCGGCATGAACTCGCTGTTCCTGCTGGGGCTGGCGATCCCGCTGCAGGCGGTGATCATCCCGGTGTACCTGATCATCATCAAATTGAAGATGTACGACACCCTGGCCGCGATCATCCTGCCCTCGATCGCCTTCGCCATCCCGCTCTCGGTGCTCGTGCTGAGCAACTTCATCCGTGACATCCCGAAGGAACTCTTCGAGTCGATGCGGATGGACGGCGCCACCGAGTGGGGCACACTGTGGCGGTTGGCATTTCCGCTCACCCGGCCCGCCCTGGTGACCGTGACGATCTACAACGGGCTCGGCATCTGGAACGGCTTCCTGCTGCCGCTGGTGCTCACCCAGAGCCCCGATCAGCGCACCATCCCGCTCGCGCTGGCCAGCTTCCAGGGCCAGTTCGGCGTGAACGTGCCGGCCGTCGCCGCCTCGGTCGTGCTCACCACCATCCCGATCGTCCTCCTGTACGCCATCGGCCGCCGGCAGTTGCTCAGCGGCCTGACCGCAGGCTTCGGAAAGTAGAGAGAGGCTTCCCCTGATGACATCCGTGTTCCATGTGGCGACCAGTGGCTCGGACACTGCCGACGGATCGGCCGGCCAGCCCTTCCGCACGATCAACCACGCGGCCGCCCGGGCGCAGGCGGGCGACACCGTGGTCGTGCACGGCGGCGAGTACCGCGAGTGGGTGAAGCCGCGCCGGGGCGGGCTCAGCGACTCGCGCCGCATCACCTACCAGGCCGCCGACGGCGAGCACGTCGTGATCAAGGGCTCGGAGCGGGTCACCGGCTGGGAGTCCGACGGCGGCAACGTGTGGAAGGTGTCGGTCCCCAACGCACTGTTCGTCGACTTCAACCCGTACGCCGAAGAAGTGGCCGGGGACTGGATCGTCTACGCCGAGGGCGCGCCGCACAAGCACCTGGGCGACGTCTACCTCAACGGCCTGAGCTTCTACGAGGCCGGCTCGCGGGCCGAGCTGGACGAGCCGCCGCTGCGCCAGGAGATCCTCGACAACTGGACCAACACCCAGGTCGCCGTGCGCAACCCCGCGCAGACTCAGCTGGTCTGGTTCGCCGAGGTGGGCGACGAGGCGACCACGATCTGGGCCAACTTCCAGGGCGCCGACCCCAACACCGAACTGGTCGAGATCAACGTACGCCGGTCGGTCTTCTACCCCGACCGGCCACACCTCGACTACATCACCGTGCGTGGCTTCGAGCTGGCCCAGGCGGCCTGCCCGTGGACGCCGCCGACGGCCGACCAGCCCGGTCTCATCGGCCCCAACTGGGCCAAGGGCTGGATCATCGAGGACAACGTCATCCACGACGCCAAGTGCTCGGCCATCGCGATCGGCAAGGAGGCCTCGACCGGCCACAACTACTCCACCGAACGCGGCGACAAGCCCGGCTACCAGTACCAGCTCGAGTCGGTCTTCTCGGCCCGGCAGATCGGCTGGGACGAAGAGCACATCGGCTCGCACGTCATCCGCCGCAACACGATCTTCGACTGCGGGCAGAACGGCATCGTCGGCCACCTCGGCTGCGTGTTCTCCACCATCGAGGACAACCACATCTACAACATCGCCATCAAGCGCGAGTACTACGGCTACGAGATCGGCGGCATCAAGCTGCACGCGGCGATCGACGTCGAGATCCGGCACAACCGCATCCACGACACCTCGCTGGGCATCTGGCTCGACTGGCAGACCCAGGGCACCCGCATCTCGCGCAACGTCCTCTACGGCAACAGCCGCGACATGTTCATCGAGGTCAGCCACGGCCCCTACATCGTCGAGCACAACGTGCTGGCCTCGCCGGCCTCGCTCGAGCTGTTCAGCCAGGGCGGCGCGTTCGTCAGCAACCTGATCGCCGGCACCGTGCGGGTCGAGCCGGTGATGGACCGGGCCACGCCGTACCACCGCCCGCACAGCACCCAGGTCGCCGGGTACGCGGTGATCCGTGGCGGCGACGACCGGTGGGCCGGCAACCTGTTCATCGGGGGAGACCCCGCGGCCGCGTACGGTCCGCAGGCCGAGGGGCGTGCCCCGGCGCTCGCCGGCACGGCCTCCTACGACGGTTACCCGGCCTCGTTCCCGGCCTACCTCGAGCGCATCGAGGCCCAGGCGCCGGGCGACCACCAGCGCTTCCTCGACGTGCAGCAGGCCGTCTACGCATGGCAGAACGTCTACGCGGCCGGGGCCAAGGCCTTCGACGGCGAACAGTCCCCGCTCATCCTGCCGTCGGGCCGGGTCTCGGTGGCCGACGAGGGCGACGCCGTCTACCTGGTGACGACGCTGCCGGGGGAGTTCGACGGGCTGCGCACCGGCACGATCACCGGTCGCGACCTCGAGCGGGCCCGGTTCGCCGACGCCGACTTCGAGGAGCGCGACGGCCGCCCGGCCCAGCTCGACGTCGACCTGCTGGGTGCGGTCAAGCCGGCCGACGCGCGCTCCGCGGCTGGCCCGATCGCCACGCTGGAGTCGGGCGAGGCTCGCACCCGCATCTGGTAACTCAGCTCTCGTGCGCGCCGAACGTGTGGTGCCGGATCTGGACCTCCTCGAAGTCGAGGCCGGTCTGGATCCGGTGCAGCACCTCGTCGTCGATCGTTCCCTCGTCGCGCAGGCGCACCACGATGGCGTGCTTGTGGGCGATGACGGCGAGCCGCAACTCCCGGTCCTCGTGCTCCCGTTTCCGGGCGCCGTCGCCGTTGTCCGGCCCGTCGGCCCGCACCATCTGCAGACGCTGCTCGAACTCCTCGCGCAGCTGGTCGGCGGCGGCCCGGCCGGCGCCCACCTGCTCGGCCAGCGCGGGCAGCGCGTTCATGGTCTCCTCGATCGCGGTGACCTCGGCCAGGCGTTGCTCGCGCTCGGCACCGCCGTCGTCGGTCAGCTTGGCCCAGCGCACGATCCGCGGCATCAGCGGCGCCTGCACCAGCAACGTCACGGCGATCACGCCGGCCGTCACGAAGACGATCAGGTCGCGGTCGGGCAGGTCGTGCGGCACGGCCAGGGCGGCGGCCAGCGAGACGGCGCCGCGGAACCCGGCCGCGGCCATCACCGCCCGCGGACGGGCGCCGACCCGCATGGCCCGCTGTTTCTGCCGCCGGTCGAGCAGGCGGATGAGGTAGGGACTGGTGAACAGCCAGGCGAACCGCACGCCGATGACGGCCGCGGAGACGGCGACCACGGCCACCAGCCCCTGGGTCAGGCCGACCGTGTCCAGATCGCGGACGGCCGACTGCACCTCCAGCCCGACCAGCACGAACAGGGCCGCGTTGGCCAGCGCGGTCAGGAAGCCCATGACGGTCTGCACGTACTGCCGGGCGTCGGCCGAGAACAGCCGCGGCGAGGCCCGGCTGACCCACAGCCCGCTCACCACGACGGCCAGCACGCCCGACGCCTCGGCCGTCTCGGCGATCAGATAGGCCGCCAGCGGCGTGGCCAGGGCCAGAATGTTGTGCTGGAACGGGTCCTCGAGCCGCTTTCGCCACTGCACGCTGACCCAGGTGGTGACCAGCCCGATGGCGATGCCACCCAGGTAGGCCACGAGGAACATGCCGGAGACGTGGGCCAGCCCTACCTCCTCCTGGCCGACCGTCACCCCCACCGCCAGCGCATAGATCACCAGCGCGGTGCCGTCGTTGACCAGGCTCTCGGCCCGCAACGTGGTGGCCAGCCGCCGGGGCAGCGCCCGCCCCAGCACCCCGACCGCGGTGGCATCGGTCGGCGCCACCGCCGCCCCCAGCACCCAGGCCGGCCCCCATGGCATGCCCAGAGCGTGGGCCGCGACCGCCGCCACGGCTGCCGTCGCGGCGACCAGCACGGTGCTGAGCAGCACGATGGCCCGCAGGTTGGAACGAATCTCGCGCAGCGACGAGGTGAAGCTTTCCCAGTAGAGCAGCACCGGCAGGAAGAGCAGCAGCACGGCCTCGGGCGGCAGGTGCGCCGCGCGCAACGCCGGGACGAACCCCAGCAACACCCCGGCCAGCAGCAACAGAGCCGGGGGCGCGATCCGGAACTGCCGAGCCAGGCTCGTACAGATCAGCACCGCCACCCCGGTCGACACGGCGAGCAGCAGACTCAGCACGGCACGAGAACCTACCCGGCCGCGGCATCCCCTACACGGGTTCCAGGGCCAGGCCGGCTTCGATGTCGGCGGCGGTGGCCGGGCGGCCGAACAGGTAGCCCTGGGCCAGGAGGTAGCCGGCCGCGTACAGACGCTGGGCCTGCTCCTCGGTCTCGACGCCCTCGGCCACGGCTTCCATCCGCAGGCCGTTGGTGAAGCCGATCAGGTTCTCGACGATGACGGCGCCGGCCTCGGCGGCCGCGCTGCCGCTGACGAACGACTTGTCGACCTTCAGCACGTCGACCGGGACGGTCAGCAGCAGGCTCAGCGACGACTGGCCGGTGCCGAAGTCGTCCAGCGCCACCCGCAGGCCGCTCTCGCGCAGCTGCCGTACGGCCTCGAGCGGCGCGCCGTCCTCCAGCACGGCTGTCTCGGTCACCTCCAGCAGCAGGCGGCTGCGCTCCACCCCGGTCCGGGCCAGGATCTCCTCGAGCTCGGCCACGAAGCCGGGCTCGGCGAGCTGGCG
Organism: Actinoplanes sp.; assembly: GCA_965217855.1. Lineage (GTDB taxonomy): Bacteria > Actinomycetota > Actinomycetes > Mycobacteriales > Micromonosporaceae > Actinoplanes. Next base: position 66,240 of record CBDCJN010000001.1, on the reverse strand, counting down.
GGCCGACACGTTGATGCTGATCTTGGCGGGGGCGGCCGCGCCGAACTGGCGCTGCCACTCGGCGGCCTGGCGGCAGGCGTTCTCGAGCACCCAGCGGCCGATCTCGACGATCCGGCCGTTGCGCTCGGCCAGCGGGATGAAGTGGTCCGGGGGCACCAGGCCGTGCTCGGGGTGCCGCCAGCGCAGCAGCACCTCGACGCCGGCCGGGCGGCCGCTCGGGAGCTCGACGATCGGCTGGTAGAGCAGGAAGAACTCGTCGCGGTCGAGCGCGTGGAACAGGTCGGCGCTGAGCCGGGACGCCGCCTGGGCGCGCTCGTCGGTCGCCGCGTCGAACCAGTGCCGCCGGTCGCCGCCGTCGGCCTTGGCCGCATACATCGCCACGTCGGCCCGGCGCAGCAGCTCCTCGGGGGAGTCGCCGGCGCGGGCGGTCGTCACGCCGATGCTGGCCACGCTGCGCGTTGGGGCGCCGTTCAGCTCGGGCGGCTCGCGCAACGCGGTCAGCACGTTGTCGAGCACCGTCTCGGCCTGCGCGTCGTCCAGATGCGGCAGCACGATGGTGAACTCGTCGCCGCCGAGCCGGGCGACCATGCCCCGGGCGCCCACAGCGCCGCGCAGCCGCCGGCTGACGATCATCAGCAGCGCATCGCCGGTGTGGTGGCCCAGCCGGTCGTTGACGCTCTTGAAGTCGTCCATGTCGAGGAGCGCCACGTGGAACGGCGACCGCGTCGCGACCAGCAGTTCGACGGTCTCGGTGAACATCTGGCGGTTGGCCACGCCGGTGAGGGAGTCGTGGGTGGCCTGGTGGGTGAGCTGGTGCTGGTACTCGCGCAGCTGGCTCAGGTTGGCGTCGACGGTGGTGAGCAGCCGCTTGTTCTCGCGCAGAGCCACGGTCTGCCGGACCATGACGAGCACGGTGAGGGCGACCGTGCTGAGCCGCACGACCATGCTTTCCCCGTTGGCCCACAACAACAGGCCGTCCATGGCGGCCACGGCGACGTAGGGCACGACGCTGATCCGCTGTCGGCGGCGCGGGCGGGGCGGCCGGCCGTCGCTGCGCAGTTGCCGGCTCGCGGCCAGCTGGATGCTGAACGCGCCCACCGGCACGGCGAGGAAGCTGGACGACAGATAGGGGTGGTCGACCAGGAACGGCGAGACGCTGCCGAGGGCGGAGCTGACGGCGCTGCCGATGGAGAGGATCTGCAGCGCGCGCCGGTCGAGCCGGCCCGCGCCGGCGAAGGCGACCTTGACGAACGTGATCATCGAGACGAGGCCGACCACGATGATGGCGAGCATCGCGCCCGCCGAGCCGGTCTGCGCGATCCAGGCCGCGTGGTCGCGGATCGAGAACTGCCAGACGAACGCACCGCCGGCCACCAGCACGACGCACGTGTCGAGGCCGAACCGCGCCCAGTCGCTGCGGGTGCGCTGCCAGGACGGCAGCCGCAGCAGCGCCCAGATCACCATGAACAGCACCGAGAGGTACCAGAACAGGGTGACCGGGCCGATCCGCTGCGACGGCTGCGGACCGCCGACGGCGTCGACCGCGTTCGAGGCGATGCCGAGGGTGAAGAGCACGCTGGCCAGCGCGAGGTGCCGCCAGAACCGCCGGGTGCCCGGGTCGAGCAGGTCGGAACGGGCCGCCTTCAGACACGCGTACGTGGCCAGCGCCGTGTTCACCGGCAGCAGCAACCAGCCCAGCACCGGGTAGGCCCAGACGTGCCCGAGCCCGGCGACCAGCCAGACCGCGCTGAGGGTGACACTCAATCCGCCGGCCGCCACGAGGCCATGCCGGCGGAGCATATGTTTCGCGTGCTCCAAGGACCTGCCTCCGTCTCGCCCGGCGTCTATCTCGGGTGCTCTCATCGGCCCGCCCGGCACGATTTCAAGACAAACTTTCTTGGAACTTGCACCACGGCGACGGATGGGATGAAGGATCGCCGGGACATGAATCGCGTCCGGGCGGTGCAAATGTTCGCGGAGAGTAGAGACGGGGGCAGCCTCGCTCGATATGGTCTTGCGGCCACGAGCACGGCGACGGGTTTGCCTCACGTCCCCGCGGCAGCCGCCGATGAGCAGAACCATGGGCGGCCGACCGTGCCTCCTGTGCGGAACGGAGTCTGCATGAGGGAGCTCAGTCCGGCCGCCGGGCCGCGAAGGTTGCTCGGTGATCCGGTCCTGGCCGGGCTCGCCACCTTCAGCCTGGCGCTCGTGCTGTGGTTCCTCGTCGGCCCGGGCGGCGCGACCACCTCGTGGGCCGTGCAGGCCGGCCTCGACGTGATGATCGCGATGTTCGCCTGGCGGCTCGCCCGAGCCACCGCCGGCCACCGGCACGCCCGCCGCTTCTGGCTCGCGGTCGTGATCACCGGGGTCTGCTGCGCGATCGGCGATGCCTACCAGACCGGCCTGGCCGTGCTGCATCTCTCCGGCCACCAGCCCAGCCCGATCCAGACCGGCTTCGTGGTGCTCGGCATGGTCATCGCGATGGGCGCGATGCTGATCCACCCGCTCGGCGGCACCGGGCGGCAGCGCCTGCGGTTGTGGCTGGACGCGGGGACCGTCCTGGCCGGTGTCTCGGTCTTCCTCTGGTATTTCAACCTGGCCGACGTGGTGACCGACGGCAACCGGACCGACCTGATCGGGGCCGTGGCCACCTCGGCGGTCATGCTGCTGATCACCGTGGGCCTGCTCAAGCTGCTGCTCAGCGGCACCGCCCCCTTCGCGCGCGGCCCCGGCATCGTGGCCAGCGTCGGCGTGGCCGGCACGGCGATCGCCGCCTCGACCGTGACCCTGCTGACCGGCGCCTCCGAGGGTGGCGTCATCTACGTCTCCCAGCTGCTGCCCTGTCTGCTGATGCCGGTCGGCATGCGCTGGCAGGAACTCCAGGTGCGCGGGGCCCGGCCCGCCGTGGGGCCGGCCCGCCGCCGCTCCAGCCGCCTGCCCTACGTCGCCGTCGCCGCCGTGCAGCTGCTGCTGATCGGCGCGCTGATTGGGCACAGCGACGACCTGCGGGTGTGGGGGGTCGCGGTCGGCGCCGTGACGATCACCGCGCTGGTGCTGTCGCGCCAGGTGGCCGCGTTCAACGACAACGAACAGCTGCTGGCCGAGATCGACCGCAGCATGAGCGAGGTGCAGCGCCAGCGTGAGTGGTTCCGGTCGCTGGTGCAGCACTCCTCGGACGTCACGCTGGTGGTCGGCCGCGACGGCTCGGTCCGTTTCGCCACCCCGGCGGTGCACAAGGTCCTCGGCATCGACGCCGAGGAGCTCGACGGCACCGAGATCGGCGACCGCGTGCACCCCGACGACCGGCCGGTGTTGCGCGACCTGATGCAGCGGCTGGCCGCCACGCCCGGCACCGACGCCGACGCGCAGGTGCGGTTGCGGCACACCGACGGGTCGTACCGCTGGTTGCAGGTCGTGGGCACGGATCTGACCGGCAACCCCAGCGTCGGGGCGATCGTCTTCAACGCGCGCGACGTCACCGAGGCCCGCGCCCTGCACGACGAGCTGCAGCACCAGGCGACCCACGACGGGCTGACCGGCCTGGCCAACCGCAGCCTGCTCGAGCAGCGGCTGGCCCGCTCGGCCGGCGACGAGCCGGTCAGCATCCTGCTGATCGACCTCGACGGCTTCAAGCCGGTCAACGACCGGCACGGCCACCACGCCGGCGACCAGGTGCTGATGTCGGTGGCTTCGCGCCTCAAGAGCTGGACGGGCGACGAGGGCCTGGCGGTACGCCTCGGCGGCGACGAGTTCGCGGTGCTGCTGCCCCGGATGACCGCGGCCCAGGCCGAGGAGCGGGCCGAGCACATCGCCCTCGCCGTGAGCGAGCCGATCGCTCTGACGGCCGACCAGGACGTCCGGGTCGGCGCCAGCATCGGCGTGGCCACCGGTTCCCCCCGCGACTCGGCCCAGCTGCTGCGCGACGCCGACGCCGCGATGTACCGCACCAAGGCCGTCCGCAAGGCCGGCACCCTGGTCAGCTGATACCTTCTTGCCCGGCCAGGCTATGAGGATTAGCTTTGACGTCATACCGAGGGCTGGACTCAACGCCGACGTGCTGGTCGATGTCGCACTCGCGGTGGTCGACGAGAAGGGGCTCGAGGCGGGCGGCGGTTTCGGCATGCCCGAGGACGTCGAGACCACCTTCGACCAGATGGTGGCCATGGTGCTGCGGAGCCTGGAGTGAGTGCCGTCGCGCCGGCCTTCGCGGGCGTGGCGTTCCTGCTCTACCGGTGCTCGTCGTAGCGGGTGCCGATCTGGGCGGCGACGCTGTCCGGCGATCAGCCGGCGTGGTGCTCGGGCGGCGCGTCCTCGGTCAGCCGGGCCACGACCTGGTCGGAGATCGTGGCCAGCGCGGCGAGTTGCTCGGCGGTCAGCACGTCACCGAAATAGCGGGCGACGGCGGCCTCGTGGCAGGCGCGGGCGGCGGCGATCTGCTCGCGGCCCCGGTCGGTGAGGTGGATGATCGCGCCGGGGGCCTTGTCGATCAGGCCGCGCTGTTCCATCCGGCGCAACTGGTGTGACAAGCGTGACTTCTCCCAGGCCAGACCGCAGCGCAGGGCGACCGAGCGCACGCTGGTCTCGGGGGACTGCTCGAGGAAGAAGAGGATGTCGTAGTCGGCCTCGGACAGGCCGGTCGAGCGGCCCAGCTCGCGATTGATCTGCCCGTTCAGCAGCACGCGCATGCGCTGGTACGCCTGCCAGGCGGCGGAGACGTCGGGGGTCGCGGTCACGGGTGCGATATTACGTCGTTTGCAGTTCAGGGCGCGGTTGATGTATCAACGAGTTGACACATCAACCCGGTGAGGTCGGAAGTGCAGGACGAGGAAGGCTCCGCGATGAAGCATCGGCTGCGGTTCGGCGCGCTGGTCACCTCGGTGGCGCAGGCGCAACAGGCCGAGAAACTGGGCTACGACCTGGCGGTCGTCGACGACCCGGACGGTGAGGCGTGGACCCTCGCGGCCTGGATCGCGGCCGGGACCGAGCGGATCGGGATCGCCACGGCCAGTCTCGACCTCGAGCTGCGCGAGCCGGCCGTGCTGGGCCGGGCCGCCGCCAGCCTCGACCTGCTCTCCGGCGGGCGCTTGAGCCTCGGTCTGGCCGGCGAGCGCGCGGCCGAGGCGGCCGAGGTCGTCCGGGGCGTGCTCGACGCGGGCGAGCAGGGCCCGCTGCGCCACCGGGGTGAGCACTACCGCGTCCCGGGGGCCCAGCGCGGCCCGCTGCCGGCCCACCGCATCTCGATCTGGCTGTCCGGAGATGATCAGGCTTCGCTGCGGCGGGCCGGGCGCACCGCGGACGCCTGGATGACCGACGACGCCGACGCGCTCGAGGCTCACTCGAAGATTCTCGACGAGGCCGCCGAGCAGGCCGGCCGCGAACCGCTCGAGATCCGCCGCATCCTGGTTGTCGAGCCCGGGCTGACCGCGGACGAGTTGCTCGCGCTGGGCGCCGACACGTTCCTCGTCCGCGCCGGGGAGCTCCCCGAGCTCACGCCGTGGGAGTCGCTGCGCACCGCCGAGGGGCCGTCCGTCTTCCGTACGGCTTCGGTCCGGGCCAAGCGCCGCCCCGGCATCGACTACGACAGCATCCCGGCCGCCCTGGCCGAGACCGCGGTGGAGCCGGGCGACCTCGACTACGCGCGGGTCCGCTCCACCTACATGCGCGGCGGCGCTCCCGGGCTGGTGCTGCGCCCCCGGAACACGGCCGAGGTGGTCGAGGCGCTGGCCTACGTCCGGGCCCACCCCGAGCTGCCGTTCGGGCTGCGCAGCGCCGGGCACGGCATCAGCGGCCGGTCCACCAACGACGGCGGTCTCGTGGTCAGCGTGGCCGCGCTCGACTCGGTCGAGATCCTGGACGAGTCGCGCCGGCTGATCCGGGTCGGGCCGGGCGCCCGCTGGATGGACGTCGCGCAGGCCCTGGCCCCGTACGGCTGGGCGTTGAGCTCGGGCGACTACGGCGGCGTGGGCGTCGGCGGTCTGGCCACCGCGGGCGGTGTCGGCTGGCTGGCCCGCAAGCACGGCCTCACCATCGACCACCTGACCGCGGTCGAGATGGTGCTGGCCGACGGCACGGTGGTGCGCGCCTCGGCCACCGAGAATCAGGACCTCTTCTGGGCGGTACGCGGCGCCGGCGCCAACTTCGGCGCGGTGACCTCGTTCGAGTTCGAGGTGTACGAGGTCGGCAACGTCGGCTTCGCTCAGCTCACGGTGGCCGCCGACGACCCGGCCGACCTGCTGGTCCAGTGGGGCCGGGCGATCGAGGAGGCGCCGCGCGACGTCAGCGGCCAGATCATCATGGGCCCGCCCCGCCGCGGTCAGCCCGCCGTGGCCCAGATCATGGCCGTGGTCGACTCGGACGACCCCGAGACGATCATCGACCAGCTCCAGCCGATCGCCGCGGTGTCGCCCCTCTACCAGCAGAACGTGGTGCTCACGCCGTACGCCGGGGTGATGTCGAACGTGGCCGAGGGCTACCACCAGGGCCAGGGCGAGGTGGTCTCCCGATCCGGGCTGATCGAACACCTCACCCCGGAGTTCGCGCGGGCCGCGGCCGCCCTGCTGGCGAGCGGCGCGATCCACTGGTTCCAGCTCCGCACGGTCGGCGGCGCCGTGGCCGACGTGAGCGAGGACGCCACCGCGTACGCGCATCGCTCGGCGAATTTCTCGGTCGTCGTGATGGGCGGGTCGGACCGCCGGGTCGACGCCGCCTGGAAGGATCTCTACCAGCACTTCGACGGCATGTATCTCAGCTTCGAATCGGGTCTGGGCCGGGTCGCCGACGCGTTCCCGCCGGCCACCCTGACCCGGCTGCGCGAGCTCAAGCGCCACTACGACCCGGGCAACCTGTTCCGCGACAACTTCAACATCACCCCAGACGACCAGGCCTCAGATATCGAAGCGGAGGAACGATGACCGACTACGGCCATGACCTGCTGTTCGGCACGTTCATCACGCCGACGGCCCAGCCCGTCGAGCAGGCGGTCGCGCTGGCCGTCGTCGCCGACCGGGCGGGCCTCGACCTGGCCACCTTCCAGGACCACCCCTACCTGCCGCGGTTCCACGACACCTGGACCCTGATCTCGTACGCGGCGGCGCGCACCGAGCGCATCCGGCTCAGCGGCAACGTGCTGAGCCTGCCGCTGCGTCAGCCGGCCCTGCTGGCCCGCAGCCACGCGAGCCTGGACAGGCTGAGCGGCGGCCGCATCGAGCTCGGCCTGGGCGCGGGCGCGTTCTGGGACGGCATCGAGGCGATGGGCGCCCGCCGGTTGAGCGCCGGTGAGTCGGTGGCCGCCATCGAGGAGGCCATCCAGGTCATCCGCCAGGTGTGGGACGCCGACGCGGCCGGCCCGGCGCGGGTCGACGGCGAGTACTACCAGGTGGCCAACCTCAAGCGCGGCCCGGCACCGGCCCACGACATGAGCATCTGGGTCGGCGCCTACAAGCCGCGCATGCTCCGGATGATCGGCCGCGCGGCCGACGGGGTGCTGCCGTCGCTCTCCTATCTGGAGGGCGGGGCCGGCGCCTACGCCGAGATCAACAAGCACATCGACGGCAGCGCCGAGGCGGCCGGCCGCGACCCGGCGCGGATCCGTCGCCTGCTCAACGTCAACGGCACGTTCAGCGAGCTGGGCCGCTCCTTCCTCGACGGCCCGGCCGAGCAGTGGGCCGAGGATCTGGCCGGCGTCGCCCTCGAGCACGGCGTCAGCACCTTCATCCTGGCCAGCGACGACCCGGCCGCGATCGAGGAGTTCGCGGCCGAGGTCGCCCCGGCCGTCCGCGAACTGGTGGCGGCCGAACGGAGCTGACCCTCACCAGTGCTGTGAGACCGGGACAGGGCCGAGGCTGCGTACGCCGACCGCGTCGATCAGACACGCGTGCAGGACGTACTCGCCCTCGGTGGTCGGCGGGTGCAGATCGTTGATGCCGCCCATCCGATAGAAGTACGTGGCCTCCTGCCCGTCGCGGCGGCCGGTGAAGCCGAGCAGCCCGTTCTGCCACAGCACGGCGGGCAGGTTGCTGCGCCCGTCGAGCTGCTCGGCGAACTGCTTCTGGGCCGCGCTGAGCAGCGCCGCGTCGAAGCGGTCGACACCGATCCCGAGCAGGCAGTCGCGGATCGTGTCGACGATGTGGTTACGCAGATAGGCATCGAGGACGACTGCCGGTTCGTGGCGGGCGCGGTCGACTTCTCGGTGCCGGCCGGCCGATCGTTCCCGGCGGCCGTCGACTCGACCCAGGACCGGCCCAACGACGCCGCCTGCCGTGAGGTGGCCGGCGACCCGGGACGGGCCCGCGACATCCTGCCCACCACCAACGAGCTGATCGACTACCTCTGCCCGGACGAGGACGTGCCGCTCTCCACGGCCGCGCACCTGTCGGCCCGCTTCCCGTACGTGTCGCCGACCGGCTGGGTCCAGCGCACCGACTGCGCCGGGCAGAACGGCCCGCCCGGCCCGGAGCCGCCGCTCGGCTGGACGCAGGCCGACCAGACGGTGGCCGACATGCGGTCGCAGCTGAGCGCCCCGGCCAACGTCGAGATGATCCAGCGCCTGCGCGAGGCCCCGAGCCTGAGAGGTAGCCGATGCCCCGATGCCTGGCACCCGTGGTCCGGGTATTTTGGCGAGGCAACCGGCGCCGACCTGTGGAAAGAGCTCCGTGATCCTCTCCGTTCTGGGCCCGCTGCGGGCCACGGTCCAGGGGGTCGTGGCCGACCTCGGCGGGCCCCGCCAGCGGGCCGTGCTGGCCCGGCTCGCGGTGGCCGGCGGGGATGTCGTCTCGACCGACCGGCTCGTCGACGACCTGTGGGGCGGGGCCGACGTGCCCGCCCGGGGGCTCGCCACGCTCCAGGTGCACGTGTCGCATCTGCGCCGCGCCCTCGAGCCGGGCCGGGCCCGCCGCACCCCGGCCACCGTGCTGGTCAGCGCCCCGCCGGGCTACGCGCTGCGGCTGCCGCCGGAGGCGGTGGACGCGTGGCGCTTCGACGACCTGGTGCGCCGCGCGGCCGGGATCGGGCCGGCCGACCAGCTGCGGCTGCTGACCGAGGCGCTCGACTGCTGGCAGGGCGACGCGTACGCCGAGGTGGCCGACGAGCCGTGGGCCGTGCCCGAGGTGGCCCGCCTGACCGAGGTGCGCCTGCTCGCGGTCGAGTCGCGGGCCGAGGCGCACCTCGCCCTGGGCCGCCCGGCCGTCGTGGTGGCCGAGCTGGAACGGCACCTGCACGACAACCCGGGGCGCGAGGCGGCCGTACGGCTGCTGGCTCTGGCCCTTTATCGCTGCGGCCGGCAGGGCGAGGCCCTGGCCGTGCTGCGCCGCACCCGGGACCACCTGGCCGACGAGCTCGGGGTCGCTCCCGGTCCGCTGCTGCGCGCGCTCGAGGCCGACATCCTGGCCCAGGCGCCCGCGCTCGACCCGTCGCCCGCCCTCGACCAGCCGTTGACGCTCAGCCCGCAGACCACCTGGGGCCGCGAGTCCGAGCTGGCCGTCGTCGCGGCCGCGGCCGAGGAGGCGGCCCGGGAGGGCGCGCGGGTCGTGCTGATCGGCGGTGAGTCCGGCGCGGGCAAGACCACGCTGGCCGAGTCGGCGCTGGCCGCCCTGGTCGCGTCCGGCTGGCACGGCCGTCGCGGGCGCTGCCCCGAGGTGGCCGGCGCCCCACCGGGCTGGGCCTGGGCCGAGGCGCTCGGGCCGGCCACGCTGAGCGGCGTCGAGTCACCCAACCCGTTCGAGCTGGGCCGCACGATCGCCGCCGCGCTCGACACCGGGCGTACGGTCGTGCTCCTCGACGACGTGCACCGGGCCGACGACCTCACCCTGCAGCTGCTGCGCCAGGTGGTGGCCCAGCAGTCCGGGCGCCCGCTGCTGGTGCTGGTCACCTATCGCACCACCGACCGTGGCGACGAGCTCGACGCGACGATCGGCGCGCTGGTCGGCTCGACCGCGGCCCACCTGGTGCTGCGCGGGCTCGACCCGGCCGCGGTGACCGAGCTGGCCCGCCGGCACGGTCTGGCCGAGGCCGGCCCCGAGCTGCTGGCCATGGTGGCCGAGCGCACCAACGGCAACCCGCTCTTCGTCCGCGAACTGGCCCGGCTGATCGCCTCGGAGGGCTCGCACACGGCCGGCTCGGGCATCCCGGCCGGCGTCCGTGAGGTGTTGCGCCGCCGGGTCGCCCGGTTGCCCGACACGGTAGCGACCACGCTGCGGCAGGTGGCCGTGCTCGGCCGCGACGCCGACCTCGAGGTGCTGGCCGCGGTGGCCGGCCGCGACCCGGACGACCTGCTCGATTCGCTCGAGACGGCCGTCGTGGCCGGGCTGTTGGACGAGCCGGCGCCGGGGCTGGTGCGGTTCACCCACGCGCTGGTGCGCGACACGCTCTACGAGGACACGCCGCTGCTGCGCCGGGCCCGGCTGCACACCCGGGCGCTGGCCGCGCTGATCGGGCACGCGGACGCGGCGACCCTGGCTCGGCACGCGGCGGCGGCGGCCGGCCCGGCCACGGCGCAGGAGGCGATCCCGTACGCGGTGGCCGCCGCGCACGCCGCCGAGCAGGCCGGCTCCTGGCGGGAGGGGCCGCGGGTGCAGGTGGCGCGAAGCGTTGCGGCTGCGCCGGTTGGCGGGCAGCCGGGCGACCGGGTCGGCGGTCGAGCTGCTGGCTGCCGCGGTCACCGCCCACGCCCGGGCGGGCGACTTCGTGCAGGCCCGGACGATCTATCTGACCGCCCTGGCCGGGCACGACGACACGGCGGTGCTGACAGCCTGGGACGCGCCGCTGATCTGGACCAGCCGGGAGGGCCGGGAGCCGTCGCACACGGCGGTGGCGGCCATCCGGGCCAGGCTGGCCGAACAACTGCCCGACCCCACCCGCGTACGGCTGCTGCTTGCTCTGTTCCGCGAGCTGGAGGGTTATGACGAGGCGGAGGCGCAGAGGGTCAGCGCCGACGCGCTCGCGCTGGCCCGCGGGGTGCAGGACGCCCGGCTGCTGTGCGCGGCGCTCAACGTGCGGGCCTACGCCGCGCTCGGCCCCGACCTGCGCGATGAGCGCCGGACGGTGGCCGAGGAATACCTGGCCTGCGCGAGCACGGCCGGCGAGATCGACCACGAGGCGGTCGCACACTGGCTGCTGTTCCTCGACTCGGCGGCGCGCACCGACCTGGCCGGGGCGCGGGCCGAGATGGAGCGGGCCGTCGCCCGCTCGACCACCGGCCAGCTCAGCGGCCTGCTCGCCGTGGTCGGCATCTTCTCGGCGCTGCTCGAGTTGCTGGCCGGGCGGATCGACGAGGCGATGGAACGCTACGCCGAGGTGAGCCGGCGGCTGGCCGAGCACGGCGCGTTCAACGGCGCGCTGATGGCCACCGTCGGCCGGATCGGCGCGGCGATGGCCCGCGGCGACCTGGCCCCGATGCGCGACGAGCTGACCGCGATCGAGGCCGTGCACCCGGGCCGGGTCGCCGATCCGCTGGTGCTGGCCCTGCTCGACGCGGGGTGAACCGGAGGCGGCGGGCCAGGTCTGGGCCGAGCGGCAGCCGATCGACCGCAACTACTACTGGCTCGGCTTCACCCACGCTGCGCGGGCACGCGGCGGCCCGGATGGGCGACGAGCAGACCGGCCGGGAGGTGCTGGCCGAGCTGCTGCCGTTCGCCGGGCGGATCGCCGGGCTCGACTCGGGCACCCTCTACGCCGGGCCGGTGGACGCGGCCCTGCACGCCCCTGACCGGCGACCCGGCGTGGGCTGCCTCGGCCGCGGCGCTCACCGCGAGGCTCCGAACACCAGGTTCTCGCGGCGCTTGAACGGCAGCGGCAGCAGCTTGATCATCAGGGCGACCGGGAGGCCGCCCTCCCTGCGCGTCTCGGCCAGCTCCGCCTCGGTGCAGACGGCGAGGATCCGCGGCACCTCGAAGGTCATCTTGGCGCCGCGCTTGCGGATCGCGGCCTCGACCCGGTTCCACTCGTCGTCCGAGACGTACCGCTTGATCAGCGGGACGATCGTGCGCTCCTCGTCGGCGATGTGCTCGTTCAGCGTGTCCCGCAGGTCGGCCAGGTCGGCCGCCAGCTCGGGCGACATGACCTGACGGGCGCGCAGGGCGGCCGCGCCGGAGCGGATCCGGGCCAGCTTGGGATCGAGCACGGCGTGGTCGTCGGTCAGCTCGGTCAGGTCGACGTGCGCCCCGACCGACCGCTCCAGCACCGGCCAGAGCACGTCGTCCTCGGCGCTGTGGTGATGGTGGATGCTGTCGCAGAAGTCGCTCAGGTAGTCGGCGACGGCGGTCGCGCGCTTACGGTCGAGCCGGGCACTACCGGCGGCCAGCTCGCCCGCGAGGCCGGCCAGACGGTCGAGGTCGCGCAGCATGGCGCGGTGGGCCAGCAGCAGACCAGTGGGTTCGTTGTTCATGGCCCTACCGTGCCGGGCCCCGCCTTCAGCTCGCCTAAGAGCGACTTAACGCGGGTTGCGGTGTAGGTGGCGCAGGGCCAGGGGCGACCTGGAGGCGGAGCCGGCCCTGCGGCTCGCGGACGTCCCAGCCGAGCACGGGGATCGTGTGTGCGAGCCTGTCCTGCAGCGTGGAGTGGTGCACCCGCAGGACCGTCGCGGCGGCCCGCAGGCTTGCCGTCTCGGCTACGGCGTCGAGCGTGGTCAGCATCCAGGGGACGGTGGCGGCGGCCCTGTCCAGGGCGAGCTGGTCGGGCACCGGCTCGGTGTCGGGGCCGGCCACCGCGGCCAGCAGCACGAGGCCACCCAGCTCGTCGGCGTGCACGACGCGGCGGCCAGGGTCGCGTTCGGTGCCCTCGGCCGTGAAGCGCAGCGCCGTCCGGGCCGCCGCCCAGGAGGAGGGCAGGTCGGCGATCGGGGCCGGCCGGGGCCTATCCCGGCGCGGAGTTTCTCGGCCGGGACATCCCGGTCGGTCAGGCGGACGGCGCCGCCTTCGAGCGCGATGACGCGGACGCGGTCGGCCGGGTGGAAGCCCAGCCGCGACGCCGCCTGCAGCCGTACGGGTTCGGGAGCGGTCGCGTCGATGACCAGCTCGACCGAGGCCGGGTCGGCCCGCGGCGCCGGGCCCCGGGTGCGCTCGAGCACGGCCCGGGCCGCCGCGGCCGCCCTCTCCAGCACCATCGCGTCGACCGGGCCGGGTGGACCCGCGCGTTCCAGCCAGAGAGTGGCCTGGCCGGCCGGGACCGACATCCACCCGGCGGCCGGGGAACCGGTGAGCGCCGCGACCCCCGTCCGGCTCGATCCGGATCTGGACGCGGCGCTCGTCGTCGCTGAGCCGCGCCGGGCAGCCGGCCAGCACGGCGGCGCCCCGCACGATGGCCTGCAACCCGGCCCGGGATTCGATCAGCCGGTCGAAATAGGCGATCACACTGAGGGCGGCCCCGGCGTCGGGGTCGAGGGCGGCGAGCCGGACAGCGAGGTCCTTCACCGCCCCATCCTCCCTCTCTCGTCAGGCGCCCAACAGCCTCTTGAGCCAGCGGACACGGGCCGCCCGCGCCTCCTGGGAGACGGCCGCCTGCGGGGCCAGCAGGTCGAAGCCGTGGAAGCCGCCGGGCCAGACGTGCAGCTCGGCCCGGCCACCGGCCTGCCAGATCCGGCTCGCGTAGGCCACGTCCTCGTCCCGGAACGTCTCGGCCGAGCCGACGTCGATGAACGCGGGCGGCAGGCCGGACAGGTCGGTGGCGCGGGCCGGAGCCGCGTACGGCGACACGTCCGGCCCGCCGCGGTCGGCGCCCAGCAGGGCGGTCCAGCCGGTGTCGTTCGCCGTCCGGTCCCAGACGCCCCGCCCGGCCATCTGCACGGCCGACGGCGTATCGTTGCGGTCATCGATCATCGGGCAGAGCAGCATCTGCCCGGCCAGCGCCGGTCCGCCGCGGTCCCGGGCCAGCAGCGCGACGCCCGCGGCCAGGCCGCCGCCCGCGCTGGCGCCCGCGATGATCAGGCGATCGGGGTCGATGCCCAGCTCGGCCGCGTGCTCGGCCGTCCAGACCAGGCCGGCGTAGCAGTCCTCGACCGGCGCCGGGTGCGGGTACTCGGGGGCGAGCCGGTACTCCACCGACACGATCACGGATGGGACCTCGACCGCCCAGTCCTGCAGCACCTCGATGCCGGTGAGGTTGTTGCCGATCACCATGCCGCCGCCGTGGGTGTGATAGATCCCGGGCAGCGCGGTGGCCGCGTCGCGGGGCGTCAGGATGAGCAGCTCGACCTCGGGGTCGCCGGCCGGGCCGGGCACCGAGCGGCGCTGGACGGTGAAGGCGCCGTCGCGGGCCAGCTCCTGGTCGCTGAGATCGGCGACGACGCTGCCCTCGCGCATCGGCTGGATCATCTCGGCGGTCAGCGCGGACGGCATCTGGGCGCCGATGACGTCGAGGGCGGCGGCCAGCTCCGGGTCGAAGGGTGGCGGCGGGCCGACGGTGGAAGTGGCTTCAGGCAGGACGCTGGTCACGGGAACCCCCTTGTTACCGGAAGATGTCGGCGGTGTGACCGCCGCCACCCATTCTGTTCACGTGACCCGGCCCCCGACGAGCGCCAACCGGCGGTTTCTTCCCGCCATCCGGCGGCCTTAGCTGGTCAGGGTGCTGTAGGCGATCGCCGAGCAGAAGACGAAGAAGACCGCCAGGAAGAGCCACCAGTCCGGGAACGTGGTGCGGCTGTGCTCGTCGTCCGGCAGGCCGGCGCCCTGGCGGTCCTCGACTATCGCGCCGAGCCGGGCCACGTAATCCCCGCGGCCGAGACCGTCGGTCAGCCCCCAGGCGCGGATGCGGCGGCCCGAGCCGAGCGTGAGACGAACCGAGAGCCAATCCTGCTCGATCGAGGCCACCCGTTTGTACGGGATGTGGTGGATGCTGAAAAAGTTGACCACCTCGAAGCCGTCGGGCCCGGCGGTCACGCCCGTGCGGAAGCCGACCCGGAAGGCCACCCAGGCCGCGGCCGCGAAGAAGACGGCAAACCCGATCTCGCCCGGCAGCCCACCCAGCGACGGCTCGGTCGCCTCCACCGTGAACGCGACGACCAGCACCCCGAAGAGCACCTTCATCAGGACCCGGTCGACCCCGTTGAAGAAGACCCGCTCGCGACCCATCAGACCGGCGGGATCGACGGCACCGAAGCGCGCCCGACGGTCAGGGCGGCGCTGTCCTTTGTGCGCCGGCCCGGGGCCTGCCGGTTGCCGGATTCCACAGCCGGAATATTAGCAAGAGACCGCATATCCCATCAGATGTCGACTTCGATGGTTGTGGATTTGTGGCCGACGGCGCCGGACGGGTCCTGATCGACCACGAACGCCGGCGCCACCCACGGTGGCTGCTCGACCAGCCGCGGACGGCCCGGCGGCAACACCGCGGCCAGGGCCCGGAACGGACGCTCGGCGGCGGCCGCGTCGTAATCCTCGAAGCCGGCGGTGGCCAGCAGCGCCACACCCCCGCCACCCAGGGCGCGGACCTCGGCGAACGCGCCGGTCGCAGCCAGGCCAGGCGCGCCGCCCAGGGTCGCGGCCAGCTCCGCGGGCACGATGGTGAGCCAGTCGTGACCGCGCAGCACCTCCCGGGAGCGGCCGATCGTGTGGCTCGGGTCGCGGCTGGCCCTGACGAAGCCCGGGGCGTGCGGATCGGTGACCGACTCGATCGCGGTCGCGCCGTCATTCCGGAGATAGCCGATCTGGCCGTAGCCAGGATTCACCCGGTCGGCGAAGGAGAGGAGCGCGGTCAGCACCTTCTGCTGGGTCGCCGGATCCGTGAACGCCGACTCCCGCAGGTAACCGCCGAGCTGAAGCCAGCCGGGCGACCCCTCGACCGGGTGGATCGACAGCGTCACCGGGCCGGCCATGGCCTCACCGTCCCGGTCGATGCGGCCGAAGGAGATGTGGACCTCGGACGGCATGGTGGCCAGTTCCGCTCGCAACCACGCCATGCCTTTGGCCGACAGCACCCGCGTCGTGCCCCGTCGGAGGCGGATCACCCGGGCCGTGACGTACTCGTCCCCGGGCCGCAGGCGTTTGCGGGCGGTCCCCTCGATGACCGGGAGGTCGGCCGCTCGGGAGCGCGCGTCGAAGGCGAGAGCGGTGGTCAGGTGATCCACCCACTCGTAGGCGAGTCGGGGCCGGTCGGCGGTGCTCTCGTCGACGTTGAGCTGCATCTCGACCGTGAAGTCCGGTCGCGGGGCGGCGGCCCACAGTGCTTGCTGAACCCGGCGCTGCTCGGCCGTCACCTCGAAAGTCACCCGAGGCAGGTTAGTGGACCGAGCCGGCGTCCACGTACGTGTCACTGCGCCGGTGGCTCTTTGCTTCTTTTTTTTTGGGGGGGAGTCCTCCAGGCTGTCAGCACAGGTCAAACAAGGAGTGACGCCAGCCCTGAAAGATCTCCCGCTGAGTACTAGGGCAGCTCACCCGACGACGCCATCAGCGGGACCGTCTCCTGGACCTGCCGGAAGCGGTGGAAATCGTTTTCGGAGCCGTTCCGGAATGCATTTTATCGGGTGGCGCTAAAGGAACGCTTAACGCCTTTCCAGCTATTGCCATAAAGGCTTTGGGCTGACATTGTTCGGGCATGCGAGTGAATTCTTTCCACGGCCGCCGGTCCGGCCGCATCATGGCTGTCACCGGTCTGGCTGTTCTGCTCGGGCTGGCCGCCGGGTGCGGCGGTTCGGACGACGAAACCGCCGGCGACACCACGGCGACCACTCCGCCCGCGGCCGCCGCGCAGGAGACGCCGGCCGGGGAGGATTGCGGCTCCGCGGCCCTCGAGATCAAGGCGTCGCTGACCGGCATGAGCTCGGTGACCTCGGTCGACGTGCCGTCGTGCGACAAGGCGGTCGTGGCGACGTCGCTCGGCGCCGACGAGGGCGACCTCGCCGCGAGCCTCTGCCAGAACGCGGCCAACGAGGCCTCGGGCCACGGTGTCGCCTCGGTCAGCGTCACGTCGGCCGACGGCAAAGAGCTGGCCACCGGCACCAACGCCGAGGATTGCCAAGCGACCGCGGGCTGAATGGCGAGCCGGGTGCATTTGCGGTGCGGGAAAGTCTCAGGTCGGTGGCGACGGATGCCGATGGGAGACATGCACGCGCGCGCCGACGAAGGGGAACTCCGGGTGACCACCGATCAGCTGACCGGGGTGGCGAACCGAGCGGTGTTCCTGCACCGGCTCGACGAGGCCGCCTCCGGTTTCCAACGGGGCAACCCGCCCGCCGTGCTCGTCGTCGACCTCGACGACTTCACGAGCGTCAACGACGTCCTGGGGTACGTCGTGGGCGACCGGGTCCTGGCCGCCACGGCCGACGTGCTGCGGGCCGCGGCCCGGGCGGACGACCTGGTCGGGCGGCTCGGTGGTGACCAGTTCGCCGTGCTGGCGCGCGACATCGCCGTCCCCGACCTGGAGGATCTGGCCGAACGGATCCGGGCCGCGCTGGCCAGCCCGATCGGCCCGGTCTCGATGCGGGCCGGCATCGGCGTCGCCCACGGCGCGGCCGACGATTCCGGGGCCGACCTGCTCAGCAAGGCCGACATGGCGCTGCGCACGGCCAAGACGCGGGGCAGCGGCCGGCCCGCGCACTACGAGTCGGGGATGAAGGTCCGCTTCCTCGACCAGGCGGCCCTGCTCGAGGGGCTGCACGACGCGGTCGAGGGCGGCCAGCTGGAGCTGGTCTACCAGCCGATCGTGCGGCTCGGCGAGGGCAGCCTGACCGGGCTCGAGGCGCTCGCGCGCTGGCAGCACCCGAGCCGTGGGCCGATCATGCCGGGCGACTTCATCCCGGTCGCCGAGCGCAGCGGGCTGATCGTGCCGCTGGGCCGGTGGATGCTCGGTGAGGCGTGCCGCCAGCAGGGGCCGGACTGGCCCGACACGTACGTCAACGTCTCCGCCCACCAGCTGCGCGAGCCCGCCTTCGCCGACGAGGTGGGCCGGCTGGTCGCCGAGCCCGAGCGGCTGATCATCGAGGTGACCGAGGACGCGCTGCGCGAGGAGACGGTGCTGAGCGCCCTGCGGGCGGTGCGGGACCAGGGCGTACGCGTATCGCTGGACGACTTCGGGGCCGGGCCGCGCTCGCTGCCGGCGCTGGCCTCGGCGCCGATCGACGTGGTCAAGCTGCACGGCTCGATGACCGAGCAGATCATCGCCTCGCCCCGGCAGACGGCCGTCGCCCGGGCGATCGCCGGGCTCGCCGACGACCTGGGCCTGGTGGCGATCGCCAAGGCCGTGGAAAGTGCGGCGCAGGCCGAGATGCTGTACGACCTGGGCTACCGGCAGGGGATGGGCTTCCACTACGCCGTTCCCCAGCCGGCCCGCGCGATCCCGCTGTTCCTCGCGAACGAGGCCTTGCTGACCCCGCTGGGCTGAGGTCAGCGCGCGATGTAGCCGCCGTCCACGAAAAGCTCGGCGCCGGTGATGAACGAGGCGTCGTCGCCGGCCAGGAACACGATCGCGGCCGCGACCGCCAGACGGAACACGGCCATCGCGGCTGCGCTGTAGGCGCTGATCAGCAGGGCGCGTCCGCACCGCAGGGCGGCCTCGGCGCGGGTGACCGGGTCGGTGATGCGGGCGACCGCCTCGTGCGCCAGGGCGATGGCGCCTTCCTGCCGTCCGGCGGCGAGCGCGAGAGACAGGTCGAGACGGAGCATGGCGTCGGTGGCCGGGTCGCTCGGTGGCTCTTCGAGGGCCTGGCGTAGGTAGGTGGCCGCTACCTCCGGGGCGCCGCGCCCGGTGGCTCGGACAGCCGCCCCGTGCAGCACCGCCACCACGTCGGCGCGGCCGGACGGCTCCGCCCGCAGCAGGTGGACCGCCGTCCGCTCGGGATCACCGCCTCGGGCGAGGAAAAGGTCGGCCGCCCGCGCGTGCCAGACACTCCGCTCGCCGTCGCCCAGGGTGCGGTCGAGCGCCGCGGCGATCTTCGGATTGGCCGGCGACCATTCGTCGTCGGCGAGCAAACCGCCGGCCCGCAACGCGTCGGCGCAGAACGGCGGCTGCGGCGGCAGGCGGGGGTCTGGGCCTCGGCCACCGCGCGGGTGCTCGACCTGGCCGGGGTGTCGCCAGGGACGAGTGCGTCGACGTGGGGTGCGGCACGGGGGCGGTGATGGAGCAGATGGCCGCGCGCGGTGGTGGGGTGACCGGTATTGATCTCGACGCCGAGCTGGGGGAGAAGGCCGCGGCGGCGTGCGGCGGGCGGTTCGTGACGGCCTATGTGGAGAAGGACGACGACGCGGTGGCGGCCGGCGGCTTCGATCTCGTCTACGGGCGCCTGATCCTGCCGCACGTGGCCGACCCGGCCGCCTGCTGCGCCGGATGTGGCGCTGGGTCGCTCCCGGTGGCGCGCTGGTGGTGCAGGACTACGACATGCGCGGGGTGGACAGCTATCCGCCGCTGGCCGTCGCGCGCGGGCTGATCACCGAGGCGCAGCGGGACGCGTTCCTGGCCGACATGGCGACCGCCGAGCGGGTGTATCCGCAGCACAGCGCGATGTGGCCGCTGCTGATCGGCGCCGTCAAGCGCCGATAGTGCTCTCCCGGGCGATGAGCCGGTGGGTGGCGCGCAGGTCGACCCCGGGTACGGGCTGCGCGCTGCCGATCCGCATCACCAGCCGCTCGACGGCCAGCTGGGCGATCGCCTTCTTGTCGGGCGAGATGGTGCTGATCGTGGGCTGCCCGTAGCGGCCGTCCTCGATGTCGTCGTAGCCGATGATCGCGACGTCCTCGGGCACCCGCTGGCCCCGCTGCCGCAGCGTGTGGATCGCCCCCGAGGCCACCAGGTCGCTGTAGCAGAACACCGCGTCCGGCGGTTCCGGGCGGTCGAGCAGGGCGGCCATCGCCTGCGCCCCGTCGATCCGGTTGAACCGGGCCGTGCTGACGATCAGCGACTCGTCGACCGCGCGGCCGGCCGCCGCGTGGGCGGCCCGGAATCCGCGCGTACGCAATTGGGCCGCCTCGCCGGTCGGGTAGGGCTGATCGCCGATGGCCGCGATGCGTCGCCGTCCGATACTGATCAGGTGATCGACGGCTGCGGTCGAGGCCGCCACGTCGTCGATGCCCACGTGGTCGAACGTGCCGTCCGAGGTCCGCTCGCCCAGCACGACAAGGGGAAGGTCGGGATCGCGGACGGCCAGATCGTCCTGGGACAGGCCGAGCGGGCTGAAGATCATGCCGTCGAACAGCAGCTGCCGCGCCCCGCGCCCGACCAGCGACGCCTCGTGCGCCGGGTCGCCGTCGGTCTGGTCGATGAGCACGTTGTAGCCGAGCGCGCGGGCGGCCGGGATGATCGCCTGCAGCAGCTCGGCGAAGTACGGCGTGTCCAGATAGGGCACCACGACCACGATCTGCCCGGACCGGCCGGTGGCCAGGTTGCGGGCCAGCACGTTCGGCCGGTAGCCGAGCTGGGCGATGGCCCGCTCGACCTTTTCGCGGGTGGCGTCGGTGACCCGCGCGTAGCCGTTGACCACGTTGGAGACGGTGCGCGGCGAGACGCCGGCCAGCTCCGCAACATCGCGGAGCGTAGTTTCCCGCATTGATCTCTCCCCATCAATATTTCCGGGCGGTTACCTCTTGCCAGGGCCGAACGGTCGGGGGCATAGTCCTTTGCAGCGCTGCAATCGCACCTTACAGCCCATCTCACCCGGCGAGTGTGCTCTCCCCTCACCCTCCTCGGTTTCCCACCCATAGCGTGCCGCGGCATGCGACCACCACGCATCGTGATGGTTGCCGCCCTAGGGACGGCGTGCCGTGATCCAGGAGGCCAGGAAAGAATGAAGAAGATCCCCGCCGCCATACTCTGCCTGACTGTCGTGTTCGGAGTGTCCGCCTGCAGCAGTGACGACGACGGCGGCAGCGGTGGTAACGCCGCCAAGCCGACCAACTGCACCAACAAGGTCGTCCACGAGGAAGCGCCCCGGGTGCTGGTCTGGGCCTGGTATCCGAACATGGCCAAGGTCGTCGACAACTTCAACAATCAGCACACGGACGTGCAGGTGTGCTGGACGAACGCCGGTCAGGGCCAGCCCGAGTACGAGAAGTTCCAGACCTCGATCTCGGCCAAGAAGGGCGCGCCCGACGTCATCATGCTCGAGGCCGACCAGCTCGTGGGCTTCGAGATCCAGGGCGCGCTGGTCGACCTGGCCCCGTACGGCGCCGGCGACGTCAAGAAGAACTTCAGTGAGGGGGCCTGGAAGGACGTCTCGCAGGGCGCGGCGGTCTATGCGGCCCCGGTCGACGGCGGCCCGATGGCGCTCATCTACCGCACCGACGTCTTCGCGAAATACGGGATCAAGACCCCACCCAAGACCTGGGCCGAGTACGCCGAGGCGGCCGCCAAGGTGAAGGCGGCCGGCGGCCCGGTCTTCGGCGACTTCGGCAGCAACGTGCCCGCCGTGACGACCGCCTTGATGATCCAGAATGGCGCGGTCCCGTTCGTCTACGACCTCGCCGACAAGCAGAACATCACGGTCAAGCTGGACGACCAGGCCACCAAGGACGTGCTGACGTACTGGGGTGAGCTGGCGGCCAAGGGGCTGGTCGGCAAGGAGGACCAGTTCACCACCGACTACATCACCGGCATGGTCGGCGGGAAGTACGCCACCTACGTCTCGGCGGCGTGGGCTCCCGGCTACCTCACCGGGCAGGGCGTCGGCAACGGCAAGGAGAAGGGCAAGTTCGCGGTGGCGCCGCTGCCGCAGTGGGACGCGGCCAACCCGGTCTCGGTGAACTGGGGCGGTTCGGCCTTCGCGGTCACCAGCCAGGCCGCCGACAAGGCGCTGGCGGCCAAGGTGGCCCTGGGCCTGTACGCCGACGAGCCGTCGCTGACCGACGGCTGGAAGACCCAGACGATCTTCCCACTGAACCAGAGCGTGCTGAAGTCGGACGAGTTCGTCAACGCGAAGGTCGAGTTCTTCAACGGGCAGACGGCGAACAAGGACATCTACATCCCGGCCGAGAACGCCTACAAGGGCGCCACCTACAGCCCGTTCACGGTTTACTACTACGCCCAGCTCCAGGCCCAGATCGTCAAGATTCTCGCCGGGAAGACCACGGGCGCGCAGGCGGCGACCGATCTGCACAACCAGATCGTGGAGTACGCGAAGACCCAGGGCTTCACGGTGCGCTGACCATGGCCGTCACTCTTGAAGCAGGGCCGACGACAAAGCGCCGGGCGGGCGTCGGCTGGCTTTTCATCCTGCCGTTCCTGGTGGTCTTCGTGGCGTTCCTGCTGGCGCCACTGCTCTACGCCGGTTACCTCAGCCTCTACACCAAGGGGCTGGCCACCGGCACCACCTTCGCCGGTTTCGACAACTACACCCGCGCGTTCGGCGACCCCTCGTTCCGCAAGGGCCTCTGGTTCGTCCTCAAGTTCAGCCTGGTCGTCATTCCGCTGCAGATCATCGTGGCGCTGATCGCCGCGCTGGTGCTCGACGAGGTGACCGGCCGGCTCGCCCGGTTCTCCCGGCTGGTCATCTTTCTGCCGTACGCGATTCCGGCCGTCCTGGGCGCCCTGATGTGGGGCTTTCTCTACAGCCCGAGCTTCGGCCCGATCGAGCAGATCGCCACCGCCTTCGACGTACGGGCGCCTTTCCTGCTCAGCCAGGGGAACATCTTCTACGGTCTGCTCAACGTGGTCACCTGGCAATGGTCCGGCTACTACATGATCATCATCTATGCCGCGCTGCGCAGCATCGACACCTCGATCTACGAGGCGGCTCGGATAGACGGGGCCGGCGCACGGCAGATCGCGCTGCGCATCAAGGTGCCGATGGTGTCGTCGGCGCTGGCCCTCATCCTGATTTTCTCGCTGATCGGGACCCTGCAGTTCTTCACCGAGCCGACCATTCTCGGCCCGATCGCGAACGGCTCGGTGACCCCCGACTTCACGCCGAACATCTACGCCTACTTCCTGGCGTTCCGCTACGCCCAGTTCAACTACGCCTCGGCGATCGCCTTCTCGCTGGGCTTCGTGGTCTTCCTGGTGGTCGCCCTCTTCATGGTCGCCACCCGCAAGAAGGGGAACCTGTTCACGTGAGGCCGCGTCACGTCGGGGCGAAACTGCTGCTGCTCGCCCTCTGCTGCTATTTTCTGGTGCCCGTGTGGTGGCTGCTGGTCGCCAGCACCAAGAACGCCGAAGGGCTGTTCTCCGGTTCGGGCGCGCTGTGGTTCCGCGGATTCCACCTCGTTGACAACCTGCGCGACCTGTTCGCCTTCAACAACGGTGAATTCGTCCGCTGGCTCGGCAATTCGGTCCTGTACGCCCTGGCCGGCGGGATCGGCTGCACGATCATCTCGGTGCTGGCCGGCTACGGCTTCGCGAAGTTCACCTTCCGCGGCCGCAACCTGGTCTTCGCCCTGGTGCTGGGCTCGGTCATGGTGCCGCTGACGGCGCTGGTCATCCCGACCTTCGTGCTGATGTCGAACGTCGGGCTGATCGACACGATCTGGGCGGTGATCCTGCCGTCGCTGCTCAGCCCGTTCGCCGTCTATCTGATGCGGGTCTACGCGGCCGCCTCGGTGCCCGACGAGTTGCTCGACGCGGCCCGCATCGACGGAGCCGGCGAACTGCGGACCTTCGTCCGGGTGGCGCTGCCTTTGATGCGGCCCGGCGTGATCACAGTGCTGCTGCTGTCGATCGTGTCGACCTGGAACAACTTCTTCCTGCCGCTCACCATGCTCTCCAGCTCGAAACTGTTTCCGCTGCCGGTCGGCATCGGCCTGTGGACGCAATTGGCCAGTTCCAACAACGCCGGCGGGCAATCGCTCTGGAACCTCATCGTCGTCGGTTCCCTGGTGTCGATCCTTCCGCTCATCGTCGCCTTCCTGACCCTGCAGAAATACTGGCAGGGCGGCTTGGCAGTGGGGAGTCTCAAGTGACCTTGCTCCAGGCCTCGCTCAGCGTCGACCCCGCGCGGGTGGTCGCCCCGGTCTCGCGGCGCACGTTCGGTTCATTCGTCGAACACATGGGCCGATGCGTCTACGGCGGGATCTACGAACCGTCGCACCCGTCCGCGTCGGCCGACGGATTCCGGCAGGACGTGCTCGCGCTGGTCCGCGAATTGGGCGTCTCCCTGGTCCGTTATCCCGGGGGCAATTTCGTCTCCGGATATCGCTGGGAGGACGGCGTCGGGCCGGTCGCGGCGAGGCCGGTCCGGCGCGATCTGGCCTGGCACAGCCTGGAGACCAACGAGGTCGGCATCGACGAATTCATGCGCTGGGCGGCCCAGGCCGAGGTCGAGGTCATGTACGCCCTCAATCTGGGCACCCGCGGCGTGCAGGAGGCGCTGGACGTTCACGAGTATCTGAATTTCGCCTCTCGCACGCATCTGGCCGAGCTCCGCCGTTCTCATGGGGCCGACCAGCCGTACGGGATAACGATGTTCTGTCTCGGCAACGAGATGGACGGCCCGTGGCAGACCGGCCACAAGACCGCCCACGAGTACGGTCGTCTCGCGGCCGAGACGGCGCGGGCGCTACGGTCGGCGGATTCCTCCTTGGAGCTGGTTGCCTGCGGCAGTTCGAGCTCTTCGATGCCCACTTTCGGCGCGTGGGAGTCGTCCGTTCTGGAGCTCGCCTACGACCAGGTCGACTACATCTCGGCCCACGCCTACTACGAGCCGATCGACGGCGATCTGGCGTCCTTCCTGGCCTCGGCGGTCGACATGGACCATTTCATCGACAGCGTGGTCGCCACCGCCGACAGCGTGGGCGCCCGCCTCAAATCGCGGAAACGCATCAACATCTCGTTCGACGAATGGAACGTCTGGTATCTGAGCCGTTTCCAGGCGCTCGACGTCACCGAATGGGAGAGCGCCCCGCGCGTCATCGAGGACAGTTACAACGTCGCCGACGCCGTGGTCGTCGGCAGTCTGCTGATCTCCCTGCTGCGCCACAGCGACCGCGTCACCGCCGCCTGCCAGGCCCAGCTGGTCAACGTGATCGCCCCCATCCGCGCCGAACCGGACGGCCCCGCCTGGCGCCAGACGATCTTCCACCCGTTCGCCCTGACCGCCCGCCTGGCCCGCGGCGAGGTCCTCGACATCGAGATCAAATCCCCGCTGTACGCCACCGAGCGCTTCGGCGACGTGCCGGTCCTGGACGCCGTGGCCACCCACGACCCCGCGACCGGCGACGTCACGGTCTTCGCCGTCAACCGCGGGCAGGAGGCCCCCCTCGAACTCGCGTTCCCGGTCAGCGCGTTCGGCCCGCCATTGCGAGTGGCGGAGGCGTGGCTCCTCAGCGACGACGACCTGACCTCCACCAACACCCAGGCCGACCCGGACAGGGTCGTTCCGCGCGCCGTTGCCGACACAGCGATCGAAGACGGCGAGGTCCGCTGCATCCTGCCTGCGGTCTCGTGGTTCGCTGTCCGGCTGACCCCGGACGGCCCGCCATCACACGGGGCAGCAGAGAGATCACCACGGGGTTGACCTCACTCCAATATCGACAGACGGGGGAAGCTGTGCAGATGACAGGGAAACGCGCGGTGCGGGTGGCCGCGGCGATCATGATCGGCGTGTTGCTCCTGACGGTGAACCCGGCGCCGGGCTTCGCGGCGCCGCTGTGGGAATGGTGAAGAACGGCAAGGGCAGCGGCAGCGGCAGCCGCTCTAGCCGACCATCGTCCCTCCGCCCCGCGCTAGCGTTCGGTTGTGCAGGTGGGCTGGCGGAGCAGGCAGGGCGGGCGGCGGGTCGATCTCGTGCTCGGCCTGCTGCTGACCGTGGGCGTCGCCAGCGGCATCACGGCCAACACCATCGGCGTCAACTGGCCGCTCGACCTCATCCAGTTGCACGCCGGCGCGGCCTTGGCGATCCTGCTGCTCGCCCCCTGGAAATACGTGGTGATCCGGCGCGGACTGCGCCGCACCCGCCGGCGCCGCACGACAAAGGCGCTGTCGATCGCTCTGCTGGTCTTCGTGCTGGTCACGATCGGCAGCGGGCTGCTGCACTCGACCGGGCGGGTCGAGTTCGTCGGGCCGCTGACCCTCATGCAGATCCACGTCGGGGCGGCGGTCGGCGCCCTGCTCGCGCTGGCCGCGCATTTCTTCGGCCATGCCGTACGGCCGAGGCGCACCGACCTCGACCGGCGGGCCCTGCTGCGGCTGGCCGTGCTGGGCGCCGGAGCCGCCGTGGCCACCGCCGCCTGGGACACGTGGGCGGCGACCGCGCGGCGCTTCACCGGCTCGGTGCCCAAGCCCGCGCTCGAGGTCACGTCGTGGTTCGACGACGGCGTCCAGCGGGTCGACCCGCTGTCGTGGAGCCTGCGGGTGGGCACGGCCACCTTCGACCTGGACGCCGTCCGAGCCCTGCCGCACAAGCATTTCACCGCCACCCTGGACTGCACGAGTGGCTGGTACAGCACCCAGGAGTGGGACGGCGTACGGCTGAGCGCCCTGCTCACCGCGGCCGGCGTGCCCCCGGACGGCTGGCGCAGCGTGGAGGTGCGCTCCACGACCGGCTACGCCCGCTGGTTCGGCGCCGACACCCTCGACGACGTCTGGCTGGTGACCGCCCTGGCCGGCTTCCCGCTGTCGTACGGCCACGGCTTCCCGGCCCGTATCGCCGCCCCGGGCCGCCGCGGTTTCTGGTGGGTCAAGTGGGTCGCCTCGATCGAGCCCTCCGCCCGCCCACCCTGGGCCCAGTCCTTCTTCCCCCTCAGCTGAGGCCACCGGCGGCGGGCGACCGGCCGGGATGAGAATCCGGCGGCCGGGTTGACGGGTGAGCCTCGCACCATGCGACGTTTCCACTGATACCCCTCACCGGGGCGTTTCCGATATCCTTCCGGTACAGGGATTCATCCGCGCTTCGGAAATGAGAAGCTGTGTCGGACTTGCGCAACTCCCACAGCCATCTTGTCGATGTTCTTCTCCAGGTGCCGGGTCTCGAGAGCCGTGCGACACGTGACACGAGGATCGCCGAGCTGGGCGAGGCGCTGACCCGGGACTTGGTGTTCACCCGGTCCGACGATCCGGCCGAGGATCTGGCCGCACTTCTCGACGTCCTCGTCGACGCTCCAGCCGACCTACGCACCTTCGGCGAGATCGTCGCGCTGCGCCACCGTGGCGACGCGGCCTCGCGGTTCGCGGACCTCACCGCGGTCCGCCCCCGTTCCTCGCGCCCCCACTACTACCGGCCCGAGGAACGGATCGTCGGTGACATTCCGATCCGGAACCGCAACTTCACCGGTCGCATCGTCCTGCTTGAGCGCCTGGGCCGCGCGCTCGAGCAGGACTCGACGACCTCGGTGCTGCCGCCTGCCCTCAACGGCATGGGCGGTGTCGGCAAGACCCAGCTCGTCAACGAGTACGTGCATCGCCATCTCGATCAGTACGACCTGATCTGGTGGATCCCGGCCGAGCAGATCTCGTCGGTGTTGTCGTCGCTGACCCAGCTGGCCCAGCGCCTCGACCTGCCGGTGGCCGACGACCAGCAGGAGACCGCGCGTACGGTGCTCAACTGGCTGGCCGGCAGCGATCGCGAATGGCTGCTCGTCTACGACAACGCCGACGACCCGGCCCGGCTCACCCCGCTACTGCCGTCAACCGGCGGCCACGTCATCGTGACCACTCGTAACGAGGAGTGGAGCACGATCGGCATTTCGATCGAGGTCGATGTATTCCATAGGGAGGAGAGCGTCCAGCTGCTCACCAAGCGTGCGGTCGACCAGGACGGCACATCGATGATCACCTCGGACGAGGCCGACGAACTGGCCGACAAGCTGGGTGATCTGCCGCTGGCGCTGGAACAGGCCTCGGCGTGGTATCTGGCCACCCTGATGCCGATCCGGGAGTACATCGACCTGCTCGACGACCGCATCGAGCTGCTCAACGAGGGGCAGCCACCGGATTACCCGCTTACCGTCGCGGCCTTCGTGGCGGTGGCGATCGAGAAACTGCGCGGCATCGACGAGGCGATCGCCCAGCTGTTCGCTCTCTTCGCCTTCCTCGGCGGCGAGGGCATCCGGCAGTCCCTGCTGCGACGCGGTAGCAACGCCGAGCTGTCCTCCCCGCTGCGCGACGCGCTCGGAAGCCCGATCCGGACCGGACAGCTGGTGCGCGAGCTCCGCCGTTACGGGCTGGCCAAGACCGTGAGCCGGACCGCCTCGGCGACGGCACCGGCCAGCGCCGACAAGTCGCCGCGGCTTCAGGTGCACCGATTGGTTCAACGCGTGTTGCGCGACACGCTCGACCCCGCCCAGCGGGAGCAGACGCTTCGCAACGTGCAGAACCTGCTCGCCGCCGCGAGCCCAGGTGACCCCGATGAGATCGGCGAGCTCGACCTGCAGAGCGAGATGGGCCCGCACCTGCGGCCGGCCGACATGATCCACTCGGGGACGCCGCAAGGCCGCCAGACCGTCCTCGACCAGGCCCGGTTCCTTTACATCACGGGCGACTTCGACAACAGCCGTCTCCTCGCCCAGCGCGCGGCCGCCGACTGGGCCGCCGAGGATGCCACGGACTGGCAGCTCGGGCCGGACGGGCAGTCGACCCTGCTGGCCAGGGCCCAGGTCGCGAACGCGACGCGGGCGCTCGGCGACAGCCGGCAGGCTGCAGAGATCATCAAGGACGCGTACGAGAGGTTCGTCAACAATCCGGATCTCGGCTCGCGGCACGAGTACACGCTGATCACCGGCAATCAGCTCGGTCACGACCTGCGGATCGAGGGCCGTTACCGGGAGGCCCTGGTGTTCGACCAACGGAGCGCCCGGCTGCACCGCGAGGTCTTCGGCGACGACGAGGTCTACACCCTGCGCGTGATGAGCAACGTGGCGGTCGACCACCGGCTGATCGGCGAGTTCGCGGCCGCGGCGCGCCTCGACGAAGAGATCGCCTCACATTTCGCCGACGCGGGAGCTCTCGACGTCGAGGTCTTCCGGATGAACATGAACCTGGCGCGCGACTACTACGGCCTCGGTCAGTACGACGTGGCGCTGGAACGGCTCGAAGAATGGTTGCCGGTCCAGAAACGCTTGATCAGCGACACGCACCCGCTCGCGCTCATGGCCCAGCGGACCCTCGCGATCACCCTCCGCAAGCTGGGCCGGCTCGACGAAGCCGTCCCCGTGATGCGGGAAGCGCACGAGCGCACCGTGCGGACGCTCAAGGAGAACCACGAGCACGCCGTGGTGGCGTCCATGAGCCTGGCCAACGCCCTGCGGCAGGTCGGCCAGCGCGAAGAGGCCGGGATTCTGATCGACGAGGTGCTTCGGCGATACCGCAAGGACTTCGGCCGCGACCACCCGCTGACACTCGCCGCGGAGATCAACCAGGCCATCCTGCTGCGAGCCGGGGGCGACGCGGAGAGCGCGGCAGCGATCGACGAGGTGGCCTACCGCCGCCTCCAGGAAAAACTCGGCTCCGAGCATCCTTACACGATCTGTGCGGGCACGTCCTTGGCTACGGACTACGCCGCGGCGGGCCGCGCGGAGGAGGCGCTCGCTCTCTCGGAACGAATGCTGGAGCTCAGCCGCGCGGCCGTCTCCGAGTCACACTCCGAGCACCCCTATGTGCTGATGCGAGCCGTCAACCTCGCCCACGACCTGCGGGCCGCCGGCGCGGAGGAGCGCGCCGTCGCGGTTCTCGGCGACGCGGTGAGCCGCCTGCAGGACGTGCTGGGAGCCGAGCACCCGGAGGTTTTCGAGGCCGCGGCCGGCCGGCGCCTCGAGGGGGATATCGAGCCACCCCCGACCTGATCGTCAGGCGGCGTTGTGGTCTCGCCAGGCGGCGTAGGTCCGAGCCAGGGTGGCCCGTGCCGCCCGGTGCGCTTCCGCCGGGACCGGTTCGGCGAGCAGGCTGTCGGCCGTCCGCCGCAACCGGGCCACAAAGGCCTCCCCCTCATGGGTCAGAGCACCGGATTCCTCGATGGCGGCCAGGCCCCGATCCACCTGAAGGCGCGCCTCGGCGAAGCGCGCCGTCGCCGAACCAACCCGCCCCTGGAGTGCCCGCCAGGTGTCCGCGACGCCGACGAAGGCATAGACCCCTTGGAGCAGACCGGACAGCGGCCGCGGATCGGTTCGCCACGGCGCGAAGTAGCGGCGTTCGTCGGCCGGGTCGGTGAGCCGGGTCAGGTCGAGCACCGCGCTCAGCTTGGAATGCTGGAACTCGTGCACGAGGGTCACCGCGAAGTCGTGCGGGGTGGGCGGCAAGGTCAGCCCGAACACCCCGAAGGAATGCCGGAGGGTCGCGCTGCGGGCCGCCCGGTCGTCCGTCTGCACCAACGGCACGAGCGTCTCGAGGCCCTCGATGAGTTCGACCGCTCGGCCGGGCAGGTGACCGGCGAGCAGGTCCCACGCCTCCTCGAACGTCGTGCGCCACCGCTCCACCTGCCTCATGTCGAGGCGGTTGGCCGGGGCCACGTGGTATCCGTGACGGTACGGATGGAGATCGTCCAGTCCGAGCCGGATCGGTAGTCCCACCGACTCGGCTGACAGGGGACGGACCGGCTGCCAGCCGCTCACCTGGGCGGCGGGCTCAGTCGGCACCTCGAAGCCGCCGCTGCCGGTCGTGACGAGCAGGCGCCCGTTGCTGGACGTCACGGTCACCGTCGTGGCATCGCCGGCCGCAATCGCGCCGAGCCCGGGCAGCACCGCCAGGCCGCCCTGGACCGTGACCTCGACGGTACCGTCGACCCCGGCCGCGCTTGCTGCCACGACGGCGATGGCGGCCAGGTGATTCCGGTCGGCCAGGGCGAGCGCGTCCTGGGTGGCGGCGCGGGCGGCGATCGCGGCCCAGCCACCTACCAGCGGGCCACCGATCACGGCCCGGAAGCGGCCCGGAGCTGCGACCCGGGCCCGTTCCAGCAACTCCCGCAGCTCGGCACCGCCGTCCGGGAACTGCTCCAGAAGAAAGTGGATCAGCAGGAGATGCTTGCTGAACTGCGCTTCCCGCAGCAGGCGTATCCCGTCCCGGCCACCGTCGCCGGCCGCGAGACGGTCGAACGCGGTAGGAGTCAGCTGATGGACATCGATCATGATCGGCTCCCGGTTCGGGAAAACAGGTCAGCGGCGACGCGGTCGTAGACGTGGCGGACGAAGACCAGGAGGTCGGCGCAATATACGGAGGGCGAGCGGAACCCGGCGCCGGGCCGGTAGCGATGGGCATAGTGACCGCCTCCGCAGAACGCGACCGCCGGGCAGGCCAGGCAATCGTCGGACAGCGCGGCCCGGCCGATCTGGCGGGCGACGATGCCGGGGTGATCGAACGCGGCGTCGAGCTCGTCCCGCAGCACGTTCAGCCCGGTGGCGCAGGCGCCCTCGTAGGCGCTTTTCAACGCGTCGACCTGTTCGATCGCTCCGTCGGACTCGACGACGAGCACCCCGGACGGGCTGAGCCCCATCTGCTCGCTCCGGCTGGACCCGCCCAGCACGAGGCTGATCGCGTCGTCGAAGAGGCGCACCCGGACGGGCGTCCGGTCGGCGTACCAGCGGTCGAAGACCGCGATCAGCCAGTCGGCGTACGGGATCGCCGTGCCGCCCGCTCGCTGAGGCGGATGTTGCCAGTTCGCGTGCGGGAGCAGCAGGTCGATCGCCGGCGGGTCGAAACTCAGGAGCTGCTCGTAGCAGGCGATCGGATCGGTGTCCGCGGCGACGGTACAGAGCAGGCCGGCGTACGCCGGCCGGTTCTCCGGCCGTCCCAGCAGATCCAACGCACGGGCCACCGCGGAGAAGCTGCCGCGTCCGTTCGGCGCCCGGCGGTGACGGTCGTGGTCGGCGGGCGTGCCGTCCACGCTGACCCCGACGGTGACACCCAGCTCGAGCAGCATCGCCACCGTGGATTCGTCGAGCAGGACGCCGTTGGTCTGCATACCGAACTCGACGTGGCAGCCGTCCGGAACGGCCGCGCGGGCCGCGGTGACGAGCTCCGCGACCCTGGCGGCACCGTAGAGCAGCGGTTCCCCTCCGTGCAGCACGATCCGGACCCGGGAAAGGTTGTGTCGCCGGGCATGTTCGCCGAACCTGGCCAGTGCCGCGTCCCGCACCTCGTCCGGCATCGTGCGGGGCCGTTCCCGCCAGCTCTGGTCGGCGAGCTCGTAGACGTAGCAGTAGTCACAGGCGAGGTTGCATCTCTGATGGACCTTGAGGACCAGTTCGCGGAAGGGGACGGGAGCATGACCGGCGGCCCGCAGCGCGGCGACGTCGAGCTCGGCGTAGGGCCACGAGGCCGCCCGGCGGTGCGCCGCCGCCACGTCGTGGCCGAGTACCGGCAGGCTCACGGCCGACCCGTCAGGAATCCGAGACGAACGAGCCGAACGAACTGATCACGCCGTCGCGATCGTGCAGGCTGCGCAGGACCCGGCGCAGGGCGTGATCGGCGACCCCGTCATCGTCCGGGAGGGCGCGGTCGACGCGAACATGGGACAGGTCGACCAACGGTGCCCATGGCTCGCCGTCGGACACCTCAGGTGCGGATTCCACCCTCATATTGACCTCCCCGCCCCACCGGCAGGGGTTGTGAAGGCCTGCCGGCAAGCGCCGAATCGCAAACGGACAAGAAATAAGCGCGCGTGCCGATGAAGATCACACTGCCGGACGCACAGGAGGCAAAAATATGGGGTGGCGCCAGCTGCGTCCCCGCTTCACACACTGGCCTGACAAGACTTGACAACATTAGGCAGCACTGAGATCAGGCAGAGGGCAACTCGATGTCGACGAGAACCCGGCCCCCGTCCGCCACCCGGGTGACCAGGGCATGGCCCGTGCCGAACCGCCGGCGCAGTGCGGCCAGGACCTGATCGAGGCTGGGCGCGGC
The DNA here is from genome assembly GCA_965217855.1 of Actinoplanes sp. Taxonomy (GTDB): domain Bacteria; phylum Actinomycetota; class Actinomycetes; order Mycobacteriales; family Micromonosporaceae; genus Actinoplanes. The sequence continues at coordinate 33,564 of CBDCJN010000001.1, read as the reverse complement.
ATCGCCGTCCTCGTTGCGCGCCGCCCGGTCGGCAGCGAAACCGGCCGCCGCGAGGAGCGTGTCGAGATGATCCGCCCCGAAGATCTCGCGAGCCTGCTCGTAGGCGCGGCTCGACCACGACCAGGCCGACACCGGGTCGGTCATCGCCGCCGCGGAGGCACGGTTCACCGCGGCCAGGACGGTGAACGGATGGGTTTCGCCCACCCGGCCGACCAGCCCGGCGTGCGCGAGGTCGAGGATCGCCGAGGCCCGGTCCACCTCGCCCTTGGCCAGATGGACCGCGGCCGTGTTGACCTGCGCAACGAGCACCAGCGGGTTGTGCTCACCCATCGCTTTCGCGTACCCCTGCTCGGCCTGCCGGCAGTAGTGCAGGGCAGTCTCGAACTGACCCAGTTCCCGGAGGGCGTTGCCGTAGCTCATGCACACGGCCAGGGTGAGTTCGCGACGTTCCCCCAGCTGGTTGAGGCAGGCCTGATAGCAGACGCCGAGCTGCTCGACGGCCGGGACGAGGTGACCCAGGCGGCGGAACGCGACACCCGTCATGCGGTGAGCGCGTTGCCGCTCGCGCCCGGACGCACTTTCCACCACGGGAGCGAGCAGATCCACGAGGTCCTCGTAGCGTCCCATCCCGAACAGATCCTCGGCCAGCGCGTTGGTCAGCCGCAGCTGGCGCCGCTCGGCGCCGGTGCGGTCGCCGCGCAGCCGGTCCAGGTCGGCCCGGTCGGCCTCGGCCGCCTGGCTCCACCGGCCGAGGAAGCGCCGGCTCACCGAAAGGTTGTAGCGGCTCGCGAGCCGCCGGAAGTCGTCCTCGCCGAACACGGAGGCGTGCCGCCGGTGGGTCTGGTCGTCGAGCTCATACGCCTCCCGGTACCGGCCCGCGATCCGCAGATCATGACCCCGGCTGCGGGCCAGGTCGAGAGCGATCGCGTGGTCGGGGAGATAGGCCGGATCGTCGGCGACGAGCGCCATCGCCTCCTCGGTCAACCGGTTGGCCTCGGCGTACCAGCCATCGGCGCGTAACGCGTTCGCGAGGTCGCGTTTGATCTGCAGAACGAGCTCGTCAGTCGGTGCCAGCACCTCCTGCCGGGACAACGCCGCCTCGGCGTCCTGGCCCAGCTGCTGAGCGGCCTTGAGGTCTCCGTCGATGAACAGGAAGCGGATCTGATGATGGACGGTCCGGTAGGCCGACGGGCGGAACCATTCCACCAGGCCCGCGGGACGCAGGTGAGGCGTGATCGCGCGATGCCGGGCCACCGTGCGGGGCTCCTCCGGGTGGGCCGGATCCGCGAGGACCAGGATCTCCACGACGTCACGCCGATTCGGTTCGCCCCACGAGGCCGGGATCAGTTCCCGCAGCGCGAGCCGGACCGTAGCCGGTATCTCAAGCCATTCGCCGTGGGGGTGGCCGTGGGCCAGGCCGGTCGCGGTCAACGATCGCAGCGTGCGCCGCAGGACGGTCGGATCACCGAGGATGCGGCGGACGCCGGCCGAGACATCGCCGCCGGCGCCGGCGCGGAGCATCCACAGGGCGACCGGGCTCGGTCCGAAACCGAGCAGGAGCGTGAGCAGTTGCCGCAGGTCGGGTTCGCCGGTCAGCCGCTCCCGCAGGATCGACCGGATGCTCTCGATTGCCTGACGCGGCGGGCGTCCGGGCCCGGTCAGAATCTGGTTCGCCGGCCCGGCCAGACGATCGGTGAGGTCCTCCCAGGAGGTCGCGCGCTCCTGATAGAGCCGGCAGGCTTCCGCCAGGCCGAACGGCGAGCGGCCGACCACGTCCGTGAGGCGGGACATCTGCGACAGCGTCATGTGCGGATCCTGTTTGCGCAGGAGCTGCGCGGACTCGCCGTCGTCGAGATCGGGAACGGGCAACGCGTCGTGCGGGATCTCCTGGGCCCATCCGATGGCCCGGCTGGTCACCATGACCGCCCCCGCCCTCCGGCGGATGAGCGTCAGGACCTCACCGCCGAACGCGCCGTCGAGGACGAGAAGGTAGGGCCTCGACCGGGCGAGCAGTTCGAACATCTGGTCAAGAGAGTGCCGCACATTGCCGGTGACCGGGACGCCGAGGCTGCGCGCCAGGCGGAGCAGGGATTCACGTGCCCTGTCCATGGTGTCCGCCGGAACCCACCACGTGACCGCATAGTCGGCGCGATGCTGTCGCACGTACTCGGCGGCGAGTTGCGTCTTACCGGCGCCGATCGGGCCGTACAGGATGAGCGGCGTCGCCGGCGAACGTTTCAGGCGTTCCTCGATCTCGTCGAGAACTCGTTCGCGACCGGTGAACAAGGGGGCTCGCCCGGGCAGGTCGCCGTGGATCCGGGATTCGACCGGCTGCTCAGGAGGGCTGGGCGCCACCGCCGGAACGCCGGGGTCGGCCGGGGGCGGCGGCGCCGGGGCTGGTGGCTCCGGCGGCTGGGCATCAGGGATGTCCGGCTGGGGCGTCGCGGCCTGCGGCGTGCCGACCCGGACCCAGAGCGTATTGAATTCCACGAGCAACCGACGCGTGTCCACCTGTTGCTCCGACATGCGGCACAACACCACGATGATCGACCGGAGCTTGGCCCAGCTGGGAACCGATCTGCCGCGGAGAACGGAATTGATCGTCTCGTGCGAGACCGTCTCCAGGTCCAGCGAGCGCTCGTCGGTGATCCACTTGCTGATGATCCGGGTGGCCGGCTTGCCCGCCTGCCCGTAGAGGCCATGCAGTTTCATCACGAGGTCGCGTTTCGGGCCCACAGGCACCGCCCCCGGGCCTGGCAATGCGATGGGCACTCCGCACGCTCCGAGCCGCGTCGCAGGTCCACGATGTCAGACCACTAAGGATTGCATGCGGCCACCGTCGGAACAACTGAACGCACACGACGTCCGCCGGATCCGACGTCCGGGTGCGCTCGAAGAAACGACAGATCCTGTCAGGCGACGTACGAAACATCGAAAGATGTTGTCAGGCAAGCACTGTTTGAGGTCAGATAACTCCTGCTCAGGGGTGCTTTGAGTAATCCTCGAGGCAACGCCGGCGTCGTCCGGCAACCGCCGAGGAGAATCCCGTGCTCGAGCATCTCGACCCCACCATGATCGGAATCGCCCTTCTTGTCTGGCCTGTCACCAAGTCGCTCATCGTCGTCAGCGCCGCCGCCACCAGCATGTGGTCGCGCGACGAACGCCGGCGCAAGGCCGCGGAGCGCATTGTGCGGGCCTTCGGCGATCCCGGCGAACCGAGGGAATGAGGCCGCCGGCGTCGAGCGACACGAAGACCTCGAGCTCGGTGACGTCGTGGGCAGCCCGGGCCAAGGCGTCGATCACGGGCTGGGCCAGGGGAGCGCCCTCCAGCAGGACGGACGGGGTGGCGGTGTTCCGGTGGCCGATCATGTCCATGTCCACCACCATGGTGATCCGCGCGCGGTCGGCCTCGGACAGGGCGGCCACGTGGGCCCGGCTCCCGAACAGGTTCGTGACCCCCTCATCCTGCGCCGACCGGGCACCCGCCACGGCACGACTATCAAGACCCCGATCATCCGAGAACCTGAGCGGTACGCCAACGGAGGCCTGTTGCGGACGTGGAGCGTCCGGCCCGCCGCCGACCGCGCTGTATTCATGGCTTATCTTTCCGCTCGTCGCAGGGTGCAAATTATCCGCTCGCTGTCTCCGTGGCGGGTGCGCGAGATCCGCTCAGCCTATTGACGCTCGCAAATAAAAGTCGTTACGGTTGGCCGATCTCGGCCAATCTTGCCACGGGGGTTTGATTGGATCATCTGATCAAAGGATGCCGACATGAAGCGGTTACGCAGTGGGTTGATCGTGCTCCTCGTCGCCCTCGGTCTCGGCCTGGTGGCAGCGACACCGGCGCAAGCGGCAAAACTGGGCAGCCGGCCCAATTGGGGCGCGTGTGGGGTGTCTACAAGTGACGCCAAGATGGTCTACGACTTCGGCAGCATCGAGCTGAAGTGCGGCAATGCCAACCAGGGTTATCGCCACATCAAGGCCCGCCACTACACAGAGTTCCAGAGCCTGGCCCGGGCGGGCGGGCTCAACTGGAGCGATCTGGTGCACTGGGCCATCTATTACAACGCGCAGGATCCCGACCACGTCATCGTCGACCAGTCCGACGGCTGCCGCGATCGCCTGCTCTATCTGCACGACGGCAACGGTCGGCTGATCTGGCAGCAGCGCTTCAAGCTGATCTACAACGCCGTTGACGGCCGTGTCATCACCGTCTACCCCAGCAGCTCGATCTGCACGCGGTAAAGTCGCGGCACCATGACTGACGGAAACGTTCTCTTCAACGGCATCGGTGACATCATCGGGCGCCGGCATCAGATTTCCGGTCTGGATCCCCGCTCAGGGTCATTCGCCTTGCATGATGCCCATCGCACGGTTCAGGTCGTCATCGACGTGACTCTTCTCGGCGAATACTTCGAGCAGCTGGACGAGAATGATGTGCCCAACCTGGCGCAATCGCCCGAAGGTGAACGCGACCGAGTCCGGGCTAAATATGTCACGATGCAAATCGAGGAGATCTTCGAGTCGGACATCTCCCGGTCGCTCCTCGAAATTCGATTGGTGCGGTCAGCCGACGGCCGGCCCGCCCTGGTCGATCGGCGAGGGCCCGCGCAGAGACCGTTCCCTCCGAGATCCGCGGGTGGCGCCCACTGGTCGTCCGACCGGGCCGGCCTCTGATCGAGGCGGGCGAGCTTCGGTCGCCTCTATCAGGACCCCGACCATCCGAGAAGCTGTACGAGCGTCAGCATCCCGGTCACCACGTCGAGCAGCTGGGCGATCAGGGCCAGCAGCAGGATCGAGATCGTCCATCGGCGGCCGATGGTGGCCGGGCGTTCGCGTGAATCGCTCATCACCGCTCCTCACGGTCGGGACTTGATCGATAGATAGGCCCAGCGTGGGCGGCCGTGTGCCCGCTTTGCTGCAGTGCCGTACCGGTACGCGAATGGAACGTCGGGCCGTCGTGGCGAAATAGGGTGAACGCATCTCGGCGGGAGGATCTGTGATGTCACGACCTGCGAGCCTCGACAAACCATCGGCGCGAGATAGATCCCGCCGATGACGGCGCGGTGACGAACCGGCCGATGGCCGAACTGGCGAGCGACCTGGCCCGGCTGCGCCGCCTGCGGCACGAGTGCGACTACGCCGGGGCGATCGTCCTCGCCGCGGCCCTGGTGCGAGATCTCCACGCGGCGGGCGACGACCCGGCCGCGCTGCGAAACCTTTGTGACGCCACGTTTCTCGCCTCGTCCCTGCTGCGGTCGCTGGGCCATCCCGCGGATGCCTGGCTCGGCGCCGAACGCTGCTACGACCTGGCGGCCGAGATCGAGGATCCGGTCCTGCTGGGCCTGGCCGCCTTCGCCCGCGCGACGTCGGCGATCAGCTGCGGCTCGTACGCCCGGGGCCGGGCACTGTCGGAGCGAGCGATCGTCGCTCTCGATCCGCACGCCGGCGCTCCCGGCGCCCTGGAGGTGGTCGGCGCGCTCCACCTCGTGCGGGCCTGCGCCGAGCGGGACGCAGGAAGCGACAGCTGGGCTTCCGAGGCCGTCCGCATCGCGCGGCACACGGGCGAGACCACCACCTACTCGCTGTATTTCGGCCCGGCCAACGTCAACCTGTGGCATCTCGGCTTCGCCGCCGACACGGGCGATCCGGCCCAGGCCATCGCGATCGCCGCCACCGTCGACCTGACCGCGACCCGGGTCAACTCGCGCCTGGTCTTCTTCCACACCGATCTGGCCCGCGCCTGTGCCGCCCTGCGTGGACGCGACCAGGACGCTGTCCGGCACCTGCTCATCGCCGAACGCATCGCCCCGCAGCACGTCCACTCGTCCCCGCTGGTGAAGGAGACGACCCGGGCCCTGCTCGACCGGGCCCAGCGCCAAGCCGCCGGCCCCGCCCTGCGAGGCCTCTGCGAACGCATGCAGGTCGGCCGCTGACGCGGTCAATACTTCGCGCTGGGATCGGAGTGATCGGCGCCATCCGGCATGAGTGCGTGAGCTCCGGGTCGTGTGAGGGTGAGCTCCTCGAGTGCCACGCGGTAGGAGTCGGCCAAGACCTGATCGGCCACACTAGCGGTGCGCCGGGTGGCCGTCGTGGCCGTGCCAGCATCACGGGCGCGGGTTCGTCGCCGACAGCCGGTCGATAGTCCTGATGTCATCAATGAGGCCTCCTCGCCTCGCCGCGACTCCATCACGCGCCGGGCCTGGATCTTCGACCGTTACGACGACGTGGCCGAGGTGACCGCATTGGCCATCGCGCCGGACGGGAGGTGGATCGCCGGCGCCGACAAGGGCGCCATCCGGATCCGGAGCATCAAGACCGGCCGGCAGATCGCCGAGCAGAAGGTCCCCTACGCGCCGACGTGGCTGGCGATCGCGCCGAACGGACGGTGGCTGGTTTATGACTGCGGGGAGGAGGTACGCCGATGGAGACTGGGTCCGGACGGCAATGACGAGTCGCTGGTCGAGGAAGCCGGAACGGTCGTAGCTGCCGTACTTCCCCCTGGTGTTCCGTGGTTCGTCACAGCCGGGTCGGACCGGGTGATCAGGTTGTGGGATCGTGCGGACGGTGCGGAACGGCTCGCGCTGACCGGCCACAGTGAATTGATCACCGCATTGGCCGTCGCGCCGGACGGGAGCTGGCTGGTCTCGGCCGGTGTCGACCGGACGATCCGGGTCTGGGACATCGCGTTGCGGCATCCCTCCGAGGAACCGACCGAGGCCGTCCCGTCCATCGCCGCTCTGACGCTGTCACCGGACGGTCGTTGCCTGGCCGTGGCGGACAACGTCAATCGCGTCGAGTTCGTCGATCCGGTCAGCGGTCATCAGGTCCTTCCGCCGTTGGAGTCCACGGACGGGATCGACCTTCCGGTCGAGGCGATCTCGTGGGCCGGAAACCGGATCGCGACGGTGCGAGACGACAAGATCTGTGTCCGGAACCGCAAGTCCGGCCGGTGGGTCGAAAGCCAATGGAGCGGTGTGCTGGCCATCGCCGACGGCGGCGACTGGTTCGCGGTGTCGGGGGAGAGCCTGGTCCAGCTTCGCGAGCTGCAGACCGGGGAGCTGCTGACGACGCTGTCCCGCCACGACGGACACGTTGTCGCGTTGGCGATTGCCCAGGACAACAGCCGTCTCGCGGTGGCGATCGAAGCCGGCGCGGCCCGCGACGGTCAGCGGGCAGTGGCAATGATCGAAATTTGGGACCTGGCCACCAAGACGGTGATCACCCGGATCAAACGGGTCGCCGCACCGTCCAGCCTGATCTTCAGCCCGAACGGCGGATGGATCATCAGTGCGGGGGAGAGCGGTGACATCGAGATCTTCAGCGCGGTCACCGGCCGCCGTCGGGCCGGTCTGGTCAGCCATTCCGGTGCGGTCACCGCCATGGCGACCAGCCTGGACGGCAACTGGCTGGCCTCGGCCGGCGAGGATCGTTCGATCCTGGTCTGGAGTCTCCAGACCCACCGGCCGGTGGCGGTCATGCGCCTCGAGCAACGTGTCAGCACGTGCACCTGGACCCGCAGTGGTGACGCCCTGATAGTCGGGGGCAGCACGGGCCTCTGCCGCTTCTCGTTCCGGCACCCTGATGGAGGGCCAGGACGGTGAAAGGGTGAGCGCCTAAGTGCTCGAGAGGAATGAACGTCAAGGTGCGTCGAAGACGGTGCTTTCCCGGACCAGGAGGGTGTGGCCGGCTCGGACCTCCATGGGGGCCGGTGGGGCGCCGCCGTCGATGAGGGTGACCAGATTTTCCACGGCCAGGGTGGCGATCTGGTGTTTGTCGGGGGCGACGGTGCTCAGGCTGGGCGTGCTGAACTCGCCCTCCTCGATGCCGTCGATGCCGATCACCGCGACGTTGTCGGGGACGCGGACGCCGGCCCGGAGCAGGCCGCGCAGCGCGCCCAGGGCGAGCAGGTCGTTGTAGCAGAAGATGGCGTCGGGTTGCTGCGGCAGCGCCATCAGTTCGGCCGCCGCCACCGCGCCCAGCCTGCGGTGGAAGCGCTCGGTCGGTTTCACCAGCGTGGGATCGTACGGAATCCCGGCCCTTTCCAGCGCCTGCCGGTAACCCGCCGTGCGTAGTTGCGCAGTCTCGCCGGTACGGTAGGGCTGGTCGCCGATCGCCGCGATCCGGGTGCGCCCCAGGCCGATCAGGTGTTCGGTGGCTTCGCGGGCGGCGGCCACGTTGTCGATCGCCACGTGCGAGAAGCTGCCGTCGAACAGGTGCTCGCCGAGCAGCACGAGCGGCGCCCGGTTGCCTCGGCCGCGCAGCTCCTCGGCGCTCAGCGTGAGCGGGCTCAGGATCAGCCCGTCGAAGAGGGTCAGCCGGGAGTCGCGGCTGAGCATCTCGCGTTCGCGGTGGGGGTCGGCGTCGGTCTGGTCGACCATCACCGTGTAGCCGTGCTTGCGGCCGGCGGTGATCACGGCCCGGGCCAGTTCGGCGAAGTAGGGCACGTCGAGCTCGGGCACGACCAGGCAGATCATGCCGCTGCGGCCCTGTTTGAGGTTGCGGGCGATCAGGTTGGGCTTGTAGTCCAGCTCGTTCAGCGCCGTCTCGACCTTGGCCCGCAGCGTGTCGGAGACGGGGGCGTAGCCGTTCACCACGTTCGACACGGTGCGGATCGACACCCCAGCCCGGGTGGCCACGTCCTTCAGGGTGGCATCGCGCATTCCTGGTCCTCCCCACAAACGATTTCCGACAGCGTACGGCAACGCGCCCAGCTTCGGTCTTGCATCGTTGCAGAGCTACGTGCACGATGTCTGCATCGTTGCAGAGCTGCCACCAGCTCGAAACACCGGGAGTCTTCATGAGCCACTCCATAACCCGCCGATCCGTTCTCGCCGCCTCCGGCCTCGCCGCCACCGGTGGCCTCCTCGCCGCCTGCGGGGGTGGCGGCGACGACACGACGTCGCAGCCGCTCACCGCCTCATCCAGCAGCGGCCCGCTCTCCGGCTCGCTCACCGTCTGGAGCCGCTCGGGCGACCTGTTCAAGGTCTTCGACGCGGCGATCAAGAAGTTCACCGCGGCCAACCCGGGCCTCACGGTCGACCACCAGGCCGTCGACATCGACGCCAAGCTGGCCAACACGCTGATCTCCGGGGCCGGCGTGCCCGACGGCTCGTTCTGGGACGACGCGAAGATCGCCGGCCAGGCCGAGCACCTCTACGACCTGACCGCGCTGATCGCGCCCTACCGCGACCGGATCGCGCCGCAGAAGCTGTCGGTCAACACGGTCGACGGCAAGGTCTACGGCGTGCCGTGGGATCTCAACCCGGGTCTGCTCTACTACCGCGAGGACCTGCTGCAGGACGCGAGCATCGACCCGGCCGGGCTGGCCACGTACGACGATCTCCTGACCGCCTCGCGCACCTTGCGCGAGCGCAACGCCAAGGCCAAGCCGATCCACCTCGACGCCGACCCGTTCCTGGGCCAGCTGTGGCTCGAGATGCTGGCCAACCAGCAGGGCACCAGCCTCAGCGACGACCAGGGCAAGCTGCGCCTCGACTCACCGGAGTACCGGCGGATCTTCACCTGGATCAAGCAGGCGGTGGACGACAAGCTGGTCACCCACACGCCGTACCTCAAGCCGGCCGACCTGGCCGCGCTCGAGGACGGCACCCAGGCGTTCGTGCCGTGGGCGATCTGGTTCGACTTCGCGCCGCAGCAGTTGCTGACCAAGACCAAGGGCAAGTGGCGGGCGGCCGCGCTGCCGGCGTGGACGGCCGGCGGCGCCCGCAGCGGTGCGATGGGCGGCAGCAGCTTCGTCATCCCGGCCAAGGCGAAGAACCCCGAACTGGCCTGGCGGCTGTACGAGTTCATGACCGTGCAGAACGACGGGATCAACGCGGTGTACGGCCCCAGCGACACCTACCCGGGCGGCCTCAACACCTCGGTCCCGGCCTTTCTGCCCGCGCTCGACCCGGCGAAGCCGCTGTTCCAGCCGGTCGAGGCGCTCGGCGGTCAGGATCTGTGGAAGGTCGCCGTCGAGGCGAGCAAGACGATCCCGGCCGCCGCGCCGATCCCGGCCTGGTGGGCCAAGTCGGTCGACTACCTGGGCAACAACCTGCAGCGCCTGATCCAGGGTCAGCTGAGCCCGGACGACGTCATCGCCGAGTCGACCAAGCAGATCCAGCGGAACCTGGTGGACCGGGCCTGATGACGGTGCTCGCAAGGCAAGGACCAAGGAGCCGGCTCACGCCGTACGTCTTCATCCTGCCGTTCTTCCTGGTCTTCGCCGCCTTCGGGGCCTACCCCCTGGCGTACGCGCTGAGGTTGAGCTTCACGCGGTGGACCGGCGCCGGCGAGGCCCGCTGGATCGGCCTCGACAACTACACCTACCTGCTCACGAGCCCCGAGTTCTGGGCGTCGCTGGGCAACAGCTCTATCATGTGGCTGCTCGTGGTGCCGCTCCAGCTGGCCGCCGGGCTGGGCGGTGCGGTGCTGCTGGCCAACACCAAGCTGCGGCTGCGCGGCCTGTTCCGGGTCGCCTTCATCGCCCCGTTCGTCACCCCGCTGGTGGCCATGGCCCAGGTCTGGATCGTCGTCTTCGACCGCGACTACGGGCTGGTCAACCACCTGCTCAACCTGGTCGGCGGGCCCGATGTGGGCTGGCTGACCAGCACCGCCTGGTCCAAGCCGACGCTGGCGCTGCTGTTCCTGTGGAAGACCACCGGTTTCGCGATCATCATCCTGCTGGCCGGGCTGCAGTCTGTGCCGTCGCATGTCTACGAGGCGGCCGACCTGGACGGCGCCTCGCGCTGGCGGCAGTTCTGGTCGATGACCGTGCCGCTGATGCGGCGCAGCCTGTCCTTCCTGCTGGTGATCCAGACCCTGGCGGTGTTCCAGATGTTCGCCGAACCGTTCGTGGTGACCCAGGGCGGCCCGTACGGCTCGACGACCACCGCCGGCCTCTACCTGTACGACCACATCACCGTCTCCGACCTGGGCACCGGCGCGGCCAACTCGTTCCTGCTGGTGATCCTCGTCTTCGCGCTGTCACTGGTCTCGGTCCGGCTGCTGAGGGCGCGCGATGAATGACAAACGGCCGGGCTTCCTGACGTACGTCCTCCTGGGTGTGCTCGCTCTTCTGTTCCTCTATCCGATCTGGTGGGCGATCAGCTCGTCGGTCAAGCCGGCCGCCGAGATCATCAGCGACCCGCTCGGGTTCGACCTCGGCGACCTCACGCTCGACGGTTACCGCACGATGTTCGCCGACGTGCCGATCGGCACCGGGTTCGCCAACACCGCGCTGGTGCTGGCGGTCAAGGGCGGGATGACGCTGGTCTTCTGCCCGCTGGCCGGCTACGCGTTCGCCAAGTTCCGCTTCGCCGGGCGCGACCTGCTCTTCGGGGTCGTGCTGCTGACCCTGATGCTGCCCACGCTGGTGCTGATCATCCCGCTGCTGCTCGAGATGAGCGCGCTGGGCTGGGTCAACACGTACAAGGCGCTGATCCTGCCGGGCAGCGTCGACGCGTTCAGCATCTTCTGGATGCGCCAGGTCATCGCCTCCATCCCGGACGAGCTGCTGGACGCGGGACGGGTCGACGGCGCCTCGGAGTTCGGCGTCTTCCGCCGGATCGTCGTGCCGGTGATCCGGCCCGGGCTGGCCGGCCTGGCCGTGCTCACCATGATGAACATCTACAACGACTTCGTCTGGCCGGTCGTCGCCGTCAACGACGAGCGCCACCAGACCCTGCAGGTGGTCTTGTCCACCCTCGCCCAGAACATTAGCGGCAACCGGATCGGCGCCGATTTCGCCACGGTCTGGAGCGAACTGCTGGCCGCCAGCAGCATCGCGATGATCCCCCTGCTCGTCGTCTTCGTCCTTCTGCAACGCCACTTCATCAACGGCATCCTCGCCGGCAGCGTCAAGGGCTGAACCCGTTTAGGAGAACCACCATGGCTCCACGTCCGGAATACCCGCGGCCGCACTTCGACCGCTCGCACAGCTGGCTCTCCCTCAACGGCGAGTGGGACTTCTCCTTCGGCGAGACGGCGGTCTGGGATCAAACGATCACCGTCCCGTACGCCTGGGAGACGCGCGCGTCGGGCATCGGCGCGTTCTGGGCCACGACCGGCTGGTACCGGCGCACGATCACGGTGCCGTCCCCGTGGGCCGGGCAGCGGGTCGTGCTGCACATCGGGGCCGCCTACCACCTCACGACCGTGTGGGTGAACGGCACCGAGGTGGTGCGGCACGAGGGCGGCTACACCCCGTTCGAGGCCGACATCACCGACGCCCTGACCGGGGAGCCGGCCGAGGTGATCGTCCGGGTGGACGCGCCGGCCGACAAGCGCGAGATCGCCCACGGCAAACAACGAAGCCTTCCCCGTACGGACTATGACGGTGTCTGCTTCACCCCGTCCTCGGGGATCTGGCAGAGCGTGTGGCTGGAGGCGCGCCCGGCCACCTATGTGGCGTCGCTGCAGCTGCGCCCGACCGAGGCGCTCGACGGCATCGTCGCCCGGGTCGTCCTGGCCGGCCCGCACGTCGCGTGGGCGGTGCTGCAGGTCGGCGGCGTCGAGGTCTCGACCGACGAGTCGGGCACGGCCGAGGTGGTGCTGGAGCTCGCCGACCCCAGGCTCTGGAGCCCGGCCGACCCTCACCTCCACCACGTCGAGGTGCAGGTCGAGACGGCGGACGGGGTCGATCGGGTGACCGGCTACACCGGGCTGCGCAAGGTCGAGGTGCGCGGCGAGGAGATCCTGCTCAACGGCGAGCGCCTCTACGTCAAGGGCGTGCTCGACCAGGGCTACTGGCCCGAGACCGGCATCACCCCGCCGTCCGACGAGGCCATGCGGCGCGACCTCGAGCTGGCCCGCGAACTCGGCTACACGCTGGTCCGCAAGCACCTCAAGCTCGAGGACCCCCGATTCGTCCACCACGCCGACGTGACCGGCATGCTGCTGTGGTGCGAGCCGGCCTCCACCGGCACCTTCACCGAGGCGTCGACGGCCGCGTTCGAGGCGCAGATCGAGCCGATGGTGGCGCGTGACGGCAACTCCCCGGCCGTCGTGATCTGGGGGCTCTACAACGAGGAGTGGGGCCTCGACTGGGACGTGCCGGGCGATCCGGCCAAGCAGGCGGCGGTCGTCTCGGCGTACGAGAAGCTGGCCGCTCTCGACCACACCCGGCCGATCGTCGACAACTCCGGCTGGACCCACGTCCGCACCGACCTGCTCGACTGGCACTACTACGACGAGAGCGCGATCGGCTGGGCCAACACCCTGGGCGAGCTGGTCGGCGGCGAGCGCGACGACTTCCCGGTCAAGCTCGGCCCGGATTTCGTGGTGCCCAAGGCGCTCGCCGTGCCCGGCCAACCGCTGCGCGGCCTGCCCAACCTCAATTCCGAGTACGGCACCGGCTTCACCAGCGTCGAGCGGGGCTGGCACCTGCGCTGGCAGACCCAGGAGCTGCGCCGCCACGACCGGCTCTCCGGCTACGTCTACACCGAGCTGTACGACATCGAGCACGAGTCGGCCGGGCTGCTCACCTTCGACCGGCAGCCCAAGGACCTGGGCGGCGCCGACCCGTCCGCGGTCAACGCCCCGACCACCCTGGTGCTGGACGTGCTGCCGGTGGCCCCGGGCCGCGACGTGCTCGGTGAGACCGTGTCGATCGGCGTGCACGTCTCGCATCACGGCCCCGACGCCTTCTCCGGGCTGCTACGTTTCGGCTGGGGCCCGATCTACTCGCCCGCTCCGGCCGGCGGGTTGACCGACGGCCCCGCGGTGGAAGCCAAGCCCCACGAGCTCGGCGGCGCCGTCACCGTGACGGTCACGCTGCCCGACGGCCGGCCCTCGGCGCGCCTGCACCTGAGCGCGGTCACCCCCGACGGCCGGGTCGCCGCCCGCGCCTGCGTGGACGTCGACCGCAGCACCGCCCCGCACATCGGCGACGACAAACTCGCGTGAACGGCGGGAGGCGTCTCAAGGTGAGACGCCTCCCGCCCGCGCGGCGAGGTGAGATGACGACATGGAACCGACCACGTTCGCTGGGGTCGCCTCGATGGTGGCCTGGTTCGGTGTGCTGGGCATCGTCGTCGCCGCGCTCAACGTCGTGGCGCTGCGCCTCGTCCGGGGGGCCGAGGTGCCCGGCTGCGTCGAGTGCCGCATCCGCTGGTGGAGCGCCCACAATTCGGCTTTCCTGCTGGTCAGCGCGGGTGTCGCCGCGGCCGGCCTGATCGCCGCGACGACCGCCTAGACCACCGCGGTGCCGGCGCGGCGGTGGTCGCTCGGGCTCACGCCGCGGGTCCGTCCACGGCGCCGCCGGTTCGGCGTGCAGCAGGCGCAGCGCGTCGCCGACCACCGGATCGCGCTGGGCCGCGTACCACGAGGGCGGCTCGCCGCCGGGCCGGTCGAAGTAGTCGCGCACGGCGCAGACCAGCAGCCAGTCGAGCAGCCGGTCGAGGACGACCTGCAGAACTCGCCGCACTCGATCGGCTCGGCCCGGGTGCCGACCTCGTCGACGAAGGTGAACGGCGCCGGGCCGCGCACGATCACCGTCTCGCCGGCCCGCTTGCGGCTGCGCGGCACACCCCTGCGCGAGGCCTCCCGGTCGAGCCCGGCCCGCTTCGACTGGGCCGACCCGGGCGGCTGGGACGCGGCCCTGCAAGGGGTGCTCGCCGTGTGGTGCCGCCCTCGGTGCCCGGCCCGGTGCACGAGTTCGTGGCCCGGGCGCAGGCGGCGGGCGTACGGCGGCTGGTTCTGCTCTCCGGCCGCGGCGCCGACACCTGGGGCGACTCCCCGTTCAGCCTGGACATGCGCTCGGCCGAGGACGCGGTTCGCGGCTCGGGGCTGGAATGGACCGTGGTGCGCTCGTCGAACTTCGCCCAGAACTTCGACGAGGACCTCTTCCAGGCCCCGCTGGCCGCCGGCGAGCTGGCCCTCCCGGCCGGCGCCGTGCCCGAGCCGTTCATCGACGTCGAGGACGTGGCCGACGCCGCGGTGGCCGTCCTGACCGAACCCGGCCGCCACGCCGGCCAGATCTACGAGCTCACCGGCCCTCGCGCACTGACCTTCGCCGAGGCCACCGACCAGATCGCGCGAGCCGCCGGCCGCCCGATCACCTACAAGCAGATCACCCCGGCCGAATACACGGCGGCGCTGGTCGACCAGGGCTGGCCCGAGACCGACGCCCACCACGTGGCCGAGATGTTCGTCCTGATGGAACGAGGCCTGCTCGCCGCGACGACCGGCGACGTCGCCACCGTGCTGGGCCGCCCACCCCGCCCCTTCGAGGACTACGTCGTCCGCGCGGCCGCCTCCGGAGCCTGGCCGCGTGAGTCTCCGGCGAGATAGCGGCGCAGGTGTTCGTGACGGAACTGGTAGGCCGCGCCGGAGCGGCGAAAGACACCGCGCTGATGGGCGTCCTCCAGGAAGTCGATCGGCCGGCGTAGACCGTGCAGCACCAGCCACGGACGCCCGGCGATCAGCCAGTGCCCCCAGGCGGTGCGGACCAGGGCCGCCGTGACCCCGATGGAGATGCCGATCGGCAGGAACGAGGTCAGGGCCAGGAAACTCTCGTCGCTGAGGGCCACCAGCGTGCCGAGAGCCACGACCGCGCTGACGAGGACGGCGAGTCGGACGGCGGCGGCACGGTCAGCGCGCAGCGAGGTGCGCGGCCGGGACGACTCGCCGGGCTCAGGATCTTCGACCTTTCTCAGGCCGACGACGGCGAACAGGAACAGCAGGAGAAAGCCGGCCACGGTGATCGGGTTCTTCTCGCCCGTCAAGGCCAGAGATCCTGCCCCGACGGAGACGCCGAGAAGATAAGGCCAGAGCTGCTTCATGTGCTTGCGGATGCCGGTGAGGCGCTCGGGCCAGGGAGCAGGTCGCAGGATCGGTTTCCGCTCCCGGCGCATGCCGACCGCAACGGCCAGCACGATGCCGAAGAAGATCGGCGTTCGCACCAGGACCGGGAGGGCGTATTGCAGCCCGAACTCGATCACCGGCCGGCTGGGCATCACCTGCAGGTCGACGCAGGCGTAGATCACGACCGCCAGCCCATAGACAACGCCGGCGAGCAGGCCGACGGCCAATCCGCCGATGACGCCGGCGAGCAGGGCCCGAGCCGGCCGGGGCGTCCCGTCGCGTACCTTCCACCAGCTGATTTCGTCCCGCCCGTGCTCCCCGGCCAGGCGGGCCAGGACGCGCAGACATCGGCGTACGCGATCGACATCCGGCCGACCGTCGTAGGCCGTCGGCACGAAGTCGTCAAGCAGGCGCAGGCGGATGTCGTCCGCCGTCGAGAAGCGTCCGGCCTCGATCAGCTCGCGCGGTTGCTTCTGCTTCTTGGCATAGATGCGCCGGGCCAGGGCGATGTAGAGGGGGCTGGCCAGCACCTCGCCGACCGGCAGCCCGGGATCCCGGTCGAGGGCAGCCTGCACCTCCTGCCAGCGCGCGAGGTTCGCCTGCCCCGAGCCGCGCAGGTAGTCGAAAGCGGCATCCCGCTGCACCGGGACAAGGCTCACCACGGCGGCTCGCGGCAGCACCTCGCCCTCGGCGGACACCAGATCGCGATATTCGGCAGTGCGGCTGGTCAGCACCAGGGGCACGTTCTGGTCGGCCAGGTCGCGGATGACCCGGAAGACCGTGGGCCGGCGCGGTGGCTCGACCTCGTCGAGCCCGTCCAGCACGAGCACGATGCGGCCCGTGGTGATCATTTCAGTAACCAGGTCCGCGGCGCCGAGAACGGGATAGTCGGCGAGGAGGCGGTCGGCGATGGCATGCTCGTCCGCCAGCGCGGGCAGTGACACCCAGACCGGCACCGGGTCGGCGGCGTTCCGGCGTTCCAGGACGCCCAGGATGAGCTGCTGCGCCAGGACGCTCTTGCCCGCACCCGCGTCGCCGAGCACGACGGCCTGCCGGTGCGGGAGCTGCAGGAATCGCTCTGCGGCATCGTCCACGGCCCCACCCCGCAGGCGCACCTCTCGAGCCTGCGCTGTGGCGTAGCCGAGCACGTCGGCGGGCGCGGCGCCGATGCCGGGCTCCACGCCGGACCACATCACGCGGAGGGGATCCTGCCGCCTCACCTGAAGCCGGGCCGATTCCTGCCGGGCCTGCTGGAGTACCGCGGTGGCGAGCTTTTCGAGCGTCTCGTCGACCGGGTGGTCGGCCGACGTCGCCTGCGGCCGGCCGCCGGTCACGGCCAGCCATATGGCCAGGGCCAAGGCGCCGATGCTGGCGGCTTTGTCCATGCGGTCCAGGTCGAAGACGGTCACCCCGACCAGGACCGTGGCACCGAGAACGACTGCGAGTAATATTCGCTTTCGTCGATCAAGGCTCACGTCGGGATTATGCCCGTCACATCAGCCGGAATCGCTAGGCGATCTGGAGGGCCTTCTCCAGGCGTTCGGTCAGGGCGGCGGCGGGCATGGGCTTGGCGAAGTGGTAGCCCTGGGCGGTGTCGCAGCCGATCTCGCGCAGGGCCTGGGCCGCGGCCTCGTCCTCGACGCCCTCGGCGACCACGGTGAGGCCCAGGCGGTGGCCGAGCTCCACGGTCGAGGCGACCAGGGCTCGGCTGCTGTTGTTCTCGGCTATGTCCAGGACGAACGAGCGGTCGATCTTCAGCTCGGCGATGGGCAGCACCTTCAGGTACGTGCGGGCCATCCACGAGCCCGGCGCCCACTTCGCGGTGGTCGACGCGGCCTCACCGGGCCGGGGCTGGCTCATCGACGTCCGCCGCGAGTTGCGCGAGGGCGAGGGCGCGCTGATCATCCAGCACGCCGACCGGATCTCCGACGCCTTCCTCGACGGCCTGTGCGACCTGCTCGAACACGCCCGCGCCGGTGACGGCCCGTCCCCGTGGGTCGCGGTGACCCTGAGCCAGCGCCACGACGGCGGCGAACTGGCCGATCTGCTGCGCTTCTTCCCGACGACGGTCGAGCTGCCGCCGCTGCGCTACCACCTCGAGGGACGTCCAGACCATGGTCCCGTTCTTCCTGGCCCGCCTCGTCCCCGACGGCCGCCTGGTCTGCTCCCCCGAGGCGCTGCAGATGCTCAGCCGGTCGAGCTGGCCCGGCAACACCGAGCAGCTCTGGCAGGTGCTGCGCAACATCGTCCAGCATCGCCGGAGCGGCTCCATCCAGCCCCGCGACCTCCCACCCGAGTGCCGCACGGTGAGCCGCCGCCTGCTGAGCCCGCTGGAGGCCATGGAACGCGACGCCATCGTCCGCAGCCTGCTCGACTGGGACGGCAACAAGGTCAAGGCCGCCGCCGCCCTCGGCATGTCCCGAGCCACGATCTACCGCAAGATCCACGAGTACGGCATCGTCGCCCCGGCCAAGTGAGGTGCCGCGGCCCGCTCAGTCGCCGGACGGGTTCGCGTACGCGGCGCGGCCGTTGACGGCGGCCTGCGGATCGTCCCAGGGCTGAGGCACGTACGGCGCCGAGTTCCCCCAGCTCCAGCCGGGCACGGGCGCGTGCGCGATCACCTCGGCGCCGGGTTGACTGTTGAGGACCGCGATGCGGGAGCCCCACTCCAGGTAGGACAGGAAGGCCTGCCGGACGTCTGGATCGTCGGGAAGCAGAACCTGGTCGGCGGTCTGAACGAGACGGGCGACCCAGCGGGCGCGCTGTTCCTCGGTCAAGCCCCTGTTCTTGTGCGCCTCAACCATGTTTTCGTATCCGCCGTGACGGGCGGTGTAATCGGCCGGGCCGCCGAACGTCTCCGCCAGCCAGGCGGCCACATGCTTGGGATGCTCGGGGTCCATGCCCCGGAAGACGGGCTCGAGCAACTCATCCGGGTCGTTGAGGATGCCGTCGTAGAAGGCGCTCGTCAAGCGCTCCAACGCGGTGAGCCCGCCGAGCCAGTCGTACACGCTCGGAGTGTTGTCCATCTCCGGCGGCAGCGGATCGCGGAACCCGGCGTACCAGTGTGAGCCGTCACAGAAGGGCTTGTTACGGGAGTGGCCGCAACGGCACAGCGTCTGGCGGTGACGGACCGGATAGGGCTCACCGTCCGCGCCCACGACCTGGACCGCGCCTCGCACTCGGTACGGGCCGTCCACGATCGGGGTGATCGAGGGAGAGTAGTGCTCCTCGACCGGCAGCGCCAGCGCCCCGGACGGACAGCCGCGCACGACCTCGGCGATCTGCGCCGGAGGGGCCGCGGCCGGGTCGACGAAGGGTTCCTCGTCGGCCCGGAACACCGCAGGCAGGCGGTCGGTGCATTGCCCGAAGTGGGCGCAGACGCTCCGGTCGTCGGACAGCGTGATGCCGTCGGCGGAGTAGGTCGTCCGCTCGGCGAACGTGTGCGGTGCTTGTTCCGTACCGGTCCAGCCTTTGAGCCCATGGGTGGAGTCGCAGAACGGCTTGTTGCGCGACCCCCCACAACGGCACAAGTGCCAGATGCCCTCCCGGCGTAACTCGTTGCCGTCGGCGTCGCGGATCGAAATCTCGCCTTCGACCCGGTACGGTCCGTTCTCAGTGACCTTGATGACCGCCATCGCACGCCCCCGTTGCCATCATGTAATTGTGTAATCATGCCTCCGGGGACGCGGGACGGCTACCTGTGACTAGAACCAGAAGCGGGCCGGTCCGCGGACCGCGGCGCCGCCGCTGGGCAACATGCGGGCACGTTCGTGGTCACGGCGCTGGAGGCCCGGGTAATTTTCTGGCATGCGCGTTCCCACTGCGGTGATCACCGCTGGTTCTCTGATCGGCGGCTGGCAGATCGCCCGTCGCACCGGTGTGCGGCCGCTCGGCGGCATCGTGCTCGCGGCGGGCGGTGTGCTCGCGGGCCGGGAGTGGGCCAAGCACACGAGCCCCGCGGTCACCGGCGCGCTCGTCGCGACGTACGTGGGCGCCTTCGGTCTCTCCCACCCGCTGGCCAAGCGCATCGGCTCCTGGCCGAGCGTGCTGACCGTGTCGGCGTTGACCGCCGCGGTTTGTTACGCCGCGGCGGATCGCAACGCTTCTCGTTAGTTGCCGGCGCCAAGGCTGGCCATCATGGCGGTGGGGTAGCGGTCGCCCTTGGCCGAGCCGGCCGGGACGGCCTTTTCGATCTCGGCCAGGTCGTCGGCGGTCAGCTCGAGGTCCAGGGCGGGCAGGGCCTCGGCCAGCCGGGCGCGGGTGCGGGCCCCGACCAGGGGGACGATGTCGTCGCCCTGGGCGGCCACCCAGGCGATGGCCAGCTGGGCCACGGTGCAACTCTTGGCCTCGGCCACCCGGCGCAGGGCGTCGACCAGGGTCAGGTTGTGGTCGACGTTCTCGGCGGCGAAGCGCGGGGTGAAGCCGCGGAAGTCGCCGGGCGCGCCGGAGCGGTCGGGGGTCCAGTGGCCCGAGATCAGGCCGCGGCTGAGGACGCCGTACGCGGTCAGGCCGATGCCCAGCTCGCGCAGCGTGGACCGGATGTCTGCCTCGATCGCCCGGCTGATCAGGGAGTATTCGAACTGCAGGTCGGCGATCGGGTGGACCGCGTGGGCCTTGCGGATGGTGGCCGCGTCGACCTCGGAGAGCCCGATGTGGCGTACGAAGCCGGCGTCGATCATCTCCTTGATGGCGCCGACCGTGTCCTCGATCGGGACGGCCGGGTCGAGGCGCGCCGGGCGGTAGATGTCGATGTGGTCGACGCCCAGCCGGTTCAGCGTGTAGGCCAGGAAGTTCTTGACCGCGGCGGGCCGGCCGTCCGAGCCGCCCCACGAGTGGTCGGGGCCGCGCAGGGCGCCGAACTTGACGCTGAGCTGGTAACTGTCGCGGTCCCGGCCGCGCAGCGCCTCGGCCAGCAGCATCTCGTTGTGGCCCATGCCGTAGAAGTCGCCGGTGTCGATCAGCGTGACGCCCGCGTCCAGGGCGGCGTGCACGGTGGCGATGCTCTCGGCCCGGTCGCTCTCGCCGTAGACGCCGTTCGACATGCCCATCGCGCCCAGCCCGAGTGCGGAGACGGTAGGTCCGGTGGTGCCCAAGGTTCGTGTCTGCATGTCCCTCACTGTGCGCCGGTCCCGGCCGCGGCGGGAGCGGAGCGTTCATCGTGGGAGCGGCTCTCCCTGGCTGGGCCGTCCCGCGCGCGGGAGACTGGGTTCATGCAGCGTGACGAGCTCGCCGACTTCCTGCGCCGCCGCCGGGAGGCCATCCGCCCGGGCGAGGCGGGCCTGGCCGACGGCCCCCGCCGCCGCACCGCCGGCCTGCGCCGCGAGGAGGTGGCCATGCTGGCCGGCATGTCGGTCGACTACGTCGTCCGCCTCGAGCAGGGCCGCAGCAGCCAGCCCTCGGTGCAGATGCTCAACGCGCTGGCCCGCGCGCTGCGGCTCTCCGACGACGAGCGTGATCACCTGTTCCACCTGGCCGATCACCAGCCCCCGCCGGCCGACGGCACGGCCCGCCAGGCCCGCGCCGGGCTGCTGCGCATGCTCGACCTGCTCGGCGACACCCCGGCCCTGGTCATGTCCGACCTGGGGGAGACGCTGGCCCAGAACCGGGGCTCGGTCCTGCTGACCGGTGACGCCGGGGGCTTCCAGGGCGATCGGCGCTATCACGCGTACCGCTGGTTCACCGAGACCGAGGCCCGCATCGTCTATCCGGTCGAGGACGAGGAGCACCACGCCCGGGTGATCGTGGCCGACCTGCGGGCGGTGGCCGGCCGGCGGCACAACGACCCGGTGGTCGCGGGCCTGGTCCGCCGGCTGCAGGAGGCGAGCGCCGACTTCCGCCGGCTGTGGGCCGAGCACGAGGTCGCGGTGCGGCGCTTCGACCAGAAAGTGGTCGTTCACCCGCGGGTGGGACGGCTGCTGATGGACTGCGAGACCCTCATGACGCCCGACCAGCGCCAGATGCTGCTGGTGCTCACCCCGGCCGACGCCGAGGCCCGCGAGCGGCTCGACCTGCTGCGCGTCCTCGGGCTCCAGGAGTTTCCGGCCGGCGTCTGACCGCGGGTACGCTTCGCCCGTCATGCCTCAAAGTCACCTCATGGAACGCCGCCGGCTGTTTCTTCTCCTCGGCGCCGTCGTCCTGATCCTGGCCGCGGTGAACGTGGCCGACGAGTTCGGCCCCCGCCACACGGGCCTGGTGGCCGGCCCCACCGTCGCGCTGGGCCTGGTGCTGCTGGCTCGCCGCACCGGCCTGAGCTGGCACGATCTGGGTCTCTCGCGGCGCACGTTCCTGCCCGGTCTGAAATACGCGATAGGCGCGATCCTGGCCGTCGCGGTGGTCTACGCCATCGGCGTCGCGCTGCCGCTGACCCGGCCGGCCTTCCACGACGTGCGCTATCACCTGCATCCCAGTGCCGCCCTGCTGACCGCGTTCATCGTCGTGCCGCTGGGCACGGTGCTGCTCGAGGAGGTCGCCTTCCGCGGCGTGCTGATGGGCCTGGTCAACCGGCACCGCGGCGCTGTCTGGGCCAGCATCACGTCGTCGGTGCTGTTCGGGCTGTGGCACATCCTGCCGTCGCTGCGCCTCAACCAGGCCAACGCCGCGGTCGGCGCCACTCTCGGCTCCGGCGCGACCGGCCGCATTCTGGCCGTGCTGGGTGCGGTGGCCTTCACCGCGCTGGCCGGCGTGCTGCTGTGCGAGCTGCGCCGCCGCAGCGGGAGCCTGCTGGCCGCGGCCGCCCTGCACTGGGCCACCAACGGGCTGGGCCTGCTCATCGCCGCGGCCCTGGCCACCACCCGGTTCTCCTGACGACGCGCAACTA
Source organism: Actinoplanes sp. (assembly GCA_965217855.1). Taxonomy (GTDB): domain Bacteria; phylum Actinomycetota; class Actinomycetes; order Mycobacteriales; family Micromonosporaceae; genus Actinoplanes. The sequence goes on along the minus strand of CBDCJN010000001.1, from coordinate 10,940 downwards.
ACGGTTGCGCTTCCGGCCGTCCGGCGCTAGCCTCTTGTGCAACCAAAGGTTGCGATAGGCGGAGGCGGCATGGAGTACGGCAGCATCGAGCGGGAGATGCGCATCGAGGCCTCGCCCGAGGTGGTCTACCAGGTCATCAGCACGCCCGAGCACCTGCGCGAGTGGTGGCCCGACGAGGCCGACCTCGAGCCGGTGCCCGGCGCCACCGGTTCGGTTTCCTTCGGCTCGACGGTGGCTCCGCTGACCGTGGTCGAGGCCGACCCGCCGCGGCGCTTCTCGTTCCACTGGGCCTCCGACGAGGCCTCGCCCCGGCCACTGACGGTGACCTTCGACCTGACCCCGTCCGGCTCGGGCACCCTGGTGCGTTTCTCCGAGACGGGCTTCCGGGAGAAGGGCTGGGAGGCGGCGGTGCTCGAGGAGTGGTACACCGACCACGCCCGGGGCTGGGACCACTTCCTCCCGCGCCTGGTCGCGTACGTGGCCCGGCTGGTGTCCGCGCGGTGAGCGACCTCATCGACGACGTGCTCTGGTCGGCGGTGGGCGACCCGACCCGGCGGCGGATGCTCGACCTGCTGCTGGCCGACGGCGGTGGCACGGCGACCCGGCTCAGCGAGCGGTTGCCGGTCACCCGGCAGGCGGTGGCCAAGCACCTCGGCGTGCTCGACCGGGCCGGGCTGGTCCACCCGTCGCCGGCCGGGCGGGAGATCCGGTACGAGGTGGACGAGGCCCAGCTCGCCCGGGCGGTCGCCCAGCTCACGGCGGTCGGCACGGCCTGGGACGGGCGGCTGCGCCGGATCAAGCGGCTGTCCGAGGCGATTCAGCAGCAGATCGATCGGAAGACCGAGGAGAGGCCATGACCAACACCAGTTTCCGTACGTCGTTCACCGTCGACCAGAGCCCGGACGAGGTGTTCCGGGCCGTCGTCGACGTGCCGCGGTGGTGGACCGGCGAGTTCGAGGGCAGCGCCGCACGGCTCGGCGACGAGTTCGTCTACCGGTACGCGGACCTGCACTTCTCGCGGCAGAAGGTCACCGAGTTCGACCCCGGCCGCACGGTCGTGTGGCGTGTGGAGGAGGCGAAGCTGTCGTTCACCGAGGACCCGGCCGAGTGGACCGGCACCGAGATCGCCTTCCGCATCGACCGCCAGGACGGGCGGACCGTGCTCACCTTCGAGCACGTCGGGCTGGTCCCCGGCGTCGAGTGCTTCGACCAGTGCTCCAGCGCCTGGGGCTTCTTCGTCAACGGCAGCCTCCAGCGGCTCGTCACCACGGGGGAGGGTCCTACCGCCCCGCCGTGGGCCTGACCTCTTCCCACTCCGCGGTCGCGTGGTGGATGCGGTTGCGGCCGCCGTTCTTGGCCACGTACATGGCGGCGTCGGCCCGGCGCAGCTCGGCGTCGGGCCCGGCGCCCGCGGTGGTCCGGCCGGCCACCGCCACCAGCACGGCAGGCCAGATAGACCTGCCAGGCCGGTCGGCGTCCCTTGCCCACCCCGAACCCCCTGACCGCCACCCTCACTCGGTCAAGATCGGCACTTCGGGTCCCGGGATGAGGGCGACCGGTGGCATGGCAGAGGCTTGACCTTGACACTGACGTCAACGTTTAGCTTCGGATCGTGACTGAAGCTAGGGCAAGTATCGAGGTGGGTGGCCGGGCGCGGACCTGGACTGTCGTGGGGCGGCCGGACGGCGTACCCGGGCGGGATCTGGTTCTGATCTTTCACGGGTCGAAGCAGGACGGGCGCAAGCACCGGGAGTTCACCGGGCGGGCCTTCGACGCCCTGGCCGGGGAGCGCGGGGCGGTGGTCGCGTATCTCGACGGGCACCGGGGCAACTGGAACGACGCCCGCCGGGAGAGCCGGTTCCCGGCGCGGCTCGAGAACGTCGACGACGTCGGTTTCGCCCGGGCCGTGATCGAGCAGCTGGCCGCCAGCCACGGCATCGACCGGCGGCGGGTCTTCGCGGTCGGCTATTCGAACGGCGGGCAGATGGTGATGCGCCTGGCCCACGAGACGCCCGAGCTGATCGCCGGGGCGGCGGTGCTGGCCGCCACCATGCCGGCGCCGGAGAACTTCCTGGTGCCCGACGCGCCGGCCGGGCCGATGCCGGTGTTGCTGCTGCACGGCACCAAGGATCCGATCATCGGCTATCAGGGCGGCGAACTGAGCTGGTGGGCGAGGGCCTTGTTCAAGGTCGGCGGGCGCTCCCTCTCGGCGCCGGAGACGGCCGCCTACTTCGCCGCCCGCAACGGGATCACCGCGCCCCCGACCCGATCGGGGACGGCCGTCGAGCGCACCGAGTACCGCCAGGACGGGCGGCCGCCGGTGGTGCTCTACACCGTGCACGGCGGTGGGCACACGATTCCCGGGCCGCGCCAGGCGCCCTTCGTGCTAGGCCGCACCAACCAGGACGTCAACACCGCGGACCTGATCGGCGACTTCTTCACCATCGGCGCCGTCCACCGCTGAGCAGCTGAACGGGACCGGGCCCTCGCGGCTCACGGAGAGATCAACCGAACGTGACCGGATGGATGCACCGGATCAGCCGTTCGGGGCGCGGTCGTTCGTCCTGTTCAGGGCGAGGTGGGTGGGTCCGACCATGGATGCCGTTCCTCGGCCCGAGTCAGGAGTTCCCGCGTCCTTCAAGATCCCCGGCCGCCGAGGAAGCGCAGGACGTTGCCGTACGTGCTGGGTGGTGTCGGTGTCGTCGTGTTGCTGTGTCTCGGCGGCGTGGCGATCGCGGCGATCACTGGTGGTAGCACGCGGATCAGCCTGGCCGACGGTTACGGCAAGGCCGCCCCGCCCGTCGACTCGCCGGCCGTGCCCGCCACGACGGAACCGGCCGTGCCCGCCACGACGGAACCGGCCGTCCCGGTCACGACGAAGCCGGCCGCGACGCGGAAACCGGCGGCAACGACTAGGCCGGTCGTCACCACGAAGCCCGCTCCGGCCGCGACGCCCAAGGTCAAGGTGCCACCGCGCGTAGCGTGACGGTGTGGGCGTTGCCGGTCTCGTCCAGAAGGGCCGAGGCGGCGGTGAGGATGTCGTGGCGCAGCCGGGAGCCCTCGCCGCGGCGGTTGCGGGTGCGGGTGGCGGGCATCGTCAGTTGGGGACGACGACGACCTTGCCGGGCACGGTGCGCGCCTCGGCCAGGGTCATGGCCTCGGCGATGCGCTGCAGCGGGATCCGGGCCGCGACGTGGGCGGTGAGCCGGCCCTCGGCCAGCAGGGTCAGCACGTGGCCGAGGTCTTCGCGGGTGCGGGCCCGGAAGGCTTCCAGGCCACGCCGGTGACCGGCCCACAGGTCGTAGAAGGAGGCTCGTTTGCCGTTGGGCAGCGCGTTCCAGAGCAGGATCCGGCCCAGCGCGGCGAAGAACGAGGCGTACAGGGATCCGGTCGCCGCGGCCACGGAATAGCTGACCAGGGCGCCGCCGGGGGCGAGCAGACGCCAGGCGCGGACGAGGTGCCGGCCGCCCAGGTTGTCGAAGGCCGCGTCGACGCCGCCCGGTGCGAGCTCTCGGATGCGCTTTTCCAGCTCGGGATCGCTGTGGTCGAGCGGTGTGACGCCCAGCGCGCGCAGGGTGTCGTGGTGGCGGGGGTGGGCGGTGCCGATGACGCGGATGGTGTCGAGCCGGGCGAGCTGGGCCAGGGTGGTGCCGACGCCGCCGTTCGCGCTGTGCACCAGGATCGTCTGGCCGGCGCGGACGCAGGCCGAGCGGTGCAGCATCTGCCAGGCCGTCACGCCGTTGACGACCAGCGTCTCGGCCTCGCCCGGGTCGACGCCGTCGGGCACGGTGACCAGGTCACCGGCGGGCAGCAGCAGGTGGCTGGCCCAGCCGCCGGTCTTGGTCATCGCCGCGACCCGCCGGCCGATCAGGGCCGGGTCGACCTCGGTGCCGACGCTGTGCACGACGCCGACGACGTCGTAGCCGGGGACGAACGGGAACTTGGGCTGGCCGGGATAGCGGCCGCGGCGCATCGCCTGCTCGGCGAACGAGACGCCGCTGGCCTCCAGAGTGATCAGAGCCTGGCCGGCCGCCGGTGCCGGGAGGTCGCGGGTGCGCAATTGCAGGCCGCTGGGCTCGACGATGCCGGGCAGGACGACTTCGGTGGCGCGGACCGGGCTCACGACCGGGCTCCGGTGGCTTGCAGCTGGGTCAGCAGCACGAGCACGTCGGAGTTGACCCAGTATTCGGCGAGCCGGCCGTCGTCGACGCGCAGGGTGTCGGTGCCGGTGAAGTCGACCGTGGCGCCGGCCGGGGCCTCGGCGCCGGGCATGCCACCGGCGTAGGTGCCCCGGGCCCGCCAGCGGACCGCGAGGTGATCGCCGTCGGCCAGCGGGCCGACCTCGATGCTGAACCGCAGGTCGGGGATGAAGTGCCGGGTCTGGCGGATCCAGGCGACCAGGGCCTGCGGGCTGTCCACCGCGCTGCCGTCGCCGCCGCCGAGCATCGCCGCGTGCAGCCGGAAGTCGTCGGCGACGAGGGTGGCGGCGAGGTCGTAGTCGCCGTTCCACAGGTTCAGCCAGGGCGTGATCAAGCTTTTCATCGTGCGCCTCCTCGTTGTGGTTACAGCCGTAAACTTACATGCAAAGCTTACGGCTGTAAACACAGGCCTAGAAGTCGCCGTTGGTGTTGCACTTCGCTTTCTGCGTCAGGCAGTTCTTGACGCGCTCGCCCAGGGCCCGGTTGTCCCAGGCCATGAAGGCGTCACCGTGCATCGAGGAGGGCAGGCCCGAGGCCAGCCGGAAGCCGGCCGCCGTGCCGCTGGTCGGGTAGGCGATGAGGAAGGACAGGTTGGGGATGGCGACCGGGTAGTCGCCCTTACAGGTGCCGTCATAGCTGTAGGAGACGTGCGCCTTGTGGGTGGGGCTGTCCAGGTTGCGGCCGTCCCAGCAGTCCTGGAAGACCAGGTGGAACATCAGCACCGCGGTGGACGCGCAGACCGGCCAGTTGCCGTCGGCGCTGCGGCCGATCTCGCCGCCGGGGCCGGCGCAGTAGAAGGCGTTGACCGAGCCCGCGGGGGTGGGCGTCTGCAGCCGGGCATCGCCGGCGATCATGCGGAAGCCCTGCGGGAACGGCACTGTGGCGGACGGGTCGGTCAGCCGGGAGCCGTAGTAGACGACCACGTCCTTGGGCTCGATCACCTGGTCACCCTGATACAGCGTGGGGATCCAGTAGGCCGACAGGTCGGGCGCCGGGCGGCAGGTCGTGCCCGCGTTGGCCAGCAGCGTACGCGTGGTGGTGGCCGCGTTGGTGCTGGTGTTGCCCAGGAACGAATGCATGTGCGACGCGCCGGGCAGGCCGGGGAAGACGATCGGGTCGTCCGGCTTGGAGTGGCTGTAGGCGCAGGTCGCGTTGAACTCGGGCACGCGTACCGAGTTGGCCGGCACCGGCCGCGGGACGAGCGCGCGGAACTCGGCGAGCTGGGCGTTCCAGGCTGCCGTGTCGACCGGGACCCAGCCGTCGCCGCCGGCCGGGGGCGTGCCGGCGCCGAACGAGAACCAGTTGATGTTGACGAAGTCGCCGGCCGCGGTGTTGCGCAGGACCGCGAAGACGGTCTGGGCGCCGGTCGGATGGGTGGTGGCCGAGGTGCTCAGCGTGCTCCAGGCCTGCCAGCCGCCGGTCGAGGTGATCGCGAACTGGGCCAGGATCGGCCCGGTCTGCGAGCCGGTGCGCAGTTCGATGCGGCCGCCGCCGACCGCGGAGGCGACCCGGGCCGAGACCGGCAGCGCGCCGGCCGCGCCGAGGTCGACGCCGTCGTACCGGAGCCAGTCGCCCTCGGCCAGGTAGGCGACGTTCTGGCCGCCGCCGGTGTCGGCGGTGGCTTCGACCTGACTGCCGGACTGGGCGGCGTACGCCTCGGCCTGAACCGTGACGGTGGCCGCCGCGGCCGGGCCGGCGGTGGCGACGACGAGCGCGGCCGCGGCAGCGGTAAGGGCGGCGGCGAACAGCGCACGCATTGTTGGGGATGGATGCATGACGCTCCCTTCGGGGAGGGGGATCGGGGTGCACCGGAGTATTAGCGCCCGGGAAGCGCTCTCTCAAGATTGATGCACGACGATCGACGCCATGTGCGGAAACAAGCGCGAAACTCGGGGAAGCGCTTCCCGGCCGTTCGTGACAAATACAGCCTGTTACAAAAGGAGCGCGGACTCCAGCACGTCGTCGCGCGGGGGCTCGTCCTCGGCCGGCAGCGTCGCGTTGAGCATGACGGTGCGGGCGGGCTGGCCCGGGGTGCGCAGCCGCTCGAGCAGCAGCCGGCCGGCGACCTGACCCAGCTCGTACGCTGGTTGGTGGATCACCGAGATGGCCGGCGTGAGCAGCCCCGTCCAGGGCGCGTCGTCGAAGACCACCAACTCCACGTCGATGCTGGGCCGCAGCCCGCGCTCGCGCAGCACCTGGAGCACGCCGACCGCCATCATGCTGTTGGCGACCAGGATCGCCTCGACCGGCGGGGCGTCGCTACGGTCGAAAAGCTCGGTGGCGGCCTGGCGCCCGCCCTCCTCCTTGAACGAGGAGTAGTGGATCAGCTCGTCGTCGATCGGCAGGCCGGCGTCGTGCAGGGCCTCGCGGTAGCCGAGCACCCGCTCGCTCGCGGTGAACACCCGGCGCGGGCCGGTGATGCAGGCGATCTGCCGGCGACCGCGAGCGATCATGCGGTCGACCGCGGACCGGGCGGCCCGGCGCGAGTCGATCAGCACCGTGTCGACCGCCAGCTCGGGGCGCAGCGGGCGGTCCATCGTGATGACCGGCAGGCCGCGGGAGAGCAGCTGATCGACCGGGCTGGCGGCCGAGGTCGGCGTGATCAGCACGCCGGACACCCGGTACTGCTCGGCGATGCTGAGGTAGCTGGCCTCCTTGTCGGGCTGCTCGTCGGTGTTGCACAGCAACAGCGAGTAACCCTCGGACTGGGCCACGTCCTCCACCCCGCGGGTGACCTGGGTCAGGAACGGGTTCTCGATGTCGGCGATCAGCAGGGCCCACGTCGCCGAGGTCTGCTGGCGTAAGGATCGGGCCAGCGTGTTGGGCACGTAGCCGAGTTTCTTGGCCGCTTCCCGGACGCGTTGCGCGGTCTCCGGGCGGACGGCCGTGTCGGAGGCGAAGACCCTGGACACGGTGGCCGTCGACACCTCGGCGAGGCGGGCCACGTCACGGATGGTGGTCAAGGCAGGCCCTTCGCGGTCTGAGGTGAGGCACCAGATTAGCGGTTTGCCCGGTCCCTGGTGACCCCGAGTGGAGGCGACTGTAAACGATTACACGATGTCGCGACAAGAGGTCGGCCGGAGGTTACCGGTTTGTGACGCATCGATGACCGGCAGCCGCAAACAAGCTGGTGATCGCCTCTTGTGCGAGTGACGGGCGTCATGTAATCGTCTACATCCACCGGCCCGACAGGCCTCCACCGAAGTGGAAGGACCCCCAGTGATACGGCACAAGACATTCGCCGCCGTCGCCGCGGCAACGGCGCTCAGCCTCGGGCTCGCCGGATGTGCCGGCGGCGCCAGCAAGGACAGCTCCAGCGGCGGAAGCAGCGACAGCGGATCCGGAACGCTCACCTTCCGGTCCTGGAGCCCGATCGAACAGACAACCAAGCAGATGGTCGACACCTTCACCGCGGCGAACCCGGGTACGAAGATCGACTCGACCATCTTCAATTACCCCGAATACCTGGTCGACCTGCAGACCCGGGCCGCGTCCAACACGATGCCGGACATCATCGGTCTGCAGCCCGGCGCGCTCACCCAGCAGTACCGGTCCAACCTCATGCCGCTGCAGGACTGCGCGGCCAAGACGTGGGGTGCCGACTGGCAGAAGAAGTTCTTCCCGATCGGCATCGATCAGGCCCGGCTCGGCAACCCCGACGGCGACGAGAACTTCTACTCGCTCCCGCTGCTCGTCCAGACGGTCAACCTCTGGGCCAACACCAAGATCTTCGACGCCAAGGGCGCCCAGATCCCCAAGACCTGGGACGAGCTCAAGTCCACCGTCGACAAGCTCAAGGGCGGCGAGTACGCGCCGTTCATGCTGCCGGCCAAGGACAGCTGGCTGCGTAACGTGGTCTTCCTGCAGATCGCCAACAACATCGCGCCCGGCCTGCCCTATCAGGCCGAGGACGGCACCGCCCAGTGGACCGACCCCAAGCTCGTCGAGGCGTTCAGCTACTGGCAGAAGCTGTTCACCGAGAAGATCGCCCAGGACGGCGCGATCGGCCTCGACGCCTACCCCGGCGCGGCCAACCAGTTCGAGGCCGGCAACGCGGCGATGATCCCGCTCGGCGCCTGGTGGATCCAGCAGTCCGACCCCAGCAAGACCGGCCTCCCGCCGCTGTCCGAGGGCATGTCCGGCTACCAGCCGTTCCTGTTCCCGACCATCCCGGGTGGCGCGGCCGAGTCGCAGTACGTCGGCGGCATCGACGTCGGGCTGGGCATCAGCAAGAACACCAAGAACCCCGACCTGGCCTGCAAGGTGCTGACCGACTTCATCGCCGGCGCCGGTGCGCAGAAACTCATCAACACGTTCAACGACCTGCCCGCGGTGACCGGCCTCAACCCGGAGAAGTTCACCAGCGACAAGCAGAAGCAGATCTGGACGACGTTCACCACCGAGTGGATGCCGAACGTCAAGTACTCGCGCTACCTGAAGAGCCCGGAGATGGACACCGCGCTCGGCGACGCGCTGTCCGCCGTCGCCACCGGACAGCTGACCCCGCAGGCCGCCGCCGACAAGGTGCAGGCCGCTCAGGCGAAGGTGAAGTAGGCGGCGCGAGCCGCCCGACCTCCGCGGGCGGGAGCACCCCTCCCGCCCGCGGACCACGGAGCTGACCATGACCACAGAAACGATCACCCGGCCCCGGGCACGCCGCGACTGGCTCCCCGGAACGCTCTTCCTGCTGCCGGCCTTCGCGCTGTTCGCGCTGTTCGTCGTCTACCCGATCATCTACAACGTCCAGGCGAGCACGCTCGACTGGGACGGCGTCAACCCGGGGGAGTTCGTCGGGCTCGGCAACTACACCGAGCTGCTCAAGGACCCGATCTTCATCACCACGCTGAAGAACTCCGGCTGGTGGATCCTGCTGACGATCGTCCCGCAGGCCCTCATCGGGTTCTTCCTGGCCATGCTGCTCAACCAGAAGATCCGCGGCCGGGCGATCTACCGGGCGATCTTCTTCATCCCGGCCGTGCTCTCGCCGGTCGTGGTGGGCATCGTCTGGCAGCGGATGCTCGACCCGTTCAACGGCGTCTTCGCCAAGATCGGCCGGGCCACCGGGCTGGAGTTCCTGACCAAGGGCTACCTGGCCGATCCGAAGACGGCCATCTTCGCCGCGATCCTGGTCAACATCTGGATGTGGACCGGCTTCTCGATGCTGTTCTACCTGGCCGGCCTGCAGCTGATCGACGACAGCGTCCTGCAGGCGGCCAAGATCGACGGGGCGAGCACCTGGCGGACCGTCCGGAGCATCATCTGGCCCCTGCTCAAGCCGACCCACCTCTCGCTGCTGCTGCTCGGCATCATCGGCTCGCTCAAGACCTTCGAGCTGGTCTACGTGCTCACCGAGGGCGGGCCCAACCACGCCTCCGAGATGCTGCCCACCTACACCTTCAAGCAGGCGTTCCAGCAGCAGAGCGTCGGTTACGCCTCGACCATCAGCGTGGTCCTGCTGGTCATCGCCGTGGTCAGTTCGCTGTCGATGGTGCGCGCGTTCGGCTCGGGCTTCCTCACCGGAGATGACAAGAAATGACGATCGCCGCGGAAACCAAGACCCCAGCGCCGGTGAAAGAGACCGAGGCGCCGATCATCAGGCGCAAGAAGCGCCCGCACTGGGCCCACCTGGTGCTCACGCCGATGGCGATCCTGTGGCTGGTCCCGATCATCATGGTGCTCGGCCTGTCGCTGCTGCCCACCTCGAACCCGGCCACCACGGCGTTCGGGATGTTCCCGGCGGAACCCTCGTTCGGCAACTACGTCGAGATCTGGACCAACAACCCGATCCTGCAGAACCTGATCAACAGTGCGCTCATCACCGTCCCGTCGGTGCTGCTGGTGATGCTGTTCGGCTCGATGACCGCGTTCGCGCTGGCCCGTCTCCGCGTACCGCTGAAGGCCGTGATCTTCGGGGCGCTGACCCTGGCCCTGATCCTGCCCATGTCCAGCATCGTGGTCGCGGTCTTCAAGATCCTGCAGAGCATGGGGCTCTACAACAACCTGATCGGCCTCGTGCTGGTCTACACCGCGCTCGGCCTGCCGTTCGCGGTGATCATCATCCGTACGTCGTTCCTCGCCGTTCCCGAGGAGATGTACGAGGCGGCCGTCCTCGACGGCGCCGGCAAGTTCTCCATCTACTGGAAGATCTATCTGCCGCTGAGCAAGCCGGCCCTCGCGGTCGTGGCGGTGTGGCAGTCGATGTCGTCCTGGAACGACTTCCTGCTGCCGCTGGTCACCCTGCAGGACAACGAGCTCAAGCCGCTGACCCTGATCCCGCTGGCCTACCGCGGCGTGTTCCTCAGCCAGCCCGGCGCGCTGTTCGCGATCCTGGTGCTGATCTCCATCCCGATCGTCGTGGTCTTCCTCGTCGTCCAGCGGCAGCTGGTGAACGGACTGTCGGGAGCGATCAAATGAGCCTGATCGGCATCGACCTGGGTACCAGCGGCGTTCGCGTGGTCGCGATCTCGGCGGGGAAGAATGAGGAGATCGCCGGGGCGGCGCGGTCGACGGCACTCGCCCGTCCCGGCCCCGGCCTCGTCGAGGCCGACACCGACGAGGTCCTGGCCGCGGTGGCCGGGCTGCTGGCCGAGGTGGCGGCCCACCCGGCCGTGCGGGCCGACCCGCCCGAGGCGATCTCGTTCAGCGTGCAGGGCGAGGCCGTCGTGCCGGTCGGCCCCGACGGGCACGCCCTGGCCCCGGCGCCGGTGAGCATGGACCGGCGCGGCGCGGCGCTCTCCGCCC